>DFOH01000064.1 GCA_002376545.1 Firmicutes bacterium UBA3546 | reverse complement strand
TTGGTTTATTCTAAGGATTAAAATAATCCGTTAGTTTAAGCTTAAGAGGATGGATTTTTACTATCCTCTTAAGTCATATTTTACAGCAAGTTAAAACATTCATCAAAGCAGGAAAGGAATTCCTAATATAAATTTAACAATTCAGAAAAAGTTTCCTAGCTTAAAAGACATAGCAAATCCAGTAGAATTAGCGAAAGCTTATAAAAAAACCTTAATTTCATAGACTAGGTATGAGGAAAAATTTTCCCTAATTGCTATTGTAAAGTCTAAATGAACCTCTATAAACGGCTAATTTGCTAGGCCCATAAATAGCAATAAGTGGCATGATGATTGCAATTATAAATAGCATTGCTTATTATGTTCATTAGCAGGCTATAAGGGCTGTGATTCACTCTTAATAGATTGCAGTCTTCTGTATTAAAATCTTAGAAGTACTAACGTGAGATATAATCTAAAGGCTATTGTAGGTCAGAAGCAACTATGTGAAATCTAGAGTATTAGTGTTATCTTTAATAAACAAGGGGTTGAGATTAGATGGAAAAGATACTAATTGTTGATGATGACATGTATGTTGTTGAGTCCTTAAAGTTTGCTCTAAAAGATAAATATGATTTATGCTTGGCATATAATTCTAAAGCAGCACTGGAGCATTATAAAAATAGTGAAATAGCTGTTACAGTATTAGATGTGAAATTTGGTAAAGATAATGGACTGGAGTTATATTATAAAATAAGAGAATTAAACCCGCAGGCAATAGTTATAGTAACTACGCCCTATGGAAATGTTAATTATGATAATTTTAAATATATATCGGAGGCAATAAGGAGTGGTATTTTCTTTTATCTGACAGAGCCAATAGATTTTAAAGAATTAGAGCTTCTAATTGCTAAAGGCGTTGAAATGTACAATCTATATAAGCAGATAAATTATCTTAATGCAGAAGCAAAGAAAAATTATGAGACATATGGAATTATAGCTGAGTCTGCTAGTATGAAGAATGTATTAAAGACCGTAGAAAAAGTTAAGAATATCGACTCAAATGTATTGATAACTGGAGAAAGTGGTACAGGTAAAGGTATAATAGCTAGAATAATACATGAACAAGGAAATAGGAAAAATGAAAGAATTAACACAGTCAACTGTGCCGCAATACCAAAAGACCTTTTAGAAAGTGAATTATTTGGTTATAAAAAAGGGGCTTTTACAGGAGCTGTAGGTGACAAGAAAGGGTATTTTGAATTATCTAATAAAGGAACACTATTCTTAGATGAAATTGGAGATATGGACATATCTCTACAGGGAAAGCTTCTACATGCAATTCAAGAAAAAACCATTACACCATTAGGCTCAGAGGAGCCAATAGAGGTTGATGTTAGAATAATTACTGCTACTAATAGAGATATATCTTCCTTAGTTAATGAAGGTAAGTTTAGAGAAGATTTATTCTATAGATTAAACGTCATAAATATTTTTTTACCTCCTCTTAGAGAAAGAAGGGAAGATATACCTTACTTAGTGGAGTATTTCATATATAAATATAGCAGAAAACTAAGTAAGAATATAAGTAAAGTAGATAATGATTTTATTAAAACGTTAGAAGGCTATGACTTTAAAGGTAATGTAAGAGAGCTTGAAAATTTAATCGAAAGAGCCATTGCTCTTTCTGATAATAACATTCTTACAAAGAAGGACATCATGAATTATATAAATAAAGGCTATGAGTCAAATGAACATATAGGGAAAAAGCTTATACCTATATTTGTAGGTGAAACATTAGAAATGATAGAAAAAAAGGTTATTAAAGAAACATATAGGATATGCAACTATAATCAAAAAGATACAGCAGAACTGTTAGGTATAACTGATAGAACTATTAGAAATAAATTCAAAAAATATAACTATGATGAAAGAGCTTGATAAATATTTATTAAAGAGAGGAAAAAAGTTCCTGATATAAAATTAAAGATTAGGAAAACCTTTCCTCAGATTAATAATAGGTAAAATTACCTATAATTAAGTAAATTCTCTCTATGAACTATATTAAATTAAAATATAAGGACTGCATTGCAGAAAAAAATTCCGCACTTGCAGTTTTTTTATTTACTCATTTATACCTAGAAAGGGCTATATTACTAGATTTAATAAAAACTATAATTGGCATAGTAGTTGCAATTATACTATGTCAAGATAAAGAAACAATAAATATAAAGGGAGGTAATAATTAAGATGCTGAGTACAAAAGAGCTAAAGCTAGTATCAGACAGACTAAGTTGTGTAGACGCATTAATGAGTGATGACAAATATGCGGAAAAGGTTTTAAAAAATGGCAATGTAGTAAATGTAATCACTAAAGAAATCTATAAGGCTGATGTGGCAATTACAGGAGAGTATATTTTAATGGTAGGTGATTGTACAAGCTTAATAGGCAAGAATACTGAGGTAATAGATGTAGAAGGAAAATATATTACACCTGGGTTTATAGATGCTCATATGCATTTTGAATCTGCTATGCTGACAGCAACAGAATTTTCTAGGCTGTCACTGCCAACAGGAACAACTTGTTTAATTTCTGACCCACATGAAATAGGAAATGTTCTAGGAAAGGTTGGAATAAAGGCCATGGCTGAAGAAACAGCTACAATGCCTCATCATGTATATTTAAGAGTACCAGCCTTAACACCAGATTCACCAGGCTTAGAGACAGCTGGGGAAAACCTGACATCAAAAGACATACCTGAAATGCTTGAATATCCTACAGTTACAGGAATAGGGGAGACACAGGGCGTTACTTGTATGAAATTTGTATATGACAATAATTATGATGTTGTTAGAGATACAATAGCCTCAACAGTATATGCAAGAAGTATTGGCAAGGGTGTAGATGGAAATGCAGCCGAGATATTTGGAAAGGATTTAGCAGCACACATTATTTGCGGGGGAACTGATGTATCTTGTCACGAGACAACATCAAAGGCAGAGGCAGTGGAAAAGCTTAGATATGGTGTATATGTGTTGATGAGAGAGGGGTCTACACAAAACAACATGCCAGAGTGTGTAAGAGCAATAACTGAAGAAAGATTAGATTCAAGAAGAGCAATACTTGCTACTGATGATATGCTGGCAGAGGACATAATGACAAAGGGACACATGAACGACATAATTCGTCGTACAATAAAACAAGGAGTAGACCCAATAGAAGCTATTCAAATGGCTACAATAAATCCAGCAACCTGGTTGGGACTAAGCGAAATAGGAATATTGGCACCAGGAAAATATGCTGATATTGCTGTAATAGATGGGAAATTAGAAGACATGAATGTTACAAAAGTTTTCCTTAAAGGACAGCATATAGCAGAAAATAGAGAGCTTTTAATAAATCTTCCAGCATACACATATCCAGATGCAGTAAAGCATTCTGTTAAGAGAAGCCATATAACTCCGCAGGATCTTATGATAGCTTCAGATACAGACAAGGTTAAAGCAAACTGTATAGGGCTAATAGTATTGCAAAACCTATCAGAAAAGTTGGAAATTGAGCTACCAGTTGAAAATGGATATGTAAAATCAACAGAAATAGATTTGCTTCCAATAGCAGTAGTAGGAAGACATGGTCAAGCAGACATTGGACGTTCCTTCGTAAAAGGATTCAACCTTAAAGAAGGTGCATTTGCAGAATCTGTGTCACATGATACTCACAACATAATAGTTGTAGGAACTAATTATGAAGATATGGCAGCAGCTGTTAATCATGTAATTGATATGCAGGGTGGAGTAGCAGTAGTTAAAGATAGAAAAGTAATAGGTGAGCTGCCACTAAGAATAGCTGGACTTATGACAGATGAACTAAGCGCATCAGAGCTAACCCAAAGAATGATAGAACTACACAATTTAGTTAAAAAAGATTTAAATTGTGATATTCCAGCTCCATTTATGCATTTAGCCTTCTTGTCATTATCCACAAGTCCAAAGTGGAAGATAACAGATAAAGGCGTAGTAGACGTAGAAAACTATTGTGTAATACCATCCATAGAGCCTATAAAATAGAAGATTTCCACCTATTAAGGTGAGGGACTTCAAAATAATATAAAAAGGAGAGAAGAATATGAACTTTAATCAAAGATGGAAGATAATAGACCTAAGTCAAGAAATCTACGAAGGAGCACCAGTGTTTGGTATTCACCAAAAGACATTTATCATGCTAAATCAAACTCATGAAAAGAATATGAAGGATACAGGTTCAACAACATTAGGATTTTCTGCAAGAAATATATTAATGAGTGAACATGGATCAACTCACTCAGACGCAATATGGGAGTTTAAACCAGATGGACCTACAATAGATAATATGGATTTCAATTTATTCTATGGAGATGCAATATGTGTTGATTTAAGACATATTAGATATCCAGAATATATTGAAATAAAAGACATTCAAGAAGCACTAGACAAACATGGATTAGAAATTAAAAAAGGTGACGTTTTCTTAATGTATACTGGTCACTTTGAAAGAACTCACCCTACCCTACATTCAGATGATGATAAATTCGATGCATTAAATTACGGTGGATTAGGAAGCAAGCATACAGGAGTATCCTACGAATCAGCAAAATGGCTAGCGGAGCAGGGAGTAGTAAATATAGGAGTAGACTCTCCGGCCATAGACCAAACGCCAGATGATTTAGATTTCTCAGGACATTTAGTATGCGGAGAATATGGAATTACAAATACAGAAAACCTTTGTAATCTAGATAAAGTAGTTGGAAAAAGATTTGTATATATGGGACTTCCGCTGAGAATAAGAGATGGCAGCGGCTCTCCAATCAGAGCAATTGCATTAGTTGAAGAATAATAATTATATAAGTAAGCATGACTGAAAAGGTTGTGAAAACCTTTTCAGTCATTTAAACAAGGCTTTTGATATACCAAAATACAAGATAAGAGGTGGCAATATGACTTTTACTGGATTAATTCAGAGCCTTTTTGGTGGCTTAGGAGTAGGTGCAATATATGCGCTGTTAGGCTTATCATTTGCTCTGATATTTGGGAGGCTTTTTATATGCTCTGTAGTACATGGTAACTTAGCTGTATTAGCAGCGTATCTGATGTATTGGGCATTTACATTGTGGAATATAAATCCACTCATCTCAGCATTAGTGCTATTACCAGTTTTCTTTGCTTTTGGATACATAATTCAGTCTACTATATTAAAACCATTTATGAGCATGGAAATATGGAAGGGACGCTATCAAGGACAGGTAATGGTCACTCAAGGTTCAGGCATGATTATTATGGCAATAAGCTTAATTCTTTGGACTGGTACATACAGAACTCTTGCAACTAGCTACAGAAACACAGCACTACCTATAGGCACTTTAAAATTATCAGTAGTGCATTTATTAGCACTAGTAACTCTAGGCTTGCTTGTTCTTTTCCTTAATATATTACTAAAGAAGACAAAGCTAGGTATATCATTAAGAGCATGCTCCGACGATAGAGTTACTGCGATGCTAACAGGTATTAACTATGACAGAATATGTAGTGCTACATTTGGCCTTTCCTCATCTATTGCAGTTATAGCAGGCTTATTCTATGCCCTTACTTATCCTATAACGCCTTCCCTTGGTATGGATCTTACTTTGAAAGGTTGGGTTGCAGTAATAATTGGGGGGATGGGCAGTATAGGAGGAATTGTAACAGCAGGCTTTGTAGTAGGCTTAATTGAATCATTAACAAGCTATTTTTGGATACCAGCATATAAAGAAGCGATTCTATTTATTGGTCTTCTAATCTTCTTGGTAGCCAAACCTGAAGGATTATTTAAACGACAATAATGAGATGAGGTGAAAACATGGGCATTAAAACAGATATGAAAAGAGACATACTTATAGGAGGCATTATTTTTATAGCATTTTTAGCCTTAGTGTTTTTAACAGGTGCAGGGTTTATGATTAATTTTATTGCATATATCTGTCTATTCCTCATAGCAGGGCAAGGGTGGAATTTACTAGGTGGATATATTGGAGAAATATCCTTTGGACATGCAGTGTTTTTTGGTATTGGGGCTTATTGTGTTGGATTACCTATAGGGTATAAGCTCAAAATTCCTTTGTTTATACTAGTAATTTTAGGAGGAATTATCAGTGCAGCATTTGCTTATATCATATCCTACCCTCTACTAAGAATTAAAGGCTTTCCATTTCTTATAGGAACTTTTGGATTAGGTATAGTATTTGAGCGTATATTTGTTTCAACTCCTGCACTATTTGCCACTAGGGGAATTTTTATACCCCCAATTAACAGATATCTTTTATACAGTATCATAGCTCTAATTACCATAGTAATAGTCATAGCAACTAAATGGCTAGTAAGTAAAGATATAGGATTGAGCTTTAAAGCAGTTAGAGATTCAGCCATAGCAGCAGAAATGGTAGGCATAAATATTTTTAAGACGAAGATGGCGGCTTTAGTAATAGGTGCTTTTTATGTAGGAATAGCAGGTGCATTATTCGCATTATATAGCAGCTTTGTACATCCATTAACAAGCTTTAGTACGGATACAAGCTTAGCAATATTACTCGGACCTTATATAGGTGGGGTTGGTACTATTCTTGGTCCAGTATTTGGTGGAATTGTAGTAATATTAGTCCAAGAATTTGCACGAGCTTATGTGCCTATAAATGGTGGGCATCACCTAATACTAGGAATTATGTTAGTTGTTATTATGCTAGGAGCTAGGGAGGGCTTGTATCCAACCATAGCTAATAGAATAAAAGGTGCAAGGCTAAGTAAAACCAAAATAGCTAAGGATAACCAAGTCAAGAAGTCATCTGGATTAACAAATTAATCGTTCTAGAAATCCTACTATTTATAAGGAGTGTGAAAAATGGCATTATTACAAATGGAAAATCTCAAAGTAAGCTTTGGAGGATTAAATGTATTCTCAAATATTAATATAAATATAGAGCCTAATGAAATATATGGTCTTATTGGAACTAATGGTGCTGGAAAAACTACTACTTTTAATATAGCATGCGGGTTTCTAAAGCCTACAGAAGGAAGAATAATATTTGACGGTCAAGATATAACAGGGATAGAGCCTTGGAAAATTGCAAAATTAGGAATAGGTAGATGCTTTCAAAATGTATTGCCCTTTCAGAGCATGACTCCATTAGAAAACATTAGAGTGGCTAGGGCAAATGGTAGAAAAGTAGACAAAAAAGAAGAGATTCCTATTGATGAAATATTAGAACTAACTAATTTGAAGAATAAAAGAGATACATTGACAAGCTACTTAACACTTCCTGACAAAAAAAATGTAGAAATAGCTAGAGCTCTAGCAACTAATCCAAAGCTAATATTGTTTGATGAAATGGCCAGTGGATTATCAGGTGAAGAGATTATTGACCGTATGGAGCTTATGAAGAACCTGTCGAGGCGAGGAATAACAATAGTCGTTGTAGAACACATTATGATTTTTATTAAAGAAATATGTGACCGTGTAGGAGTACTTCATTCAGGTAGCTTAATAGCTGAAGGAACACCAGAAGAAGTAGGAAATGACCCAAAAGTAATAGAAGCCTATTTAGGGAGGGAAGGGATATGATAATTTTTGAGATAGATGGTATTACAGTAGGCTATGATAAAGAAATTGATGTCTTAAAGAATGTATCCCTATACATCAATGACAAAGAATCAGTTTCTCTTATAGGGGCTAATGGAGCAGGTAAGAGTACGTTAATGAAGGCTATATCAGGATTAGTGCATCCAAGAGAAGGGCAAATTTTATATCAAGGGCAGAGGATTGACAAGCTAAAACCCCATGAAATTGTCCATATGGGAATAGTTCATGTACCTGAAGATGGCGGCACTTTCGCTAATTTAACAATTGAAGAAAACCTAGCTATTTCTTGTCTAAAAAAAGAAAATAGGAATAAAAATTTAGACATTGTGTATAAGTTCTTTCCGCCTTTAAAATCAAAAAAACATGATAAAGCAAAGACTCTAAGCGGTGGTCAAAGAAAAATGCTTTCTATTGGAAAAGCAATTATGACAGAGCCAAAGCTGCTTTTATTAGATGATATTTCCATGGGCTTAGCTCCAAAAGTTGTTTATGACTTGTATGAAATGCTAAAGGATTTAACGAATTCTCTTAATATTCCTGCTTTAGTGGTTGAGCAAATTGTGGATATTGCACTTGACTTTTCTTCAAGAGGATATGTCATGGCACAGGGAGAGATAGTATTAATTGGCTCATGTGAAGAGCTAGCAGATAATGAAGGTGTTAAGAAATCGTATTTAGGCATTTAATAATGCTTTAAACATAAAAATACGGTGAGGTAAAAGGTTGTATAAAAAAAGGAGGGTTTTTTTATGTTAATGTTAAAGAAAAAACGTGTAATGTTATTTCTACTTTTAATCGCGGTGGTTATAAGCTTTGCTCTTTCGGGATGTTCTGCAGAGCAGACTAAAGGAGAAAATGATCCAATAGTAATTGGTGGAACATTTACAGTAAGTGGTCCAGTTTCACACGCAGGACTTATGGCTCTTGAAGGTGCGCAAGCAGCAATAAAATATGTTAATGAGGAGCTTGGGGGAATTAATGGTAGACAGGTAGTTTTAAAGTATTATGATGATGAATTTGACGAAAGTAAAATACCAATGCTTTATGAAAGATTAATAACTCAGGATAAGGTTGATCTTCTTGTGTCACCATATACATCACCATTTTTAGCTGCTGCACCTGTTGCTGCAAAATATGATAAGCTTTTATTCTGTATAGCAGCAGACAGTTATGTAGCAAACGACCAATTTGGGCAAAATATTGTAAACATTCAAATGGATGATGAGTGGAGAGGTGGTATGTGGTGGCATGATATTGCAGAGTTTTTTGTAAACTTTGATAAGTGGAACCATAAGGGCTTAGAAAAGCCAAAAACTGTGGCAGTATTGAACTTAAATATTTCTTATGGACAGGAAATAGCTGCATCAGTAGTTCCGTATTGGAAAGACAATGGGTTTGATATAGTATATAATGAACTGTTTGAGCCACAGCATGATGACTGGACACCTGTAATATCAAAATTAAAGGAAATTAAACCAGATATCGTGTTTGTACCACACTATTTTGAAGACAGTGTAAGATTTGTTGAAAAGGCTAAGGAGTTAGATTACTATGCGCCTTACATGATAGTTGAAGGCATGGGCTGGGATACTTTATCCTGGACAAGGCCAGAAATAGGAGGGTTACCAGCTGATGTGGCACAAAGAGGATTCTTTGCTTATTCAGTGTTTAAGAATAAATATGAGTCTGAGACTAAGGAATATTTAGCGAAAATAGTAAAAGAAAAATATGATCATATTCCAGGTAATGATCATATAGCAGGATTTATGGCTGTAGAGCTTGCAGCAAAAGCTGCAAATAAGGCTGGTTCTATAGAAAAAGATAAGATGATTGAAGCTATGGTAAATAATACATTTATACTTGCTGGATACAATTATAAAATGAACCCAACAGGTGGTAATGCAGCTGATTTTAGTTGGGGAGTTGCACAATATCAACCAGAGGATTTAAATGCTCCAAAGCCAACTAATGAGAATTGGTATTGTGTATGGCCAGAGCAATATAAAGAAAAAGAGCCAGTATACCCATTCCCTGGTTGGAAATAGACAAATACTTAGGAAAAGCCAAATAAATTATAGAAACCGATGTATTCCTCATCAATTTTAGTTATAATATATAATTGGAAGGAGGATACATCGGTTTTTGTTAAATAGAAAGGAGCAGAAAATTTTGCAGAAAATTGACCATAACTTGACAGAGGGAAATATATATAAATCACTGATATACTTTGCCATACCATTTATAATAGCAAATCTTATACAAGCTCTTTACGGAACTGTGGATTTAATTGTAATTGGTCTGTTTACAGATACACCTGGAATATCGGCTGTTGCAATAGGCACGCAGGTTATGCAGATTGTAAATGGGCTTATAACAGGACTTACAATGGGAGGCACAATACTCATAGGACAATATTATGGAGCGAAAAGAGAAAATGATACCTCCGAATCAATAGGTACAATGCTTTCCATGGGGATGATAGCATCAGTAATCATAACAATACTAATGTTAATAGTGACTAATCCTTTACTTAAAATCCTACAAACTCCATCTGAGTCTTTTGGTGATGCTAAAAGGTATGTGGTTATGGCCTCTAGTGGAATAGTATTTATTTTTGGATATAATGCTGTCAGTGCAATACTTAGGGGACTGGGTGATTCTAAAAGCCCTGTCTATTTCATTGGAATTGCCTGTATACTTAATATTATATTAGACTTGGTTTTTGTAGGCTCATTAGATATGAGGGCTTCAGGTGCAGCATTGGCAACTGTAATATCTCAAGGCATAAGCATGATAATTGCAATTATATATCTTACCAAAAAGAAGTTTATATTTGAGTTTAAAATTAAGAAGTTTGTTATAAATAAAGAAAAGGCGTCGAAATTATTTAAACTAGGATTTCCATTATCCTTACAGGAAGTATTATTATGGATATCTTTTCTATTTATTGCTGCAATCGCAAACAGCATGGGAGTTGCTGAATCTGCAGCTGTAGGCATTATAGCTAAGTTTGAAACTTTTTCAATGCTTCCGCCAATGGCATTTTCTTATGCTTTAGCAGCCTTAGCAGCACAAAACATAGGAGCAAAGCAACCAGAGCGTGCTAAAAAAGCATTAAATATTAGTATTATACTTTCCTTTATATGTTCCCTTTTCTTTTTCGTATGGGCTCAAGCCTTTCCAGAAACAATAATGGGCATTTTTAACGCTGGAGGAGAAGTAATAATAGCTGGAGTACAGTATTTTAAAACCTATAGCTTTGACTTTATGTTAGTTGCATTCAAATTTTGCCTAAATGGTTTTTTAAATGGGTGTGGGCGAACGACCTTTGCAATGATAAATGGAATTACTTCATCTCTGCTAATAAGGGTGCCATTAGCATATATATTAGGGAAGTATACTGGAGAAAGTCTAATAGGATTAGGATTGGCAGCTCCAATTGCATCAATAGTATCTATGACAGTGTCATTATTATATATAAGAACAGGCAAGTGGAAAGAGCAGATTTTTTAGATGATGAAGCTTTATCATTTAGAAAAAGAAAATTCTTCATTTTCAAATATTAAGGGATTTTTTACAAAAGACTATAAGATACTATATGTCGTCACATAGAAAAATAATTCCATTATGTCTATCAAATTATGTAAACCAATTTCTGAATGTTTTCGACAAAAAAATACGCAAATTATTCACAACTTGTCCACATTATTATTTATATAAATGCAGCTGTTCTGTGGATAATGTGGAAATAATATTGTGAAGTACATATCATATTATATAATAATGTGGATAACCTTGTGGATTATGTGAATAATATGTGGATTAAATGGGGAAAATAAAATTTTTGTTATAATAATTAGAATAATATGGGATAGCACCTAATTTTAAACGTTGACATAATTCGATAAAATAATAGAATAATTGAAAGCCTTATACAGTCTTTATATGGTAAAGACCTATTGCTCAGTATAATTTTTATCTGAATAATAGGCCGTTACTTAAAGTTATATGTTTTTAATATTTAATCATTTTTCATTCTTCAGATATTTCCTCAGTCAGCATAACCCACTCATCATATAGCAGCTCCAGCTCATCCTTAAGCTCAAGTATTTCCTGATGAATACTCTGACTCTTTTCATGATCAGAGTATACACTTGGGTCACACAGCTCATTTTCTAACTCATGAATTTTATCTTCGTACCCAGATATGTTTTTTTCTATATTTTTTATCATCTCCTTTTGTTTTTTTTCTAGAAGCTTCTTATCCTTTTCTTTTTTCTTTTCCGCTTTAAGCTGAGTTCTGGTTTTTTGTATTACATCATCTTCACTATCATAAATAGGAGTATTTTTTTTCTCCAGATAGTATGAATAATTACCTAAATATTCAGCAATTCCTGTACCAGACAAATCCAGTATCTTGTTAGCGACCTTATTTAAGAAATATCTGTCATGGGATATGACTAAAAGAGTTCCGTCATAGTTCTGTAGAGCATCCTCAAGGACTTCCTTGGAATCTATATCAAGATGATTAGTAGGTTCATCCATTAGCAGTAGATTTGCCTTTGACATCATAAGCTTAATAAGTGCTACTCTGCTTTTTTCTCCACCGCTTAATTCAGATATCTCCTTAAAAATATCATCACCAAAAAATAAAAACTGAGCGAGCAGAGATCTGATTTGGTAGTGGTCCAGAGATGGATTTTCATCCCATATCTCATCAACAATAGTCTTCTCGTCATTAAGATTAGACTGCTCCTGATCAAAATATCCTATATTTACATGATGTCCTAGCTCTATGATACCATCATTAATAGGTATTTTTCCCGTGACCATTTTGAAAAGAGTTGTTTTTCCTACACCATTAGGACCTATGAGTCCAACCTTTTCTCCTCTATATATTTTAAAGTTTACGTCAGTAAATAATTTTTGCTCACCAAAGTATTTGCTAAGGTCTTCTACTGATATTACGTCATTTCCACTCTTAACCTTTGGCTCAAACCTAATCTTAGATTTTTTGCTTTCACTGAGAGGAGAATCAATTTTCTTCATTTTATCCAGCATTTTCTGTCGGCTTTGAGCTTGTCTTATATATCTCTGCCCACCATAGGACATAAACCTTCTTATTATTTCTTCCTGTCTTGTAATTTCTTTTTGCTGCTCCTCGTATTTTTTCTCTAAAAGCTCTAATTCATCCTTTCTTTTTTTCATAAAAGTAGTGTAATTTCCGTTATATATTTTAAGTAGAGAGTTTTCTAAATAAAATATTTTAGATACAGTATTATCAAGAAAATACCTATCATGAGATATTATTATTGCTGCACCCTTGTATTCTTTAATGTATCTTTCCAGCCAGTCTATGGCTTGTATATCAAGGTGGTTAGTAGGCTCATCTAAAAGCAGAATATCAGGCTTGCTTAAAAGCAGCTTTGCAAGCATAACCCTTGCTTTTTGACCACCGCTTAAATGAGCTATAGGCATATAAAACTGTTCTTCGACAAAGCCTAACCCCTTTAAAGTGCCTTTGATTTCACTTTTGAAGCCATAGCCATTTCTGTTCTGGAATTCTTCCATGAGATGTGCATACTCATTCATCAATGAGTCTAATAATTTGGATTCATTTTTCTGTCCTTCTATACTTATACTATGCTCAAGCTCCCTTAATTTTTTTTCCATATCTATTAAGGGTGTGAACACATCCATTACTTCATCAAAAATAGATTTATCACTTTCTAATTGTGTATGCTGCTCAAGATAGCCTATTTTATAATCCTTTGACAGGAACATTTCACCAGAATCCATAGAAATTCTTCCACATAAAATATTAAATAAAGTTGACTTGCCTGCACCATTCAAGCCAACAAGACCAACCTTTTCATTATCATTAAGTGAAAAAGTGATTTTATCCAGTATTGTATCTACTACATAGCTTTTAGATATATTGCTACATGATAAAACTATCACTTCATTTCCTCCTCACTTTGTACTTATAACTACAATTTTATCAAAAAACGTTTATAAAAGAAACATTAGGGTATCATTTTTGAGAGGATAAGAAACAATAGAATTGACAATATAAGAAGAGAATAGAGTTTAATGCTTCATACTATTGATATATATTGATATTTAAGTCACTTATTGCCATTTGCAAATTGACAGGAAATTAACCAAATGATATAATATTTAAAATATTCCGTAGGTATGAAAATCTAAATAAGAGTAGGTGGAGAATTTATATGGAAAGAGAAAATAGGGTTTCTATGGCAGTCATAAGAAGACTTCCTAAATACTACAGATACTTAGGAGAACTATTAGATAAAGACATTTATAGAATATCATCACAGGAATTAAGCAATATAACGGGATTTACTGCTTCTCAAATAAGGCAGGATTTAAATAACTTTGGTGGCTTTGGGCAGCAAGGCTATGGATATAATGTTGAAGAGCTACACAAGCAGCTTGGAAAAATTCTAGGTCTAGAGAGAGCTTATAAAGCCATATTAGTAGGCGCAGGTAATCTAGGGCAAGCAGTAGCAAATTATAGAGGATTTGAAGATGCTGGCTTTAAGCTTTTGGCTTTATTTGATAAAAATCCTAAGCTAATAGGCTTGAAAATTAGAGACATTGAGATACTTGATGTTGACATGCTTGAAGATTTCATAACTGATAATGGAGTCGAGATAGGAATAATAACTACTCCAAAGGATCAAGCTCAAGGAGTAGCAGATATGTTTGTAAAGAGCAACATAAAGGGCATATGGAATTTTGCACCTACTGACTTAAAGCTTCCAGAGGATGTTGTAGTCGAAAACGTCCATTTAAATGAGAGTTTATTTATACTTTCATATATGTTTAAAGAAGTGAATAAAGAGTAGAAAGTATGTTAAAACAATTGAACGGGGCTGATGCTTTAAATAAAGCATCAGCCCCGTTCAATTATTCTATAAACTTGTTTTAATTGCTTCCGCTATTTCCTTACAAAATCCTTTAATTTGTAGCTTCCTGCTGAAAATAATGCCAAAACCATTAATGCAACGATAAATGTATTCGGAAAGAATACGGATTTTTCAAGACTGTCAAATATCCAATACTGAGGTGTAAATTTCCCTAGATTTGAAACAAACTGAGGTACATTTGGGAAGAAATCTTCTTGAGAAAACATGGATAAATATAAAGTTAACATGGAAAACAATGCAGTAATCAAGGAACCAATGCTTTCATTGTTGAATATTCTAACCATTACTAAAGATAGAGTAATAGAAAATAAACTAGCTAATATAAAGTTGACTAAGATTATTGGAAAGCTAATGATTTCATAATTAAAGAATATGGAGCCTAGAAAAAATACTAGAGAATTTATAAAAACCTGAAAAAATAACAGAGAAAGAATCAAGCCCCCCAAAATCACACTGCTACTATTTGGAGTGGTTATAGCTCTAGATAATATATTTTTCTTTTTAAACTCCATCAATTCTGTGACCATAGACACAGAGCCAAGGATAATAAAGAATATTAGCATCATAGTGACAGTATGCATGTCTCCAGAGACTACCTTCTTATTTCTCTCAAAAATAGTTTCTGTTCTGAGAATATATAGCTCATCTTCATTAGAGATAATTCCTTTATCCACTAGGAGCTTTTCTTTAATAAATTCATTAATTTTATTATTTATTTCTATTTCTGTAGGTATTACCACATTTCCTTCTTCTCTTTTATAGGCTTCAATAATTGGCTTTTCATAATTATTTATTTTTTCAGTAAAGTCTGAAGGAATATTATATACGACTGTTACCTCATTAGTTTCAAGGAGGTTTAAAGCTTCAGCCTTTTTGTTGAAAAATACCCATTTTGATCTAGAGGAAGAGCCATAGATTTTCTCCCATAAATCACCTTCATCTTCGATATTATATGCAACTGAGACATTGGGAGTTGAACCAGAAATAGAGCTTTCGTTATTAAGGAAATTTACAAAGAATATGACACCAATAGGCAATATAAATACAAACATAAGCTTCAGAGGGTCTTTTATCATTCTTTTAACATTAACTAAAACAAGCTGCCATAGATTCATCTGCTTTCACCCCATTTCATTTTAATGGCTAAGATATTGATTAGATACAATGCAAAAGATATTCCTATCATAATCAATAGATAATTATATATAGTGCTTAGATTGTTATAAAGAATAAAGTTTTTATATGAATTAGTTATTAAAATATCTGGTTTATATTTAGCAAAAAATTTGAATATAGCATTACCGCTCCATTTGTCAAGAGGAGCCACCACTCCGCCAAATATTACTTGAAATATCAAGAAAATCTGAACTAATGGTAATCCATATTTCTTTTTAAATAAAATAGAAATTAAGCAACCCAACGATGTGACCATAAGAGACTGAGTCAAAACTATTAATAACAGCAATGAAATAGAGCCTTTAAAGGATAATCCACATATCTTGTAGGCACCAATATATAATAAAGAGGCTATTATGATTTGTAAATAGTTGGACATAAAGCCATAATTGAAATATTCTAGCTTTGTCATTGATGTAGACATTATCCTGCTGTATAATCCAATTTCCTTTTCTAAAGCCTCAGAATTGATGACAGCTATTAAAAACATGACAAAAATAAAGTTAAAAAATGATATAGAATAGTACTCATAAGAATTTAAGGCTTTCTTTACATTATGAATATTAGTTTTTATAGAATTTGTGGTGTACGCATTATTTAATATGGTGCTGAGCTCATTGATTAATTTGTCCTTATTTTCAGATGACATATTAAGTTTTTCCGTATTGTTGTGAATAATCAGCCCTTGGCTTTTTTCCATATTATATTTATCAACTATATTGACCAAAATATTTCCCATAGATGCGGAGGACTTTTCTTCAGCTTCTACTTTTACTGATGCATTCTTTTTGCCTAATAAGCTTTCCTCATATCCTGTAGGTATCCTTAGGGTGTAGTCGTATTGTTCACTATCATCATATACTATAGTCAAAACCTTAGAGATATCTTCACTTTTCAAAAAAGATATTAGGCTCTTGGACTCTGTAGTATTGTCTTCATCCACTACAACAATCGAAAATATGGGATCATTTATTGATGGCGTGAACATATCCTTTTGAACATATCCCATTATCAGGGCAAGAACTATAGGATAAACAGCAAAGGTTAATGCGAAAACAGGCAGTTCTTTTATAACGGACTTTAGAGATACCTTTAAAAATGCTAATAATTTCATCATATCACCCCTTAATCCCTTAATTTCTTGCCAGTTAAGCTTAAAAATACTTCTTCTAAATTAGGCTCATCCACATTGATGGATTTTATTGTAGAGCTATTGTTTTCTAATATCTTAAGCAAAGGCTCAAGCTTAAAATTATCTGCATCTACTAGAAGATTAATTTCATCATTGTTGGCATCAATATTAATAATGGAGTCTATAAGTCTAATACGCTCAATTAAGTCCTTATTAAGATTTTCTACTTTTAGATTGACCTTGTTATTATTGCTAATCATAGATTTAACTGATTTTTTAGAGCCATAGGCTACTTCCTTACCCTCATCAATAATGAATATATTATTGCAGAGATATTCTACTTCCTCCATATAATGTGATATATAAAGGATGGTGGTATTTTTTTCACGATTTACGGTTTTTATAAATTCAAAGATGTGATTTCTTGATTGAGGATCTATACCAACAGTTGGTTCATCTAATATCAGTATTTCTGGTTCATGCATTATAGCAGCTGCTAGATTCAGTCTTCTTTTCATACCACCTGAAAATTTTTTCACCTTCTCTTTTTTCTTTTCAGTTAATCCTGTGAAGTCTAAGGTTTGGTCAATCTTATTTTTTAAATTCCTTCCTTTAAGACCATAGAGACTGCCAAAGAACTCCAAATTATCATAGGCAGATATGGTTTCTAATAGAGCCAGCTCCTGAGGAACTAAACCAAGGAATTTTTTAGCCTTAAGAGGCTCTTCTTTTACATCAAATCCACCAATAGTTATTGAACCACCATTAGCATCTAGTAAACCAGTCATTATATTGATGAGTGTAGATTTTCCTGCACCATTGGGACCAATCAGTCCAAATATATCTCCTTTATCAACATTGAAGGATATATTGTCAAGTACAATCTTACGGTCAAACTTTTTGCTAATATTTTTTACTTCAATAATATTCATAGAATGATATACCCCCTTTATATATTAAAACTGTTGATTTTTAAGACTTTTTATATAGGCCTACAATAAGAAATACAATGGCTAGACTAAGAAAAAATCCTTGAAAAAATGATGATAATTTTGGTGAATCAAAAAATCTGTTAAGTACAAATGACAGTGCTCCTAAAAACACTCCTAAATAAACCAATTTTTGTGGAGAAATATTTATAACTGTATTTTTCACGCTATACACCTCCTGATTAAATTATAGAGAAATTGCTATCGAAAGAACATTGCCCTAAGTAATAAAAAAATAGTGACTTTAGTCACTACCTAGCAAGATTATTTTTATATGCAAAAACTACAATTTGAGTGCGGTCACGAAGACCAAGCTTAGATAAAATAGTACTCACATAGTTTTTAACAGTACCTTCAGATAAATAAAGCTTTTCTCCTATTTCCCTATTTGATAATCCATCAGAAATTAGTGCAATAATTTCATATTCCTTTTTATTCAAGCCATATTCCTTATAAAAATCTATTTCACAGTATTTAGTTGAACTATTGCTCAATATGGTATTTGCTACATCTGGATGGATGACTATATTACCTGAAATAGCAGCCTTGATTCCTTCATAAATTAAATCATAGGAGCTATCCTTAAGAAGATAACCCGAAGCACCATTTTTTAGGGCTTCTTGGATATATTGAGTATCTTTAAAAGTGGTGAGTATCAATATCTTTACATGAGGAAATAGAGATTTTATAAGCTTTGTACCCTCAACGCCATCACAATTTGGCATTCTTATATCCATCAAAATTAGCTTCACGTCGTAGGACCTACATATATTAGCTGCTTCAAACCCGTTTTCTCCTGTGCTAACTACATCAATATCTTCATATGTAGACAATATGATTTTAAGTCCTTCTCTTATTAACTTCTCGTCATCAATAATTGCAATATTTATCTTACCCAATATAAATCACCCCTTACATTTTAGCATTGTGAAATGGCATAAGGGATATTCTTAAGAAGAAGCCCTTACCTTGACTGCTTTCAAGCTTAACACTTCCGCCTATTTCCATGACCCTTTCCTTTAAACTGTTTAGTCCCATGCCCAGCTCAATATTATCAGTCCCAATTCCATTATCCTGCATAGTCAATATTAGAGATTCATCATCAAAATGAATAAATACATTGATTTTTGTGGCCTTTCCATGCCTTGATGAATTAGACAAGAATTCCTGTACAGTTCTATATATAACTAAAGAAGTTTTTTCATCTACCTGCCACTTTGATTTAGAAAAACCAAGCTTTACATCTATGCCTGTTAATTTGCTGAAATTTTTTGTTAAGGATTCGATGACCAGTAGGGTTTCATAATCCTCAAATTCTTTAGGCTTTAGCTCCTTTAATGCCTTTCTAATTTCTTCTAGTCCAGCTTTGGCAAAATCACGTAGGTTAGCAGCCATTAAAGAGGCAGAGGACCCATCTTTTTTACCTATTTTTTCTATGGCACCTAGTTGAATTATTATGGTGGATAAGCTATGTCCTATGCTATCATGTATTTCCCTAGAAATTCTATTTCTTTCCTGAAGTAGAGTCAACTCTTTAATGGAATCTGCATATAGTTCTAGCTCCTTATTAGCTTTAATTAGCTTGTCTTCAGATTTTCTTAGCTCTTGGTATAATTCCTCAGCCATTGTCTGTTTGTTTTTTATTATCAGAGTATAAGAAGCTATTAGGATAATCATAATTATGGTGCTTATGTAAGCTAATTGTACCTGAAGGCTTAAGGTCATTCCTAGATAAATGAAATCAATAAATCCTATAGTTAAAGCCAAATACTTTAGATTGTTTTTTATCAGTAAAAAGCAATCTAATATTATCAATATGAAAAAAGGTAAAAGTAAACTGTCATAGCTTGAGATTATTATATGTCCTATTATGTAATCAATTAATAGGGTTATGAAAACAGGAAAAGACTTGTCCATGAACAAAAAATATCTGAGCTGAGTGCTGATGATAAATAATAAGATAAGGATTATATATAGAAAATTCAAGTCCATAGATACATAAGAAGCTATGCCTATAATGATTACAAAAATCGTAAAATACCTTGTAATTAATAATAACTTATTTTCCATAAGAAATCTCCCTTATATGTAGTGATGAACAGTTTGTTTTTGTATTTTCAATAATATTATATCATCAATAAATAATAAGATATAGCTATAGATAAACAAGATTGAACTTGTTTATCTATATAAGACTATTGAAAAAGTCATTTTTGTCATCCTGAGTATCAGCTAAGAACCTCATGTATTGAAAGCATAAGAGGATTCGACAAGTAAAAACAAAAAGTGTCCGCGTGCTGGACACATAGTGTAGTCATAATGTACAAAACGGATCGTTTTATATAAAATAGTTTGTTTTATCATATTCTTTTTCTGAACTTAAGAAACTATTTTTAAAAAATATTAAACTAAATTCAGTTAATCCTTCCATTGTTATACAATTAACATAAATTACTTAAAACCCACTATCTAATAGGATTAAAGCACTTAATTGAGCCATAGAAATGTCTAATTATAGTATTATTGTTAAGAAAATGTAAGACAAAAGTTTAACAAACACAATAGATTATTAATCTCTATTGACGTATAATTAAATTAGTGGCAAGAAATTTGCATAATTAAAATTAGATACGTTATAAAATTATCAATATTTAATATAAAAATAATGAGGAGGGAGCTACATGGATTTTAGCTTAACTAGTGAACAGGAAATGATAAGGAAAACCATGAGGGAATTTGCTGAAAGAGAAATAAAGCCCTTAGCGGCTGAAATTGATGAAACAGAAAGATTTCCTAAAGAAAGTGTGCAAAAGATGGCAAGATACAATATGCTTGGCATACCTGTGCCAGAGCAGTATGGTGGAGCAGGTGGAGACGATATAGCCTATGCTATAGCAGTAGAAGAGCTGTCTAGAGTATGCGGTACTACAGGGGTAATATGCTCTGCACATACATCTCTTGGATGCTGGCCTATTTTAAAGTATGGTACAGAGGAGCAAAAGCAAAAATATTTAATTCCATTAGCTAAAGGAGAGTATCTAGGGGCCTTTGGTCTTACAGAACCAAATGCAGGAACTGATGCAGCAGGACAACAAACTGTGGCAGTTCTAGATGGTGATGATTATGTACTAAATGGAACTAAAATATTTATAACCAATGGTGGACAGGCAGATGTATATATAATTTTTGCAATGACTGATAAATTAAAAGGAACAAGAGGTATAACTGCTTTCATAGTGGAAAAGGATTTCCCTGGCTTTAAGATTGGTAAAAAAGAAAATAAACTAGGTATCAGAGCCTCTTCTACTACTGAGCTCATATTCGAAAACTGTAGAGTTCCAAAGGAAAACCTATTGGGAGAGGTTGGTAAAGGCTTTAAAATAGCCATGACTACATTAGATGGTGGAAGAATTGGTATAGCTGCTCAAGCATTGGGAATAGCTCAGGAAGCCTTAGATGAAGCTATTAAGTTTGTTAAAGAAAGACAACAGTTTGGAAGAGCAATAGGACAGTTCCAAGGAATTCAGTGGATGATTGCTGATATGGTTACCAAAGTAGAAGCTGCAAGATTAATGGTATATAACGCTGCTTATAGAAAATCAGCAGGTATGGATTATGGTAATGCAGCAGCTATGGCAAAGCTATTTGCAGCAGAAACGGCAATGGAAGTGACAACTCAAGCAGTACAGCTACATGGTGGCTATGGATACACTAGAGACTATCCAGTTGAGAGAATGATGAGAGATGCTAAGATAACTGAAATATATGAAGGAACTTCTCAAGTTCAAAAAATGGTAATATCAGCAAATGCGTTGAGATAGAAAAGGAGTGAAAAGCTATGAGAATAATTGTTTGTGTTAAGCAGGTTCCTGACACTAATGAGGTTAGAATAGATCCAGTAAAGGGAACTCTTATTCGTGAAGGTGTTCCAAGTATTATAAATCCAGATGACAAAAATGCTTTAGAGGAAGCACTAAAGATAAAAGAGACCTATGATGATGTAGAGGTAATAGTCCTTTCAATGGGACCACCGCAAGCAAAAGAAGCAATGAGGGAAGCTATTGCAATGGGAGCAGATGAAGCCATACTACTTAGTGATAGAGCTTTTGGAGGTGCAGACACTTGGGCAACCTCTTCTACATTAGCTGCTGCAATAAGAAAAATAGGGGACTATGACATAATATTCTGTGGTAGACAGGCAATAGATGGAGATACAGCACAGGTAGGTCCACAAATAGCTGAACATCTAGGACTTCCTCAGATTACTTATGTAGAAAAGCTTGAAATTAATGATAAAAATATTACTGCCCATAGGTCATTGGAAGATGGATATTACGTAATAAAATCAGAAATGCCAGTTCTTCTTACTGCTATAAAAGAGTTAAATGAACCTAGATATCCTTCTATAAAGGGAATATACAAGGCATATAGAAATGAAGAACTGATCAAAATTTGGACAGTGGATGATATAGATGTTGATAGAGAGCAAATAGGACTTAAGGGTTCACCTACTCAAGTTAAAAAATCATTTACCCCTGCATCAAGTAAAACAGGCGGAGAAATGCTAACAGGAAGTCCAAGTGATATTGCAAGACAGTTTGTAGTTAGACTTAAGGAGAGACAGATTATATAGGTATGCAATATTATTAGAATATTAATCTAATCTAGGCATACAAGAGATACACGGACTCTTCGTTGCATTTATGGTGACAAAGTAGGCGTCATTCTGAGCAATAGCGAAGAATTTCCAAACCGTGAGTGTGTATTTCTATGATATTTCTAGTGATTGTAGTGTAAATTTTATATGTTGAGGTGATATAAATGGCTGTTAAAGTTATAGATGAAAAGTGTACTGGCTGCTCTACATGTGTTGATGCCTGCCCTTTTGAAGCTATAGAAATGAAAGCTGACAAAGCGTATATAAAAGATAACTGCACATCATGCGGTGCTTGTATAGAAGCCTGTCCTTTTGAGGCAATCATTAAAGAAGAAGAGATTAAGGTCGAAGCAGATGACATATCTAAATATAAGGGCGTTTGGGTTTTTGCAGAACAAAGAGAAGGTAAATTGTTAAATGTTGCTGTTGAGCTTTTAGGAGAAGGCAGAAAAATAGCTGACAAATTAGGTGTTACATTGACAGCAATTTTATTAGGAAACAAGGTAGATGAAGTTGCTGAAAAGCTAGTTAAATATGGTGCAGATGTGGTTCTATATGCTGAAGGTGAGCTGCTAGAAACATATACTACAGACGGATATACAAAGGTTATATCAGACTTAGTTAAAGAAAGAAAACCAGAAATCATTTTAATAGGTGCTACTAATATAGGCAGAGATTTAGGTCCTAGACTTTCTGCAAGAGTACATACGGGACTCACTGCAGATTGCACGAGACTAGAGATTGATGAAGAAGACGATAAGCTTCTTATGACTAGACCTGCTTTTGGTGGCAATCTAATGGCTACTATAGTATGTCCTGATCACAGACCACAGATGTCTACAGTTAGACCAGGAGTAATGGAAAGAGCAAAATATGATGAAAATAGAAAAGGCAAGATTGAGCTGATAGATGTTAGACTGACTGAAGAGGATATCAAAGCCAAAGTGGAAAACGTAGTTAAATCAGGTAAAGCAGAAGTTCCACTAGAAGAGGCTAAGATAATAGTAGCAGGTGGAAGAGGCTTAGGAACTCAAGAAGGCTTTGAGCTAGTAGAAAAGCTAGCTGAAAAGCTGGGGGGAGTAGTAGGAGCTTCTAGAGCAACTGTAGATGCAGGATGGATAGAGCATTCACATCAAGTTGGTCAAACAGGTAAAACTGTAAGACCTAAGCTTTATATAGCATGTGGAATATCAGGAGCTATCCAGCATCTAGCAGGTATGCAGGAGGCTGAATGTATAATAGCAATAAATAAGAACCCTGATGCTCCAATATTTAAAATTGCTGACTATAGTATAGTAGGAGATGTAACTGAAATAATACCAGCTATGCTAGAAGCATTGGACAATGTAGATGATATAGTGGCTGCTGTTAAGGCTATGGCATAATGCTTAAGAAATAAGCAATATAATATTTGAAGACTGAATCATTGCTTGAAAAGCAGTAATTCAGTCTTTCTATTTCCAATGACTTTCTTAAGTAAGGTTTTCCAAGCTTAAAAAAATCTATTGACAAAATACAAAAATTTAGTTACACTACATATGAATATTAATTTTTTTTGCGTATTTAGGTAAACGATTACCTAAACTGTTTGAGGTGATTACATGAATTTGAAAAAAATTGCTGAATTAGCGGGAGTATCTGTTGCAACTGTCTCTAAGGTAATTAATGGTAAGGATCAGCATATAAGCCATGAAACAAGGGAAAGAATTAATGAAATTATAAAGAGTACTGGCTATATGCCAAACGCAGTTGCGAGGGGCTTGAAAATAAAAAAAACCAATACAATTGGTTTAATAATCCCTGATATAACAAACCCTTTCTTCCCTGAAATTGCACGTGGGATTGAAGACGTTGCCCGTGAAAACGGTTTCGGGGTTGTATTAAGAAACACTGATAACAATCCTCTTAGGGAGAGCGAGTGTATTACCTTTTTACAATCTAAAATGGTAGATGGAATAATCTTGATACGAGGTGCATCTAGCGGTAACATAACAATTCCAAAACACACTCCTTGTGTCATAATTGATGTAAAAAAGGGAGAGATGATAGGAAAAGAAGGCAAAGTGTATGTCGATGTCCAAGAAGCCATATTTGAATCCACAAATGTCCTTATATCAAGTGGCTGTAAGCATATTGCATATATATCTTCAATCTACGGTTCTACTCAAAGCTATAGGCGAGCACTTGAGGCTTCTGATATTCCATATAAAGAGGAGCTTATATATCTAGAGGATTTCCTGCCTAGGACGGGATATACAGGTGTCGTAGAATTACTTAGGAGGACAAAGGTTGATGGCATTGCCTGTGGTAGTGATCTTATTGCAATTGGTGCACTGAACGCATTAAGAGATATGCAAATAGCTGTTCCCCAAGAAATAAAAGTCATTGGGCTGGATGATATTTATCTCTCAATGTATACAAACCCAAAACTTACAACAATTGCCCAGCCAACCTATAAAATGGGAGAAGCTGCTGCTCAAATGATAATCGACCACATTGTGGATAAAGAGCCTTTAAAGGTGCTAAAACTTGAGCATAAATTGGTTTGGAGAGAAACTGTTTAATTAAAACTTGTTTAGGTAAACGTTTACTCAAAGAGAAATTGGAGGCTAGAATGAAAACTATAAAACCTGAAAAAATAACGAATGAGAACTTTTCCCCTTACGGAAGATATGTAGATTTAAGAACTCTACCGAATAGTATTACTGAAAAACCACCTGTTCTAAATAGCCTGAAGGTTGGTATAACGGCAGTAAAGGGCGGAGACTTTACCTCGAAATATATGGAAAGACACTTCCTTGGCGAAGAAATACTACTTTGCGGAAGTGATAAGCTAGTACTGACAGTTGCAAACTCCGACCCCGATGATTGTCCAAAATCAGAAGATGTAAGAAGCTTTATAATGGAGCCCGGAGACTTGGTTATTCTGAAAAAAGGGATTTGGCATGATGCAAACCATGGGCTTAATAAGGATACAGAATATTATTTTATAATTGAAGACTATACCTCGCGTTTAGAAGAGGAAAAGAAAAGAGAGCTCGAATGGCATGAGATAAGGCCTGAACCTGTGAAGGTGGTGATTTAATATGTACTATTCAGCAAGTGAAAAAAGTTTTGAGAAATTTGGTGAATATATAAACGTAAAGAAATACGATTCATTAAAAGGAATTGATGATTGGGAAGGCTGGATTGCCCCAGATTTCTTTTTTGATAAACCGGCAAAAATAGCTTTTTTGACTTCAGTAAATGGACAAGCAGTAATATGTGATAATGAAGATGTCTGTATTCTGGGTGGAAGTAAAGAGACTTTACTCAAGCTATCTAGGGGTGGTGAACAGGATATTATTAGACTTTCTTTTGGAGAGTATATAAGGCTAAAAAAAGAAACTGCGTATTCAGTTATTTCAGATGACAATGAACTCACATTTTGTTACTTAATTGTCCCTGAAAATGCTGTAATTAAAAAAATATAAAAAGGGTGAAAAAAATGAATTTATTAGAAAAAAAGATACTTGGTTGTTTGGTTGGTGCAGCAGCAGCAGATGCTCTAGGTGCAGCAACAGAGCTAAGAACCACAGAGCAAATCATAGAAAAGTTTGGTGGTTGGGTTGAGGATTTTATTTCTCCTCCAGATGATACCTTTGCAAGGGGTAATAAGCCAGGTCAGGTTACAGACGATTTTAGTTGTGCCTATGTTACCTGTCAAGAGATAATAAAAAATAATGGAGAAATAAACGAAGAGACTACAAAGCAAGGATTATTGGAATGGGCAAAAGTAGATGAGTTTTTCCAGCGTTTTGCAGGTCCCACAACCCGTGCTGCTGTTGAGGCTCTAAAGGGAGTTGCACAACCACCTTTAACAAATGGATTAGTCCTAGTAAATGACAATTCAAAGGCAAGTAATGGCGGTGCAATGAAAATGTCTCCAATTGCACTTTTTAGCGGCGGAGATGTTGATAAAGCAATAGATATAGCACTGCTAGTATGTAAATGGACTCATAATAACAACATTGCACTCTCTGGTGCAGCAGCAGTAGCGGCAGCAACTGCAAAGGCAATGGACGAAACAGCTACTCTTGAAGATGTAATTAATGCTGGTCTATACGGTGCAAAAAAAGGAGATGAGCTTGGCAGGGAAAGAGGCAAAACTCTTGCAGGTCCTTCTGTTTATAAAAGAATAGAGCTTGCTAACAAAATTGGAAAAGAATCTTCTAGTATAACAGCTGCAATGGAAGATATTTCAGATATTGTGGGAACGGGACTTGCAGCTGCCGAGGCAGTGCCAGCTGCATTTGGCTTAATGTCAGCGACAAAAGGAAACACAAAGGATGCTATTATGGCAGCTGTAAATATTGGAAATGACACTGATACTGTAGCAACAATTGTTGGCGGTATCTTGGGTACCCTTAACGGTATAGATAGTCTTCCAAGCAATTATTTAACTATTTTAGATGAAGCAAATAACTTTGATTTAGAAAAGATGGCTAAAATTATCAGGAGTTTGATATGAAGGATTATTTAGTAGTTATAGGAACAAATTCCATTGACGAATACTATGAAATGGATTGTCTTCCAGTAATGGGTGAGAAGGTAGTTTGTAAGCATATTTCCACTGAGGTTGGTGGAATGCTTGGAAATGCCGCATCAGTTTTAGGAGGCTATGGCCAAAAAACCTATATGATTGATTTCTTAAACAGAGGTAAGAACTTATCAACCATATTAAAGTCCTTGGAAGACAACAATGTAGACTATAGCTATTTCAGCTATGATGAGACAATTTTAGATTCTATTTGTCAAGTTATGCTAAAGGATGGAGAAAGGGTAATATTTGTAATGCCAAAGAACAAAGAAAACCTAATTCTATCACAAAAACAGCTTGACTTAATTAAAGATTCTAGTTGCGTTTATACTACACTAACAGAGCTTAGAACATTTAAAAATTTACAAGACTTGATGTACCTAATAAGCTCATCAAAGATAAAATTAGCATTGGACATTGAACCAAGTACATTAAAAGATAAAGAGGAAGACTGGTCAATACTTTCTAATTCCTTTGTAATCTTCGTAAACGAGGGAGGTGATAAAAGATTTAGAGAACTCTTTGGGGATAGCTATATAGTTGACTTAAACTCCAAGGGGTGTACAGTTGTTAGAACATGTGGCAAGGATGGCTGTGAAGTCCATAGCCAGATAAATAAAAAGATAAAAATACCAGGATATAAAGTTTCAGTAGTCGATACAACTGGTGCTGGAGATACATTCAACTCATCATTTGTATATGGAATGTTAAATAACTGGGATTTGGAAAAATGTGCAATCTTTGCAAATGCAGCAGCTGCAAAATCCGTTGAGCATTTCGGTCCTCGTAGTGGCATCTCTAAAGAAAGTGAAGTATGGGAATTTATTAAATCCAAATCAGAAGGGAGAAATTAAAATGAAAAAACTACTAGCATTAATGTTAAGTGTCACAATGGGAATAAGTATGTTAACTGGCTGTAGTAGTAGTGAAGAATCAGCGAATAAGGCACAAGGCGGAACCACTGCAATGATAGTTTCCATACCTCAAGGAGATCCATTTTTACAAATCTGCTATTCAGGTGTTAAAAAATATGCTGAAGAAGTGGGCAAGGAAGCTAAGATTATAGAAGCCTTAGACAAATCGGAATACTCAGAGCAAATTCGTGCCATGGCAGAATCTGGTGCAAACCCAATTTATGTAGTTTGGGATGACTTAGCTGAAGAGGCATTTAGAATTGCTCCAGAGTTTGAAGACACAAAGTTCATTGCTGTAGATACCTATGCACAAAGTGAATTGCCAAACACTATGACTGTTGTTGTTGAACCTCAAGTAACATCATTTGTTGCTGGTGTTGTAGCTGCTAATGTTACAGAGACCAAAAAAGTAGCATGGGTAGGGAATATGGATCTTCCAATAGTAAATCTAGCTCGCTATGGTTTTGAAGCTGGTGTCAAATATGCGGACAATGGCACATCTGTTGAATCCGTTTATATTGGAGATGCAAATGATCCTAATAAGGGAGCAGAGCTTACAAAACAGCTTATAACAAATGGCGCTGATGTTGTTATGCAAACTGCTAATCAAGCTGGACTTGGAGTAATTAGGGCAGCTCAAGAAATGAAGGTTAAGGCTATAGGCTTTGACGAATGGCAAGGCAGCATTGACGAAGATACTGTTTTCTGGTCTGCTCTTAAAGATTCTGCTGGTGTAACATATGCAGCAGGGAAAAGCGTTTCAGATAATGCCTTTAAACCAGGTATGATGGTATATGGTCTTGAAGCAGGGGCAAAAATCTATGATGATAAAGACTATGATAAACTAACTCCAGAATTAAAGGAGATTGTTGACGATGTAGTTGCTAAAATTAAAAGCGGAGAAATAGAAGTACCTGCTAGATAAGGATGCTTAAAGGGGAAGGTGCAAATTACTTTCCCCTAACTTGTAGGAGGTGTTAACTTGGACAACATACTGGAAGTCCGGAATATATACAAATACTATGGCGACATGGCGGCTAATGATGATATAAGTCTATCTGTAAAAAAAGGAAGTATTCATGCAATCATTGGGGAAAACGGTGCTGGAAAGAGTACTTTAATGAATATACTATCCGGGGTTGTTGAGCCAACTAATGGAGATATAATACTAAATGGGAAAAAAAGAGCGTTTAAAAATGCTGTTGATGCCTCTACTGCTGGAATTGGTATGGTTCAGCAAGAATTTATGTTATTCCCTGGGCTTTCCGTGCTTGAAAATATTATTTTAGGGGATGAGCCTGTTAAGAATAAATTTTTTATGGATTTATCAAAAAGCGAAGAAAAAATAAAAAGTATTTGTAAGGAGTATGGCTTTAATTTTGACTTATATGCAAATATTGATGATTTGCCTGTAGTTTTGCAGCAGCAGGTTGAAATAGTAAAGGTACTCTTCAGGGAAGCGGAGATTATTATTCTTGACGAGCCTACAGCTGTTTTGCCACCACAGGAAATTGAAGGATTGTTTAAGGCTATGAGGTTTTTGATTGCACAGGGAAAAACCATTCTTTTTATTACTCACAAGCTCAAGGAAGTTTTGGAAATTTCTGATACAATAACCGTTATGAAGCTTGGAAAAGTTGTTGGTCATATAGACACAAAAGATGCAACCGAGTCTATTTTGACAAATATGATGGTCGGTAGAAATGTAATGCTACAGATTGAGAAAAATCCAAAAATAAATAAAAGTAGACAGGTTTTGAGCTGCGAAAACTTAACAGTTATAGGAAACAGCGGAAATGAAAAGGTCAAAAATATTTCCTTTAGTCTTCATGAAGGCGAAATTCTTGGGATAGTTGGTGTTGCTGGAAACGGTCAGGCTGAGCTTGTTGAGGCAATAACAGGTACTAGGGGCTACACTGGCTCCATCAAAATGGATAATGTCCAAGTAAAACAGCTTGATTCTAGGAGCAATCGATTTGCTGGTATGGGCTATGTTCCACAGGACAGAAATATTGTTGGAAGCTCTCCAGAATCCAACCTAGTGGATAATTCCATAATGGGTGGGCATTTAAAAAGGTTTAAAAAATATAACTATTTGATGGACTACCAAGAAGGCAGAAGGTATACAAATGAAATTATTAATAAATATAAGGTTAAAGCACAAGACTACAACGATTTTGCCAGCTCTCTTTCTGGGGGTAATCTCCAAAAACTGATTGTGGGGCGAGAATTTTCACAAAACAATCATGTCTTAATAATTGAAGACCCTGTAAGAGGTATTGATGTTGGCGCTATTGAATTTATTTGGAATGAGATAGTTCGCCAAGTAGAAGAAGAAAAGGTATCTGTTTTATTAATAACCTATGATTTGAACGAGGCTATGACCTTAAGCGATAGAATTCTTGTAATCTACGATGGAGAAATTAGGACAGAGCTTTATAACGCTGATTTTGACGAAAGACTAATTGGCTTTAATATGCTTGGTGGGGTGAATAAAGATGAATAAAAAAATATTTGAAGGCCAGTGGATTAATTATATCGTTTCTCTAGTTCTAGCTTTGACTATAGCATCAATCCTCATCATTATCCAAGGAAGTAATCCCATTGATGCATTTTCCGCTATACTAACGGGCTCTTTTGGAAGTCCTTCTGCTATAGCAAGCAGTATACGTTGGAGCACTCCTGTTCTAATCGCAACAATGGCTGCTATTATTGCAGGAAAGTCAGGAATTATCAACTTGGGGCTAGAAGGACAGATTTACTTTGCAGCTCTATCAGCTGGTATTGTATCTGCACTAATTCCTCTCCCTAACCATCTTCATGCACTTTTTGCTATATTGGTTGGAGGCATTGTCGGACTTATCTATGCAATCGTTCCTGCTCTGTTAAAGGCGTATCTAAAAGTAAACGAGATGATAGTAACTTTGATGATGAATTATATTGCGGTCTTTATGACAGAGTTTATTACAATGAAGCTAACAGGAATGAGTGCTGACACAAACCCTCTGCAAATTGCAACGCCAGAAATACTAGGAAGTGCTAGGTTAATTAAAATAATGCCTCCTTATCAAGCATCAACTGGTATATTTATTGCTGTGTTCATTGTGCTTTTAGTCTATTTATTCTTTAAGCATACAAGAATAGGATATGAATGGACTCAGATGGGCAAAAACCCTAGGTTTGCAAGATTTGGAGGAGTTAATGAGAAGAAGGGGTTAATTTTAGCCTTCCTTGTAAGTGGTTTTATAGCTGGTATATGTGGTGCTGTGGAAATTACTGGTGTACATTACAGATTCAGAAACAATTTTGCTAGCAATCTAGGCTGGGACGGTATCATGGTTGCCCTTATTGCAAAAAATAACCCTATAGGAGCTTTATTTGTAGGAGTTATTTGGGGAATGATAAAAGCTGGTTCTTTGAACATGGAAAGAGCGACCAGTGTTAATAGAATAATTGTTACCTTAGTGCAAGCATTATTTGTCTTGTTTGTAACTGTGGACATTAGAAGTATTATAAAAAAATATGTAGATAAGCATAGAAAAATAGAGAAGATGGAAGGTGAAAGCATATGAATCTCTTGGTAATGTTTTTAGGAGCATCTGTATTATCTGCCACCCTACGTCTGACTGTTCCTGTACTTTTAGCTTCAACAGGTGGTTGCTTTGGACACAAGGCAAATGTTCTTAACATAGGTTTGGAAAGCTTCTTGGCAATCAGTGCTTTCTTTGCAATGTGTGGAAGCTATTGGAGCGAAAATCCCTGGATAGGGCTAGTCTTTGGTATATTATCTGGCATACTTGCCTCTGTAATATTCGCTGTTTTTGTCCTTTTATTTAATTCAAATCCTATGGTTATAGGTATTGCAATGAATCTTGCGGCATGGGGAATTACAAATTTTCTTTTAGGCGTAATATTTAATAAATCTAGTATTTTCATAGATCCAAGAATTAAAAGCTTTAAACCCATAGACATACCTATTATAGAAAATATACCCTATATAGGTGACATTATAAGCGGTCAAAATCTCTTAGTTTACCTTGCGTTTATTGGGGCAATTGTAGCATATATTATTATGTATAAAACGCCTTTTGGACTTAGACTTAGAGGTGTTGGAATAAAAGAGGTTGCAACTCAGTCCGTTGGTGTAAACTCTATGAGGTACAAGTGGATAGCAATTTTATTGGGTGGATTTTTTTGCGGAATTGGTGGTGCCTTTCTGACAATAGGTGGCTCGTCAATGTTCACTGAAAAAATATCTGCCGGGAATGGCTTTTTGGCCCTTGCGGCAATAATGGTTGGTGATGGTAATCCAAAGAAAACTACTCTCGCCTGTTTAGTCTTTGGTTACGTTTCTGCCCTTTCAGTGACCTTACAAAGTATGAGGATACCTTCTCAGGTTGTACTTTCCTTACCGTATCTTATAACAATTATTATACTTATTTTTGGTGCACTTGTTGATAAGAAGAAAGGCAGAAAGCCTCAATTTTTCTAGTTTAAGCATCTCTGTCAAAGCCGCGTCAGACTGTGTAAAAACTCACTCTTTGTCATTCCAAGCCCCATTCACTTTGCTCATAGGGTGACAGTTTTTACGCAGTCTGCCGTATTATTAGAGAAAAACTAAGATAACTAACATAGTTATAGAAAAAACCAATATTAGGATTGACATATATAATAATTTCTGATATCTTAAAAACAATTAAACAAATTCATTTTTATTTTTTTGATATTTTATAAGGTATTATCATAATATCAAAATACTTTAAATAAAATAATTTGTGAGATTAAAAATAATTGAAAATTAAGGGGGGACAAAGATGAAACGAATAACAGGGGTTTCCATTCCTCGTATTGATGCAGCAGATAAGGTTACAGGAAAAGCCCTATATTCAGGAGATTATGATTTGCCAGATATGTTGCATATTAAACTAATAAGAGCTACATGTGCTCATGCAATTATTAAAAGCATAGACACAAATGCCCTGAATAATCTTAAGGACGTTTACTGTTTTACAGCTAAAGATGTATATGAAAACAGCCATGGAAATATCTTAAAGGATCAGCCCGTACTAGCATGTGACAAGGTTAGATTCTATGGAGAGCCAGTTGCTATTATTGCTGCATATGATAAGAATAAGCTTGATGAGTATGCAAAGCTAGTTAAGGTTGATTATGAGCCTCTAGAAATAGTTGATGAACCTAAAATGTCTATACTTGAAACTAGTCCAAAGGTACACGAGAATGGAAATCTTCTTCAACATTTGCCCTTTGAAAAGGGAGATGTAGACACAGCATTCAAGGAAAGCAGTCTTATATTAAGGGATAATTTTGAAGTACCAGTCGTGGATCATCTATATTTAGAAACAGAGGCAGGGGTTTCCTATATGGATGACAATGGAGTATTAAATCTCATAGTTGGAACTCAAAATGCATTTCAAGATAAAAGTGAGATTATTCGCTGCTTCAATATACCTTCAGATAAGGTGGAAGTAAGAGCAGGAGTTGTAGGCGGCGGATTCGGAGGGAAAGATGGTAATACAGTTCAGTTATTTCTAGCTTTAGTTACTTGGAAAACTGGAAAGCCAGCTAAATTAGTATTTACTAGAGAAGAGTCTTTAGTTACTACCTATAAACGACATGCAGCTAAAGTCTATACTGAAATTGGATTTACTAAAGAAGGACTTATCAATGCATACAAAGCTGAAATGTACTACGATACAGGAGCCTATGCAGCCCTAGGACCAGCAACACTAGGTCTAGGATTAGAGCATGCAGCTGGACCATATGTCATCCCAAATGTAAAGCTTGATGGATATTTATGTTATACAAATAAGGCTCCAGCAAGTGCTATGCGGGGATTTGGGGCACCCCAAGTAGAATTTGCTACAGAAATTCTTTTAACTAGAGCATCAAAATTACTTAATATAGACCCAATAGAATTGCGTTTTAAAAATGCTCTATACAGAGGAGCAGAGGGTTCTCTTGGACATACTATGAATCATGCTGTAGGGCTTAAGGAAGCTCTAAAAATATTAGAAGATTCTCCGCTATGGAAGGAAAGGAAAACTAATAAGGCTCCAAACATAGGCTATGGCATGGCTGCTGGCTATTTAAGCTGTGGAATGGGAAAAGGTATTCCAGACAATGCAGAGGTGGAGGTAGAAGAACTACCAGAACAAAGATATAGAGTTAGAATAGGAACAGTTGAAATTGGACAAGGAAGTAGTACGGTTTTTGCTCAAATAGCTGCTGAGGAGCTAGGAGTTTCAGTTTCGCAAGTCGATATAATTATGGCTGATACTAAGGAAACTCACGACTGCGGCTCGACAGCAGGCTCGCGTACAGCATATATATGTGGTAATGCACTTATCGCAGCAATTAGAGACTTAAAAAAGAAAAAAGAAGAAGGTATGAAACATCCTAAGGGCATAGGTAAATCTAGCTTTCCAGAAGCTTCTAAGCCCGATTTAGGAATTGGATTTCCACATAGTATGTATACCTTCATTGCTCAGGCCGTAAAAGTGGACATAGATCCTTTTACTGGTGACATAAAGGTTTTAGATATCTTTGCCGTTACTGAAGCAGGACGAATACTAAATCCTCTTTCATTAGATGGTCAAATCCACGGAGGTATTGCCATGGGTGTAGGATATTGCTTGACAGAGGAAATGAGGTTTATTAAGGGTATTCCAGAGGAAAGAACTCTTTCGACCTATTTAATCCCTACAAGTATGGACTTGCCAAGCATGACGTCTAAAACCGTTGATAGCTATGAGGATTCAGGACCACAGGGCTTAAAAGGCGCGGCAGAGGTATCTTCCGTAGCCATAGCACCAGCAATTGTAGCAGCAGTTAGTGATGTAGTACCAGTAGAGATAAATGAACTTCCTATTTCAAGACATAAGATTGTTGAGTATTTCGCTAATAAGGAGGAAAAAACATGGGATTTAAAGTTCTAACTCCTCAAAGCTTTGATGAAGCTCTAGAATTAATAAAGGGAAATACAGGAGAGAAAATTCCAATATCAGGAGGAACTGACATATTAGTAGATTTGCATCATGGAAGAATTAATCCTAAATTTCTTTTAAATCTATCTGAAATAAGAGAATATCATGAAATTAAAATTGAAGATGATGTACTAGAAATAGGTGGACTAGTCACACATAAGGAACTAGCTACAAGCTTAGCTTTAAGAGGACAATTTTCTGCTTTACAGGAGGCTGCCAAGGTAGTAGGAGGGCCTCAAATCAGAAGCCGTGGGACTGTAGCTGGAAACTTGCAAAGCGGTTCACCTGCAGCAGATACCTCTCCACCCTTGCTAGCACTAGGAGCCAGAATATCTTTGGCTAGTACTGAAGGGGTAAGAGAAGTCGAATTATCAGAATTCTTCCTAGGTCCTAAAAAGACAATTCTAAAGCCAAATGAACTAATTAGTAAAATAACTATTAAAGCTAATAATTCTATTAAGTCAGTTTTCTACAAGGTTGGTAAAAGGAATTCGTTAGCAATTTCAGTAGTTAATCTAGCTGCTTGTATGGAATTAGATACAGAAGGAAAATGTACAAGTGTAGGTATTGCACTAGGCTCAGTAGCACCTACACCAAAACGAGCTAGAAGCGTTGAAGCCTATCTATTAGGGAAAAAGATAGATTCCTATACTATAAATAGTGCTAAAGAAATTCTAGATAATGATATTTCGCCAATTAGTGATGTAAGAGCAAATGATAGATTCAGGAGACAAGTGGCTAAGAATTTATTGTTTAAAGCACTAAACAAGTTGCTTTAGAGGAGGTGAATTTAATTTGGCATCAGTAGAAATTTCTTTAAAAGTAAATGGAACTCAGACTAGGGTTCAAGTGGAAGAGGATAAAACTCTTTTGTATCTCATAAGAGAAGTGCTTGGATTAAAGGGCACAAAAGAAGGATGTGGAGATGGGGACTGTGGAGCATGTACAGTTCTGCTAGATGGGAAGGTAGTTAATTCCTGCCTTGTCTTAGCAGTTCAAGCAGAAGGAAAGGAGCTAGTAACTATAGAAGGGATTGGAAGTGAAGACAATCTCCATCCTATTCAGCAGGCCTTTATCGAACAAGGGGCAGTACAATGCGGATACTGTACACCTGGCATGGTACTATCAGCTAAAGCATTGCTTGATGATATCCCAAATCCATCAGAAGAAGAAATACGACTTGGTATTTCAGGCAATATTTGCAGATGTACAGGATACCACAATATAGTTACTGCAATAAAAAGTGCAAGTGAAGCTATGGCGGCTAAATAGACATCCATTAATACAAATCAAAAGATGGTACACAACTTAAATAATTTTATAGCTTCTAACTATTTGAACTGCATACTACAAAAAAGAAACACATTAATTTTAGAAGGAATTAGAATAAATATAGAGAATATAATGCATTATATTGAATGCTACAATTAATGAATAATAAAATTAATGAATAGAGGAGTATGTAGAAGATATGGAATTTGTACCATTTAAGAAAAAAAGTTTAAGTGATGAAGTAAAGAATTATTTATATGAATATATAAGGAAAATGGATATTGAGGATAATACTAAGCTACCGCCAGAAGATGTCATAGCGCAAAGTCTTGGAGTAAGTAGGGTTACAGTTAGAAAGGCCTTGACAGATTTAGAGCAAGAAGGGGTAATATTTAGAATACATGGAAAAGGAACATTTGTGAATCGAGAAGCTCTCCAGCTTAAAGTCAATATTGCTGTTGGAAATGAATTTGAGCAAATGATTATTGACAGTGGTTATGAGGCTAGAGTTGAAGTAGTTAATTTCGAAATTAAACCTGCTGGATATAAGATTGCAGAAGGGCTCCAAATCAAACCTGAGGATTTAACTGTAGCTATAGAAAAGATTTTCTATGCTGATGAGCATGCTGCAATATTTTGTATTGATACTTTTCCACTCAATCTAATTGAAGGTGAAGTTTCAAATGATGATGTGAAAATGTCTATTTTTGAACTGCTAAGAGAAAGAGCTGGGAAAATAATAACTTGGGACAAGATAGAGGCACATGTATCTACTAAGGAACAGGTATCAAGTCTGCATAATTTCATAAGTTATATGGAAAATTCAGCTTTTCTAGTTTTTGAAACTGTTAATTATGACCAGGATAATAATCCAGTACTGTATGTTACAGAGTTTCATGATACTAACTATATCAGATTTAATATGATTCGCCAGAAGAATATAAAATATAGCAACAAATAAGAAATTATAAAATCATTGAGCTTTTCAAAAAAGCTTTTAACTTAAACCGTAAAATAATATGAAAAAAGTAGGATGATTTTTTTCATATTGTTATAATTGGGTTTTACACAAAAAAACAAGGTATTACCATAATATAATAATATTTTTATATCAATTTAGAAGGTATTACCATACTAACATAATATCACTATTTAATATTATATAACAATAAATTATAAAAAACGATTTCATAACAATTGCTCTAAAATTAAATTAATCTGACAATAAATATTATAAACAATACCTTCATATTCTAAAAAACAAAAAACAATGAGGGGGAGTATTATTAATGAGCACAGAAGCAACTAAACTTAAGCAAGAAAGTTTTTTGCAAAGGAAATTTAAACTCAAAGAAAATAATACCAATGTAAGAACAGAATTATTAGCAGGGCTTACAACATTTTTAACCTGTGTATACATCATAGCAGTTAATCCTGCAATTCTATCAACCACGGGGATGGATGTTAAAGCAGTGTTTTGGGCAACTGCCATATCAGCTGGATTTGCATGTATACTAATGGGACTACTTACCAACTTTCCATTTGCTCTAGCTCCTGCTATGGGATTAAATGCGTATTTTGCTTTTTATGTAGTTGGAGTACTTGGACTTTCTTGGCAAAATGCACTGGGATGTGTAGCGATTTCAGGAGTTACATTTACTATATTAAGCTTTTTAAAGGTTCAACAAAAAATAGTAGATGCAATACCAGAATGTATTAAAAATTCAATCGGTCCTGGTATAGGATTTTTCATTGCTTTTACTGGGCTTTCACAAGCAGGGGTTATAATTTCAAGTCCAGATACATTAATTCAAATGGGAAATTTATCAAACCCAGGTGTTATATTAGCTTTACTTGGAATTGCAATAACAGCAGTATTAGTAATAAAAAGAGTTAAAGGTGGCATGTTGATGGGAATCCTTTTAGTAACCGTATTAGGGATTTTTGTTAAGGACCCTGTGACAGGACTTTCATATACCCAATGGCCAACTGGAGGACTTTTAGCTTTCGATAATCCAATCACTGCATTGTCTCCAACATTTGGACAGCTATCTATTAAGGGAATGTTTAGCGGTCCAGCTGTGGCAGTAATTGGAGTTGTATTTGCTATTTTTAGCTTCCTATTTGTAGACTTATTTGATAGTATAGGAGTTTTATTAGGAGTATCAACAAAAGCAGGTTTTATTGATGAAAATGGTGAACTGCCAAATGCAGGAAAAGCCTTATTCGTATCAGCATTTGGAGCAATTGTGGGTGCTATTTTAGGAACTAATACAGTAACTATTTTTGGTGCTGAAAGCACTACAGGTATTGCAGAAGGTGGAAGAACAGGACTTACAGCAGTGACTGTTGGGATATTGTTTTTCTTAGCTTTAGTATTATCACCACTATTTTTAATGATTCCACCTATAGCTACAGCTTCAGCTCTTGTAATGGTTGGAGTATTTATGCTAGAGCCACTTAAGGATATTGAGCTTGGCGATCTTTCTAGCGCTTTCCCAGCATTTTTATCAAGTGCTATGATGCCTTTTACTTCTAGTATAGACAAAGGTATTTTATTTGGAATATTAGGATATACATTAGCAATGGTTTCAGCAGGTAAAAAGAAAGAAATCACTAAGACTGTATGGATACTAACCGGAGTACTACTTGTATACTTGTTATTAGAAATATTTATCAAATAAATACTACAAAATAAATAAAAATGAGTCTAATAATTTTGAAAAGGCGGGATAAAATTGAGAACTTTTGAAGAAATAAAAACCGTAGTTGAAACAGGCCTTGGAAGATTTCCTTGTGATTTAAAGCTAGAAAACGTAAATCTAGTGAATGTTTTTTCATCAGAAATATATCCAACCAACATATATATAAAGGATAAAAGAATAGTTTCCATCGACCCAGACGCAGAGTTAGAAGCTAAAGAAGTTATTAACTGCAAGGGTCAATATGCAGTTCCTGGTTTCATAGACTCTCATATGCATTTTGAATCCACATTACTTTCACCAGAGGCTCTTGCAAGTGTTATGGTTCCACAAGGGACTACTACAATATGTGCAGACCTTATGGAAATAGCAAATGTTGCTGGAGGACCAGGGCTTAAGGCAATGTTAAATTCAATGTCTAGACTTCCATATCGTATGGCAATAGAGGTCTCATCAAGAGTACCAACAGCACCTGGCCTTGAAACCAGTGGAGCGATACTTGGGGCAAAGGAAGTTGATGAGATACTTGAGTGGACAGAGAGTGTAAGCTTAGGGGAGCTGGATCCTTCAAAAATACTATTTGTCATGGATGAATATTTAGAAAAGGTAGCTTCTACTCTACAGAAAAGAAAAATAGTCAATGGACATGCTATAGGACGTCTTGGTCAAGAGCTTAATGTATATGCGAGCTCTGGAATTTCAGATGACCACGAATGTGTTAACTATGAGGAGCTTATTTCAAGGCTAAGACTTGGTATGAAGGTAATGGTTAGAGAGGGCAGTTCAGAAAGAAATGTTGATGAGCTAATGAAGGCTGTTGTCGAAAACGGGGTGGATTATGATAATCTCATTTTCTGTACTGATGATAAACATGCTGATGAAATAAGAGATGAGGGACATATAAATTACAATGTTAATAGAGCTATTGAACTGGGAGTACCTCCAATGAAAGCAATTCAAATGGCTACTATAAATGCTGCGAAGCATTTTAGAATTGAAGATGAAATAGGAAGTATTACTCCAGGTAGACGTGCTGATATTATTCTTACTGAAAATATTGAAAAAATAAAGCCGACAATGGTCATGTTTGAAGGTAAGGTAGTGGCTAAGGATGGAAAGCTTGTAGAAGAGTGTCCAGTTGGCGAATACCCACAGTGGATAAAGGAAACAGTAAAATTTAAAGCTCCTATAACTCCTGAATCATTTGCTCTAAAGTCAAAGGCTGAAGGAAATATGACTAATATAAACCTAATTGAGCTTATAGATAAGCAAATAATAAATGAATGGAAAACATCAGAGCTTCCAGTAATAGACGGCTTCATAAAAAATGATATAGATAATGACATTTTAAAGCTTGCTGTAGTTGAGAGATATGGTAAAACGGGTGGAGTAGGAGTAGGCTTTGTTAGGGGCTTCGGCTTGAAAAAGGGAGCATTAGCTTACTCAATGTCACATGACCACCATAACATAGTTTCCGTAGGGACTAATGATGAAGATATGTCTGTTGCTGCTAATGTAATACACGACATGCAAGGAGGACTTGCAGTAGTTAATGAAGGTAAAGTAGTTGCTAAGATGCATCTTCCAATAGGGGGATTAATGAGTGAAAAGCCAGCAGATGAGGTCATGGCAGAAATTGGTCATGCAGATGAAGCAGCAAGAAGCCTAGGCTGTACGATTTCTGCACCATTTATGATATTGAGCTTTATATCCCTTCCTACAGTGCCAAATCTTGGACTAACAGATATGGGGCTTATAGATGTTTTAAATCATAAGCTCATAGATGTTGAAATATTAGATTAATAACTGGTAGCTTGTGGTTGGGGGAGGAGTATTATACTTCTCCCCCATATGCTGATTTGAAATGTACTGGAGAGGTGATACGATGTTAATGATAAGTGATTATATAAGACCAAAGAGTCTTGAAGAAGCATATGAGCTTTTGACTAACAAGGAAAACTCACAGCTTATTGGAGGAGGAGCTTTTCTAAGATTAACCTCCAAGGATATTGAACTAGCTATAGATCTTTGTGACCTCAAATTAGATTTTATTACGGAAATGGATACTAGCATAGAAATAGGAGCAATGACCACATTTAGAGAAATAGAAAAAAGCAATACTCTAAAAAAATATTTTGGAAGTATTCTTTCTGATTCTGTTAAAGAAATTGTAGGTGTTCAATTTAAAAATTATGTAACTATTGGAGGAAGTATATATCCAAAGTATGGATTTTCTGATTTAATAACAGCACTTCTTGCTTTAGATACTAAGGTTATACTTTACAAAGCTGGAGAAATAAAGCTTGAGGATTACTTAAAAGAGAAAACAACTGAAAAGGACATATTGACAAAAATAGTATTAAATAAGGAAAGAGCCCTAACATCATTTAAATCCTTGAGAAAATCATCAGGTGATTATTCTGTTCTGAATGTAGCAGTATCAAAAAATAGAGATGGATATAGAATTGCTGTAGGTGCAAGACCGGGAGCTGCTGTACTAGTACCTGAAGCTGAAGAGCTGTTGAATTCAAGCGCCACTATAAATGAAGAAATAGTTAATAAGACTGCAAATATTGCCAGTGAAGGTTTATCTTTTGGCTCAAACTATTTAGCTTCAGCCGAATATAGAAAAGATTTGTGCAGTGTATTAGTGAAAAGAGCTCTTATGGAGGTGATAGCATGAAAGCAGTAATTAATATAAATGGTCGTGATAGAGAGCTATCCTTTGAACCCCATGAAAATCTTCTTGAAGTGTTAAGAAGGTATGGATATTCAAGCATAAGAAAAGGATGCGACACAACATCCTGTAGTGTATGTACTATTTTAATAGATGATAAGCCTGTTCATTCATGCTCTTATCTTGTAGCAAGAGCAGAAGGGCATAAGATTACAACCGTGGAAGGTGTAGAGGGGGAGGCAGAGAAGATTGCAAATCTCCTCATAGACGAAGGGGTAGACCAATGTGGCTACTGTAGCCCTGGTTTTGTCATGACTCTTATGGGACTAAAAAACGAACTTAAAAATCCTACAGATGAAGAAATACTAGATTATTTTATGGGAAATCTTTGTAGATGTACTGGATATGTTGGACAGCTTACAGCTATAAAGAAATACTTGGAGGTGAAATAATGAAAGTAGTAAATAAGTCAATTCCTAAAATAGATGGCTTAGGACTTGTTATGGGAAAGCCTATATACACGGAAGATATTTCACCTAAAAATGCACTTATCGTAAAGGTTTTAAGAAGTCCTCATGCATTTGCTAAGATAAAATCCATAGATGTGAGCGAGGCCTTAAAAGCTCCAGGAGTAGAATGTGTATTCACATATAGGGATGTTCCAAGAGTACCATTTACAAGGGCAGGACAAGCATATCCAGAGCCATCAATGTACGATAAATTTATATTAGACCAATATGTTAGGCATGTAGGCGATGACGTAGCAATTCTAGCGGCAGTTGATGAAGTGTCAGCCGAGAAAGCTTTAAAGCTAATAAAGGTGGAGTATGAGGTCTTTGAGCCTGTGTTGGACTTTGAAAAAGCAGAGGGTCATAGCTCAGTTATCCATTCAGGGGATACAATAGAGTGTAAAGTCAATGTAGGATTAGAAGCGGATAAGAATATAGCTGCTAAAGTTGATATATCGTCAGGGGATGTAGATAAGGTACTAAAGGACTGCGATATTGTTTTAAAAAGAAGATATTATTCCCAAGCAACACAACAGGCTATGCTTGAATCATTTAGATCAGCAGCCTATATTGATGAGCGAGGAAGACTTGTTGTCATAGATTCAACTCAAATACCATTCCATGTCAGAAGATTTTTGTCTAGAGCACTACAAATTCCTGCAAGTAAAATAAGGGTAATAAAACCGCGAATAGGTGGAGGTTTTGGTGCAAAGCAAACAGCAAATTCTGAGTTTTACACAGCATTGGTAACACTTAAAACAGGCAAGCCATCAATGATTATTTATTCCACAGAAGAAACCTTTGAGGCTGGAAGTCCAAGGCATCCAATGAGATTCGATGTCACAATTGGAGCAGACAGGAATGGAAAAATTAGAGCCATAGACTTAGATGGACTTTCAGATACTGGAGCCTATGGCGAGCATGCACAGGCAACTTTTCTTCAAGCAGGAATGAAATCATTGAATCTTTATAATAAGATTGAAGCCGCAAGATTTAGAGGTAATGTTGTATACACTAATAACACACCGAACGGTGCTTTTAGAGGATATGGGGCAACTCAAGGAATTTATGCTGTAGAAAGTGCTGTAAATGAGCTTGCCCATGAGCTTGACATGAGTCCCGTAGAAATTAGAAGCATGAATATGATAAGACAGGGAGAGCCCGCAATTAAGTTTAATTTTAATGGAGTTCAAAGTACTGCACCTACAGAAATTATAGAGAGCTGTGCTCTTGACTATTGTGTTAACAGAGCAAAGGAATTAATAGGATGGGATGAAAAATATCCTAGGAGAGTTATTGATAAGAATAAGGTTCGAGGGGTAGGTATGGCAATAGCTCGTCAAGGCTCTGGTATTGCCAATGTGGATATGGGGTCTGCTACTATAAACCTATGTGATGACGGCTCCTTTACTTTGTTAGTAGGTGCAACTGATTTAGGAACTGGTAGCGATACAATACTATCACAGATTTGTGCAGAGGGACTTGGGGTTTCCTTTGACAGGATTAACGTCATATCATCTGATACAGACACTACTCCCTTTGATGGCGGAGCATATGCTTCAAGCACGACATATGTAACGGGAAATGCAGTTAAAAAAGCTGCTGAGGACATGAAAAAGCTCATTGAAATAGAAGGCGCTAGAAATCTTTGTACGAATGTGGACAAAATTGAATTTGATGGAAAATATGTAAGAGTCAAAGGCTATGAAAAGAGTATAAGCTTAGAGGAGCTAGCAACCAAGCTAATGTACTCTCAAAAACAGCTTGTAACATCTGAATCCTATGTTGCTCATAAATCTCCTCCGCCATATATGTCAGGCTTTGCAGAAGTAGAGGTAGACCTTGAAACAGGAAAGGTAGATGTTATAAACTTTACTTCAGTACTTGATGTTGGCACAGTTATTAATCCGAATCTTGCAAGAACTCAAGCCGAAGGCGGGATAGTTCAAGGTATAGGAATGGCACTTTTTGAAGAAGTGAAAGTTAGTTCAAAGGGTAAATTGATTACAAATAATCTAATGAATTACAAAATTCCTTCAAGAAAGGATGTAGGCCATATTGTAGTAGAATTTGCAGAGAGCTATGAGCCAACAGGACCATTTGGAGCAAAGTCTATTGGAGAGGTTGTGATAAATACATCGTGTCCAGCTATTCAAGATGCTATTTATAATGCAACAGGAGTTAGAATTAGAGATTTACCTATAACACCTGAGAAGCTGCTTAAAGCCTTGAAAAACAAATAGAATAAGAGAAAGAGGGATACGAGATTGTTGCTTCAAAAAGGCAACAATCTCGTTTTTATATTTTCACTAAATATCAGTGGATTTTAATTATTTTCATAAAAATTAAAATGCTCTAATCAAAGATAATTAAAATATGTTAAAATGTTCTTATAGATAAACAAGATTGAAATTATTTATCTATATGTAATTCTATAAAAATAGGAGTGATAACTGATGAAAAAACTAATAAGCAAATTGAAAAATATTGATGGCGGTAAGATATTAGATGTAGCTACTAGAGATGGGGCCTTTATATTAAAGCTTAAAGAGGGGCTTAAAGATTACACTGAAATAATAGGAATAGATAATGATGAAGAAATAATTAATAAGAATAATGCAAAAAATACTGAATCAAAGGTAAAATATCTATTAATGGATGCAGGGGATATGGATTTTGAGGATAACTCTTTTGATATAGTTTGCATATCAAATACTCTACACCATTTGCTAGATAAAAATAAAGTACTTAATGAAATGAAAAGGGTTTTAAAACCAGGCGGTAGAATCATAATAAATGAATTGTTTGATGAGGACCAATCACCTGCTCAGACGACGCATGTAAAGCTGCATGAGCTAGGGGGATTAGTAGATTCTTTATTAGGAGATTATCATAGCAAAACTCTTAAGAGACATGAAACAATAGACTTAATAAAAAGTTTGGGCATAGAAATTGATGAAGTCTTCGAGGACTATGAAACAGATAGAGAGATACAAAAGAAATTAGTTGAAAGAGTACATAATATAACACATAAAGTAGCTAAAACAAAAGGATATCCTGAATATGAAGAGTTTATGAGATTAGCTGAAGATATAAAGAAAAATTTTGATAGATTTGGTATAGAAAGAAGCACACAATTAGTTATTATGGGTAGAATATAGATAGCATATGATTAATAGCCTGGAGGAATTGGTATGAAAACACTAGCTCTAGTAGGTCATAGTGGTACAGGAAAAAGCTATAAAGCAATCACTCTTGCTAAGGAAAGAGATATAGAATATATTATTGATGATGGATTGTTAATAAAAGGGAATAAGGTAATCGCAGGGAAATCTGCAAAAAGAGAAAGCACAATAGTCAGCGCTATTAGAAGAGCTGTATTTATGGATACAGCTCATAGATTAGAAGTAAAAAATGCAATAGCAAAGCATAATCCGTCTAAAATACTTATATTAGGCACATCGGATAAAATGATAGATAAAATTACTAGTTTTCTTAATATTCCAGATGTAAGTGAGAGGGTATACATTGAAGATATTTCAACCGAAGAAGAAATTAGCTTAGCTAAAAATTTTAGGAAAAAAGAAGGGAAGCATGTTATACCTGTACCTACATTTGAAATCAAAAAGGACTTTTCAGGATACTTTATTGATAGCTTAAAAATATGGAGAAAAAAAGAAAATCATAGAGAGCAAGTATATGAAAAGGCTGTAGTCAGACCAACCTTTAGCTACCATGGCAAATATACTATTTCCGATGGTGTCATAAAAGATCTTTTAAGACATGCTGCAAGCAAGATTATTGGAATATCTAGAGTTTATGGAATTCAAATCAAGGGACTAGAGCAAGGAATTATAATTAGCTTCCATACGGAGGTTATGTATGGAAATCCGATTGTGCCACTCATTAGTCTTATGCAAAAGCAGATTATCTACGAGGTTGAGAATATGACTTCTCTTAATATTTTGGCTGTTAATGTAACTGTGAAGAAAATGATAATACACTAAAAAACACCTTTTTTCTTAAATTTAAGAAAAAAGGTGTTTTTTATTTTATAACTTGAATGTGTCCATTAAGGCATTTAATTCATTTACAATACTTTGTAAATCTGTAGCCATTTGTGCAATGCTTTCTATTGTAGCAGTTTGTTCTTCAGTTGTAGCGGATACCTCTTCTGTAGAAGCGGCAGATTCTTGTGATATTGCAGAAATGTTTTCCATAGAAGCTACAACGCTATTCTTAGTTTCATCAACTATATTTACCTTTTTCAAAAGCATATCTATTTGTTGAATGGACTTTCCTATAGATTCATAAATTAATTTGAAAATTTGTCCGTTTTCAACCATTGCTGTATTGGATTCGTCAAAAATCTGATTAAACATGTCTATATTTAATTTAGCCTTCGACATACTATTTCGTATATCTGATATGATATTTTCAATATCATTTGAATACCTTGCAGATTGCTCAGCTAGTTTTCTTATTTCCTCTGCAACAACAGCAAATCCCCTGCCATTTTCTCCTGCTCGAGCAGCCTCAATGGAGGCATTCAATGCCAGTAGATTTGTTTGCTCAGATATAGCCTGAATCGTACTTACTATGTTGTGAATAGAATTAGATTGCTCTGATAAATCACGCATGTTATCAGATACCTCAATGGCAAGCTTCGAATTCAATTTAAACTTTTCTTGGAGAATCTTCATTTTTTCCATGCCCTCAATACTTTGTTTACCCATAGTATCTGAAAAGTTCTTCAATATAGAAGAGCTTTCTTCTATATCATTAATTTCTTTAGCAAGGATTAATAGCTGTTCTGTACCTTCCTGAGTTTCTCTAGCCTGATTAGTTGCTCCAGACGCCATTTCTTCTATTGCCCTTGCTACTTCTTGAAGAGCTGTAGAGCTTTCGTCAGTAGCAACTACTAACCTCCTTGAATAAAGACTCAAGTTATTGGAGTTGTCGGAAATTTTATTTATTATCTCTCTTAATGCATTTCTCATTTTTATTATTGATGCCGACATTATGCCTATTTCATCCTGCTGAAGGTGCAAATTAGTACTTTTATCATCATCTTGTTCTGTTAGATCAAACTGAGATGTCTTATTAATAAATCTTGTCAAGCTAGCTATAGGAGATGAGATTTTTTTGCCAAATATGAATGCTGCTATGATTGATAGGACTATTCCGCCTGCAATGATTACAATAAGGAGTTTTATTAGTGCATACATATCCTCATATATTTCCACTACTGGGGCAATAGCTATCAAAGTATATTCATTGCTAGTTCTAGCATAGCCTAATAATTTATCTTCTCCTCCAAAAAATGTTTCTAATACATCTGAAGAGTTTTGCTCTATAGTATCTACAATATACTTATACTGACCATTACTTATTGTGCCTATATTATCGTTAACAGTCAGAGTTGGATGGATTAAGTAGTCATATTCTTCGTTTAGAAGAAAAGCATATCCTGTATTAAAAACCTTAATCTCGTTTACAAGCTTTTTAAAATCTTCAAATTTGATGTCTAAGCCTACAACACCTATAACTTGATTGTTTGATATTATAGGAGAAGAAAAATTTACTAGCTCAGCATTACTTTTTTCATCTGTAAAGGGATGAGACCAGATGCTTTTTTTCTGATCGATTACATCATAGAACCATTGGTTGCTGTCTTTTCTTTCGTTATAATCTTCTGCTCTTAGGTCAGTTATTTTGTCAAAATTACTCGTGGTTTCATTTTCAGCAGAGTCTATATATTTGAAGCTCTCAGTTAAGTCAGGTCTAAAATAGACAAATACACTATCTATATTTTCATCCGAATATGCTACGTTTTTTATTATGGGTTCAAGACCATTTAGGAAATGCTCTGAGGATTCAGGGTCATTTAGTATAGAAACGATATTTTCAGTGCTAGATATTGTTGAAGCAATAATATTTACCGAGTTTTCAAAATGGTTTATAGATTGGTCCAGCTTATTCACATTACTATTAGCAGTTAATAAAATATTTTTATGTGCCTCCTCCATGATTACTTTACTGCTGATGTATATACTTATTCCACCAGTAGCTACTGCTAATAATACAGTACAGATTAGTATAGACATTACAATTCTAGTTTTAATGCTTTTAATCTTTGCTTTTTTCACTTGTATTCCCCCTATGATTTTATTTATTATAGAAGGATAATTAGGTTGTTTAGAAGGATTTTCTATACAATTTTACTATATGCTGTCTACTATTAAAAGATGAAAATAGGCTGAAACAGCATGAAAATGTAAGAATAAGTACTAAATACGCCAATATTCTCCAAATTCCACACAGTATTAATAATATCTCAAAATAGGATTTAAGAACTAGAAAACATAATTTTATAAAGACTTTTAAATAAAAATATGTATAAAATGTAATTAGAGCTTTTTATTAATTTATTTACAACATAAATGTGGTGTGCTATAATTTGATTGTATTATGGGAAACAGTAGGGAAAACGTTCACACCTTGATTTTATGCATAATACAAGAAATTTTCAATTCTAATTGTCTCTAACATATTGGCTCTTGTTACAAATAATTAATATAAAGAAGTCAATAGATAACAAGGTTTTAAAAACTAATTTTTAAGGGGGAGAATAAGAATGGCTGAAAAAACTTTAAATCCTTTTGAAATTGTCCAGCAGCAGATTAGATCAGCTTGTGACAAGCTGGGAGCAGAGGAGGCTGTTTATGAATTATTAAAACAACCTTTAAGAGCACTGGAAGTAAATTTTCCAGTTAGAATGGATGATGGAAGCATCAGAATATTTACAGGCTACAGGGCGCAGCATAACGATGCACTTGGTCCAGCAAAAGGAGGAATAAGATTTCATCCAGGAGTTAACTTTGATGAAGTTAAAGCCTTATCAACATGGATGACGTTTAAATGTGGAGTAGTAGGAGTTCCATATGGCGGGGGAAAAGGTGGCGTTATTGTTGATCCATCAGAATTGTCTCAAGGAGAACTAGAAAGACTTTGTAGAGCTTACATAATAGCCATATCTCCAGTTATTGGTGAAAAGAAGGATATACCAGCACCTGATGTTGGAACTAATCCTCAAATAATGTCATGGATGACAGATGAATACTCAAAGATGAGAGGAGAAAATGTTCCAGGAATTATTACTGGTAAACCAGTTGCTTTTGGAGGCTCTCTTGCAAGAAACGAAGCCACTGGATATGGGGTTGCTTTAATGATGAGAGAAGCAGCTAAGAAAAATGGCTCAGATATGAAAGATTTGAAAGTGGCAATTCAAGGCTTTGGTAATGTAGGAAGCTTTGCTGCATTATATGCCGAAGAATTAGGAGCAAAGGTTGTTGCAGTATCCGACTTCTCATGCTGTCTGATTGATGAAAACGGTATAGATGTAAAAGCCTTAAGAGAATATGCTGCTAATAATAAAAATAAATTCATAACTGGATTTGGCAATGGTACAAAAGAACTTAATAGAGAAGAAATATATTCAGTAGAGTGTGACCTATTTGCACCATGTGCATTAGAAAACTCTATAACAAGCCAAACAGTAGATAAAATAAAAGCTAAAATAATAGTTGAAGGAGCTAACGGACCTACTACTCCTGAGGCTAATAAAGTTCTTAACGAAAAAGGAATTTTTACAGTACCTGATATCTTAGCTAATGCTGGAGGTGTAACTGTATCTTATTTTGAATGGGTACAAAATCTAATGAACCACTATTGGACATTTGAAGAAGTACAACAAAAACAAGAGCAGTTAATGGTTAAGGCATTTAATGAGATATTAGATTTAGCAGAGAAATATAGTGTTGATATGAGAACTGCTGGATATATGATATCCATTAAGAAGGTAGCAGATGCAATGAAATTAAGAGGATGGTATTAATTAACAGAATAAAAATAATTGACGAAGAACCCTAGTTAACTAGGGTTCTTCTAGTTTTTTTATTGTACATATGATGTAAAATAAGATTTTTAATCCATGAATTGGCACATTAATTGCTTTAATAGACCAGAAGAAATATTTGTGACATATATTGTGATAAAGTATGTAAAGAAGGGGAGTAGTTTTAAATGGAATGTAAAACAGATATATTAGTTATTGGTGGAGGAAGTGCAGGTTTACATGCTGCCATAGAAGCAAAAAAGCATGGGGTAGAAGTTGTACTTGTTTATAAAAGTGGTGGGAATGCTACTATCATGGCAGCAGGTGGATTTGCTGGAAACTTTGATTTTGATGAAGAAATAGAGAAAGAAAGGATTAATGAAACATTTATAAAAGATATTATAAATTCAGGTAGAAATATTAACAATAAAGAGATTGTAAAAAAGCTAGTAGAAAGCAGTAGCCAAGAAATTAATGAATTAAATAAACAAGGTGTAAAATTTTATTTAGAAGAAGACAAGGAACTAAAATTATTTCATGCGTCGGGACATACATACCCTAGAACTGTTAGGTGCTTAGATGGCAATACGAGACAGTACTATTCTATTTTAAGAGAGCTTGCTTTACAACTAGGAGTCATAATTATGAGCGATGTAAATATTCTGGATTTAGTGAAAAAAGATGAGAAAGTATGCGGAGCTATTGGTATTCATAAAAATAGTCCAATATTTTTTTCTTGTACAAGTGTGATTTTAGCTACAGGTGGTATTAGTGCAAATTATAATTTTTCCACACATAGGAAGGGAACTCAAGGAAATGGCCTGATTATGGCACTGAAAGCTGGAGCAAGCCTTGTAGATATGGAATTTATACAATTTATGCCTACAGTCATAGCTTATCCAGAAAATTTATCAGGACTTATAGTTACAGATACGTTAAGAGGAGAAGGGGCAATTTTGCTGAATAAGCATATGGAAAGATTCATGGAAAGGTATTCACCACTTAAAAAAGATATGGAAACTAGAGATATAATTGCAAATTCAATTTTTCAAGAAGTATATGAGGGACGTGGAACAAATAGAAACACAGTATATTTAGATGCAAGGCATATAGATAGAGAAAGAATCAAAGAAAGCTTCACAAATTATGAATTACTGATGAAAGCAGGAATCGACCCTAAAGAAAACCTCATTGAAATTTCTCCTGCTGCACATTATACTTGTGGAGGTATCAAGATTGATGATAATGCTTATACTGGTGTTGAAGGATTATGGGCAGCTGGTGAAGTGACAGGAGGACTACATGGAGCAAATAGATTAGGTTCTGTTGCTTTAACAGAAAATATAGTGTTTGGAAAATTGGCTGGGAAAAATGCTGCATTACATAGTATAGAGCAAGGGAAATGTGCTGACAGTTATAAAATTAACTATTTAATAGATTTTGATGACCAAAAATTAGAGAGCTATGAAGAGATTATAAAAAACCTAAAATCTATAATTTCTAATGCAGCAGGCATAGTTAGAAATGAGAATGACCTATCTAAAGGTCTAATGGACACTAATGATATTTTAATTAAGCTAAGAGACATGAAAGGCGGGAAAAAAGAAGAAAAATATCTAGTGCTTAACATGCAGGCTCAGTCCCTTGCATTGATTAATTATTGCATTTTACAATCGTGTCTTATTAGAAAAGAGAGCAGGGGAACCCATTTTAGAAAAGACTACCCAGAGGAAAGCGATGCTTTCACAAAACCAATCATAGTAAAACAGGAGAAGGACAATATTAGATATTGCTTCGATAAGCAACTTCTAATTAAGTGAGCATACTGTTTGAACTGCTTAACATACTAGTTTTTTTACTATTTTATTTTGTTAAATCAAGAAATAGCCATTTTATTAGTGAAATAATTATTTCATTAATGAAATGGCTATTTCATATTGGAAAAAGCGTCGTAAAACAAGCTATTACTGTAGTACAGTTTTTTACCAAATACAACATTGCATAAATGAAAATAACGTAATAAAAATTTAAGCTTATTTTTTTAGAAAGGTGCAAATTACCACAGGATATTTGTTAAAAATATGGCATACATTTTGCAATGCCTATAAGAGAAATAGCGAACATTTCCTACTACTGCTTTTCATTAGCATATAGTACATAAAGGTTTTATATGCTTAATTTGGTACATCGAATACAATAAAGCACTAGGCTATATATAGTAACGGAAATGAGAAAAATTGAAAGGGGTGAATGCAGCAAGAGTTATCAATAGCAGTAGTACTGAGCATCTTTTACTGGGAAATTAGTAGTTATTTTTGCTAAAAACTTGTTAATAACTAAATAATGAACAGGAGGAGAAAAGATGTCTGAAAAAATTAATAGCAACGCCTTAGAAAATGCTTTTAATTCAGTTCCTGATTCTGAGAGGAAATCATTAATAAGTCTTACAGTGGTACTTGCAGGTTATCCAATAGCCTTGTCTAACTTTGTCATTGGTGGTGCTGTTGGAGTGGGAATGACGTTCTCAAAGGCAGTAACCACGTTGTTGGTTGCAAATGCCATACTTATTGCTATAGTATTGGCTACAGGATATATGGCCTTTAAGAATGGTTTATCTACTTCATTTCTATCTAGAAGAGTTTTTGGCAAAAAAGGTTCAACAATATTTTCTCTATTGTTAGCTTTTTCCTCAGTAACATGGATTTCTTTAAATGGGGATATATTTGCTAGATTAATAAAAAGCACTTTTACTTGGTGGCCTTTGCCTGTTTCAATCACCGCAATTTTATGTATAGCTTTATGGACGCAGTCAGCTATAAGAGGATATAAAGGATTAGAGATAATTAGCTATTTAGGAGTTCCAGCAGCATTGGTATTATCAATTGTTGGGGTTATAGCCGTGGGCAAATCATCAGGAGGATATGCATCAGTTCTATCCTATGTACCTGCCACTACATTATCATTTACTGCAGGTACAGCGTCAATTATTGGTGGATGGATTTTTGGAGCTACCATAACACCTGATGTTTGTAGATTTGCCAAAAGTACAAGAGACCTTATTATTGCAGGCTTAGTTGCATTTATCATAGGATGCTTTGGTTTACAATTAGCAGGAGCCCTTGTAGGTATAACGACAGGTAATGGTGATTTCACAGCGGCTATGGGTGCATTAGGACTTGGTGTATTAGCTTTTTTTGCGGCTATATTTTGCTTATGGACAACCCAAGATAACAATATATATGGCGCAAGCCTAGCTATACAAAATGTTCTGGAAGATACACCTTATAAGGGAAAGATTCAACACAAACATATTGCTCTAGCAGTAGCAGCTTTAGCAGCTGTATTTGCTGCACTTGGAATTTTTAACTATTTAGTTCCGATTATCCAATTCCTTTCAGTACTGATACCACCAGTTCCAGGATTATTAATTGCAGAAGAAGCCTTTATAAAGAACTCTAAGGAAAGCTTAAAGACTAACCCTATAGCAATAGTTTCATGGCTATTAGCAGGGGTTGCTAGCTATATATCATTAAAAGCAGACATATTCATTCCACCTATAATTGGTATAGTAACAAGTATTATCTTTTATGTAGCCTTAAGTAAGATATTTGATGCAAAACTAACACTTGCTGATTCGTCAAAAAAATAAAATAGTCTTTACAAAAAATAAGCTCTTGGCAAACTTTACAAGAGCTTATTTTACTATCATAATATTTTTAGATATGAGTTTTATTATATACTAAATAATCTGTAGATAGAATTGATAATAAGAATATTTTATGCTATAAATATGATATTCTGCTATAATTATAGTAAGGAATAGATTATAACCAAGAGAATAAACTGTTAAGACATATTGTCATGATAGATTGAGGTGTTGTTTCTATGAATAAACTATTTATAACTTTACTAAGCTCTCTTCCTATTATTGCTAGAGTTACTGCTGGTTATGCAGCCCTTACAAATAAAGATGGGGAAAGGATAAAAACTGTAGATTCTACAGGCAATGAAATTATTGAATTAAGAGGTGTTTACTATGATTTAGCCAAGGAGGCTGCACTGAAACAAGAGGCAATGCATGGAATGTCACAGCTTGAGCTTGGTGCTGAAACATGGTGTATACCAATTGTAGATTATGTGCTTTGCTGTAGTAATGTTGAAAGAGTAAGCTATAGCTGTGCTCTCAAACAATCATTAATAGATGCTCTTCCTTTTATTGCTAGAGTTGCAGGGGGAGAGGCCGTAGTATTTGATGGTGAAGGTAAAAGATTAGCATCAATCAATTCCAATGGAGAGATAAATGCAAAGTTTCTAGGAACCATAAGTAAGGATGCCAACGAAGCAATGAAAAAACAGAAACCAGTTATTGGTGAATCAAACTATATTAGCGGTGCCAGTGCTGTTAGAATTCCAATGGGCAAGGATTTCGGTTTTGGATTTAATAATGAGGATCATATCCAAAAAAACAACAGCTTAATGAATGAAATGAAAAAATATCAAAATGCAAAGTATAATTTTTCTGATATTATAGGAAATACTAGAGAAATAGACAGAGCAAAGGAGATAGCAAACATAGCAGCTCAGTCTAGCTCAAATGTTTTAATCTTTGGTGAAACTGGAACTGGAAAGGAAGTTTTTGCCCAATCAATCCATAATGCCAGTAGTAGGTTTAGCAATTCTTTTGTTGCAATAAACTGTGCTGCTATACCCCAAAACCTTATGGAAAGTAGTTTTTTTGGTTATGAAAGTGGGGCATTTACGGGAGCCAAAAAAGGTGGATCTGCTGGGGTTTTTGAACAGGCTAATGGTGGAACATTATTTCTTGATGAGATTAGTGAAATGCACTTAGAGCTTCAATCAAAGATACTGAGAGTTTTACAGGAAAGAGAAGTAAGGAGAATAGGGAGTGAAAAAATAATTCAGCTGGATATAAGAATAATATCAGCTTCTAATAAGGATTTAGACAAGCTGGTAAAGGAAGGCAAGTTTAGACAGGATCTATATTACAGACTAAACGTTCTTGATATACATCTTCCTTCATTAAGATATATAAAAGAAGATATTCCTTTGCTTGTTAAGCATGCAATAAAAAAGATGAATATTATTTTTGGAAAATTTGTTGAGGGCATAGATGAGAAAGCTTTGAGTATTCTGGTGAACTATGGTTGGCCTGGTAACATTAGAGAGCTAATGAATTGTGTTGAAAAATCATTTAATATTATTGGTAATGAGAGAATAATAAGGGTAGAGCATTTGCCTAGAAATATTAAGGAGAGTTTCAATGTTGCAGATGTGAACGAAGAAGGACTTGAAGAAATGCTTAAGGAATACGAACGTGAAATAATTTTAAAAGCCCTTGAAATAAATAATGGAATTAAATCTAAAACTGCTGATTACCTAAAAATCAGCACAACTACCTTATGGAGAAAAATGAACCAACTGAACATTGAAAGTGAATAGCATTTCAAAAATGGAATTGACATTGCAGTTTTGAAAGGTTTACTATTGTCGAAATTACAGGAATAATGACGCATTTTCTGAAAATGTTTCAAGAATGAAAGGTTTTCAGAAATTTTTTTGCAATAATCTTACATTTAATTAAAAATAATCCAAAAAATAGCATAAATAAAGTTGCTATTTTAAAAGTGTTATCTTTTAAGAATTATATGAGCAGTGGACAGCCGCTTAACTCGTAAAATTACTAAAAAGTATCGTTATTATTTTATCAATATTTATAACTTGGCAAGGCTCTTGCATAATATATTGCAAGAAATCTAATAATGATTAATTATATTTCTATAAAAGTTTTCAGTAGTTCATGATTTAGAACTCTAAATTGTTATTAATACGCAGGAGGGATAGGTTGAAAGAAAAAACCTA
>DFOH01000032.1:19379-79677 GCA_002376545.1 Firmicutes bacterium UBA3546 | reverse complement strand
TAGGTTTTTTCTTTCAACCTAACTCCTCCTTATATTTGCACATATTTTTTTGTTTTGTTATTTCATACAAACAATATATGCAAATATCATGCCAGACCTCTAAGTTTGACTAATATAAATTATTAGCCAACCAAAAATTTTAATTATGTTTCTATCTGTAATTATTATTTACAAGTGTAAAATATAATTACAAACTTGTAAAGTTTATTTACAATCTCCGTATTTCTTAATGCGGCTTATAACAGTTGTATGGGATATATTTAAAGCCTTTGCAACTTCTCTTGATGAATTAAATTGCTTTCTTGCGTTCATAATATATTTATTTTCAATAGCCTTAACTATTTCCGGCAAATTTACAGGAAAATTAATATCTTCTTTATTGCATATTATATCCTCTGTTTTATTTAAATCTAATTTGTTAGATACCATAAGCTGTTCAACGTCTATTGAATCCTTTGCAAATATTACAGCTCTTTCTATAATGTTTTGCAGTTCTCTCACATTACCTGGCCAAGAATATTCTTGTAGCACTTTTAATGCTTCTCTTGTTATTTTTAAATTTGGTTTGCCTGCACTTTTACCTAAAAGCTTGATAAAGTATTTAGCTAATATTGAAATATCTTCTCTTCTCTCCCTTAGAGGAGGAATATTGACGGGTATAACATTCAGTCTATAATATAAATCCTCTCTAAAGGTCTTTTCTTTTACCATATTAAATAGATTTCTATGGGTTGCTGATATTATTCTAACATCAATAGGTATTTCCTTGCTCCCACCAATTCTTCGTATTTGCTTTTCTTGTATAGCCCTTAATAGCTTGGCCTGTAAATGAATAGGTAATTCTCCTATCTCATCTAAAAATATACTTCCCCCAGTGGCTAATTCAAAAAGTCCTTGCTTTCCAGTTCTATTTGCTCCTGTAAAGGCACCTTTTTCATAGCCATAAAATTCACTTTCCAAAAGTGCATCTGGTACAGCAGAGCAATTTACAGCCACAAAAGGTCCGTTTCCTCTATTGCTATGTAAGTGAATTGCTCTAGCAAATAACTCTTTTCCTGTTCCTGACTCCCCTAAAATCATAATATTGGCTTCAGTTGTAGAAACTGATTTAGCAAGGGAAATAGCATTATTTATACTGTCGGATTCGCCAATGATGTCCTCAAAGCTTATCATTGAAGGCCTTGAAATAGTTTGGATTAGTCTCCTAACATCAGACATTTCCTTAAAAATCAAAAGAGCCCCTATTTTAACTCCTAGGCTATTTTTTATCAATTTGATATTTAGTATTAGATTCACCTTTTTATTTCTTATCATTGTACTTACTTCAATATTATCTTTGTCATCAATATTTATATTGGAATTATATATTTCTTTAGGTATTATAAGATTAATATCCATGTCTTTATCTTCTGGACCAATGCTAAATAGCTTGCTAGCCTTAGAATTGTAATATTCTATGTTCCCCTTCTGGTTTACTGCAATAATTCCATCAGTCATAGTATTTATAATGATTTGAAGCTCCATGGCTACCTTTTCTGAATCCATCATATCTAATTCTGTTATATCTAGAATTTCTTTGATTTCATTTTTTATCCATTTTCTAAACTCATCCCATCCTATCCCTTCCCATTCAACCTTAACGGAAATATAAGGGGGGCTTATCTCCATGGTAAGGATATTCATATTTTTAGATGCTAAAGCAGCCAGTATTTTATGAGCCATACCAACCTTATTTTCTTTAACTAAAAACTTTATTTTTTTACTGTTCAACAAGTCACCTCCGTATAGGTCTTTTTTTAATTTCTACCGATATGTTTATCAAAGAAACTTAAAGTAAATGTTCATAATCTATACTATTTCGCAAGAAAAAATGGGAGGAAAAGTTTTATCTTTAAATTTCGTATTTACCCCTTATGGCTTTTTTCGTAAGGTATAAGGTGCTCATATTTAACCCATCAATTAAATTGTGTATTATGACCGAATAGATTATACTTCTTGAAACCTGAAAACTGTATCCCAACACTAATGCCGCAATATAGCTATCCTGTACAATATCTAATGCATCATCTAGATTTTTAACCAATTTAAGTGCTAAGTAATATATTTTATTATTTGTTAAAGTATAAACCTTCTCAAATGCACTGATGTCTCCTTTTTGAGCTTTACTTACAAGTGAGCAAGCGATAACTTCTGTACCATAATCTATTCCTCTTTACAATAATATTTTACATGTTTCTACTTATTCCTCCTTAACTTTCTTACATAACACCATATTACCATGACAAAATTCCCATTTCAATTAAGTCTACTATTTCAAATGTATTTATTAATGTTAGTAAAACCAAAAGGAGTAATTTTCTATCATATTATTATACAAGCTTTTATTAGAAATTTTTTCAGGGGGTGACAGTTTGAAAAGCTTTTGATAATTCTAATACTAATTCAAGGATAGTATCTATATCCCAAATAATGAGAAAGGTTTTAAATGAAGATTTGTCTAAGCGCATATTGTCCAATCAAGTAAAAAAAGAATTCTGGGTTAAGATATACCAAGCGCTTAAAGAAAACAACAATGACAACAGAAAATAGATAGTGGATGATATTTTGTGCTATTTTAATCTCACTCTCATTTACCATGCATATAATGTTACAAAGGAGTGATTATATGCCAATACTTATGCCAGCCTTATGCAGTTTTGTATATATTGTTGAGCATGGTGACACACTGTATTCAATAGCAAGGAAATTCAATACAACAGTCTCAATTATCCTTCACTTTAATCGCAATATAAGTCCAAATGCTATTTATCCAGGCCAAACTATATTCATTGCTGAGTCTCCTCCAGAAGCAATTATCTATACTGTTAAACAAGGGGATACATTATACTCAATAGCTAGAAGGTATGGAACCTCTGTTCAAAACTTGATAACATTCAATTATCTTGCTTCACCTGAATTGATATATGAAGGTCAACAGTTAGTTGTAACTGCATCACTTCGCTAATCATAATAGCTTCTTGAGTGCTATGTATTAAATAAAACTCTAGTAAATAAAAAAGCTCTCTCATACATTAGCTGAGAGAGCATATATGCTTTAAGTTGGAAATGATTGAATAATTCACACTTTCCTTCTAGCTCCTTTATTTCTTTGTAATAACTATTCAAACCCCTTGACGATTTTCCTGCATGTAACATTCAATAACCGTAAGATCAGCCAAATTATAGCCTGAATTAGGGAGTCACTCAGTATACAAATACCCTATTTTTATCTTCATGCCCCGAACCAATGCAATAAAGAACCGCCTTATTTTTTTAATTAACAATTAAATAATTTTAGAACTTCATCCATGGAGTCACATTGACTTGTATTTTCAGCTACTATATTAACCTTAACTTCTCCACAATCTAAACATTTATGAATGATTTGAAAGCCCTTATTAGACTTATGTCTTATACCTATTGGCTTCATAAGTCCTCTACATGTATTGAGTCTATCTCCGGGAGTCTCATCTACATGTTTCGAGTATAAGCACTTTGGACAATGATTTCTAAAGCTTCCATTAGTAAGAGTCAATACCTCTTCACCACAGTTCTCACAAATAAATCCTTCATTACCTTTTTTATTTACCATTTTATATACAACCTCCTTGATTTGTCTTTTTTTAATCAAAGAGGCTGGGTTCCGTTTTTTCTTTTTCATCTAGGCTTAATTAACCAGTGACAAATTCACCGCCATTCCTTTAGGGTTAGCGATTACTTTCAGTTCCTCCTTCATTAGAGCCTATTTCATCTCTAAATCCGAACCGAGATTGATTTTGTTCATTTATATCAACCACTGTAAGACGGACCTCTCCACCTTCCACTGATATGTGTGTGTTAACCTCACTAGCATTGGCTCGTCCCCAGTTATATATATAGGATTGGCAAATGATTTTTTCTACTTAACATAAAGTCTCTCACCTCATCCCGAAACTTACAAGTACTTTGAGCATATAGCTTAGGCTTCTTTAAATATTCAAATAATTGATTTGCTTCATTTTTAACACCTATATTTACATATGGTCCAGACATCTTCTTCCTCCTTAAATTTCTTATATAACAATATGATTACATAAAATGGTTAATAAGCAGATTACCGAAATCTATGATTTCGTGCAAGTCGCTTATGCAATAGTCAATAAAAAAGAGCCATAGATTTTACTCTACGGCTCCTACACAACAGGTTCAAGCTATGCCGAGAGATAAAAGATTAAAATCTAAATTGAAGTTTAGGTACAACAAAGAACTGTTAGTAAATAACAGTACTGTCTTTCCTATTAAATTCAATTTAAGATTTTATCCTTCATCTCCGTGCTTCACTTATGTTATTGATTTGTTAACATCAAGTGTTGCCGGACAGCAGTCCACCCTTCATAATCATATTGTTATATATCTCTATATTAAAACATTTGGATAAACATGTCAACATGTTATAGTCTATTAATGAATTTTCGCACTCTCCCTTTTCATAGATACTACTCTACTAGTTGGTCCTTTTCATTATACAAAAAAATAAAAAAACAGCGGATTATATATGTCCACTGTTTACTATATACAAAACAACATGTTCATCCTATTTTAGATAGTAGGAAACAAAACCATAGTCTCCTCGGTGACGACTATATTATTAGCATATACTAAAACCATCAACCTGTCAAGAAAAACTTTGAAAAATTGAGAAAAAATAAGAGAAGTATTTTTTTCTACTATGGTGATTACCAGAGCTCATTTTGACAGATTTTCTTTTTAGCTTCATATGCGCTAAAATGATTAGACAATGAAAATGGAGGTGAATTGCCATGTCACAAATTGAGCTAAATGGAATAACTAAAATTTTTAAAATCTCCGAAATACCTGAAGGGCACTTTGGTATACTACGAGGAGCATTTAGTCGTAAAACAAAGATAGTTAAAGCCCTTGAGGAGTTGTCCTTTCAGATTGATGAAGGTGAGCTTGTAGGCTATATTGGTCCAAATGGAGCAGGAAAATCTACCACTGTTAAAATCATGAGTGGAATATTGACCCCTGAAAAGGGCAGTTGCACTATTATGAACCGCACTCCATGGAAGGATCGTATCCCTCATGTTTCTCAAATCGGTGTTGTGTTTGGCCAACGAAGCCAACTATGGTGGGATGTTCCAGTAAAGGATTCCTTTGAGTTATTAAGAGATATTTACAGCATAGGAGCTATAGATTATTCAAAGCGTTTGAATGATCTAGTTGAAGTCCTCGATATATCTGCTTTTCTTAAGACACCTGTAAGACAATTGTCTCTAGGTCAGCGTATTCGATGCGAAATTGTAGCTGCTCTAATACACAGTCCGAAAATAGTATTCCTTGATGAACCAACTATTGGTCTTGATGCAGTTTCTAAGCTTGCTCTAAGAGATTTCTTAAAGAATGAGAATCGTAAGAATGGTATCACAATGATTCTCACAACTCACGACATGGATGATATTGAATCTTTATGTAATCGAGTCATGGTTATTGGACATGGAAAACTTCTATATGATGGAAAGCTAAGCAATTTAAAAGAACAGTATTCGCCTTACAGACGTGTACGAGTAACTCTTCATAAATATACAAATGAATTCCCAATGGAATTTGTAGAAGATGTAAAGGTTGAAGGAAACACGTGGAAAATAGTATTCAATCCTCTAAGAATTGCTCCACATTCTCTAATTGAGCACCTTGCAAAAAAACTTCCTATAAAGGATATTACCATTGAGGAAGAAAACATTGACGAGATAATCGCCTCAATGTATAAGGAGATGTGCCTATGATGACAGGAACTCAAAGATTAAAATCCACAATAAAAGCCTGTTTCTCTTTATTCAGGATTAGAACAGCGGCAAGCCTTCAATATCGTATGGCAGGTCTGGCAGGAGCTTCAACCAGTATATTCTGGGCACTTATAGAAATAACTGTTTTTAGTATTTTCTATACATATGCTAGCAATAAGGAAGTAGGCATGATGGCAACTCTTACTCTTAAGCAGGTGATAACTTATACGTGGTTGGCTCAAGGATTATTTCTTATGCAGCCCATGAACATAGACAGCGAAATACTAAATAAGATTACCAGTGGTGATATCGGAATAGAAATGTGTCGACCATTAGATCTATACTTCCACTGGTTTTCGAAAAATGCTGCCACTAGACTAACTCCATTATTCTGGCGGGGTTCCATAGTTATAATCTTCGGTTTGTTGATGCCTACAGCCTATAGAATAAGTCCTCCTTCATCATTGCTAGGTTTTCTGTGTATGCTTCTGTCCGTTGCTAGCGCACTCTTGCTATGTACATCCTATGCTATGCTTACATGCGCCGTGCGCCTTAACATCACATGGGGCGAGGGCCCAACATATATTATGATGCTTATTGGCGGAGTGTTGTCGGGTACTTATTTACCACTTCAGCTTTGGCCAAAATCTTTGCAGGGTTTTTTGCTTATCCAGCCATTTGCTGGATATCTAGATATTCCTCTACGTTTTTATATAGGAACAATGGACCCTAAAAATGCTCCTTGGGCTATAGGACTGCAACTCATTTGGACGGTTATTTTTATAATAGCAGGTAGAATGATAATGTCTAGGAAACTAAAAACTATTATTGTACAGGGAGGTTAGAGCATGAGCGACTTTAAACTGTATTTTAGGTATATTCGGCTAAATTTCCTCTCAGGTTTACAGTATAAAGGATGGCCTATAATGGTCCTGCAAACAATGATTGTTGTCATAACTGATCCAATTAGCCTTATACTTATGTTTTCTCGCTTTGGAAGTATAGGTGTCTGGACAGTAGAAAGAATTATTCTTATCTATGCAATGGCTGTTACAAGCTTTGGTCTTGCAGAAACCTTTTGCAGAGGCTTTGATTCCTTTCCATGGCGTACGATTCGAACTGGTGATTTTGATCGAGTACTATTGCGTCCTCGTTCATTGTTTGTACAGGTATCTGCCTCTTATTTTCATATTCATAGGGTTTCAAGGGTTGTTGGAGGCACTAGTGCTATTATTTGGTGTATGTGGAAACTAGGAATACAGCCTACAGCATTAGATATAATGACACTATTATTTGCACTTATTGGTGGATATCTAGCATATGCAGGGGTTTTTCTGATGACATCTGGAATAGCATTCTTTACTATACAAGGACTGGATTGGATATATATATTTACTAATGCAAGCTATCAGGTTACTCGCATGCCTATAGACTATATGCCAAAAACTCTGAGATATATCTTCACTTTTTTTATGCCAATGTTAGTTATAAGCTACTACCCTGCTTCTGCTGTCTGTGGCTGGGGTGAAAGCTATTTTAAAGGACTGCTTGCTCTTCCAGCAGGAGCTGCCTTTTTTATCTTCTCAAATTTTGTATGGAGATTTGGAGTGAGGCATTATAAGAGTACGGGAAGCTAAATTGAACCTTGTTTTTCAAGTTTTAATCTCACTCCTCTTTATCGTAAATGCGATGATGCAAAGGAGCAATAATATGGCGATTACGATACCAATGTGTATTAAAAAAAGATGATTCCTGTAGAATGCAGGAATCATCTCTTAACTCCATAGCCTTTAAAAATTGTCCTTGCCATAGGTTCTCTTTTATATTCTAATGAGCTTAATTAGCTCAAAGTTATTCATATGTTTATCTTTCAGTTTATTCAACTCTTGCTAATGGAATATATAATTCTATTCTATCCGTATTTCTGCCATCCCTTCGATACTCTCTTTCCAGACAGTACTCAAAATCTACGTTTAAATTGTTTTTTTGAATATACTCTGCTGCTGCGCTATAAAGCTTTTGTAACGGCAATTTCTTTGTTGTAGCCCTTTCAGGTGGGATCCATGTACTAAACAAAAGGTAATTTCTAGAAGGTAAAACTCTCTCCTCTAAACCATCAGGGTAGCTTTCAAAGGACCTTGCTAGCTCTACTGCTGCAAATACTCTAGTAGCAAAGCCTTCTTTTCCTACAGCGTAAAATGGTAGGGGGAGTACAGTATCACCAAACACTAATGTAAGAGTATTATTGCTTGCTATCATCCTACTTCCGAAGTCTTTACCAGTTTTATATATTGCCTGAGCAAGCTTATACCATGGAACACTCTTTTTCCACGGATTCTTTTTATCCTTTAGCTCAACAAGACATCCCCCAAGGATTATCTCTGGGAGCAATACCTTTTTTGGTTCTAACTCTAATACTATTTCCTGTACACTAGACAACTTTTCTCTTTCCTCTTTTGATATCCTCTTGATTGGAATTAAAAGATCAAGTTGTTTTTTAGAATCATCAGTTTCTTTCGATGAAAATGTTTTATAGTCAATACACTCTTCTAAATAATCCCTCAGTTTTTCTGGTTGCCAATCTAACTCATATTCCTCATTTTCACGCATCCATTCATTTAATTGATCCCAACGTTCTCCTATAATAGTCAGATACGTTGGCAGTGCTGCAAAAAGCCCTCCGCTAAATTCTTTACGAGTAAATGGTTCCGGTACATTAAAATCTTCTGGAACTACTACCAGCATTTCATAGCCATATTCTCCCTTTGAATTGTTAAATCCAAATCCAAAATGTCTGAACCCAGGTTTTTGGTCCAGAGAATACTCCACAATAAGCCTGTAAATCTTTTCACCACAATCACTTTCTGGAGTATCACTTACAACTGCATAGCTTGCGAAACTCATTTTTGGTAAATCTACAATTCTCACATCATTATTACTGTAGCTCTTACTTCCCGACATATCACTATCCCTTTCTGAGAGTACAATTTGAAGTGCATCCTTTAGCTTAAGAATGGCAGGGTTTTCAGGTGCATCAATATACTTAAATATCTGATTCAAGTCCCCTTGAGCCTTTAGTATCTGTATAAGCCTTTCCAAAACAATACCTAACGCCCTCAACTCTTCTGCTTTCTGGTTAGTCTGTTCAAGATGATTTGTTAGAATTTCAATAGCTACAGAAAGCTCTCCCGATTCAAGAATTCTATGAATACCTTGTATAGGAATATTGAGCTTACGAAGCATTATAATTTGTTTTATTCTTGCGATATTATAATCATCGTAATATCTATACCCGTTCTCCATTCTGCAGCTTTTTAAAATACCAGACTCTTCCCAATAACGCAGGGTTCTGTTAGAAATATCATATGCTGTAGCTACTTCACCAATCCTTTGCATTGCACATCACCTCTCTATATCCAGAATAAAGCTTTACGTGGTGTTAAGGTCAATAATAAATTGTAATTTTTTCACCATTTCACGTATGGCTTCTAGTTAATTTCATTATACAAAATTTTGGAGGATTTTGCTTTTCTTATTTTATTATCTTCTTCCTGTTTTACATATTACTACATCTTTTTTCAGTCGCCTCTTACTGTCTCCTTGGCTCCTCTTGCATTATACCTATAAGTCATTAATATTTCCTGATAAAGCTTATCTTTTCATTAAAGGAAAAGCTATAACATCCTTTATAGAATATGCTCCAGTTAGAAACATAATCAATCTATCTATCCCTATGCCTAGCCCTCCAGCAGGTGGCATCCCAATATCTACTGCAAAAGCAAATTCTTCATCCATGGGGCTTGCTGTATCTAGCCCTGCTCTCAACTGATTGGCCTGTTCATGCAGCAGCACTCTTTGTCTTATTGGGTCATTTAGCTCTGAGTAAGCATTTCCTAGTTCTACGCCATATGCATAAGGTTCAAATCTTTCTATCAATTCATGACTGCTTCTGTGCACCTTGCATAAGGGTGAGGTTTCAACAGGAAAATCTGTTACAAAGGTTGGCTGTATAAGCTTCTTTTCACAGCAGTTTTCAAATAAGTATACAATTAACTCCCCCTTTAAAGCCTCTGCAATATTTAGCTCCTTCATCAGCTCCTCTGGTAATACATTTTTTGAGATGATGGCTTCCACTATCTCTTCTCTTCGTAGACTCTCAACATCTATGCCTGTTTCATCCTTCACTAAATCACACATTCTTGCTCTTTTCCAAGGTGCCTTAAAGTCTATTTCGATGCCATCGTAGACTATTTTTGTTGAGCCGTTTACTTGAGTAAAGACATATTCATATAGATTCTCCATTAGCTCCATCATATCTGTGTAGTCTGCATAAGCCATATAGCATTCAAAAAGAGTAAATTCTGGATAGTGTGTTCTATCAATACCTTCATTTCTAAAGGATCTTCCGATAGTATATACTCTTTCAATTCCTCCTATCATAAGCCTCTTCAAATATAGCTCAGGTGATACATTCATAAAAGCATCAATATCCAATGCATTTACGTGACTTTGGAATGGCTTTGCTTCCCCTCCTCCATATTTAGTATCAAGAATTGGAGTTTCTACCTCAATAAATTCTCTTGAATTCATAAAGTCTCTAATAGCTGTCATTGCTCTGGAACGATTTATAAATCTTTCCTTTACCTCCTCATTCATAATCATATCTAAGGTACGATGCCTTTGACGCAAATCTGCATCTTGAATTCCATGATATTTTTCAGGTAAAGGTCTTATTGATTTTGATAGTATGGCAAGCTCTGATGCCTTTAAGGTTATTTCTTCTGTCTTTGTCTTGAAAGCTGTTCCTTCTACTCCAATTATATCTCCAATGTCTAATAATCTCAGCAGCTCATATTTTTCTTCACCTATTGAATCTTTGCTTAGATATACTTGAATGTCTCCTTCTTGGTCCAGTATGTTCAAAAAGGTTACCTTCCCCATTTTTCTAAATAGCATTATCCTTCCTGCAATAGTAAATTGCTGTTCCTCTGATATATTATTAAAATTATCTTTAATATATCTAGAGTGTGTTATACTTCCATAGTTATATGGATAAGGATTGATTCCTGCATCGATTAATTCATTTACTTTCTTCACACGTTCAATCACATGATTATTTGCATCACTCATTATTTGCTGTAGAGCTTCAACGTTTTCATAATACCCGTACATGCCAATTACCTCCTAAACATATTTTTATATCTATGCATAGCTGATTTTAAGCAATAAAAAAACTCTCACCCCCAAGACTAATTGTCTTAGGGACGAAAGTTATACGACCTCGTGGTACCACCCTAGTTTACTAATATGTCACCATATTAGTCTCTTTAAGTACGGCTATAAAAGCTTATACTTTATCTCTATAACGGGAGCTCCCGTCACACTATCACTTTAAATAAGATCCAGTATGAAACTCAGAGTCTTTTTTCAACAAGTATCCTTATGCTCCTTCTCAGCAACTGGAGCTCTCTGTAATAATAGATAGCTTATTTACTCTTCTCTTCATTGTCTTTAAATATTGGGAAAATTTTATCATGAACAGATTATTCTGTCAACTACTAAAAGGATACTTTGCTTATTTAATCTATCCCATTTAGTCCATTACAACACACTTCATATAAAATATTTCTCTTTTTTTACCAAAGGCTAATTTTTTTGCCCATTTTGTATCTAGTTTTTTAAGCATATCATTATTCCATATATATGCATCATCTATATTTATTCCACAAGCTCTATATTGTTGCTTTAGTTGAGTTCTAATAAAATCTATGGACAGTGTAGGAAGCTTCCTAGTCTCTATTTCTTGCTTTTCATGATTAGTACTATAAGTAACACATATGCTTAACTCAGTTTTAGCCTTGGAAATTTTCTTAATGTTGTGTAGTACAACTTCATCTCCCTTGACTATTCCATCTCGCAGGCTGCCCCAAGGTAAGTTAATTGTTATTTTATCTGCTATAGCTATCATTTCATCTGGTAAATCTTCTACACCACTAACAACAAACAATATATTTTTTATTCCTCCCTTAGAAGGTTTCTTAGTGGTCTTAGTAGAGCACATGCGCATATTATCTATTGATGAATCTACTCCTATATATAATTCATCGGTATTTTGCTTTGCTCTTTTATAAATAAATTGTCCGTCGCCAGTACCTATATCTACAGCAACAGAGCTATATCGGTTTACAATACATTTAAATTCTTCTTTATTCATTTCTGTTATCTGGTTTTCTATTAATATCTTCACCATTATCCCTCCGATTTCTTTTTTACTCACTGTAAAAAAGAATCAAAGGCGGTCCTCTGGCAAAAACTTTTATGCCAAATAAAACAATGATGAAAACTAATAGTATTAATAGTTATTATCTATTATATAGCATTAATCTATCAAGATAGATTTTAATCATCTCAATCATTCCTTTCTGAAATATACCATAATTATAGATTAACTGCTATAATATGTCAATAAGTGTTATGAACTTTATCCATTCACCCTTATTTATTCAATTGATACATTTACATTATTATTTTGGATATACCTAAAAATCATGTCTATGGTATCTTTAGATAGTCTGATAGGATAAACCTCATCGTAGTATTTATTATATAATAATCCTTTTTTGCTATTGCTTATCTCCATAGCTACATATCCATTAGATGTTATAGCAAGCCTAGTAAAATATCCATTTTCTATTCCATCATTCTCATTGAAAATATCTTCATAGCCAAACATTATTAAATAATATGGGCTATTATCATCTCTCATTCTTTGATAATTAAAAAGCTCAGTAGATGTAATATTCTCAATCCTGCCTGGCTGTATATCACTAACAATTTTTTTAATAAATTCAAGGTCCGTAATTTTAATACTTGAATTCAAAATTGAATTTAATGAACCTCTCCTGCCTTCATCATCGCCATACTTATATATTGATATGTATTGGGGTACTTTTACTTGTTCTATAACGATAGACTTCTGAGGGTAATTAATAGAGTCAATTAAGCTTAAAATAGCGAATCCCTTTATTAGCACAATAACTGTTATGCTTAGAGCTATATACAAGACATTATGTTTCTTCCCTGTTTGTTTTCTTTTTTTATAATTTTGAATTAATAATTCTGTGATAAATATTGCTGCCATAAATAAAAAGGATATAAGCGCTACCCAATAGGCATATTTTAAATTATAATTGGTTGATAATAGTACTTTATACAAGGATATGGTAAATATTGTGAACAGTGCTCCTTTTATAATAAGTGATAATATGACTAATTTATCTCTCAAAATCCCTTTCTTTATATAATCATTTGTTGGTGAAGCAATGGAGATTATTAGAAATACTGTAGATATATTGATAAATTGAATTGCTTTAGGAGGGTTAAAAGCCTTAAATATAAAGGTTAAAATAATATTTGTTATCAATATTCCTATCATAATATAATCAGCTAGATTTTTTGTTTCAGTTTTTGTATTCATGGGTTACCTCCTATAAGTTCAATAAATAGCTTAGCTTCAAATCTATACTCAATATCTACAATTCTAATCTGCAATAAGCGTCTCCAATTTCATCAAATTCATAAGCATCTATTGATTTATAAAATTCATTGATTAGGATTTAGTCCACATTAAAATTTATAATTACCTGTAATGTAGTTTCCTGTATTATTTGTGATAGTTGCTTAAAATAAATACTAAATTTCTGTCTCTTGCATCATATTCTGAAATCGGCTAATTGATAAATTTGTTCTAATAGCTTGTAAGCACATAGTCCATTGGTTTACACCCGATAGTAGAAGCAACTGAGCTACATTTTGCTCGCAATAGATAGAATATGTTTTTATCTTTAATATCACTCAATGTTTCGAAATTCGCTTGTCCTTTACTTATAACAAGATCTGCTTTACTAAACTCACTTCTAAATGTACTAGAGCAATTTTTTAGTATGGTTCCCTGTGCAGAATGTCCATTATCAATGACTCTCACTAAGTCTACAACGCCTGTACTTATTGCATCCTCCATGGTTGCATCATTAACTATCGGACCCCCCTTAACTACATAAGTAACCCTGTCTGTTGGGAGATTTTCTAACAGAAATTTATCAAATATGATTTCGCCAGAATTATCAGCAATATACATGATGTTCTTTGATGTTTTAACTGCTTCTCTTAAAGCAATTGTTCCCGTACCAAAAATATCGTGTTTTATGCTGTCCTCAACAGACTTAACGATATCTGAAGGCTCTAGCTTTAGTCCAACTGAAAAATCTATAATGTTCCCTGCAATAGCCAACCTACAAGCCATATCAAAACGATCCTCTGCCTTATCTAACCACTTTTCCTCAATAATTCTATCATAAATTTCTTTAGCGATTTCATTGTATTGCTCCTTCAATCTTTTATATGGATCATTAACACCTGTAATATTCTTAGCATGTTGATGCATTCTAAAGGCTATTTCAGGTGCAGTTTCATTAAAGTCCATTTTCCCTAATTCTTTTAAAGACTTTTTTATTATTTCTTCTTGCATTGTCACATCACTTGCCGCTTCTTCAGCTATTTCTACAGCTTGTCTAGCAAGACAAGAGATGCATTTACGCGATATTTTCATAGTAGTCTCCTTAATAGTGATATAGTTTGATTTTACTAAATGTTATATTTACAATTTCAATATTTTAAAAATATATAATTTTCTTTCAGTCTTGCCTGCTTTTCCTTTTCACGTAATTTATAGCGATGGTTTCTTATAGTAGACTGTGATATCCCTATAAACTGTGGATTCATATTTACATGAAAAAATTTAAGCTTTTTACTTTATACTTTTGACAATGATTTCATGCATACGTTCTGTTATAAAGCCTAACTTTTCATATAAAAGCTTTGCTAGGCTTCCTTCATACCATCTTACCAACACCAGCAACATAAACGACATATTCATTTTCGCCATCTATATGAAGTAACTCGTCAAAGGCTGTCTGGACATATCCTGCGATTGCACAAGCACCACATCCGATGCCTTCGCATGCTAGATATAAATTTTGACAAATGTGCCCAAGGTCTAGCAGCATTAATTTGTGTGCTTCGCAATGATATCTCCATTCCCCGCGATATGGAATGCATGCCCATAAAAACACCACTGGTGCTCTTCCCAACCATTGAGCCTCATCTTGATAATTTTCACCACCATATGCATAGATAAGTTTATCAGAGAGATTATCATCAGAATGATAAAATGCAAGCTTATGCTCTAATGGCAAATAAATATAAATACCTTTTTCTAAGCCTTCTACATTATTAACTGCAATATATGTCTCATAGGAGTGTCTTCCCCCTGCCGAAGGTACTGGACGCAAAGTTATATGACCTGTTTTTTTGTATGCAGGTATGATTTTTTGCACGCCTTGAGTTGCCCATAATAAAAATGATAACTCTTCTAATGTAATTGGTTTATCTTTATAATTCCGTCTACTTCTGCGGTTATCAAAGCAGGAGTATAGATCATTGTGTTTAATAATATTTTTATCTACTGATGGAAGTTCAATAAGTTTTAAGTTACTATTAAGTGGCTTTTCAACAGGTGGGGGTGGCAAACCACGTTCTTGATCCGAAACAAATTCACGTCCAGGAATATCAAATCCACTTTTCATAAAATTACGGTTATTATCAAAAAAATCCATATTATGCCCTCCTCGATTATATTTATACTAGTTGTGTCGTAAGGCTTTTTATTCAACAATTGTTTCATAATTCCTTTTATTATAAAAAATTAAATTCCTTAGGCTTACAGTTTACCAAAAAATAATCCATCATAATATGTACCGTCTATAAAATAGTAATCTTTTAATCGTCCTTCTAGCTTAAAACCGTTCTTTTCTAATACCTTAACAGAACCAATATTTGCATCTACAACACAAGCATGAAGCTTGTGAAGATTAAGCGATTCAAATGCAAAATCGCTCATCAAAGCAATAGTTTCCGTGCCATAACCCTTTCCCCAGTAATCACTATGAAAAACATAACCAATTTCAGCATGATTTGCTTCTCGATCAAAGTTAAAAATCATGGCTGTACCTATAATCGTCCCAGTTGTTCTAAGAGCAACAGATGCATATAAATGAGTACCCTCTGACTCTCGTCTTATCATTTTTTCAATGTACTCGTGAGTTTCATTCAAAGTATGCATTAAGTTCCATCCAATAAAGCGTGAAACATTCTCATCGGAAGCATAACCGTGTATCTCTTGAACATCACTTAAACTTAAAGGCTTGAAGTATATACTTCTCCCTTCTAACCTATGAAATAAGTCTACATTCATCTTTTATCTCCCCTTATCACTTAATTTTTTTATCTTTTTATCCTCATTTCCACTATGAGAGCTTAGAAAAAAGATAGTTGTTCGCTAGAGAATTTATTCATTTTTTCTTTCATAGGCTTACTATAACTACTTGAAAGTCTATGTTTGTCTTTTAATTTATTTACCATTATATATAATTTGTCCTTATACTCCTTACCTGCTCCACCTGTTTTGTACAAGGTTCGTAGTCGTTCATATAATTGAGAGAATTCCTGTTTTATAAAGTCAAAAAATACTTCTCTCGTTTTTCCTTTTAAATAAAGAACTCCTGGCAAAACATAATCAACATGGCAATCAGAAGCATTTGAATATAGTGAGTCGATATTTTCAAATCCATCTGTAAGGAATGGGATGATTGGCATAAAATGAAGTCCTGTAGAGGCATTTGATTTTGAAAATTCTTTGAGCATCTCAAGTCTTTTAAGGGAAGGAACACCATTGGGCTCAATCTTTTTGCGGATATTTTCATCCATACAGGTGACAGTTGCTGCAATATTTACATATGTAATATTCGCAAGTTCTGCAATTAAGTCATAATCTCTTAAAACTAAATCTGATTTTGTAGAGATTATACATGGAGTTTTATATTTTATCATGAGTCTCAAAATCTCTGGCATCAACTTGTATTGCTTTTCTATTGGCTGATAGCTGTCCGTTACACCACCAATATTAATTACTTCTCTTTTCCATGAAGAGCTACTTAGTTGTTTCTCTAATTGTTCCACAATATTAGTTTTCACATATATATCATCAAAGTACTGTTCAGAATCTAAATATTGGTGTGAGTACATAGCATAACAGTATTTGCACCCATGCTCGCATCCTCTATATATATTCAAATCCCAAGCAAATGGAATTTTTCTTTTCAACTTGTTGCAAGCTACAGAACAAGTAACTTCTTTGTAATTTGCCATTAGTCTACCTCACTGTCTCATAGATTATATAGATAGAACCCTACTCCACATTTGCCTACAAAATCGTCATATCTGACCATAATTACCGTCTAATATAATATTTATTATTAAGTATATATTACCAGTTCCTACATTTCAATTTTTATTTATTTTTATAATAATGCTAATAACTACATTATCTTACCTTTAAATTTTCTTTGTATCTGTATTTTACATTCTGTAAAATAATAGATATTTAATCTATATATTTTGCAAAAATAATTTTACAAGCAAAATATTTCATTGATTCATGAATTGCAATAATATCATTGATTTAATATTGCATCCAGCTTTTGGGATGCAATACTTTAAAAAATAATTATTGCAATTCATATATATAACAATATATTATTACTTTAGATTTTTCAAATTAGCAAAATAGGATAAGAAAGTAATTCTCTTAAATGGTATTATTAATTTAAAAGGATGGATTTTTATGGACTATATAGCTTTGATTCAAAGAACTTTAGATTATATAGATGAACATATATTAGAAAAAATAACAGTAGAAGAACTGGCTAACAAAGCAGGATTTTCTACATATCACTATTATAAAGTGTTTAATAGTTTTGTCGGGATACCTGTAATGTAATTTATAACTCAGAGAAAGCTTCAATATACACTTTTGAACTAAGTAAAAGACAAAAAGTGTTAGATATAGCTGTTCTTTATGGTTTTGAAACCCATTAAAAGAGCTTAAGACTTAGCATTGCTTAGGAAGTAATTTACATTATATTTCTAAATTAAAATAAAGTAACTCGATGTGCTAGCTAATATAAAATTGCATTGAATAGAGGCTTAAAGAATTTGTCAGCAAAGTGAGTTCAGCTCGAAGAAAGCTTACAGACTATAAGCATAATAGCATAGCAGTTGTTATTAACTAGCACAACAGGCTAAAGTATTAAATTATAACTAATATTTGGAGGTAAAACAATATGTTTAGTTTTTATAGTAAGCTTTCCACAGAAGTATATAATATAGACAAGCCTATCGGACACTCCTTTGGAGATGTGGAGTTTTACAAGGAAAGGCTTGGTGATGTTAAAGGAAGGATTCTTGAGCCAGCAGTAGGAACAGGTCGTATCTTAATCCCCCTACTAGAAGAAGGCTTTATTGTAGATGGAATAGATTCCTCTCCTGAGATGCTGGATTTATGTAAATTTCATTGTGAGCAAAGAGGTCTTAGGGCTAATCTTTATCAAGAAAACATGCAGGCTTTTTCTCTACCCCATAAGTATGAAGCAATTATTATTCCTACAGGCTCTTTTCTATTACTTGAAAATTCAACGGATGCTATCAATGGATTAAAATGCTTCTATGAGCATCTTTCCATAGGTGGCCGCCTTATTGTAGATATATTTATGCAATCAAATTTCAATACTGGACCTATTTCAACAAGAACCTGGAGCACTCCAGAGGGAGATTTAATCACATTAAACGAGTCTCTTGTAGAAGTCAATTTTATTGATCAATATACAGTTTCTCATTTGCGATATGAAAAATGGCGTAACAATCAGTTAATACAAACTGAGTTAGAGCGTTTTTCACTGAAATGGTACGGAATAGAGGAGTTTAGATTGATTCTGGAGAAAATTGGATTTGTTAATATTACTATTTCCTCTGATTATAAATTCGGCATATATCCCACAGATAAAAATCAAGTAATTACCTTTGAAGCATATCGTAAATAGAATAATGTTTTATCACTTACTTGGTCTATTTATTTAAAAAGCTACATTTTAAGATAATGTTAATTATATAGAAATATTCAAGGGAAGTTAGATAACTTCCCTTGAATACACATTTTATGAATAGTCGCTTTGAAAATTTTTGTTTAGATAATATTAATTTCTTAAATGATTCAACAGCTGAAAAGTAGTAATCCGGACTATCCTCATACTGTTGTTTTAATCTTAATTATAAGAAATAATAGGAACATAAAAATCAGTCACAAGGTCCCCTCTGATTAGATCTAATCTCTTATTGCTTCTTCTTCTTAAAATATTAAATAAAAGTCCTTTTAATTTACTATTTGCATTTTTATATTTCATATAAAAATCATCCGGGCTATTAAAAAGGCCTAAATCATCTGTAATAGAAAAGCTTTGAATATATGTGCTTTGACCTTGCCAACAACCATTTATCTGTTCTTTATCCTTTACAGAAATTCCATAGCCTATATAACCTTTATTAAAACTATGAAGTTTATCTTTTACTTGGTTGAGATATTTATCATCAATAATTACACCCTCTAAAGCTACCCAGTTGTATAAAAAGAGTCCTTTTCTATAGTAATATAAAAATCTTGCTCAAGTTCTATAGTCATCTGAATATAATTATGGCTATGATAAGAAGCATCTACTTTATCTGTAATAAAAGCAATATGATCATCAGAATGAAATAAAATTAATTGATTATTTGACATCTTATTTGAACTTGCGTTATTAATCATTAGGAGAAATTCTCCCCTTTTCTCTGTGATATTATCATATTATTCTTTTACCCAATAACTACTACAGTCATTAGAACGTTCAAGAAATCCATATTCTATTAGCGCTCTTCTAATAGTAGCATAGTCCTCGTATATTCTTTGCAAAATCCTGTTTATTTCTTTTTCAGAATACTTTTTTCCTTTAGAGAAATGCTTAACTATTTCAGATAAAACTATTATTTTCTTCTTCTCCTTAGCAGGAAATGTTTTTAATGCTCCATTTTCATCTATATAGTTCTTAATTGTACTTTCTCTTTCCCTATCAGTAATATTATATCTATCATCTATGGTAGTTGCTGTTTTATGGGCATCACATAGGATATCCTTGTCTAATGTATTTACCTTCTTTTTTGTATCTAATGATATCAGTTCCATCATTGTTAAAAATAGTCTCGCTTGCTTTTCTCTTTCTCGTAATTTATAGCGATGATTTCTTATAGTAGACTGTGCTACCCCTAGCTTTATGGCAATTTCCTTATCAGTTAATCCTGATGCTATTAATACTAATAACTCTCTTTGAATCTGTGATATCCCTATAAATAATGGATTCATATTTAATAGATATTCTAAGGTAGATCCATGCTTTTCTAATATATGAAGCTCAATAGCCTTTCTTGAATCATAAAGCATAGTATCTATTTCATATATTCTTCCTTTTGTAAATTCATCCTCACAAATTATACATTTATAGCTTTCCTCTGACTCAACATACCCTCTTTTCATTTCTTCAATAGTTACGTCCCAGAATAGTTCTTTATTATTTTCTTTCATTTTATTCAACACCCTTTAACATATATTTATACATTAATTGTACGTTAATTTCTATCTTTTGTCTATACATAAGTAAACTTTTTTTAATTTTGTCTATTGTTTTAATGTTTTTACTAATTAAAAAAGTAGTAACTTCACTATAAGAGCTACTACTTTTTTGGCCTTGTTTGTTATTTATATCAAAGGTTAACATGATTATTCATTTTGTGTATTATTAAATGTAAATATTAGTTTATAACCATCAAATGTTTGTCCATTCTTTTCTTCAAAGTTACCTTTAGTATAATCACTAATAGTTTTTCTCCAAAACTTTTCCGCTCTTGGGTTTGTCCCCGATGGTGCTACATATAATCCCCATTTACCTGAAAACTTATCAAATATCTGCTTTGCTGCAATAGATGCAATATCTTTTCCCCTATATGGTCTCAATAAAAAGAACTCGAAAACATAATAATCCATTCCTTTTGGTGCATATTCACCTGCTGACACTAAATCAAACCCTGCCGGATTTCCATCCACCATTATAATAAATGGGAATAGCTGATTTGGCTTCTGGAACCAAATATTCTGAACATCATATTGTTCAGTTAATGTTTTTATAGGTCCGTCCTCATAAATTCCATATTCATTAGGTACATTTCCATAGACCTCCGATAAGTCGTGCAAGTACAAAGGATAAATATTTTTTATAATATTTGCATTTTCTTCGTTTGCTAAAACTACCTTGACCTCCATAAATCTCATCCCCTATTTTTTAAAATAATTGTAAAATAAATAGCATGATTTAGCATGAACAGTACATTATTATCACTTGTATTCCACAAAACCAAGCTTATCATCTAAAGATTCTCCAGTTAAAGGATTTTTAGGTGAGTGTATATTCATGATAAATCCACTTTCGCCATAACGTCCTTTTTTATTTTCATCAAAGTATTCGTCATCCATAGCTATGTGCTTAATACGACCGCATATTATGCAGCACTTACTTCCTTCATAAAGGGGCTTAATCCATTCCAGAGTACACTCCAGATTTAAAAAACATTCCTTAATTCTAGGTGCATTGATCGAAATGGCTTCTTCAGCTGTCAGCCCACTTTCTACTATCTCATCAAGCTCAAATTTATTATTTTCAATTGTCTTATAACATTTTTCCCAAATTTCTCTACTTGGAAAGTTAATGCAAAACTCTTTATTTCTAGTTATATCTTTAATCGTGTGTCCATATTCTATTGGAATACCACCCATTATACAAAAATGCCCCCCTTCTTCTCCTGAAAAAGAAGACCATGAATGCAAGCATGCATTAGGTAACCCATTTTCTTTGTAGGTAGTGATTAATAATATGGGCATAGGTATACCTATAAGATACTCTGCCCAGTTAAAAACTTCATACTGTCCCTCCCAAGTAGTAGCAAATGCTTCTGGCTTTTTGTTTTCAAACTCATGTTTCATTATGAACCCCCCTCATATTCAATAATCATAATTTTTCTATTTTGAGCATAGGCTAGAATCCAATAAAGGACCTTATTTTCTTTGCTCCAGCACATGGAGTAATCTCTTTAATTCTCGCAATTATTTCTTCCATCGCATCCTCTGGTTTTATACCAATAGACCCCTCTATAAGCTCATCTCCTGCCCATGTTTCTACTGTAGAGTACGCAGTAGAAGCCCAGCCATAGGTCTCTCCTTTAGAGTTCATTTTCCGTTTCGTCCCATTTACTGTTATAAGCATCCACATTTGTAACTCACACATGGCAGATTCATATTTCGAGCCTAGCTCCTTTGTAAAGCCACTTAATGATTTAATTTCATGTGCAGCCAGACACTCATGGTCTTCGAATAGACTGTATATTCGCTTAGCATGATTACTTAGTAACCCATCTGAATATAGCTCAGAAAAGCTTCTTCCTTTTCTTCTAGCTGCGAGAAATTTAGGATACCATTCAAGAGAGATAAATCCTGGTTTTTTGCCAAATAGCTTTGCATATGCTGCTTTATGATCTCTTTCAATATTGATTCGCCATGGCCAGGGGTCTGATGGTAAATCAGTATGCCACTGCTCTGGTCTTGTTAAATCTGAAAGGTTTATAAAGCCAATACAATTATTTGATAAAGACATAAATCCTAAGTCTTCTACTGTTGAAACAAAATCACTATATTCAGTAATTTTTGTGTTCATGTAATTATTAGGCATTATAATCATCTCCTTCCTTCCATTTTTTAAAATCATTGAACAAATAATTTGCAATAAGAACTAGTGAAACTATACTTTATTAGCATCAGCATAACATAATGAACATGCCAACTGTGTGTCATGTTCATTTATACATGTCTAAAATATTTTTTGCATTAGCTTTTAATTCTTCAACTATGGATTTTGGTGATAATACATATGCTTTATCTCCAAAGCTTCGAATAACATCCATAGCATATTGATGATTATTATAGACTAAAGAAAATTTAATTCGATTGTCTTCCGTAATTTCATAGGAATCAACACCATAATGTTCAACAATTTGATATTCAAGAGAACGGTCAATAATCATTGTTATTGTCTTTTCATCACCTTGGAAATAGTTATCCAAGTTAAATCTTTCTGGCGGAATGTTCCGAGAAAAAAATTTCATATCGGTTATTTTAAGATTATTCATTCTGTTCAGTTTAAAAAGCCTAAAATTTTCTCTTAATTTGCAGTATCCAAAGACGTACCATGCAGACCACTTGAAGGTAACAAAGCAGGGCTCTATACACCTATTGGAAGTTCCTTTTGTAGAAAAGTAATCAAAAACAACCTCATAGCTATTATTTATTGCTTCTCTTAAAAGACTTATCTTCTGAGAAAGACCTGTTTTATAAAATGAAGTTAAGTCTATAAAAATATTATTACTAACGGAAATAACATCTTCATGTTTTAGAGATAGTTTGTCTAGCAAATGATTAATCTTTGAATCATCTGATATACTTTCAATGCTTTTTAAGCCGATTATTATATTGCCTAGTTCATCACTGGTTAATATACTTTTATCTAACTTATAGCCCTCAGCAATACTGATTCCTCCGCCGCCTCCTTGATATGTGATTATTGGTATACCTGCATTGCATATGCTTTCAATATCTCTATGAATGGTACGAATAGATACCTCAAATCTCTCAGCTAAAATCCTCGCTGTTGTCCTTTCATTATTTAAAAGTACTGTTATTATTCCAAGAAGCCTGTCTATTTTCATATGATACACCGTCTTTCATAGGAATCTAAAGAATTTCGAAGTATTTTGTAACAATTATACCATATTTTATAAAGCTGATAAAAGACAAGGACTGATGATGCAATACAAAAGATGTCGAATAAACAATAGAGCTCTAGTTAATTCGACACCCTTATTTTCCCTTATAACTTCTAAAGTACGTTTTAATTACTCATTGGTTGCATACGTATAAATATCTGAACATTTATTGGAATTATTATTATAAAAGATACTCATTAAAATAGAGACCAAGTCTACGACAATAAGATGTATAAAATAACAGTTATTTCTGCTACTAATTTCTTTCATTAAACTCGTCCTTTTATTTTATCTTATGGTAAGATTGTATAATGAGTCTATGTTAATTGCTATATCGGTTTGCTGTTGTGTTATTATTAGCACTTTTCTTTCTTACAAATAGTATTTCCTAAAACGGTAATTGCGGCTATTACAATTAAATATCCCCATGGCATAATCCATTTAATACTGCTTGATAAATTAAACTCATAATAAAGGTTAACTCCTGTAATTATTGTTATAATTAAAAATCCAGCACCTACAACACGGCATAGTTTCTTTACATCATACTTTTCTTTTTCTTGTTTGCTAGCAGTATTATATCCTGCAATCAAGAAACTTCCTTTTCCCATAAGCAAAACAATTGATAACACTGCAAGGATACCAACCAACACCCAGCCTAACCATATTGGCCCATTCATTCTTAACCCTCCAATTATTCAATATAATTTTTAATCTTCTTCTCTTTGTCTAGTGTTACATTTCGATTTAATTATATAAGCTGCTGTAATAGAAATAAATATGCAACCAAAAAGTATTCCTGTTCCTGCTTCAGTTACTTGTCTATTGTAAATAAAGCTAATTTGTTCATTTAACATTTCAAATATTGATATAATAATTAAAGCAATGCCAAATAAACCAACAAAGTAGATTAATAATTTTTGACGATTTTCAGTTAATGGGTAGATATCATAGCAAATCATTTCAATTCCGCAAATTGCAACCGTAACAAGTACTATTAATTGAGCAGACCACTTGCTATTTAGAACGAAAATATTATTGTTCTCTAAGAAGGCATTAAACAAGACTAACCCACCCAAAATAAACAAGCCATGTTTGAAAACATTTCCCCTTTTCAATAACTGTAGTTCATCTAATTTTTTCATTCCTTAATCCTCCCAAAATAATTCATCAAGAGTTTTTCCCAACACCTTGCAAATCTCAATACATAACTTAACAGATGGATAGTAATCCCCTTTTTCAATAGCATTCATAGTTTGGCGACTAACACCTATAGCCTCTGCTAAATCTTTCTGTGTCATATCAAGAGAGGCACGAGCTGCTTTTAGTTTTAAGTTCTTTGCCAAAATATTTCACCTCTTAAACTAAGCATATCAGAATTCTTCAATAATGTCAAATAATTTTGACATTTATTAAAATTTTCTTTACATATTCAATGATTTTACTTGATAAAAATTACTAGTAGGATCAATAGTAGCGTAAAAAAACTCCTCCCTATATTACTAGGTAAGAGTTTTCAATATAATATATATTCTTCTACTTCTTTATGCGATCTTATACTATTACTTTACTCCTTGATAAATCTATTATTTTATCTTCGAACTCGCAACTAATATTCTCATTTTTCACCCATCCAATTACTCCATTCCTTTTTACTAGGGTTATTTCATTAGCCTTTTCTATAATTGAAACTATATCACCTTTTTCTGCCTCAATAAAATAGTCTGTACAATCATAGCACCGCATACCATCCTTAGATTTAAAGATTTTGTCATTCTTAATTAAAAGAGTATGCCCTGAAGATATATGCCTACAAAGACTAAATTCTTCTCCTTCTTTAAGTATATCTATTAAATTATTCATCCAGGTAATTAGGATAGTATTCCTATTTGCCTCTTGAGTTTTTATTATCTCACCCTTTGGCAAGTCATCTACTGAATCAAAAGTAATATTATCACCATCTATAATTAATGCATTAAGCTGACCCTCTGCCCTTATGGCATTTCCACCGTCTATACTTATAATTTTTTGTTCTTTATTTATAATTGGATTGCAACAACCTTTTTCTATTCCGTAGTTTGCTGTTGGCCAATGTCCTACTATAACATATTTTGAAAAGACCAATTCTTCATTTATAAAAGCATCGCGTTTTATAACCTCATTTATCTCATTATTTTCTAAATCTTCAGTTGTAATACCAGCATGAGCAAATATATAATCCTCTGTTTCAATTATATGTGGTAATTGCTCTAAATAGCTTAGCTCCATGGCAAAGTTCTCTCTTAGTTTCTCATTAATAGAACTCATATCTGACTTTTCATTAACATCAATAGAAAGAGCCTTGCACATTTCATTTAATATGCTTTTCTTTCTAAACAACATATATTTTAGGAGTCCCTCATTATCAACTTCATACTTTATATCTTCCCATAAAGTATCACAGTTTCCTGTGACTATATAAACTTCTTGTTCATTAGATAGCTGAATAATGTATCTTAAAGTTTCTAAACTATTTTCGCCTTTTTCAATTAAATCTCCAACCAAAATTAAAACATCATCCTTTGTATAATTAACTTTCTTTAATAGCTTTTTAAAGAGCCCTAAATTCCCATGTATATCACTTATGGCGATAATTCTCCTACTTTTATAAATTGTAACTTTTTTAACTCTAGCTTTCATTTATTGTTCTCCCTCTTAATATTCGAATAATCTATACGAGCCTCTGTCCAAGCCCTTGTTAAAATCTCATTAACAGTTTCCTCTGATGTTAATTCTGTTTGCATAATAAAATCTACTTTGGTTGGCATTTTTCGCAATAATAGATGCTTCCACCATAGTAGTTCTCTTTTTTAATAATTGTTCCACACCTTATGCAGGGAGAGTCCATACTATTTTTACTCATTATAGTTTTATATCCACCTTTATTTCCGAAAAAGTCCTTTTCAGTATCTCTGCCATTAAGCTCTGTCATCTCGAAAAGCACAGATTTAATTGCGTTAAATAATTCATGTATTTGTCCATCCGTTATTGTATTTAGTTTACGTCTCGGATTTATTTTAGCTCTCCATAGTATATCCTGTAGGACGCCATTGCCTAGCCCCGGTATCCTCTGCTCAGTTGCTAGAAAAGCCTTGACACTTAATTTCTTTATATCCGATGAGGATATCAATTTCTCAAAATATGCTTCATCAAATTCATCTGACAGTGGAGATGGTTTTCCCTTTGCTATTTTATAATAAATATTGTCAAACCTATTTTCATCTCTATCGTTTTCATTACAAAAGCACCATATTCCCCCATACATTTGAATTGATGCACTAACCTTAGAAGAATCATCAAGCTCTAATAAAAGCTGATGCTTAGCTGGAGTTTTCTGCCCTAGGCTGTGATATCTTAAATTTACTCCATCTCCCATAAGCAGCTCTGATGAATCCATCTGAATATGAACCATTCCACCGTAGGCTGTTGCATGTACAATTTCACGCCCCTCCAAAAGCTCTTTGTATCCTTGAGGATCGCCATGATACCATGCAAATTTATGCGGACTATAATTTGCAATAGCATCTATAACCTTTCTTCCCTTAATTGCACTGTTAATCTGATTGGCAATAGTTAAAGCTTCAGGTATTTCCAGCATCATTAAACCGTTACTGAAAACTTATAAAACTCTATATATACCTTATAAAAGTTTATGTTTCATTCCTATTTCATCGTGTTCTTTTTCGGTATTTACCTACTCAAGTGGTCTAACACTCCTAGGCTTAAATTCCCCACTAACGTATGGGTACATAGAAATAGTATAGTTATGTGATTTATGCTATTTCTTTACCATAGTTTTTAAGATTTAAACTAGCATTATAATCTCTATCTAATACTAAATGACAGCTATCACAGATATATTTCCTATCACTTAACCTTAGGTCTTTCTTTACATTTCCACAGATGTTGCACATCTTAGAGCTAGGAAAGAATTTATCTGCTACTATGAATTTTATGTTATTCCATTCTGACTTATATTTTAGTTGTCTATAGAATTCATTGAAACGCTGCTCACCAATAGATTTAGATAAATGCTTATTTTTCATCATTCCTACTACATTCAAATCCTCTACTACTATAAAGCTTGGTTTTCGCTTTATTATTTGCGTAGTTATTTGATGAGAGTAGTTGTGGCGAATATTTGTAAGCATTTGGTTTAACTTCTTAAGCTTATTTTCGAGTTTTATTATGTTTTTTGTTTTCTTGTAACGGTTTCCCTCCCTTCCTTTTTCATATTTATTTGATACTTTTCTTTGTAATCTTTTCTTCTTTTTTTCTAAGCTTTTTACTTTTTTAGTTTTATTTATATTTTTATACGAAATATCTTCTGATGTTACCGCTAGTTTTTCTATTCCCAGGTCTATTCCTATTCCTTCATTAGTTGGCATATCTTTATTATCAGGATATTCTATAGAAACTGATATCCACCAGTTTATCCCGTCAAATGTTACTCTTGGATTTATATACCTAATATCTTCTCCATTAGGGAATCTATCACGCTCACATAGTCTTATCCAATTAAATTTTTGCTTGTTTTTCTTTTTATTTATAGTTAGCTTTTCTAGTTTTACATGAGTTTCATTAAATTGTATTTTGTCTGTATCTACATAAAAACTTGGTTTTGACTTCTTTCTGCTTTTAAATCTAGGAAAGCTGGATTTTCCTTTGAAGAACTTAATATAAGCATCACAGGCATCCTTTATTGCTTGTTTTGTAATATTGTTACTATAGTTATTAAGCCAATTATATTCTTCTATCTGTTTTAGTTTGGTGAATTCCTTTCTTAAATCTTCATTAAAGATAAATTTCCCACCGTTTTTATAATTTTCTTGCTGCCTATTTAGCGTCCAATTATATGCAAACCTAGATACTCCTGCTGATTCGAGAAGTTTAGTTTTTTGTTTGTCATTTGGTTTTAACATAACTTTAATGCCTTTAATCACAGTCCCTCACCTTCCTTATAATTCCATTGTAGCATAAAGAACTAGAGTTGGCAAACACATGTTCTGTGCAATTGAGTATGTTTCTTATCGGCAACATTTATAAAAATTATCATAGTTTTATAGATATTTGTAATTAATCTTTAACAGTTGTCCCCCCCTTTTGTTATTTACTGGTTTTCAGTATTTTGTAACAATTATACCATATTTTATATGACTGGTAAAAGGCAAAGATTAATGACATACTGCAAGCGCGTTTTGTTATGAATATGGTTGATGGCTCAACAGAAAGGGATAGAAAAAGGTGTCAAATTAACAATAAAAATTTAGTTAATTTGACACCCTCATTTCTCATTATAACTTCTAAAGTACTATTTTAATTACTCATTGGTTTCAGATTATAGATTAGTCGTTTAATATTAATTACTTAGGCGTATTAAATATTATCTATAATCCCATAAGTTAGCTTGTTCTGTGGATAAACTATCAATAGCTTGCGTGTAACTTATACTACTACTTCATCTGGATATATGCTTCAATTTCATAATTTAAATACTATCCAGTTTGCCTTCAAATATCCAACAGAAAGGAAATGAAAAATGTATATTTTGAAAAACAGGTCCTCCCATCTGATTTGTGACAACTGCAGTGAGTCTAATAGGACAGGTGTAATCTTGACCCATAGCGCTTTCTTTTAGTAAGTATGCTATACTTCTATGTATAGCAAATAATTTATCCTTCGGTGAGATATCTGATTGAAACAAATTCTCAAGCTCTTCCAAAGCACGTGCATAAAGCTCATCTTCTGTTAATTTCCCCTTTAATAAACCACAAACAGTAACCCATGAAACCTCACCCCGTTTTGAAGTAATAGCATGCTCTAAGTCCAAAGTAAGGGTGAAATCATTATTTGCAGTAAAGAATTCGTTTATTTGGTCAGCTCCAATGGACCATTTATTATCTGGTTCAATAATATAGGGAACACTATCAACAGTGAAGTATTTACTTATTAGCTCTTTTGAAATATCTTTTTGTCCAAATAATTGTGATTGTGAACTACTCGCCATTGAAATAGCGAGCTTCTAGTGTGGCAGGCTTTGCCTGTTACCATTACGGTCTGTCCGATACCACTTTCCCCAAGGATATTTCTGATAATCTATTTAAATATTGCACTCCAAAACTATTCATTTTTAAAAGCCCCCCTTAGCCCGTAAAAAACATTCTTGTAAAATAATAAAATCATATATTATTGTACTGATTTTCCTTCCATATCCTTATGCTTCATATTCTCTGCTCATGTCCCTGATGCCTCCCTTTATATCGCCTCCCACACAATACCAATAATACCACAAATATACACTGACTCAACACAAAAGAAAAAAGCCCATTAAATGGGCTTTTGAATCTATTATAAAAATCGATCAAAGCCGGTCTTTTCATACTACAAATTTGGTAAAATATCACTCCACATTGCGCGCAGAATATCCTTGTGTTCGATTTCATTGTAAGAGGTAACCGTAATGACAGCATTATAATCAATTAAAACTACACATAGTTGACCATACATGCCGTCAGCTCGATAGGTGTTCGGCGGCGTGCATTTCCAAACCTGATAGCCGTAGCCCCCTCTGGTTTCGGCATCGTTTTTAGATGTAGTATCGACCCATTCAGAATGCATACGGTTTACATAGTCGGCAGGAACAATTTGCTTATCCTTATATACGCCATTTTGTAGCAGCATTATCCCAATGCGGGAAAATTCCTCGGTATTCAGATACAAACCGCCTGAGCAGGATGTATGTCCATGCTGACAGGTATTCCATTGGGGATTTACAATTTCCAGCATATCAAACATACGAGGCTTTAAATAATTCAGCATTGTTGTTCCGCTCACTTTTTCTACAATTCGGCCAAGCATATAAGTACATAAATCCTCATAATAGAAGCTTGAACCAGCTTCTTTTTTCATTTCTGAAATTAAGAAAAGCTCTGCTCTGTCTTTGGAATTATATTGACTGAAATCCTCAGATATATGTCCGGAGCTCATTTGTAGCAAATGCTTAATGGTTATTTTTTCAGAACCTGAATAGGCAATATTCTTATATTCTGGAAAAAAATCTAACACATAATCCGACAACTGGAAACATCCTTCACTTTCCGCAATACCAATTCCGACGGATGCGAAGGTTTTCGATGCAGAATAGAGATTTTCTCTATCATTACTGCGGAATCGATGCTCCGCCAACGTTTTTCCATTTTGATAGACATGAATCCCGTATACGTCAAGGTTTTTTTCAATAACAGAAAGTCGAAAATCTGATAACAAGCTCATTTAAACACCTCAGTATTACTTATTGTATTATTTTTTTCATTGCCATATAATTATGAGTCATTGCTTTGATAATCTCTATGACAAATAGCATTTAAAATAATCTACTGAAAAACATCTTTAGGAAAATCCTTAGCCGCTTGTCTGAACAATATGACCTGTATATTTGTTATAGGATTATTAGAATATTATCAGCTAAACTTAATTTCTATTGAAATAGAGGTCATACTATTTATGAGCCTCTTCGCTTAAAATTCTTATTTGATTAAGATGATGTAAAATATCTAAGAAATAATCAGCCTTCTTTTGAACACCAAGTATTAAAGTTTCAAATTGATTAGTATCCAGTTTAGATTTATTTATCAGCTCAATTAATTCATTGTTTATTCGATCGGTTGCTCTCTTGAGATAATCGAACTTGATCTAAAAATTTAAATACCTCTTCCTCGGCAGAAGATATATCATCCATATAGACTGTTGAATTCTTAATTAAGTTAGTAGTATCCCCAACCATTTTATTACCCATTGAAGACCTAAGATTCAATTGAGACATAACCCCAGTCATTTGCCCTAAAGAAGAAATTATATCTTTTGCATTTTGCTGAGTATCCGCAGATAGTTTCTTTACTTCATTAGCTACTACGGAAAAACCACGACCTTGCTCGCCAGCTCGAGCAGCTTCAATCGAAGCATTTAACGATAAAAGATTCGTTTGATTTGCAATAGTAGAGATTATAATAGCAAAGTTCTCTATTTTGGTATATTGATTTTGTAATTGGTTGAATAAGTCTAAGAATTGTTCAAACATTTCAGATACAGCATTCATTTGCTTAACTACATTCTCATTTTCAACTTTTGCACGCTCTACTTTCTGAGACGAAGTAGATAAGCTTCTAAAAACTTCTTCAAGTAGCATATTTGTTTGTTCACTATTTTCAGATAGGTTTTCTAAATGACTCTGAGCATTTTGTATTTGCTCTATGGTATGGCTTGTACCACCTAATAGCTCATTAAAGTTTGTAGTCATTTTTCCTTCTTCTTTTAATATCATTTGAGTATCTTTTTCTATTTGCTCTGCCAACTCAAACATAGGTAATAGATTAACGTCTGCTGCATTCAAACTTGCTATAGTTTCATCTGTTGTCAATTCATTAATTGTCATATCCTTTTTGAATAATTTAAGCATATATTCACCTCATTAGTCCTCTAACAACATTACCATTGTTTGATTAGAGTGATATTTATAGTATTGCTCTCCATAGCTAATGAATCCTGCGGTATTACTACAAAATCTCAGAAACTCTTTGTCGAAGTCTTTCCAAGTATTTTCCTCAATAAACTTTAGGCTTCTTAAGATACAGTTTATTGAAAATACGAAAGAAGGTTTAAATGGCGCACTTTGAACAGTTTTTCTAAGTACAGTAATTGGATCTTCTGATTTAAGCACATGGACATATGTATTAGCCATTAGCTCACAATAAAAAGTAATAGACTTATCGTTATTTACCTTCATAGGAGATGCAATAAAAATATCATCTTCATAGGCTTTTCCTAAAGGATTATTCATAAAATATTTTGGCAAATCCCGTTCATTAATTCCTAGCGCATTAGCGTATTCTGTAGCAGCAGGTTTATAATTAAAAGTCTTAACTGTTCTATTTATTACATCCGCATCTGTTACTAATAGCGTTTTTCCTGTTTTTGTATATATGTTTTCTTTCATAATACTTATCCTGCGCTTTGAGTCCATAAATATTGCTACATTCCTTACCCTCTTACTTCCTATAAAAATAAAGGTCTCCTTGAACTGAAGATTATCTCCAGCACTTCCCCCAATTATTTTAAAGGTTGGTTCCATAAAGTAAAACGTTGACAAGATAGTTTCTTCCATGTTACTTAAGCCATCACATAAAAGAAGCATATAGGAATTCTTATTATTTTTTACATTATTGTAGGCTTTTTTTAAATCTTGTACGCTCTTTATTGGAGGGTACTTAATTTCAACAATCTCTCCATTTGAATAGTCATATTCAAAGCCCGATATAACACCATCAGCATAACCGCTACTTGTGTATTCACCAGCACTTGAGCATAACACAACATTATCAGAAACTCTAGTAGAAAGTTCAATTACATTAGTTACAGATGAAAAAAGTACATACCCCTTGTTACTTCCTTTATTTTTATTCAAGTATGTATCTGTATCTGCTATAGAAGAAAAACTTATTGCCTTCAAAAAAACACCCCTTCAATATGGTATATTTTATTGTATCGTTAAATTATTATTTTTTTTACTTCTTATCCAATCCCTCAACCCTACAGCATATAAAGAAGCTATTACAATAATAATGCCCAAAACCTTTTTCATATTCATATCTTCTTTTAAAATTAAGTAACTAACTACGGCCGTTATACCAGGAATGAGATTCATATATAGTGAAGCAATCTCCACACCAGTCTTTTTCATGCCATGAATGTAGAGAAGATATCCTAAAGCTGAACATACAATACCTACAAATAAAAGATTCCCTATTAAAACAGACCAAAGATGTGGCTGATTCAAAAGTTTTATTGCTTTTGCACAGTCAAATAGAGCAACTACTAAAAGAAGCATAGTTGCTATTACAGTTTGCTTATAAAGCAGGTAAATACTATCATATTTTTTTTGTAGTTCGTAGGTTTTTATAGTATAAGCAATCCAACTAAAAATAGCTAATAGCATAAAAATAACCCCTATTAGCTGGGAAAAATCAAATTCATCTCCTAGACGTATATCTAGTACTAATAAAACTCCTAGTGTAGCTATTATAAAGTTTACAATTAAAAACATTTCACATTTTCTTTTATATATCACAACATTGGTAACTAATGTAAAGATAGGAATCATAGCACATATAAGTGCACTTAAAGAAGCGCTTATATAGGTTAGTGATAATACAGTGAAAAAATAGTATATTCCCACTCCTAAAAAACCCGTGACTATTACTGACCACTTGTCTTCTTTTTTAATTTTCTTATTTTCTTTACTCTTGATTATTTCTATTTTAACAATTAACCATAAAAAAATAGAAGCAATTGCAAATCTTAAGAAAATTAGTGTAAAAGGCGGTACATGTTCTACTAAAAACTTCATACTGACAAAATTTATACCGAATATAAATACACCTAATCCAACAAGTAAATTGCCTATTTTCTTTTCATGTCCCATATCTCTCTCCCTAAAAAATAATTTTATTTTTTTATTTGTGATTTGCTTATATCCCTAAATATAACAGATTTATCTCCTTGAAACAATCATCATTAATAAAATATTTTTCAGTTTGACAGTAATTTTCTATTCCTTAATCCTATTTAACAAAATACATATATGGCATACTCTGTGCTTGATATATTTTCTATTTCTTATATCTTGATGTTAAAATCTAAAACCGCTGTTACTTGTGGTATGGTTCACCATAACCATATAATCAGCAACCTTAGAAAGAGTTTTCAAGTACTAAAAAGCCTGATTTTCATCTCAGGCTCTTAAAGTGCAATACAATAATGATGCATCTTATTGATTTAAAAAATCTACTATCTCCTCTGTCCATTCAGTTGGACCTTCGTTTGGTTGAATAAATTTTCTCCAGTATCGACCTGTCTCTTTATCAAATATTATAATATTTGTCTCATTAGCACTTATCATTTCATATCTGTTCTTAATGACCATATCATTTTCACCAAAATCCTTAAATGTATAAATTACCGAACCTGATAAAATAACAAAACCTACGATAATTGCAATTCCAATAATAATTACAGATTTTTGTTCCAAATTATTACCTCCTTTTGATTCGTTTTATATAATAAATTTAATAACATATTTAACTCCCTTTCTTTTTTAAAATAAATGTAATAGTATGATTTTCGATAAAATACTCTCCAAATAAATGACTAAAACTTATACATGCTTGTCTCTTATTAAATAAGAATCAAAGGGTACTATAGTCTTATTCTCTAATTCAATAAAGCCCTCTTTTTTTAAAGCAGTAACTCTTTGTTTGGCAACAGGAATAGCTTTTGTTATAATATGCTTAACTTCAAAATCATCATAGAAGTTATTATTTACTATATCTAAGATTTCTACAATAGCTTCTTCATTTTCATACTTCGAAGCAAGATCAAGTCTTAGCACTCCTACTTTAAGTATCTCATTATAGCTTACTTCCTTAGCAAAGAACTCAATTGTACCAATAGCCTTATTATGTAATTTATCAGTAATACTAAACCGCACAAAATATTTACTATGATATTGGTCAATCCAAAATTTAATACAGTTATTCATTTCAACCAAGGATTTATAAACAAAGTTACTTGTACAATTATCACTGTTGAATAATTTATTTGACTCAGTATCCGAATAACATTCTAGTAAATCTTCCCCATCCTTCTCTTCGACCATTCTAAAAATAAACCTCTTACTTTGATAAGTAGGACAGCTTTCATAGGGTTTCTCTTTTTTTCTTAGCAACTGTAATATCTCATATTCACTATCTAGGCTATCGTAATCTCCTGGCGTACCGTCTTCGTTATGATAATTAATGCCCCGATCAAAACTTTTCTTCAAATATTTAGCTAATTTCTGTACTCCTTCTTCCTTGGCACATTGGACAAAAGCTCTGTTTTTCCTATTTTTAAACATTCTCTCATCACAAGGGAACTCATTACATTCCCAACACCCATTTATATTCCTAGTTTTTCCACATTCCTTAATTGAGCATCCTTCACATCTTTCTCTACATCCCTTACATTTACCTGTATTACCAGCACTACAAAGTTTACACACAAGTCCACAATAAGCAATACTATCCTTTATTTCTTCTATTGAATATGACATAAAATTCCCCCTCCATAATTAACTCTAGTTTTATTATATAGAGGGATATACGACAACTGTATGACGTATATTATTTATAAGCATTAATAATTTCCTTTGCCTTTGAAATAAACTCCGTTTTTAGTTCATCTGGCTCAATTATTCTTATTTTATCACCATATGTAAAAAGAAACCCTTTCCAAGCAATCTCATTCATCGGTACATAAAATTGTAATAACAACTCTCCATCTTCCCTTACCGCTATATTTGCATTTGGAAAATATTCCTCAATGGAAACGCGTATTTCTTTCTTGCACAGTATCTTCACATCTATATATTTTTGATTATCTTGTTTCTCATGCTGGATTAATAAATTATTAATATTTTCATGCTTTATCGAAAAGGACTTTTCTAGGTTTTTCAATTTTCTCATTCGCACTACCTTAAAAAGTCTATAATCCTTCTTGTCACAGCAATATCCAAACATATACCACGCATACCATTTATATATTACTCCAACTGGTTCTACTGCCCTCAAGGTTTTATCCCCATAAGAGTTTGTATATTCGAATTCAATAGCTCTTTCTTTATCGATGGCATTTTCAATTACTCCTAGGTATTCATCTATATTGTTTCCCTCTCGTGAAACACTAAAATCAAGCTTTACTCTAGGATTAAAAGACCCTTCTTGTTTGGCGACATTTAGTAGTTTTTCCAATGTTGTTTCAAGTTTTTTGTTACTATAAGCTGAGTTCATTCCCATTAGTGCTGTAATAATGAACCGATAGTCTTCTACACTAGCTATCTGCTTCTCAAGTTTAAAGCTATCTATAATACCATATCCTCCATTTACCCCCTGCATAGATGTAATAGGTATTCCTGCTAGGTTTAGTGTTTCAATGTCTCGTTGTATGGTTCGAGTGGAAACCTCAAACTTTTCAGCTAATGTATTAGTATTTACAATGTCCCGATTTAATAAATATACAACTATTCCAAGTAATCGCTCTATTTTCATTTTCTTTCCTACCTTTAGGTTAAAATCTATAATATTAATTATAAAGAAATTATAGAAAAATAGTAACTCCTTCAATAAACGTAGGCTACTACTTCTATAATTTATTTATGCTAAATTAAAGTTTTAAACACTGTTATCCCTCTTAAAATTGCTTACCCATATCAACAGTTGAAAAAAAGTCTACGTCATTTATTATACGGCTCCCCCAATAGCTTCAACTACAGGTTTTTAAGCAAAAAGAATACCTTTTCTTTTTGTCTTAATCAAATTCTCTTTATACCCCCTAAATCAAAATAAACATTTCTTGCTTTAAACGGAGAAGGATTTGAATATTGTAATTTGAATTTTTCAAAATCACTTATTCTTATTGAATGATAATAAGGCTTATCAAATCTTAATTTGTCATCTCTAATCCATTCTGGAACCTCAATATCATGAATTTGTAAATAATAATCTATTAAAGCTGATACTTTAGTTAAATATTTTATTTCTTTATCGCTACATAAATTTATGTCTACAGGTTCTTTAAGACTATTTATAAACTCCATATCCTTGTATTTTAATAACTCTAGCAGTTGATTTAAGCTTGTATCTTCATCTGAATAATTAGACAATGCTTGTAAATATTTATTCCCAATCATAGCCTAAATCCTCTCCTAAGTATCTAATAAAGTTTATTTGTCTTTCCCCCACAAGAGTTAATGGTATATATTCTGAACATACATCTAGAATCCTATCCTTAGTTGTAATGTTTAAATCCTTACATAGTATATGAGCATCCATAAAATTTTTAGAGGGTTCTGGTCTTGCAGCTAATATCTTCATAGCTGACAATTGTTCAGCTTTAGGTTTTAATATCCTCAAATTAGAATATATCTTATGGGTTTCTTTATCCTCTTTTATAATAGATTTTAGTGGTTCTTTAATTTCTTCATTTCTAACAGCGGTTTTTCAATAAGTACTAAAGTACCTTTCCCAATACCAATGACTTTTCATTAATATTGCTCTATCTCATTATGAAACGCTTGAATCACCTCGCTAAATTCTAGCGGGTACTGGAATGCAACATATGCATGACTTCCTTCAGGAATAACCACAACCTGACTTGACCTCAAAAGCTTTTGAAAATTTTCTATGCCTGCTTTTATCTCATTCGACTTCCATTCCTCTTCACTCGGTAGCATTAAAACAGGACAGATAATATTTTCAAAGTATTTTTCGAATTTGATATCCCAAAAATCTTCTAAATATTTATCTATTACCCATTTAGGACAAGCAGATGTATATTTCCCATCTACTGTTTCTGAACTATTATATATTTCGAATTCTTCAATTTGCTGATTCCACAGAATACCGCCTTGCTCATAATTCTGCTTTGCCATCTCAATTTTGTCGACTATTGAATCAAAAACAGGATTGTTTTTCTTTGCTCTTTTGGTTCGCAGTTCTATTTTTTTATTTGGTATTTCTTTTTCTGCTATATCGCACACACCATTTTCACCAAAGTAGTTCTGAATCGCACCTTCCGCTACAATAGACTGTACTCTTTCCGGAAAATGCGCTGCAAGACTTATCGCAATTTCCCCGCCTAAAGAACTTCCCACTATATGTGCCTTCTCTATTCCTAGTTGATTCATAACCTCTATAATATCTATTGCCATATTGTCTAATGTGTATCCATTTACTACTTTCTCTGACTTACCATGTCCTCTAAGATCCAACGTAACTATGTGATATTTATTAATAAAATATGGTACAACTCCATTCCATTGTGCTAGGTTTCCCCCTGAAAAATGTATAAACACAATTGTTTCTCCATTTCTAGGATACTGATTTACTTCTAATTCCGCTCCATTAACTTTAACTCTCAATTTCTCCAATATTTTGACCCCCTAATATTAAACAATAGTATTAATGTTGCTATGTTAAATATAAAAAACAATCATTTCCCATTTATCCCAGTATAGCACAACTCTAACTTACTCACAATGAACTTAGGCTTTTAAAAGTGTTACTTGTCGTAACTGCTTCACTTAACATTTTTCTTAATGCCATCAAAATAAATTTCTCCTTTTTCATCCTTTTCGAATATATATTCTTTGTCTACCCATGTATGATGGAACGTGTTTTCTGATATTGGGTATATAGGCATTACCCATTTGCCTTCTTGTATAAAATACAGATTATCTCTATTCCTTTTAAATACATATTTAAAATACTCTTCCTCATATATGCCAGCATAACTACTATCATATACATTCAAATCCAAGTTATATGCCTTAGTCTTTAAAGGCATGCAATAAGTGTTACCAAAAACTATTTTTGCTATATTTTCGTTAATGCTAATGGAATTAGAAAATCCATAATTGCTTAATACAAGGATAGTAACTTTATCATCTATATACCTGTGAAATTGGTGATTAAATCCGTTACCACCACCACTATGTCGAACTCTTTTACGATTAAGGTTACTATCTATAAACCATCCATATCCATATTCCTCTTTGTATGGTGTAAAAATCTCGTTCATAGTCTCTTTTGAAACAAGTTTTTCATTGTACAGAGCTTCATCCCACAAAAGCATATCGGTAACGGTAGAATAAAGTGCTCCTGCAGAAAAAGCACTCATGGTATCTATTTCGGAGCATATTAATCTATCTCCACTTATATAATATCCACTGGCTTTATCAGGAAGAATCTCCCTGTAATCATCCAGACCGCTACTACTCATTCCCAAAGGCTCAAATATATTCTCCTTTATAAATTCGATATATGATTTTCCTGTAACTCTTTCAATTACAACACCTAGTAAATAGTATCCAAAAAAGCAATAACTCCATCCTTCACCTGGTTCGAACTCTAGAGGCATATCTTTAAAGAGGTTAAATATCTCCTTTTGTGTAAGTAAACATTTTCCCATTATAAGATAAGGATCTATAACTGAAAAGTCATTATATAGTCCAGATGTATGTGTCATCAAATGATGAATAGTTATCCTTTCATCAAATTCAGGATAATCAGGAAAAAACCTTCTAATACTATCTTGAGTGCTAAGTAATCCTCTTTCTTTTAGAATCATTATTCCCATACAAGTAATCTGTTTCGTAAGAGAAGCGATTTTATATTTTGTTTTTATTGTATTTGGAGCACTGTGTTCTATGCTCGCCATACCATAGCTTTTATTGAAAATAACCTTTCCTTTATCTACCACTACAACTGCTCCACTAAATGGCCATAATTGTGTGTATGCATTCATATATTCATTTATCTTGCAATTAATACTCATACTATTTACCTCACATTCCTATTTATATAATACAGAATTGCTTTATATAATTCTAACTTAGTTATACAATCTATAAAAGGGAATTTATTTTTCTGTATAATAATTTACATAGCAGAGAATTATAACGTATTTTATTTGTTTTTTGTTAATTATAAGAGCATATAATAAAAGGCTGCCACTCTTTAAAGAGCACCAGCCTTAATCTATATTATTTTGCATATACAATTTTCTTAATACTATCAATTGATAGATAGAATTCTTCCGCTAAATCCTTAATTTTATAACCACTTTTATACTTTTTACATATATCTTCATTTCTATATCTTATATAATTACTACTTTTTTTATTCTTTTTTCTTGACTGTGTCTGGCATGGAATATATAAATATCTACCTTGAATATATTTCTGAATTTCTACAACTAAACTATCTGGTAAAATCACTTTAGCATTTACATACTTCATAAACTTATCTCCTTAAAATCTATATTTTAAATTAAGGAAACAAAGTCTGTATGTGTGAATTATAAATTTACAAGGCAATTACTCAACTTTCCTCTGTGCAAATCATTGCCAAAATCATCACTACAGACTTTGCACAGAGTTTTACATCCCTTTTATGCATTATGAATCCACCTTTCATATTATCACACTCCAAGTATAACCTTATGTATTATATATTATCAATACTGACAATATAAATCAATTAGTAGATTTTACTCTTGTTATTCTGCAATTTATAATCTTTCCATTCCTGACAAGGCTAGTCATATTAATAAACTTATTTACAACACGGTTAAATATATCTTATTTCTGAAGGTACGCCGTTACTTATGGTACGGTTCACCCTTCATTATCCTAAACCCTCTATATATTTGCTCCAACAAAATCACTCTCATAAGCTGATGGGGGAAGGTCATTTTGGAGAAGGATAGTTTGAGGTTGCTTTTTTGGGATACTTCTGTTGATAGTCCTAGAGAACCCCCTATGATAAAAGTTATATCATTTATACCTTCTATCATTAGGGCTTCTATTTTTTCTGAAAGTTGTTCCGAGGATAGTTGTTTACCTTGAATTTCTAGAGTTACTATATGTGAATTAGCTGGAATTTTTGAGAGAAGCTTTTGTCCTTCTTTATCTTTAATCTGTTCCATTTCTTTGTCGCTTAAATTTTCTGGTGCTTTTTCATCTTCCACTTCTATAATCTCAAGATTGCAGTATCTTGATAGCCGCTTTGAATATTCCTTTATTCCATCTTGCATAAACTTTTCTTTTATTCTCCCAACTGAGATGATTCGAATCTTCATTGTTACCTCCAGATGCTTAAAATCAGACTTTTCCTTTTCTCATTAATTCATAGCTTGCCAGAATATAGTGCAAGTTTGATAGAGAGCCTATAACAACAAAACAGGTTAAACGTTCCCCTGCCTTGTCTATAGCCAACTTCTTACTTGCTCCATTAGCCTGTAGTTTGTTAGGTCATAGTGTAGGGGAGTGACGGTTATATATCCTTCTCTTAAATAAAATCTGTCAGTTTCTTCTTCATTTTCTTCTTTGTGTCTTCCCTCAATTGCTAGGGTTATTTCGTTCTCACCATTTCTATTTTCAACAAAGTAATAATCATAAACAATTCCACCTATTTTACATACCTTAATTCCTTTTATTTCTTCTTCTTTTTTGCTTGGGAAATTTACGTTGAGAACTATGTTATTTTTAACTAAATCTTCTTTTACTTTCTCAAATATTATCTTAGCATGCTTTGCTGCTGTTTCGAAGCTGCTGCTCTCTCCCCCAATTTCACATGAAAAAGCCATGGAAGGTATCTTATATAGGTTTCCCTCAATAGCTGCTGATACTGTGCCTGAATATAGTACATCTGTTCCAATATTTAATCCTAAGTTTATACCTGATAATACTACATCTACGTGGCCATCTACCAGCTTATCTAATGCGACTCTTACACAATCTGCTGGAGAGCCAGATATACTATAAGCCTTAGACTTAATGTCTGGAATAGCTACCTTTTTAACTATTATGGGCTTTGTTAATGTAATTGAGTGGCTAGAAGCACTTCTTTGCCCTTCTGGTGCTACTATTACTAATTCATAGTCCTTTTCAAATTCCTTTGCTAGTGCTTGTATACCTATAGCATCTATTCCGTCATCGTTTACTAAAAGTAATTTCATTTTTGCCTCCTTATAATGTCTTATTTGTAAATATTCTTATACTACTAGATACTTTGGGTGCCTGTCACAGAACTCACAAGAATGCGGACTTGTCCAGTCTGTAAAGCTTACTTGGTCAAGCTCATATACATCTGGCGACTGCTCATATGTCTCTACAAATTCTTCTATTGCAGTTTCTAAATGATCATTACAAACTACATACATCGAATCACTCCAAACTCATTAATATATAAAAAAAGACTTATATATAGTATTTGCAAAAATTAAGAATTTTACAACATAATTAAATATAAGCTAGAAACAAAAAACTCTTGATGGCTTGTCTCTATGGGTAAGCTCTAAGCTTATATCTTTAGTTACGTTTATACCCTTATCCGTAAGTATATTAGCAACAGTTTGATATGCCAGCTCTGGAAAATTATTTTCTTTGCTTAAATGTCCTAATAGAATACACTCATTTTTCCCACATAATACTTCTGCTAAAAGTCTTCCTGCATCGTCATTTGAAAGGTGACCATGCTCACTTAAAATCCTTTTTTTAAGGTACCAAGGATATTTACCTACCTTGAGCATTTCCACGTCATGGTTAGATTCTATCAGCAGCAAGTGTGAATCCTTAATATGTTCCTTTACCTCTTCGCTTACATATCCAGTATCTGTCACTATACTAATCTTGGTATTCTCATAGTAAAAGCTGTATCCCACTGGTTCAATGGCATCATGTGAAACCTTGAAGGGATGAATATTTAAGCCCTGTAGCTCAAAGATTTTATCCGTATCGAATATTATCACGTTCTCTTCCTTTACTTCTCCTATTTCTGATTTCATACTCAACCAAGTTTTTTCATTTGTGTATATAGGGATATTAAATCTCCTTGATAAAATTCCTATGGCATGAATATGGTCCTTGTGCTCATGTGTTACTAATACTCCATTAATTGTACTTGGGTCAACTTCTATGGAAATAAGTGCCTCTTGAATTTTTTTCCCACTAAGTCCTGCGTCTACTAATAGCTTTACTCTATCCGTCTCTATATATTGACAATTTCCGCTACTTCCACTTGCTAATGAACAAAATCTTACGGTCATATATTTTCCTCCAACTATCACTTTTTCATTTCAATCCTATCATTGAACATAGAACAATTATATCATAGAAAAGGAAAAGGAAAAAGCCGAGTTACCCCGGCTATTCATCTGCTCTGTATATTTTAGCTCCTAAGCCTAAAAGCTTTTGCTCTATATTTTCGTAGCCTCTATCAATATGGAAGGCATTGTCTATTTCAGTCTTCCCTTTTGCTATAAGACCTGCAACTACAAGGGCTGCTCCTGCCCTTAAATCCGTAGCCCTAACTCTTGCACCACTTAAGCTTTCTATTCCCTCTATTACAGCTACTCTTCCATCAACTTTAATATTAGCTCCCATTCTCTTTAATTCATCAATATATTTGAACCTAGCCTCATAAACACTCTCTGTAATTATACTAGTACCTTCCGCTACTGATAAAATAGCTGCCATTGGTTGTTGGAGGTCTGTTGGAAAGCCAGGATAAGGAAGTGTTTTTACATTTGCCCCTACTAGCTTACCATCTGAAATCACTCTGACAGATTCATCATACTCTATTACTTGTACCGATGTCTCTCTGAGCTTTGCTATTATTGATTCTAGATGCTTTGGTATTACATTATTGATTGTAATGTCTCCTCCAGTTGCAGCAGCTGCCACCATATAAGTACCTGCTTCAATCTGGTCAGGTATGACGCTATACGTGCAGCCATGTAGCTTTTCTACTCCTTCAATCCTAATTACGTCTGTTCCTGCTCCCTTAATATCTGCTCCCATAGAGTTTAAATAGTTTGCAACGTCAACGATATGAGGTTCCTTAGCTGCATTTTCTATTGTAGTTCTGCCCTCTGCACATACTGCTGCCATCATTATATTTATGGTAGCTCCTACACTTACTACGTCTAGATATATTTTAGTTCCTATCAATCTATCTGCCTTGCATTTTATGATTCCATGCTCTATATCTACCTTTGCTCCAAGTGCTTCAAAGCCTTTTATATGCTGGTCAATAGGTCTGGTTCCTATATCACAGCCACCAGGATAGGCTACCTCGACCTCCTTGAAGCGACTGAGACCTGCCCCTAATAAATAATAGGATGCTCTAATTTTCCTTGAAAGTTCATAAGGCGCTACAAATTTACTTACCTTGCTTGTATCAATAATCATAGTACCATTTTCATTAAATTCAACTTCTGCTCCAATTGCAGACATAATATCTGAAATATGAAATATATCTTTTATTCTAGGTAAATTTTCGATTACACATTTTTCGCCTGCTAACAGAGATGCTGGTATTATAGGTAATGCAGCATTCTTAAATCCACTAACTCCTACTGTTCCATTAAGTTTATATCCACCCTCAATTATTATCTTATCCACGTAATATGTCACCCTCTTTCTGCTTAAATTTTACCAAAAAAAATAGAAGAAATATAGTATTTCTTCTATTTATCTTTACAAAATCCTCTATTTTATTTAATTATCTTCTAAAAATATTTTAGTTCCATCATTAAGTATAATTCTCCAAGCAGGTGTAGCTTTTCCACCTATGGTATTACTAGAATCACTAGCTCCAACGTGTTTTTCAAGGTCAAGATAGTAGCATATTGATATTTCCTCAATTGTTTTATCATATGCTTCTTCCATAGCTAATAGCTTGAGTAGTGCCCTAGGAGCAGACATGATAGTTACAGCAGTAGAATCCTCTGATTCCGCCGATTCTATCCAGTACCTCTCAAATCTGTTTATTCCTGCTGAACTAATAGTAAATCTCATGTAGCTTTTTTCAAAATAATGGCTATCTATAATCTTAGTATATTCAATATAATATACGCCATCATCATGACTTATAAAGCTTAATTTATAATCATCATCAGGAAAGTCTTTATTTTTAATAAACTTTTCTGCTAGATTTTCTGCTTTTTTGGGTGTTAAATTATTATAAATAGAACCTGCACTAGTATTTTCATAGATTATTTCATTACCATACTTCGCGGTAACACTTTCATTACCATTTATATAGTATATATTACCATTTATCGTTTCTGTAACGTAGTTCTTTCCTATAAATCTGTTGGCTATATCCTGGGGGTCATATGCTTCATACTTGATTCTAAACAACGGCATAGATGGTATATCTTTAGGTATATCTACTCCAACATTAATATTCTTTTCTAGCAAAAAAGCTTTCACATCTTCTATAAAATCATCTCCCACCAAAGGAGCGTTGGTATTTTTGCTATTTATCAGCACATAAGCTAGAAAGATATTTGTGATGATAAAGGCAATTATGAGAATATTTTTCGCCTTTGACCAGTCCATATTAATTTCACCATCCAATAAGTTAATTACCTTGGATTCCCCCCGTTTTCCACATAACCATCATACGCATCAAATATATAGCCATAGCCTTCCAAGTCTATAATCCAAACTGGCTTTAAAGCTTGAGTTCCCTCCTTGGAGTTATCATAATATGCCAAGCTTGCATTTTTAATAGCTAATTTAACATTTTCATCTAATTCCTCTGCTGATACTGTATCTACGTCAATATTATTTTTTTCAATAAACCTGTCTTTGATATCTCCATAGTTTTTATTAATTATATCATTGGCAGACAACATATTTTTATAGCTACTTTTTGGCGTTACCGTTCCAATTTCTTCCCATATGTGCCTTCTGTATGATTTTACTTGATTATTAAACATCTCTATTTCTATAGCATTTAATGTTTCATTCTCATTTGAAATTACTGTTAATCCATATAATTTATACTTAAAAGTAAACCGATATCCATTATTATTTTCAAAATCAATTTCATCTATCTTATATAGATAAGCATTTTTAGGCCAACCCATATGAGTATCTATAAAGTCTATGGCATTATTAAGACTCATAATAGGATTTGCTGTCTCAGCATTTGCTTCAACGGACTTAAAAAATTCAAGCGTTCCATTTTCATGAATCTTCAAGGTTCTTTGACTATCAATATATATTACCGAGCCATCATTTTCTTCGATTCTTCGTATATAAGCTAAATCCCTATTAAAAAACAAGGCCGCTATATTATTCTCTTCTAGCTCATTGCTTATATCTATTTCTTTTTGCACATGTATCTGTGGCAAATTAAATTTCACTTCATAAGGAATATATGTGTTGTTTTTGTTGTCAGTAGCTAACAGTTCGGCAACTGTATATGCTCTAGTATAATCACTTTTACTAATTTTGTTAATTTCATTCTTAATATTATCAGAGCTAAAATCTACTCCACTAATTTTTATGTAACTCATTCTATCACTTATTACAATAAAATTATTCGTAGGAGAATCTAGGCATATATATATGCTATTAATCTTTCTGATAGATTCAGTAATTGAAGATGTAATATCAGCATCTAGTATTTTGCCAAAAACAAATGTATATATATCATTAGAGAAGTGGAAGCCAACTGCTCTCTTTTTTCTGCTCTCTTCAAATTCCTCATCAGTCATCTCTTCAATTTTAATATTCTTTGATTGGAATACTGTTTTGAGTATTTCCTTACCCTTATTCCAAAGGTCATATGTTTCGTCAAAATATAAAATAGCAGGATTTTTACCACCAAAGCTAATGAGATATTTCTCAGGCATTATAAAATCTGACATTGCACTTTCTTTAACATCATTAGATTCTTGTCCAAATGCAAGGTAAGAGAATAATTCCTCCGGAAATTCAACCCATAATTGCTGTACAAGGTAAATTGTTATAAGGACTAAAAAGGCCAGTAAAAAAGATTTTACTCTTTCTTTTCTCTTCATAATATCATCCCGAGAAGACACAATTAATTGCTGTTAATTAGTTTTTTAATAGTCTCTATAACAGGAGATATAATAGCATTTTTAGCATCATCTAATGTCTTAGCTGCATCATCAATTCCCTTACAAAGAACATATCTGACGTCTCTATGGGAAGTAGAGCCATCATTTTTTGTAGCAACAATTTTATAAAGTCCCTTTTTTAGCTTTATTTCCTTTGGATACACACCACTATCATTTAATTCCACGTCTTCAGATAAAAGTGGGCTATAATCTTCAGCCTTTGCAGCCTCAATAAGCTTTTCAATAGTTTTAATATCTTCTTGTATTGCAACATTGGTATTTAAGTATACTTCCAGAGTCACACTTGAACCTTTCTTACCTTTAATGGTAATTAGGATAACATCTCCCTCTGTTTGTATACCATTTTCACTGTTTACATTGATTTGTACTTCTTTTTCTGTCTTTTGTGACTCCACCTTAACAGCCTGTTTGGGAACTGTGCCACCATCACCAGCATATATAGTAGTGCTTGTAATACTAACAGCCACCAATACTAACGCTATTGTAAGGAATTTTTTAACCATAATAATTCCTCCTCATACCACATGATACTACATTTTCATTATATACCAATTTTATTACAAACATATTACAGTGTAGTTAAATTTGAATTACACATACATTTATTTTAAAGGTAATATTATGTCAACCGTAGTCCCAACGTTGTATTCGCTATTTATCCGAATTTCTCCATTATGTGCTTCAATAATTTGCTTAGCAATGGAAAGTCCTAATCCTGTACCTCCCATTTCTCTAGATCTTGCTTTATCCACTCTATAAAATCTTTCAAATATTCTGCTTATATCCTCCTTAGGAATTCCAATTCCATTATCCCTGACTGTTATAGTTGCCTTATCATTATCTGAGCTTGCCCCTATTTCTATAGCCCCATTATTAGGAGTATATTTAATTGCATTAGTAATTATGTTTAGTATAACCTGCTCTACACCATCTTTATCTGCTATAATCTCTCCAGTATTTTCCTCAATACTTAATTCTATCTTTTGATTCTTTTCCTCCGCAGCTATTTTGATCTTAAGATAAATATTTTTTAAGAGCTCATTAATATTTATAGATTTTTTATTCCATTTTGTCTGCTTATAATCTAAATCAGAAAGCTGTAGCAAGTCCCGTACAATTCTTGCCATTCTGTCACATTCGCTATCTATTACCGATAAAAAGCTCATTGAAATATCTCTATCTTCTATTGCTCCATCCATTAATGTCTCTGTATAGCTTTTTATAGTGGTAATAGGTGTTTTTAGTTCATGTGACACATTAGCAACAAATTCCTTTCTCATGTTCTCAAGCTTTTGCTGCTTAGTTATATCCTGAAATACTATTATCATACCACCTATATTGAAATTTTCATCTATGAGCGGAGCGTACTCTGCATTGTATACTTTTGAGTCAATCTCAATTATTTCGTTCCCTCTCCATTTTTCTTCACTTGCAATTCTAGCTAAAGTAATTCTTTTGTTGCTTTCATCAAATATTTCATCATATCGAATCTCACTTAATTCCTCAGGCTCTATTTTAAGCATATCTAAGGCTACAGGGTTGGCGTGTATAATTTCTCCATTTAGAGAGACTGCCATTACACCATCAGCCATATGAGTGATTATAGTATCAAGCTTGCTTTTCTCCTTATTTACTTCTGCTAGGGTGCTTTTAAGCTTTAGAGTCAAGTAGTTAAACATACTTGCAAGCTGACCTATTTCGTCATCTGACTTAACTTCAACTACCTGGTTAAAGTCTCCCTTAGCCATTCTTTCAGCCTTTTTTGTCACATCATTAATAGGCTCTGTTATACTTCTAGCTATTAAGAACCCTATTAACACAGTAATTACTAGTGCTAAAACAGTGGCCTTTATTAGAATAGCCTTAGATTCTTCTAACGTATTATACATGTCTGTCATGTCAGATGTTAGATAAATAATTCCCTTTACATTTCCGTTGTCTGATAAAATTGGGTACGCTAAATGTTTTGCCCTACTTGCGCCGTTATCTATAGAGCTGTAGCCTTCTCGCTTTTCACCATATTTTTTTGCATCAATAACTAGTTCAGCCTGAATCTGGCTAAGATTAAATGCACTTTGACCTATTATCTTAGTATTACTAGAATTACTGGCTATTATTGAAGCGATACTAGAATTATCTATAATATATATTATCTCAGTTGCATAAACAGGAAGCTGTTTTACATCTGTTTGAATTTCCTCTTTGACTAAATTCCAATCATCATTCTTCGTAATATTATTAGACATGTTTACTAGATTTCTAACCCTTGCCTCCATTGTTCTCGTAGCTTGATTTAAGTGATGATCCTCAAACTTTCTTATAATGAAAGCCATAACTATCACCATAGCAATAAAAACTAGGAGGAAATATACTAATATAAACTTCCACCTAATGCTTTTAAACATTATCTAGTCCCTCCTAAAGTAGTATCCAACCCCTCGTTTAGTGAGAATATATTTATAGTCCCCAGAATTATCCTCTACTTTTTCTCTTAATCTCCTTATAGTTACATCAACTGTCCTAATATCTCCGTAATATTCATAGCCCCACACTTCTTCTAATAGCTGCTCCCTAGTAAATACCTGCTCCGATTTTGTAGCTAAGAACTTTAAAAGCTCATACTCTCTCTGAGTAAGCTCAATAACTTTATTATTTCTTCTCACCTCATACTTGTTGATATCAATAACTAGATCTCCTATCTCAACTATATCGCTGCTATTCAGCTGATTAGATAATTCTGTTCTCCTTAAATTTGCTTTTACTCTAGCTACTAGTTCTCTCATACTAAATGGCTTAGTTATGTAATCATCTGCCCCTAGTTCTAGACCCAGCACCTTGTCCACTTCTTCCTCCTTCGCAGTAACCATCAAAATTGGAGTCTGAAGCTTTTGTCTTACTTCCTTCAATACTTGGAAGCCATCTTTTTTCGGCAACATAACATCAAGCAAAATCAAGTCTGGATTGTCATTAAAAGCTTTATCTATTGCATCTTGCCCATCATAAGCTATAATTACTTCATAGCCCTCTCTTTTTAAATTAAAGCTTAGTATGTCTGCTATAGGCTTTTCATCTTCCACTATTAATATCCTTCTACTCATCATATACACCTCATATACTGAATTTTATCTATCTGAATTAAATAATATTCTACTAGTTTATATTCTATAAAATAAATATTTTTCCTTCTTACAGATTCTGTTATATTATATAAAAGCAAAATTAATGTAAAAGTCATGTAAGAATAAATTAAAATACGGACTTTAGACCCTTGACGCATTTTGTAAGAAAAGATAGAATATTCTTGAATATTACAAAACCCCCTATCCTCCTTAATTTTTTAAATTATAAAGTCAACCTATTATTAGACGGTTGACTTTATATTTTTGTTTCATAATTACATATGAATTGAACATTTTTTAGTCAAACCCTTTATATTCAAAAATATTAGTCTTAAGAACTGCTCTTGCTGATTGATTTATGCTGCTTCCTTTTCCCAGTATATCAAGCATATTGTTCAGTTTTTCAAATCCCCAAGTATCAGATATTTCTTTTACTATCTCAAAGGATTTTCTGTAAGCAACAAATTGGTCTATATCATCAAAGCCTTTATTCAAATCCTCTAAAGTAACTTTATGATCATTAGTATCATAAGCTTGCCATTCAAATCCTGTTAGCTTATACTCGGTATACAATGCTAACCCCTCTGTCAGCCACATTGGATAGTTACCTCTAGTAATGTCATCTATTAACAAGTGTGCAAATTCATGAATTACTGGGCCATTGAACTCATATATATGGTTGAGATTCTCAGAGTCATGAATCCATATTCCTGGAGATAGAATATTAATTACTCCGCTATAGTATACCCCTATAGGCGTATCCCCTCTACTAAGCCTTAGGTTTTCTATGAAACCCTTTTCATTTTTATAAATAATAACATCGCTCTTTGAAAAAGGAGCATACTCATACATACTGCATATGCTTTCATAATATTTATCGGCTATATTACCTGTTAGCCTTGCATACTCTTCATCTTCTTTTTCGTATCTAATTATGAAATGCTCAGTTTCGAGAACTTCAAAGTCTTCTGCATACTTTAACACTCTTGCTTTTTCAATATTTTTTACTACTGGGTAGAAGGATACCTGCAATATTTCAAATTGATATATGAATAAAGCTACTAATACTGCTATTAATAGTATTGTTATAAGGGCATAACCCCTTGCTGTTTTAGTCTTCATAATAATATTCCCCCTTTTCAATTCATATGTATGAGGGAATATCATTATTATAACATAACATTATGTAAACTTCATTGTTAATTTTTATAATATTAATCGTAAAATCAGCTTCAAAATTTCCTATTCTTGTTCTAGAAGCTCTGATATGGTAACAAATTTATAGCCTTGATTAATTAGCTCTGGAAGTATGACCTTCAAAGCCTCAATTGTTTGATTTTCGCTTGCTTCATTATGGTCATGAAACAAAATAATATCTCCATTTTGAGCTTGAGATATTACTGTCTTAACAATTTTATCTACTCCTGGATTGCTCCAATCTTTAGAGTCCTGGTAGTATGTCCATAGTACCACACTGCATTGATTTTTAACTGCCATATCATATACTGCTTGATTATATGTACCATAAGGCGGTCTGAATACCCGAGTTTTTTGTCCTGTACTATTATAGATTATCTGCCAGGTTTTATTGAATTCAGCTTCCACTACTTCTACTTTCTCTTTTCTCATATTTATGTGATTATAGCTGTGGATACCTATCTCATGTCCCTCATTATTCTGCCTGGCTAATATATCAGGATATAGCTCTCCGTGTTTACCTAAAATAAAAAAAGTTGCCTTTACATTATATTCTTTCAGTAGATCTAATATTTCCTGTGTATATATTGGATGTGGACCATCATCAAATGTTAATGCTAAGACCTTTTTGTCCCTAGGTCCATGAGATACTATGTTAGCTGCTTCAGCTAATTCGTCTAAGCTATTTGAAAATGTAGTTTTTGATTCGTTTTGAAATATAAAAAAAGCAGCTACTAAAAATATAACTATGTTAACAAGTATTCCAAGCCTTACTCTTTTTTTAAGCATTACAATTCCTCCATTTGTTTATATGACTATTATAATGATATTATTTATTTTCGTTGTATATGCAATAAAAAAACTCAGCATAGCTTGTGCTCTACTGAGTTTTTATTGTTATATGTCATGTATTACTCTGTTTATCCATTTGTTTGAAATTAATCTTTTTACTGAAAAGAAGCATTTTACTATTTCTTCTGTAGTAAGAAGTGCTACTACCCAATAAACAGGCAGCTTTAGGAATATAGCCCCAATAAATGACAAAGGTACTCCTATAGCCCACATGGTAAATGCCTCAAGCTTTAATGAAAATCTAGCGTCTCCTCCGCCTCTTAGCACACCTACTATTAGAATTATATTAAGAACTCTCATTATCATTATAACCGCAGTTATATACAATATCATAAGACTATCATGTCTTACTGTGTCTGAAACTTTAAATATATTAAGCATACTTTTTGCTGTCACAGCTATGACAATGGCTATGAATATTCCTGTTATAGCTCCTAATGCAGATAGCCTATATGCATAACCCTTTCCTTTTTCTTCTTCTCCTGCACCTATTAGATTGCCAACCATTACAGCAGCAGCATTTGCTATACCAAATACAAGTACCATGTATAGATTGGATATAGTGCTAGTTATTTGGACCGAGGCTATTGCCTGAGTTCCTATTCTTCCATAGGCTATTGAATATACTACAGCGCCTAATCCCCAGCATATTTCGTTAAAAACTACAGGTAATATGGTTTTAAACGATTTTACAATAAAAGCTTTATCAAGGTTTAGCATTTCTTTAAAGCTAGCTGCTAATGTCCCTTTACCTATATATACATAAATTATCAATACAATAGTCTCTACTATCCTAGCTATAAGAGTAGCTAAGGCCGCTCCCTTAACTCCCATTTCTGGCGCTCCAAATTTACCAAATATAAGCACATAGTTAAGTGACGCATTTATAAGGAGTGCTATCATACTAACTAGCATAGGAAGTACTGTCTTTCTAGTAGACCTTAGTGCACTGCTGAATCCAAGGGTAACTGCTGTAAATATATAGCTGATTCCTACTATTCTTAGGTAATCACTTCCTAGCTTAACTGCATTAGCATCCTTATTAAATATTCTAATTATAGTCTCTGGTATAACTATGGCTAGAAATGTAAATATTAGCGAAATTACTATTCCAATTGAAAGTGACAAACCTAGCATTCTTTTAATATTCACTTCATCCTTATTGCCCCAAAATTGAGAAATAAAAATACTAGCTCCACTGTAAAATCCCATAATGAGTATAGTAAAGAAAAAGAAAAGCTGATTTGCTATTCCTACGGCTGCTATTTCTGATTCCCCTACTCTGCCTATCATCACAGTATCTACCATATTTAAGGATGATGCTATAAAATTCTGAATGACAATAGGTAGTGCTATTGTAAACAATATCTTATAGAATTCTGAATCACTAAATAGTCTTTTAAAATAATTATTTTTCAATTCCTACCTCCTCTACATTGACGAAAAAAACCACCTTGAAGTTTTTCAAAGTGGTTTGCTTCTTCACTCTTATAATAGATCATAAAGAAAGCAGTGCTTTCTAATCATCTTGATTTCATTTCTATTATTATACCATAATTTCCTTACTTCTCAAGCATAATTATTTTAAAAATTCATTAACACTTTTTGATACTACTGCATAGATTAAAGCATAGGAAGGTGAAAGTAATGAGAAGAATGAATTCTAAAATATGCCCTGTTTTAAGCGCAAAACTGCAAACCCAATCTAATGAAGAGCTTCCTGTTATAGTTAGAGTCAGAGAAAACGATACGGATAAGCTTAATAGCTTGGCTCATAATATGGAGGGTAAAATAAAAAGAAGCCTTCCTTTAGTTGATGCCGTTGCATTAAACATGAATATGGGTGAAATAGATAGATTGTCTAGAGATCCAAACATTGAATATATAAGCTATGATTCAAAGGTATTTGCACTACTTGACATTGCAAATGCTTCTATTGGGGGTAACTTTCCCCGAGAAATAGGATTGACAGGTGAAGGTGTAACTGTAGCTGTAATAGATACAGGTGTGGCACCTCATAATGATTTGATTAGACCTAAAAATAGAATTATCGGATTTAAAGATTTTGTAGGTGATAAAACTAACCCTTATGATGACAATGGTCACGGAACCCATGTAGCTGGAATAATTGCTTCCAATGGTTATTCCTCAAACAGAAAATACATGGGTATAGCTCCTAATGCTAACATTTTGGCAGTAAAAGCATTAGATGATGCTGGAAGCGGAAATACCTCTGATATAGTTTCAGCAATAGATTGGGTTGTTAAAACTAAGGATCAATATAACACAAAAATACTAAATCTTTCCCTTGGAAGTCCTGCTAACAATCCCCTAAATTCAGACCCTTTGGTAAGGGCAGTTGATGCAGCCACAAGAGCAGGTCTTATTGTAATAGTAGCAGCTGGAAACAGCGGACCATCAGCTAAAACTATTTTATCCCCAGGGAATAGTTCTAATGTAATTACAGTAGGAGCAGTTGATGATAAGAGAACTTCTGACCCAAGTGATGATACGATTGCTAACTTTTCCAGTCGTGGTCCCACAAAGGAAGGATTAAGAAAGCCTGACGTAGTGGCTCCAGGAGTAAGTATAATGTCTTTATCTAATAAGTCTAGTGATGGATATGTTACTTCAAGCGGTACCTCTATGGCTACACCTCTAGTATCAGGTTCTGCTGCTCTTCTACTTGGCAGGCATAAAAATTTGACCCCAAGCCAAGTAAAATCTATGTTCATGGGTTCATGTACTGACTTGAAGGATAAACAGGAAAACCAGGGAGCAGGGATTATAGATTTAAGAAAGCTATTTAAATCTGAAGAAAAAGAATCTCCTAAACCTGCACCATCACCTAGACCACCACGATTTCCCATATCGCCGCTACCGCCCAAGAAGGAGAAGAAGGTAGCGTCATCAAATTCATTTAATGAATTCATTTTAATCTTGGTTTTGATCATATTAATTCTAGCTATTACCGATAATTGATAAAATGGATGTAAAAAAGCCCACAACTGTGGGCTTTTGCTATATATTAATAATTTTTTCCCAAATATTTATATGGATCTTGAGGTACTCCATTCTTTCTTACTTCAAAATGTAGATGCGGTCCAGTGCTTCTGCCTGTACTACCTACAGCAGCTATGTGTTGTCCTTTATACACTTTATCGCCTTTTTTCACATATAATTTGCTGCAATGAGCATATCTGGTTACAAATCCACCGCCATGATCTATATCAATTACGTAGCCATAAGTACCATTGGTCCCTGCAAAAGTTACTGTACCACCATCAGCAGCATATATTGCAGTACCTGTCCTAGCTGCAAGGTCTATTCCTGTATGAGCTCTTCCCCATCTAGTTCCAAATCTAGATGTAAGAGTTCCTCTAGTAGGCATGGAAAAACTACCTGTGCCTTGTTTAGGAGGTGGGTTTTTTGTTCCCTTAAGTACGACTTGTGCAATTGGCTGAGATAATATGGTCTCTTTAATTATTTCCTTAGCCACTTCTATTCCATTATGCTTTTCTACTTTAGCTACTATTTCATTTTTACCCTCTACACCTTTTTTCTTTACAGACTGCTGATCCTTGTACATATTATCGCTGTATTCGTATTCAGTCTCAAACTTTATATTTTCAGTATAGGTTTTTTCCTCATATGTTGCTACTGTTAAAAAAGGTTTAGGCACTATTAGGCTTAGCTCATCGCCAGGATGTACTAATTCAGAGTTTTTTCCTGGATTGGCCATCTCCAACTCTTCTACACTTATATTATATTTCTTGGCTATGGTCCAATAATTTTCGCCTTTCTCAACTACATGTATCTTTTCTTCATCAGTTCCTTTCTGAAGCAGTTCAAGAACCTTATCAGGGTCGTCAATTTTCGAAGCAGTTATTTCTCTCTTTACTATTTTTAAATCTTCAACTATTTTTATCTCTTCAATTTTTGAGCCTTCCTGCTCTAATAGCTGAAGATAAGGTTTTTTAATTTCTTCGACTATTTCATTAGCAATGGATTCAGACTTTAGGTAAGAAAAATCTTCACCATTTATGTTAATTGCATATGCAACAACATTAAACGTTATATTTGACCTGATTTTCTTTTCTACACTAAACTTATTAGTTAGCTCTTTATTTTCTGCATGAATATCTTCAAAGGATAGCTTTTCCTTTATGACTACATCAAGTCCCTGTTCCTTTACCAAGCTCTTATGTATGGATTCATATATGTCTAGTGCTTCCTGTTTGTCTCTAACAATTCCGATTTCTATATTTCCAAGCTTAACGTTAAATGCTCTTGTAGCAATTTCCTGTTCTATTCCCTTTTTGTATTGAATCAATGAAAATGTAAGAAAGAGAACAGCAACTATGGCAATTATGCCATTTCTAATATTGAAGACATTCTTGCTTATCTTCAATCTCTTAAGACTCTTAAGCTTCTCTACTGACTTATGAATGTTTGCAGCCTTAATCTTAGAAGTTTTTTCAATAATAAGTCTCTTAATTTGAGTTAGTTTGATATTTATTAAACCCTTCTTCTCTCTTTCATCCGAGCTCTTCATTATCTAGCTCCCCTCTATCCTGTAATATTGTCGTAATTCATTTGTAACAGGATTGTAATTTTATTTTCACATTTAGATTATATCATATTTTAACCATTTGACAACCCTTAATTAAAGTACGTATTTTTGTTATTTTTTTCATATTACTACTCTTTTATACTCATATATACATATTATTTTCTATTATTTTGTCGATATAATATTAACGTTATAACCTAAGGTACCTTGATCTTGAAATTTAAAGTTATAATTACCTTTAACTTTTATTTTTTCAATTAGTCTACCTGATGCTTTTACTTCAAATCCCTCAGGAACTACTATGTCTACTATAAAATAATTGATGTATTGGTCAGATTCATTATCATTTGTAGTTTCAAATTCCCATCCATTATTATAGCGTACAATTGTAGGAAAACAGTTGCTTAAGTTATATACTTTTTTTCCTTCATTTGTATTGGAGACTAAATGAGAAATAATTGTATTATATTTGATTTCAATAGTTACTTTATCATCTATTTCTAACTCTTTATCTAAAATAATCATTAAAATACTATTGTTCTTGTCTACTATTTTAAAATCAGCTTTCTTATTTTTTATTTTTATATATTCTATCTCCCCAATTTTATAAGGTGGCTTTTTTTCGTAAACTGATTCTTCAATTTCTTGATAAAGTGCTTTATCAGGTATTATTATGTTATTAAAATGAAAAAATAGCTTATCCATTCTTTTGTTAGTATCATTTACATACTCAACATTTTGTGATACTGAAAGCTTCTCTTTCTCTGGAAAAAACTCTGCTACAATAGTATATTTATTCATTTCTCTAATAGCGTTTATATTCCATGTTAATTGGACATCATCTTCTATGAAAATATACATAGCTATGGGTATAACTGCTACTAGGAGGAGCAAAAGCATCTTGATTATAATCTTTTTTATTAAATAGCGCATCATTTGCCTCCTTATTCTTTGTTGTCCATGTTATTAATATATATTTTGCTCAATAAGAAATATGACAAAAGGTATGATATAATATCATTAAGTAAAAAGTTGATTGGTAGGTGAAATTTATGTCCTTCTTTTTAGAAGTTACTGATATGGATTTTGGAGATACTCCTGTGGAAAATATTTTTATAAATGACTATATGCCTATGGCAGACGGTACATATGTAAAAGTTTATCTGTTAGGATATAAATATGCTAAAGACAATGATGAAAACTTATGTGTAAATAACGAAAGTATATCTAGACATTTGAACATAGCTCTTTATGATGTCCTAAGGGCATGGGATTTTTGGGAGCAAAAAGGAATTATTGTAAAGCATAAAAAGGAAGATACAGATGAATATGATTATAAGGTTGAATTCTTAAATTTAAAGCAATTATATATAAAAAACAACTACGTATTAAAAACTCAAGCAAATGCTACAAAAAATAGTAGTCCTGTTTATACCTGTACTACAGAAGATTTAGTTGAATCTAATAAGATTCCAAGTATAAACGAAATGTTTTCTTCTATTGACTATATAGTAAGACGACAGCTTGTGCCAAATGAAAAAAGAAAAATTCTAGAATGGTTATATAACTACAATATGAGCCCTGGTGTAATAGTTAAAGCATTCTTTTACTCTATAGAGCAAAAGGGTAAAAGAAACATTAACTATGTTGAAGGTATAGTAAGAAACTGGTATGACATGGGGATAACAAATCTTGATATGCTTGAAAAGCATTCAAAAACTCAGGATGAAAGGTTTTATAGCTATGTTAGAATAATGAAGTCACTAGGCTTTGGTGGCAGAACTCCAAGTGAAGCAGAAAAGAAAGTGATAGACAAATGGTTTGATGATTGGAAATTTACTATGGAAGTTATTTTAAAAGCATGTGAAAACACAAAAAAAACAGCAAACCCAAGTGTCAATTACATAGATGGAATACTATCTAAATGGAAAGAAAAAGGAATAGCCACTGTGGAAGAAATAGCTGAAAAGGATAAGCCGCAAACCCCTGCTTATCAAAAGTCTAATAGCGCCGGCTCTCCACGAGGAAGTAAAGTTAAAACCAGATTTCATACTTCAGAGCAAAGAACTGCTAAATATACTCCTGAAGAGTTAGAAGCCATTGCAAGAAAAAGAAGAGGATGATTATTATGGATAAGTCATACATAAAGGAAATATTAAGAGAATATGAAAATAGAAGAGAAGATGCCATATTTAAGCAAAAGCTTAGGCAAGAGGAAGTATATAAAAAGCTTCCACGGTTAATGGAAATAGATAGTGAAATATCTAGAACTGGAGTATTAATTGCTACTGCTATGCTTCAAAATTCACAGTCCTATGAGGAAAGCTTAAATAAGGTAAGAACAGAAATGGAAAAGCTGAAAAGAGAAAAGGCCATACTTATGACTGAAAATAATATTCCCTTAGAGTACTTAAATATTGATTACACCTGTAATGCTTGCAATGATACTGGCTTTTTGAAAAACGGGTCTAAATGTAATTGCCTTAAGCAAGAACTCATTAATAGAGCCTATAGAATGTCTGGAGTTCAGCATGCTCTTGAAAGAGAAAATTTTAAAACATTTGATATTAATATATTTTCAACTGAGACCGTTGAAGGAGAGCAACATTCTCCTAGAGAAAATATGTTAAACATATTGAATATATGTGAGGGGTTTTGCATTAATTTCGATGAAGATAATGAAGAGAATTTACTTTTTTATGGTACTACAGGATTAGGAAAAACATTTATGTGCAACTGTATTGCAAAGGCTCTATTAGATAGAGGAAAAATAGTAATTTATCAAACCTCCTTTAAAATTTTGGAGATAATTGAAGAGCATAGATTTAAGAAAAGCTCACAAAATGATATGAATAATAATAACTATAACTTGTTGTTTGACGCTGATCTTTTAATAATTGATGATCTAGGAACAGAGCTTACAAACACATTTACTAATACAGAAATATTTAATATTATCAATTCAAGGCTCTTTAGAAGAAATAAGACTATTATCTCTACTAATTTATCCTTAATGGAAATTGCAGATACCTATGATAACAGAACCTTCTCCAGAGTCTTTGGCAAGTTCACCCCCCTTAAATTTTATGGACCTGATTTAAGATGGGAAGCCTAGAATATATACTTACCTTAAAAAGTGATAATATCTCAATACAAAAATAACAAGATGAATACCATCTTGTTATTTTTATGCATGAAAAAAGCCGTCCCGATTCTATCAATCAAAACAGCCTTTTTATATGGAGCTGGTGAAAGGACTTGAACCCTCAACCTACTGATTACAAGTCAGTTGCTCT
>DFOH01000032.1:0-19168 GCA_002376545.1 Firmicutes bacterium UBA3546 | reverse complement strand
ACCGCTTGACCATAGGGCCATGGTGACCCATCCGCGACTCGAACGCGGGACACCCTGATTAAAAGTCAGGTGCTCTACCGACTGAGCTAATGGGTCTTTTTTGGACTACTCTTAATATATTACAGCATAGGACAATCATTGTCAACAGCTTTTTATAACTTTTTTTATAGTTAATATATTCCACTATATATGCATGGTAATAAAAGCTTTTACAGTCCAGTCGTATTAACAAGAAAGCTTTTGCTGGGCCATTGCCTAGGTAGCTTGCACAAAATCATAAATTTTGGCAATCTTCTTAAAATTCATCGATGGAAGGTTCTTCAAATGCAGATACTAAAGTAGAGCTTTCTATTCATTACAAAAAATAGGCTTGAAGCTAAATTCAAGCCTATTTTTTATCCACAGTTTTTATAAAAGCCAACAATCTTATCCACATATTAACAGACATATGCACAAATGTTCGGTATAACTATGTGGATATATATATAATTCAACTTTTTTGTATTTTCATCTCATAATATTTGCAATAAACTATATTATTTCTAATAGAAAAATACTCTTCATGCCATACATAGCTTTTCTCGTCATATACTTCTTCCATAAGATTTGAATGCTTTGATTGATATTCTCGTATTATTTTAAATCCACATTTTTCATAGCATCTTATTGCACGTTTATTAAATTTAGCTACATCTAGATACAGGGTATTCATTCTCATAACATTAAAGTAATACTCTGTTAGAGCCTTTAATGCATCAGAACCATACCCTTTGTTTAGTACGTTAGGATTAAACACTATGCCAAGTCTGGCAGTCCTCATAATTTTTCTGATATTTCTTATATTCATGTATCCTATCATTCTGTCTTCCTCATCTAAAACTGAGAAGCACTTAGCGTTACTTTTAGAAATTCTATAATTATACCAGCTTCTTATTTCATCATCACTGAATTTTGGAAAATTGTAGTCCTTAAATAATGGATCATCATGCTTACCCCAATTTCTCATTTCAAGCACATCTTCATATCTTAACAGCCTTACCTTTACCCTATTTCCTTTTACTTCACACACCACTAGCATCTCCCCCTGATTTTAGAGTGTGGTTCTAATTTCTATAGTCTTGGTTTTTCTAAATTCAGAAACTTCGTGTACTCTCCCATGAACACTAGCTCCACAGTGCCAGTAGGTCCATTTCTATGTTTAGCTATGATAACTTCTCCAATATTTTTCTTTTCTGAATCAGGGTGATAATAGTCATCCCTATATAAAAACATTACAATGTCAGCATCCTGCTCTATTGCTCCGGACTCACGAAGATCTGAAAGTATAGGTCTATGATCAGATCTAAGCTCAGGAGCACGAGATAGCTGAGATAAAGCTATTACTGGACAATCCATCTCTTTTGCTAATATTTTTAATCCTCTCGATATAGTTGATATTTCTTGTTGCCTGTTCTCAGACCTTCCCTCACCAGACATTAGCTGTAGGTAGTCTATCATTACAAGGTCTAAGCCTTTTTCCATCTTAAGCCTTCTGCATTTAGCCTTCAATTCCATCAAAGTAATACCTGGTGTATCATCTATAAATATTTTAGCCTGAGATAGTGGTCCCATAGCTCTCAAAAGCTTTGGCCAATCATCTTCATCTAACCTTCCATTTATTATTTTTTGCAGCTCAACATGAGATTCAGAGCTTAGCATACGCTGTACCAGCTGCTCCTTTGACATTTCAAGACTGAATATAGCTACAGATGCATTTCCCTTTAGTGCAGAATTTACTGCAAGATTAACAGAGAAAGCAGATTTTCCCATGGCTGGTCTAGCAGCTACTAGTAAGAGGTCAGATTTTTGTAAGCCTGATGTTTTTTGGTCTAAGTCTATAAATCCTGTAGTAAGTCCAGTAAGACCACTTTTATTTAATGCCATCTGTTCAATTCTAGAGAAGCTTTCAAGAAGGACCTCTTTTATAGGATCCAACCCTTCGCTGCTCCTCTTTTGAGTAATTTCAAATATCTTTTTTTCTGCTGCATCTATGATGACATTAATATCCTCATCTGCTTCATAGCCCTTTGCTATTATTTCACTGGAAGCATTAATAAGTCTCCTCAGGATTGACTTTTCCTCAACTATCTCACAATAAAATCTTATGTTTGCAGTAGTGGAAATAGCCTCAGATAAATCTGCAAGATATAAAATTCCTCCAATTGCATCTAAGGTATTTCTCTTTTTAAGCTCCTCAGATAGAGTTATTAAGTCTACCGGTTCATCCCTATTATATATCTCTAAAATAGACTCGTATATTTCCCTATGAGCTTCCTTATAAAAGTCACTAGGTTTTAGTATTTCTGTAGCTGTTATTATAGCATTTTTATCAAGTATCATTGAGCCCAATACTGACTGTTCTCCTTCAATGCTATGAGGAGGTATTCTGCCTAATGATTGTATTTCAGTTGACATGTTATCACCTCTTTAACTGTGTATAACGAACACAAGATACTAGATGAATAAATACATCAAGTATCTTGCAGTGTCTAATCTATTCCTCAGTTACCTTTACCTTTAATTTTGCTGAAACATTAGGATATACCTTTACTTCTACTATAGTAGTTCCTATGTTTTTTATATTTCCGCCTTCTATATCCATTTTTCTTTTATCTATATCTATTTTATGTTGTTTTTTAAGAGCTTCTGCTACATCCTTTGTTGTTATAGAACCAAATAGCTTTCCATTTTCACCTGATTTTCCTTTTAATTCTACTGTTAACTCGGATATCTTTTCTGCTAATTCTTTAGCCTTGCCAAGTTCCTCTTGCTGCTTGATTTTCTTTGCAGTTTTTTGTTCTTCTAATACTTTTACATTTCCCTCTGTTGCCTCTTTAGCAAGATTTTTAGGGAACAAAAAGTTTCTTGCATATCCATCCTTCGCATTTACTACTTCTCCCTTTTTTCCTAATCCTTTTACATCTTGTAATAATATAACCTTCATTATTTTTCACCTTCCTCAAAATATTCTCTTATAGCTTCTTTTAGCATTTCTTCTGCTTTATCTATATCTACATTTTCCAGCTGGGCTCCCGCCACTGCTAAATGACCACCGCCACCTAGCTTTTCTAATATAAGCTGTACGCTAATATCACCTAATGACCTTCCACTAATATGAATTCTCCCATCACTAACGACTAAAACAAAAGAAGCCATTATACCATTAATATTGAGAAGATCATTTGCTGATTCAGCAGCTATTAGAACTGAATCCTTGCTTTCTTTTGTCAGCTTTGATATGGCAATTCTATCGTCTATTATTTTAGCCTCTTTTACTACTTCGGCTTTTGTGATAAATGTATTTATATCATCCTGGAAGAGCTGCCTTACAGAGGTAGTATCAGCGCCTGCCCTTCTTAAAAAGGATGCAGCCTCAAATGTCCTTACTCCTGTCTGGAAAGTAAAATTCTTAGTATCTACGCTAATACCAGCCAAAAGAGCTTCAGCCTCAAATTTATTGATATTCAGTTTTTCTCCCATATAATTAAGTATCTCTGTAACTAACTCACATGTAGAGGATGCATAGGGTTCAAGATAAGATAACACAGGATCCTCTATAAAATCCACGCCTCTTCTATGATGATCAATGAGTACAACCTTATCTATTATCTCTAAAAGATTTGGTGCCTCAGTATAGCTTGGTCTATGATTATCGACTAAAACACATAAGGAAGATTTGTCTGCTAAGGTCCTAGCCTGCTCTGGTGTTATTATATCCTCTAAATACTCAGGATGCTCTGTTTTTAGTCTCTCAAATATATTTTTTATAGATGGATTTGTTCCTCCTAATACTATATAGGCTTGCTTATCTCTGTTTTTAACTGCCCTATATATACCTATAGAAGCTCCGAAGCTGTCCATGTCCCCATTCTTATGTCCCATAATAAATACTTTTTCTGATTGATCTATAAGCTGTCTTAAAGCATGAGCTATTACCCTTGCTTTTACCTTGGTTCTTTTCTCAACGGCCTTACTCTTTCCACCAAAAAAGCTCAATTTATCTATTCTTTTTACAACAGCTTGATCCCCACCTCTACCTAATGCTATATCGAGGGCGGCATTTGCATATTCAAACTGTTGACTAAGACTCTTGCCATTTACTCCTATTCCTATACTCAATGTTACAGGTATCCTGTTACCTAAGTCAACTTCTCTTACACTATCTAGAACTTCAAATTTCTTAGCCTCTAAATTTTCTAGATTCTTATTTTCAAAAATAAGCATGTATTTATCATTTTCATATTTTCTAATAAATCCACCTATTCTAGCAGCTAGTGAGTTAAGAATTTTATCTACTTCAACAAATACTATAGGTCTATTGGCCTCATCCGTATTGTTTCTAACATCATCGTAATTGTCTATTTGTATAATACCAACGTTTACCTTTTCATCATTATACTTAGTCTTTAAGGTTGTAAAACCTGTATTGTCTATCCAATATAGCATTATAATGTATTCTTCTCTGTTTTCTCTGCTCTTGCTTTTTTGAACAACACTGTAGAGAACCTTATAATACTTGTCCTTAATAGATATTTCTATTGGCGTATCTTCTTTCCTACTCATAATACTATCTATATTGAATCCTGGCATAATGTCTTTAATATTTTCCTCTAAAAGCTTTTTGGAGTCTGTTATCTGAAGAAATCTTGTATTATACCAAGTAATTGTCCCATCTGTCTCCACCATTACAAGAGGTATTGGCAAGTTTATTATAGCATATTTTGTAGCTGTATCTAGTCCAGTAGTTAAACTTTCTATATATTTAGTCCACTCTACCTTTTTAAGATGTATGTTCTTCCAATGATAATATATTAAATATGCTAATAGCAATACTCCTAATGCAGCAATTTTGGGCTCATAAAAAGCGATAATACATATTAGCACTCCAATTATCAGCAGATAAAGCTTTGAATCTGGAATTAGAATATTAAATATTCTCTTATTTGACATAACATATCCTCCCCCAAGGAGTTTATTCCACCTTTTTTAATTTTCTAAAGTCTAGTCCCACATCTAAAAATCCTATAAATGAAATTACTAGACTGAGTGGAACATTCACGATTATTAAAAATATGATTATAATTCTTACAATCTTATGCATTTTTTTCTTATTCATTAAGAAAACCACAACGGACAAGCCGTGCATGAAGAAAATAAAAAATATTAGAACCATTGTATTAATAAATATGGTCTCATAATAGAGAATCCTCATATATCTAATTATTAGAGCTGCTCCAATTATAACTATAGAGCCCATTATGGCATTGCTTGGAAGCTTAAAGTACATAAACCTAGGTATTTCAACTGCTTTATGTCCTAATCTTCTAAGTATGGCTGTAGACATCCAATAATTTATATATACAATAAAAATAGAAAAGAGTATTATAGTTGCAGGTATCATTATAATTACATAATCTACTGTTGCTATTAGAAAATCCTTTACCATAGACATTTCATATGTAGAAAACTGCATTTCTTTTAGCATGTCTAGCTGAAGCTTCAAGCTCTCTGTTAAGGTGGTACTTACCATCGATAAAAAACTAACGCCTGTTATATATCCCATAATAGCTATAGATATGAGTGTAGCAACTACAGCAGCTATAGCTCCGCCAGCTAATATTTGCTGTGGTCTATATTTTTTATTTATCATATAGGTTAGAATTATAGAAATCAACCCAAATGCTAAAAATATTAAAATCCCAGTAAATATATCAGTAAGTATTCCAATTAGTATACTAGAGCCTATAACTGAATATATGCTATATTTTGTCTTATGCCTTACTCCAAGAATTATAAAGGGTACAGGATAAAAAAATATTATTATGGGAACTATGCTGTATCCAAAAACTACAACCAATGTCATAAATGTTGTAATGACAGCAGTCTCAGCAATTCGGATTGTTTTTTCTCTTAAGTTCAATTTACTCACCTCTAACCTCTTTTTCTCTTTAAATATTCCAATAAACTCCCTAAGTCTCCGTACCATTGCTCAATTTTGTGTTCTTCTAAAAGAGCCAACTTAGCCTTTTCTTCTACCTTTGTATCTATACTCTCATATGAAACACCAAGTCTTTTCCCAAGTAAATATGCCACTAGTATAATGTTTGACACTGCATCAAGCATTGCATCATGACTATTTTGAATACCTCTTACTAAAAGATCATATAATGAAGCAACAGCCATAAGAAGCTCGCTTTTTAGCCACTCTATAACCTTTATGTTTTTTGTCACATCTATATTCTTGTCATTAAATGACATGATTAATCCCCCCTCTATACATTATACCAAACCAAAGGCCCTTTAACTATTGTTTTGTAAATTATCATTCATGTAGTAAATTCAATAAAAAGCACCATATATGTCAATTAAGTAAATATGTAAGTCTTTCATCTGTATTCTATAGCCATACTTACAGCAGTTTCGAAACACAAATTTATTTGTTCGACCACCTTCTATAAATTTGGTGTTTGGTGCATTTGACCTACCTATGATTTCCTGATAAAAGCATTTAGGAAATCGGGTTAGACATTTCGCAGTCTCGAAACACAAATTTGTTCACTCCCTTCGGTCGTGCAAATTTGGTTCTCGTTGCATTTGACCTACCTACGATTTCCTGATAAAAGCATTCAGAAAATCGGGTTAGGTCATAAAAAATAAAAGAGATATACTACATATTATATAATATATCTCTCTTCTATACTATTTAAAATTTAAAAACTAATCTGCTGTATATGGTAAAAGTGCAACTTGTCTTGCTCTTTTAATAGCACGAGTTAGTTGTCTTTGATGTAAAGCACAGTTTCCTGAAATTCTTCTAGGAAGTATTTTTCCTCTTTCAGTAACATATTTTTTAAGTTTGTTTACATCCTTATAGCCTATGCTAGTAGCATTATCAACACAGAAGCTACAAACTCTTTTTTTGGTTCTAAATTTTCTTCCTGGTTGTGCCATTCTTTTTCCCTCCTTCTAGAATGGAATATCATCATCGTCTGTAGGATGGAATCCATCCATATCTATGTCCATACCGAAATCCTTGTTTGTATTAAAATCTTTATTTGTGTTAAAATCTCTATTTGTATTTTGGCTGCTTTGTCTAGCCTCTCCCCACTCAAGGAATTGAACTCTTTCAGCTACTACATCTGTAGTATATCTCTTAGTTCCATCTTGAGCAGTAAAGCTTCCTGTCTGAATGCGTCCTTGAATTGCAACAAGTCTGCCTTTAACTAGATAGTTTGCACAGTTCTCACCCTGTTTTCCCCAAACTACAATATTTATAAAATCTGCCGTAGGTTGTCCTTTACTCTCAAATTCCTGCTTCTTCTCTCTCGATAAGTCCTTATCTACCGCTATGCTAAATCTAGAAACTGCCATTCCACTAGACAGATATCTCAGTTCAGGGTCTCTTGTCAATCTACCAATAAGTATTACACTATTCACAATTACACCCCCATACGGCTTTATTATTCATCTTCTCTAATTATCATATGTCTAATTACATTATCTGTAATTTTAGCAATTCTGTCTATCTCATTAACAACATCTGCTCCAGAAGTGATGTTTAATAGAACATAGTAGCCTTCTTGATAATCATTGATTTCGTAAGCAAGCTTTCTGCTTCCCCACACATCAACATTGTCAACTGTACCATTTGTCTCAACTATGCCTTTAAATCTTTCAACAAGAGTGTTTCTTGCTTCTTCTTCCATACCTGGTGCAAATATTAAAACTACTTCATATTTTTTCATGTGTTTCACCTCCTTTTGGACTAAACGGCCCTATTTATTTAATAGAGCAAGGATAACATACTACATCACAGTATTATATCACTTATTATGTATAAATACAATAAATTTTATTGATAAATTTTAATTTCAAAAAATACCTTTCAAAAAATACTCTATTATAATTCCTTGTATTTTTATATTAGTCTATATAATAATCAAGCTTTTAATAGTAATTATGTTTCATTGTCAAATGTTTGTGAATGGTTTTTATCAATTATTTCACAAACAATGAAAATTACAATTAAAAATCGTGTATAATATTACTGTACAGATTTTTAAAATAATTGGAGGTGCCTACTAATGAAGGAGATTATTTTGGCCGGAGGATGTTTTTGGGGTGTAGAAGAATATATGTCTAGAATAGATGGGATAGTAGAAACTAGAGTTGGTTATGCTAATGGTATGACTCATAATCCTAGCTATGAAGATGTATGTAAAAGAAATACAGGTCATGCAGAGGCTTGCATAGTCAGATATGACGAAAATATTATTTCATTAGAAGAATTGTTAAATAGATTTTGGAAGGTTATAGATCCTACATCCTTAAATAAACAAGGCGGAGATGTGGGTCATCAGTACAGAACAGGCATTTATTATATAGACGATGCAGATTTACCTATTATAAAAAAATCTATAGAAGAAGAACAAAAAAAATATAACAAAAAAATTGTAACTGAAGTAGAACCTTTGAGTTGTTTCTATGATGCAGAGGAATATCATCAGCAATATTTAAAAAAGAACCCCGGTGGCTATTGTCATATAGATTTGAGCTCTATGTAGCTAAACTGATGCATCTGGCAATAAGGGTTATTATGATAGACAATATGATTCTGCGAGGTGACAAATAATGAATAAAGACTTTCTCCAAGCTTTCTTAATAAGGTTTAGAGTAAACTGTAATTTAAGGGCAGGCTTTCTACCTATTAATTATAAGGACATGGAGTTCCCTTTTAGAATATATAAGGGAGCATATAATGAGACTAGGGAAGAGCTAATTAAGGAAGAGTCTCCAACTGATGAACAGTTAAAGATAATTGATGATGCTTATGAAGTCTTTATGAAGCATTTAGAAGAATCTGAGGATTATGGTTTTGCGGAAAAAGAAATGATAAGCTGGATTGAAAATTACAAGCCCTTGAGCAAATAGCTTAGGGCTTGTTCTTCGTTATATATGATACTATTCTATGCCTTGCTCCTCTATTGAGTCAGGATTACTGCTGCTAAGAACCTTTTTAACCCTTTTTTCAAAATCTCTCCTAGCAAGCCATACCTGACGTTCGCAGCCCATGCACTTTAGTTTAAAGTCAACTCCCGTTCTCATGATCTCCCATTTATTTTCTCCACATGGATGACCTTTTTTAAGCTGTACCACATCTCCAACATTATATTTAACAACCACTTTAATCCCTCCCCAAGTACAATAAAGCTACTTCTTATGACTATCATATACGAAGTAGCTTAATTTATAAATATATTATATTATATTTTAGCTATTAAGTGAACTTTTATCCATTTTGACCATTCATACAGAGATTTTTATGAAATTGTTCTAGTCTCAACAGATTTCATGAACACTATTGAATGCTTACTTAGCTAACTTTACTTGCAAACCTGCCAGTTTCATTTTTTACTAGCTTGTATATACCCCCTATAGATAAAGATGCTTCTTCTAATATATTCTTTACCTGTTCAAAAAATTCAGGGCTAAATCTTATAGATAATCCGCAGCTAGCAGTTATTTCCCTTGGGGTTGGTATTACTTTTATATCAATATCACTATTTTTTAAAGTCTTTTCGCCTTGTATTGCATAATGTGTTGAATCAAAAGCTACTACGTAATATACTTCTTCCTTCATGTTACCATCCTTTTATAAAGTTATTGTGTTTGTTGAATTTTTCATTTTTTCTACAATAGTATACATATTAGTTATTTCTCCAACGCCTAATTTGTCCTTTAAGTTATAAAAGTCTAGGCACGTTCCGCAGGATAGTATCTCTACTCCCTCTGTTTGAAGCTTCTTTAAATCCTCCAATACTGGAGAACCTTCTACTGTAAGTCTAACACCATCATTTAAAAATAGCAATGTAGAAGGAAATGGTATGGACTCTGTTAAGGTATATATATATCCCTTAATAAGTATATTTCCTAGCTCATCTGAGCCTTCTCCAAGCTTGTCACTGCCAAATAATATTACCATATCCTTAAATGTATTAGGGATACAAGCATTATTCTCTTTAGCCTGTTCAGCTACCTCTCCCTTTGTAATATGAATATAGTATTCATTTGTCAGACCCTTCTCAACAGTATATTCATAATTTAAACTCTTGGCAAGCTTTGAGACATTTTCTTTTGCTACTTCATTATCTACAATAGTAGTCACTATACCCTCTTCTATATCATCCAACACCTTTTTAGTCATTATAACTGGTTTCGGACAAGTCTGATTTCTAGCGTCAACTTCTTTTTTCATTTTGTTTTCCTCCTCAACTTAGAATCTCTATATATAAGTATACTGCTTTTTTTATAGTTATCCTATTTGTGTTGTCTATAGTCAATGAAATTGTTATAGATTTTATCTATGATTTATGATTTTTATAACCTAATATTAATATTTTTAATTTTTATATTAATATTTTTAAAAATAATATTGACATTGTTAATTTCAAATACTATTATATAGTTAAAGGGAATATTAAAGGTATTAAGCTTAAAAAGCATGTGTTTTAAAAAATCTACCATAATATTTGATATTATCTAATACATTAAAGAATTTCTCATTTTTATTATACCCTTTTCTTTGAAATAGAAAAAGAAATTATTGATTATCAAAGTTAGAGGAGGTATTAAATTGAAGAATGAAATAAGAAATATCCTTACTAGGTTGGAAAATGGAGAAATAGACTGCAAAAAAGCCATAAGGCTAATAAAAAACATAGACGAGAACGCCATAAGCAAAATAAAACCTGCAAGTAAAATAAAAATTAAAATAATTGATGAAAACGATGATAAGAAAATCAGGCTGCCAAGTATACCATTTTGGTTAATTTCATCGTTAGGAAAACTTGGATTGTTGCTTGCTCCTATAGCAGCTAAATACAGCCAAGGCATGGACGAAAATTCTAAGATGGCTCTTGATTTACTTAAGGATGTGGATATTCAAGAACTCATTTATGCATTGAGAGTTCATGGTCCCTTTGATTTTGTTGATGTATGTAGTGATAAAGATGTAGTCAAAATATCAGTTCTATAGCAAAAGTTTCTATCTAAGCATGATAAATCAGCTTTTGTTAAAACTCATTTACAGAAAGTTCAAAAAATAAAAAATCAATTGTAGAACTTTCATATTCTTTATAGAGAAAGGTGGATACTATGAAAAAAGAAGCGATAGGAAGATGCCCAGTGTGCAATCATGAAATGAATGTAACAAGGCTTCATTGCAGCTATTGCGAAACAACAATAGAGGGAAAATTTACTTTATGTAAATTTTGCAGATTAACTGAAGACCATAAGAATTTTGTTGAGGTATTTATTAAGAACAGAGGTAATATAAAAGAAATCGAAAAAGAGCTAGGTATTTCATATCCAACAGTTAGAAGTAAGCTAGAAAGTGTTATTGAAGCTTTAGGATATAGCGTTAAGCATGAGCCAAAGGTCGATAAAAAAGAAGTTCTTGCTAAGCTTAGTGCTGGTGAAATAACTGCTGAAGAAGCAGTAAAGCTATTAAAAGAGGAATAGTATTAGGAGGGGAAAGTAGTGAGTGAAGAAAGATTAATGGTACTTACAATGCTACAGGAAGGTAAAATCACAAATGAGGAAGCATCAAAGCTCCTTCGAGCTCTAGACGAGGTGGAAATAGAAGAAGAGCTCCAGAATTATGGTGAAAACTCAGCTCCTAGTGAAGATGATTTCATTGGAGACCAAGCCTCTCATGACAATGAAAAATATACTGGTTTTATTCACGAAAAGGGTCAAGGGGCTAATAGTTCTTTTGATAAAATGTCACAGGATAGAGCTGATAAAATTAAAAGTAAGATGGAGTCTAAGAGAGAGAAACTTAAAAAATTAGAAAAGAAACTAGAAGAAAAGGCAGAAAAGCTAGACGATCTAGGAGATAGAATCGATAAAAAAATGGATGACTGGGATGACAATTTTGGTGATGAAGCAGAAGATTGGGCCGATAATTTTAGTCAGAAAGCTGGGGCCTGGGGAGAAACCTTCGGAGAGAAAATGGGTAATTGGGGAGAAACCTTCGGCGAAAAAATGGGAAAAGTAGGCGAAGAATTAGCAGAAAGCGCTACGTCAATTACAGAGAAGGTACTTAAAATGGTAGATGGATTTGTTGGTGATGGTTCCTTTAATATATTTACAGGAAACTATGAAACCATAAGTGAAACCATAGATAGAAACATCAGAGGCATAGATTCTCCTACTCTTGAGATACATGGAACAAACGGTAAAATAATACTTCGCTCTGGTGAAGGCGATAATATCCGTATTAAAGCCAAATGCTCCGTTAAAAAATCAGTATACGATAAAAGCCTACCAGTATATGAAGTTATAGAGCAAGATAACAAGTTAGTATTTAAACCTAGATATAACAGCGGCATAGGCACAAGCCTTGAAGTGTATATTCCTTCTTTCAGTTACGACAAAATTTTTCTATTGACCTCTAATGGAAGAATTGAGACCAGTGATGTGAATACTAATGAGCTTATACTAGATACAAATAATGGTTCAATTAGAATACAGGATATTAACTCTAATAGAATAACAGCATGCACTAACAATGGCTCAATAAATATTGAAGCTACATGTTCAAAAAGAATAGAATTAGATACATCTAATGCCTCTATAAACGCACAGGATGTTAGTTGTGAGGATATAGTTGCTACTACAAGAAACGGTCGGATATCCATTATAGATACACAGTCTAAAGAAATGCTGCTTACTAGTTCAAATGCTTCATTAAAGGTTGAAGACTCAATCGCATCATATATTTCAGCTAAAACATCTAACAGCAGCATCAAGATAGTTGATATTGAAACGTCAACTTTACGTAAAATTGAGACATATACCTCAAACTCTTCAATAGAAATAAATATTGATGAGCATAAGAAAGCATATAACATAGACGCTCAAACTTCTATGGGCCGTATAGATGTAATGATACCTAATCTCATATATGATTTAAATAAACAGAGTAGCCCTGGCAAACAAAAGATATTAGCTCACAGTGCATACGATACTGAAGCTGAAAATCAGATTAATATAATTGCTTCAACTTCAAATAGTTCAATAAAAATACTATAACAGGGAGGTTATTAGAGTGTCTTATTTAAAAGAAGAAAAAATGCAAATTCTCAAGATGATTGAAGAAGGAAAAATAACATCTAATGATGGATTAGAGCTTTTAGGGGCGCTAGAGGAAAAGGAAAGCTTGCCAATATCCAGATCCTCCAAGTGGTTAAAAATTAAAGTTCATGATCCGGATGACAATACAAAGGTAAATGTAAATATTCCATTAGCCCTAGTAGATGTAGGATTAAAAATGGCTACAAAATTCTCCCCTGAACTAAAAAATTCAGATCTAAAGGATATTAACTTTGACGAAATTGCCGAATTAATTAAAAATGGGGCAGAGGGTAAGATAGTGGATATTGAAAGTGGAGCTGGAGAAAGAGTAGAGATAGTAGTTGAGTGAAAACCACGGTGCGCTCGCACCGTGGTTTTCTTTCTTGAATTTACAAAGTATTACAGCACTAAATCCTTTAAGTACTTTAACAATATATTATTATCATATAGATAATAACCCACAGTAGAACCAAAAACACCTTCTGCTATTGCCCCATTTGGTTGTACAGATATAATAGGAGTAAGAATTGCAAATATAACTAAAATTATCAGAATGCCTTTTAAAAAACCAAATCCTAAGCCAAAAAGCTTATTAAATTGATTTAAAATAGGGAGCTTAGAAAATGCACTTAATAGCCTTACTACAAAAACCAGCACTATTCTTGCAATAATAAATGCGATAATTAAGCTTATTACATCTATAAATATTCCTGTTAATGCTTCAGACATAATATCTATGGCAGCCTTTGACACCTCAGATGTATATGAGCCTATCTTGGGGCTCTTAGATATAATATCTATTAAAGGTTTTGGTAAATTTAAACCCTCCAATAGGGGTGTAGGTCCAAATATATCTGTCCTTTCTCCAAACATAGAATATAATCTTTTATCAACAAAACCCCTAAGCTTATCATAAATTCCCTGATTATTCAATAGAACCTGAGCTATTACTGGATAATACAGTGTAGCAACAAAATATGATATTATAAGTCCAGCTAAGCTAAAAATTGAAATGATAAAGCCTTGATTAAATCCAATTAATGAATTTAATGCAATGATAGCAAAAATACATAAATCTATCCAATTCATTTAATCACCTTCCTTTATGTCCTATTCACTATTTATTGTCCTGCTCTCTCCTATTTGACAGCTTTCCTATGCTTAAATCTTCCTTGGAAAACAAAAGAAAGTTATCTTTTTGAAATTCTAGGTTATCTATTTCACTGGCACTTATGTATTTTAAAAAAGCCTCATCTCCACGAATTCCAATTAATCTGTTTTCTCCCGTTAGGTAGATATTTGCCTTATTTGTATAAATATTATTATAATAATTATCTAATTCAAGCTTGCTCTTAGTCTTTCCACTTAGCTCTAGCACTTCTATGTAGTCACTTTTTTCCCCATAGAGTATATATATTTCCTTCTGTTTAGGGTCAAGCTTTGCATCCTTTAATCTACCTTTTATGTCCCTACTCCATAGTAGCTCATTTTCCATATTTAAGCTTACTATTTTACTATCGCTTATGGCCAATATAGTATCATTATTCATAAAATCTGCATCAAGAATAAGCAAATCCGTAAAATCTTTTTTCCATAGAAGCGCTCCCTCTATGGAGTATAATAAAATACTGCTTTGAAGATGATTCCCTGAAAAATCCATTGTCACAAGTACAAAATTTTTTTGATCAAAAGAAATATTACTGGACAAGAGTCTTCCCTTATCTATAATAGTATTAGCTAATAATTTTCCCTTTTCATCCAAAATGTTAATCTGATCAATTTGTTCTCCTGCTTTAGTATATATTATTAACAGACCATTCTTCTCAACAAATTTTTGTACACTTTGTCTTGCTTCATAGGTCCATTCTTCATCTCCGTCAATGCTTAGGGCAACAATTTTTCCATTACTTTTATCTCCAATATAAATTTTGCTTTCTCCTAAGTGAATAAATGAGTATTCAAAATCTATATTTTTTGTCCATAGCTTGTCCCCGCTCATATTATATGAAGCAATATTTTTATTATCAGAGTTTATAATAGCCCCCTCATAACTCCTTGTATTGCTATCCTTGCTCCAAGGAATGTTGATAGTCTGTACCAACTCCAAAGATTTTTCAGTCTGTCTAAATAAGTCCTGTACTCTGCCATTAAAGGTCTTTCCTAGAAACATAAGACCAATTATCAATAATAATGTGATTATCCATGCCAACTTATTCCCTTTTCTTTTTTCTTCTTTTGCAATCATTGGCTCTCTCCTCCTTAACAGAAGTAATTCACTTTCTCTTATACAAATTCCTTCTATATCTCTTTAAAATATGATTGAATTCATCAATAATAATATATACAAGCATGAAAATACCAAGGTATCCAAACAGCGGATATATTATTGATACTAGACTGGAAAAGCCTATTTTAGCTAAAGGAATAGATATTATACAAAAAATTGCTGAAATAAATAATTGATTTTTTTTAGAAGATGCAGTAATTCTATTGACACACCCAAATCCATTCCCAATAGCAGTAGTGAACATTGCAAGCCACAATATAGCTGAGTACATATATCCACTCCATTTTCCTAAGAGACCAGCAACCCTTATCATAGGTATCTCAATACCATACACATCAGTATATAATATAAGGGTAGACAATAAAATAAATATTGCCATGACTCCAAGACCTAGTCCTCCAAATATACCTCCTTTTACTGCCTGCTTTTCGCTATCTACGATGGGAAGGAGCGAAGCTAGTATTACTATCGCAGATATACTATTAAAGCTGACATAAAGCAAAGCTGACGTTACCCAATTTCCAGTCTTAGTTATACTTACTCCGTTAAAGTTGCTAAAAACAAATCCTTCCTTTAAAATTATACCTGAGCCTACTAGAATAATCCCAATGATTAAAAAAGGAACAGCTATTTTGTTTACAAAGGATATACCTTTTACGCTAAAAACTAATGTAAGAAAGCACAAAAATGCCATAACATAAATACCTACATTGTAAGGCAAATTAAATTGTTCCTTAAATACTGCACCACTTCCTGCAAGCATTATACAAAATCCAATAAACAAATAAGAAATTATAATTAACTCCATTATTTTGCTTATTCTTCGTCCAAAAAGTGGAGTTATATATTCACTATAGGATTTGATTTTATTTCTAAATACCCGAGATAATACAATAGCACCGACTATGGAAAATAAAGCTGTTGCAAGTATAATACCATATATTCCTTTGTAACCAAATACCCCAAAAAATTGAATAATTTCCTGTCCCGATGCAAAGCCTGCACCTACTACAGTGCCAATATAAACACTGGCTAATTCCTTCCATGAGTTTTTCATAAACAAGCCTCCCACTCTTAGTTACTAAAATTCTATGAATACAAGGCTTGTCATATTATAATATTAAAGTAATATTTCGTATAGGTCTTTAATTGAATCTAAGACTATATCAGGATTTATTTCAGTTTCTTTAATATCTTTTAAGCTAGTCTCTCCACTTAAAACTAATACTGAGGTAATACCGCTGTTTTTTCCAGTCATTATATCTGTATAAAGTCTATCTCCCACAATGGCTATATCCTTAGCGCTTAAGCCAGTCTTTTCATAAATCACATCTACAATTTCTTTGTTAGGCTTTCCTATTATCTTGGGAAAAATACCTGTAGAGGCTTTAAACATCTCTATCATGGCGCCACAATCAGGCATGAACTCACCATTTTCTATAGGACAATTATAATCTGGATGAGTAGCGACAAAGGGTATCCCCTGCCTTATAAAATCGCAAGCCTCCCATATTTTCTTATAGCTCAAAGACGTATCAAAGCCCAGCACTACATAATCAGGAATCGTTTCAGTATTATTTATAACATTAAAATCATAGGCTTTAAATTCTTCTAATAACTCATTTGTACCGACAACATATACCTTCGCTTTTGGCTTATATCTATTTAAATAAATACAAGTAGCCTCTCCAGAAGTCAATATATTCCCTTCACTTGCTTCTATACCAAGCTTATTCAGCTTTTTCACATAATCTTTTGCTGATTTAGAAGAATTGTTGGTGACAAATAGATACTTTTTATTTTGTTTATCTAGAAGCTTTAGAAATTCCTTTGTACCTTCAATCAACTTATCTCCTAAATATATTGTTCCGTCCATATCTAAAACAAAACACTTCTTATTTCTTAGCTCCACGATTTCAACTCCATATTATTTTTTCCCAATAAGGGTATATATGTGTACATCTAATAATAATATTATCAGAAAAGAAACTTTTCTGCATCAATATTATGACATATTTGTGACCTTATCCAATTTATTAAATCTTTTATAATAATTTCCTAACGTGTCAAAAATCGAAGATAGTGAGAACCAGATTTGTATTTTGAAGCTGCGGAAAATTACCTAAGAATGTCTAGTTGGTCTAAACTGTAACGATTTTGTCATACAATTTTACCAAGATATAATGTATTATGAATGTAGCTGGAGATTTTCTAATTGAACTAGTGACATAATTATTAGGAGGTTAAAAATGAAAAAGTTAGTAGCACTCATACTTATTATAGCTGTCTTATCAAATCTTACTTTTACAAGTAAATCTCTAGGCATTGAACTTAATGGCAGAGAACTAGCTATGTTAAACGATGATATAGATGATGACAATACTGGTGATAACACCGGTGATAATACTGGTGTTGTATCAGAACCTGATTCTAATAATTCTGATGATGAAGGCGAGAGTGATAATAATCAAAGTTGGAATGATGATGATAGCACAAAGCCTGATGAGGCAGAACAAGAAGATACCTCAGTTCCAAATAAAGAAGAGGCAAATGAAGAACCTATCGATACAGAGGAACCTTCTACAGAGCCTTCTGAAGCTCCGACAGGGGATGACCCCGCTGAAACGAATACCCCTCCTGTAGAGCCTGAAATAGTAGAACCGCCAAAGCCAGCACCTAGAATAATTAGTACCTTAAATAAGGAAAATGCATGGTCCAATAAAACAGTTTATTTAACATTTGATGATGGTCCTAGTTCTCTAACTCTTAAGGTGTTAGATTTGCTAAAAAAAGAGGATATTAAGGCAACCTTCTTTGTCATAGGTACTAAAACAGATGAAGGAAAAAGTATTCTTAAAAGAATAAAGGATGAAGGTCATGCCATAGGTAATCATACTTATAGCCATAATTATAATTATATATATAAAAATTCAGAAAGCTTTTTTGATGACTTATATAAAAATGAAAATATTATTTACGAAGCTACTGGATACCGTCCTAAAATAATTAGATTTCCAGGAGGGTCAAATAATGCTACGACTAAAACAGAAAAGGGTAAAAAGGTTATAAATGAAATATTAGATAGACTAGAAAAAGAAGGATATGTGCATTTTGATTGGAATGCTAGCAGCGGGGATGCTTCTGTAGTGCCGGCTTCTGTAGATGATATAATCAATAATACGCTGACTTGGATAAGTAAAAATAATACAGCTGTAGTACTTTTTCATGATACAGCAGCTAAAACTAACACATTAAAAGCACTTCCTACAATAATAGAAAAGCTTAAATTTCTGGGATGTAAATTCGAAGTTTTAACTACGAGCTCCCCTCACATAGCTTTTGTTAAGAATAGTAATAGTAATAAAGTAGTTCCCACTAGTACTGGCTCAGGCTCAGATAGTACTGATATAGCTCCTAATAAAGATAGAAAGCCATCTTATGTAATTAGAAAGCTTATGAGACTAGAATTTGAAATGGAAAAAAGATTTTTGGAAAATAGATAATAAAAAACTCCTTTCTCCTATGGATTAATAAAGCCAAATCAGAAGGGAGTTTTCTTATTGTTTGGGGCGCTTTTCCCGAAAGAATCGCTGGTAGGTCAAACGCAATGAGAACCAAATTTATGTGAGCGTAGCGAGCTAATAAATTTGTATTTCGAGACTGCGAATGTATTACCTAGAAATAAAAAAAACTCAGTCCAAAACT
>DFOH01000014.1 GCA_002376545.1 Firmicutes bacterium UBA3546 | reverse complement strand
TTACTAGCACAACAGGTTAAATTAGCTAGCTTCCCATCTGGATGGATTGAATGTATAGTTTCGGTACCTTCTGATTTTCCATCAAAGGCATTGATGTGATTGGATATGCATATATCCGCTTTAGAATCTTTTACGATTTTAGTACGTTCTGAGGAATCTAGGTATACATCTTTATCTCTTGTTAAGACTACATCAATTCCAAGTTCTTTAAATCTTTCGTATTGATATAATGATATTTCTAATACCTTATCTTTTTCTTTCCATAAGTAATTAGACCCTCCCCCTGGATCCTTCCCACCATGACCAGGATCGATTATAATTTTCACTCTAGCTTCTTCTCCTTTCCTTTAAATATCTCAACGGCTTTTTTTATTGGCTCAGGAACAGGCAATCCGGCTCTACCTGCATTTTCTATAATAGACAAGAGCTCATTACCTAAATAGAAGAAAATAGTAGCGTCTCTAACTACATGCCCATCTCCTAAGCTAATATCAATTAGATTCGCTACTGCTACAATAGTAAATATTAATACTTTCTTTGCTATTCCTTTAAATCCGACTGAACTTGATAACTTACCTTCTATCCCAGCTGCTATAATCCCAGTCACATAATCTATAATTACAAAAGCTAGCAGCACAAACAACAATTGAGACCACCCTCCTAAGATGTATGATAGTGCTCCCCCTAATGCTGCTAAAGTAGTTTTTATTGTACTTTCGATATTCATTTTGACACCTCCAAAATTATTAAAGAAGGGCATAAAAAAAGCCCTTCTTAGGGTTATTGTCTCTTAATTAAATCTTGTCTGCCTTTAGTTATGAGTATTGCATCAACGTCATCTTGGTACTGCTTATAAACTTGTACACTAAATACAAATTCATAAGTTGTTCTACCTTCCATTATTTTTCTTGCAAAGTATGCCGCCATTATGCTTCACCTCCTGTTAGACTAGGAACGATGTTAAATAATAGATCTTCAATTATAGCATCTTGTTCAATAACTTTTTTCTCTAATTTAGTAAATCTATCCGGAGGCAAGTCCACATATACATAAACCCATTCTCCAGACTCTAATTTTTTTAAAACAATTTCTTTCCCCTCCACAGGTATAGGCATCTCTGGTTTTTCTAGGACATGAATTACAGTTACATAATCCCCTTCTGTTTCAAAGCTTACAAAAGGGTAGTTTTCTTCATAGTCTGACTTCATTTTAATCCCTTCCTCTGTTGTCTCGTCCAGAATAAAGTAGTCTGGATCATCTAGCCAATTTGAATTTGGATATTTTGAATATACTAAATAGTGTCCGTCCTTGTGTATAAGCATTTTGTTACCCCCTTTCTATAGTAACTTATAAGCCATTATTCTCAAAGCTGATACTGAATAATAGTCAGACCCTCCATCACCTGAATAAATAATCTTAGATGTATTCTTAAATATATTTCCTGTAATCTCAAACCCAAAAGATGAATACTCTCTAAATGTCATAGGGCTTATAGTTTTATTAGTTGCACCACTATGACTTGAGTGATTTACAGTTCCAGATGCAAAAACTATATCGGGAGTAAATGGTAAAGTATATGTTCCATTAGCTCCAAGACTTAATCCTGATACTTGAAAAGTCTCTACTTTGGCTGTTCCAGCTACTCCAAATATACTTTTTCCTTGAATAATGTTAGCTGGTATTAAGTTTGCATCGCCTAGTATAGTCTGAGTTCCACTCAAATATTGCCCTGAAGCAATAGTTTGGTTAGTTGTTTTTGGGGTTATTGTTGCTGCCCCTTTTGAGGGTATTGTCCCAACAATATCGCCTGCATCTACACTTGCTGTTTTACCAGAGAGAAGGTCAGATGCAGTGGCATTACCAGAACCACCTTCACCCTGTAATATAAAATTTGTACCATCATACCTCATAGTATATATTATATCTTTTAGAAGTTTACCAGCAGTCAAAACATTGCCCTTGCTGTCACGGATAGATTTTGCTCCTTTCCCATTTATGTTTAAAGTAGCAGCCCCAGTGTTGGTTACGTGAATTTTGACTGACACACATACACCTGCAACATAAGATGGTAGGGATGGATTAAGTGTAAGTGTGTAGCTATTAGCACTCCCTGCGGTTACTCCATATCCCGGCTGACGAATGTAGTCAGATATATGTTCATTAAAGTCCTGCGCATACTCAGCCATTTGCGTAGAAAGTGCTCCTGATACTCCATCTGTATATTGATTAGCAGCGTTCAACGCAGCACTTGCAGCTGCATTAGCTTTTGATTGCGCTCCAGAAGGTGTTTCTGCTCCTACATCTGCTACTGTTAGGGTTACATCACCAGTTTTGTTATTTACCGATTTGACTGGCACTTGAATACTACCTATTACTGTGTCAGCATAATTCTTTGCATTTTGTTCAGCAGTATTAGCTTTTGCCTGTGCTCCCGTTGATGTTTCTTTAGAATCCCAATTGTTTATTTGTGAGGTGCTTACAAATTTCTTTGTGGCACTTTCTTCTATCATTTCCGCTGGATGGCTTGATGGATGTTCATATACTTTAGCATTCACTCCATCAATCTTTATGTTTCCATTTATAGAACTACTCTCAACTTTGGTGGCTTGTTTTGATATACCACCAAGTTTAATTTTTTCCTCAGTAGTATAATCATTGCTAGATAAGTCCTTCCCTGCAACTTTAACTACTACTTTTTCCCTTAACTCTTGTATCGCCTTGTATATTCTATTCAATAGCCAGTTAAACCACTGTGCTGGTGGCTTTTCTCCTGGACTAAACCCTTCATCCTTTTTTGATTGTGGGGGTTCTACCCCAGCATTATTCCATTCTGGTAATTTCTCATTAAAAGGCATATTATCACTCCTTTACAAAGGTAACTCTCTATCTTCAGATGGTGAATATGTCGCACCTAATATCCCACCTGTTAATTCATTTGCTATGTCTCCAAAACCTTTTTCATTGTCTATTAAATCTCCTATAGAGCCAAATTCAAAAGTTCCTTCCATCCTTATTTCTTTAAGACTTACTCCTCCAGGTAGAGTTCTTGCTACCATCCTACCAAATTGATTAGAGCTCATTCCTATCTCATTTATCTTATCAAGAGGAATATGTAAAATCTTAATTGCAGCAGCCTCAGGAGCTGTCTCATCATTATACATTTCAACTATTTGTATATCTGAGTAATCAGAGTTAATGGTCTGCGATATAACTCTGATTATAGTATTTATATCTCCTGTAGACATATTTCTGGCTGTCTTAGACTTGATTAGTATACGATATATTTCATCTGTAGCGACACCACGATATTGCTTTACATTTCCTCCAATTTTATCAAGAGTATATCCTGTAGCTTTATCTACATCTCTATACTCTTCTATCTTTTCCAGGTTATCTTTTATCTCTTGTAGTTCATCTGCTATTAGCTTAAATAGTTTACTTATATTGCTATTAGGATTTTTATTATAGTTGTCTGTTAATAGATTAATCATAAAATTAAACATAGCTAATCACAATCCTATCTAAGGAAGTTTCAGCAACTTTCACAGGTGGTATTTTAATATTACTACTTTGTAATTCATCTAATGAGAGCCCTATCGTTAATGTGAAGTCGTCTACTCCATCCACTTTAGATATTGCGGTAACTAATCTAGTGAATATTACATCTTGTTCAATATTTAGCCCATTGTACAGTTGTCCATCATAATCATATCCACCTATATATTTAATTATTTCTGATTTAATCAGTTTGTCTCCATCTGGTCTATACTTGCTATTTCTAATTAAACTTATATTAATAAATATAGGTATAACTTCTGCATAACCAAATCTAATATAATGAACCCTACCTGACAAATCTGTTACAGTTTCAACTTCATAACCATAAGTTTCTATGCCCGCAGGTTTTGTAGAGAAAATAGCTTCTGCAACTTGTTTCTTTGTACCACCTAATACATAACACTGAATTGATTTAGGTGGTCTTCCTTCAGCATCAACCTCATTTGTAGTATTTTCTATTACTAATGCAGTTCTAACATCCTCTACATCTAATAAACTAGCTGTAATGCTATCTATAGTAGATGCTCCAGCTCTTGCAATACTAATATAATACCTTTCCCTAAATTCTTTATCTATTTCAGCGTTTCTTCCTTCCTTTGTTGGTTGTGGATTAGTTACGCTTTGGAGTCCTGCTATTGGAGTTATTATTTCGGTTATTGTATTAGCTGGAACATTTCCACTTGCCCCTGCCTCAACTGCTATTATAGGAACTTCTATTTCTCCACTTGAATCTATGATAATGGTTTCACTAGGTATGAACCTAATATTATCCTTTGTACCTATTGTTAGATTTTCCCGTGAAATAACAGTTCCTTCGTCACCTATCACTAATACTTTTCCTATTGCTGCTTTTGCTCCTCTTCTTGTTCTCCCTATATTTTTTGCTACTTTATCTAGTTGGATGCCTTCAGCATCATCTACATAGGCAGAATAATATATTTTCTCAGCTAACTGCCACAAAATAGAAGTAGCCCATGCAATTATTCTTAAAAATAATCCAAGTGGGCTACGTTCAGTTAAATTTATATTCTCGCCAAATAGTTCTTTAGCTCTAGTCTCCAGGTCTAAAATAATATCTGTGTAAGTTTTTCTTTTGAATCCTTTGTCGCTTAATCCAAACACTATAACACCTCGCTTCCTTCTATAGTGTTTCCTGATTTCATTTTAATTTTAAAATCAACTTTAATGCTTCTATTGCTTCTGTCTATTTCCACATCTATAGATTCAATATCTTTAACTCTATCGTCTTGGTATATAGCCTCAGTAATTGCTAGCTTGATACCTTCCTTAGTTTTATCTTTTCCCTGTATTTCGCTATAATCTAACCCATGAAGGATATTTAAAAACCATTCACCTTGACTTGTTGTTAGAGTTCTTTCAAGACTTTGAGCTTCCTCTCCATACTCTTCTACCATAAGCAAATTATTCTGCCCATCAAATACTAAATCTCCATTTTCAATTTTAAAGGTTTTCATCATATCACCTCGCTATTCCCATGTACTAGATTGAGATGGTCCTGAAATAGTAACCTTAGTATCACTTTTAACTGTAATGTCTTTCTTAGCTTTGACATTTATTGAACCATCTTCTTTTATGATAATTGAAAAGGTATTTTCTCTGTTCGATATAACCAAATCCTTAGAATTAACATCTGGTATGGGAAGTTCTTCGGTAAATCTCTGCCAACAACCTATTACAATTGCATCCGACAAATCATTTTTCCTATCTGTGTTAGGCTCTTCTTCCTTACCTGACATAAGGGCTTTATCCATATCTTCATCACTGATAACAAGTACCACTAAGTCTCCTGGAACTAGTGGAGGACGAATGAAGAATCCATTGGCATACATAAAAGAAACAGGGACCTCAATTAGTGGTCTCCTGCTCTCTACTGTTCCATTTTTAGATACATACTTAAATAACGGTATTACCTCTGCTTTCATCTTTTTATGGTCAAATTTCTTTATTTTAGCTAGCATGCAATTATGATTATGGGCTGTATACCCACTAAGCAAATCATCAAAAAATTTAGCTACTTCACTCAAGAAACCACCTCCTACATTGGAACTACTTCGCATGATGTAATAAAATCTCCTGTATGTCTGCCCTTTACAACTCTAAAATTACCATTTGCAGTTTTAGATTGTATAACTAATATACTATCAGTAGTAATCTTATGATTAAGTAGACTCCTAACATTATATTTCACTACTTCATTACCTTGTTTATCTTCTTCTGTAATCTTTTGAGGACTTTCTATTAGTCCAGTATCAGCATTTAATACAAATCCTGTTACTGTGCCTTTTTTCTTAGGTCTTATATATAGCTTACCTTTATCAATAAACATCTTGGAGCCAGTTTCATCAACAAGCTTCCTTAATTCATATTGGGTGGCACCTGACACACTTCTTCCTCTAGGAAATGTAATATCTTTTTCTAGGGTTAAGTCTGAAACTTCTAATCCTAATTGATTAGCTAAATCGCTAATTACAAGTCTAGACGTGCTTCCAGCTGCATAGGTTTTATTTATTCTTTTAAAGTCCCACTCTAAAGCACCATCACCTACATAAATTTCAGTCGCTTTGTCTATTTCTTCCCATGAAGGATTTACTTTATCTATTTTTCCAGTTAATATATTTCCTACATTCATTCCATAGCCGCAATTCATAATTACATATGTCTTATTTTTTATAGCTGCAATAGTTTCATCTGATAAATTGTATATTGTTACAGTTGATATTTTAGGCTCTGAACTTTCTCCAAACTCCACAGTAAAATCAATCTCAAAATTATCATTATTAAAGCTTTTTCCACCAGCCATAAGCTCAATCTTTTGTCTATAAAGTTCCATTTTCATCATCCTCAATCAGATATAAAAATACTTGCTCATTCATGTTTTCAAATGTTATTCTATCTGCTTTCTCAGATGCATCATAAGGTATTAGTACTGCCTTTGGAATATCTTTGTATAAGCATGATACAAACAACGGCTTACCATAGATTAATCTTTCGCCTAGTACAACTGCTACATCATTTTTATATAAATCAATGGTAAAAAAGTCATGCAACCTATTATAATTTACAACAAACTCGTATGTTTCATTTTTTATTACTATTTCAAATCTATAAGGTATTAAATTTTTATCAATATTAATATACTTCATGGCAACACCTCGCTAATTAGTTACTTTTTCATTTCTAATATTTCTTGGTTGCCTAATATTTAGATTGCGTATATAGGTCTCTATATCCATACTAAGATAAGCCGTGTCAATAAGACTTTCTTTCAATGAACTTACGATTGGCTTTTCTTGAGCTTGTTGTAGCCCATTTGAGGTTTCAGGTTTAACCTGTGTATTAGCTTTTGGGCTTGGATTTGATATTTTAATTTCAGTTTCCTTTGCTTGAGCTATTCTTACCTGTTTAAGCCTGATATTAAATTCAAATCCATTCCTAATTTTAGTCTCGTGAACACTGCTAATATCTTCGATAAACATGTTACTAAGAGCATTTCTATGAATATATTTAATCAGAGTACCTTCTTTTTGTAGCTTCTTGAGTTTGTTTAATTTATCTCCTGCATCGTCACCTATTATAGCTCCAGCAAGCTCAATTACAATAGACTGCTTCTTTGTATGATCTGCTATGTCTTCACCTTTTTCAACTGGTTTTTCCGTAACTAAGGCTTTATTATCTAGCCTTTCACTAGATACTACTGATATGTCAATATCTCCTATTTTAGCTCTTTCCATTCAATCACCTGCTTTTTTAGGTATTATAAAAGCACCTACATAAGTAAGTGCTTTATTTTTTATTATAGCTAATCCTATCTTTCCTCAAGTTCTTTTATGTTCTCTTCTTGATTACTCGTACAATCCCCTCCTAACATATTATCATAGATATAACGCAATATGACAATTATACGAAGGTTAATTTGCTGATGCTATTTTCTTTCCATATCTGTAGAAGAAATCTTCTATCAAATTGTCAAACTCTCTTTTTAATGTATCTTTAGTTCTTTCTAATTCTCCTCTATTACCATCGGTTAATGTGATATTAAATGATGGAGCAAATATTATTTCTTGCATTCCTACAGGTTGAGCTTCTCTTGATAGTAATTTTTCGGTTTCTCTATTATTTATTACTTTGCTTCCTTTTGGTAAATTTCTTACCTGTCTACCAACAACTAGCTCAGATCCATGTTCTGATAATTCTGTAAGACCACCTTTCCAGTAATTAGTTCCAGTATAGTTACTACCTGCCATTTTATAAAAGGCGGCTCTGTCATAGCTACTAGTTGGAAGAGTTGTTCTCTCCTTTTGAGGAATTCTATTATGATTACTGGTAGGGTAATAACCTTTTTCATCAGGCTTATATGAATCTTTATTTTTTTCTGCATAGCCCTGTAAAGATAAATCATCGTCATTATCAGCAAGATATTTAAAGCCTTTGTATAATAGCCATAAAGCACCTACAAGAAGTAATATCTTCCCAGCAGCAAGCATTAAGGGACCAGTTGCAAAAGCTTTAATACCAGCACCTGCGCCAGCTAAATATGCACTCCATCCCCCTGCTTCAACCACAGCAGTATTTAATCCTCCAAGTTCAGTAGCAAGTTTCCCTAGTTTCCCTATAGCAAAACCACCAGCAGCTAAACCAAGTATACCGTTAAATATCCCTGCTTGAGTATCAGGAGATAGCTTGCCAAATTCATTTATTAAATCAGTGGTTAGCCCAATCGCAGTGTTAACATGTGGTATTAGATGTTCTCCAAATGCATTTCCCACTTCTTCAACTTTACTTTTCATTAGTTGAATATTACTAGCTGAATTCTCTGTTTTTTTTGCAAACTCCTCACCTAATGCAATGTTTTGTTCCCAAGCTATGTTACCCATGCTTATAGTTTTATTTAACATCCCATTAGCTCCAGCAGCTCCTAAAATCGTGTCTCTTAATCTTGGTTCACTAAGACCTATGTCATTTAATAATCCTATTACATTAGCACCATTGTCTTGGAGTTCTCCTAATCCTTCTATAAATGCTACTAAAGCATTTGCGGCATTTTTCTCAAATGCCTTTTTAAATTCTTTACTGGTCATTTTAGCAACTTTAGCATATTTGCCTAAATTCTTATTGCTCATCATAGTAGCTTCCTGCATATCAAATAATAACTTTGATACAGCAACACCACTATCGTCAGCCTCAAGAGCTAAACTTGACACTCCAGCAGATAAACCTATTATTTCGCTGTGAGACATTCCTACTTGCTTACCAGCTGCTCCAATCTTCATAGCCATATCAACTATTTTAGATTCACTAGTTTTTGTATTATTACCCAACTCTACTATTGTTGATCCTAGCCTATCAATATTATCTATATCCATGCCAGTAAAACCTGCAAATTGTGCTAATTCGCTACTGGCATTAGAGCCTAAATCAGTTGTTTTTCCTAATTTAGCAACAGTAGAAGTAAACTTTGTAATATTTTCAGTCTTAATTCCTAATTGTCCTGCGTCCGCTGCCATTGCATATAATTCTTTTCTAGCAATGGGAATAGTGTTAGAAGCCATATAGTCTAATTCTTTTCTGATGTTGTTTAATTGTTTAGGAGTTCCATTAACAGTCTTCTCTACATCAGAGAAAGCATCTTCTAATCCTACAAAAGTTTTTATACTATACTCAGCTGCATGAATAACTGGTAAGGTAATTCTAGTAGTCATCCAATTGCCAACTTTAGTCATTATGTTTCCTGCTGCTGTAAACTCTCTTCCCATTCTAGCAGCACCTAAACCACTTAATTCTTTATTAAGTTGTGCGTGTTTAAGTTGCAAATCTTGAATATGGTCCTTATGATTTAAAGCTTCTTTTGAATTCTCACCATATAGCTTTTTAGTTTTTTCTAGATTCTTATTACTAACAGTTATTTCTCTATCAAGAATATTTATTTTGCTTTTTAATGATTCAGCCTGAAATTTATTTTCGTTTAAGGCTTTTTCCATGCTACTAGCAGTCTGCTGCCATAGCTTATATCTTTTGTCTATTCTATCTATATCTTTTGCAGTCTTAGTAGCTCTAGTACCTATATCAGCAATGTTGGCACTAGCACCAGCAGCAGACTTACTCATTCTTCCAAAGTTATCTCTTATATTGTTTACTTTTTTATCAATCTTATTTAGATTAACTGTAGTCTCATCTTTAAATCTAATACTTACTAGTAATTCTCTTAGACTCTCACTCATGTACTCACCACCTTATCTTTGTGGCTTTTTCTTTTTGAATTCATTTATTGCTCCCTCTGCCTCTAATAATTCTTCATATGTCATTTTAGAAGCATCATTAAAACTTAGCCAATCATTCAAGACTAAGTTCCACATAAGAAAATTATTTTCCACTCTTCTCTTTAGCTGTCTTTGGCTCATCTGGGGAACCAAGAAAGGTTTCAACCTCATCTAATAATTTCATACCTGATCTATAGTCATTATCAAAATCATCAAGTGTTACCTTTGGCTTAATAACACAATGTTTCAATAGTTCATCAAAATAAGGAGACTTCATTAAAATTCCTCTTTCATTTGTGTTATTGTCAACTGTATTCAAATAATCTCTATACGGTATAGATTGTAAAGTGTATTCCACACCGTTAATTTCAACTGTTTTTTGTCTTGCCATTATAAAATTCCTCCTTTATTTTTTTATATTTTAAAAGGGCACCAATTAGGCACCCTATTAATCAAAATTTAATTCGCTCGCAAATATTACAAACTCTCTTTCATTTATTTCTTTACCGCCTTCATAAGTAGCTGGTTTTCTTACTCTAGCTTCTGTAGCACTTATGATTGAATTGTCATTTAAGTCAACTATTTGAACAGGTACTATCGCTGACGGTCCTTTTTTATTAGCTAACCCGTTAAGATATCTTACTGATGGGCTAGTGTTTTCTAATACGACTGTTATCTCTCCAGTATTATTAGAAGTTTCACTCATAGACACTTCGCCTTTTGCACCTACATATTCAGTAAACGTATCTTCCATTCTTTCAGCTGTTACAAAAGTATCTTCTGCAAAGCCTGTCAATACTACTCTACCTACAATTACGTTTATATCTTTTGGATCGAATGTTCTCATATATTACACCTCCTAGTAAACTAAATAACCACTGATAAGCCCACTGTGAATTGCACCTGCTAAACTTGCAGTCCACTTAATACCATTATAAACTCGATTAGCTATGTCGTTTTTAGATGTATCTTCTCTTTTAGTTATGTTCACAGTAAACTCTCCTTTAAGAGTTTCATCATTTCTTAAGATTATTCCCATATCAGTAGCTCTAGTTAATACATCTCTAGCAACTCCTGTAAGCATTGCAATGCCTGTGTTGTCATATGGGATTTTATTATTGTTAATTGCTAAATACATGCATTCTTCTTCCATTTTAGCTTGTATATAGTGTACACCCATTACAACATCAATGTATTCCTTGTTTGTTGTAATACCTTCTGTAGTTTGTAGTACTCCCATTTTCTTTACATAGGAGAATCCCCCATCTTGGTGTAATTTAGTCAATTCAGCTGATGTTATGTCAGATGCTTGTACTCCATTAACTGTCTTAAATTTAAATGTTAAACTCCCTGGATCATTTGTAGCTGCTAAAGATACTAATCCTTCAGCCACATATGCATTAACATCATTATGATACATCACAACAGTTTGCTCACTTTCTAGTAACTCTAGCAGTGATAAGTCTTGAGTAGTTACAAAGTACATTTTCATCTGTGTATCTATCCATGTTGACAATGCCTGTACTACATCATTACTATTTTCACTACAAGCTAAGAAATACCAGTCATTGTCTGTATCAATCAATGTATTTAATGCCGTTATTAATTTAGTTGGGTCTTCATCATACAGCACACCTAGCATAGCAATTTCTTGTGGTGCTGGATTCTGTCCAAATATTCTAGCTGCTATTTTATACTCCTTACTTTCAGCTCCAAAAGCTTCACCAATTTCTTCTATACCTCCATAAAGTGCATAAGGTACTTCTTTACTAGTCCCCAAAATTAAAGGAAGACCGAATCCCTTTTGAGAAACAGCCTCGGTTAATTTGGTGATATTAACAATAAAATCTTTTTTCAAGTTCATTACCTCCTAATCATATTTATTTGTTCAATAGTTTCTATCCTCATTTTCTGGATATCTACTACTCTTATTGTTACATCAAATCCTTGCCTTTTCTCATAATTATCAACTATTTGTATAGTCTTATCCTGAATATTTGATGTACCTACAACTACTATTCCATTTTCTTTAAGATAATGATAACCATGTAATTTGAACCATGATTCTATATCTAAGGCTAATTGATATGCTTCTATATCATCTAAGCTATGAGTACTAATAGAAATAATCATCTTTAGTTGTTCTTCTCTTGTATATTCAATATCATATTCAAAATTTTCATTAGTGGAAGGTATGATATCTCTTAGAAGATTATGTGAACCTTGGGGAATTTTTAAGGTTATAAACTTATAGCTTATATATGGATAATCTGGTTTATTTCCTATATCATCAATAGGTACTACCGGAATATTGAAATATTCATATAATCCATTGACAAATTTATTTCGTATTTGCCTGTAGTCCATTACCCCACATCCTTTCTACATACATAAAAATATAAATCTTTGCATGGTATTGTTAAGTAATTACTTATCTTAGGTTTTATGTTTGCACCAAATATAGCTTAATTAGTGCTTTTACATCGCTGGGTATTGTTTTTCTTTTAAGTAATCTAATATAGTTGTTGTATCAAACAGTTTTTCTATATCATTGCTGCCAGATTTATTTTAAATACTTTATTCATTAATTAGCCCTCCTTCTTCTTAAATTTAATTTCTTTTAATGCTGTCTTAACTTCTGCTGTCGGAGCTACTAGTAATCTTGCCTCCTTTACATAGCGTTCTTCTATTAAAGCACCTGGCTGTGGTCCATATGTTACATCTACGTCATGGCATAATATTCCCCCAGCTGTTGCATGAATAGTTCCTTTTGGCACTATCTTTCTACCATTTGCATCTGCCTATACTCCTACATCTGAAGCTGTGAATTTAAGTTCTCTCGAAGCAAGAGTCTTTTCCTTCTTTGTTATTTCTTTTTCCTTTAATAAGTGGCCTTGTTTTTCTTTTTCTGACATTTTAGCTGACATTTTAGCTGGCTTTTCAGCTTCTTTGATTTTATTGTCGAGCTTTTCTTCTAGCTATTTATCCCGTTTTACCTTAGCTGTCTTTAAGGCTTCTGATACCCTTCTATCTGCTTCTTGTTGTAGAAGTTTATCAAGTTCCTCACGAGTATAAATCTTAGGTTCATCTGGTGAATTTGCAGATTCATTAGCAAACAATTGTAGGTTTATCTTGTGCGGCCCCTTTAAGTTATTTATATCCCTTAAAGCTGCATTGTCTTTTTTCATGAATCATACCTCCTAAAATTTAATAATAAAAGCACCTACCATTATTTATAGCAAGTGCTTATTTCTTCACCCTTTTTGGGCCACTATAATTTAGCGCAAAAGCAGCCGGAAAGGAGGTTTTTCGTAATCCCGACTGCTTTATATATTTTTCCTTAGTACCATATTAGCACATTCAACCTACCACGTAAACTCCATCATTTTACCATCATTTTATCATGTCTATACATTAAGCTTTAAGCCGTCAATTCCAAACAGCAAGACACTTAACTCATCTATCATTTCATTCATCCAACGTCTTGGAGTATTAACTCCGCAACTATATTGTTCAACTAATTCATCGTATTTAAATTCTTTTAAATAAAATTTTTCTAATACCTCATATTTTTCAACGGTGCCCTTTTTTTTCTGATTTTCCTTAAGTGTTTTCATTGCTCTATCTATATGAGCTATCATAATTAATGTTTTGGCTTTGCTCTTCTTGATGGACATTATGAATAGCTCTTCTTCATCAAGACTACCAAAGTCTATTCTATCATTTTCTAGCTGGCTTATTTCGTCGATACTATTGTTAACATTGGATACTAGCTCATTATAGTTTTTTAGCAGCAACCATGTATTATGAAGCTTGTATTTCTTCTTCTCTTCTTTTTCTTTCACTTTAATTTCTTTTATAGCTTCTGCTGCTGCTTTCTTTGCTGCTCTATCTATCAATTCTTCTATGTTAATCCCTGATTTTTTCATTCTGTCACCACCTCCTTCAAAACTAGTTGATCAGCTTGTACATCTTTGCCTTCCTAACTCTGAGCAATAGGTCTGTATATATAATTCTTAATCCAATGCTTGTCTCCAAACTTTCCATTATCTAATTTTCTAATATATCTTAAATTTCCACCGTCATGCTGATTAGTAAAAACTATATTGTACTCTCCTGAAAATTCAACTTCTTCTAGTCTGTCTCCTGTGTCTTTGTTAATAACTATTAGTTGCTTTTTCATACCTATCCTCCAATCTATATAATAATCCTATTCCCATATCTCTACTTCAACCTTAGGTTCATCAGAATAAAATTTCTGAACCTTGCACTCTACTACTTGGCTGTCATCCTTGTATGCAACATTATTTAATGCATCACAAATTATTTTTGTTATGTTATCGCAATCTGGCTTCTTTGTAGGTCTAACCAAATATGTTCTCATTAGCTCAGATTGTTTTTTACTTGTTGATTTCGGTATAGGATAGTATGCTGTTATTTTCATATTAACTGCATTCTAAAACATTTCTTTGTTTTCTAATTGCATATAGCATAACTTAACTAAATTTCCATAGTCTACAGTTTCCTTTGGAGTATAACTTATTCCATTTTTGCAATGTTTGCAGTTGCTATTGTCACATCTTACGTATTTCATTTTATTTCCTCACTTTCTTTGAAATTTTTTTAACATTCTGTAGAAAATTCCATATTATATATTAACCAAAGAAAGACCCCTTTCTATTTTCTAAATCTAATAAGGAGGTAGTAATGCCATGGCAAACGCACAATGTGGAGCATTCGGTGAAGGTAGCTCTATACTATTTTTCTTTATATTATTAGTATTAATATTCTGCAACTGTGGTTTTTGGAACTAACAAACATTCGGGGTTTTACCCCGATTTGTTTATTTATATCTATCGCATACTCTTATTTTAGTACTATTTCTATTTCTTCTTGTCCCCACGCTTCAGAAGCATATTCTCTATCATCTTTTCTCCATGCATGATATTCCCAAATCAAGTTTTTTATTTTCTCTGTATCTACTATTAATTTTACTTTTGCCATCTTTGACCTCTTTAAGCTCTTTTACTTCAACTGCATTTGCTATTAATCTCTGAATTCTCTCTAATTCTAGAGATAGCTAACTCACTACTTTTTAAGCAAAATCGCTGTAATTGGCCCATATAACTATAACTAATCCTCAGTTTAGCTTCCCTCTCTCCTTCTCCTTGCTATTTCTTCTAGCTCTCCAGAAGTATATCTTGCAGTTCTCTGTTCAGCAGTATGAAACCTAGTTTTCACCTTAGGTTTATTTACATTATTAACTACAGCATTATATGCCTTCGATTCATTCTCCAGCTTCATGCCACCGTTACGCTTCCAGTTCTGTAATATCCCCTCTGCATACCGCTTAGTACGTTTCCCTTGTTTTTCAGCTATTAGAAGAGCGTTCTTGATCCATTCAAAGCTGTATTCTTTATGTAACTCTTCTAGCCAATTAGCAGTAAGACCATTAGGTTGTCCTATACACTGCTGATATAATTTTGCTAGCTCTGAAAATTCATTATCATAAAATTCTTCTTGGTCCGTAGTAGTACTACTACATATAATTAGTTTAGTTTTGTTTAGTTTATTTAATGTGCTACTACTGTGCCCGCCTTGTGTATTATAATCTGTCCGCTTTGTGTC
>DFOH01000004.1:102711-198156 GCA_002376545.1 Firmicutes bacterium UBA3546 | reverse complement strand
ACTTACGGACGCAGCGCCACCGTCAATATTCCCATCCCCAACTGCAAAAGCTGGCAGAGAAGAACAGCATATCAAAGCAAAACACAGGCAAATTGCCATTAATATTTTCTTCATTCAAACTCCTTTCCGCAATAAAAAATGCACCGCCTATGCAGTGCATTTTTATTGCTATATTTATTTACTCACCCATAATCCCCACTTGCTTATTAATATCTCCATCGCTTTCACCTGCGATTCCTTGATTCTCTCCGCTGTTTTTAATCCACCCAAACCCCGGAAGGTAGGTTTCACCTTTACTATTAACATCCCCTCCTTGAGGCTCATTATCACTCTTGAGCGGTGTGTTTGGCTTTTCTACCTTGTTATGCTCAACTGGTTTATCCTTTTCGGTGACCTTTTCACCATTAGGCTTTTGGTCAGGATTTTTAAGCTGTTCATCGGTATACTCAGGTTTTATGGGATCAGGCTGAATGGTCTGCTCAGTGCCTTTATCTACTCCGTTAGCATTACTGAGTTCCTTTTCGATTTCAATGGGCGGCACTTTAATATCATCTTCTTTTTCTGTTATATCAGGGCTTTCTACTGCTACCTTCTGCGTGTCGCTATTTTGGTCAGGCAGATCCAAGTCATTTATAGACGGTACCTTAAACTGGCTCATGATTGCTACGAAAAGTACCATACTTAGCACCAGCCCGCCTGAAATAATCAGCCATTTCTTCAGTTTTTCGTTTATATTTTTCATAAGAGCATCCTCCTTATCTATAATTTAATCTATTTTGTTAAGCCACACCCTACCACATGATAGTTCAAAAGTCTATCAATATTATAAAAAGCTTTTGAATACTCCATTAACATAGATTCTGTACTTAAAACCTTGGGGTATAACCGGCGCTGGTTTTCAATTTGATTTGCATAGGCGGCAGTAGCTTTCCCCCAAAGGATACCGGCACTTCCAGCATAATGGTGCTGTCAGCTTGAAACCGTGCCAAGCTTTGATCCCCTGTCGCAAAGGGTGCATTTTTAATATTTACATAGAGTCCCCATATACGAAATTCCAATTTATCTTCCGAGGTACGCTTTTCATGATATCCGCTGCTTTGTCTGAGCCCAAGGATATTATCCAGTCTATTATATATATCGCTATAATCAAGACTTTCTTCAAAGTCAGATGCAATTGGCTGATAAGCTCCCGAATATCCTTCACGGACACCATGATATACATCATCGTAATTATCATTAACTGTCGAAATAACAGCGGCCTGCACGGCATCCCGAACACCTTGCGCCACAATCATCAGACGGAAATATTCCGAAATACCACTAAAAATTAAAACCAGAGATAAGGTGATGGCTATGATAAGGGGAAAGGATGCTGCTCTTTTATCTTTTATAATCCTTTTGATTTTTTCCATGTCACCACCTACTTCCAATAGACTTCTGATTTTCCTGCCGCATCTGAACGCAGGGTAATGGGAAAGGAGCCAAAGCCTGAAAACAACCCGATATTTGCCTGATAGGTAACTGTTACCCTTATTTCCTCATTTAACTGTATCTTACCTGTCTTTGACCATGTAACGGTAGGATAAAGCCCGGTTTTTTCAGATAGCATCTGTTCACGGCGGGTGGTTTCAGTACCTACACGGCCTGCTATTTCTGCTTCTCGAATCAGCTCTATTGCGAAGGTATCTGTCTGCTGTTTTTGAATATAGACTGGAAAGACCCTCACTGCAAGGGCTATAATTAGCATGGCACAGATTACTAGAATGCAGATATCAATGTACCCTTCGGCTCGTCTGTTTTTTAGAATGTATTTAGTTCTTCTAAGCATAACACCGCCCTCCTAAAACATCCCGTCAAGGGAATGGATAATTTCATAGATAATAATTGCCATATATGTCATCAGAAAGCACATGAGCATAGCGAAGGAAAATACACGGATTTTAGGCGGTATCTTCATAGCCTGTGCTTTTAACCTTTGCAGTTCCAGCTGTTTCATATCATGGGAGAGCATTTGAAAATACATGGCACTGTCATCCCCTCGCAGCACTCCAATAAGACCGCGGGTAATGTCTGATAGCATGGGAGAATTAAACCTTGCTTCAAAGCGTGTGAGAGCGGCTTCATAAGAAGACGAACGCATATCGGCAGTTAAAATATCAAGCTCAGCGGCAAAGTCCTCTCCTGCATTTTTCTTGAAGCTTTCCAGCATAGACAGTACATCCCGGCTGGCTTTTAGTTCCTGGGTGATGGTCGCCACAAACCTTGGAAGTTCCTGCTCAATCTTGTTTCTTTTTACAGACAGTGCCTCATCTGCCTTGCGAATCTCCTTAAAATAGATAAGGACGGCAAGAAACAATACGATAGGAGCTATAAGGGGCAGCACCACAAGGCAGGGAATAACCGCCAAGGCAACAGCTGCAGATTTAACAATAGCCATTACTGTAAAGAGTTCCGGTGTTTCCGAAAAACCTGCAGCTGACAGCACATTAGCCATGCGGCTTTTTTTATACTCATCCATTGGGATATATTTTGACAGCTTTACCGCTGCTGAATGCAGCAAAGTATCAATGGTTTTAGGCTTGGATTTTGCTTGTTTTCCTGCCAACATCATTGCCTTTTCCGTAGCAAGGGTAGGCAGTTTTAGCAGGTCGGCAGCAATAAAAAAGAGTCCTAATCCAAGGAGGACTCCGAATAAAAGTATATAGATTGTCATCGGCTACCTCCTGTATTCAATAGGCTGAGTCAGTTTAATTACAAAGGCCATAGAAATAAAAATCACTGCGGCACAGATAGTCAAAATGATTTGTCCCAGGGGAGTGTGCATCAAGGTATGATACCAGTCTTTGTTCAGGAAATATAAGAGGGGAATGTTTCCCACTACCAAAAGCTGCATGATGATAAATTCCTTTCGAGGTTCAAACACCATATTCTCCAGCTCACCGTTTACTACACGCATATCGCTGAGCTTAGTCACAATGGGTGTTAGAGTTGTTTTCAGACTCCTATCATGCTGGCAGGCAATGATTGCATCGCACCATTCCTGAAACACGGCGTTATCTATTTGTTCCTTTAGATCGAGTAGAACGGCTGTCACATCAGGATTTATTAGCTTAACACTTGATACAAATCCGCGAAAAACATTTAGTACCGGCTGATTAAGATAAGGAATATTTTCCTCCACCGCCGTTAGGATATCCTCATTTCTAAGATAGGTAGTAGTAATAATACTAAGGGCTGTTTCAAGCTCTGCTGCAATATCCTTTTTGAAATGGCCAGCCGTAAGCTTTACCCACCAAAGGGGCAAAAACATACATCCTACAGCCATAACAGGGACTAAAAAGATATTCCCCATCATAATAGCGATAGAAGCGCCAATGCAAAAGAACAGCAAGGCAGCCCCGCAATTCATGGGAAACTTTGCCGTTCTTCCGGTTACATTAAGAATAGCTTGTACCTCGGCAATCTCCCGGCGCAGATAGGACTTCTTTTTACGGCGAGTACTTTCATTGATCTCATCACGAAGAGATCTGGGCTTATCAGTAAGTTTTGCAAATATGGTGTCTGTGAACTCCATAGGTGATAGGTTTAACAAAATAAAAAAACCTGCAATCATTCCGATACAGGCAACAAGCAAAATGGTTATCATGCAGTTTTTACCCCCTCCCTTAAAGCAATGATGATTGGCTGGGGCATACCATTTTCCAGAAGCCTTTTAGCTAGACTCTCTGAAATAGTATTCACCTGTTTATGGTGTCCTTCAATGATGAAATTACCTTCCTCCATACGGTTTTCCTCTATAACATACTGAAACAGCGGACGAAAATGCCTTGTTCCGTCAGGCAGAATTTCACATTCCTGTATTTCCATCATTCGGCGCTGCTTATTTTCCAGCTGCTTGCAAAATACTACGATTGGAATGCTTCTGTCACATAATCCATAAGAGTGGCATCGCTCATATCTACGGCACGCTTACATAGGGATACCATACGGCGATAGGTTGCCTCACAGGAGTTGGAGTGGATGGTGGTAAGCACAGCTACACCTGTCCTTGCTGCTTCTTGAGCGGCATTAGCTTCAGCCCCGCGCATCTCACCGACTACCACAATATCAGGGTTAAAACGAAGAGCCATATCTAAAAGAGCAATTTGATCCACACGCTGGCGCTCATTATCGGAATCACGGGTAAGGGTATGAATGACTGAATTTGTCACTTTACCATCCTTTTCCCTCACCAAGGCAAGCTCACGGGAGCCATTTTCAATGGTGTAGATACGTTTGTTGTCCGGAATGGTTGTAAGTATCCACCCGGCAACAGTGGTTTTGCCACTGGAGGTAGCCCCTGCCACACACACGGAAATACCATAGCGGACACATAGGGATAAAAAGTCCAGCATGGGTTCAGTAGCGGTGCCGCTATTTACAAAATCCATCTTTTGCATTGACTGAGGATTTACTATACGGATAGATGCTGCTACACCCACATCCTCATCCACAATAGGACTTTTTAATACTGCGATACGAATATTTTTAGATAGATGCCCCAGTACAATAGGGCTTGCGTTGTCCAACACCATACCGCTGATATGAAGCATGCGGCGAATCACATTGACTGCATGTTCAGGACTGTCAAAGCGTTCTGTAAGTTTTACGGTGCGGCCATCGCTGTATTGCACTTCGATATCTCTCCAGCTGTTGATGTCGATTTCTTCAATGCCTGTACCGAAGATATATTTAGTTAAAAAACCAAACTCAGCCATTTCAGTATAGAGTGCATCAGCAAGGGCATCTCCGCTTATACCGTTTACTGATATACGGTTATCCTGCAGATATTTGGTTATATATCGTTTCATCTGTACCTTGGCATCGGAGCGATTACCTGTAATGAGAGTGCTATAATTTTCTGAAATATATTCCTGTACATCGCTTAATACTGAGGAAAAGTCTTTGCCCTCGCTTTCCGGTGCAAAGAATAGTGCATGAGCTCGAGATATGCTTTTTAAATCAATGAGGCCATTTTCAGATTGCCTTTGTTCTTCTTTAGTAGCAACGACATTTTTATTTTTAGCAGACATCAAAACACCTCCTTGACGATTTTTTCAATTTCTTTTCTAAACTGGCGGCTATCCTTAAGGGATAAATCTGCGAGGAGATTCCCGGCAAGATATTGCTGTTCCAACTCCTGTGAATAATTAAGGGTAAAAGCAGAAGACCCCAGTGCATGCACTGTCTGATCCTGCGCCTGCTGCGGCTTGACATTCGCAGAAACCTTATACTGCTTATCTGCATCCCATTTGCTGTCACGAAGAAGAGTCAGCTGGCTTGATAGATAGCTGATGGATTTTAAATCTGCATTGGCAAGGCGCAGAACGCTGTCGGCTTCCATGAGTGCTAATGCTGACAGGATGTCATTTGCAATATAGCTGCTGCAATCCACCACGATAAAAGGAGCGATTCTTCGAAGTTCACAAAGAAGCTCTTTTGCCTGCACCTCTGAATAAGGCGGGTAGGTATATTCATTTTCGCCTTTTTTCATGGCTAAAATTGTGAGATAGCTGTTCTTTTTTAGTGTCACAAGATTGTGCTTTATTAAAGGCTCTGTCACATGGGTAGCGGCAAGGACACTGCCAAGAGAATGCTCGCTTTCAATCTCAGAGGGCGGACAGATACAAGGCAGCATCGGAGCAGTCATATCGCATAGCAGTAGCACCACGTTTTTCTTTTTATCTGCAAGATATTTTGCAATTTTTACGGCAGTCACGGTTTTGCCGCTGCCCGGACTGCCCCAAACAGCAAGGATGCCACCTTGCAATACTTCTTCAGCAGCCGGTTCCTCACTCCGTACAGAACGGGAAAAGATGCCTTTCTTTTTAAAGTTCATTTATTCAGTCACCTCATTCTTAACAGGCTGTTCAGGCTTTGATTCCAAATCTGCCGATTTCTGTTCCTCTGTATCATTCTTTTTTTCCGTGGGATACAAGGCCTCGTTAATTTCATCCTGTACTTCAATAAACTTGGCAGTGTTTGCTGGTGTACCACGGTACACAAGAGAGAGGTGAAGTTTTCCGTCTGCCTCAAGTTCTGCCAGTACCTTGCTTTGTTCAGAAGATACAAGCAAGGTTACCGTAGAAGGTAGCTCCCTTTCATCATCATTGGACTTTATTTCTCCTGTATTGGCATCATAGCCGCTGGGAGCAGTTACGCTGATAATTTCTACATATTTAAGTTCCGCAGGGATAACGGTTGAGCCCTGTTTCTTGTAATCAGGAGCAATAACAGACACTATATCTCCGCTTTGCAGTTTACCTGACAGGCCGTTTGCAAAGTTTTTAATGGTAACAGACATGGCCTGCTTACTCCCATCTAAATTATAAAGATAAGCATTTTCAGCAGCCGGTATATCGGACAGCTTGGTATTTAGAATATAGTCACCGATAGAAAGATCCGCTTTTGCGTATTTCCCTATCACGGTATCTTTTTGCCTGATAACATTCTCGGGTAGGCCAAATCCGCCGACTTCGGCAATCTGCACCATATCCTTGGTTATCTCATCACCGGCTTTAATCTCCTTTGTCACCCTAACAATTTCAGTTTTCTGACTGACTGTTTTATTAAACAGCGGTGTCACACCGAAACAGATGAGCAAAGACAGTAAAATACAGATTACGCCCAGCACGGTGCGGTTTTTCAGTAAATTCATGAACAGTTCCTCCTTGATATTTAATTATGGATATTAAATAAATCCACCAAATTTTAAAATGTATGCCGGCAGGAAGCCTACGACTAATATAGGCAGCAAGGGCATTTCCATATGGACATTCCATAGTTTCTTTTTACGGTGAAGATGATTCGATGCTATTTTCCATATGCATATTCCTATGGGTAGCGGTAAAGCCAAGGCAAATGCCCAGATGGAAGCATCTATGCCCAAAACTGAGCAGGCAGCGGCAATGAATTTAACATCGCCTCCGCCCATATGCTTTTCATCAATCCATGCAGCCAGAAAAAATGGCAATGAAAGCAGTGCCCCTAATCGAGTAGGAGATAATTAATTAATTTAATTATCGTCCTCTCACACCACCGTACGTACCGTTCGGTATACGGCGGTTCAATAGAATTAACATTTTGATGTATATATTTTAAGTAAAGACACTAATCCAGCTTTTTCAAGTCTGGTATTAGTAATAGAACGTTGAAGAATAGGGCTTTTGGCTGTACGCCAGTAGCTCTTTCTTGTGTTAGCAAATTCCCACGCTTTTTGTTTGGAAATTCCAAGTTTTTGTAGATTTTTAAATTTTGTACTATTCTTTTTCCACTGTTTCCAATAGCACATGCGGATTCTTCGCCTAAGCCATTTGTCAAGTTCTTTCATTGCAGATTTCATATCAGCAAGTCTGAAGTAATTTATCCATCCTACGGTTAATTGTTTAATCTTTTCATAGGTTTGTTCTATATTTCTAATTTTGTTCCTGCTTGTTAATAGCTTTAACTTTTCTTTGAGCTTTCTTATTGACTTTTCATGCACTCTCATTTTAATTCCATCTTTAGATGGGTAGAAAGAATAACCCAGAAACTTACATTGCCATGGTCTTTCCACTTTGCTTTTATCAGTATTAACTTTCAATTTAAGGTCTTGTTCAATATATCTTGTGATACTCTGCATTACTCTGTCAGCAGCTTTCCTGCTTTTGACATATACATTGCAGTCATCTGCATATCTTGCAAATTTTAACCCTCTTTTGGTCAGTTCTTTATCAAGTTCATTCAGCATTATGTTGCTTAACAATGGTGATAAATTTCCGCCTTGTGGTACGCCTAATGTTGTTGTATTAACAACTCCATTTATCATTACCCCTGCGTTGAGATATTTTCTGATAAGTGAGATTACTTTTATATCCTTGATTTCTTTGTAAATCAGTCCTATTAACATATCGTGATTTACCGTATCAAAGTATGAAGCTAAGTCAATATCTACTAACCAAGTATATCCTTCATTCATGTATTCTTGACATCTTTTCAAGGCGTCATGAGCACTTCTGTTAGGTCTGAAACCAAAGCTATTATCTGAAAATTTCTTTTCAAATATTGGACTTAGTACTTGTGCTATTGATTGTTGTACTACTCTGTCTACTACTGTTGGTATTCCAAGTTGTCTTTTCTTCCCGTCGTCTTTTGGTATTTCTACCCTTCTAACTGGTAATGGTACATATGTACCATCAAGCAATGATTGTCTTAAGTTTGCACCATTTTCTTTTAGATACGATAGAAGTTCATCTGTCGTTAATCCATCAATTCCATGGCTTCCTTTATTCTTCACTACTCTTTTAAATGCTTCATTCATATTGTCTCTGTGAAGTATTTTCTCTAACAAATTGCTTGTATACACATTTCTGTCGTCTTGCTTCTTATCGGACGTCAATGAAATACTCGGCACTTTCCCACTATACTCAAGTTCCACTTTATTTTCATGGGAATAGTCTTCTGTATGAAGTTGTCTGCTTTCTTCGTATTCCTTTGTTTCTTTCAATTCTTCAAAACCTCCTATTGTTCAGTCCTTCCTAAATGTCGTCGACTTCATTTAGTACTATGACCTTTGCTGACTTCTCATGTCTCAGCTATACATCACTGTATAGGTTGTTATTTCTAAGTTCATATCCATAACTTGTACATGAGACCTCCCCGGGTAAGAACGACCGCCTTCATCTCATATATCTGCCAAATTTACTGCATACACTTCGGGTAGTATTGGACTTTGTTTTGATTTGCAAACTCGTCCAGTGTAAACCAGCCTTATATTTGGTTCGTGTTCCTCAGACCGAGATTTTGCCTCCGACTTCCTTCAGATTCCACCTCACGATGGACACCCTTGTCCTTGGCTAATGGTTGCTACTACCAAGCCCCATAACGGACTTTCACCGTCAAGCTGTCGCCCATGCCGGGCGCACAAAAGTTGACGGGGCTGAAGTTAATCAGCCCCGTCAAAAATATTAGGATACAGATGCTGTCGGGAATCATTCTTTTCTTTAAATCCCATCCGGCAGCTGCTATAAGGAGGCTACAAAAAAGCACCCCCTGAAGGATGCCGTTAGCCTGCATAGTTAAACATTTCTTTGATTCGCTGAACCAATGTCGGAAGCACAGTACCCTCCAGCAAGGCATAAAGTCCTGCAAGGAGCAGAGCCCCAAGCACAACGGCAATCAGAATCTTAACTGCTGTGTCAATATAGCCTTCCGCACGATTACTGACAAACACTGCTTGGCTTCTCATTTTAAAAATCTGCAATTTTGCAGGCAGGGACTGGATGCCGGTGTTCACATAATTTGCTGTATGGGCGATCCTTTTTTTCATATTACTAATGAGTCTTTTCATAGTGATATTCTCCTTTATATTTCAATTTTTTGTTGATAGTTTTGCTTACTCAAAATGGTAAGTTACAGAGTAGGTAATATTACTCTTGTTATACATGCAGTTGTGATTCGTATAATAATAAAACTCCAGCTGAGTATACACGCCTGCACCGAGAGTACGGCTGAATGTAATGCCGTTTGAAGTAGTGCCGTAGTCCAGTTGATCCCACTGTCCTGTAAGCTTATTTAAGCCCCTCACTCTTCCGAAGTCAGAGCCGCTGTGACCGGAAACCGGCGGAACTGCGAATGTGTATTCGGTTATAGTAGCACCTTCAAGTCCATTTTCTAATATGACTGAATCAGGACCGGTAAGTGTCATGCCTCCGCCGCCGTTAGAATCAGCTACAAAGAATACAATAGCTGCCCATGGAGACTCAGCCCCAGCAGCATCTACCGCTTTTACTCGCACCAGATTTCTCCCCAGAGGATAAACCTGGGTTTCGGCATTTCTATTTTCCCAGACAAGAGTTACTGCATCGCCATCCGGGTCTGAACTGGCTGCTGTGATGGTGACAGAAGTTCCCGGTGCTACGCTGTTACCGTTTGGTGTTCTTGTGATAACCGGGGTCATGGGCGCAGAGTTTACAATGGTGAAGGTCTTGGATGCCCATTCCGAATATAGCCCTGTGCTGTCTTTGGCACGGACACGGATTGTATGGGTACCTACAGCGTAGTAATCATTTGCAATTCTGTTGTCCCATTCCAAGGTGGTTAAATCGCCGTCAGCATCGCTTGCCTTAGCCGTAATATCTACGAAAAACTTACCGTCCTTAGCGGTTCTGGTAGGTGCTGCCGTCAGTGTTACCGTGGGGGATGAACTTGTTATGGTAAAGCTTTCTTCTGCCCATGCAGAGTATGCCCCTGCAACGTCTTTTGCTCTAACACGAATCGTGTGGGTGCCTGGGGTATAATAGCCGTCAGCAGATACGCCATCATATTCCAAGGTTACTTCATCCCCATCAGGATCAGCGGCATCAGCTTTGATATCTACAAAGAATTTGCCGTCCTTTACAGTTCGGGAAGGAGTTGCCGCCACTGTTGGTGTATCAGGAGGGGTATTAGTAACGATAATACTTTCAGAATGATTAATGGTTCGCCCGACACTGTCGGTAATAGTTGCGGTCAGCATAAAATCGCCTACATCGTGGATAGAAATACTGCCGCCGTTGTTATCGAGTGTACCTTGGAATATGCTATCTTCACTATCCTTTTGCAGCTTCCAGACTGCGGTATAACCGTCAATATGCTGGGCATCTTTAACGGCTACAGTGAAATTTGTTCCATAATGGATTGTTTCAGGGATTGTAAATGTGTACTTCATCACCGGCAATATATTTACCCTTTGGCTGTTAGAAAAGCTGCGGCCGAGATAATCGGTCATGGTAGCAGTAAGGACATATTCTCCATGAGACTTAAAGTTGATTTTGCCGCCTTGGGCATTAAGATTGCCGCTGAATGTTTCACTTAATGAAATGCTCTTACCGTCTTTTTCTACTGTCCATTCCACCGGAAGCACATTGTTGTTTCCGAAGGTGCGCAGATCAATGACCGTATCGGTATAGGCAAACCCCGGAAGTTCAAATCCGATTGTCAGTACGGGTAAGACTTCACACTTGCCGCCCGGTTCAAATAAGAATACCCTGCCTGTTTCATCGGTGAGCCTTGCCACTAACTCATAGATACCGGCTCGTTTGAACCTGATAGTACCGCCGTTATTAGCAAGACAGCCGTCTATAAAGGTGTTCCAATCCTGAAAACCATAGGTGTTATCCACCAGCCATTCAATGGCAAGACCATCCAGATTAGCGGAATTGGTATTGACTACAATATCAGTATCGGTGTGTGCGTACCTTGGCAGACTAAAGCTTACAGTTGGCACAGGATATACATTGAAGCTTTGTTCATAGCTATAACTTCTGCCACCTTCATCGGTAAACTCTGCCTTTAAAAAGTAGCTGCCCTTTTCCTTAAATTGCAGACTACCTCCCGTATTACTGAGTGCACCTATGGCCGCATCAGATAGAGCAATTTCTTTTCCGTCACGAGTTAATGACCAAGCGGCGATATCACTGCCAATTTCATTAAAGACTGCCTCCACCGTAACGCTTTTATCCGTATGGAAGATTTCGGGCAAATAAAACCCGGCTGAGCCAACAGGATATACCGTGATCGTGGCCGTATCGGCAAACACCCTGCCCGTTATATCGGTGACAGAGGCTGTCAGGGTATACACGCCTTTTTCCTTGAAGCGAACACTGCCTTTAGTGAGATTCCCTTCTATAAATGTACTGATATTGGCAGGTTCACCGTTTCGACTCAGAGTGAAGGCTATGGTTAAGCCGTCTGCTTCCTTGGTTTCTGTCTGCATAGCAATGGTTTTGTCTGTATGGGAAACAGCAGGCAATTCAAGCTTTACTTCTGAAACAGGGTAGACATTGATGGTATCGGAGGCATTAACTGTTTTGCCAAGTCCGTCAGTGATAGCAGCGTTCAATACATAATTACCTTTTTCTTTGAACATCACTGTGCCGCCTTGGGAGTTTAGCTCCCCTAAGATACCTTCCGTGATATCTATAGCTGTGCCGTCTTTTTCCAGTAACCAAACCACTTCATTAATTCCAAGGTTTTCAGTTGAAAGCTCTACGGCAACAGCTGTATCGGTGTGTGCTGTCTCAGGCAATTTGAAACCTGCTGAAACCACCGGATAAATTTCAATAGCCTGCTCATGACTTGCCGTAACACCACGACTGTTTTTAACAGTTGCGGTAAGGGTGAAATTACCGGCTTGTAAAAACTGCACTTTTCCGCCATCTGCCGTCAGCTCACCTTTGATAACATCTGTTAGCTCCATAGGGACACCATCTCTTTGAACTGTCCACAAGATGCTACTGACATAGCGGCTGTTTGGCTTTATTTCAATTTCATCGGTTGTGTAGGCAGTTTCCGGCAAAAGAAAGGAAAACTGAGGTGTCGGTACATAGGAAGAGCCGCCGCTGCCTGAAGATTTTTCCTCTGGTTCTGTAACAGACGGTTTTTCCGGTTCTTCATTTTTAATCTGTTCCTTAGCCTTTTCTGTATCCACCAGCATCTCAAAGGCTTCACCACGAGTTGCGTTCTTATCGGGGCGAACTGTGCCGTCCGGATATCCATCTATAATGTGGTAATGCTTGCCGGTACAGATGTATGCCTTTTGTTCCTCGTTAAGCTGGCTCTCATCTAAGAATCCAAGCATACAGGGACAGGAGGGATCATGATTTTCCTTGCCCATAGCCCTCACCAGCATACGGATCATTTCCATTCGGGTGATAGGTTCATCAGGCAAAAACTTATTGCTAAAATCACCTTTTTGAATAATGCCTGCAATGACAAGAGCCTCTACATCCGATTCGGACCAATGCCCTGGAATGTCAGTAAAGTGGATTGTGATATCCTTGTCTGTGGACTTTGGCAGTTCCATTGTCCTTGCTATCAAAGTTGCAAACTCTGCCCTTGTAATAATATTGTCGGGGTGTACCAAACCATCGGGATAGCCTGCAATTACACCTTTTTCCGCAAGGATATTTATAGCTTCCTCTGCCCAATGCCCTTTGGCATCTTCAAAGTACCGATGGGCTGCATAGGCACTTCCTGCAAATAGCGAAAGCACTACACATAGTATCAGCAAAAAGCTGGTAGGTCTTTTTAACTTTGTACTCATTGACATCCCCCTTACATTCCGGCCATCTGCTGGCTTTGTTCTTGCTTTGGAGCTTCTTGCACCTGTTCCTTGGACTGCTTTTGTGCCATCGTCTGCTCATAGGCAGAAAGCACTGCTTTATCAAAGGCTTGCTTTGCCTCCTTCGTGCAGGGAAAGCAGATGTCTTTGTATTCTCCGTTTTGCCCTTTATATTGGGGCATGGATACAAACAGGCCTTTTGTACCCTCTAAAATGCGGACTTTAGATACGGCAAAAAATCCGTTGATATTGACCGATGCATTGGCTTTCAGTGTACCGTCTGTTTTCACAGGATAAATGCGCACATTAAACTGCATCGGGTTTTCTTGCGGCAGCTCCTGCTTAGTGGCTGCTTGTGCTGCTGTTTTTGGCATAACTTATTCCTCCTAAAATGATTGTGACATGGACTCTGCCATGCCCTTGATTTGACCATCTTCTTCAAAAGCAATCTGCTTAAATCCGAAACGGTCGCAGTAATGATATTCACTGCCTTCCTCGTCATATAGTTCCACCACATCGGACATAGACAGCGAATGCCCCCTATATCCGGGAGGATGATTTATATTGCAGCGGGTGTAAATAGCTTCAAGGTCGTTTGTTTCAAGCTGTCCATCGTACACGATGCCGTAATGCTCCGGAGAAGGGTCTCCAAATTGGCTTATCATTTCATCCAAGCCGATAAATTTCATATACACATCAGTATCAGGCTTAAGCTGCCAGATACGAACATTTTTCAGAGATACAGCGGCCTCTATACTGCCTGCAATCTGTTCCCCGACAAGAAGCCGTTCCATGACACCATCTGTCCACTGTGGAACTAATCCTTTCTTTTGCAGCCAACTTTCCAGTTCTTCATTTTGAAAGATAGAGTCCATAATGGCATTTTCTTTATTTACGTATCCGGCAGGATTGCCATAATAAAAAACGACACCGCCTTTCTCTTTTATACCTTGCATTTTCATCACCTGCCTTTAATATAAACTTGCTTCCGGAAAGCTAAAGCCTTAGTTTCAGATTTCTGCATCATTAACTATTGAAAATTTTTCCTTGCCCGTAGACAATTTCATCGAGCATGATCAGTTCATCAAGCTTTGCAAGGCAGATACCAGATGAGGCAAGAATTGAAACTATGCCGGAAGGCACATCAGTAATATCTTCTTGGATATCTGCTTCTGCAACAGTAATTTCGCCGCTATCCTCATCGGCATAAGCTTCTAATTTAGCATCTGTCGGGATACCAGCTTCCTCCAGGATATAGTCTGGAATACGAACATCTCCGCTTCCATCCAGTAAGCTCTGGCAAAGCTCGCACTGAGCTACCCAGCTTTCCGGGGTATTATGACAGCTCGTAGCTTCACAATCACTTTTGTTATCTGAATCTTCACATGGTTGTAAATCTCCGCAGTTATTGCAAAAACCACAGGCCTGTGCCAGTATCACTGTAAGGTCGGAAGCAAGTGTGCTTAGGATATTTATTACCTTTGTAAGTTCCAGCACTGTCATTTTGCCGTCTAAAATCACACAGACATTTTCACCAGTTACGACATCAAGTACCTCAGCATCAGCAAGGGATGTTCCCTCCAGCATTTCGTCAAGGATATCTTTTTCTGCTATTTTCTCGCTTTGATTTTTCTTCATAGATATATTCCTCCATTAAATTATTGCCCTTAGATTGAAACTGTCTTATTCCTCATCCGATGTAAAACCGGGCGCTCTTATATCGAACAGATTCATCTGTGCCGGGATGCTTAAGCCTCGCTCCTGCATATCGTAATTAGCTATGAGAATTTCAGGAAACTGGGAACCCCCGTCATAACGCTGTTTGATATTATTGATGCGGGTATAAGCATCAATTTGAATACCCGGTGCATTGTAGAGTTCTCTGATAAATTCACAATCATTGTAGGAAAGCAGGAATTTACCTTGGGCTTTCATCAGAGAATCCCTTAAACGAATGTGGTCTTTTTCTGTAAATCCGTCCTCCCCGACATTTTTGTAATAGCCTTCAGTTTCAAAATACGGCGGGTCGCAATAGAAAAAACTCACTGGGCGATCATACTGCCTGATGAGCTTTTCAAAGTCCTTGTTTTCAATCACCACCTTCGCAAGCCTGCGATGTGCCTGCTCTATCAGCGGAAAATTGCTCCAAATATCGTGGGGCTGGCTACCGAAACTGGTTAGCCCCGAAGCATAGCTATAGCGAATTTGCTGATAGAACCATGCCGCTTTTTGTACATCGGAGACAGGGCTGTCACGGGCAAGACAGTTTTTTATATAGTCAAAATCTTCTCTGGAGTTGAGGCAATACCGCAGTGCATCCATCAGCTCATTTGGTTTTTCCCTTACACAGCGATAAAGGTTGACCAGCAGGCTATTATAATCGTTGTATACTTCAAAATCATTACCGGGATTTTTATGAAAGAGTATCCAACCCGCACCGCCGAACACTTCGATATAGCGTTCGTAGTATAGGGGAAAAAGACTTACAATCAATTCACGAAGTGACTTTTTCCCGCCTATCCAGGACATGAAGCTATTCAGAGTCCTCACCCCCCTCCATAAAGGGCAGGCGGGTCTGTGCCTTGTCAAAATTTGAAAGAGAGCGGTTCAATCCACGAATAGCGGCACTGATACCGGCAATCCTGCGCCTCATATGACGGATGGTGGCTCGCAGTTCGCTTTCAGTTTTTGCATAGTAATAGCCGCTTTGGTCGCTGGCAATGGGGGTTGCTTCACGGCGCAGGATATTGATAATGTCTCGGAGTTCCTTGCCATTTACACAAAATAACTTCTCAAGCTCTCGGCTTAGGATTGCATTTTCCTTACCGAGATGATGGGCTTTGAGATATTCTGCAAGCTGGTCTTTGTCCATTCTTGACTCCTTTCCGACCGCTTGCCCGAAAGAAAAACAAGATAGAGTAAAAAAAGCAAGACCGCTTTCTTTTGGGAAAACGGCCTTGTTTTTTTGATTGATATATGAAAAACACCGGATGTTATACCGGTGTCGTTTCGTTTTTATTTACTTACTGATAGATGAGCTTTCTTAATTTAAAGTAAAAAACATTACTGAGTTGAAATTTAGTAATGCCTTTTGGTCATTATTCATATAGGTTTATAATTTCAAGGTTTTCTCTTTCTGCCATGCGGACAGTCTGTGCTGTGCCGCTTCTGGCTTGCCCGTTCCAGTAACATATAATCCTATTGCTGCGTTCTACCATATACTGATTTCGATGAGCATAACATCGGCTGTTGTAATTGGTATTTAAGATAATGACATCATCGCATTTAGGCATGATTTCATAATATAGTTCATGATCTGAAAGCGAGTACCTCACTGCCTGTTCTTCAAAGGGGATTACGGCAATCAGCCGAATATACCGTGGATTGTTAAAGTCAATCACTGTTTTCTTTTTAATCACTTCCTCCGCTGCCATAAGGTCCCACCCGTAGGCACCTCCAAATAAAAAGGTGTTGTAGCCATCTTGTATTGCTTTTTCAATTTCCTCTGACAGCTTTATTCTCAAATGTTTCAAGGCATCTCCTTTTGGAAGCTTTTCACTTCGATGCCCGGTAAAGCATACTGTTTTTTCTCTGATAAGTCTCCGGTTCACATTTCATCCTCCAGTCATATTGCTCATTTTGCATATAGATATACTCCATACACAGTATAAGCAACATGACTGTCACAGTCAACTTATAGGGATATACTTTATATTAATAATATCCATATTTGGAAGGAGTGATATTTATAGAACGTTTAAAACAGCTAAGGGAAGCTAAAAACCTGACACAGCTTCGCCTTGCAATGGAGCTTAATGTGTCGCAGGAAACCATCAGCGGCTACGAGATCGGAAAAGCGGTACCGCCTGCGGAAATGCTTGTGAAGCTCGCTGATACCCTTGATACTTCGGTGGACTATATTCTTGGCAGAACCGACATAAAATCCACGCTTCGGGCTTCTGAACTAAGTGAGCAGGAGGCGGAAATACTTACAATCCTACGCAAACAGCCGGAGGATAAAAGAATTTTTGTTTTTGATTTGATAAAGGGACTTGAAAAATAGGGAAGCGGCAGGGTGTTTTGCATCTTGCCGTTTTTCCTATTTCATCGTTAAACCCATGCCTTGTTCTTCTTCCGGTTCAATAACTGAAAAGCTGTCCTCGCCAACAATAACACCAAGACTGCGCCCATTTTCGAAGTTGCAGTGCAGAGTACCGATATCGTCCACAAAATCTACTATCCCTTCAATACCAGGTGGAATTGGTGCATAGGGATCGGACATAGATTCCATACGTATTTTAGTACCAGGTGGATATTTTTCTTTAATTCTTTCAACCTTTTGTCTTGTAGGAAATCCATTCATTTCACATACCTCCAAACTTCATTTCATATTTTTGTTCTGTAATTCCCATTTCTTCAGCGGTTTTCAGGCTCCAATCATGAGAGTTCCAAAGACTTACATATACCTCCTTGCCGTTACACTTAATTTCACGCTGCTCGAGGCCTTCTCCAAAGCCGTCAGAGCATTGACCCTCGATAGCTTCCTTAATTTTTATAAGCTCTCCTTGATTTAAGGGTGCATTAAGAGTAAGAACTGCAACTCCCATCAGCTCTCCATCAATTACTTCTACATCAAACAGATACTTTTGTACTTTTGCATTCACCGTATCGGGCTCATCATAGTAATCCATCATGCCACGCTTTTCATCATCCAAACGATGATTTATAATAGCAGTTCTTATTTCATCTTCATAGGAACTTAGTTCTTCAGAATACACATCTATTTCATAATCTACCTGATAGAGATCCCCATAGTCATTTTCATCCTGATAGGTAACAGCCCTAAGAGGCATATACAGTTTAAGCTCCTGCGGTTCGTGCAGCTCTTTAATTTTAAGCCCGATATTTTTATTCAAAATTCCCTGCATTTCCAGGTCATATCCGTGGTAAAGTAGATAACCTTTAGAAGTAAATGCCCCGGTTTCACGGCTGATTTTGTCCTGCCCATAGGATTTAAAGTCGATGTAGTCCTCCAAATTTTCGTCATATTCAAAGCGGCCGCTTTCGCAAATCATATATTTGCCGTATTGCTCCGGAGTGTGGATATCGGGAAAACTTTCAAACTCATACATACAGCCTGCCAGCATTTTAAGTTCCTCTGCTTTAGTGATTTTTACAAAGGCTGCAAGTTCAGATAAAGATATAACCTCACGCTGTCCCATCTCCTTAAAAATTTTGGCAATTTGGTTGAGGGCATATAGGTCTGACTGATCTTTAACTGCCATATCTGCAAGGTTATCAGGGATATTGTGTTCTTCTACCTGCCAGTGGATTTCTTCAAGACTCTTTGCGCCTAATCGCTCTAAAGCCTTGTTCATCTCACTCTGCTCCATAGGCAGATAAAGATATTCGCTACGATTTTGAGCACTCAGAAGCAGTGTAATAGGAGTATTCTCATATTGGTAATAGGGAAAGTTTCTGCCGTCATAGGTCTGTACAATCTCATTGCTGTTTCTATACACCACTCCATATGGTGTTATCACAGGATTAGGGTTTTCTGCAATCATGCTTTCAAAGTATTTTCGTCCGTCAAGGCTCTCTAATTCCTCTGTGCTGACTGCCATTTGCTCCGTTAGGTATATCTGCCTGCCTACGGCATTTAAGTCGCTAAAATCGGCTACAAGGCTGTAACAATGGGTATTAAAACTGAGGTTAATAAGCTCCGTCATTGTTTCAGCTTTTTCGGCATAAGCAGCTGCATAAAAGGTTGCAAGCTCCTTTTGATCGAAGCTGTCCAATCGCTTCATCAGGAAGTTTAACTCATCAAGAGTTACTGTTTTATCAGAGAGCAGGGTCGACAACCTTTCATTGTTATGGACGCTGCCGATTTTAATCTCTGTTTTTGTAGTATTGGCGACACCAAGACTGTCGCATAAAATCTGCAGTTCTTTTTCCTTACTGGGAAAAGCAAGGTTTTGATAATTGTTTTCATGCATACATTGAATCATTGCTCGCATAATCTTTTCCTCCTTTGATTGATTTTTTGCATATCGGTTCTTAGGCAATCTCCTTCACGGCTATAACATATAAAGCCGTGGGATGCATAAGTGCAATCACCACAGCTTTTAAATGGACCAACAAGACGAGGGGGCGGATCAGGTTTTCCGGTACTCGTAAGGCATTCAGAATCGTAACAGGCAAATTTTCTATTTCGTTTGTATTTTACAAGCATATCGTGTCCTTTCTGAAAACAAAAAAGCCGGAGAATCTGGGCGCAATAACGCACTTTAATTCTCCGGCAATAAATGTTTTTCTACAGTTATTTTATTTTATAATTCCTTTTGTCATAAAATGACTTTGCATCATTTTGAGAGCTATATCTTAAAAATCACCTTCTGCATCAGTATTTTTCGCTGAAAAAGGGGGCTAAAATCATGCATTTTTAACCCCTTTTTTTGTTCATTTTTCACTCCAAAACCACTACATGTAGTGGTCAAATTCTATTTTTCGTCTTCCAAACCACTACGCTGCATCAGAATCACGCACTCAACGTGCGGCGTATGAGGAAACATATCCATACACTTCACTTTCTTTACCCTATATCCTCTTTCTTCGAAAATAGGCAAATCTCTTGCTAGTGATCTTGGATTACATGATACATACACAAATTCCTCTGGCTCGAAGTCTATTATTTTGTGTATAGCTTTTGGATGTATGCCGTCTCTTGGTGGGTCTAGTATTATTAAATCTGGCTTTTCTTTAAGCTCTGATACCTTCTCCATTACGTCTCCAGCTATGAATTGACAGTTATGAAGTCCATTTAGCTTTGCATTTTCCTTTGCTGCCTCTACGGCTTCTTCTACTATTTCTATACCTACGACTTTACTGGCAACGGTTGCCATGATTTGGGCTATTGTGCCAGTGCCACAGTATAAGTCATATATAAGCTTATCTTTTTTATCTCCTGCAAAGTCTCTTACTATTGAGTACAGCTTCTCTGCTCCAAGTGTATTGGTTTGGAAAAATGAAAATGCAGATATCTTGAACCTTAAACCTAGAATTTCTTCAATTATGTAATCTCTTCCGAACAGTACTTTAGTTTCATCACTTTGTACTGTATCTGAAAGGTTATCATTTATAGTATGTAAAAAGCCTACAAGCTCTCCCTTGAAGTCAGTATTCTTTAGTCTCTCAATTAGTTCGTCTAAGTTTAATTGCTGCTGTGATGAAGTCACCAAATTAATCAAAAGTTCTCCTGTTTTCATTGCCTTTCTGACTACTAAATGTCTTAGAACTCCTTCATGACTTCTTTTATTATAAAGTGATATTCCTTTTTCTTTGAAATAATCTAAAATGTTCATTAGCACTTTAACAAAATCTTCATCGACTATCTTACATCCATCTACTGTTATAATCTCATAAAACTTACCTTTTTGATGCATACCGAGAGTTAGCTCTCCGCCTTTTTCCACGTCACCAAATGTAAATTCCATCTTATTTCGGTAATCATACTCTATAGGACTGCGTTCTATCCCTAAATATTCAAAATCATTTATTTCTGCATCCTTTAATAGCTTTAGAACCTGATTACTCTTTATGTTTAGCTGGTCTTCATATGATATTGTTTGATATGAACATCCTCCACAAATACCAAAGTGTTTACAGAAAGGCTCTTTTTCCATAGGCGCTCTTTCTAAGACTTCTAGTATTTTACCTTCTATCTTGTCCTTTCTTTTCTTGGTTATTCTAACCTTAACCTTTTGCCCTTTTATGGCATTCTTAATGGAAATGCTTTTGTCTCCTACCCTAGCTATACCTTTGCTAGGAAACTCTACTTCGTCTATATAAACTTCTAATATATCATTCTTCTTAATTTTAATCTCCTCCTATGTATATTGGTACCGTTTATTACTATTATATAATAATATCCCTAAAAGCAAATAGAATTATTATCGCAACTTCTTCTTAAGGACGTGCCTCCTGTCATAAATAAATAAGAAACCCTTAGACTTATTATCTAAGGGAATACAGTTCAACTAATATTAACATGCCCTTTTAAAGGCTTTAATTTTTGAATAGGTAGATTCAGGCAATGATCCAATAACTATGTGTACAAGCGACAACCCTACTAACCCTCCAAGAATGAAATGTATCACCGGAACTTCTGAGACTATTTCGTTAGTAATATATTTTAAAACATTAAAAATAGCAAAAAGCAAAAGTCCTATTTTAACTTCTTTTCTCATATTTTCTCTCATATTAAGTGCCTCCTTTTCCTTTTTTCTTATGTAAAGTTCTTATTCATAATTTTTATAGAAGAGTAAACAAGTACCACTAAATCAACCATAATAACAATTCCCATAAATCTAACTGTCCAATCAGGCATCGTAAATACCAGCATGTTAATGCCCATAAAAAGTAATGCAATAAACATTATTACTATAGTCATCAAAAATAAATATCTATTTTTCATCATACATCTCTCCTACATAGTTTTCAAACAATATAACTTCACAATAGCCCCTATGGATAGTTGCACCGTTGCAGCTATAACCAATGTTAAAAATACTACTGTATTGAAATACCCAGAGATAATTGCTGTTATCAGCATTATTACGGATGTAATCATCAGCATTGGCATTCCAGATTTACTACGTATTAATTTTAGCCTTTCGTCATGCTCCTTATTATATAGTATCCTAAGCTTTTTATCGTCTTTTATAACCATGCTTAGCTTTATAATTTGAATTAGAGTCAGCATTCCAATTCCAAATATAAGCCCAAATTGAAATCCTGCAATAGTTCCATCTACTATACTCTCTTTTTCTGTACTACCCATTGCAAAAAATCCATAAACACAAAGTGCTGCTGCTCCTAAAGTTCCCACAGAAAACAGCATTATTCTTCTTTTGATTTTCATTTTAAATTGTTCCATTTCCCCACCTCCTATAATTCATTTACATCAGAGAAATCAAAAACTTCTTCAATACTTAGCCCAAAATAATGTGCAATTTTATATGCTAACACAAGAGAAGCCGTATATTTACCGACCTCTATTGATGTAATTGTCTGTCTTGTTGTGCCTACTGCTAAGGCCAGCTCTTCCTGAGATAATTTTCTTTCTTTTCTTAACTCCCTAATTCGAGTTTTCATTTTTATCACCTACTACAGATTTGTATAGTTTGCTTTGCATTTTTAGTATAGCAAGCTTTGCAAAAATGTCAAGCTAACTTTGCAAAAAATGCATAGTTTATTTTGCAACAAAAAAACTCCGATATATGTCGGAGTTAAATGAGATTAGGAGATATTTTTGAAACAGGAATAACAATAGATATACGAGTACCTATGTCTACTCTACTCAATATCTCGAAATAAGCTCCATGCCGTTCAATTATCCATTTAGCAATTGACAGACCTAGTCCTGCGCCTCCTGTTTTTCTAGCTCTTGATTCGTCAGAGCGATAGAAACGCTCGAAAATATTGGATATGTTTTCTGGCGCTATTCCAATGCCGCTATCTTGTACTGTAATACGGACTGAATTATCCTCACTAGCAGCTCTAAGAATAATTTTCTCACCTGAAGGAGTATATTTTATGCTATTATCTACAAGTATTCGTATAGCTTGCTTAATAAGCTGCTTATCAGCATTAATATAAGCTGGACCCTTTAGGTCAATATCATAGCTATGATTTGGATCAATCATTTGTGTCTCACGAACTATTTCATCAACTACCTCACAAGCATCGAAATCTTCCCTGCATAATTGAATGGTTTCATTGTCACCACGAGCTAGAAAAAGAAGCTGTTCCACTAGTTCTTTCATATTTTGTGTCTCACCCTTTATTGCATCAATTGATTCCTGCATAGTTTTCTCATCCTTCTTGCCCCAACGGTCAAGTAGATTTACATAGCCTTGTATAACAGATATAGGGGTTCGCAGCTCATGTGATGCATCTGACACAAATCGTACCTGCGACTGATAGGAGTCATTGATACGGTTTAACATATCATTTATAGCAAATGCTAAATCCTTAAGCTCATCTTGAGAGCTGTCAACAGATATACGCTTATCTAGCTTATTGGCATCTATACTGCTAATAACTCCTGCCAAATCTTTAATATATCTATCTTCTCCATTTAAGCTTACATTTGAGCCTAGGGATAGTACTTCCTCATTTAGACTCCTTGCCGTTTCAGCAAGCTCATACAGGGGCTTAAGTGTTTTTCTTATCATTCTTGTACCCTTGGCAATATCTCCAATTATTATAATCAGCTCAAATGCTAGTAAAATTGAAAATAGGTTTAAGAATAACCTCAAATCATGACCTAATGCATATATTATTTGATAGGATGTGCCGTCAATTGTAGTGGTTACAAAATACTCTGCGGCTTCTATTCTTTTTAGAATTTTTGTCTCTTCACTTACATTTGATAAACCTACACTTCTTTTCCAATCAGCGGTCTCACCTGGCAAGTATTCTTGAATTACTCTAGGAAATGTAAAGCCATCTAATTCCTCTTCTTTTAAGGATATTCTATAATTCCTAGCATTGGTATATGTTAACTGTGTGCTTTGTGGAGCTGTTTCTATCGTCTTAATGATTTCTTTCATTCCTTCTTCACCATTCCAAAAAATAACGAAGAAGCCCATTGAAAGAATAAGCATGTTGATAGATAAAAATCCAGAAAGCAATCTTCCTATCATTTTTACATTAAGCTTTAAGGCAAGGGATGAACGAATTTTAGTTGTAATATTGGTTAGTTGCACATTGTTTGTATCACTCATCTTTTATCACATACCCCACTCCACGAACAGTATGAATAAGCTTCAATTCAAATGGTTCCTCAATCTTTGAACGAAGATATCTAATATACACATCAACTGCATTTGTTCCGCCTGAAAAGTCATAACCCCATATATGTTGAAGCAGAGTTTCTCGACTGATTACTATGTTCTTGTTTTCTAATAGATAATGCAGCAGGTCAAATTCCCTTTTTGTTAAATCAAGCAGAGCTTCGCCTACCCTGACTTCCCTTTTAATTGGGTCAAGGATTAATGTACCAACTGTAAGCTCAGCCGAAGCTTTCGTCACATTGCCATTAGCTCGCTTTCTAAGAGCTACTCTAATTCTTGCAAGTAATTCTTCGATGGCAAATGGCTTTGTAATATAATCATCTGCACCTCCATCAAGACCTGTCACCTTATCTACAACAGCATCTCTAGCAGTTAGAAGTATAATAGGTATATCAGAAACTTTACGAATTCTCCTAAGAACTTCAATTCCATTTAAGGCAGGCAGCATAATATCAAGCAAAACAAGGTCAAAGGGCTGGGTCGTCGCAAGCTCCAACCCATCCCTTCCATTAAAAGCTTTCTCTACGTCATAGCCTTCATATTTAAGCTCTAGTTCTATAAAACGAGCTATTTTTTCTTCATCCTCAATTATCAGAATTCTTTCCATTAGACTTTTCACCTTTTACTTCCTTTTTTAGACTCTCAGCTGCATCTGCAACCGAATCCATGGCACGGTTCACATTTTCCTTTCCTAAATCAGGACCTATGAACATATATCTGTATCCAAAGAATAGTCCTACAATCATTAGGGGTATAGTCACCCAGAACATGAATAATAACAGTAGTACTAATACGGTCACTGGAATAGAAATCACTCTCTGCTCGCCTCTCATGACTTCAAAGCTATTCCTGTTTCCTTTGTTTATTATTTCGCCACACCATCTAAAAATCCTTCCCACTAGCTCTCCAAAAGATGAGCCATCGGATTTCATGGATTCACTTTCGTGATTCTTTTCATAGGAATTTTCATTTGCATCCTGCTGTCTGTTTCTCGAATTGTAATAGCCTCCTCCTTTAGGAGCCTGTATACGATTCTGCTTTTCGAGATTAACTATAGCCTCAAGAATGTCACCATTAGTTTCTTCTAATGCTGCTTTTGCCTCTTCATAAGAAATATTTGTATGCTCTCGTAATTTTTCTACCTGTTCCAATGTCACCATATTTAAAACCTCCCGTTGTTTAATATGGTTTAATTATAGCAATATAGTCTTTAAGTACAATTTAAGAAACATTAAAATTTCATTAGAATTTAGTAATTAAAGAATCAATTCTGTCACAATTATTAAATTTAGCAAAGCTCTCAACACAGTTGTTAATGCGTTCGCTAAGTTCTGTAGCACTGTCTACAGTCTCTTCAAGCCACAAATTCTTCACAGTAAGCTGCTTCAGCTTTTTATCATTTATTATTTCAATTCGTCCAATAAACCTGTCTCCAGATAATACAGGCAGAACATAGTAGCCGTATTTTCGTTTATCAACAGGTGTATATATTTCCCATCTGTATTCAAAATTGAAAATCTTCTCTATTATATTTCTATCCCAAAGCATGTTATCAAGAGGGGCAATAAATTCAGTTCTCTCAGTAAAACTGTCTCTATTTAATACTATATCAACTAAATTCTTATCCTCTAATAAACAATAAAAAGAATTATGTATGTCCTCTACCTGTATTTCAATAATCTTACCTTCTGATTTTAACTTGTTGAAGATATTATTACGATTGGCTGATTTTAGTCCATCAATCCCTAGCCAAGCATCTGACGGCTTGTTCCAAAGCATTCCTACTGCACCAATACGTCTTAGAATTAGCCACTCCCAATATTGTTCTTGAGTCAAATTTGGGTCACCTGCATTGAGCATTTCTTCTGGAATATACTCACTAGCAAGGGCATAATGCTTGATTGTTCCTTCCTTATGATGAACAATAAGGTCTCCCTGAAAATACAATGTCTCCAATACTGCACGGGATAGGGTTGTTGGACTCCAATACCAATCAACCTGTTCCTTAAAATTCACATCCTTTGATGATGCAAAACCTCTTTCCTTAATGATTGCTTTAATCTCTTCTGCAACTTCATCAATTTGGGCTTTACTTCTAACCTGCTGTTTATAAGCAGTCCTTTTACGGGAAAAATACTTCCAGTCTTCTATACTAAATATAGACATGTTCTTATCAAAATGGTCTATAAGCCTTCTATCTATATATAGAAGTTTATAAAGCATATCCTTAGTAAATCCATCTACTCTTGATTGTAGCACTAGCTCAGGATTTTTTCCGCATACATCTATAGGATCAAATTGTATGCAGCCTGCTTGTCTTATGTAATCACATACGCCTTGTTCTCCATTAAATTTGTGCTCATCTATCAATCCCTGTTTTAATAGTATAAAGTGCCTAGCCTGCTTATTTGTAAGCTTAATAGTATTCATAATATTCACCCACCCTCTTTATGATTCTACGTTATTTCTATTATATTCTATAATAAGAAAAATTCAAACATATGTTCTGCGAAAATTGTGTTTTCCCATTAAACCTTTTCCCATTGAATCCTTTTCTATTAAATTTAAGTAATTTAAGCAGAAACCTTATCCCATAAAAAAATAAGACTCCATCCAAAAAGAACTTATGCCCTTTATTTGAATGGAGTCTTCTAAATATTTGATTTTAAGTCAGTCATAAATTTAAATTAGAACTCCCTAAAACTAATTTATTTACTTAATTGCTGTTATCATTGGGTCAAGAGCTATTGGAGCTTCTAATTCTGTTACTATCTTTACAGTTCTCTTTACTACTTCATCTATTGAAGCTAAATCGTTTGGTCTATTGGCATCTGAATATTGATTAAATAATTTTGCTGCTGTAGCTCTTCCACTATAAGTAGGTAGTATCTCTTTAAATCCTGCCTCTTTTAGCCAAGATACTAGAGTTTTGCCAGAAGGATGGGTAGTTTTCAATGCTTGAGCATTATTAATCATAGGTTTTGTTTCTTCTAGAAATGAAACTGTTACTTGGTCAAAGGTAACATTATTGGATAATTTGTTCTCTAGCTCTTCCTTTGACATTGCAACAGTTAATCCATATTGTACAACAAATTCATTTTTTAAATCCCTATTAAATAGTATCAATTTACATGAATTCTCACTCAAATCTGATATCCATAAATCCCTTTCATATCCGTTTCTATAGTCATTTAATGCTTCATAGGAAATTCTCATACGCCCACCTGACTTTAAAATCCTATATAGTTCTCCTATGGTTTTCTTTGGATCTGGTGTTTGTTCAACAGATGATGCCGCCATTATTCCGTCAAAGCTGTTATCCTCAAAAGGTAGCTTTGTTCCAGATGTATAGCTTACAAAGCTTGCATTGCTGATTCCCATTCGCTCAGCATTTTTTGTACAAATCTCTACACGCTTCTTAGACGAATCTAGTCCTATTACTTCCTTAACATAGGGAGCAACTATTAATGATGGCCACCCATCTCCTGGACCAAAATCTAATAGCTTTTTTCCCTCTCCATTTGTTGAATAAAGAAAATCAAAGAGATCTCCTCTATCAGCCCAATGCCACCTTTTAGCAGCATCAAAAGGCTGATATATAATTGGTAAACTATATCCGGACTGTGACTCCATTTCGTTATATATGAATTCCTCTGATGTACAAGGTGTTGGTTTTAATTCTTTTTCTATCCAGTCAAAAATACTTGTTTCCAAACTAATTTTGTCTTCCCTAATCACTAAAATTTCCCCCATTATCTATTATTATATATTCTAATTTTCTTCAAAGTACTTATTAATTCGCATATAAAAATAATGGGTGCATCGCACCCATTACTTTGGTTAAGTTATTGCATAACTGGCTAGTACAGAATCATAGATTCTAACTATCCATTTAAGCAAAAATCACCTCTATTTTAATTTTAACCATCTCCTTTCTTATATACTAACCGGTCAATTATATTTTCTCACTTTTTGACTAGAAATCATAGGAAGAGAATAATTATAATTGTTTTTTACCGTATACAATCTTTCTAATCGTTTCTTCACATAGATAATATTTGTTGGCTATCTCATCCATAGGTATACCATTTTTATATAATTCAAATATCTTTTCATTTCGTTTTTCTAGCAGTTTCTTTGAACCGTTTAAATGACCCCAGCCAACCCTCTTGCTCTTTTTAGGTATGTATATTAACCCTCCGTCAATATACTTCTGTACCTCTTTTAGAAGGTGAGCTGGCAATACTTCTACACCTTTTTTGTAACTCAAATATTGGTACCTCCTGCAATAAAGTATTAGATTTATAGATACTAAATGTATCTTTCATCATAATACTCACCCCCCTCTCAACATAATTTCTACACAATGACATTATAACATAATTATGGTTAACTTGCATTAAATCTGATAAGTTATAATTATTTTTGCTGCCAAGCAATAATTCTATCCCCTTGCCTTATTTAGGCTTTTATCATTAGTATGTTAAAATATATATAATGATAAGCTATATCAAGTTTTAACAATACATAGAAAAAAAGTATAATTTATTGAACCACTTGCACATTTTTTACGACTAAGTAATTGAAGGCGCTTTCAAGGGAGTGATGTATATGGGATATTAGAAGATAGAAGTAATGATGAACAGCTTTTAGATAAGGCTCTCTTAGGCAATACTAAAGCCTTTGAAGAGTTAATGAATTCATATATTAAAATCCTCTACAACTATATTCACTCCAATATTTCGAATACTGAAGATATACAAGACATATTACAGGAAACTATGCTGGCAGTTTGGCGAGGGTTAAAAGGCTTTAAGAAAAATTCATCTTTTAAGACATGGATTATTGGAATAACTAGAAGAAAAATCGCTGACTTCTATCGCAAATATTATAACAGTGAATATTTTGAAGCCTATGAATCTAACGATATAGAAAACATGTCTTCTTCTCTTGATGAAATAGGAAGTATAATTAATAGTATTGATATTGAAAAATCTCTTGCTTTATTATCACTAAAAGATAAAGAATTGCTATTTCTAATATTCAATGCGCAACTAAGCTACAGTGAAATTGCAGAAGTTACTGGAATTCCAAAGGGCACTATTAAAAGTAGAACATATTATCTGAAGGATAAATTACGTCCAATGCTTGAGGAAAGAGGTGTTTAAGGTGGAAGATAGGTGCCAAGACATGAACGAATTAATTATTGGCTATATAAACAACAGCATAGATGAACTTAACAAAATACAACTTTTAAATCATCTCAGTACTTGTCCTAAATGCAGAAATGAACTCGCTGCAACTCTAAAGTTAAATAAGCTAATTTCTAGTACAATGAATGATGTACCAAAAGTCATTATAGAAAGTGCATTTTTCTTGATTCCAAGGACAGATGAGAGAACGACAGCAGATACAATAACAAAATTAAAATCTTCACTTGATACCTTGAAGGTAATACCCTATGCACTTTCAGCTACAAGAAAATCAATTAAGCTTGCATTACAATTTATATAAGGAGGTTTTGAAATGACTGAGTTTAAGAAAGATTCAGATGTTAAAGAAATTGGCGAAATCCTAGACACAGTTTCTGAAAAGATACCAAAGATAATTAGTGGGTTAATGAGTACTCTTTACTCTGCCGAAGCTGGAAAGAATATGGGGCAAGCCGTAGGTAGCTTTTATAAAGAACTACTTGAATCAGGAATACCACAAGAAGTAGCACTTGATATGGCAAAAGACTATATGCTGTCTCTAAAAGACCTATCAAGAGTAATTGATAAGTAGTATACGGAGCTCTTGTAATGACTAATATTTACATCTACGCAAAGCTGATTATTAGGCTTTTGATACTCATAGTAATTTTCCCTTTCTGGGTGATTTGTTCATTTGTAAGGTATATTATGTTTAAACAATCCTTTAAGAGACAATTACAATTATCCGGATTAGACAAAAAGTCAACAAATAATCTTACTAGAGAACTAAACCAACTTTTACCTTTAAGGCTTTTATTGAAATAATAAAAAAGCACCCATTCATGCCAAGCAATTTCTTCAGTCATCCAACGGGTATCATCAGCAATATCTTCTTCTTTATAATCACGTAAAATAATGTCCCTATAAACTATATTCACTCTTCTATTCACCTCTTATAAATCAAAATTTGCTTCTAAGTCGTAAAATTTCTAAACTTTATACAAAAATAATGGATGCATCGGCATCCATTATTTTTTAACTATGCTAAAAGCACCTCTATTTTAATTTTAACCATCCCCTTTCCATATACTAACCGGTCAATTATATTATCCCTTTTTTAGTCTAGAAATCATAGGAAGAGAATGATTATAATAGTTTTCCCCTTGCCCACCCTCGCTTTAAATTTATAAACTAGTACATGGTAGTTACAATACACTTTCTAATTGTACGCTTGTCACAATTATGAGCATAAATTGTTAAATGTGGACTCGAACCACTAGCCTTGCTCCTTAGCTTGCCAACCTGCAACGTGACCCTGCTGCTGGGTTTGTACTCACTTTTATAATTTAAAGCTACCATCTTATTTAGATTAAATCTATGGTCCAGTTTAATCCCTGGATTTTAGTATCTAATTCTCTAAACTCCTTTGATAACCGATCCACTTCTTTTTGCAGCTTATTTACATCTATAGTGCTTATGAATTTTACCTCTGTTCTAGAGTACCTGTCATGCCTTATTGTACCGCTTTCTACTATATGGGATAAAGCTAATCTTTTTTCCCATATGCCGTCTCTTTCAGCCAAAGCATCTGCTATTGTCAGTTTTTCATCAAACATAGTTTGACTATTTGTTCTATTTATTCTCTTTATTATATCTGTAAGGTCAATTATGCACATTTCTAATTCCTTTAGTAGCTCTTCTGGCTTTTCATTTGGAATATCTCCCTCTTGAATCATAGAATTATTTTTAATTCTATTTTTCAATTGCTCTATTCTTTTTTGTAGGTCCGCTCTCAAAATAAGAGCCTCTGCTAGCTTCATTTTAATTTCCCCCTCATTCAATGCTATTCAAACTATCTTTATATATATGTTAACTTATGTACCTAGTATTTACAATGCTATTCTGTATCCATTCCAAACTCTTCTTTTTTTTAACAGTAGCATCTGCTGTCTAATAATCGAAAGCAACTATGATCCATATATTTATGCTTAAACGTTAGTGCTTAAATGTTCCTGCTTATTGGAAAAAACAATTACTTTTCTATCACCATCTATTCTCCATAAATGGACTCCAGTATCTCCTGATGCTAGCCATAGATTAGTATCTATGGGTAAATTGAGAAAGCTTCTATAAAGCATAGTTATTATTCCGCCATGAGCTACTATACATATTGTGGCCTTATCTTCAACACCCTTTAAGGAGTGTAGTAAGCTAGCTAGAAAATGCTCTGCCCTACCCCTAAATTCTATCAATGATTCTCCCTTTTCTACCGATTGAAAATACTTTCTTCCACCCTCTGGTTCAGGATATTTACTTCTAGCTTCTTCTCTTAGAAGTCCTGCCAAAACCCCATTATTCCATTCCATTAAGTTATCGTTAAGAATAACTGAACGATTCATTTTGCTGCTAATAATCTCAGCTGTTTCCCTCGCTCTTTTTAATGGACTTGCAATTATCATATCGAAGCTATACTTTTTCTTTAACCACTCAGATAATTTTTCTGCTTGTTGTCTGCCTAAATCCGTCAAAGGAAAATCTGCCCTTCCCTCATGTCTGCCTTCAATATCGGCTACAGATTGTCCATGCCTAACCACTATTAGCTCAGTCATCCTTATTCCCCCTCGCACATAATATAGACACCTCTGTTTTGCCAATAGCATCTAATTTTTATCTTCATTATATTATACAAATAGACATGGTTCAATTCACTTTTAACTATTCGTGCAAATATATCTCTGCGTTAATATCCTTATTTGCACATGCTGTCTTATTTTCTGTAGTACACCAAGTGTAACCATCAGTAAAACTGCTAATGAAATAATTATTACTTCTTTGGGTTTCATTTTCTTCTATTTTCTCAATAAGTTATGACCTGTTTCCCTTTCAAATAAATGCAGTTCATCTGTCATGAAAGATATATTTATTTTGTCATCAGTTTTTATATTTGAACGAGATTGTGCCTTTATAATAATATGGCTATTATATAGTTTGCTGTGAATTAGTATTTCATGTCCCATAAGCTCAGACACATCCACATTTATTTCAAAGCTTTCTGATGTCTTTTCTGATATCATTATATTTTCAGGTCTAATTCCCATCCTAACAGGTTGAGGCTTTATATCTTTATGCTTCAATATTTCCTTATGCTTGTCTGATATATTTATTTTATGCCCATTTGAGGCAAGCATATATTCATCATCTTCCATAATTAGCTCCGCATCAAATAGATTCATTTGCGGTGTACCTACGAATGTTGCAACAAATTCGTTAGCTGGATTATCGTATACTTCTTGAGGTGAAGCTATTTGTTGAACAAATCCGTCCTTCATAATTACTATTCTATCACCTAGTGTCATAGCTTCAGTCTGGTCGTGAGTTACATATATAAATGTTGTCTGTAATCTTTTATGTAGCTTGATTATTTCTGTCCTCATTTCATTTCTAAGCTTAGCATCTAAGTTTGAAAGAGGCTCATCCATCAGGAATACTTTAGGATTTCTAACTATTGCTCTCCCAATAGCAACTCTTTGCTTCTGTCCCCCTGACAATGCACGGGGTTTTCTTTGTAAAAGCTCTTCTATATCTAATATCTTTGCTGCATTGATTACTCTTTCTTTGATTTCAGCTTTTTTCATCTTTCTTATTTTCAGCCCAAATGCCATATTATCATAAACCGTCATATGAGGATATAACGCATAGTTTTGAAACACCATTGCAATATCCCTGTCCTTTGGCAAAGCAGTATTGACTTTCTTATCATCAATATACAATTCGCCCGAGGTTATTTCCTCTAGACCTGCTACCATCCTCAAAGTAGTAGTTTTGCCACAGCCAGAGGGTCCTACTAAAACTATAAATTCTTTATCCTGTATTTCTAGATTGAAGTCATTTACTGCAACTACTTCCTTATCATATATTTTGCATATATTTTTGAACATAATAGAAGCCAAATCCTTTCCCCCCTTAATTATCTATACTTCCTATACTTTTTCTACCTCACCAAAGAACCACCTTAAATACTCTCCTTGATGATAAAAATATACAATGATAAAGCTAATCCATATAAGCAATGCATCTACCATTGAAATCATAACTGGTAATCCCAGTAAGTATATAAGCATAACAGACAGCCAAATTGAAGCTATCAAACAAATTCCCATACTAAGCAGGACATTTATGCTATCTTTGCTTTTGTCTGATTTCTTTCCTCTTATAGATGCTAAGCATAATAGTTCAAATATTAAGCATATCCAAAACACTATAGTATTAAGCTTCTGCAAAAAACCATATACTTTAATTTCATAAACTGGATGAGTGTAATTGTAATTAACAAACTCAGTTATATACTTTGTCACCATGCTTAAAATTTGTGTAATGCTAGCAGGATTATCAGGAATCTTATCTGACACTACATAAAGCTTAAATGAGACTTGCCTCCAGATAAAAAAACCTAAAGCTAATATTCCAGCTATGGTCAAAATCCCTTTTATATACACTTTTTTCCCACTCTTTATCATGGCAAAAAAGTAGTTATCGTCTAAGCTGTCCCTAGAATAAGATACAATATATTTGATAATATCTACAATAAATCTGATAAGCAGATATAAGCAATACACTCCTAATACAAATAATAAAATATCATACTTCTGTCTTTGCAGATTGCCTGATATATTTAAATCTTCAATTAAAAAATCGTTATTAGCCTTTCCTATCAAAGCTATTTTGTCTTCTATAACACCAATGTCTAAGTCACTTCTTTCATTCTTGTACTCAATATTTCCTATGTAGGTTTCAGTTAAGTCATTCATAGTATTTAGCGGTATATAAATCCGTGAGCTCCCTATATCAATCAGTTTTTCTATTGCTGCTCTCTCTGTAGAGATTATTCCAATTATGTCAAATCTTCTATTATATACCTCAATCTCTAATCCTAAGACGTCTTCACTGCCGAATAAGCTTTCCGCTACTGTATCTTCAATTACTGCAACATTTTTTCTTAATCTACTGTCGTTTTCGTCTATAAAAGAGCCTTCTACCAGTTTGACTCTATTAAACTCATTGAAGTTTCCTAATACTCCATATACTTGAACTTGTCTAGAACCAGATACTGATGAATCTCTGAATGCATAGTATGTAGCCATGTCTGGTGATATAATTCTATTTAACTTACTTATCTGGTCAGTATTAAATCCCCTTTCAGCAGGCAACTTCTCTTTTAATCTGATTACCAGCTTTTCATAGCCTACGCTGCTATTTAAATCCCATATAAATAAATATATTGATTGGCTTAAAAATAATGAAAAAATGAATAAAAATATAAATATATTCCCCTTCTCAAATCTAAATCTCATATCACCTCCCTCCCTATGCTATTCTATTGTAACTAGACTACCCTCTGATATAGGTTTGCTGCTTCTCACAATTATACGTTCACCACCTATTAGTCCTGAAAAAATACCTACATTATTATTGTCTGAATCACCCTCTGTGACACCATTTCTAACAACATAATATTCTTTTCCTAATGGTCCTTGCCTTTCTTCAAGAATGAAAACAAATTTTCCTTTATCATCTGTTCTTAAAGCCTGCCTAGGCACAAGGTGTTTATATGAGCCTATAGGCTTTTTCATATAAACTTCAATTATTTCTCCTCCCTTGAGGTTATCGTCTTCAAGTCCTACTGTCACTAGTTTTTTGCCCGTATTTTCATCATCTTTTATAGACTTTATTTCTCCATTTAATGCGCCGCTGTTTCCACTTTTCAAAAATACTTGAACACTATCTCCAGTCTCTAGGTATTGACTCTCCTCATTATTTACTGTAACGGTGGCTTCGAATCCTTTATCTGGACTGTCTAAAATATATAATGGTTTTGAATTATTTGCAACCATTCCCTCTTTAAAGTTGATTTCTTTAATTGTTCCATCACTTGTGGCGATTACAGTACAGTTTTTTATCATCTTTTTAAGCTCTTCGATTTCTATTTCAGCACTTGATATATCAAGCTTCATAAGCTCTATTTCTCTTTCCCTGTTTTCTTTTTCTCTATCTGACCTCTCTATTTGTTTTTCTAAGTCATTGTTAGCATTTTCAAATCTAAGCCTTGCTAGGCCAAGTTGGCTAATAGCGTTATCTAGCTCTTTTTTAGCAATAGCCCCTTCATTATATAATTGCTCTTTTACTTTAACTTCTTCTTCTATTTTCGAAAGCTCAGCTTCTGCTTCTTTTATTTTTTGTTCATATGTATATAATACATCTTCTGCATTTCCTTCCATAGCCTTGTCGTATTGGAGCTTTAGTTTTTTAAGGGCAATTTCTTTTTTTACTAGGTCAAGCTCTAAATTCTCTTTATCTAACACTAATATAGTATCTCCTGTAACTGTCACATCACCCAAAGAAACTTTTATTTCTTTAACAGTTGCAGAAAAATCAATATAATGCTCTATCCTTTTTACAGCATTTACTATACCATCTGTGGCTATTTCTGCAATTAAGCTTCCTGATTTTGCATCCATAGTGCTAACCTTAGGAAGGGTTAAATTGCGAATGCTTTTTGATGTAAATGTGAGTAGTAGTAGTATTACAAGAAAAATTTGACCTGCTTTAAGTATTTTTTTCTTTCTCATATCGGTTTTTTTAGTATCTTCCACTATAATTACCCCCCCTTATTTTTTGATTGTAGAATTAGATATGCCCTCAATTAAATAATTTTGTCCATATAAAAATACTAAAAGAGCAGGTATCATATATATGACACTGGCTGCAAAGGCAATACCTAGCTCGGAATTATTTATTACAGAAAGATATATAGACAATGGATGTTTATTTGTATCCTTCAAAAATATCAACGGCTGTTCAACCATATTCCAATTATCTATAAATGATAATATGGCCAATGAAGCTACCCCTCCCTTTGACTGTGGAAGGATAACCTTAAAAAAAATCTGTGCCAATGAGCATCCATCAACCATTGCTGCCTCAATATATTCATTTGGAATTGAAATCATAAATTGTCTCAAAAGAAAGACTCCAAATGCACCAAAGATTCCGGGAAGTATTATTGACATGTAATTATCTAAAATACCTAGCTTATCTAATACTAAATAATTTGGTACGAGAGTAACCTGAAATGGCATCATCATAATTATAATATATATGAAAAAAAGCGTATCTCTTCCTCTAAACTTTATTTTAGCAAATACAAATGCAGCTGATGAAGATACTATTGTCTGAACTATTACTATAGGAAGTACTAGAAAAACCGAGTTCCAAAACATCCTTAAAAACTTTGATTTTCCTACTAAAACTTCATAGTACTGTTCAAACACAATACTATCCGGAATTAATTTAACCCTTTTAAATTGTTCTTTTTTCTCCTCAGTAGCCTCTCCTGTAAAAACTCCTTGGCTCTCCATAATTTCAGAATTTCTCATAAAAGAATTAGTAACTGTAACTATAAGGGGCAAAAGTATCAATAAAGCAAGTGCTATCAAAAATATAGTTACTGGTAATTTCTTGTTTTCCCTCATTCCTATCCACCTAGCCTTCGATATATCTTTCAATTCTTTTTTGAATCCTAAATACTATAAATATAATTAAATACAACACGACAGCCATCAATACTGCTGATGTGACTAGCTTATGATAATCAAGCTTACTGAACATATTGTTGAGATAGTGTTGAAGCATATATATGCTTTCATGTGGGTAGCTGCCTGACAGAAGATATACTTCCTTAAATACCTTAAAGGAATTGATTATAGATATAATTATTACGAAAAAAGTGGTAGGCATTAAATAAACTGTGGTTATATTAAAGAACTTAGTTAAGGGTCCAGCTCCGTCTATATCTGCAGCTTCATAGTATTCTTTAGGTATTCCCTGAAGTCCTGCTAAAAATAATATCATGTTATATCCAAGGTTTTTCCACACATATATTACAATCACTACAGCCATAGCAAAAGGTGAATTTAACCAATCAATAGGATTTGAACTGAACAAACCTAAAATTTTATTTATAACTCCACGATAATCAAATATGTATTCAAAAAATAGTATAATAGATGCCACTGGTACAACTAAAGGTACTATAAAAGAAGTCCTTAGTGTAGATTTAAAATGTATTTTTTGATTTAACAATATTGCCAATATTAAAGACAATATTATTACCAGTGGTACACTGATTCCTGTAAATATGGCAGTGTTCAGCAGTGCTTTCCTATATACTCCATTGCCTATTAAATCAATATAATTTTTGAATGCTACAAAGCTTCCATTTACGGGCTTGTCAAAGAAAGAGAATATTACCATCCATATAAATGGCGCCACATAAAACACCAATATGCCAATTAAACTTGGTGCAATAAGCAGCAAAGCTACAATTTTATCCTTTATGCTGAATCTGGAAAGCATAGTATGATCCCCCTCTTCACTACAATTCACAGTCCACAATTGAAAAGCAAGATTCTTCGGCTACGCATCAGAATGACAAGCTCTCTGTCATCATGACAATGCCCCTGTCATCCTGAACATAGTGAAGGATCTCTTTTTTTAGTTGACAGATAACAGTTCTTAAAAATCTAACCTTGCTTCTTCCTATTCGTGCAAGTATATCTCTGCCTTGTTTTGCAGCTGTTTAGCTACTTCTTCTGCTGTTTTTTCTCCATTTAAGAATCTATTAATTTCCTCACGTATTACATCATATATAGGCTCTGATGTTTGAGGCTTATTTAGATTATTTATTATCCTGTTAAGTTCCTCTATATCTTCTTCAGTTACAAAATGACTCTTCTGTCTTTCCATTTGGTTTGCGTACTTGTTTTGATATTCAAACATCCAATCTATTTGTTTTTTACTTGCATTGTTATTAATTTGAAAGCTTGATTGCATTATCCTGTCATCAAAAGTTTGAGCTTCCTCTGTTAATACGAATTTTATAAATTCCCATACCTCTTCTTTATGCTTAGAATTAGAATTTATAGATAAAAAATCACTCATATATAATCTGTTACCTGTATATTCTCCCTTAGGTGCTGATACAGCAGTAAAGCCATCATAGAAAGTTCCAAGAGACTGTATATAGTGATATGCATGGGTTTGACCTAAATATATTGCTATATTGCTTAAATCTTTTATATCGTCATAGTTAGTTGCATTCATTATGTCATACCAAAGCAAATCTGGATGCATTATATTGTCTTCTTTTATGGACTTCATTAGTTCTATGGTATCAATAAATTCTTCTGTATTAAACTTAGCCTCCTTTTTATCCCAGTCTAAGTAATAGTCTATGTCCTGTATTACTATAAATTCAAATAGACTCCAATCATCAATTTTAGGTAGAACATATATTTGTTCTTTACTATTTTCATTAAGTTTTTTTGAAAGAGCGTATACATCCTTCCAATTTAGATTATCGTCTAGACTTATTCCCTTTTCTTGTAGTAGTTTCTCATTTAGTACAAAGGTATAAAATTGGTAGTAGTTTATTGGCATAGTATATAATTCATCCTTATACCTTGCATTGTCAATTATATGGGTATTATAGTCTTCAATATTAAATTCCCTATCTTTTTCTATGACCTCAGCTAGATTAACTAACATACCTTTTTCTATGTATGTTCTTATATAGTCCCATGGACGTAGGTATAAGATATCCGGTCCCTTTCCTGCCATTAGTTCTGTATTTAGCTTATCACTATACTGATATTCATCAAGGTCAGGATACAAATTAACTGTAACCTTGATATCGGGATTTAATTCCCCGAATCTCTTTGCTGCTTTAGTAAATAGATTAAAATAGTCTCTGGTTAATTCAACGGTTATTTCCGTTTTTTCACCTTCTGCTTCTACTTCAGAGCTTGATTTTGTTATATACTTGATTAGTTTCAAGCCCTCCTGATTATCTGCTCCTAAATATATCTCTTCATTATCATCTACTACAAAATCACCTATGAATTCTATATCTGATAATTCTCCAGTATTTAATATTCTATTTGTTAGCTCTCCCTTTGAATCATATTTCGCTACCCATCCTGTATTTATTCCGTATAAACTCTTAGTGTTTTTGTTGTAGTAGATTTTATTTGGTCCATCTATATGGCTATACTCTTTGCTCCATATTGCTTTAAAGCTGTTTGTGTCTATTTTGTCTAGTTTATTTTCATCTCTACCATATTTTAGCGCTAAAAGATTGTCTTCCTCGTCTATTTCTATATCCCAATAGAGTGTTGCATCTAATACTTTCCTTAAACTTAAATCATTGTCAAATACTTCTATGCTTCCACCCAGCTTTAGGGCATATATGTTGCCTTTACTATCTGCTTTTATTTTTGTTGTAGTATCTTCTATTGACCTTGCTGTAACATCGTTTAATTCTCCTGTTACATTATTTTCAGTAATAGAGTCAGACTCACTATCATAGGAAAGAAGCTTTTTACTTATTGACGTTATATCCTTATTCTCATTTAACTCTGGTTTTTCTGATAGTATGTACATAATATTGTTTTTATCAAAAGTGAAAATATCTGCTCTTCCGCTAAAGTCAATGTTTATTTCCTTTTTTACCTCTCCATTTTCGTCTAGGACTACATATTTTCTACTATCCCTATCAAAAATAGATAGCACTAGCTCGTTATTATCATTTAAGCCTATGCCTAGTATATTTTCTACTTTTAATACATCATTTAATATAACTTCTTTATATTTTGTGATATCCTTGTCTAAGCCTGTAGTCCTATTATCTTTAGTACACCCATAGAATATAAACATGAGTGAAAGTGCTAGTATAATAATCATTACTTTTTTGTATCGCATTTTTCTCCTCCTCTTAAAAGCACTATTGGGAATCCCACCCGTTGCTTACTTCGATTAAGTACGAGTTCGCTATGTTTCTATATTTGCTTCTTTTGTGAAATTTTTGCTGTTTAGATTAGTTATTTTAGCTCTTATTTATCTTTCTATTGCAATGCTGCCTATTTTATAACTGAATAGACTATTTACTATAAAAATAATCTTGGCTTGAAGAATTTTCAGGATTTGTTTAGAAGACTAGAAGTAAACATTCCCCATTGATTTGACCACATTTTACCATACATATATAAAAAAGTAAAGCACCTCTTATGCCTTATTTCAGCCAACTAACCCAGTTTTATACCCATTTCCCGCAATCTCTAAGCTCAAGTTTATTTACTCGCTATCCTCCATAGATTTGGGGCTCGCCTAAGTTTGACCTACTAACTATTTCTCGTTAAAATCGTTCGGGAAATCGGATTGGGTCAAAAAAAACTAGATGCATGCATCTAGTTTTTCTCTAACCAGTCTATAGCAGCTTGTATCATAAGTGCTGCTCCCTTCCACAGTTGATTTTCGTCTATGTCAAACTTAGGATTATGATGTGGATATAATTGTCCTTCTATTTCCTTTGGATTATTCAAGTAAAAAAATGTACCGGGAGCTTTTTGCAGGAAATATGACATATCCTCTGCTCCCATTGTTGGTATTTTCATTTCTATTATATCTTCTCCACCGACAATTTTCTTAGCTGATTCTACAAAGCATTCAGTAAACTTTTCTGAATTAACTACGGCTGGATAGCAGTATTCATAGTCAAATTCGTAGGTCGCACCATGTGCCATAGTTATGCCCTTTATAATTTCTTCCATTCTTCTAGCTATTCTGCGTCTAGTGTCTTCGTTTAATGTTCTAACTGTACCTTCTAGCTCTACAGAATCTGGGATAATGTTTTGATTAAAACCACCCTCGATTCTTGTAATTGATACTACTGCTGGCTCTACTGGCATTATTTCACGACTCACTATAGTTTGAAGTGCCAATACTATTTCAGATGTAGTTACAATTGGGTCAATAGACTGATGGGGATATGCCCCATGTGCTCCTTTACCTATTATTTTAATACTTATTCTATCAACGGCTGCCATCATGGTGCCATAGCATACTGATATCTTGCCTGCAGGAACGTCTTTCACAAGATTCCCCATATGTGCTCCTATTATAGCTTCTACTTTGGGATTATCCATAGCACCTTCTTCTATCATAGGCTTTGCACCACCTGGATACTCTTCTCCCGGCTGAAATAATAGCTTTACATTTCCCTTGAATTTATCTCTATTTTCATTTAATATCTTTGCTGCTCCTAGTAAAGCTGCAGCATGACCATCATGTCCACAAGCATGCATACATCCATTAACTGACTGAAACTCTAGCCCTGTTTCCTCTTTAATTGGCAGTGCATCCATATCTGCTCTTAGAGCTATGGTTTTTCCTTCTTCTCTACCCTTAATTAGGCCTACTACTGCATTGCCATTTACTAAGGTATGGTATTCTATCCCCATTTTATCTAACTCCTCAGTAATGAGCTTTACTGTCTGTGGAAGATTTATTCCCAATTCTGGTACCTGGTGAAGTCTTCTTCTCCAATTTATTATATCCTGCTCTATTTTTTTTACCTGCTCAGCTATGCTATTCATTTTTCCTCCTTATAATTTAAATCTATTTACTAACTCGTTTAATTTCTCAATTGTTTGAGCCAAATTATCAGTATTATTGGATATGGTCTCCATAGTTGCGGCTTGCTCCTCCATGGAAGCTGATAGCTCTTCTGTAGAAGCAGCTGCCTCTTCAGTTATTGAAGATATGCTATGAATAGCTAATATTACTTCTTCCTTGTCACTGTCTACAGCATCTAGACCTCTACCTAGATTTTCTGTAGCTTCAATGGAGGTTATTATGGAAGAAATTATTTCTTCAAAGGCTTTCATTGATTGCTCTAGGGTCCTATTAGCATCACTTATTGTTTTTTCTGAAATATCCATGTTTTCCTTTGTAGCTTCAACTTCTGATTGTATAGAGTTCAAAATATCCTCTATATCTCTAGTAGCACGTCCTGTTTGATCAGACAGCTTTCTTATTTCTTCAGCTACTACTGAAAAGCCTCTGCCTGCCTCTCCTGCCCTAGCCGCTTCTATGGCTGCGTTTAAGGCTAATAGGTTAGTTTGCTCTGAGATACTCATTATGGTATTTAGAATAGTTCCAATTAAATTGGATTTCTCTAATAAAGAATTGACATTCTTCGAAACTATATTAGTAGAGCTATTTGTTATATTAAACTTCTCCACCATATCATTCATTGCTTTTGAGCCTTCTTCACTTATTCTTTGAACCTGCAATGAGCTATTTACAACCACTTCTCCATTTTCCACAGCTATTTTAATCTCATCTGCTAGCTTTTCTAGCTTCACCGAACCTTTTTCGGCATCCTCTGCCTGCTCCATGGCAGCCCTTGCCAGTTCCTCTACAGTTCTGGCTACTTCGTTTATGGATTGACTAGTTTCCTGAGTAGCTACAGTAAGGCTATTAGTATTTGCAACTATATTATCTGTAGTTTCATCTATATCCCTTATAACTCTCCGCATTTCTTCTCTTAATTTTGCTGTCGCCCTAAATATAGAGCCCATTTCATCATTTCTATTAAGGATAACTTTTATCTTTTTGGTTTCTTCTATATCTGTCAGATCAAGGGTAGCAGTAGAATTTAATATTTCTGTAGCAAGCACTATTGGCCCTGATATCTTTTTCCCTAAAATCAATGCAACAATTGTTGATAATATGGCAGATATAAATATAACTCCTATTATAATAAGTGAAGTCCAGTTAAGCTCTCTAAAGACTTCAGCTTTTGGTATTGAAAGCATAATGACCTTGCCATCATGTAGCTTTGAGTAAGTCATAATTCTGTCTGCTCCACCAAAGTTGACATCTTCTAATCCTAAACTTTTAGCTTCGATTTCATCTACAGTAGAACTAAACTGTCCATTATTATATGTTCTAAGGTTAGTACTTTTATCAAAGGTGGGGTGAACTAAATAGTCATAATCTTTATTTACTAAATATGCATAGCCTGTTTCATATAGCTTTATACCTTCTATGTGCTTTTTTAATTCTTCTACATTCATATCCGCACCCATAGTTCCAATGGTCATACCCTTAACTACTATAGGCATTGAGTAAGTCATTACATTTTGGTCAGCATTGTTGACATAAAAATCACTCCAAAATGCCTTGCCTTCTTTTATAGCATCATAATAGAATGAAGCGGATGGATCATCTTGACTTCTTCCTGCAATATTAGTGGGTGTGGAGTGCATTAGCTTATCGCTTCCGTCTAAGGCAGCCCAGATTCCTTCGGATTTTCCTGTGAATTTTGGATCAAAGACTATATATAATCCTGCATTTTTTATGGTTTCTTGAGCCATCCCCTGAACTATAGGACTTAATATACTATTGCTGTACTCTGAAAGATATCCTTCTTCATACAATCTTGATGTATCTATGGTTCCTTCAACTATTTTATACATATTAGATACTATCGTTTCGTATACTGCTAGCTCCTCATTGATTTCTTCTGCATATGCTTTTGTCGTAGCAACTAGGCTGTTTTTTGCTTCCTCTTCGATTACACTTATACTTCTTAGAATACTAGATACTCCCACCACTACAGACATAGATATGGAACAAACCAGAACTGTTAGTATGATCCTCGTGCTAATCTTTTTCATTACTCCACCCTTCCTTAAAAAATAGTTTTCATAACATTATCGACATTTTAAGATACTTTATTTATTCACAATGTTCGATTTCTCACACAAAAATATATGTGAATTTAGTCAAATATTTATAATCTATATACAAATACATTCCCTAACTTCAATTATTTAAACTAAATTCTGATTCTCTCTTTGCATGCTCTCTCATATGGCCAGCTTCTATTGCCTAACTAACTACTATTAATATTGCTTTCTTTGTTTCCTACTCACATTCACCAGCAATAATACAGCTTATTCCATATGTAGTTATATAATCAAATTAAAAAGTACTTAGAACAGCATTGCTTTAAAACCTTTTTATTATACAATATAATTATATCTGAAGAATCATTTATAGAGGTGAGTCCTTTGAGAAAAATCTTACTAATTGAAGACGACGATAATATTTCTTTTGGCATAAAAGCATATTTAGAAAAGAAGAATTTTATAGTAGAAATAGGAGCCAGTATAGCTGAGGGAAAGGATAAGCTTAGTTTAATTTATGACTTAATTATTCTTGATTTAAATTTACCAGATGGAACAGGCTATGAGCTGCTTTCTTTTGTAAGGCTCAAGTCTCAGACTCCAATAATTTTTCTAACCGTAAGGGATGAGGAAAAAGAAATAGTTAAGGGCTTGGATTTAGGAGCAGATGACTATATTACTAAGCCCTTTAGACTGTCAGTTCTGGAGTCTAGAATCAATACAGTGCTGAGAAGAGTGAAGAGAGATACAGCCTTAAATGATACTCTATTCTGTCAAGGTATTAAGCTGATTAAATCCCAGACTAAGGTTTGCAAAAATAATCAAGAGATTAGTCTAACAGGCAGAGAGTATAAGCTTATGACAATGTTTATGGAAAATCAGAATCAGACTTTGACAAGGATATCTATATTGGACAAACTATGGGATATAGAAGGAGATTTTGTAAATGATAATACTCTCACTGTTACTATAAAGAGATTAAGAGAGAAAATTGAAGATGACCCTAATAGTCCTGCAATTATAAAAACTATCAGAGGAATTGGATATAGAATGGAGAGCGAAAATGAATAGCTCAAAACAAAATCTATTTTATAAAATATTGCTATTAGGCTTTATTCTACTTTTATCCTTTTTTATTTCTATTGAGGTATACAACTTATATGAAAAGGTACTTTTTGAGAAATTAGCAGCTGTAATAGGAGTTATAGCCGAAAACTCAAAGGACATAGAAGTAGAAGTCATGGCTCAATTAAAATCTGAGAATCCTCAATATACTTCCTTAGGAAAAGAGAGCTTAAATAAATACGGATATAGCGGAAGTCAATTTATCTTTCTAAGAGATAGGAAAAAGATTATTTATATAAATCTAATATTTTCAGGCTCAATTACCTTATTGTTTTATATTAGTATGAAAACCTCACGTAAAAACAAAAAACAAAGCATTGAAAGGTTAAAGAATTATGTTGAGAGAATTAACAAGGGTGATTACTCCTTAAATCTTGAAATAGACGAGGATTTTTCTATTCTATCAGACGAGCTATATAAAACTGTTGTAGCCTTAAGAGAGTTAAAGGAAAAGGCAGTTCAGGATAAAATTACCTTGAAAGATAACTTAGCAGACATATCTCATCAGCTGAAAACACCAATTACCTCTATTAACATCATGTCTGAATTAATGGAGGAAAGTGACTCTAAGGATGAAAGCAGCGAATACATTCAAAGATTAAAGAAACAGATTTCAAGACTAGAAGCCTTGACCAGCTCTTTGCTTACTATGTCAAAGCTAGATGCAGATGCAATTGAATTTAAAAAAGACAACATAGATGTCAAAAGTATTATAGACTTGGCTATTGAACCCATAATGTTTTTAATAGACAAAAAGAAAATTCACTTAAATGTAGTGGGTGAGGATGTACAGATTAAGGGAGACATGCATTGGTTAAGTGAAGCGTTCTTAAATATCATAAAAAATTCTGTTGAGCATTTAGAAGAAAGTGGGCAGATAAATATCTATGTTCAATCCAATCCATTATTTACAGAGGTGAAAATAGAGGATAATGGATGTGGATTTATGGATAAGGAGCTTCATAATATTTTTAAGAGATTTTATAAGGGAAAAAACTCATGCAAAGAAAGTATAGGAATAGGTCTTTCTATGGCTAGGGCTATTATAGAAAGGCACAATGGAGAAATAGCTGCGGAAAATAGTAAAGAAGGCGGCGCAAAATTCAAGGTTAAGTTTTATAGGATAATATAAAGTGTCACTTAAATGTCATATTTGTGCTATAGGCTTTAATTAGGAATCTAGTATTTGTTATGATGCAGTTTCGCAGACTAAATACTAAGTCCAGCGCGGCAGAAATAAGCTCTAAGAAAAATACAATTGGGAGATGACTAGATGAAATTGAGAAGAATACGAGCTATATTATTGTTAATTATCACAATAATTGTTCTTTTTCTAATAATCAAAGGCATTATTTATTTAGGACAAAGGCTATTGGGAGCTGATGAAGTTATAGTCATAGACCCAGGTCATGGCGGAAAAGATCCTGGAGCAATTGGAATTAATAACAGCTACGAAAAGGATATAGTTTTAGATATATCAAAAAAGCTATATGAAAGATTAAAATCAATGGGCTATAAAGTGGTTTTAACTAGAAGCACTGATGAATATGTTGATAATGAATTGAGAGCAGATATGGCAAATAAAAAGAAAGCAAAGGTATTTATCAGTATTCACTGTAATGCTCTCGAAAACAATAATACTACTAATGGAGCTCAGGTTTTGTACTATTCTAAGGAAAGAATTTATAGTAATTCTCAAGATGATGAAGCATTTGCACAGCTGGTATTAGATGAAATACTAGTAAACACTGGTGCAGCTAACAGGGGAATAGTTGAGAGAGAAGACTTGATAGTATTAAATCAAACCAATATGCCCGCAATAATAGTAGAATGCGGTTTTTTGACTAATGCAAATGAAGCAGATTTGTTATTAAATAAGGAGTATCAATATAAGATAGTAGACGCTTTATCAAATGCATTAGAAGTATATTTAAAAGATGATAACAATGAATAGAATGTCACTTGAATGTCACATTTGAACTATAAGCTTATAACCATAAGGAGGAATCAAAAATGGAGATATTAAGAACTGAAAGTCTTGTAAAGTCTTATGGAAAAGGTGAATCTAAGGTTATAGCTCTTAACGGTGTGACATTTTCTGTTGAAAAGGGGCAATTCGTATCTATTGTCGGAGCCAGCGGTTCTGGTAAATCAACTTTACTGCATATTATAGGCGGAGTCGATAAGCCAACAGCAGGAAAAGTATTCATAGAGGATAGGGAGGTTTCTACATTAAAAGAAAATGAATTAGCACTTTTTAGAAGAAGAAAGGTAGGTCTAATATATCAGTTCTATAATCTAATTCCTACAATCAATGTGAAGAAGAATATTTTGCTTCCATTGCTTCTAGACGGCAGAACACCTGATATGGCTCATTTTGATGAGATAATCAATATGTTAGGATTACATGATAGACTTACACATTATCCTGGGCAGCTTTCCGGAGGACAGCAGCAAAGGGTAGCTATCGGCAGAGCTTTGATTTATCGTCCTGCAATTATATTGGCTGATGAGCCCACTGGAAATCTAGATAGAAAAAATTCTAAGGATATTATGGAATTGCTTAAAATATCAAATAAGAAGTATAAGCAGACCATACTTCTAATAACTCATGACGAAAAAATGGCACTGGAAACAAATAGAGTTGTAACTATGGAAGATGGTAGGATAGTTTCAGATGAGGTGATTAGACAATGAATATTCTTACAGAATATACACTAAATCACTTAAATAAAAATAGAAAAAATACTTTATCTATACTAATTGCAATAGCTGTAGGAACTATACTATTAAGCACCATGGTACTATTCTCATATATGCTTTGGGATTATGAACTTGAGAGTACAATATCAAGGAGTGGAAATTATCATGGATACTTCAAAGCCTATATCAATAGCTCTCAGATTCCATATTTGAAGGAAAATCAGAAGGTTGATGAAATTTATTTGATGTCAGAATTTTATAGCGGAAAAATTGATTTAAAAAGACCTTACATAAGCATTTCTTATATGGATAAAAACTATTTAGATAATATGCCAATTAAAAACACCTTATTAGAAGGAAGACTTCCAGAAAAAGCAGATGAAATAGTAATAATGGGCAATTTTATAAAGGAGAATCCTGAATACAAAATAGGAGATAAAATAAAAGTAGAGCTAGGATATAGGCATAAGGACAGTAAAAAGGTAGACCCTTTTGACCTATTCCTTGAGGAAGAAGCTTTTGTGAAGGAAGAAGAAGTAGAATATACAATTGTAGGAACTATCTCTGGAAAAATCAGATCCTATGAGCCATCTTACACAGTCTTTGGATTTTTAGATGAAAGCTTGTTAGATGATAATATTAGAATGACACCATTTTTACGTATGAAAAATCCTAGAGCAGCATACAAGGACTTACCTGAGATTGGTAAAATACTAGGATTTGATTCTGGAGAAGGAGAGTACAACGAATATTCTTATCAGTCAACGTATAATAAATATTTCCTAAAATGCCAAGGTGTTTTCCCACCTTCTGCTGGACTGAGTGAAAAATTATCTATGGATATTCTTGTATTTATAACATTCATATTGTTCACTATGCTTCTATTCGCAATTATAATCTATAATGTATTTACTGTATGGTCCAACAATAGATTAAAGCAATTGGGTATACTGAAAAGTATAGGTGCTACACCAAAGCAAATTAGAAAAGCTGTAAGATTAGAAGCTATTCTTCTTTCAATAGCACCAATAATTTTTGGTGTCCTCCTAGGACATTTATTCTGCTACCTATTAACTGATAGGATAACTAGTGTAGTAAAAGACTCTAATGTGGAGATAGATGGAAATATATTTAAAATAGTCTTCAAAACTTCACCAGTCATTATCAGTTTGATTGTAGTATTAGCTTTTATAACTATTTTATTTTCAATCTACAATCCAGCAAGAAGGCTCAGTAAAATAGTACCTATTGAGGCAATTAAGCATGGTGGCCTAAATTATAAAAGCTTTAAAAAGATAAAAGGACATTCTAAAAACTATAGTCCTAGTAAAATAGTTTCTAGTTTAGCTATGGATTCATTGAATGGAAACAGGAAAGGCTTTAGGACTACAATAGTATCTATAAGTGTCAGTCTTATCATAATGGTTATTTTTTTAACAGGAATAGGTTTTAATAAAGCAAATCGTGCCTTAAATACTATAGAAAATTATTATACTATGGCTGTTTATGTATATACTGAAGAATTAGCTGATGAAAATATACTCGAGAAAATTAGAGCTATACCTGAAGTTAAAGAAAGCTTAGTTTATAAATCTACCTACATATATTCTAAAATAATGCCAGAATACGCATCAGAGGAATTTAATAAAGTTGATGGATTTAATGATGATGCAAATGAATATTACAAAAGATTAGATGATGGATACGAGATTGATACTACATTAATAGGTATTGATAATAATAGCTTTGATGAATTTGTTAAATCTCAAGGGGGAAATCCAGCAGATTATTATGACAAGGATAATCCTAAGGCTGTATTTTTAAATATAGTTAAGGAGGATATCAACCAGCCTTTAGCTAGGGCAAACTATATTCCATACTTAGATGACAAAATAAATAATCTTTCTTTAAATGAATATGTCAACGGAAGAGGCTATAGCTTCAATATTGATATCGGATTAAAAACTAATGAAAATCCAATAAAGGATCTTTACTTACAAAACTATAATATCTATTTATTTGTACCTAAAGAGATATTAAATTATTTGATGGAGAGCTTTGCCTTGCCAGGAGATTATGCACATTCAGAACGTTTAAGACTACTGGTAGATGAGAAGAACATTGATGAAGTTAAGAGAGAAATTAATGATATCAATAAATATTATTTACCAGAGGATGATTACTATATATGGAGTATATTAGATGATTTGGTACAGGAAAAAATACAAAACCGAACCTTATATTTGATTACTTTTTCTATTGTTTTCTTCTTAGGTATTATAGGTGTATCTAATGCATACTCCAGCATAAATAACAATTTAAGAAATAGAAGACGAGAATTTGCTATGTTAAAATCTATAGGCATTACTAAGAATGCCTTAAAGAGAATGTTGAGTTTGGAAGGGGTTTATTATTCTATTTATCCATTCATAATCTCAATACCTGTATCTCTAATTATCCTAGCTTTTTTTGCAAAATTTAGTACTGTATTTAGTATGAAAGACCTGCTAATGTCTTTGGACATTAGGGTTATAGTTGTCTATATTACAGTAATTATTGCAAGTATTTATCTGGCATACTATTTTGGAATTAGGAAGGTTGATAACGATGAAATAGTAGATGTTTTAAAGGATGAAGGGATATAGATAATTTCCCATTAGATATAATTTAAATAACAGCTACTGTAGGCTGAGCTCTGACAGCCCACAGTAGCTAATAATAAAACTGGTAAAGCCAAGAAATTAATTTTAACTGTTTAAGCTAATTTGCCTGCTATATTGCTTGAATTTTTCATAGTCAGCTTGTTTAGCTTCCAGTGATATAAATACTCCATCCTCCAAATATTCTGTAGACTTGATATTTGCGCTATCATTTAGATAGGATACTACATCTCCTTTATCGTAAGGAATTAGCATCTCACAGTCGACATATACTGGAAAAGCACTTTGTTGAATAGCATAAACTAGCTTATCTATTCCATATTTGTTCTTAGCTGAAATATATATACGATCCTCTTCAATCCTTGAGATATTATCTCCTACTAAATCAATCTTATTGTAGACATAAATAACAGGAATATCACTTGCACCTATCTCTTTAAGAGTCTCCTTTGTTACTTCAATCTGATGCTTGTAATTAGGATTTGAATAATCAACTACGTGAATTATCAAATCGGCTTCAGAAACCTCTTCCAAGGTGGAACGAAATGCTTTTACAAGCTGATGAGGTAATTTACTGATAAATCCTACTGTATCAGTTAACAGAAAAGATTTATTATCTGTCATTGCAATCCTTCTAACTGAGGTTTCTAATGTAGCAAACAGCATATCTTTTTCGAATACCTTCTTGTCTGTCGGTAATTGATACAAATCCAGCATAGCATTCATAATAGTTGACTTACCTGAATTTGTATATCCTACTAAAGATACTACCGGTATTTCGGTCCTTTTACGCCTTTTGCGCTGATTTTGACGGTCTAAAACCAATGCTTTTAATTCATTGTTTAGTGCACTTATTCTGCCCTCAATCATTCTACGGTCTAGCTCCAGCTTGGTTTCCCCAGAGCCTCTGTTATAAACCCCAATACCTCCTCCCTGACGGCCTAATGACTCTCTTAGCCCAATAAGCCTAGGTAGCTGATAATAAAGCTTAGCTATTTCTACCTGTAGCTTAGCTTCTTTTGTTTTAGCTCTCTGAGCAAAGATATTTAAAATCAAAACTGTCCTATCAATTATTTCGCAATTTAGAGCTTCTTCTAGGTTACGAATCTGAGAACCCGATAGTTCATCATTAGAGATGACCATATTAGCACCGTTCTCACTAACTAATTCAAAAACTTCTTGAACTTTTCCTTCTCCAATATAATGTGACTTATTCCCAGGATTAGATTTTTGACCTATTAGCCCAACTACTTCTATGTCGCATGCCTCTGATAAGCGAGATAATTCATCCATTGAATCCTTGAAGTCCATTTGATTGCCACGGGCAATACCTATTAAAATCGCTCTCGATTTCTGGAACATATACATCCCTCCATTTTTCAATAAAAATACACAGGCTGCTACCTGTGTCTGTAAACGGAAAGGAATGCAAAATATAAGAAATTACCTGCCTATAATTAAAGCAAGCTACTTACATTATTTGTACCTTTGGTTAAGCTAACTAAGAATTTCAGAAAATATTTCCTTCGCTTCTCATTTATAAATATTCTTTTTATGACCTAATCTGATTTTTCAAGCAATAGTCTAGAAAAATTTATGATAAGTCAAAGGCAATGAGTACAACCTTGCACGACTATTGGAAGTAAGAAAATTTATGTTGTAAGACTGTAATGTATATACTAGTCAATTAGCAGCAAACAAAAAAAGGATAGCAATGGCACACCCTCTTTAACGTACTAATATATCAATATTTTTCGTCAATTAGGAACTCAAAAATAGGCAGACCAATCCCGTTTACTCTACACCAGGTAGAGCCTTTAAGCACTATTAAATTAGTTACATAAAGTGTAAAATCGGAATTTAATAAATCTAATGCCCATTTTTAAGCAACCCTCCATTCATCTAAACTATTATAATAATACCATAATTATCTACATTTTACAATATACTTTTAATGTTATTCACCAATATGCATACTTATGTATATTTTCTATGGTAATATAGTATAAGATAATATATAATTTGTTGTTTACTAATAGATGAACTCCAACTTATGACAAATATATATGGGTGTTTGTTTCTAAAAGGTATTTGAAGAAAAGTATTTGATAAATTCCATATTGATTGGCTATAATATCTAAATTATTCACTTATTTTGAAGCAGTAGCTTTTAATTGCTTCATTATACTTCCCTATCAAGAGTCTTTAGATAATTTACAATTAATTCATCTAATTTCATGCTTATTTCTAGTACCTCTTCGCTATGAGCTATTTTATTTCCTCCAGCCACAATTCTATTCAATTCATCTCTTATTTTTTCAATTTCCTTCTCTAAATTACTGTTTTTAATTTTTTGTTGTTTTTTTACACTTTTTCTTTTAAGCAAATCTTTATTCTCCATTTTTATCATGTCCTCCATATCTCTTAAACAATCGTGGCAGGCTATTCCTGCATTAATTTGAATACTCAAGACCTTGTTCTAATAATACTTTATTAGTCTCTTGCCTAATTCTATCTATTGTTTTTTCTATTGATATTTATCCTAGTAAAAGATAAAATTTCTAGTTGTCCCATTGGTTTTATCTTCTTTCCTGTACAAAATAGCTATCCTCCAAATTTGTTGCCTGTTCTCCATTAGAACATATAACACTGATTGTTAGGTTAAACTTTAAATGCTCTAATAAAACACAAAGGTGGTAAATATGAAGCTATTATTAAATAATAATAATCGAAATATCATCGGACCTCATCTAAAAGCTGCACGGTTAAAAAACAATCTAACCCAACAGCAATTATCTGCCAAGTTAGAGACTATGGCAGTTTATATAGACAGAGCCAGTATTAGCAAAATCGAACAGCAAAAGCGCATTGTAACTGACTATGAATTGCTTGCATTGTGCGAAATCCTTAAAGTAAATCCTGTCTGTCTGTTGGGATTAGAAAGCAACTCATAATGTTCTTCATTAGAACATTATATCATTACTATCTCTTATTTGTAACTACTTTCTTATCATAAAAAGGTACTTATGTTTATATCCCTCTGTTTGCAGAACTTTTTTCATGTACAATTAAAAACAAGGATAAACTTCTTATTGATTGAGGATTTTGAGAGAGTTTTTGTTGAGTAGTTTTTCCTATTTCCTCTCTCTATTTTCTCTCCCATCATTTTTTCTAGGCTATTGAGTCTGATAGATTTAACATTTATGCCCATTGTTCTCCAGCTAAAAAATCTAATAAAAGAACATGGTCATCAGGGCTTTTGTTTTTCCTAATAAACCATGCTTCATAATATCACTTTATTTATTTCAGCTTAAACACTCGTATTTTAAAAAAAGTTTATTTAATTTAGATATAAATTAATTACTGACACCACATTTATTCTACTAGTAATTTTTCTGATAAATAATGAATTCCAATTGCTCCTAATGGTGCGGTAATTAGTATAGACAATACTGCAATAGCCAGAATTATATTTCCTGATTCTACTCCTAATGATAATGGTACAGCCCCCATTGCAGCCTGTACTGTTGCTTTTGGGACATATGCAATAATACAAAACAGCCTTTCTTTCCAGTTATAATTTGTACCTAGTAATGAAATCATTACTCCTATACTCCGCCCAATTAAACCTATTAATATTATTATAATGCCTGTCCCACCAGCCTTTAATGCCACATTTACGTCTACCTGTGCTCCTACTAATACAAATAGTAAAATTTCAGCTAAAACCCATATTTTATTGTACTTATTAGATAGCCTTTTCCCTATATCTGGTGATTTTTCCATTATTACAAACCCAATAGTCATTACCCCTAACAACGATGCTATATCTAGTTTCGATTTTAATACACCCTCTAATTCATTAATTAATATTGAGAAGCCAAGTATTAATAACACTTTTTTTGTATCACGTATGTGATACCTTTTGAAAACTTTTATTAGTATGAGCCCAATGATTATACCAGCAATAATACCTAACAAAATTGATACTGGTATACTTAATAATTGAATACCGATATTTATATGAGAACCACTGTAAAAACCTAAAAAGGCGCTAAATATTGTAATAGCAAAAACATCATCAATAGATGCCCCTGCCAATATTAAGGTTGGTATTCCTTTTTTGGTACCAATGTTGTTTTCCATTAATTTGAGCATAGATGGTACTACTACAGCAGGAGAAACAGCGGCAATAATAAATCCTAACATTCCACCCTGAGCAAATGTAAAATTCAAAAGATTAACTGATGCAAATGCAATAAAGAATCCTTCTAACAGCCCAGGAATGCAACTCATTTTTAATGCAGTATTTCCAACCTTTTTTAAATCATCTTTGTCAATACCAAGTCCTGCTCTCAATAAAATAATAATTAGAGCAATAGTTCTTAAATCTGATGATATCTTTAGCATGTCTTCTTGAAGTAAATTAAATCCATAGGGACCTATAAGAACACCTAATATTAACATTCCTAATAAACCAGGCAATCTTAATTTTTCAAATATCCTTTTTGCTGGCAATCCTAATAATAAAATTACAGCTAAACTTGCATCCATAAAGTCAACTCCTTTCTAGTCACAAAAAAACTCCTACAGGAATACTATTAATAGTATTTCTGTAGGAGTCATTAGCATTATGCGGTTTTGGTGAACTCCATCACCATTTATTCAAGTTTACTAATAAATTATAATATACGACATCATGCATGTCAATAAATTAATTTGTAGCCCCCAACGTACATTTGTTTCATCTTAACAATGAATTTCCTTACCCTTCTTAAACCATATTTCCTATAAATACTTCATTTGCAGTCTTTCGGCCATTTACTTTTTGAAAGAAGTTCAGTAGATTTTAACAACTCTTTAAAAACTTTATATTTCTCTTCTTCCCTCTAATGCTTTTGAAAGTGTCACTTCATCTGCATATTCTAGGTCTCCACCTACTGGTATTCCGTGGGCTATTCTTGTGGTTTTTATGCCTAGGGGTTTTAGAAGCTTTGATATATACATTGCAGTAGCTTCTCCTTCTATGGTAGGATTTGTGGCTAGTATTACCTCTGCCACATCTAGCTCTCTTATCCTTTGAAGTAATTCTTTTATCTTTATATCCTCAGGTCCGATTCCTTCCATTGGAGATATACTTCCATGGAGAACATGATATAATCCAAGAAATTCCTTGGTTTTCTCTATTGCTATAACATCCCTTGGGTCTTCTACAACGCATATTGTAGTCTGATCCCTCTTAGTATTGCCACAGATAAAGCAGGGGTCTGTATCTGTAAGATTGCTGCATATGCTGCAATACTTTATATTTTTCTTGGCATTGACTATGGCATTTGCAAGCTCATTCACATCGTTGACATTCATGTTTAGTACATAAAATGCAAGTCTCTGAGCTGTTTTTCTTCCTATACCAGGTAGCTTTGAGAATTCTTCAATTAAGCTTGCTAAAGGGGGTGCAAAGTACTCCATCTATATCATCCTTTCAGTTAAGCTGATTCCAGCATTTAAACATAGAAAAACTAGGTGGAGAATGCTCTCCACCTTATTTTAATCCTACCTTTGCTGACTCTCAAAGATAGGAGACTATACTGAATATATTAAAATAATCCAGGTATATTCATGCCTCCAGTTATCTTTTGCATTTCTCTACTTACCATTTCATCTGCAGTTCTAAGAGCTTCATTAGTTGCAGCTAGTATTAAATCTTGAAGCATTTCAACATCATCTGGATCTACAACATCTCTATCTATAGTCACAGCTAATATCTCTTTTTTTCCATTGACCTTTACTGTAACTGCTCCACCACCTGCACCTGCTTCTACTTCTCTTTCATTTAGTTCGTTTTGCAAATCAGCCATTTGCTTCTGCATTTTTTGAACCTGTTTCATCATATTTCCCATTCCTGGGAATCCACCTTTTGCCATTGATAAAAACCTCCTTATTATTCTTCAATTTCTACTAGCTCTTCTCCAAATACATCAATAACTTTCTTTATCAAGTCTTTGTCTTGTTCCTTTTCTTGCTTTTCTTCATTATTATTTGCAATGTCATCTGCCATTACAAATTTGATTTCTATATCTATGTTCAAGCAATCATTTATAGTTTTTTGAACAAGCTCCTTATTTTCACTTTTTTCTATGGCTTCTTTATGGAACCTGAACCCATCTTCAAAAGCTATTGCCAATACACCATTTTTTAAGCTTATAGGTTTTCCTTCCATAATTAGAGCGTGAAGAGATATTCTTTTAGCTCTTGTAGCTTTTAATATGTTCTTCCATTCATCTTTAATCTCATTAATATCTATGTCAGTTCGTATAGTGTCTTTGCTTCTATTGCTATCACTTAAAGCATCTTCCTGCTTTTCTTCTTCTACTTTTTCTGAAGCTATGCTCTTAGTCGGGATATCAGGGATAGATTGCTTCCTAGGCTCCGTTTCTCTTATTATATCACCATTCTCAAGCTTTTCCTCTAGTCTTTTGAATCTTTCTATCATGCCACCAATATCATTGCTAGAAGGTTCGTTTAACATTTTTATGATGCTAATTTCAAGTATGACTCTTGGCTGGGATGACCACTTGCATTGAGTCTCTGCATCTGACAATATTCTTAGTATATTTATTATACTACTTGTGTCTATATTTTCAGCCTGTTTCTTAAGCCTTTCTATCATTTCCTCTGTCTCATCAAGTATACTGTCTACATTTTTAGATACCCTTATTACCATTAGATTTCTAAAGTGAAGTATCAGGTCCTTAACGAACTGATTAATGTCTTTTCCACTTTGAACTATATGCTCTATAAGCTCAAGAGCCTTATCTGCATTTTTACCAATTATAGAATCTGTTAACTCATATATTATATCATTATTTACGACACCAAGTACGGAGACAATGTAGTCGTAAGTCATTTCTTGACCCGAGAATGAAAGGCATTGATCTAAGAGGCTAAGGGCATCTCTCATTGCTCCATCTGAATTCCTAGCTATTAGGCTTAAGCCCTTTGAATCTGCATTTATACCTATTTCATCTAATATGTTTTGCATATTATGGATTATGTCTTTCGCGGTTATTCTCTTAAAGTCAAACCTCTGACATCTAGATAGTACTGTAGCAGGCAGTCTCTGAGGCTCTGTTGTTGCTAGTATAAATATCAAATGCTTTGGAGGCTCCTCTAGTATCTTTAGCAGTGCATTAGAAGCGCCCTTTGATATCATATGAACCTCATCTATAATGTATACTTTATATTTACACTTAGATGGAGGATACTTTGCCTTTTCCCTAAGATCTCTGATGTCTTCTACACTAGTATTTGAAGCGGCATCCATTTCTATGACATCCATTATAGTCTCATCAAATATTCCCTGACAGGCTTCGCATTCATTGCAGGGGTTTCCATTGTGACTATTTGTACAGTTCACAGCCCTTGCAAACACTTTCGCTGTAGAAGTCTTTCCTGTCCCTCTGGTACCTGAAAATAAATAGGCATGGGCTATATTACTATTTTTTATTTGGTTTTTAAGTGTTGTAGTTATATGCTCTTGCCCCATGACGTCATCAAAGGTCTTCGGTCTAAACTTCCTGTATAAAGCTTGGTAAGCCATTTAATCACCTTCACGTGTTTAATAAGTATATTATACCAAAACTTTGTGTCATATACCACAATTAAAAAGAGAGTCTCTTAACCTGAATGCTTAGATAGTACTAGTAGTATACTCAGGGTGAAAGTTTTTACGCAGTCTGACAAGAATTCTTAGTTTTTTAAATCTGCCATTGGTACTGGCATTTCCATCTGATAGGACTCGTGAAGTTAATCTCTAAAAATTTTATTAATACTTTATTAGTATTTTCTTTAATGTTATAAGAAAAAAAGTCCAGCAATTAAGCTAGACTAGTTCTTTCATTTGTTATATCAGTTTGCATTATGGTCTCAATTACAGTTTTATTCTTCTTATATATGTCAACCATTATATCTACTATATAAGGGTGAAATTGTGTATCCTTATTTTTGATAAGTTCATCAATAGCTTCTTCCGCAGTAATGGCATTTCTATATGCCCTACTAGTTGTCATTGCATCGAAGGCATCTGCTACTCCTATAATAGCTGCTTCTAATGGAAGATCTTCAATATAGATTTCTTGAGGATATCCCTTTAAATCATATCTCTTGTGATGAAATTTAATTGCATTCATTATAGTCTCTGAGAATCCTACATTTTCAAGTATCTTGCTGCCTATCATAGGATGCCTCCTTATCATCTCATATTCTCTTTCTGTTAGCTTTCCTGGCTTTGAAAGAACTCCATCCTTAATTCCTATTTTACCTACGTCATGCAGTATGCCCGCTACCTCAATCTCTTCACAATACTTTTTAGGCATACCCATGTATTTAGCAATTTCAAGACTGTATTTTGCAACTCTGTTAGAATGTCCTTCAGTATATTCATCTTTAGCCTCTATGGCTGCAGCAAGTGTTTCTATAGTTTTTAGATAATTATTTTTCAAGTCCTGATATAAGCCAATGTTTTCAGTAATCAAGGCAACCTGATTAGTTATAGAGGATAAAACGTTAAATTCTCCTTCATCTAGTCTATTAATGCTGCCTACTATCATTATCCCTCGTACTTTTCCTCTTACTTTGACTGGAAGTACATTAAGGAAGTTTATCTTTTTTGAGTTAGCCAGCTTAGCTGAAAAAATGCTTCTTTTATAGCTTTTACCCAGTTCAAATATTTGGGCCTTGCCTGTTTTAACCACCTCTCCCACTTCGTCCTCATCTAATGGGATTGGATCTGTAACTACTAGATTTGATAGTTCTCCCGAAAATGCTTTAAGAACTAATTTATCATCCTCTAATAATCTTATGGTGCATAAGGATATATTCATCAGCCTAATAATACCATCTACTGCCCTTTGCATAAGAGTTTCTATGTTCATGGCAGTAGTCAGTCCTCGACTAACCTTGTTTATTACTACTAACTCTTCATTCCTTTTAATTATACTTTCTTCCATCCTCTTTCTTTCTGTTATGTCTCTTATGACACCATGTATGGCAACAAGCTTATTATTTTCATATACTCGTTTTGTGTTTACTTCAGCTATTATAATACCCTTATGGTTATAAGAAACGTGTACCTCTCTATTTTTAAGATCGATTTCATTAACATCCTTTAAAAATGCTTCTCCATCTCCAACGACATAGTTTATAAGCTCATTCAGATTTCTTCCCACAAAACGTTCTTTGCTTACCGTTAACACTGGCTCAACCTGATCATTAGCAAATATAATATTAAGGTTTCTATCCATAATCCATACTAAGTCGTCCATATTGCCTAATAAAGCCCTAAATCTTTGCTCTGATTCATTTAGCTGCTCGGAAGTTGCTTTGAGCTGTTCGTAGGACGCTTCTAATTCTAAGTTTATATCCTGTAACCGTTCATTTGCTTCTACTAACATAGTATTATTATCATTCAAATCTTCATACGATTCCTTCAGCTTTGAAGCCATTGCATTGAAGGCCATCGCTACCTGTCCAAATTCATCTTCTTTTTTTATATCAAACTTATAGTCATAGTTACCCTTCTGTATTTCTATTGCGCCGTTTTTAAGCCTCACTAGTGGCTCTGAGAAAATTCGTGAAAACAACATTGCTAACACTACTAATAATGATAAGGTAACAGCAGTTATAAACGCTATACTTTTGATTAATACATTTAAGCTATCAAATATAGCATACCTAGGAATTAGGGTTAATATCTTCCACTCGATTGAAGAGATAGTAGAGTAGAACGCCGTATAATTCTTGTCAAGAGCTATACTACCTCTCCCAGTATATGTATTTATTGTTTTAGATACTAATGATGATATTTTACTTTCATAGTCTCTGTTAGTCTCAACAGTAGATATATTTTCTTCACCATAAACTTTTAATATCTTCCCTTGTTTAGTTACAACATAATTTATGTACTTATCTTCTCTATTGATTTCCTTAATCTTATCTAGAATTGCTTCAATGCTAAAGTCTACTAAAACTACACCTTCAACCTGTCCGCTTGTATTATACAAAGGAGCTGAGGCTGTAATAATACTAGGAGAATCATTAGCATGCTCTTGCATGGTCCATATCAATTTTTTCTTATATAATGCATCTAAATAGTCGGATTTAGATCTAGGGTTTTCAGGGGAAAAAATATCATTAGAGGAATATTCTTTTGAACGTACCATGACTAGCCTTAAATTGACTATTTCTTTGGAATAATTGAACTGCGAAGCAAGATATTCATTAACTTTCCTGTCTCCGTCTTCTTCACTCGTAAGAGTTTTTATGAAGGGGTAACTAGCGGCTATATCATTTACTTTTTCAGCATTAGACATAAACCATATATTAAGCTTTTCAGCTTCATTTGTTATAAAGCTTGTTTTCGCCTTTAGATTCTCCTCGATTATATAGGTATTTATCCTGCTATATACACTGAAGGAAAATAAAGCAATCGGAACCAGTGCTATCAAAGTAAACAAACCTATTAGTTTCTTTCTATAAGAGCTTAAAAACATAGATGTCACCCACTATCCTGTATTATTTAGGTTTGTAAAGCAATAAATAATTATAGGTTTAACAATATAGTATGGATAATTTTCCTCATAAAAATGAAATGATCAGCATGATTTATAATAGTTCTACAATTATTGCGAAAATCCTCTTTTTATTTCATAGTATTGAATACAAAAAAATATAGACTATGCAATCATAGTCTATATTTTTTAAGCCGTGCACCCAGCTTTGACATAATACTACAAGCGTTACCTAGGTAGTTAACTCGAATTAGGCGACCCTGCGGCACACAGAAGTGTTCACTTACCGCTGCTTCCTTCCGGACCTGGCGGGGTTCATGAATTTCCATTGCGCAGGACCCAATCGTCAACATCACTTTCCTAGGGCAGACCTCACAATAGTATGCCGAGGCTGGGAATTCAATCCTGCTATAGCGGGTTGCAGGTTATAGGGCACCGCTACCTCCCCATCTAGCACGACAAAATTTATATTGGCGGAGAGAGCGGGATTCGAACCCGCGAGACGGTTTAGCCGTCTACCCGCTTTCCAGGCGAGCGCCTTCAGCCAGACTCAGCCATCTCTCCGAATGTTTTATTATTACTCAATAGATTTATATTATAGCTTAAAAAAGCTCTGATGTCAATCTACGATTTTTTTGTCCATTTGTTCATGCTATAGACCACAATAAAGCTAAACAACACTACTATGCTCAATAGTATGTTTGCAGTTTTAGTATCTCCTATTTCAACGGCAAAATATATAGCTAATGGTATGTTCTGGGTTTTTCCTGGTATATTACCTGCCACCATAAGGGTAGCCCCAAATTCACCTAGAGCTCTAGCAAAAGCAAGAACTACTCCACTTAATATTCCAGGCAATGCAAGAGGAATACTAATCTTCCAAAATACCTTTCTCTTGTTAGCCCCTAGTGATCTTGCTGCCTCTTCTAAGCAAGGGTCAACTTTTAGAAAAGCACTCTTACAGCTTTGATACATTAAAGGAAGAGAAACTATGGTAGCAGCTATACAAGCTGCTACCCAAGTAAAAATAAGTCTTATTCCAAAGGTATCATACAAGAATTTTCCTATGATACCTCTTTTCCCTATTAATATTAATAGCCCATATCCCACGACAGAAGGTGGCAATATCATAGGCAATAGGAGAATTACCTCCAGTACATCCTTGCCCTTAAAGTTATATTTCGTAGTTAATCTTGACAACAATACACCTATTACAAGTGTAGTAATTGTAGCTATTATTGCGACCTTTATGGAAATTATTATGGGACTTAGTATCATTTTATCCACCTATTCTGTATATATTTTAAATCCATACTTCTCTAGAATTCCCTTTGCCTTGTCTGTTCTTAGATATTGTAAGAACTCTAAGCCAGCTTCTTTGTTTTTAGTAGATGCAACTATGGCTGCTGGATACACAATTGGTGTATGGGATTCTTCTGGAAGAATCTCCGCTAAATAGCTCTGCTTTGCTCTTACAGAATCAGAGCTAAAAACTATACCTGCTGCTACCTCACCTTTTTCTACATATGTAAGTACTTGGCTTACATCCTTACCGTATACTATATTGGGTTCAAGCTGATCCCAAATATTCAAGTATACTAATGCATCTTTTGCATATTGTCCTGCGGGAACTATTTCTGGAGTGCCTATGCTAATCTTTAGCTCAGTACCTACTAAATCATTTATTGACTTAATTTGGTCCTTGTTTTCCTCAGACACTAGAAGAGCTAATTCATTTCTGTATATATTTTCTCTAGTATCTTTTATTATCAAATCCTGTTCCTCAAGAGCATCCATTTGCTTCTTACCTGCAGACACAAATACATCTACTTCTGCTCCTTCTTCTATTTGCTTCTGAAGAGTTCCTGATGCGCCAAAGTTAAACGTTAGCTTGACTCCTTTTTCTGACTCATATAATTCTTTAATTTCGCCATAGGCTTCTGTCAAGCTAGCCGCTGCACTTATGGAAAGCTCTACTGGATTGTTGTTCTCGTTCTGATTATTATCTTGGTCTTGATTAGTATCTTGGTCTTGGACAACATTGTCTCCTTGCTTATTGCCATCTGAATTGTTATTAGTACATCCGTAAAGTCCAAAAGCTAGGATAAATACTAATAATAATGCTATCACTTTTTTCATAAATATACATCTCCTCTTTTTTCGTTTTTATTTTTACTGCTAAGCCCAAATATTTTCATTATTATTCGTTATATTTTAATTAATATAACGACGGGCAAAAAAATTTAAAATGTGTCTTCAAAAATTTTCAAAATAGCCTCTTCTACTTTTTTTTCAAGGTCTTCATATTTATCTATTAGGACCTTACCTTCCTGAGTAAGAGTAGAACTTCCTCCATCTATCCCTCCTATTGTTTTATCAAGTATTTTGAAGCCTAATGATTTTTCTAGATTGGAAATAAGACCCCAAGCCTTGCTGTATGACATATTCATAGATATAGCGGCTTTTCTAAGTGAACCCATCTTTTCTGTTCTTTGCAAAAGCTCCATTGGTCCCTTGCCAAATACCTTAGTATTGTCTTTTGTCAGCCATATTTTCCAGCCTATATCCATAAAAATCATACCACCTATTTGCTTGATAAACGAATTATATCATAAAATATTTGTGATTACAATAACAAATATACTTACACAATAGCTAATAGAAGCAACGGAGCCTATTATACCAAAAAGCCAGCAGATTTCTGCTGGCTTTTGATTAAACTACTTTTCCCTTGAAATTGCCTGTTTTATTACTTTAATAACTTCTCCAATCAACTTTATGTAAGTACTAGCATCAACTGTGCTATCTTTTATGGCTTCTATTGTTTCGCTAATATTTTCTCCTACAGTCTCTACTGTATTTACTGCTATTTCCATACCGTCATTTACATTTTCAGCAATTGAATTTACGTTATCTACTATTTCAGGTATTACAGGCTCAACTTCTTCTATAATGTTTCTTGATTTTGCGCTAATAACGCCTACATTTTCACATATTTCTGGCAAATTAGATATAGTTTCTTTTATAGGCTTTTCATTATCACCTACTATTTGATTCACCTTTTTTAACAATCCATTTAAATTTCTTAAGACTATTATTAGGTGTATACCAAATCCTATAATAACTAAAGACACTACTACCAATAATAGTTCCTTAACAGTAATTGTTGCATCCATAGTTTATTTTCCCCCCCTAAATTAGTTTTCTATTGTTTTCCTGTTTTATTTATTCGTTAAAGGTTAGTTATTTTCCTCTTTTATTTCCTCAGAATTCTCTTCTTCTAATTCAGATAATTCTTCAAGCTCTTCTTCACAATGCTGGCAATTATCCTTATCCTTTTTTATTTTTGCTTCTTCTATTTTTTCTTTTATATTTTTTCCTATTTCTTCTCCTTTTTCCTTTAAGACTTGAGTTGAATCCTTTATTGTTTCTTTAACAGCCTCTGTCGTTTCCTTGGTTTTTTTTGCTATATCTTCTCTAGTTTCTTTTCCAGACTTTGGTGCAAGCAATACACCTGTAATGGCTCCTAAAGCGGTTCCTACCGCAGTTCCTACAACTACTTTCTTAGCAGCCTCTTTTTTTGCTTTTCTTTCCTTTTCCTTTTTTGTTTTTTCAAATAAATTTCTTATTGGCATTTTATGCCCCCCTTTTTTTATATTATATTTGTCTATATAACTATATTATAGTATATACTCAAGAAAACTCTACCATAAACATTATTTCGTGGAAAAATTAAAAGACTTGTGCATAAATTTATCAAATTATGCACAAGCCTTTTAATAATAGATACATTGCCAACTTCATGTATTATTTTATAATATCTACCTAGAACTATACTGAGATTCTTTTTTCCTCTAAAAAATTATTGATTAAATATTCTATAATTATAATAAGGATATTGTGAATTATAATATAAAGCCAATAATTATTTATGCTTTTTTTGCAACATATCCTAAACGACCTAGTACTGGTAATATTTTAGTTGCTGTAGCTGCTACTATGATACATTTTATTAAATCCTGAACTATAAAAGGAATTAAGCCCATTTTTAGAACTGCTTGAAAGGTAATAGGAGTCTCAGCTACCCTATTTATCATTAAATAAAGATAGGGCACTCCAATTACATATACAGAAGCTAATCCAGCAAAGGCTGCAAGGAAAATTCTTGTGACCTTGACCTTCTCGGCAGTCTCTGTAATCCTTCCTATTATATAAGCACATAAAATGAATCCCAAAATGTATCCAAAGGTTGGCTTAAAAATATATGCAAGACCCCCGCCTTCAGTAAATATAGGAATCCCTGCTAGTCCTATGAGAACGTATAGAATCTGCGATAGCATTCCATTTCTTGAGCCTAAAAAAACACCTGCATATGCACAAAATAATACTTGAAATGTAAAAGGTACTACTGGCATAGGAATCTTCAAAAATCCCCCTATAGCTGTAAGTGCTGCAAACAATGCAATTAAAATCATATCACGGGGTTTTATCTTCATTGTTTTTTCCTCCTAAGGTTGTCCCAGTGGTTTATGATTTAATTTTATAACGAAATACATGAATTGTCAACTTTATTTGTTGTATTAGTTGACAATCATAATTCCTCTTGCAATACACCATTCCTTTACTTCATTAAAAATCAGCAGATCTGCTTGGGTTAAATCAGCTACTTTCCTTTTCCCAAGCAATGTCATTATTGATGCTATTTTTGTTTTCCAATTGTTTATCTCCTCAATAGTCTTTTCAACACCATCATTTAATACCATGTTTAAAAATAGTCCTGAAATACCTACTGCTTTAGCACCCAAAGATAATGCTTTGACTACATCCAAAGGATTTCGAATACCACCAGAAGCGATAATCTCTGTATCGTTAATAAATTCCTGAGCTTCTAATAAAGAAACAACTGTAGACTGTCCAAAATCTTCTAGATAATTATACTTGCTTGTATCTCTACGATAATTTTCGATTTTAGCAAAATTAGTTCCACCAGAACCACTTACGTCTATTGTCTTCACTCCTATATCTTTTAGTTGTTTTATGGTTTCTCTGCTCATACCAAAGCCAACCTCTTTTACTATTACAGGGATATCAAGGGACTTAACTATTTTCTCAATATTCTTTAACCAATTTGAAAAATCCCTGCCTCCCTCTGGCATGATTATCTCCTGCACAGCATTACAATGAATTTGCATGGCATCAGCCTCTAGAATATCTACTGCTTTTTTAGCATTCTCCGCAGTATGTTCAGCTCCTAGGTTAGCAAAAACAAGTCCCTTTCGATTAATCTCTCTAATGATTTTAAAGCTGTCGATAAGGGATGTCTCCTTAATTGCAACACTTAATGAACCTGAAGCAATTGGCAGCTTAGTTTCCCTTGCGACTGTGGCCAGTTTCTCATTTATTGATTTTGTCCTTTCACTGCCTCCAGTCATTGCATTAATAAAAAATGGCTGCTCCACAGTAAATGCAGAAAAAGATGTAGAAATATCCGCTTCTTCTAAGCTCATCTCTGGAAATGAATGATGCACAAAGCGAATATTATCAAAGTCAGAGGTCTTCGATTCTCCATAAAATTTTTCTGCTAATATAACATGATCATCTTTTTTATCTATCAATATAATCACCCTTCTTTATCATAGACCTTCAGTGGTAAATAGGTTATTCCTGATTTATTCCACTCTTCAATTAAAGAACTCAAATTATGACTCCCATTTAAAATAGCAACACCACAATCTCCACCACCAGCACCCGATGATTTAGCCTTGCCACCATGCTTTAATGCAATATCACATAACTTTTTCAATTTTGGTGTTTCAATTTCTACACCCAAATCATTACCCATTTTTACTAAAAGCTCTCTGTTTTTCTGGATTTGTTTCTGGAGCCTATCTATATTATTATCCTTAAAAGCATTAATCATGTGCGTTACACATTCTCTACTATCTCTTAGAAATCCATTGTATATAAAGCTATTCTTTAGCCTTCTATTATTAACTTTATCTACTAGATTTGTTGTGCTAGAAGGCAGTCCTGTCCAGCCAATAGCTAAATTTAACTCCTCAGGCGGCATTAAGGATTCAATTGAAAGACCGGACCATTCTAGACTTAAAAGCCCAGAGAGCGTAATATCATTTTGCTTATCCAATACCCAATTCCTATCAAATGCTGTATATGCTATCCATCCACCATAAACACAGGCTGCTATATCACCACAGGAGCCACTATTATTAATTGAGAGATTTGCCAGGGCAGATAGCTTGAATAATCTATCCTCTGTAACTTCAATGTCATAATGTTCACATAATGCACTAATAGTTGCAACTATCACTGCTGCACTTGAGCCTAGTCCATATTTTATACCATTTTGGGCTTCCAAATCACTATTTACTCTTAGATGGTAATAAGAGAGGTTTCTGCCTAGCTCCCTTGCATATTTTTCTGCAATATTTATTGCTGACAATATATATTTAAGACGAGCATCCTGTCCTTCCAAAATAAGTCTCTCATTTTCTCTTGTCCATAATATAGGTTTATCATTATATATGCTGATGCTTCCTTTTTCAATAGAGTTCTCCAGCAAAATAGTTATAAATTGGTTCACTGCCACTAAAATAGCTGGATTACCTGATTCAACTACTGCATACTCACCAGCTATAAACAGTTTACCTGGTGCTTTAGCTACAATCATCTGCTCCCATCTCCTTCTATAAAACAGCAATACCTGGTCCGGGTCCTGTAACGATTATCTGTTCTTCATCAAATACTTGTTTTAATCTTCTCTTAATTTTATTGCTCTCAGATAGCCTACAAAGTATTTTAACATTGGGACCAGCATCCATGGTAAAATAGCAAGGAACTCCTTCATTTCTTAATTCCCTCACCGTTTGCATTGCCAAGACGCTATCTGGCTCCCAATATGATAATGGCGGATTCGCTCCAAGCATTGTAGCATGCATCATAAGGCCATTTCTTTCTGTAATAAGCCCTAATTTTTCAAAATCTCTATTCTCAATTGCTAATTTTATTTCTTTAATATCATCTTCGGCACTACGAGGCCATATTTTATAAAAAGGTGAAGTATCAACTGTGTGCTTCATTCCTTCACGGCTGGAAACAGACTTTTCCTTTGAATTTACTATAACTATGACCATACCAATATCCCATTTTGCATCATCTATGGGTATAGCATAGGAGTCTTTTTCAGACGTGCCTCCTTGCCATTGCACAAACCCGCCATAAATACTCCTTGTTGCGCTACCGGAGCCTTGTCTGGCGTACATGGATAGCTCTCTATGTTCAAGGTTTAAACCACTGGCTACATTAGCAGCTGCTGCTAAAGCTGCAAAACCAGAAGCTGATGAGGCTAATCCAGCTGCAGTGGGGACAAAATTAGTACTGTTAACAATTGCTTTCATATTAATATTTGAAGTCTTCCTAAATAAATCTAGAAAGACGCTTATTTTATTAGTAGCAGCCTTGTCTTGAAGTTCTTCATTTAAATAAAAATAATCCTCATTAGAGCTATTATCAAAAATAACCTCTGTCTCCGTATAAAAGCATTCTATTGTCAAGGAAAGGCTGCTATTCATGGGTAAGACCTGTTTTTCATCTCTCTTTCCCCAATATTTAATTAAAGCTATATTCCCATAAGCTCTTGCCTTTCCTCTATTTATCAATGGAATCAACTCCTAAGCTACTAATCCATGTGTTTTGAGCACCACTATTAAGCAGCTTATTAGAAATATAATCAGCTTGCTCTCTATCTGATGCTAATGCTATCATACATCCACCTCTGCCGCCACCAGTTAATTTAGCACCTAAAGCACCATTATCCATGGCAGCTGAAACCAAAAGATTAAGGCTATCATCACTAACTCCTAACCTATCTAAAATAATATGAGCTTTAGTCATTACTTGACCAAGCTTTTCTGCATTGTTGATTGTAATTGAATTCTTCGCTGACATTGCTAGTATTCCCAGCTCCTCAATCATAGCTCTACCTTCTTCAATATTAAATTCAATCAATTGTCTGACACCTTCGACAGCAGCCTTAGTTTGACCCTCTTTTCCAGTATCTCCAACTACTAAATATGCATTTAGCTTGAATTCAAATGGCATGAAAGGTTTTCCCTTAATATAATAAAGTGTTTTTTCTCCGCTGACAATTGCAGCATCTATACCGCTTGGATTTCCATGTACAATTTTTTCAGATACATTAGCCCATCTTAATAGCTCCTCGTATGTTAATGGTCTATTGAAAAAATCATATAAAGCACGAATAGTAGCAATAGCAATGGAGGCACTGGAGCCCATGCCTCTTTCTGGTGGAATTATACTTTCTATATTAATACTGAAATCTTCTAGTTCTTCTTTAAAGCTTTTAGTAATATCCTTAATAACCTGTGTTAAGCCAAGTAATATTTCAGGTGCGCCTGATAATATACCTTTGTAGTAAAAGCAATCGAGAAGCACAGGTCCCCTTTTTCTATAGATAGTAGTTTTCACTTTTGTTACTGGAAATGGTATAGCTATTGCAGGCTTACCGTAAACTACTGCATGCTCACCCATTAGAATTATTTTGCCAATCGCATTTCCTACTGCAGTTTTATTGTTCATTTTATGCTCCTCATTTTAAAATTTAAAGGAAAGTAAGTTTTTCAATAATCCAAGGTGCTGCATATAGAGTCATAAACTGTACTCCATAGTTTACACCCATCTTATTCAGTGTACCACAGGTTATACCTATTAAAAGCACTCCGAAAATATTAATTAACCCTGCATCCATATATGATAGCAAAAGAATAAGGGAAATAAATAATCCTATGATAGCTTCATGTGGTATTTTATGCAAAACAAATGTTGATATTCTGCCTGCAAATCTATTTGTAATGTAGTATGTTATTGATGCTGCAATAATTGCTCCGGTTAGGATTGCAGCTACAAATTCCCAACTGCTTAACATATGGTGTAAATTATTATCTACTGTAAAAACAGGAGGTGCGTTAAATAGTGCGCTGCCTGGTCCAATTGAAGTTGGCGATAAGGGAATTCCCAATGCAATTAATGGAATTATAATACCTGAAAGATATGTCGCTTGTCCCAATGCGCTCATAGTGGTAATGGCTGTTGTAGCCTTATTAACAGGGTCTTTTTCCCTAGAGACCACTGCTTCTCCCAATAAAATTGTCAATCCAACTGGACTGAGTACAAATAAAAAGCTAACAATCAAAGCAGGAATAGAAGCTTTTCTTATTTCAGCTTTTGTCAATACTTTAAATAGATTTAATGTTTTATTTATTATAGCATCACTAGGAATCAGTATTTTTTTCTTGCCTTCTATCATCATAGAATCAAGATTCTTTTTATTTAGTAATGTTAGTAAGGATATAATCAGCGGACCAATAGTTATGCCTAAAAAAAAGGAAGTTGTAATATTTGTATTTTTAGGCACAACTCCTATCCCCCAATATAGATACCTTAACCCCATAAATAGTATTGACATTGGAATTATACTAAATAAAGCTAACATTTTGTTCTTGCCTATTATGGACAAAAAAATTGCCCCAATAAAAAATAATAATGGTGCTAATGTTTGTATATTCTTCGCATATGGTGCTAAAATATTTGCTAATATCAAAGCCATAGGAATTGAAATCACAGTGCCAATTAAAGAGCCTACTGCCATCTTTTTAATAACTAGAGCTGACATCCCCTTTTCCTTTAAGTACAAAGAATGCTCCATCATAGGACTGGACATTACACCACCTGGCAATCCTACTAATGCCGTTGGAATGGCATTGGTTAAGTTTAGTGTCACAATTGCAGCAATAAAAAATGTCAATACAACTATTGGCTGTACGCCAGCTAGTATCACTGTTAATGTAATTGGCATTAGAACTGAGGTCTCATCTGTACCAGGAATAAATCCTATAAATATATATATTATCACAGCCCCTAAGGCTGCTAAAATCATTTGCAATATAGGTAGACTTTCCATAGAACTACTCCTTTTTATTTATTATGTCTTCTCCAAAAACTATAATTCGCTTAGGTTTTATTAGAAAAGTAGAAATAATAAAGCCTACTACTGCTCCTAATAATCCATAAAAAAGCTCTTTAGTTTTATCATTAGATGGAGCTAAAAAATATGCACTCATAGTGGATAAAGAGGAGATAATTATAGATATTATCAAGTGTTTTATTTCAATAACATCTCCCCAAATCTCTACCATAGTTTTTTTATTATTCAAACTAGCACCTCCTTATCTCTAATATATTACCCTGAATTGCAAAACAAAAACAAAAAACCCTACAACCTGATTGTTGTAAGATTTTACAGAAATCTTTGATTATCTTATAATGTTTGGCTTTTAATGAACTGCCTACTGCTTTAGGATTAAGGCTACTTGATTAAAGCGATTAAGCGCTTAGCTTGGCAGAGGAATTCTCCTACTTAGCTATTAATTTGATTTTTTCTTCTTGCTTAGCAAGCCTATTATCTATTCTCCTAATATCTTCCCACATGAATTTCTGCTCTCGTCTAATTTCCTTGACTTCCTTTTCTATCCTTTTTACGCTTGTTTCTAGATTTCCTACGCTTGTTTCTAGATTTCCTACGCTTGTTTCTAGATTTCCTACGCTTGTTTCCAGCTTTCCTACACTTGTTTCTAGTCTCTCTTGTCTCTCCTCTAATCTTCCAAAGCCCACCTCTAGATTACTTAGCTTCTCAATTACTAGCCTTTGGAATTCCTCGTTATTCATCCTATCTCTCCCCTCTATCCGCTCATTCGTGCTTTGCTATTATTATATAATAGAACTATCGATTATACAATATATGTATTTGAATTAATTATTATGACATACTTTATTATGTACCTCCAATAAAGTGTAACCTTTCTAACTCCATAATGAAAAAAAGTGATTTATCATAATATATAAATCACTTTTCAAAATAATTTTAACTTGTATATATGAGTTTTATCACTTCTTCAATACTTGGCTCCTCAACTTTAAAATCCTCTATATCAAAATTATTAAAAAGAGTTTTTGCTATTTCTGAAATTTCCTTTTTATTTTTAAGGCTTAGAACAAGCTGAGATTTGTCAGGGTCATAAGCTCCTGAGTGTTGTGATATTATTTCATTAAGTAATGAATCGTAGCCATTGCGTTTGACCTGAGCAACAACTCTAATAGGCAGTTCACCTATAGTCTTTATCTCCTCCACTTTGCCCTTATATACTATATCTCCATGATTTAAAACTAGCATTTCATTACATAGCTTTTCTATGTCCTTCATATCATGTGTAGTTAGAAATATAGTTTTACCTCGGTGGTTGAGCTCCTGTAGGAAGTCCACCACCTTATGCTTAGACACAATATCTAGTCCGATAGTAGGTTCATCGAGGAAAAGTATGTCTGGGTCATGTATCATACATGCCCCTAGCTCAGCTCTCATTCTTTGTCCCAAGCTTAACTGCCGTACTGGCTGCTTTAAAATATCTTGAAGAAACAGCCTATCTATCAGATAATCAAGCTGTTTCTTATATCTTTTCTCATCTACCTTGTATATTCCCTTGAGAAGCTCATATGTGTCAATGACAGGCAAATCCCACCACATCTGTGTTTTCTGTCCGAAAACTACACCTATGCTTTGCACGTATTTTTTTCTATCTTTATAGGGTATGTATTCTCCTACTTTAACCATTCCATCACTTGGTGTCATAATTCCCGTCAGTATTTTAATAGTAGTTGATTTACCTGCTCCATTTGGTCCTACATAGCCTAAGAAATCACCTCTTTTTACTGTAAAATCAATACCTTTAAGAGCTTCAACCTTTCTTTTATGTCTTCTTAAGAAACCTTTTTTCTCATATATAGTGTATTCCTTCTTTAACCCCTCTACAGTAATAAACTCCATGACTATACCTCCAATCATTTTTTAATAAGTATAAAATAGAAATATTTAACGAACATTTGCAGGGCATGACTATAATTCTTAGTGAACGTAGGTGAAAAATCCGTTAAGTAGCTTGCACTGTTTGAACAAAGTGAGTTTGCAAGCTGTAGGTTTTTTTACCGAAGTGAGCTTTAGAATTATTCATGATCAAAACCGTGAGTGTATATTTCTATTGTATATGGCTCTCTAGGTTCCTGTACTTGAATACCTCTTAATCCCTGAGCTCCAAATGAAATAAGTTATAGGAGTCATTACAGCTACTGCAAGTAAAGGTGCAAATAAATAAAGTATATTTTCAGATCTTCCTGTGTAATATACTAAAGGATAGTAGCTTACTGAAAAGAAAGGAATAATAAATGTCAAAACACTGCTAAATAGCTTATTATAAATTGTTGCAGGATACTGGGCAGCTGTTCTTGATGAGTAATGCCCTAAAACTACAATATCTTCATTTTTTCCTGTCCAGAAGGCTACGGCTGCCAGTATTATGCCTATTTGTGTATTGACTACTACAGAAGCTATTAGTAGAAATGGTAAATACAAATAAAAGCTATTGTCTATAAAAGAGCATTTTTGCAGCCCCCATATACCAACAACTGATGCTTGGACCACCATACCAATCCTTTTTAAATCAACTTTCTGTAGCATGACCTGTACAAGAGCTGATGCTGGCCTAATAAGCAAAGTATCGAATTTACCTGAAAGCACTAGTATCTCAAAGTTATTAAATCCATCACCTATAAATCTATATACTCCAAATCCAAACTCTGTAATTGCATACATTAAAGAAATCTCTTGAAGCAGCCATCCATTAATATTTTTAAAGCGCATTAGTATAAAAACAGTAATTAAAAAGTCTCCTACAATAGCTATGTTTCCAAGTATATTGATAAAAAAGTCGAATCTGTACTGTGCTTCGCTTCTAAAGGAAGCTTTAAAAAGTGTTAGAAAAATTCTCATACTAACCTCCTTGAACAGCCATTTTCTTTGTTAATCGTCCAGTTAATAAATAGGCAACAAAAAATAACCCTATTATCCACAGCCATTGATTGAGGCAGGCTTTTAGTAAATTGAACTGCCCTTGATAAACTGCTGTAGGCACATAGGATGTATATGCAAAGGGTAAAGCCAGTGCAATTTTTTCAAAAAACTCTGGAAGGTACTTTAAATTAATAAAGGCACCACTAAACAATGTTCCAGCAAAATAATAAAGCATTTGAACACCATTAATAGATAAAAATTTAATGCTCCAAAGACCAATGAAATAGTTTATTAAAAATGATATAAGTATTCCATTAAACAATGTGACTAAGTATGGTAGAATTTGATCAATGCTTGGAAGTGAGACTCCCATGACTAATACTCCGAAAAGAAAAATGGGTAATGTACGAAAGAAGAAGTTGTAGATAATATGACCTATTATTTCAAAAAAACTGCCATATAATAATCCGTATGGTCTCAGCATTTCAAATGCAATTGAGCCATCTCGAACCTTTTGAGGTATGTAGCATCCATAAGGTAGAAACATTACAAGCCATAGTCCTGCCTGATTGACCATAAGATAGGTTACAGCCTCCATGCCCTCACTTGTATTTCCTAATACTGCTAGCCAAATTCTAACATTGATATAGCCAAATATAATGCTGCCAATGTTATTGACTATGTGATTCAGCAGGTAGACTTGGTCTCTTTCAAAGGATTTTTTTGCAATCTCTAATCCTCTAAAAATAACAATCACCTCCATTATTAAGTTGTGAAAAGATTTTTGTGAAATGCGTTTTTTAGGAAATAAGTTAGTAGCGAATAGTAATCAGTATATCATACAAATTTTGTATATTCAATATATTTATAAAAAAGTTTCTATAAGCCTTTTCAAGATTAACAAAGAATCTCACATTTACTTAAAACATATGAGATTCTTTAGCTTCATCTTTGGTAATCAGGCAACTAAAACCATGTCTTTATGTTAAGGTCTCCTTGAGACCCCGATATGAATAATTATTTGTGGTAAGCAAGTTCTTCCATATTCCATATATCTGTTATCCAGTCTTCATAGAATTCTTTTTCGTGACAAACAAGTATTACTGTACCTTCATACTTGATTAAAGCCTCTTTCAAAGCCTCTTTAGCATCAATGTCAAGATGATTTGTTGGCTCGTCAAGTAAAAGCCAATTACTAGGAGTCATCATAAGGCTGCATAGCCTTATCTTCGACTGCTCACCTCCACTTAAGGATGATATTTTCTGATACACTTGTTCTTGTTTAAGTCCACACCTAGCCAGTGACTTTCGTATTTCTTTCTGGCTCATGTCTGGATAGTGGTATTGTATTTCTTCAATGGCAGTATTGTTGCTTATTTTTGTTTCCTGCTCATAATATGCAGGATAGAGAAAGTCACCTATATCTATACTCCCTTCTAATGGAGAAATTTCTCCAACAATTGTCTTCAACAATGTTGACTTGCCAATTCCATTACAGCCTATTATAGCTATTTTCTGACCTCTAGTAAGCTCAAGCTTAAGATTTCTTGTTAATGGATAATTGTACCCAATACTTAGATTTGAACATTTAAAAACTAGTTCTCCAGATGGTCTACTTGATAAAAATGCGTACTTTGGTTTTGGCAACTTATTAGGCTTTTCAAGCCTTTCAATCTTTTCAAGCTGTTTTCTTCTACTTTTGGCTCTACTAGATGTTGTTGCTCTCACTATATTTTTGTTTATAAAATCCTCCATACGTGCAATTTCTTTTTGCTGTTTATTATACATATCAATGTATTTTTTCGCTTCATCGTCCTTAAGCTTTAAAAAGGTGTCATAGTTCCCTGGATATCGTTTCATATTTCCATATTCAATATGATAAATTACATTGGTTATCTTATTGAGAAAACCAATATCATGTGATATGACAATGAAGCTATTAGGGTAATTATTAAGGTAATTAGCTAACCACTGAATATGCTCTTTGTCAAGATAATTAGTAGGCTCATCTAAAAGCAAAACATCAGGATTTTTCAAGAGAAGCGTTGCAAGCTTCACCTTAGTTCTCTGCCCACCACTTAACTTATCTACATGGGTGTCCATTCCAAGCTCGATTAATCCTATTCCTGCTGCTACATTATCAATTAAACTGTCTATTCTATAAAAATCACTAGATTGTAAAATATCTTGCAGTCTTCCATATTCCTTAATAAGCATTTCAGATTTATCCTTATCTGCCATACACAATTCATCAGCAATATGAAGCATTCTTTCCTCTGCTTGAAAAAGCTCAGTAAATGCTTGTTTTAGACTTTCTCTAATACTATATCCCTCCTTTAGCTGTGAATGCTGGTCTAGATAGCCAATATTTATCGATGATGGGAGATATAGTTTACCATCATCAGGAACAAGCTTACCAGTTAATATATCTAGAAAGGTAGTTTTCCCTGCACCATTTAGCCCGACAAGTCCGGCATGCTCTCCCTTTAAAAGACGAAAGGATACACTATTTAAAATTGTTTTATCCCCAAATCCGAAAGTTAATTTTTCTACAGTTAATATACTCATGATTACACCTCCACATAATATTCGCAGTCTCGCAACACAAATTTATTTGTTCATCATCATTCACATAAATTTGGTGCTTGTTGCGTTTGACCTACCAACGTTTTTCTGATAAATACATTCAGAAAATCGGGTTAGGTCATAATCGCAGTCTCGCAACACAAATTTATTTGTTCACTAGCGCTCTCATACTCTAATTTGGTACTCGCCTAAGTTTGACCTATGCTGCAATTACCCAAATCTTTGATTTGGTGTGATTGTAGTACTCAGAAACTTGCTTTCTGAGCTTCCTCTGTTTCCCTATAGAAGCATTTAGCAAATCGAGTTAGGTAACAAAAAAAGGAAAGAAGGTAATAAAGTCCCTCTTTCCTTAAAAGTTTTGTGCTATATTTTAATATTACAAATATAATCCATAGGATAAAAATCATTTTAAAATAAAATCGGTTTTTTCTCATACCAATATCAGTTGATTCTTATTCTATAGATAAAAAATGGCAACAAAAAAAGAGTCTTCAATACTTCATTACGCAATTCGTATTAAATTGAATTAGCTAAAAAAGGACAGAACTATCCCTTGTTTTAAGCTAAATCAATTGTAAGAATTACGTAATTAGACATTGTAGACTCACATCTCCTAAAATAGAATTATTTTACACACTCATTATATACTAAAAGTCAAAATGTGTAAAGAACTAAATAATATTCTTGTTGTAATACAGCTAATACATACTATTAATTTAAAAAATATAAAATATATACAAAAAATGACTCCTATTTCAAGAATTATTTTTTGCTAAAACTATCTTAATTTGATCTTATCTAACATATCTGCCATCTGTTCTTAAAGCATATAATTATAATTTCTTATATAAGCCTTCCATCTCATCCACTAAGCTTTTATCCACCTCAGTATCGCTATATCGACTATTAATATAACTTTATCTGACTCTATAAACTTCTTTTTTTCATTGATTTCTAAGGAGGAATCTGTTTTTAAAATTCCCACATCTTCTGTCATACTTAGTCTTATCTAAAGCTCTTTCATGTATTAAATACGGGATTCTTCAACTGCGTTTCAGATGACAAGCAAAAAACTGTAGTTTTTCAGTGGTCTCAGATAGTATAATGTATGTAATAGCAATATTAAGAAAAAGAAGGTGTTTGTATGAACCACGCGGTTCTTAATGATATGATGGATAAAATTAAAGATGAAAACATATTAAATCTTATCATTGTTAAGGATAGAGAAATTATAGTTGACTATAATAAGAAAGATGAATATAAGAAAAGAAGCTTTAAGATAAATTCCTGTACTAAGAGTATAATATCAGCTCTCATTGGGATAGCATTAGATAATAGGCACATAAAAGATGTGACCCAGCCTATCTCTGACTTTTTCCCTGAGCTTAATGGTAATGACGTGGATAGTAGAAAAAAAGACATTACAGTAGAACACCTGCTCACTATGACTAGTGGAATATCTTGGCCTGAATTTGGTAACTGGGAGTTTATCACAAGCCTAGTCAATAGTCATGATTGGGTTAAATTCATTTTAGATAGACCTATGGCACATGAGCCAGGTAAGGCTTTTAATTATAGCTCAGGAGGCTCCCATTTATTATCTGCTATAATAAGCAGGACTACAGGAATTAGTGCTTTTGAATATGCACAAAAACATATTTTTAACCCCTTAAATATAGATAATATTACATGGATGTTTGATCCTCATGGCAATAGCAATGGTGGCTTTGGTATTGAAATGTCTCCATATGATATGGTGAAAATAGGAATCCTTTATTTGAATAAAGGAAAAAAAGAAAAGAACTCACTAATTCCAGAATATTGGATTAATGAATCCTTAAAGCCTAATATATTAGCATCAAGAGCATTAGGTCATTATGGATATCAATGGTGGATTAAGGATTTCGGGTATTTTGCCATGGGCAATGGAGGACAATTTATTTTTGTAATACCAAATATGAATATAGTTGCGGTATTTATATCAGATAATTATAAGGATTCCTTTAGACCTATCTATTATATGAAGAAATATGTAATGAGGATGTTTTGAAAAAGCTCTTATGTTCAATCTCTATAGCTGAACATAAGAGCCTATAGTTTATATCTTAAACTTTTTAATAATTGAATTCAAGCCTTCTCCGAGGCTTGCAAGACTTTCACTAGCACTTGCAATCTCTTGTATAGAGGCAGTTTGTTCCTGAATAGATGCTGTTACCTGCTCAGTAGAAGCGGAATTTTCTTGTGCTATGGCAGAAAGATTCTGCAAAACATCTAGTATCTCGTTTTTCATTTTCTCCATTTCTTTACTAGAAAAATTTAACTTTTGAACAGCTTCTATAGAATCTTTCATTGCATCTGATATTAACATATATTTGTCCCTATTTTTTATAACACTATTAGTTTGTTCGCCTGATATGGCAGAAACTCTCTCAATAGTCTTCACAGCATTGCTAGCGTTGCTTTGAAGCTCTTTAACCACTTCATCTATAGCCTTTGTGGATGAAGAAGATTGTTCTGCTAATTTTCTTATTTCCTCCGCTACAACTGCAAACCCTCTTCCTGCATCTCCAGCTCTAGCCGCTTCTATGGCTGCATTTAGAGCAAGCAAATTTGTTTGCTCGGCAATAGATGCAATTACATCACTAGCTTGTCCAATTTTATTGGAGCTTTCGTTGGTTTTTAAAATAACCTCAAATATTTCACTGGCTGCACTATTACTTTCTTCTGTAATTTCATGCAGATTCTCAATTTCTGCTAGGCCTTCGTGAACTGCTTCCGCTACTTTATTCGATGCTATATTCAGCTCTTTTACATAATTGAAATCCTTTTCTATGCTATCTCCTAATAAAATGGCTTTTGACGACCCCGCCTCAGTATTTCGTGCTTGATCAGTAGCTCCTCTTGCTATTTCCTCAGAAGTTTTTGATACTTCTTCTGCAGCAATAGCTGATTGTTGTGATGCTGCTGTTAGTTCTTCCGATGCAGCGTATACTTGTTCAGAAGAGTAACTGATTTCACCAATAATTCCTTTAAGGCTATCAGTTAAGCTTTGTATGGCCTTGCTTAAACTTCCAATTTCATCTTTCTTTTTAAGATAAGCCTCAGGTACATCTTGCGTTATATCTAGGCTTGCAATCTTTTCTGAATGCTTCACTGCTAGGATAATTGGCTTTGTAATAGAATTTCCTATGATATATGTAATTACAATACTTATTACCAATATTGCAGAAGTTAATATTATAATAGCCCTTTGTAATGCTGGAATTGCTGATAATACTTCATTTTCATTAGCAGTAATAACCAATATCCAATCAGTACCATTAACAGGTGCGTAGCCAGCATACATATCTCTACCTTCAAATGAGTAGCTACTAACTCCACTTTGTTCATTCAGTATTTTTTCAAAAAGTCCTGCTACTGATTTCTGAGTTTCATCGTTTTTTACTTCTTCAATTGGATTATATTGATTTATCACCTTATCTCTATCGGGGTGAGCAACTACCGTTCCTTTGCTGTTAATCATATATGCATACCCATCATTGCCAAAACCCGTGTCATCTGTAATGTTACTTAAAGACTCTCCCTCTCTACGCCCTATTAACGCTCCTACAACCTTGCCCTCTCTTTTAATAGGAGTGGCATATATTAAAACAAGTTCATTTGTTACACGACTAATAACTAAATCAGACACATTTGTTTCACCATTTAATGCTTTTTTTACATATTCCCTGTCTCCTAATTGACTAGTAGCTCCATCAGAATAATAGGTTGTCCCATCTAAATAAACAACTCCAATATCTAGAAAATTCGTCATTTTCACTTGTTTTTGAAGTGCTGTTCTTTGCACCTCCCAGTCCATGCTTTGAATATCTGCTTCTCCTGCTATAATCTCAAGAGTTCTTATTTGAGTTTCAATTCTGCTCTCTGTAACTCTAGACCCTTCCACGGACAGGGACATTAGTGACTTCTCAGCCTCTTTAGTAAGAGTTGTACTGCTATATATCATAGAAATACAGCCTATGACAATAGATGATAATAGGATTAAAATGGAAAAATAAATAATTAGCTTTGTTTTAATACTTTTCATGATAATGCCTCCCATAAAGCGAAGTTCGGTTCAGGTAGTGCTTTCTTATCTAAATTCTTGATTGTGTCAGCATTCTTTCAATTTCCGTCGTTTCCACAGGCCTACTAAATAAATATCCTTGTACCATAGTACATCTATTCTCCTTTAAAAATTTCAATTGCTCCTGTGTTTCCACCCCCTCAGCAGTTAAACTAATATTAAGGCTTTCCGCTAGAGATATTACAGCCTTTACGATTTTTCTTTTGCTCATATTCCTTTCTACTCCGTCAATAAATGATTTGTCAATTTTAATATTATTAATATTTAACTCACAAAGCTGTCCTAAGGAAGAGTATCCCGTCCCAAAATCATCAATAGCTAATTTTATGCCTAGTGTACTAAGCTCTTTTATTGTTCCTTCAATCAGCTCATAATTTTGAGTGAAAAAAGTTTCTGTAACCTCTAACTGGAGATATTTAGGCTCTAGCATTGATTCTTCTAATACCTTTTTCACAACTTCACAAAAATTGGGTTGTTCCAACTGGAGAACAGATATATTAACAGATATGTACAATGGAGCAATCCCCATATTTAGCCACATTTTGTTTTGCTTACAGGCATTCAGTAAGACCCACTCACCAATAGAATTTATCATTCCTGTTTTTTCTGCTATAGGAATAAAATTAGATGGAGGAATTATCCCCTTTTCCTTGTGCTTCCACCTAATTAATGCTTCTACCCCAACTAAATTATTTGTTTCTGTATCATATATTGGTTGATAGTTTAAGAATAATTCTTCATTAGAAATTGCCTTTGCTAAATCATTTTTCATCCAAAAGTAATCTTGAACCTCTCTATCTAATGAGTTTTCATATCTGGTAATACTATTTGCACTAAGCTCCTTAGATTTATTCATTGCAATATCTGCTTTTCTAACTAAAGTAATAGAGTCACTACCATCATCAGGATATATTGCTATACCTAAACTTGTAGTAATTTGAAATTCAATATTATCTACACAAAAAAGTGTCCCTATTTTCTTTATAATATCATTGGTTTTTTCCCTTAACTGTTGTAAGCTTTTTATTTCCGTTAGCAAAATAGCAAACTCTGCTTCCCCTAATCTTGCAAGAATATTCTGAGCATCTACACTTTTTCTTAGCTTCAATGCAAATTCTTTTATAATTCTGTCTCCAATTTTATGCCCTAATGCATCGTTAATTTCTTTGAATTCATTAACACATAAAGTAAGTACTGCAAATTTATCTCTGTTATTTACATCGGCTTTATTATCACGAATTTCATAGCCTAAACTTTCCAAAAAGAAATTTCTATTACATAATCCTGTTAAAGCATCATAACTAGTAAGCAATTGTATTTGTCTTTCCTTTTCCTTTACTTCAGTTATATCAGAATAAATACAATAAGCTCCAATGGTTTCTCCCTCCACAACTAAAGGAAATCCAAGCAGCAATACATCTAAAACTCTTCTGTCTTTCCTTCTCCTTCTAACTTCCTCCTTTACAAACTTCCCTTTTACAATAGAATCTCTAAATATATATGAAGTGTCATAGAGGATCTGTTCGCAAAGTACTTTTGTAAGATCTTGACCCTTTATCTCTTCTAGCCTATACTGGAAAACCCTTTCAAAGCTTTCATTGATGTTCAAAACTTTAAAGCTCCCATCGACTATTGCAATTGCTTCGGGGGAATTATCGAATAGACTATGAAAATAAGCATAATAGTTACACGGTACTAAGTTCATATCATCAATTTTACATGCTTTAGGCTCTGTAATTTCAATAGGAGTATGATTATTTTTAAAAGCATTCTTATATCTGCAATTACATTTTGAAAATTGAGAATCCATAATTCACACCTCCTTTTGATATATGAATAAATGTAATCTTTTTTAATTTATTTGTAATCTCCTTCAATAATAATTAACACATCCGACAACTTCCAATTTTATTGTACATTATTCTTGTAAAAACCATAGCTATTTTTGTAAATGTTTTGTAAAAAAAGCAACCTATAGCATTAGGTCGTTTAATGTTCTATGCTTGTATATAGTTTTTTAGATAGCTTTTTATTTTATGAAACTCTTTTGTCAGTTCCCCATATAAATTCTTTACCGTATGCATGTCTTTAGTTTTTATACTATTACCCATATTTTGCAATATATTGACCATAGTATTTGCACCAAGATTGGATATACTTCCTTTAAATTTATGTATTAGTTTACCTAATTCCTCTAAATTGTTATTTTCTATATATATCCTAATACTATCTAAGTATTCCTTCTCATATTCATCACTTATTACCTCTTTCACTATTTCTATTAATATATTCTCGTCTCCATCTACTCTATCTAATAGCTGATTAATATTTAAATTTTCTATATTTATTTTCTTATTAAATATATCAGTAATTGTTTTGTAGAGCGTAACTGACCTTATTGGTTTTGAAATATATCCATCGATACCCACTTCAAAACACTTTTCCCTATCCTCTTTCATTGTAGCAGCAGTTAGTGCAATAATAGGGGTATATCTTCCTGTAACCAGCTCTCTTTTTCTTATTATCTTTGCTGCTTCAAATCCATTAATCTCAGGCATACAAATATCCATTAATATTACATCAAAGGTATAGCTGCCTAAATATTCTAATATTTCTTTACCATTTGAAGCTATAGTCACCCTCCATTCATTCTTTTCTAATATGCTTTTTATAACTTTTTGATTAATTAAATCATCTTCTGCAACAAGAATATTTAATTTAGGAACTATATTAAGCTTTTGAGAATCCTCTTCTAAATTGAGCAATCTTACATTAAAATTCCCCGATTTATCTTTTAGAAATTTTATGCTTATACAAAATGTACTTCCTTCCCCTAATTTTGAGCTTACATCAATTTCTCCCCCCATGAACTCAACGAGCTTCTTTGATATAGAAAGCCCTAAGCCTGTTCCTCCATACTTTCTTGTGGAAGATGGATCTAATTGGTTAAAGGATTCATAAAGCCAATCTATTTTTTCTATTGGTATTCCTTCTCCTGTATCACTTATGATAAACCTAAGTCCAATATAATCTTTATCCTCATAATAGACCTCTACCTCAAAGCTAACACTCCCATTTTCTGTGAATTTAATAGCATTACCTATAATATTAAATAGAACCTGATTTAACCTATCTGAGTCTCCTATGATAATATCTTGTATTTCATTGTCTGCTTTATAGTAAAAGTCTAATCCCTTCTTATTTGCCTGTAATTTGAAATAGCTAGAAACATCTTCAAATAGCTTTATAATGTGAAATTTGTTGTTTACTTGTTGGAACTTTCCAGCTTCTATTTTAGAAAGGTCAAGCACATCATTTATAATTGAAAGCAGCCTATCAGCAGAAAACTTTAACATATCTATATACTCTCTTTGTATATGGTTTAATTGAGTCTCATTCAATAACTCTATTAATCCAATAATGCCATTCATTGGTGTTCGTATTTCGTGGCTCATATTTGCTAGAAACTGAGTTTTTAATCTATTTGCTTCTTCTGCTTTGAGCTTAGCTTCTTTTAGTTCTTCGCCGTGTTTTATAATATCCGTTATATCCTTAAAGCTTAGTATAGCTCCCTCTATTTGTTTTTCTTTATCAAGCAGTGGGGTTGCTGTTATAAACAATGAAATGGTTTTATTCAGTAGCTTTTTTTGAATTTTGTAAGTCACGCAGCTTTCACCGTTTCTTATTTTTTCTATGGGACATTCATTTGAATTGCATATGGATAGAGAATTGAACTCATAACATTTCTGGCCTAAGATTTCATTTTCTTTTACTTCCAGTAGCTTTTGTAGCCTTGTGCTTGCTTTAATAATGTTAAAATCAATATCTACAACACACATTCCATCTGCTGCACCTTCAAATATCTGCTCTAATTGAAAGCATACTTTTTTAAAACGTACTTTAGTGATATTCCTTTTCTTAATATTATTCTGCATACAACACTTCATTTTTTTACAAGTCAAGCCCTTATCTCCTCTCTTATTTTTATTATCTAATAACTCGATGGTGGTTATTAGATTATTATAATAAAGTTTGCTTGGTTGTAATTTTATTGATTTTTCTATAGATAGTACTGCTCATATTTGGCACTTTATTATATCCTTTGACTAAAAATACAGCTTGGACTATAATTATGTTAGTTATATTATAAGCAAAACTGGGAAGTCATGTAAATTTTTTACGGGGAGTAGAGAGCATGAAAAGGGATGTCTTAATAGTTGAAGATGATACAATAAGTTTAAAAATAACAAAAAAAATCCTAGACAAATATGGATTTCACGTCTTAGAAGCATTTAATGGAAAAGATGCTACAGAATTATTAATTAATCATAAAATTATAGGTGTCATACTTGATCTAAACCTTCCTGATACTAGCGGACTAGAGATACTGAAATTTATTAGAAATCATCCAGTTAATAAAAATGCTGCCATACTAATAGTCACGGAAAACGATGATAAATTAAATGCTATTATAGGACTTGAAATGGGTGCAGACGATTATATCACTAAGCCATTTCATCAAAGAGAATTAGTGGCTAGATTAAACGCAACATTAAGAAGAGTCGAAGCCGTTGGAAATGCGACTAATACTCTAATAACCTTTAGTGACTTACAAATAGATATAGAAAAAAGACTAGTTAAAAAAAGCAATGAAATTATTAACCTATCCTTTAAAGAATTTGAAATATTATATTTATTAGCATCAAACCCAGGCAAGGTGATATCTAGAGAAACCGTATTAGACCAGATTGGTGGATTATACTATAGTCCAGAATCTAGAGTTGTAGACATGCATATCTCCTCAATTAGAAAAAAGCTTGGAGATACTAAAAAGCAGAAGTGCTATATCGATACTATTAATGGTGTTGGCTATCGCTTTAGAGAGTAAAACAGACCCTACTCATTAGGAAGATTTTTTCAATGAATAGGGTCTGTGTCTTTATAATCTAAACCTTGATACATTTATTTGTAGTTCTTCAGCCAGTCTTGCTAGCTCCTGTGATGCGTTGGCCACTTCTTCCATAGCTGCAGTTTGCTCCTCCGATGCTGCACTTATTTCTTCACTTGAGGCCGCTGTCTGCTCCGCAATTGCAGCTATATTTTCTATAGATTCATCTACAGATTGACTACCTCCTGCAATTTGCTGTATTGAAGCACTTATCTCTTGAATTCCATTAGTAATATTATTTATTTCATTAACAATTAGCTCAAAAAAGTTGCCCGTTTTATTAACTGACTCTACTCCCTCTAGAACCTCTTCCATTGTAACATCCATAACATCAACCACTCGTTTAGTTTCATTTTGAATATTACCAATAAGCTCAGCTATCTGTAGAGCAGAAGTTGAAGATTGTGCTGCAAGCTTTCTTACCTCCTCAGCTACGACTGCAAATCCCCTTCCTTGTTCTCCAGCACGTGCAGCTTCAATAGCTGCATTCAATGCAAGTAAATTAGTTTGGTCTGAAATGCCTTTTATCACTTCTACTATTTGTCCAATTTTAACAGATTCATTTCCTAATACTTTAACATCTTTCGAAGATTCTTGTGTTACTTGTTTTATCCTTTGAATCTTTTCAACTGCTTTTCTAGCTTCTTCTAGTCCACTATTAGCATCTTTTGAAGCATCGATACTTATTGAGGCTACTGCATTAGTGTTTTCTGAAATATTTTGAATACTTTTTGCCATTTGATGAATTACTTCACTGGTATGTGAAGCATCCTCGGCCTGCTTGCTTGCACCTATGGCTAATTCATTAATTGTAGTAGCCACTTCTTCAGATGCAGCAGTAGTCTCTTCTGAGGATGCAGAAAGCTGTTGACTAGATGCAGCTACCTGCCCAGAAGCATCCAGTACGTTTCTAATAACCCCTCTCAGCCCTTCTATCATTGTATTAAATGAATCTGCTAGTTCTCCGATTTCATCCTTATTTTTCACCTTTATTGATTCTACTGATAAATCTCCTTCAGCTAATTTCCTTGTGGCTTTTGCCATAATTGCTATTGGCTTAGCAATTATATTGGATATGTATATTGCAGTTATGATTCCTATTAATATACTTATTATAATCACGGCAACTGATAGTTTAGAAGTACTTGAATATAATAAATAACTTTCATTAATAGCACCTTCTGATAATTCGTTCTTTAGTTTTACGAGAGAGTTAATTTTTACTTCTATTTGTTCTGAAACAAGACGATTTTCCATGGCTTGCTGATGAGCTTCTTCGATATTTTCATTTATAGCTAATTCAATAACCCTCTCCTCATTAGACTTTAACTGTTCCCACAGCTTTAATATCTCGGAAGCAGTTTTCCTACCTTCCTCAACTATTGCTGTACTAACAAAATCCTCCATGTTTTTTTCAAATAGGCCGAATGTAGCTTTCATGTTTTTAGCGGCTATTTCACGTCCTTTGGAATCCGCTGATAGTATTAACATCCCCCTATCTTCTCCTAAGGATATTAGGTTTACCTGTGCATCTTTAATGTATTCAACTCCCTTAAGATGCATTTCATACAAAACGTCAATTTGCTGATTAATTCTTGATAGACTAAAAATTCCAAATCCACCAAGTATAATGATAAGAATATTTACAGCACTAAATCCAATTAGCAACTTCTTTCTAACTGTTAATTTCATTAAAATCCACCTCTTTCGGAGTTTTATATATCATGCTTTTTCTATGCTGTTTTATCTCAAGTTATAGGAATTATTTAATCGCTTATTAAATTAATTATTTGTTACCCTTTATATTACTAAATATGCAGATATTTGTCGAAATTTCTTATAGGTAAAATAGGCTTATTTTTAAGCTTTTAATCAATCTCTCGTAAACTTACGACAAGTATTGTCGTTTTTGTAACTTTTCTATTTTACGGTAAACTTCTCGAAATATGTATTATAAAATAAGCTAAAAAATAAGCTGAGATCTTATTCTCAGCTTATTTTCTCTTATACTTAGCGTATTATATTATTAGATATATCTATTTTACTCTATCTATGATAGTATTTAAGTCTTCAACTGGCTTTACATTTTCCCAAGACGCTCCATCAGTAGAAACTTTAAGTAATGACATTGCCTGTGTTCCAAGACGTTGTCCATTAGCATAATTAACAGTTCCACCCATAGGAATCTTGAATTCTGCTGATTCCATTGCATCCATAAAGTTTTCCCAGTTAAGTGTTTTTCCTTCTGTTCTCTTAAGTCCTTCACATAGGAAGTGTCCAGCTATCCAGCCTGCCATAGCAAATGCATTTCCAGCATAATCTGGCTCACCAAAATTAGTCATACCTTCAACGAAAGCATTTACTTCTTCAGCATCACTTAAATCAACCCATGCATTTGAGTATATTGGAAATTTATTTGAAGAACTTGAATAGTCAGCTGCAAAGTTAGCTATAGTAGTAGCATCGGCATTTGAATATGTTGTAAATACTGGTTTATCTACGCCTTGGCTTATAAGTCCTTTTACTATTGTTGGTAAAGTTGCTTGTATTGAAGCAGCCACAATAATATCTACATTCTCATTTTTCATCTTTAAAACTGCTGAAGATACGTCAGCTGCACCTGGATTGATTTGTTCTTTGACAACAGAATAATCGCCGCCAAGCTTTTGAACTTGATTTTCTACTCCTAAAAGTAGGTCTTTTCCTGCATCATCATTAGTGTAAATAACCCCTATTTTCTTAGCATTATGCTCTTCAACTGCTCTCGCAACTATAAGTCTTCCTTCAGTTACGTATATTGGCTGTACTGGATATAATCCTTCACCTTTTTCAGTACTAGTTGCATCTTCGTTATAAAGAGCTGCTATACCTGCTGCAAAGTATACAGTAGGTATTCCCGTTTCCTTTAATAAATCAAGAGTAGCTCCTATAGTTGGAGTCCCAAAATGTCCTACTATTGCAAATACTTTATCATCATTTATTAACTGCTCAGTGAATGCTTTACCTTTTACAGGGTCAAACTCGTCATCATAATGTACAAATTCAATCTGTCTACCATCAACTCCGCCTGCATCATTTACTTTTTTAATATAAGCTTGTAGTCCTGCATTAAATGGCACTCCTACTGGTGCAAACGCCCCTGATGTAGCTGCACAGTTACCTACTTTTATTGTTGTATCAGTAATTCCTTGAGAAACAGTAGCCTTACTTCCACAGCCTGTCAATGACATTAATACCATTGTAAAAATTAAAATAATTGATATAGATTTTTTCATTACATAACCCCCTTAATTTATTTAACTGTAGTTTAACTATAATGCAGCAATTGCTTAACTGCTGCTCAACTATTGTTCTTTCTTATCTCCAAGATATGCTTCTATAAGCTTTGGATTTTGACTAAGCTCCTGAGCACTCCCTTCCATCCTTATTTTCCCGACTTCGAGAACATAGGCGTAATCAGCAATTTTTAATGTTTGCAGTGCATTTTGCTCTACAATTAACACAGTAGTACCATCTGCTCTAATTTCTTTGATTATCTCAAAGATACCCTTGACTATTAAGGGTGCCAATCCTAAAGATGGCTCATCTAGTAACAGAAGCTTGGGACTTCCCATAAGTGCCCTTCCTATTGCAAGCATTTGCTGCTCACCGCCTGAAAGAGTGGAGCCAATTTGATTTTTTCTCTCCTTAAGCACTGGGAAATGTCTATATACCCTTTCAAAATTCTTTTGGATTGTCTTCTTGTCTTTTACTGTATATGCTCCTGTTAATAAGTTTTCTTCCACAGTAAGATCTCTAAATACCTGTCTTCCTTCAGGAGATTGTATTACTCCTAATGAAGCTATTTTGTTTGCAGGCATTCTTGTAATATCATTACCAAAGAATTCAATTTGTCCTTCTGAGGCTTCAAGAATTCCTGATATCTTTCTGAGAGTAGTTGTTTTGCCTGCTCCATTGGAGCCTAGTAAAGCAACTATCTGACCTTCTTTCACAGATATATCTATCCCCTTTAAAGCTTCTATACTGCCATAGTTTACTTTTAGTCCTCTAATATTTAATCCCATACTAGTCATCCCCCTTTCCTAGATAGGCTGCCTGTACCTCTTCATTAGCTTGTATTTCTTCAGGTGTTCCTATAGCAAGCAGCTTTCCAAAGGAAATGGCACATATTCTATCACATAAATCTGTAACAAATTTCATGTCATGCTCCACAAGAAGGATTGCACAATTATATTTATTTCTAATATCTCTTACTACTTCTATCAGCTCCAGTGTTTCCACATCATTTAGACCAGCTGCAGGCTCATCTAGTATTATAAGCTTAGGATTGCACATAAGCGTACGAGCAAGCTCTATTCTCTTAAGCACTCCATAAGGCTGTCCTGCTGCAAGCTGATCCTTTATTTCATAAAGCCCCATATACTTAAGAACTTCCTCTGCTTTTTTTCTAAAATGCTCTTCCTCCTTTCTTGCTTTTGGAAGCTTTAATATTTGGCTTAATATTGATGCCTTGAACTCTATATGAGAACCTACAAGTACGTTGTCAATAACAGATAGCTCTCTTATTAGCTCAAGGTTTTGAAAAGTTCTCACAAGCCCCTTTGAAATGATTTCATGTGGTTTTTTGCCGACTAGGTCTTCAATCTCTCCATTATTTGTCTTAAAGAAAACTCTTCCATTGTCAGGCTTATAAAATTGAGTAATACAGTTAAACGCAGTAGTTTTACCTGCTCCATTAGGTCCTATAAGTCCAAGAATCTCATTTTCTTTAATGTCAAAGGACAATGAATCTACAGCTTTCAGTCCGCCAAAGGCTATGGAGAGTTCTTCTATTTTTAGTACAGTATTATTAGACGTATTCTCATTATCCCTCAATGCTTCCCTGTTCACTGTAGTTCTCCTTTCTTTTCTTGAATTTTAGAAATGCTTTTTTAATATCATTTTTTATATGTATTAGCCCTGTTGGATAGAATAGAATAACTATAATAATCAGTACTCCATTGAATATATAAGCCATTCCATCAAATTCCCTTATAATAGGAAGTCTTTTTAAAACGAGATCAGGTATTCCAAATACTACAAACGAGCCTAAAATTGTTCCTGGTATAGACCTCATTCCACCTATTACAATAACCGCTAAAATATTAAGTGATAATGTTAGAATCCATGCATTTGGATAAGTATACTTAACAAAGTGCATATATAAAACTCCTCCGAGAGCTGAGTAACCTACAGCTATTGCAAAGGAAAGAAGCCTGTATTTATAGATATTTACTCCCATAGCCTGAGCTGCTGCCTCGCTTCCTCTCATTGTCTGGAATGCTCTTCCCGTGTAGCTATTTATGATATTATGAGCAATCATCATTACAGCCACAAGAAGCACTACTATGAGAATAAATGAGCTATTTCTCCCAAGCTCTATAAATCCTAAAAGTACAGGATATCCTGCCTTTTTCCCAGAAAAGCCATTTGTAACTACTTCAAACTCGACAAATACTTTACGGAATATTTCAGATATAGCAAGTGTAGCTATTGCTAGATAGAAACCTTCAATTCTAAGTGATACAAGCCCAGTGAGCACCCCTATTACCATAGGAACAGCTACTGAAATCAATAAGGATAATTCAAAGGGAAGGTTTAAATCTGCAGTAAAATATGCTGCAAGATAAGTTCCCATTCCCATAAATCCAGCTGTACCTAAGGAGATTAACCCTGAATAACCTAATAGAAGGTTAAGACCTAAAGCCACTATTGCATATATTAGTATACTTGCAATAATTGTTAGATAGGAATACTTTAAAATTCCTATTTCAACAAGCACAGGAAGTAAGGCTAGCAATATTCCAAAGAGCAGATAGTCTGAATATGGTTTGCTTTTTTTGTACATTACAATTAGTCTGTTTTCTCCCTTCTCCAACATATCCACCTCCTATACCTTCTTGATTATTTTCTTGCCAAATAGTCCATTTGGTTTAAATAAGATCACTGTTAAAATTAGTAAATATAGTATAGAATCACTCCATATGGATGAAACATAAAAGGATATAAAGTTGCTTGCAAATCCTATTATGTAAGCTGCTATAACAGGACCATGAAAGGTTTGAAATCCTCCAAGAATACATGCTAGGAATGCAATAACCTGAACTCCATCCATCATGGAAATACTTACACTAGTTGTTGGTGCTAGCATCAAAGCTGCAAGTGTACCAAGTGCTGCTGCAATAGCCCAAGACGCCATAGTAACGAATGTAGTTGGTATGCCCATCATTCTTGCAACTGTATCATTAGAAGCAGTAGCTCTTACAGAAAGACCCCATTTGCTCTTTTGAAGCATAAAAAACAGGAAGAGCATTATTACAATGCCAACTATGATATTTACAATAGCATTATAAGAAATTGTAGCTCCCATTACAGTATGACTTCCATATACAAACCTAGGAAATTGTAATGGATCTGTGCCAAATATCATTGGAGCAAGTCCTAAAAATATCATAATTAATCCAAGGGTTATTATCTGTTTTGATACAGGGTTTACCTTTTGCGCTCTTGAAATGACTATTCTATCCACAAGTACTCCTACAAGAAATGCACTGATCATTCCTAGTATAGCTACTGCATATGCAGGTAATCCTGTTCCTATAAGTATATAAGTAGCTATAAATGCATTAAACATACTAATAGAACCCTGAGCAAAATTGGTTGTAATTGATGTTCTGAAAATAAGTATTATACCTAATGCAGCAAGTGCATAGATGCCTCCTGTTTCTAAGCTATTTAGGAGTATTTGTATGAATATGCTCATTCCTATTCACCCCATTTAATAACGTTTGCTGCCCATGCATATCCTATACCCGCAGCTATCATTGATATTACAGTCCCATCTTTAACTTTTCCTTGCTCTAAGGCTAGGTGCAACGAAAGAATTTGGTCAACCTGACCCATATGTCCGTAGCTAGAAAGATAAATTGACTGCTCCTCTGTTAAACCAAGAGACTCAACCATCGCCTTATGCTGTGAATATTTAAAATGTAATACTGCCAGATAACCAAGTTGATCCTTAGATATTCCTGACTTTTCAAAGGCTTTGTCTATGCAATGGTACCAGTTATTCATAGAAACTTCATTTAATCTATCCTTCATATGCTTTGCATCAAAAAGTCTTAATGATTTATATGCCTCGTTTATATTCTCACATGTAATTGGTTTCTCCGTTCCTCCAAATTCAACTCCTGCGTCTCTTGCCATAGTACCGTCCGTCATTAGGTGTGTTCCAAGAAGAAGGTTTTTATTGTAATTTTTCTTTAATATTATTGCCCCTCCACCTGCAGAAAGATTGTACATCATTGACATATCCTTGTCAGAATAATCTACAAAGTCACCATTCCTATAGCCGCCTACTACCATTACTGTATTGATGTCATCATCTGCAAGCATCATATCCTTTGCTATTTTCATAGCAGCTACAGTTGTACAGCATCTTTGCTGAACATCTATTCCCCACGCATTTGTAGCTCCTATTTTTTCCTGGATATAAATTGCTGATGTAGTCAACGGATATTCCTTCCATTCTTCTCCCATGCATATAACTAAGTCTATATCCTTTGGGTCAATTCCAGTTCTTCTAATTGCATCAAGTCCTGCCTTTACTCCCATTTCTTGCGTACCATCATTTTCCCCAGGTATGGGTTTTTCAACAATTCCCAACTTATTGATGACTGCCTCTTCTGCCCAAATTCCATTTGTAGCTTCAGAAATCTCCTTTGCTGTCATCCTTCCTTCTGGAATATATATGCCTGTTCCTACAATGCCTACATTAGTTTCTTTGTCTGCCATCGTAAGCCCTCCTTCTAAGTTTCTATTCGCTAATTAATTGTGCATTTTCTCTGAGCTTCTCTGCTCTTTCATTTATTTCCTTAACTAGTCCACTAATATAATTGTTAATATCTATTTGATGAGCTGAAATATTTAAAAGTTCCTTAAGCCTATCATTGATTTTACTAGTGGATTCTCTAAGCTCCTCTATTACTAAATCTGCATTTTTTACATATTCATTAGTTGCATTAGCCAGATTTCTAATCTCTTCTGCAACTACCTTAAAACCAGTGCCATCCTTGCCAATCCTAGCTGCCTCTATAAATGCATTTAAACCTAGCATATTAGTTTTATTTGAAATAGTCTTAATAAACCCAAGTATATCTTCAGTATCTTTAACTCTATTTAAGGATTCATTAGTTATCAGACTAAGCTCTTCTCCTACTTCTTTTAGCTTTGATGAATTCTCTGAAATAACTTCAGTAATGGACACCATTTGCTGCATTGTATCATAAAGGTTATCGGCTAAAGCAAGCAGGAGGTCTTGTTTGTCTACTGCTTCAAAAAAACCAACAGAGCCAGATATCTTGCCATTATTCTCTATGATAGGAATTGTAATTGCAATATAAGGGAAACCAAAAACCTCGCTTCCAACTCTTTTCACAATCCTTTTCCCAGTAATAATGCTTTCATAGGATACTGAATTCTTAACATGCGGAGAACCGCACTTTATCTTATGGTTCTGTTTTTCGCTTGGAACATAAATCAAACACTTCTCTAGGTCACATACCGATACAGCAAAATCTGTATTGGTTAGCTTATTTATATAGGGAGCAACGGCTACAAAACTCTCAAGAAGACTACCCATGTTCTTCCCCCTTACCATAAAAATAGAATATAAGCCTATAGCAAAAGCTTCTATAGTCGCATTAAAATTTAAGAAAGCTTTTGTTGAAACTCATTTAAGTCAAATTCCTTGAACAAAATCTGAAAGCATAACTTTCCTATTCATTATAAGAACAACTGTATGTGATTATTTACTGACTACTTCATAAAGTTCAATATCAAGCTCATGAATCTATCTAAGTCATCTGTCATAGGTGAGTGCCCACCATTATCTATTAGCTCTAGTTTAACGTTTTCCCCTATGCCCTCAGCTATTCCTATACCCATTTGCATAGGTACTATTAAATCATCTTTTCCTTGTATAACTAATGTTGGAGCCTTTATCTTATGAACTTCACCTGAACCTTCTACTACTCCATTATGCTTATCTGATATGTTGAAATGAACCAATGAATAATCTATGTCTACTAAATTCCTTTGAGTAAGCATAGCATCTAAATACTCTTCATATCTTTCTTCAGATGGCTTGTTAGGCACATATATTGATGCATCCCATACAGCTCTTAGAAAAGCCTTGTCTTTATCTCTATAGGCATTTAGTATAGGTACTACTTGTATAGGGTCTGCTTCAATTTCTTCCTTAGTCCTTAAAAATTCATCTAAAATAGGCTGACCAGCAGCATCCTTCTTGAACATTGGATAGCCCATGATACCTACAGATTCTACTAGAATTAACTTTTCAACATATTCAGGATAGTCTATAGCAAAATACATAGCTACTCCCCCACCTGTAGACCAACCTGCTAAATAGAATTTCTTAAGTCCTATTGCATCTACAAATAATTTCAAGTCTTCTGAGAAATCTCTTAAGGAATTTGCTCTATTGTTATAGGTTGACGCCCCAAATCCTCTCATGTCAATGGCGTAGGCAGTATATTCATTAGGCATTCCTTCCATAACAATATCCCAATGCTTAGATGTGGACATATTACCGTGAATTAAAACTAAAATTTTGTTACCATCTCCAGATTTTCTGTAACCCAATGTCTCTCCATTTGAAAGCTCAACTGTACTTAACAAAATATTTGACATATTATACCTCCCATTTTTTATTTTGATTTTCTTCGAAGGTGTCTAACAAAATATTAATGCAATATATATGCCAACATTTTTCTAAGGTCATAAAACCCTTGTCCTCTATATGTATTGTGGTTAATTTCAATATTTTCTAAGAAATATTGCGATGATAATCATATTTCTTATAAATTTTTTATGTCCTAATTTTGTACATGCACAAAATTAGGACATAAATCTTGTTAACAAAAAGAAATTACATTTTATTATAGATAAACAAGTTTAAGATTGAAATTTAAAATGC
>DFOH01000004.1:0-102600 GCA_002376545.1 Firmicutes bacterium UBA3546 | reverse complement strand
TGAACGTGTATTTTAAATTTCAATATTGTTTATCTATAGATGAATCTTTATATTTAATGTGCATTTAGTTATAATTTTTTCTGGCAAATTCACTGTGTTTTTTTTATACACTGTCCTAAATGTCGAACACTATATCTGTCATCATAAATGAGCATTATCTAGGTGGCATTACTGTGGCTTCACCGTCAAGGACTACATCGCCATTTTGATTAGTACAAGTAGTTCTTAATTTAATTCTATTCTTTTCAACAATCATTTCAGAAACTTCAACTTCAGCTTTTATTGTATCTCCTATTCTTACAGGTGCAGTAAACTTAAGCTCTTGCTTTAGATATATGGTCCCTGGTCCTGGGAGCTGCATCCCAAGAACTGCAGATACTAATCCTGCTGTTAACATTCCATGTGCTATTCTTCCCTTAAACATTGTGTCTTTGGCATACTCTTCATTTATATGGGCAGGATTTAAATCTCCTGTAATGCCTGCATACATATAAACGTCAGTTTCTGTTATTGTTTTTTGGAAATAAGCCTTATCTCCAAGCTTTAATTCATTGATGGTTTTACCTTTCACTTTAACTCCTCCTTTTTTATTGATAACATATTAAAACAATGCAAATTTTATGCCATACCAAAAGCTTTTATGGAAAAATCAACAAAATAGTTTTAATTGAAACTCATTTATGCAAAGTTTTTTGAACAAAATCTAAAATTATAACTTTCCTATTCTCTATAAGAAAAGCTTTTTTGAAGCTCATTTAGGTAAAGCTCTTTAAATAAAAATTCTAAATATGTACTATTGTTATTTTTTTAACAATTATGAGGAGATTTTATTTATGTTTGTTGTGTTGTTATTTTACGATATTCCATACCTCTCCATCTTATCGTATAGACTTGAGCGGCTAATATCTAGAAGCTTGGCTGTCTTTAATTTATTCCCATTTGTATATTCCAAGCATCTAACTATGGCTTCTTTTTCTGTATCTTCTATCATGTCTTTTAATGGTCTAATAGGACCATCCAAGACTCTCCTTGTGGTCTGGGTCAAATATACTGGAAGATGAACAGGTAGTATTGTATCTGTATCTGTAAGATTTATTGCTCTCTCTAAGACATTTTCTAGTTCTCTTACATTTCCAGGCCAGCTATGCCCCATAATATACTCTTTAGCCTTATCAGATATATTTGAAACATATTTTCCAAGTTGCTTAGAAAGTTTTTTAAGCAACATTGTAACTAATTGTTCAATGTCCCCATATCTTTCTCTTAAAGGCGGTATTTCGATAGTCATTACATTAAGCCTATAATACAAGTCTTCTCTGAATTTGTCTTCTCTTATTAATTCTAAAAGATTTTTATTTGTGGCAGCAATAACTCTAACATCAACCTTAACAATATTGTTTCCGCCAACCCTTTCAAATTCCTTTTCCTGTAGTACTCTTAATAGCTTCGCTTGCATTTTCAGCGGCATGTCTCCTATTTCATCTAAAAAAATACTTCCTCCATTTGCTAACTCAAATTTACCGATTTTACCACCTTTTTTTGCCCCTGTAAATGCTCCATCCTCATATCCAAACAATTCTGATTCTAACAGCTCGGAAGGAATTGCGGCACAATTTATTTTAACAAATGGTGAAAAGCTTCTTGCACTATCATTATGAATTGCATGAGCAAAAAGCTCTTTTCCAGTACCACTTTCTCCTAAAATCAACACATTAGAATTTGAGTTAGAAGCCCTTTTTCCTATAAACTTTGCTTGGCTCATCTTTTCACTATGTCCTATTATAGTATCCCAAGAGTATTTAGCCCCGTGCATTTCTTTTAACTGACTCTTATATAGATGTAGCTCTGTTTCAAGGAGCTTATTCTTTTCTATTATATCTTTAAACTGTTCAAGATCCTCAAAGAGTACCATGCCTACACCATATTTAATTTCACTTTTCTCATCAAGTACGACAAGCCTATGTACTATTGCAGTATGTCCATTTTCGAATGTGTGTTTCCACGCTATCTCTGCTTTTTTTGTCTTAAGTACATAAGGAAACCTAGAATATTTATCAACCTCTAGTACAGGTCTGCCTATCACCTCATCTTTTGAATATCCAAGGAAGTTGGCAAATACTTTATTAATCATTTTAACCTTAGTATCCTTGTCTATTATGATAAAAGGCACAGGAAGAGGGTCAAATATCTTGTCCAACAATGGAATCAAATATTCTGTTAATATTGTATCTTCATTTGCAGCCGTAATATTTTCTTCTGAACTGTAAATATCTTGGGCTTTCTTTTGTATTTGATCGTTTCCTTGTGTATTACTCATACAATCACCTCTCAATCTAACATAATAAGCAGCTAGCCAAAAAATGTGAATTCTATGCTAGTCACTTATGCGTAGCAAAATTAATTAAAAGATTTAACAAATTTAGAAAACTCAAGCTATCTTTATTTTAACATAGTTAGATATGAATATCGACATTAATTTCTTCCCTTCAGATAAAATAAAGCTCTAATAATCCCTTCTTTTCTATCTCTTGTTATATAAAAACACATCTAGTCTATTGTTAAGAAATTTGTAAGAAATATGAACAGTGAAACGTAATATCTTTCCTGTAAAATAAAGTTATTAACATTGGACAATAGGAGGAAAATATGAAAACAAATATTTATGTAGTTTACGGTGGAAAATCAGTAGAGCATGACGCATCTCTTCTAAGCGCTCTTTCTGTAATCAATTCTCTAGATAAAGACAAATACAATGTCTATCCAGTTTATATTACTAGAAGTGGCGTGTGGTGTGAGCTAGGCAGATTAAAATCAAATAAAAAGAATATAGAGCAGCTGCAAGCTAGTAGCTCAGCTACAGTTACTGATTCTGTAGGAGAATTTATATTTAAAAATTTTAATAAAAACGAAAAGAGCATAGTCTTCCCAGTTTTACATGGAACAAATGGAGAAGATGGCACTATCCAAGGATTATTTGAAATACTAAATGTCCCTTATGTAGGTAATGGTGTTTTAGCTTCAGCAGTTGGAATAGATAAGGTCATGATGAAGGACATATTTTCATTAGGAAATATTCCGCAGGCAAAATATACTTCCATTAGAGTTCACAATTGGAAAGCAGATGAAGAACAGGCCTACAGGCAGATTGAAGCATCTGTTGGTTATCCTTGCTTTATTAAACCTGCAAAGCTAGGCTCAAGCGTTGGCATAAATCGATGTGAAAATAGGGAGCAGCTTAAAGAAGCAATCAAGGAAGCCTTCTTATATGACATCAAAATAATAGTTGAAGAAGAATTAATTGGCAGAGAAATGCAAATTGCAGTAATAGGAAATGATTATCCAAAGGCTTCTGTGGTGGGGGAATACATTCAAGAAAGACAATTCATGGACTATGCTGCTAAATATGTAGATGGTAAGCTGGTTCCTGTCATACCTGCTAAGATATCTGAAGAAACAAGTGAGGCTATGAGAGAAGTTGCTATCGAAACCTTCAAGTTAACAAACTGTTGTGGTCTAGTAAGAGTAGATTATTTTGTGACTGATGAGAATAAATTCTATGTAAATGAGGTAAACACTTTACCTGGTTTCACAGCTTATAGCATGTTCCCTGCTCTATGGGAGAAAACTGATGGTACTACTTATTCAGAGCTAATAGAGAAGTTAATAGAGCTTGGCTTCTGTATGCATAAGCAAAAGAATTCGATTCTAAATATGAGGTGGGAAAAATGATTCGTCGCAGCTTAAAAGAAATCGAAAAAATGACTGGAGGATACGGTCTAAATAAAAAGTATGAAGATGAAATTATTCAAGGAGTATCAATAGATACTAGACAAATAAAACCCGGTCAACTATTTGTACCTATAGTAGGTGAAAAATTTAATGGTCATAATTTCATAAATGAGGCTATGGACAAAGGGATAGCCGCCTCCTTATGGAATAAAAATGAGCCATTACCTGATATAGACATTCCTATAATATTAGTGGATGACACCTTATCTGCTATACAAAAACTAGCAAAATCATATAGAAAACAGCTAAAGGTAAAAGTAATAGGCATCACAGGAAGCAATGGAAAAACATCTACAAAGGATATTCTAGCTAGCCTTCTAAAAACTAAGTATAAGACTCAAAAAACCTTTGGAAATTTAAATAATCACTTGGGAGTACCTCTCACTATTTTGGAGTTAGAAGAAGACACTGAAATGGCAGTTGTTGAAATGGGAACCTCAAATTTAGGAGAAATTGAGCTGTTAACTACTATGGCTTCTCCTGATGTAGCTATCATCACAAGTATAGGAGAAGCTCACTTAGATGAATTGATAACAAAAGAAAATATCGTTAAAGCAAAGCTTGAAATAATCAAGGGCTTAAATCCTAATGGTTTATTTGTTTATTATGGCGATGCTCCTTTACTAAGTGAGAAGGTAAAAGATACGTGTATCAGCTGTAATACAATAACCTTTGGGCAGAATTCATCTAACACATATATTCCCAGATTAGAATCCTCTGATGAAAAGGGCATTACTTTTAGTCTAGATAAGTTTCATTGTCCTTCCTTTTATTTACCTATAGTTGGAAAGCATCAAATGTATAATGCAACTGCTGCTATTACTGTGGCAAGATACTATGGAATATCCTTCGAGCAAATACAGAATGGCTTATTGAATATTGAATTTACTGGTATGAGAAATGAAGTTATTCGTACTGAAAGGTACACAATTCTAAACGATTCATATAAATCTAATCCTGCAAGCCTTTTGGCAGCATTAGAAACCTTATACAATATGAAAAGCTATAGTCAAAAAATTGCTGTTCTTGGAGATATGATAGGTCTAGGCACTGGCGAGATAGGTATGCATAGGGAAATTGGAGAGAAAATCGACCCTAAACAAATTGACTATTTGCTTACTATTGGTCCTCTTGCAGCTCATATAGCTAAAGCTGCAAGACCAAGGTTTGGAAAAAACAGAGTATTCTCCTATAAGAATAGGACTCACCTAATTCAAAAGCTTAAGAAGCTGATGGAATATGAATCCATTGTATTAGTAAAGGGTTCCCGTATGCTAAAGCTAGAAGAAGTAGTGGAGGAACTACAAAGAGAAGATATTATGGAAAACAAGGAGGTAGTATAATGGATACTTCAATGCTTCATAGAGATACGTGGGTTGAAATCCATTTAGATAGAATAGAAAATAATATTAGACAAATTAGAGAATACCTGCCCTCATCTGTTAAATTCATGGCGGCAGTAAAGGCAGATGCCTATGGACATGGTGACCTGCAAATTGCTAGAATAGCTTTAAAAGCAGGTGCTGATGCTCTAGCAGTTTCAATACTTAGTGAAGCCTTGTATTTACGAAAAAATGGAATCAATGCACCTATTCTAGTGCTTACTCCTATACTACCTAGTGATGTAAATATTGCTATTGAGTATGACTTATCTGTTACTGTTTTTCAGCTTTCTTGGTTAAAGGAAATGAGACTTTATAAGGTTGGGAAAAAGCCCTTGAAGCTTCACTTGAAAATAGATACTGGATTAGGCAGAATAGGTATAAATAAAAAAGAAGAATTAGAAGCAATGCTGCCTTTGTTAAGCAAAGAGGATATAGTTGTAGAAGGAGTATACACACATTTTGCTACTGCAAACAAGGAAGATTCCGCCTATTTTGACAGACAGTTTAAAGGTTTTTTAGATTTTACCAACTGGATAAGCTCTAAAGGACTAGATGTTTCTATTTTTCATTGTGCAAATAGTGCTGCAACCCTAAAGTATAGAGATAGTCATCTTGATATGGTACGAATAGGAGTTGCAATGTTTGGAATATATCCATCAGAGGAAATAAGAAAAGCAGCTCCAATGCGATTACAATCTGCATTATCTTTGCACTCAAGGCTGTTACACGTTAAACAAGTTAAAAAAGGTAGTTTTATAGGTTATGACACAGCCTATGAATCAAGTTCAGATGAATGGATAGCCACAGTGCCTATAGGGTATGCAGATGGTTGGTTCCGCTGGTTTCAAGGCTTTTACGTTTTAGTAGATGGACAAAAAATGCCTATTATAGGTAAGATTTGCATGGATCAATTTATGATAAGGCTCCCTAAAAAGTATCCCATTGGTACTCCTGTAGTTTTAATAGGCAAGGATGGGGATAATGAAATTACTTTAGAAGATCTAGCTAGTCATATAGGTAGTGTCCCTCAGGAAATTCCTTCAATGATTACTTATAGGGTTCCAAAAGTATACTTTTATAATGGTGAAATTGCTGAAGTATTGACTGAAAGAAATTGGAGTCCTAGTCAGTATCCTTTAAGTAATGTTAATGTTAAGTAGTTATTCTAAAAAAAAGAGGCTATTTTAGCCTCTTGCCATCACATCAGCTATGATTTCTAGATTCCAAAAATGGCTGATACATCATAATGGCATGATTTTCAGTGACGTATTCATCATTAATTAATTCTCTGTTATAATTAAAAACTCGTCTATAAATAAGGTTATGCCTAACATAACCTCCCCAATACTCCTGTGTAATTTTATGTTCTTTTTCATAGACCTCATAGCTATGAAGCGATTCTTCTACTGTATTCCACTGACCAACTAAATGCTCATCTGTTAAATGGATATTTAGCTGATAGGGATGTTTTGTTGGATTATATATTCTTAAATCTAAATAATTATAAAAGCAAGTTGCACCACTACCAAAAGGCTGCGTCCTGTTGGAGTCTGGAAAAACATCATAGCTATGACGATGTCTCTCTGTTATCTTTAAAGGTGTATGGAGAGTAAGCCAATATATTAAATTGGATAATTGGCACAAGCCTCCTCCTATACCTGTTTCATAGTTTCCATGGGATAGTATCATTCCGTCAACATAGCCCTTTCTTCTTGTTGGCTTACCTATTGTCCACCAATATGAAAAAGTCTCTCCTTGATAAATTATTATACCATTAAGCTTTTTAACCGCAATTCTTAGATTTGAAATTTTATTTTGCTGTAGCCACATATCAACATCTTTTAATTGTCTTAATAAAGGTGTTTGATGTTCAAAGACTGTGTAGGGCAATATATTGGATTCTATTCTCTTAGAAAACTTCGTATTTCCGAAACACCATTCTAAATATCTGAAATATGTGTAATAGATTTTACCTAATGCTATTCTAGCCTTAGTTCTTTTCACTGGTTTCATAATGAATCATCCTTTGCAAAAGAGCTTTATTTAAATTATATGTCATTATCATTTTAGAGTAAATGTAAATTCCCGCTCTAAAAGCAAGCAAATATAATTTTCCATAGTGCTTGATCTAGCTTTGCCTTTTTATGAAGGTTCTAAAGCTTGTTGTACTTGTTTCCTTATGTGGAAATTTTTGTTGACATCTGTGATAGATATTTATATAATATAAATATGATATCATTACGATATCATATTTAATGTATAAATAAAGGAGGTTTTAAGATGTCTGACAATATTAATCTAAGGGGAAATCAGGTACATAATGACGAGGTAATGGCGAAATATGTTAATGGTATGTCTATTCTATTACTTAATATTATACTTATGGTTGTAGCTGTTGTAGCATTTATTTATGGCATAGGTCTTATTGAAAACTATGGAAATAGTGCAATTGGTGGTACATTTATTGTTATAGCAGTTATTTACTTTTTTATTTTTGCCCCTATTATATTTGCAGGATTAAAAGTACTGAAGCCAAATGAGGCTCTTGTTCTAACTCTTTTTGGTAAATATTATGGAACTCTTAAGGGCGAAGGCTTTTTCTTTGTGAATCCATTTACGACTGCCGTAAATCCGGCTTTATCAGCTACTACTTCTGGTGCATTAGGCTCAATTCAAGAGAAAGCAGCTTCTCCAAACACCATAAACTTACCAGCTACAAGAAGCAAAAAAATATCCCTTAAAGCAATGACTTTAAACAACGATAAGCAAAAGATTAATGACCTACTAGGAAACCCAATCATAATAGGAGTAGTTGTCATTTGGAGAGTGGTAAATACAGCTAAAGCTGTGTTTAATGTAGATAATTACACAGAATTCTTGTCTATTCAAACGGATGCTGCACTAAGAAATATTGTTAGAATTTATCCATATGATTCTTCCAATGAAGATAATGAAAAATCCCTTCGTGGGAGCAGCCAAGAGGTAGCAGATAACTTGAAGGCTGAAATTCAATCAAAGGCTGAGATAGCGGGACTAGAAATCGTTGAAGCAAGAATCACTCATTTAGCTTATGCTCCTGAAATCGCAGCTGCTATGCTGCAAAGACAACAAGCTTCAGCAATTATTGATGCAAGGCAGATGATAGTTGAAGGAGCAGTAGGAATGGTTGAAATGGCCCTTGCTAAGCTAAGCGAAAACGATATGATAAAATTAGATGAAGAACGCAAAGCAGCTATGGTTAGCAATCTACTAGTGGTCCTCTGCGGAAACAAGGATGCACAGCCTATAGTTAATAGTGGCTCTTTATATTAGTGTGAATTTATTAATAAAGTTTAAAGGTAGATGATGAAAAATGGAAAAGAAGGATAATGAAAAAAAGCAGATACTCTTGAGATTGTCATCATCCCTTTGGAAAGAATTAGCTTCTTGGGCAGAAGATGACTTCCGTTCAATTAACGGACAAATAGAATACCTTTTGACTGAATGCGTAAGACAACGAAAAAAAGGTAAGAGTAAAAATGCTGAGTTAGATACTTAACAATAAAATGGGGGTGTTGCTAAAAGTAACTTAGTTAGCAACACCCCTTTGTTAAGCTGTTTTGCTTATAAGTGCTTATATATAGTTGTTCATTTTTTCAGAATATATGTTGAAGTTTTCATCGTCAAAGCATACGAATATCACTTCTTGAATTGTCTGATCAATGGATAAGAATTTGGAAACCTCTCTTAATGCAATGTCTGCTGCTGGCTCTTTGGGAAATTTATATACTCCTGTGCTTATGTTAGGAAATGCAATGAATTTAATCTTATTTTCAACTGCTAATCTTAGACTATTATTGTAGCAGCTAGCTAATAACTCTTCTTCTCCATTATTCCCATCCTTCCATACTGGTCCTACTGTATGAATTACATATTTTGCTGGGAGCTTTCCTGCGGATGTAATGACTGCTTCTCCAGTTTTACAGCCACCTTGTCTACTTCTAATCTCAACACATTCATCTAGTATCTGCCGTCCTCCTGCTTTATGAATGGCTCCATCTACTCCACCTCCACCTAAAAGACTGTTATTTGCTGCGTTAACTATTGCATCAACCTTAAGCTTAGTTATATCGTCTTTAATCAGCTTAATTTTTGTGTGAAATTGCTTGTTGTTCATTTATTTCGCCTCCATGATGCTACTCTAAGTTACTTGAAGTCTCGGATATTTTATTAGCCTTATCTTGTTCTAGAATTCTAATTACTTTAGCCTTTGCCTGCACTGGATAGGATTCAGCTACTGGTCCTTCAAATATGGCTTCCACTGTTATTCCCTCTTTAAGCTTATCTACAGAAATCTTTTCTTTTAAATTTCCTATATATATATTCGTACTTGTATCTATTTTAATGCTTGCTTTATCATATGATGTATCCTCTTCTAGCTCCCCTTCAACTAGTATGCTGACAATTTTATTGTCAGGAGACTTGCTTATTGCAGTGATTTCTCCTTTTATGTCTATCTTTTCTTCTTTTTGACATCCAATTAAGGTGAGAATTATGATACCTAAAGCTATTAAAGCAATTTTTTTATAGCCCATCTTTGTACCTCCTTATTTGCTATATACATATAGACGGGATATGGACCAATTTGTTCCTTTTTGTTTAAGTCCTACTAAATGATATAATTAGTTATTTATATCTTTAATAAAGCATATTACAGTTTCTACCTCATCAAATCCAACTTTTTTATGAAAATCATAGCTATTTTTGTTATCAACTAAAATATCTGAGCCTACTTGCTTGCACCCTTTACTGCTTGCCCAAATCTCTCCTGCTCTAATTAAGTCTCGTGCAATATTCCTATTCCTATATTCAGGTTTTACATATATACCTTCTACATACCCTACTGGGCTTGTTGTAGAGCCATTTACATAGTCACTTCTAATAGATATATTAATAAAGCCTACATATTCATTATCTAAATAATATAACAGTCCTTCTTCCTTGTCTGATTTTAAGATATCTAAAAAAACATCTCTTAACTCATCCTTAGTACTATCTGGCCATAGTTGAAAACCCATACTTACCCAATCGTTTAGGCTTGCTTCTGTTGCTCTTACTATATTGTCCATAACTATCTCCTTTTCTATAATCTTATCGACTTTTGAATTTCTGATAGCCTACAATTATCTTCCTTCTCTGTGTCTAGTTCGTTCTGCCTAGTCATTGTTACACTTGTTCTTCCAACTGCACAGTCATAGCTATATCATAGCACTATCTTTAATTAACCTTTAGAAAACTTGTCCAAAATATTTGGATGTTCACTGATGTTCATTGTTACTCATTAGAATTTCTTGATAATCTTTACTAACAACGCCAGCATACCAGATGTAATAAGTGGTCCTACTGGTACACCCCCTAAAAACACAGCCGCTAGAACTGAGCCAAAAATCATTGCTGGTATTATATTATTATTTCCTTGAACAGTGAGATAGTCTAGGCCAAGTCCACTTAAATATGTAGTAAAAAAAGAAAGAATTAGTGCTGTTATTCCAATCCACGATGTAAAAATCTCTTTTATGTTTATTATTTTTACCTTTCCATTTGCAATTGGAATTAAAATAGCTGCAATGAGTACAATTAATCCCCAATTCACTCCGTTTTTCTCGATTATTGGGTAGACGAATTGGTCTAAATTCAATAGTTTGACTATTAGCAATATACATACTGCAATGGCTACTGAGTTAGCCTTTCCAAATACTGCAATAGCTAAAATAATTGTCAGCATAATGTTCGAATCCAAACCAATCATCTCCCAGATTAATTAATATTTATTAAAATCATAACTATCCTTTAATAATATGGACCATCATATCCATCTCCATCTGGTCTATCTAACAATAATTCCTCATAAGTACACATGTTGTGATATAATGCTTTCTGACGTAAAACTAGATACAGTTCAGCGTGTGTAGCATTATCATAAGGTAATACAAACAATACTCCTATGCCTAATGCCAATGCACCTAGTAGATACCAGCCAATGAAAGATAAATCTAATACAAACATGTCAAACTTATGTCCATAAGTCATCTCATTACTTAATTCTATTGCTCTTTTAGCTCCTATGTTTGGATTATCACCTAGAATATATGGCACCATGCTATATGAATATGATTTTATAATGCCAGGTATGATTAATAATAGGAACCATAAGAAAGTAAATATTCCTCGAAGCAGCATTGTTGGTATTATACCGTTATAGTTTTGTCCCTCAAAAGCAAAGCTAAAGCATTTTTTATTATCCTTATCTTCCGCTGATTTTACAAAATATCTTTGACCTCCAACCTCCAATGGGTATCCTAATAAAATTCGTAAAGCTAGGAAAAATAGCATTACTAATAAGAATACAATTATCACAACTACAATTGTTCCTGTATCTATGTTTCTAGGAGGTTCTCTATAGGATCTGTATGAGCTCCCCCCTCCGCTACCGCTACCTCCACCACCTCCTGCAAGTAAAATAACTAAGCTGATTAAGAATGCCTTCCAATAATTAAATCTTAAAACGCCTTTTGCTCTTTGTTTAAGTTCTGCTCTTGTCCACATAATTAGTCACTCCTTTCTGATTTGTTATGTACAAGAAAATGCTATATTTAACTATATTCCTCGAAACATGGTTTTAGTAACCCAATGTTTACGGGTACTTTAATCCTCTAGGTGAATGATTTAGAATCCAAAGTAAGTCTTATGTCTACTTAGGTATATTATTTACTAAAGCTATGGGTATCATTATTTTGACCACCCATTCTCCAAAGTTGGCCACAGTGTGAAGGATGATTGACCAAAATAGAGAATCAGTTTTCTTACGTATTAATCCAAGCATATAACCTACTATAATAGCACCTAATATGTAGATTATAGCATATATGATTTGTGGCAAAGCGGCGACTCCGATGAAATTTCCTAGATGTGTAAGCGAAAAGAAAATGGCAGTAATGAGAATTGTTTTATCTACTTTAATGCGTTTTAAATTATATTGCTTATGAAATCCCAGTTTTGTCAAATAAGCAAAGAAAAATCCTCTTGAAATAATCTCTTCCCAAAGCACTGGGGTTATTAAAATAGAACTGAACTGATACCACCCTTCATCTATAAATCGAAGAACACGCCACTGACGAGGCTCAAAAGAACTATACGATGGATAAGCTTGTATAAAAGCCATTATACATCCTAGAATAATTATCCACAAAAAATATTTTATTGCTAATACAAACCCTTTTTTAATGTTATTAAGATTCAGTCCAAGCTCATTTACTTTAATGTTTGTTGCTTTAAGTAGAATCGGTAGAATTATGCCCATTTGTAACAATAGAATTGCTGGCCTAAAAAGACCAATTGCGTCCCTCTCTAATAATTGTTGTCTTAATAATCCTAGTAAATAACCTTGAACGGCATTAATTATCAAAAGAATTAAGAAAATTAAAAGCACTTTATGTCCAAGCGACTTTTTTTCTACTGAATTTTCTCCTATCAAAATTACACCTCCTGCTATTTATCCAATATATTATGACTAATTTTAAAATAATGAAAAAATAAATCTAGAAAATATTGTATCTATTGTAATATTCAACAAAACTAGTATAAATACCTCCCATTTGAAAAAGCAAAATTATAAAAAAGCCTTTGAGTATGCCAATATGACATCTCAAAGACTTGATTTGAATACTCATTCTACTATCTATTCAATTGCCTGACAGGTCTTGCTTCTATATATCCCCTGTATCCCTGGGGTTCAAGCTGTATTTTGGGTCCGTCTTCATCTGCCCACATAAAACCGTATATCTCGGGTTTGTAGTTTTTCATTACTTCCCATAGTTCAGCGATGGCCTCTTCAAATTTTTCATCTTCATAGGGCTGTCCTTGGAACACCATCATTTTACATGGTGGTAGGTCTATTATGTCAAACCCCTCTGGTACAATCCCACTGTAATCTTTAGGTACTTCTACTCCTTGAGAATAAACTGATGCATCTGGCCCTCGAAAGTTTTGAGGAAGCCACATTCCTATTGGCTCGTACATAGCTTCCTTTATACTAGTAAGTATACCCCATACATTGCATCCAACTTCCTCACAATATTCAAAGTAATGTGTTGCCTTAATGCCTCTCTTCAGTATTAGTTTCCTATCAGGTCGATCAATAACTTGAACAAAAACAGTATTAACTTTAGATTCTTTACACATAGTATCCTCTCCTTTTTGTAAACTTAGGTAATAATCACGGATACGGTTGGGCATAAAAAGCTTTAGAGGTGGAGTGTTTTTACTGTAGTATGAAGGAGCCATGCCAAACTGCTTTGAAAATGCTCTTGTGAAACCTTCATGTGAGTCAAAAACAAAGTCAAAAGCAACATCAATTATTTTAATGTCTTCATCTCTAATCCTGATTGCTGCTCTAGATAATCTAAGCGCTCTTATATACTCAAATGGCGTTTTCTCGGTTAATTCTTTAAAAATCCTAGCAGAATGCCAAGGTGAATAACCAGCAGCCTTTGCAAGTTTCTTTAATGTTATATTTTCATTTATATGTCCTTCAATATAGTCCTGCATCCGTTGAACCGCATTAATCTTTTCCCAACCTTTCATGCTTTCACCCCTTATGAAAAGGATACAATATAGTAAGCATTGCTTTCTTGACCAAAATTGCTAAAAATTTTAAATGTGAATCAAATTTATCAAGTACTAAAATCTACAATCTATACCTGAAAAACCACTTCCGCTTCATTCTCGTCTAACTTAAATCCTATTTGCTCGTATAGATTTCTCGCAATTACATTTTCATATCCAACCCATAACATAGACTTTAATGCCCTTTTTCTTTTGGCTTCTTTTAATCCAAAAAGCATTAATCTCTTCCCTATTCCTTTCCCTCTTTCAGCTTCGAGCACCCCTACATTTCTTATGAAGCAATTATGATTGTTAGCTCCGTATAATTCTATAATTATAAACCCTACAATCTTATTACTTTCTTTATAGGTTAGAATTATGTGATCGCCATTGTTCAACCAATCATTCAATTCATTTTCAGATACGTTAAATGAATCGAACACTGCTTTTTCTACCAAGAGAAATGCATTTATATCATTTTTATCTAAATACTCAATAGCCTTGTAATCACATTCAATTGATATATTGTCTAATGAGAAAAAGTAGCCAACGTTAATATCTTTGTTTCTATATCCCCACTGATTTATTATTCCTTTCTTTTTAAAAACGTCATTAAGATTGCCAGCATATCTAAATATAAAATTTATGCCTTGATTCTCTTTCTTTATTTTTTCAATACTAAGCCTTAAATCATCTAATTGATTTACACCCCATAACAATTCTACTTCCTCACTAGTATTACCTAATAAGAATGTTCCTTCTGGAAGTTGGTACTTCTTTACGTTTCCTAACATATCACCATAAAAAAAGTTTTCTGGATAACTACGTCCTCTTTTATATATTTCTTCAAGCTGCATATGCTTTCCCCCTAACTATTAAAATAGTAACTATATTTATTACACATATGTACAATAATTCTCAATTATATATTTAAAAGATTACACACATTAAAAAATATCTCCTTTATGCTATTGCATTGAAAATCCTCTGAATATATTGCAATACCAATTGTATCCTCACTTGAGTTATTTACATCATGAAGCACATCTGAAATAGGTTTACCCTCATTATAAAAATCTATAAGACAGTCTTTCCCTCCGTATATTTCAACCCTATAATTATTTACTAAGCTTTCGATTATTGTTTCTTTTAATAACTCCTTTGTTACAAAGAATTCGAACCCTACCCTATCAATGTTAAAGCATATATCTCCTTTCTGCTCAATAGAAACTATTGGAATAGGATATTTTTGATATTCCTGTGTTTCTCCTATCTTTATATAGTTCCCACTAAAGAAACCGTAAGATACACTTAATTCTTCCTCACTTTTGAAAGACTCGTGAATATTTTCAGCCAATGTGTATATGGAATTTAATTCATTGTGAATGGATTGAATTATAGACTCTTTCATATAAGTATTATTCATATCCTTTTAACCCCTTTATAACTTTTTCGTCAATCATCTCTTACTATTCTTCTCATTACCATGCTTAAAGTTACCAGTTATTTTAGCCATAATCAACTGTGCTTCAAACCCATCTGCATTTGCTATTTTAGCTAAGAATTTCTCACTTTCTTTACCTTTTAATATCATTACTTGTTTCTCGTGCCAAAATATAAAAACCTTGTTATCCTTGGATACTCTATATGAAAAGACCTCTTCTTCAAGTCTATTCCGTTTATCTATACTATTCAATTTATAAAATCCCCCGATCTATTGTTTTATACAAGGTCATCGCAGTCTCTTACTAGTCTTACAAATCTATTGATTTAACTCTGTATCTCAAAACAGTTTTAAATTTAGTTGGTTCAACTTTTCTTGCATCAGACAGATATATTTCTCTATGCTTTAAGGTTACTATTTCAAGATTATTATTAGAAATGAATTCTTTCATTTTTTCAAAACTTTGCGGCTCATCATCATATGGTCCTAAATGCAGCATTTGAACTGATAAACCATCTTCCATTGTTCTAAAAGTTACTTCGTCATGTAATGGATGTGGCTTCTTTTTTCTTACTTTTTTAAATGCTCTCTCTACAACTTCTTCTGTTACAAAGTCTGGTTGCCTAATCATAATAGTATATAAAAGCTCGTCCTTATTTAGTGTGTCTAGCTTCCTTCCCTCTTCTGTTAGGTCCCAAACACCTTCTAGTGGATATACTGTATATTCAAAGTATCCTTCAGGAGTATAGCCTTGCTTTGGCATCATTCTAATAGCATAGGCTAATGAATAAAGTACACCTATTCTTTCTGAAAACTCTTCACCATTTGGATTCCCTTTGCCTTCTATCATCAAAAATTTTTGTTCTGGAACTGTTATAAGCTCTGGCTTCTGTTTAGGTATATACAATTTTTTCTCTTGCTTTTTCCATTCGTATTTCATTTCACATTCTCCTTTACCCAATAAATCTGGCATCCTTTAGTCCTATCCATAAATTCATGTTCTATTAAATGCCTTCTAATAGTAAAACAATCAGAATATATCTCCTCTCGTTTTCCCACCATTGACTTCTAAAACCTAATCATTAGTCAAATTACCATCACCACTTATTGGTATAGAGTCTCCTAGGTAAGTAGGCTCTGGTTTTAAAATGCAATTTAAAAAATCTTTTACTCTTGCTAGTATTTCTCTTAATTCTCTGGATTCTTGACCTGCATATTGTCTAGGATCCGATGCAACGCCATAAGCTTCTAGCCCTAGCTTTTCAGCAATATATAATGCACGATACATATGATATCTCTGTGTGACAATTATAACCTTATCAGCTTTAAAAATATCCCTTGCACGATAAATGCTTTCGTATGTTGAGAAACCTGCATGATCCATGAAGATATGATCTGAAGGTATGCCTTTATCAATAGCAAATCCCTTCATGACATTGACCTCGTCATATTCTTTACTGCCATGATCTCCACTCATTAGCAGTCTATCAGAAACTCCATTTTCATATAGTTCTATACCCTGTAAAAGTCTATCCTCAAGCATATGACTTGGTCTTCCATCTCCCCAGACGCCTGCTCCAAGAATAAGGATGCAATTAGGCTCTAAGGAAATTGCATCAGCTACTGTAATAATTCTATCCTTAACTGATGATTTGACATAGGCATTTATAATTAGTATAGATGCTAATGCTAAAATACTCATCAATATCGTGCCAATCAATATAATTCTGAATTTTTTTCTTTTATTTTTTATTGTTTTATCCTTCATAATGACTCCTAAGATTAATATATTAAAAATAATAAAGTTTGAAAACCCATATCTATCATTATCAAACCCTAAAAAGAAAAATATGTGATATATCTAATAATGCCCTATAACAGGTTTATCCTTTGCTCTATGCTTGCGGTTGGGATCATACTCCTGCCAGTATACTCTTTTTTCATCAAATCGATTTCTTGCTTCCTTTTCTTCTGCAGGATATCCAACATATACAATACCCAATGGAGTAACATATTCAGGTACGTTTAGTATCTTTTTTAAGGGCTTAATATTGTTTTCAAGGGGATATATGCCTATCCAAACTGAGCCAAGCCCAATGCTTGTTGCAGCAAGTAAAATGTTTTGTATTGCAGCACTGCAATCTTGTACCCACATTTCTTGAGATGGCCCTTTATGAGATAATTTCATGTTGCCACATACAACTATAGCAACTGGTGCGTTATACCTTGCAAATATTAGTTTGTCTCTCAATTCAACAAGTTTTTCTTCCTCATCAGTAACTATGAATTCCCACGGCTGACAGTTTGCAGCTGTAGGTGCTGCAGTAGCAGCTTTTAATAAGGTTATAATCGTATCTTTTTCTACTTTTTTATCTAAATATTTTCTTATACTTCTTCTTTTAAAAATTGTCTCAATTGCTTCCATATTCATCTCCTTCCTAAGTGTACTTATACAGGCTTATAGTAAGTTCTCATCATTTAATGAAGATATTTTAAAAATACAGTCTCTTCCTCCACTTGCTACTGTTTCTTGAATTCCTAATTCAACAGGTTTATCGCAAATCATGCTATATGCTTTTATCATATTCAAGCATTATAATTCAATATGTGGATTCTTTTCATAGGCCGAACCGATCATGCATAGCTGCCCTAATACTTCTGCAAATAAGTAATATAGTGTCTTTAGTCTCTCTACATCCTTAATTACTCCAGTAACTTGGAAATATAACTCATCAACACCATAAGGAAACTCTTTACCAAACCATCCTTCATCATCTTTGACCTCAAAGGAGATTTGTGGCTGAAGCTCTATTAGCTCACGTATTTTAGAGTTTGAAAACAGCTCTATCAGTTTTTGCTTATTATTTCCCTTAATAATAAACTCTTCATCAAACCCTGGAAAACCGACTTCTATATCTTCCATACCAAAAAGCTTGCCTAATCCGCTAAAAAGTCCTTTCCTATATATTTTAAATCTAAATCCATCTTTATTGACATATGGAGCTCTCATTCTAGTATAGGTAATATGGGTTTTTCCTGTGGAAACAGTATATGTGTCTAAAGTTATTGTCCATTCTTTTACCCTAGCAACAACTTTATCTCCTTTCCAAAGCCCGCTGTTAACTATATCAGCCTCTATTTCATTGGAAAGCTGTTCCCATATTTCTTTTTTGCTAGGACCAAAAATCTCTCTTAGTAAGCTCATGTTAATTTCCTCCTGTAGATTTCTAAAAGTATTTTTCTTGTTTATTTACAGACTATCTCTAATTTGATTTAATGTTTCCTTGTTTCACATTCATTGCAAAACTTAAAGACCATTTTAGGGGTTGCATGGAAGATGGTTTTTTACATACCAACTCGGAATATATGTGCTAAAATTATCATACCATCTCAAAACACTCTGTACCTGTCTAAGCATTGTATTCACTTCTTCCTCTCCAAAAGGAATAGCCCAAGGAATAGAAGAAAGCTGATTACTTGAAATGTACAATGCCATTAATCTAAAAAACTTATCTGATACGTTTCCATCAAAATATCCGTTAATATACCCTGATGCAAACATAGGACTTATTTCTGCACACCATGTAATCCTATTGAATTCTTCCCATGGATCACCGTAATCCATTCTGTTAAAGTCAATTATGCCTAACTTTCCCCTTTGTGTAATAATCATGTTTCCTACATGGTAATCTCCATGTTGAAAAGACTGGGGACGATTTATTAAGAGAGGACGATTTCGTTCTATGTAATCAATTAATTTATCATCACCTCGGAAGTGAATACTACAAGCTCTGTACATATCTATTTTTTTATCAGTTTTCCGGTTAAACCTTTCTGTCCAGTCAGACTGGTTTTCTGGAGCTGGGATGCTGTGTATTTGCTTGAGATATATACCTGCTTTAATCCCAAGCAGGTATTGTTCCCTATTACTAAGCTTGGGTAAAATAACCTCAGCATCTTCTCCATCAATCCAGGTAAGTAAGGAATAAACAGATTGACCATTATTGCATATTCCAAAATCAATAGGACGTGTAAACAATATATCCATATCCATAAGCAGCTTTAAGCTTTCAAACTCTCTTTTCTTTTTTTCATATTGTGATATATCTGACAATCTAAGTAACAATTCTTCACCATCTATGGTTTTTATGTAGTATTTCTTATCATCAGACCATCCTTTATTAACAGGCTCTATAACGCTCCAATTATCAAACCTCGGTATATCACTAAAAGATATTGTCATAACTCCAGTCCCCTTACTCTCATATTCATATATACAGTTTCTACTATAATTTCTTAACCATTAATAGACAAGGATTTTCGTTTCCCCAGAGTTCAGTAAATTCTTCCAAGGGATAAAAACCTACAGACCTATAGAACTCTCTTGTTTTTCTATAGCCCTCATCTGGGTGTGAACTACTCAATGTTTTCACTGTCAGAAATATCTTATTTTCCTTGACTAATATTTCTTCAGTAGCTTTTATAAGTCTTTTCCCTATACCTCTTCTATGGAATTCTTTCAATATGCCCACTACATAGATTTCACTAGTAAACTCATTATGCTCTTTAACCGATAAAAAGCCAATAGGTGTATCTCCTACATAAGCTGAAAGGAATGTATTTTCTTTAGCCCCGTTAATATATTCCCTTATTGCTTCCTCTATTCCGAACCAATTAGGCAGAGCTCTTAGCACCTGCTCGCAGATACTGCATTTTTCATTGTTTTTTGAAACGGCTCTAATATCTAAGTAATAATCTAAATTTTCTACAGACCCTTTCTGCATGGAATCACATCTCATATCCCAAAGCTTTTTGTAGTCTTTATCGTCTACTACTCTATCACTGAAATCAGCAATATTTTTAATCCCTTCTCTATTACACCAATCAATGCAAATCAAATATTGTATCCAGTCAAGGTCGTCTTCATCCCAATAAACCTTAACTTCCTCAATTCCCCTTTTCATCAACGCAAATGCTCTAGTATGTCCATCTGTAAAGAATATGTTTTTTCCAATTTTTTTTATAGGTAAGGGCTCTATATGAGATATATCTACTGAATCTAGATATTTTTCTACTTTAGCCAGCTTTGTTTTACTTATATATAGTTGACTTGGCTGTATATCTTTTATGTTTTTTGTAAATACATTCATGTTGTTACCTCCTAGGAAGCTCTAGTCCTTAAATTAATTGAATATTAAAATCCAAATTCTTCGTTTACTATAAAAAGCTTCATTCTATCCTTTATGAACTGTCCTTCTATAATAACCAAGTTAAAGCAAACTCTTTCATCTGTTCTACAGTCTATACACCTCTTTAATTCTAAACATGGCGGATTGAATCCAGCTCTTTTTGCATTCATCGGGGCAGATATGCTTCTAGCCCTTTGCAGAGCATCATCTAATGTATCACATATCTTATTCTTTCCAACTACGACTATTACATTATCTGGTCCGTATATCATAGCTGCTACTCTATTTCCACTATGGTCTATATTTACCAAGTGTCCTTCTTTTGAAATTGCATTTGTGCCTGTTATATACCAATCAGATAATAAAGACTTCTTCTTTATCTGTTTGCTTTCTTCCTTACTTTCAGCAAGTGTCTTATCAAATACAATATTTCCTCTTTCTCTTAATAATTTTGACATATTTATGTCCTTCAAAGTCTTCGAGTTCCCAACACCGACTGAGCAATCTATAGGTATAAGCTCAATTATTCTATTTTTAACCTCTTCTAAAGTTTCAAAAAAAGTAACCTCTATGTTTCTGGACTTAAAGTTTTTTGTTATCTCTAATCTCATATTTTCATCCATATAATTCACCTTCCTTAGCGCTATTTGAATGTAGCAAGAATTTCCTTTACCATAATATTCAATACTTTTCCTAAAAATAACTTCTTCTATCAAACCTATGATTATTAAATAGTACATGAAATTTGACATAAGCTTTGATACCGGATTAAATTGTCTTCAAGCTATAACTCCTGACAATAACTGAATTAGCAAGATAATACCTCCAGCGACTAATCCCATGAACAATGATTTACCAAAATTTTTCTTACTGAATCCAATTGAGCACATTTTATGACCGCGGAATAGTACATACGCAATACAGATTATTGAGAGAATAATATTTATTTGATTACCTAAGTAAAGATTCTTAGTATCATATATAACTCCCATAATATAGTATACACCCATAATTAAAGTATAGAGTATAATTGATACTATTCCATCGATATAAGTATATTTGCTTACCATTTCTTTATACTGCAAATCAATTGTCAAATAACTTTTTATTGTTTTCATGCTCCCTTCTGTCCCTCCATAGTTCGCATTGTTCAATTCTCATACCATTATCACCTTGCTCCTCATCATATGCAAAACTGTTTAATAATTCGCAAGGAAATATCTCACATTCACCACAATGTAATAATTTTTTATCTTCACAACAGGATTTTACTGGACACACTTCCCCCCAAAATGGTTTGTCTATATTTACACAGCTTTTACATCCAGTAGATTCTCTATATTCACATTTTGAACAGATTATTCCACATCTTGACTCAATCATTTCTTCTCTCCCGTTTTTATTTATCATTTATTACTTCCTTTACTATAGTCCCTTTATTTTGCCTGACATAAAAACAAATCTTATCTTCCTTAATCTCTATCATACCTTATAAGGTCTTAGTCATAAACACCATTCCTGGAACATATCCTAACTTTTGATTTAATGCTAACATACTACTATTGCTGTAATGAACTGTCGTTTGTATTGTTTTAATACCTTCACACCTACACCATTCCTCTAGCATTACCTTTAGATTCGTTGCTTCCCCATGACCCCTGTAATTCTCTGTAATGTATAATGATAAAATCATAACACTATCCTTAGACTTTTCTTGCTTGTGTGCCCATATAAACCCCTGTACATGACCTTCATCATCTTCAGCTACAGCAAGATACAAGTCATCGTTTTTTGTATTTTTAATTCTCTGTATTGTTTCCTCTATCTCTTCTGCCGAAGCCTTATAATCAGATATCCATAGCTTTGGTGTGAGATTGTGCCATTTAGCTATTTGGGCTAAAAGCATCTCTAATTTCTCATCATTATTACTTGTATGCAGTTCAATTTTTCTATAGTTCACTTTAAATTCCTCCAGTGATTCGTTAATTTAATCATGATATCTAAAAATCTTTATAATTTAATTTTAAAAGAGCCATATTCATGTAAACCACCACCATGTTTTAGCAAATCTTTTTCTTTTATCTCTTCGAAGGCTTGTCTTACTTCTGCTATAAATTTTTTATTAACATTAATATCATTATGGCCAGGTAATACTTTTTCTACATAATCTAATTCGCTTATCTTTATTATTGATTTATAAAAGTCTACTGGATTTGTACTCGGATAAAAAGCATATAATGTCCCCTTATAAAGCAGATCCCCAGTGTATAAGTATCCACCCTCTCTTTCATATATACAGATGTGACCGGACGAATGTCCAGGTGTGTGTAATATAACTAGTTCTCTACCCCCTAAGTCTATTTTTTCGTTATCACTAAGTATATGATTAGGTTCTCCTGTAAATAGACAATAATTATTTATATTAAACTCCTTTGGAAATGCTTCCTCTTTAACATCTTTTACTAGGTTTTTCTTTATCTCATCTATAGGAAGAGGTATTCCATTTCTCATCCATTTAAAATCATTTTTATGAACACTAATATCATCATACAAACTATGTCCACCAATATGATCCCAATGTACATGGGTGGTAATCACTTTAATAGGCAGGTCAGTAAGTTTGTCTGTGATTTCTTTTATATTACCTATTCCTAAGCCTGTATCAATTAAGCATGCGATTTTACTTCCTATAACTAAATATGAGTGCACATTTTCCCAATGATTGTATTCACTTATCGAGAAGGTTTTATTATCAATTTTCTCGACTGTAAACCAGTTTTTGCCCAAGTTATTACCTCCAATAATTAACTTTATTTTTTTCCTCATTTGATACATTTTTATAATCTGAATAGTGATACATAATTAATTTAATAATTCTATACCAAGCCGTAATTCATCATCTTTGACCTCGAAATTAACTTAGTTTTTCCTAGTAAAATAGTACAACTGATGTTTCTCTTTAAACCCAACTTTCTTATATAGATTAAGTGCCTTTTCGTTTTCTGAGTTAACGCATAATGTGATGTTATCTATTGATGCAAACGTGAATATCCATCGTAATGCCATTGTTAATAGTTTACTTCCTATGCCTTTACCTCTCTCTGATTCATTTACAGCAAAAAATTCTATGCTTCCTTCTCCAAACTCAGGATTGACCTCCACATAGATATAACCTGATAAGTTTTTATTTTCAATATTTACAAAAACCTTTCTATGATTATTTATCCTATCTATTATCTGGCTACCACTATAATATGTGTTAGAAAAAATCTTATCATGAAGCGACTTCATATTCTCATAATGCTCGCTTGAGAGCTCAATTATAGTAGTATCTTGTAGTTTATCAATATGGCTTTTTTCAAAGATGAGTATGGTTTGTTCGCTTGCCTTATCGAAATGTAAATTGGCTGCTAACTGTATACAGTTTTCATTTTTCTTATTAACGAACATGCTTATTATGTTTATTTCCTTTGGTAGTACCGTCATCATCTCGTCCCACAATTCAACTGCAATATCCCATTTTTCTTCTATTATAAAAGGTCCCCATATTTCTGCACTATTACTTTCAAGGTCTGAATCAAATCCTAATACCCCAATCAATTTTTCATCTTCCTTAGCAGCTATGAAACTTTCGTGAAAAGGTATATCTGTTATATCTTCTATTAATGAATTTTCTATTTCTTCTCTATCAGTTCCACAGAAACCAATATGATTTTTTTCTTTGCTATTAATCTCTACTATAAAGTTAGCAATTTGCTTCATATCTTCTTTTTTGACTAAGTTATACTCTATCATTATATGTCCTCCCTTTTTCTTTCAAACTTTGATGGACATTTATGGCTCATAAATCATTTTTCTAGTCATCTGGTCTGCTTTCTATTCTGGTCTCAAAACTATCTTTATTCCATTGCCCTTGCCAGCACTTCCCTTAATTCTGAAAGCTTTTCATCCTCATCAATAACTATGAAATCCTATGGTTGACAGTTTGCAAAGGTAGCACCTTCCTATTCTTTATAAAAAAAGCCTTTGAGCTACTAATAACCGTCCCTAAAAGGCTACAGTACAAATTTCAGTTATATTATTTCATAAAATCTTTCATCACTAATCATAGGAATAATATAATCTCTACATATTGGCTCGGTTCTTCTTAAATACCATTCTTTCATTTTAGGATTATGTAAGTGTGTATCCATGCATAACAGTATTCCCAATACAAAAAATGCCTCAATGTATTTCATATCTGACTCTGGAAGTTTACGTATACTACGATATCCCTCAAGTAGCGCCTTTCTTACAAGTATTGAGTTAGCATCAGCAAAGATGCCTCCTAAGTCCATGTAAAAATATCCATGCCCACAGAGACCAAAATCTATAGGGTTAACAGTATCTTCATGAACAATAAGGTTAGTTCTCGATAAATCAGCATGTATTAACCCCTTGGAACAAACAGTTCTTTTATCAAGCTCTCCCATAAGCTCAAAAATTTTTGTTGCACCATTTTGTATAATTCTATAATGGTCTGCGTCCATAAGCCCTAAATCAACTGCCTCTTCAATTGAAGCTATTGCAGATATCACTTTAGATGTGTCATATTTATGTCTCTCGAGTGTTCTCCCTTCATCCCAGTTAGATGAAAAATCATGAAGCTTTGCAATCATAAATCCTATTTGATACGCTTGCTGTTTCCAATTAGGATTTTCATAGCTCATTGTTTCGCCTTTAATCCATGTTAGGATTGTTGCGTATATAATCTTGTTGCTATACGGGTCAATTATTTCTGAGATGAATGAGTCATTTTTATTAATAACTGGTTTTTGCATAGGTATATCAGTATTTTCGCCAATAGCCTTAATAAAAGTGAGTTCTGAGTATAAATTATAATATGTATGCTGTGTAGTCTTCTGTGAAAATCCTTCTATTGGTGTATGGAGTCTCAGGACATATTCTTCACTAGTGATTCCATCAGTTACTTTGCAAGTATAGTTCTCATTATGTCTGATATGAGTAAGTCGCGGATCAGAAATAGAATATTGTTTCAATACATCACGGGCTAAATATTCTAATTTTTGCATAATATATTCCCTCCTATTAGTCTATTGGCACATTTGACATTCTGTAAATCCCGACATTTTGTCTTATAGTTATCTTTTCCATAATGCCATTCTTGCTAGTTAAGTTCTATTCCAATAAACTTTTTCTTGTTTGTATCCACCCGCTATGATATTTTATACTATTTAATTCCTCGATGATTTTTCTTGAATTCTCTTCTATGCTCTCAAAGATTGTATTTACTTCTATCATGTAAAGTATGGTCTACCACAAGATTAACTCCTTTATCTGAAAACATAGCTATTGTACGATGGAAAAAGTACTCCGTTTCAACAGGTATCAAATGATCTCCTCTCTATCTTCCATTATCTCTATAAAAACATCAAAATCATCTATACTAATATGAAAATAATCTGGCATTAATTTAACTAATTCTCTTGACAGTGTTGATTTTCCTGAACTTGAAACTCCATTTAGAAAAATGATTCTCCCTTGTTCTATTTTTATCTCCGCCTATCTATCCTAATCCTACCTGTTCAACATAATCTACTATTTCTCTTAATGATTGAATAGTCCAATCATTTTGCGATTTATTATTTCTATCAATATGAAATGATGTAAATCCTAAAATTCTTGCACCATCAGCTTCTATGTCGTAATCGTCAACATAAATACTTTCTTCTGCCTTTACCCCTAAAGATTTCAAGGCTACATTATATATCTTTGGATCTGGCTTCATGGCGCCAACTATGTCTGAACAAGTATAGCTATCAAAGTACTTTCCTAATCCCAAATTTTCAAGTGTTAATTGTAATGAAGGAGATGTGTCGCTAATAACCCCCATCTTATATCCTTTCTTTTTAAAATACTCCAGTACATCTATTACCTCTTCAAATAACAATCGCTCTTCATTACACCAGAACTCAGTAAACAACAGTCTTGACCGCTCATCCAAATCCTCTTGAATACCTTCTCCTATTAGCATTTGTAAATAATAGCGCTTCCAAAATTCTATTTCGTCTTCAACTTTTTTAAATCCATTTTTATCATATTCCGCTTTATCAAATAAATCCATCATTTTATCGTAGTCCATCTCAAATGTCTTCCCTGACCAGCTTTCAATTGTGGATTTTCGCCATTCTATCTTTCGTGGATTTGCATAAGTTAAAGTATTGTCCCTATCAAAAAATATAGCTTTATATTTCATTTTTTACCCCCTATATATATTCTTAATAATGCTCAATTGCTAAAGTACCTTTTCCACAATATTCAATGTCCTTCTATAAATACCTTCTAGCTTTACAATTATTTTATTTTTCTTGAATGAAAAAAGTCTTTGAGTTGTGTAGTTATTGTTTCTCAAAGACTCTAAATAGTACTTATGATTTATTTTTCCTGTGCTAATCCTTGATAATCTGATTACAATGATATTTCTCGCAAAGTCTTTAAATGAAGTTTTGGTATCTATTAGTTTACCTGCTATACAATTAATGCTCTTACCTCCTCTTTTCCAACTATCTTGCATCTGTTCTAATGACAAACCCATATTCACACTCATTATTACCCCAACTACAGGTAAGCCTAAATCCTCTAAACGTTCTTCCTTGTTCATAATCTTTGCTATGTGAGCTTAAAAATGCTGCCCAATGCATATCAAGCTCAAAAGTTGCCTTCCCATTAGTCAATTCAATTGGTCTCTCTATTCCCTCTTTTTCTGTATACTTAATAAGTCCATTTTCCATTAAGATGTAATCTTTTAATTCATATTTATCTGGAGTAGCCCCTTTAAATACTATTTCAATGATTTCTCCTAAATGAGCATAGGGTACTTCAATATCAGAACCCTCTTTCATAATTGTGAGGAATGTATCTTCTCTATCATAAATAGCACCATCCCACTGATTCAAGCCAACAACATAGCCTACTTCCTTATCCCCTACTTTGATTGAAATCTCAGGTGGCTCATTATGAACTATATCATCACATGCTGTAGAGGTTAACATTATTAATAGAAGCAAAACAAATAATAAATACTTTCTCATAGCTTTTCCTCCTCAAATGATTACAGTATGAAATCCTATAGATTGTATAAATTCACCATAGTATAATAACTTCCCTACTATAATATTCAATAATATACTAAAAACACCTTCTTAGTTATTCTTTATTTTCCAATAAAAAAGTCTTTGAGCTCCATTACAATTGCTTCTCAAAGACCTTCTAAGGATTCTTATATTTTTATCTATTTGTACCAATTATCAGCATCGGATATTCTTAGGTGCTAATCAAGTATTTTTCTTTCTGCATTATAGTACTATCCTTTCTTAACTTTTTTCAAAATGTCTTCCTTAACAAAACTACCAAGTTCTTTAATAAAAATTACATCTTCCTTTATACTCGTTATTCTTAGCAGTTTCTTTGAATCTTCCTTAGCATATATTATTAACTCAAGTATGGCTGTAGCCGTACCAAGTGAAAGCAATGCATCCTTTAAATCAAATACAAAAAATCCATGTATCCAAATATAATCTAGGCTCCCTGACCAAAATATTCTATCTATTAGGGAACATATGGCCCCAGATAAAAGCAAAACATATGATGCATTGACTAAATTTGAGTTCCTACCCTTGATTAGTACAAACCTATATATATAATAAATTAGGAATATGACAATAATAGCCACCATAGAATTTAATACTTTCCCGAAATTATAATTAAGCAATGAGCCAAGATAGGAATATTTATCATTATGTACTGGAAAAAAGCTTATATACCCTTTTATAATAGGTAGTTCATAGTTCAAGAAAAAAACAGAAATTGTTAGTTTAATGCTTTGTTCTATGAATACTAATAAAATAATCAATATTCTCTTTGAATGACTTTTCATAACATCCCCCAAATAATACTATTTTAGTTTATCTTATGAAACAGCATCTTCCCCTTATCCAATTTAGTTATACTAGATGTGCTACTTTAATGGACCTGATTCAATATATTAAATCAGGTCCATTGTTTTACTTCGTCAACTTAACAAGTTTGTTAAATACCTCTCCATTTTCTTTTATCTTATTTTCATTACCTAGTACGCATATATATTCTTGTTTCATTGAATCATCTAACAATTGTGCAAAGGATTTTATTTTTTCTATATTTGCAGATAATACATCATCTCTTATCTCTTGAATATCTTCTTTGGTCGTACTGACCATATATCTTCTAGCTTGAATTTGCCCCTTCTTGTAAGGAGTCATTGCTGGTTCTAGACGTGCTATTGTACCTATAATGAATTGTGTAAGCTCAATTTCATTTAAATCCAATTTACTTATAAAATCTGACATATTATCATACACTGATAAAGTTTCTTTAAGGTTAGGATCTCTATAGGAGGAAACTGCTAATTGTCCTGATCTCTCGATTGAGATACTAACTCCATAAGCACCGCCCTGAGCTCTTACTCTATTGTGCAGATAATCTCCGTTCAGTATGGTTGCTAAAACTCTCATACTGCCATTGTAATCATAACCTAATTTTTTGAAATCATATCCCTTAGCTACATATTGTACATTGTAATTAGATAAGATACCCTCATTTAATTTTTCTTCCTCAAAGCTATATTTTTCTTGAGGAAACTTCTCTTTGTTTAGTTTTTCAGTTATGATATTTAAGTTACCCCTTACGATAGATAAATCCTCTTTATCTCCTGTAAAGCTTATGATTAAATTATTTAGATTAAATATTCTGTTATATACATAGTTTAGGTTTGTAATTATTTCTTCTTTTCTATTATCAAAGTTCTCGATTAAATCAGATATAAACCAGAAGTAATCTAATCCCTTTAGTTTTTCTATATATCTCCAAGTTGCAGAGAAGTATGAACTCACTCTACTTGCTACAACTGCACTACCTCTATAAGAGATATTCATTTCCATCCTTGATTTTATCTGTAGCAGCAGCTCTTTAATTCTGTTATAATCTTCTAGCTTTGTATCCAAAATCAGCTCACCCATTAGGCTGATTAAGGTTCTTATATTATCTCCAATAGCTTTACCACTAACTATAAACTTAGGTATAAATTCTTGACCGTTAGCTTCTTTTCTTAATGCTTCAGTTTCAAAATTAATGCCTCCTGTATTAGCATAAATACTATTTGATAATTCCCCATAGGATTTAGATTTTGTATCTACTTTACCTAATAATCCAGCTAACAATGTCATATATGGAATGTATTCTTCTTCAATCATAGAATTATCAAAATATAATTCCAGATATGCTATTTTACTTGTAAATATATCATGAAACAATATGGTTAATTCGTTATCCTTTATTATTTCCTGAGGAATAGCCTCAGCCTTTGGTTCAACATCTGATATTGCAAGCTTTGGTATAGTAGCCTTTGCTTCCTCTGTATCATCAGATAATTGTATATTTCTAAGATTCAAATTATCTTCTATTAGCTTTTCTAGCTCTTTTTCACTCAGGGAATTTTTAAACTCATTTAGTTTTTCCTGAAGAACTCTTTCCTTTTCTTCAGCCAAACCTTTTTTAGGTTCAATTATAACTAATGAACTATGATTATTGTTGATAAACTTCTCTTTAATATAATCTTCAAAATAACTGCTTTGGATTTTTTCTCTTAATCTTTCAATTGTTTCACCATACTTTAGATGTTCAATTGGGTTGCCACCATATAACCAACTGTCCATGCATAGAATCTTATATATTATTCCCTTTGTTGCAAAATCTGAGGCTTCTCTTAAATCATACTCTACTACATTAATTGATGCTTCTATTAGTTCCTTGTCTATGCCTTCATCAACTAGTTTATTTAATGTTTTAAATATAACATTTTCAAACTCTTCTTTTTTATCTGCACAAGTATTCTTTGCAACTATTCCTATAGCACGCTGCAAGCCATCTCCAGAGGTCGCAAATATATCTTCACCAATACCTGAATCAATCAGAGCTTTCTTTAAAGGCGCTGCTTCAGAATTTATTAATATCTGTGAAATAATATTACCCATTAAATAAGATTCTAGGTCAGAATTGTCTCCTAACACAAAATTCATGCTTAAATATGTCTTATTCTCAGCATTATCATCTGATGAAATACTGTAATAATCAGTTAATTCTCTTCTTGCAGTAAAAGGCTCTTGTCTTATAATATGAGAATCTACTTCTATTTTGTCAAAATGCGATAAGTAGTTTTCATTTATATAAGCTAGTTGTTTGTTTATATCTCCATTGCCATAAAGAAATACATAGCTGTTAGATGGATGATATAACTTCCTATGGAAATTTAAAAATGCTTCGTGTGTCAAATCTGGTATAGCATCCGGGTCTCCACCTGAGCAATATCTATAGCATGTATCCGGAAATAGTGACTCAGAAATAGCTTCTTCTAGTATGGTCTCTGGAGCTGAAAATGCTCCCTTCATCTCATTATAGACTACACCCTTGTATGTAATATTATCTTCTTTATTGAATATTTCGTGGTGCCAACCCTCCTGCATGAAAATTTCAGGTTTCTCATAAATTCTAGGATAAAGCACTGCGTCTAGATAGACATCCATTAAATTATAGAAATCCTTTTCATTTCTACTGGCAACAGGATATATGGTTTTGTCACTAAAGGTCATGGCATTGATAAAGGTTTGTAGTGAGCCCTTTACCATATCCATAAATGGTTCCTTAGTAGTGTATTTTCTAGAGCCTGCTAATACACAGTGTTCTAGAATATGTGGTACGCCTGTATCGTCTGTTGGTGGTGTTCTAAACCCAATGGAAAACACCTTGTTATCATCTTCATTTTCTAAATGAAGAAGCCTTGCACCTGACTTTTCATGGTAAAAAAGCCTTCCTATTGATTGTAATTCATCAATTTTGCTTTCTTGAATTAATTTAAATCCATGATAAACTTTGTTAACTTCAAACATTTTACTGCCTCCCCTTTTTATTAAAATTATTTGATTTAAACTATTCCCATTTAGGGTACAATTCACCTGTTCCACTTCCCGCAGAATATCCTTGATTTATTTCATTACTAAAGTGAGCAATCTCTCCGCTGTAAGAAATACCACCTTTTGTTTTTAACTCTATCCATATAGCATATGCGCCTTCTTTTTTACCATATTCGCTTAACTCTGCATTAAAGGTAATAGCACCTAGCTCTTCATTTCTAAAGGTTGCTTTAGTTTCTGTTGGTTGCATTTCTTTTCGACCAATTTCTATATCTGTATAATTGTCTCTTATGACGATTGTAGGAGTAGGGATTCCTTCTAATAGAGAACTTGACTTTTCATCTTGAGCATATACTACTAGTGTAAGAATTTCTGTCTCTTTTATTGGAGGAGTATTCTCGGCATCCCAACTACTCTCATAGCCTAATGCAAGTAGTTTTTCAATATTTTTTTCTGGTAGAACTTCTTGCCTTATTCCTGTTAGTGATTCAAATGAAACAGTAGTGATAATTTGTTGAGGTAATTTAAATACAAAGGTTGCAGTATAGTCTGAGCTATTAATTGAGACAGCCTCTTTCTTTTCATCTCCTATAGTCAAAAAGATTATTTCATCAGCACGTTTTTCCTTTGGCACGATTTTAACTGTAACTTCAAGTTGTTCGTTTTTGTATTCCACCTCTGTTTCAAATGAAGTTAATAGACTCTCGCCTTTTTCAATTTTATCCAGTAGCTTGTTTTGCATATCATAAATGCTTCGATTAGTATGATTTATTTCATTACTAAAATTAGAATGCATCCTTCCAATCTCATTTTGTAGATTTTTTACCTGGTCTTTCAATAAGAGTGTTGTCCAAATATTCATAATCATAAATATACATACTATAATAACTGCTATTTTTTTGTATTTATTCATTTTGCAGTCCTCCTATTAAACGCGCTTTAAGGTATATCTGTTATATCTTCTATTAATGAATTTTCTATTTCTTCTCTATCAGTTCCGCAGTAACCAATATGACTTTCTTCTTTACTATTAACTTCTGCTATAAATCTGGCAATTTGCTTTATGTCTTCTTTTTTAGCTAAATTATACTCTATCATTATGTGTCCCCCTGTTGTTTAATATAAGCTAATCTAATCCAGGTAAAATTAATTGCTCATGCTTATTTTTTTCCTCAAATTTATGAAGATAACTAAAGCATTCTTTAATTCCGTTCATTATGCCATAGTCTTCACAGGTTCTTTTTAATATACTCATCAGCCTGTCATTATTAGGACTTGGCACCTCATATGCATAGTTGTACTTTTTAATATAGCGAGCTTTCATTCCTGGAAAATATTCATCTAGCTTTTGATAGAAATATTCTCTATTTCCTTCCCTTAGGGTTAATCCCATTCCAAAACAAATAATGCCATGTACCTTAGCCTCTATACAATAGTCAAGAATTCCTCGGATATTTTCTTCTGTATCATTTATAAAGGGTAAAATAGGACTCAGCCAAACTATTGTGGGAATTCCATTATCACGCATTATCTTTAGTACCTCAAACCGTTCTCTTGTAGTGCTGACATTTGGTTCTATAATTTTGCACAAAGCCTCATCATAGGTAGTCAAAGTCATCTGAACTACACACTTAGTCTTCTCATTAATTTTTTTAAGTAAGTCTATATCTCTTAATATTCTTGCTGACTTGGTCTGTATAGCTAGTCCAAATCCATAGGAATAAATTAGCTCAATACACTTTCTTGTGTTCTCTAGTTTTTCTTCTAGGTGGATATATGGATCAGTCATTGCTCCAGTTCCTATCATGCATTTCTTTCTTTTTCTGTGAAGAGTATCTTCTAATAGCTTAGGAGCATTTATTTTTACCTCTATATCCTCAAAATCATGATTCATCTGATAACATTTGCTTCTTGAATCACAATAGATGCAGCCATGAGTACATCCCCTGTATATATTCATCCCATTTTGAGATGACAGGATACCTTTTACCTCCACTTCATGCATAATATTCTCCTCTTTAATAAGTTTACCTAAGTATATTACAAATATCTTTCCGCTCCTCTAGATGCATTTTCATATAACTCCTTAGGATAGCCTAGATATTTTAAAATAGCTATTGCATTTCTACTTGTGCATGGACCTTTGTGTAATATATAGTCAAAAATAATATCATCATTTTCAATAGACTCATTAAAGTGATAATTCTTATATTTATCGTTAACTAAGCTTGTCAATTCTAAATCATGAGTAGCTGCAACAACTAGGCAGTTTTTATTAATCATATAATTCAATGCTTCTAATGCTGCACTAATTCTCTCTGCTGTATTAGTACCTCTGAAAATTTCATCTAGTATGCAAAGAACTGGTTCGTTTAAATCAAGTATATCAATTATTCTTTTTAAGGACTTAGCTTCAGCCATGAAATAGCTGTCTCCTTTAACAACGCTATCAACTGTCCCTATTGAAGTTAATAGCTTAAAATAGGATGATTCATAGTTCTTAGCTAATACAAGATTTAAGGTTTGTGCAAATATAGAATTTATTCCGATAGTCCTCAAGAAAGTAGATTTTCCCGAAGCGTTTGACCCTGTAATCAATGCGCCTATGTTATCTAATTCAAAAGAATAGGATACTGGATTGTCTAGTAGTGGGTGGTAAAGCTCATCTGTTTTTAGGTAAAAGCTTGTGCCTGTATCTTTTAAGCAAGGCGTGCAATAATATTTTAATCCATCCCTATAGGATGCAGAGGAGATGTAAGCATCTATTTTACCAACTATAAAATAAAGCCTAAAAATATCCTCTTTATATTTGTTCATTAGCTTCATTGTCTTATAGAATATATTTGGTTCTCTCAGCACTATCATATTATAGTAATGGATTATTATTTCTGCCTCTGAGCCAAAGGCATCATTAGCATTTATTTTAGAAACATTCTTTTTTACACTTTTCAAATTCTTTAATAGCTCTTTTATCTTAGACTGTTCCAAATCTATCATGCCTGTATCCTGCTTAATTATATTTTCGGCACATCTTATAAGACTTCCTATGTACATTAAGGTTTCAATTTCTTCATAAATTTTGTATTTATTAATCTGATAGAATATAGAATTAATCCCTATGATTAATATCAATGCAAAAAAAGCTACTGGGACGTTAACAAAAAACAATAGCAATATTAAAAATGGCATATATGAAAGAATTTTATATACTCTAGCTAGTTTTATATCAACATTAACTCCGTCTTTAAAATATGTGAATATATTATCCCCTTCGCTCTTGCTTAACCTAGAAAGATGATATTGTATTTCTTGGGAAATATCTTTGTTTTCTAATAGTAGACTAATAACTTCATTTCTTTTATTAAGTACTTTCCCTTCAAAAATAGGTCTTCTAAGCATATTGTACAAATACTGCATACCTGGTAATGACTTTGTGTGGTCAATTTTTGAAAATACATCGTGCATATTTAAGTCTGTCCATGTAGTATTATCAATTATAAAGCTCTGTTTTTCTTTTTCAATGAGGAATCTATACATTTTTTCAATGTGCTGAAAATTTCTTTTCTCTTTATGCTCCTTCCCCCATTGTGTCTTGACTTCGTTTTTCACCATTATTCTGTTGTTTTTCTTCTTCTTTTTCTGCAAGAATAATAAAGCTACTATAGAAAATACTGAGACTCCAAAAAATCCATAATGTATTTCTATTCCCAATGCTACTCCGCCTATAATGGCAATAACTACTATCGATTCAAATAAGGACTCTATAATAGCTTTTTGTCTATAGTTCATAAAATCACATCCTCTTTTCAGCAAGGATTTTTATTTAATTTTTTCCCCAAAAATAAACTGTATCTACTGGTCCATTTTCAGTCTTAGAGACAAATTCAATCTCATAATCTCCTACATCATAAATAATAGTCCAGCTTCCTGCTAATAGCTCAGATTCTTCATTTTGCTCAAGGGTGTATATGTATGTAGGCTCGCCTAAAACTGCTACGATTTCCTTGAAGGTCATACCTATTTTTACGTTAAATAATTCTTTGTTCTCTTCAAATATCCCTATACATTTTATATTGCCAGGTACTATTTCATCGCCATTAATTTCAGCATCAGTAAAGAATAGGACATCTCTATCATCATACCTAAAATACAATCCTCCCATAAAGTAATCATATTCATCTGGAAGTCCCCATGCTTCAATAATTTCATCTGTAGATGAATTCACTCTAAATTCAATTCCATCTACTTTCCCTTGGCGGGCTAATTCTAATAATGGATTATCTTCATGGGTGATAATATCAATATCCTCCATTGGTTCTCCATCACCTTCGTCTGTGTCAAAAGCTTCCTCAACAGGGTCTGTCTCAGTTTCATTGTTATCACTAGATTCAATGTTATCTTCTTGTTGAATTACTTCATTATCTACTGCATCTACGCTGTCTCCCTTTTTAGGAACATTGCTATTACAGGCTGTTAAAGCTAGAATACTCAATATTAAAGATATCATAATTATTTTTTTACTCATTCTTTTTCTCCCTTCTTAATGTATATTATAATTTTTTTTGCTAATCAGTACAGTCTTTTACTTCTTTTTACAAATGCATCAGTCACTTTTCTAATTATTCCTTGCATTACGCTAATTCTATCATTACCTCAGCAAACCTTCAATTCATAAATTATATATATATGTTATGCTCTTAGTCCCTAAAAAGTAGAAAATCTCATACCTAGCCCACAATGACTATGTACATCTCCTTTGGATACTTTCCTTATTTTTTCTAAATCTCCTTCTTTTAATCCTTCTCTAAATTTTCTTTCCTGAGTCATTGTATGCCTCCATTATATAAGATTTCTCAACCTTCTTAAACAGGTATGGCTGAATTAAAGGATAAGTTAAGCTTTCAGGCATGGTATCAAATAATTTAATCTCACCTATTTCAGAATTTGGTAATTCGTCAAGGCATTCCACTTCAGATAGAAACAATTGTCCATAGGATTCAGCTTCATCTCTAACTACTGAATATATACACAACGGAGTAATATTGAACTTCTTTGCCCCAGTTTCCTCGGTTAATTCCCTTGAAGCTGTCATATCAATACTTTCATTTTCTTCTCTGTGCCCACCTGGAATTTCCCAACTCAATCTCTCTTTATGTCTTACAAATATCCATTTACCTTTATGCCTTGCCATAATAACTGCAAATTGAAGTTTACTGTCTTCGACTGTGTTTAATTCATAAAAGTTAACCTTTAGCATAATTATAACCCCTTTGTTCTCTTAGTTTGATACTTATTTATGGTTTTGCCCCTGAATAGAGCAATGTCTTTTATATCTGGGTACAACTTAGATCGTTACCTCGAATTTAGTAAATAAATCATTTTATTTGCTTATAAAACTTTTTTCTCCCAGTTATTTTGTTCTTTATAGTAATAGAACTCACTAACCTTATCAGATTCAAAAATACTAAACATTTCTAAAAAATCATTAGCAAGCTCATATTTTTTTAAATCTTCTTTTTTGATCCAGAAAACGTCTCCTTCTTCTGAAGAGCTCAGTTCTCCTTCAAATTGATTGGTTTTAAAAAACAAAACAACATATCTTTCATCTTGCATTGTCTGAAATTGCTTTACCCCACACAGAATTGGATTTTCAATGGCTAGTCCAGTTTCTTCAAAGATTTCACGCTTTACAGACTCTACGAAAGATTCGCCATGTTCTACATGTCCTCCTGGGAATGTAATCCCCGGCCAATTAGGATTACGTCTATTTTGTACTAAAATATATTCGTCTTTATATATCATACACATATTTGTAAAAACAGCTTTCTCGCTTCGACTCATTTTATACCTCACTTTAAATTTCTAATTGTTATTGCTGCATCTTCAGCCTACTCACTTAATTCAATTACTCCAGCAGTAAACCCTCAGCCATTATTATCTTTATCTATTATCTTTTAAGCTTACTGACATTAATTAAGTAAGTTCAGTGAAAGCTATAGTTTTTTCTATAAATTTACTGGGAACTATATTTATAGTATGCTAATGCCTCATCATCATAGATATGCTCAAATCCTAGCTTTTCCAAGATGTGTTTACTTCTATTGTTTCTATGTATGGCATCTGCATAAATCGTGTGAAGTCCTAGTTCTTTTATCGCATATTCAATTAACAATTCTTCAGCCTCTGTTCCAAATCCTTTTCCCTTAACCGTGTCATTTACCAAATGAATGCTTAGAGTCCCACAAAGCCTTTCAAAATCAATGCGCTTCAGCTGTATTTCCCCAATAACTTTATTATCATAACAGATTGCAAAAAATCGTCTTTTTGTATCTAGAACCTTGTTTTGAAAATATGTATCAACCTCATCTTTATCATAAATATAGTTATCATATGTCATTGCTGGGTCTGAAATATAATCTTTATAGAATTCATGACATCTTTCTAATGTATACGGCTTCAACACTATTTTTTCTCCCATTAACTCCACGTAAATCACCTCAAAAATCAGTTCTATAAATATATTTATTACTTACAAATTCTTTTCCATTAATATTGAAAGCTTATTTTACTTTAAGACATTTCTAAGAAAAAAGTCTCTGAATCCTTTAGCCATTTTATATTCATTATTACAATCAATTTTTTCATCTATATCCATATAGTACTGTCCTGATTCTATTTCAATAGAAATAGAATCTAAAGGAAATCCATTAATCCTCTTATAATGAGGCTTTGATGTTATAAGAAGCTCTTCGGATGCTATATCTTCTCCATCATATTCGAAGATGTTTTCTTCATCTATTACTAAGCATATTGCATTCTTGTATTTTGCTTTGGCAGCTCCACCTAATTCTGCTGCTAATTTAGTATAATATTCTATCATTTCATTATCATTTAATTCTTTCCCATCTACTCTTCTAACATGAACACCTGGTTGTTTTTTGCCTTCCAAACCTTCAACGTATAGCCCAGAATCACAAGAAAATACAGGTATTTTTAATTCTCTATAGTATGACATAGCTTTAATTCTGGCATTTTCTAATGGGTCATTGCCTATTTCACTAATCTGTTTAATAGCTGGATTACCTATATCATTTAAACTCACTACTTCTATTTCTAGCTTATCAATCATTCTCTTCATATGCTGTATTTTTGCGGAATTAGATGTTCCATACAGTAATTTTATCATATTTAAACCGTCCTCTCTAATAAAAGCTTCTATGTTCATGTTAACAAGGAAGCTTTTGTTGAAACTTATAATTCCCTTCCGCACTGATATTTGTAATTTCTACATATCATTCCTTGGGATTTCATCATGCCTAGTTTCTCATAAAATGCTTGCAGGCTTTCATCACAACATAAATCAACCATATAAAAGTCGTTTAATTCTTCTAGCATTTTTTTAATCAGTTTAGAGCCGATACCTTGTTTTTGATATTCAGGTAATACTTCTAAAAGAGGAATATAGGCAGATAACACACCATCACTAACAGCATTAATAAATCCAACTATTTTGTTACTTTTTTCATCTACTGCTACTAAAGACTTGTAGCTTTTTTCTAATATTTTTCTGTGCTTTTCTTTACTAGGGGGGTTTGGCCAGCCTTCAAAAAAGCCTTCTCCTATTTCTAATTGTTTCAAATCATCAGAATAAATTTTATATGAAATCAAAAACATCACTCCTTACCTAGAACTTAATTGAATTCCTTATTATGTAATGGGCTTTTTCCACTATAAGTACCTAACCACATTTTCCAATGAATCAACCACTACCGTTTTTCCTTCTTTTTTCCCTATCCCTATACCAAAAGTCTTTATTCCTAACCTTTCTCCTAATTCAACATCGCATAGGGAATCTCCTACAATAAAACAGTCCTCTAAATCTATTTCCGGATATTTTTCTAACGCCATTTTTACCAAACCATCTTTTGGTTTCATACAACTGCAACTTCCTTTTCTAGAATGAGGACAATAAAATATATCTAGTATTTGAATTCCATTATCTTTTAATATTTTTAAAAACTTATTTGTAAAGCTTTGATATTTTTCTATTGAAATAATTTCCTCATCTATTAAATACTGATTTGTAATGATAATAATCTCATAGCCCTTCTGTTTTATTTTTTTGAGTCCTTCTATTGTTCCATCTAAAAAAACGGGTTCGGTTACGTCACTCCATAGCTCGTCCTTATAGTCTTCTACAATTGTTCCATCCCTATCTAAAAATGCTATTCTCAAAAACTCACCTCTGTTCCTTCAATATTTGACTAGTTGCATAATGTTCTAGAACTTAGTTATGTTATATTTTACCTTTCGTTATTGCAAAATTCTTTATTTCCATTTGAGTCTTTAATATAATAAATGTTTTTCAGTATATTGATGTGAACTACTCTCCATTGAAATAGCGAGCTTCTAGTGTGGCAGGCTTTGCCTGTTACCACTACGGTCTGTCCGATACCACTACTGCTACCCATTGGGTTACACAGACTAGCCCATATCTTGTATTTCAAAATATTTTGATTCAATGCCATCTTCAATAAATGTTTCAATTTCAGAAAATCCAACCTTCTTCAGCAAACTTATTGAGCCGTAGTTTTTAGAATATGTAAATGCTCCAATTTTTTCTATACTGTACTTTTTAAATACTTCCTTGATAAAAGTCTTTGCAGACTCTGTTGCTATGCCTTTACCCCACAATTTCTTTTCAAAAATGATGACACTTAGCATAGCCATTTTTTCATCGGCTTCATCTATACCATAGCACCAAATATCTCCAATATATTTCCCCCTGAAATAGATTACTTTTCCGTAGCTTGAAGCATCCTTTTTCAGAGATTCCTCAAATAATATTAATGCTTTTTCTAAAGATTCAATACTAAAAGGAAATAACTTTTTTATTTCCTCATCTTGAGTCTTATGCCAAAACGTCATAACATGTTCCTTTGTTCTTGTTTTTAACGTTATATCCATTTACCTACCTCCACCTTATAAACAATTCACGGCAGGACACCGCACTATCACGGTTTTACATCTCAATTACCTCGCTATATTGGATGCCTGTCCATAATTATCAAGAGCCGTTTTTCTAACTAGAATGTCTAATTGGCACTAGGGTTCTAATTACTTTCTTCGTGCCATTCTTCGAGAACAGCTTCTACTTCACTTATTAATCTCTGTTTATCTGGAATATAAAGTGTATATTTAGATGCAAATATCTGATTAGATAACCCACCTAAAGCATATTCTGCGGCAACATTATCTTTGTCAGTACAGAGTATAATACCAATTGGAGGATTATCAATTTCATCATTAACTTCTGATTGATAATAATTTAGATACATATTTAGTTGTCCAACTGCTTCAGGCATTAGTTTGCTAGTTTTCAGTTCTATCAATACATAAGAACGCAATATTTTATTGTAAAAAACCATGTCTACATAGTAATGATTGTTATTTAAAGTAATTCTCTGTTGAGTTCCTACAAACATAAAACCTCTGCCTAGCTCTAATAAAAATTTTTCAATATGCTTAACTAAAGCTTCTTCCAAGTCATTTTCCATCATTGGCTTATTTTCAGGTACACCAAGAAACTCAAAAACATAAGGATCTTTCATAATATCTTGTGCCTTAGAGACTTCAATTCCTTTTTGAGATAATGATAAAACTGTTTGTTTATTGGTTTTACCCTCTGATAATAAAATTCGTTCAAAAAGAGAAGTTTTTATTTGTCTTTTTAATTCACGAACAGACCATCCAGCATTTATAGCCTCTTTTTCATAAAAAGATCTTTTTTGTAGGTCGGAAATAATTAAAAGTTCACAATAATGAGACCAGCTTAATTTAACAGACAGTGTCTGTTGAATTGGATACTCTTGATAAAATCTTCTCATAAACTGTAAATTAGAAACGGAAAAACCTCTCCCAAATTCTTGTGTCAACTCTTTAGACAATTCATCTAACAATCTTTTGCCATAAGCTGCACGTTCTTCTGAATCTTGCTCATGTTCTACTATGATTCTTCCTATTTTCCAATAAGTATTAAGTAACTCAGTGTTTACTTGATAAGCTATACTTTCCTTTGCGATCAGCATTACTTGCTTTATATCTTCAAATACTTGTTTATTCTCTTTTAAAACTTCATTCTTTCTTTCCCCTCCGAACTATATAAAGATGTCTCATGTAACTCCGCTAACAATTAAAAATCGAAGAAAGTACATAACTAAGATTTTAGCACTACATTTGAGTTTAGATTTTATATTATCTGAATTTCCCTTTAAACGACCATATCACATCTACCTTTATATCTTTTGTAATCATTCATTAAGTTCTACTCCTTTAACTGCAATATATATATTACTCTTTTTCCTATCTTCAATTTTTCATGTCTAAAGAAATGGTCATTCTTAATCTTTTGACCTTTATCAGTACTAATTGCTAAAATAGAATTCTTATGTAGAACAGAGATGACATTATTTAATAATTGGTTTATAGCATTATCATTTTCATCAGACCAAGATACAAGATTGCCATATGGCACATCAGTTATGAGTATATCTGTCTTAACATCATATTTTTTAAGTGATTCTATATCTAAAACATCAGCGTTAAAGCAATGGATTTTAGGAGTAATTCGTCTATTTTTTACAATATTTAAAAACACTTCTACACTTTTAAGTGCCTCTTTGTGCGACTGTTTGTTAAAATTAGCAATCATATCGCTAATTTGCTGTTTACGTTTTAATATTCCTTCTACTGTTAATAAGGAAAGATTGTCTTTTGCAAGAGATATTGCTTCATCACTAACATCAGAACCAATAATATTTATTACAATTTCAGGATTTAATAATCCTAGAACAGTTAATAAGTAACCTCCTCCACAGCAAGGATCATATACAGTAATCCCTTCCTTCTTATCTAAATATTCTAGACATCTTTTAAATACTTCCCCTGCAATCCTTACTGGATAGTTGGGAAAACCAGCCCTGCCATATATAACTCTACCACAAGCAAAGTCTTCAAACTTCTCATCATTATAATATTTGTAAATCATTATAGTTCACTCTTTCCTTATTTATTAGTGCATACGCAAAATATTTATCAGATGTAATTGCTCTGATTATTGCCCTATTACTTTCTTCAGCTAAAATGGTATGTCTTCATCTTTAAATAAACTCTCCTCCTTTAAACCATCCGCTCTTTCATATCCATCCCACGTTATACCATATATAGTTCTATCTATTGTACTCATCTTCTATAACAGCATAAAGTAATGAATCTCTCCAGCTGCCTTTTGCCCACATATGTTTTCTCAAACATCCTTCTTTTTGCATACCAATTTTCTGTAATATTTTTTCTGAACCTAAGTTATTAGGGTGGCATGTGGCATAAATTCTATGTAGTTTGAATTGATTAAATCCAATATCTAAGAGGGTTTCCGCAATTTCTGTTCCATATCCCTTTCCCCAATAGAATTTATTGGTACTATACCCAATCCAGCCTTCCCTATTTTTCTTATCTGAGATATGTAATCCACAAGCACCTATTAATTTCCCATCTCTTTTCTCGTTTACAGCTAACTCAAAATCCAGTCTATCTTTTTGATATTGGTATCCTAAGCACCTTCTCACAAATTCTTCAGTTTGTTTTAAGGTATTTGGACCCTATGGTACATATTTTGACACATCTGGATCAGATGCATATTTATGAACTTCTTGAATATCAGTCTCTTCTAATTCTCTTAATATTAGTCTATTAGTTTCTATATTATCAAACCTTTTCATCCAATTTCTCCCCTAATACTTTATTTAAAGCAGTCTACATAGAAAGAGACTTCTCCCTTCCAAATACAAACATATAAATATTAATACTTTTTAAAGTTCATCCCTAAGATTTCAATATCGTCGTTTTTATCTAATTTTTTATCATAATTTTTTCTTAATTGTATTAAGTTTAGATGATCAAACCCACAATTTTTGTATAGCTTTAATGCACTAGTATTTCTAGGAACAACGTCCACAAACATTGCTATTACTTTTTTTTCTATCATTAGCTCATCTAGTTTTTTCATAGCAAACTTTCCAATTCCTTCTCCTCGATACTGTTCTAAGATAAATAAATCTTCCAGCCATGCTACATTTTGTCCGCCAAATCTAACAAAGAAAAATCCTACCATTTCATCGTCCAAAAAGATATTATATATAATTCCTTCTTCAATCCAATTATGTAAGGTTTCTATAGATTGCTCATCTGTTTGCCAATATTCTTTGGGTGCATTATTTAACTTTCTATGATAATTCATCAATTCAGTTATCATTTTTGCTGTAGTCAGAAATAAACTCTCTGACATTTCCTTAATTATAATATTCATTCGATTTACTGGTTCAAAAAATCTGCATAAACTTAGATGTTAATATAAAAGTGTGCTTTTTATTATACGCCACCTAACCAACTGATTTTTTAACCAGGTTTCACCTCCCTAAGCCCATATCACGTACTCCCTGCACAAATACAATGTTATACAAAGCTCTTAACCTTGCTCTTCTAAAATCTTTTCTATTATTCTTTTAGATTTTATAATTTTTTCATCTTTGTCAACTACTTCAAAAATTATCTTACCTTCAAAATCACTGAGGACTTCAGTGAAAATATATCTAAAATCAAGTTCTCCGTCTCCTATTGGTAAATGCTCATGTATAGTATCAAAATGCTTATCTGCAATATGCAGCATCTTAGGTTTCTTTATTTTAACTATTCCTTTTAAGTGTTCATAATTGTCTATATGTGCTATATCTAAAAGCAATTCTATATTAGGATTCTGTGAAAACATAGTTTCTAATTCATGTGTTGTATAGTTAATAGGATCTAATGCGCTATTATTTTCTAAGAATAACATAATACCATGTTTTGATAAAATTTCATTAGCAAAGGAAACCTTTTGAGCTAGTTTAATTATGCTATCATTTTTTATCTCTTCACTATGGCAAATAGGATGGATTATTAGCTCTTTATGAGAAAAATAATTCAAAATATTTAAAAGTTTCGGTATGTGTTCTTCAAAATCATTTATGTCAAGCAATGCATGAAAGATAATCGGAAATCCTTTATCTTTTATTAATTTTTCTTTTGGTTCATCTACCCTATCTAAAAGGATATCCCCTTCTTTATACCAAACCTGCATAAAACTAAACTCATGTTCCTTTGAAAATCTAATTTCCTCTTCAAAGGAATTATACCATCTAGCACTCCTGCCAAATTCAATCATGGTTATTATCACCCCTTTTTAAAATATCAGTAACTAGGAACTATCACTTCTCCTTAGGTTTGTGCCTTTCAAATACATTGTTATCCAAATTTTCACTCTGTACATTTTGAATTCTACCTACATTTTACCATAAATAGCATGCCATAGTAATATTAACAGCAAAAACGGTAAGAACTTACTCTTACCGTTTTATATTACACATAATATTGCGCCTGAGACTGCCATAACTCATAGTATTTGCTGCTCTTTGTTTGAACAAGCATATCATGTGTACCATGCTCTATGATTTTACCTTTATCAAAGACTATTATACGGTCTGCAAAACGACAGGATGAAAGTCTATGCGATATAAAAATTGCAGTCTTGTTACCTACTATTTGATTAAGCTGCTGATATATCTCAGCCTCTGCTATAGGGTCTAGGGATGCTGTCGGTTCATCTAGTATCAGAAAAGGAGCGTTATCATATAAAGCTCTTGCGATTGCAATTTTCTGAGCTTCTCCACCAGAAATCTCTACACCTTTTTCAGATACATTTTTATAGAGATAAGTATCTAAACCGTCAGGAAAATTATCCTTATTTATGTCAAATCCTGCTTCCTCTAATACCTGATAAACTCTCTCTCTATTATAATCAGTTGAAACTCCTATGTTTTCACCAAGAGGTAATGCAAATAGCTTAAAGTCTTGAAATACTACTGAGTAAATTGACATATATTCCTTATAATCATATTTTCTAATATCAATGCCATTCAGTAATATCTCACCTTCTGTCGGGTCATATAAGCGGCACAATAATTTAATCAGTGTAGTTTTACCAGAACCATTGGCTCCGACTATTGCTAAACGCTCACCAATATTAAATTTCATGGACACATTCTTTAATACCCATTCATTAGTTTCCGGATATTTAAAAGAAACGTTTCTCACTTCAATTTCATATTTACGATCAGATCTTTTCTCAACAGTAAGGCTTCCTTGATACATTTCATTGCCAATATCTAAAAATTCATAGGTCGTATCTAAAAAGTCAGTATTGTTCCCCATCAATCCTAAGCTTTCAACTAAGAGTGATACTCCATTTGATAAGGCCAATAATGCACCTACATATTGTGTAACTTCACCTACACCAAAAGCTCCAGCCCAGGCTTTTATTCCAACATATAAGAAAATAATCCCCATCAATAGGCTTGCTATAGCTTGCGAGCCTGATTTTAATAATCCCATGGGACCTTTAGCAAATTTGGCTATTTGTCCACCTAAATTAAAGGTCCTATCTTCTTTAAATTTTTCTAGAGAAATAACATCTTGACGATACATCCTCATATCAGTAGCACGCTCTAACTCGTAAAACATTCTAAAACCAAAGAAACTAAATAATCGATTACCCATCTTCGCTCCTTCTGCAGCCTTTGCCCAATATGTATCTCCCTTGTTTTGTAATAGCGGGGATAACATGGTTAATCCAATAACTATAATTATAAAAAACATACTAACCCACCAAGTATTTAATAGCTGAAATTCACTTCTTATTTTTGAGACAGGAGTTAAAAACAATTGCAGTGAAAGAGCGAAAGCTCCCACTATGGTAAAGATAGCTTGGAATCCAATTTTTATTATATATATGCTATGCCGCATGCCCCATGAGCTCCAAGTATCGTTCTGTCGAATTTGCGAACGTAAATGCTGAGTACTAGCAGCATCAACATATTCAAAATCTATTTCCATAAACTTATCAGAGTAAAGTCGTTCCAAATGTTGAGATATGAGTGATTCCTCAGCCTGTTGCCATCGGGAGATAATCGCAGCCATGAAGTTTGCTATAAAGGTAACTGCAACTAATAGTATTGCTCGAAATTTTATTCTATCTATATCGCCGTTTGCAGCTATTTCACCTACTAACTGAGCAGTCAAATATATGGGAATAAGTGGTTTTAGTGCTTCCATCAAAGTAGATATGAGTCCGGCAATCAATAAGTTTGGAGACATGGACCACCACAGTTTAAACGAACGAAGATTTTTCTTCCAGATTAATTTTTTATCCTTCATAAGCCATACCTCCTTCTTCATCCTTGTAGTAACGACTTTGAACATGAAATAGATTTGCATATGCTCCATCTTTCATCATCAACTCATTATGAGTTCCTTCCTCTAGGATTTTACCGTCTCCAATAAATACAATACGATCGCAAAATCTAGTAGAAGCTAAACGGTGAGAAATAAATAAGGAAATCCGCCCTTCTGTCATCTCATTGTAATGGAGATATATCTCATTTTCAGCCATGGGGTCTAACGCAGCAGTGGGTTCATCTAAAATCAGAATTGGAGCATTTTTATACAAAGCACGTGCCAGCATCAGCCTCTGTAATTCTCCACCAGATAATTGGGTAGCATCTTCATATACGTCCTTAACTAATTTCGTATGCCCACCCTTAGCTAATCGTGATACCCTCTCTAATAGTCCCGCTTGTTCAATAACAGAATTAGCAAGGTTTAAATCCATATTTTCTTCTCCAGTCTGACCCACATTATCATATAATGAACCTGCTATAACTGAAAACTGTTGAAATACTGAACTAAAATGCCTATATATATCAAACCGATTGAAGTCCTTTATTGACTTTCCGTTTAGTAAGACTTCACCTTCTGTAGGGTCATATAATCCAGTTATCAGCTTTACCAATGTAGTCTTACCTGCTCCATTTAGCCCTACAACTGCTAATTTTTCTCTAGGCTGAATAGTTAGATTAATACACTTTAGAGTGTCTACATCTGCACCAGGATATCTAAAAGAAACATCCTTTAGTTCAATTTTATATTCACCATTGGGATTAGGTTCTATGGCTAGTCCTTCCTCGAATTTAAATGGCTCCTTAAATCCAATGTATTCTCTAATTGTAGATATCTCTAAGCTTTCCCTATGAAGTTTTGTAATATCTTTAAGCAAGCTGCTAATCTTTTGGGTTAGACCATTTATTGCTGTAAATAATAATACAAAGTTGGCAATACTTAGATTTCTTTCTATGGTAATGTTGATCAGATAAATATAGGCTATCCCATTTCTTAATAGGGTAAGAATCAAATCTATAAGATCAGCACCAAAATAGATTCTCTGCGATTTAAAATGGAAGTTTCGGTATAGCTTAAAGGATTTCTCATAAACCTCTTCTAGCCAAAGCTTCATATTAAACATACGAATATCTTTAGCATCTATGTTGTTGCTGGACCGCCCTATAATATAGTTTAACTTTTTAGAAATACTGACAATCTCATCTCTATGATGGTAGCCCCATTCATTGATTCTCTTACTTAAGAGAAAACTGACAATAGTTGTACCTATTGTCAATAGTATAATCCAAGGTTCAATTATCGACATAAAAAATAGATATACTACACAACCTAAGAAACCTTCAACTATAGTAGAAAGTGTCTCCCATATAGCTTCACCTGGCTCATCGTTTCCAGATAAAGCATTAGTAGCACGATTCAATAGTTTTTGAAAGTCTGACTTGAAAATATTAGGATAAGAGGTGATTCCCTGTTTTTGTGAGACTTGTGAAACCAAATTACTACGGATTTCTATACGTCCAAACATAGTATTCGCTCGTACGTAGGCACGAAGTGCATTAACTATTAATAGTATTATCGTAAATCGTAGAATCATCAGCAATAAATCTTGTAATGATTTTTGTTCTTCTATAGTTTGAAGTATTGCAGGTGTAAACAATAGCTGTATAGCCTGTAAGCCAACGGTTAAAATAGCCATTAAAATTACAAGCCAGACTACACTAGGCGCTGCTTCCCTAGCCTGCTTCAGCATGAAAATTATATTGCTGAAAACTCCATATTTAGAACGCTCCTTTACATATTTCATATACTTGTCTCCTTTGCCTAATATCTTTATTGCTATGTCTAAAGTATATCAAAGATGCAAATTCATAATTTTTTAGGGGATAAAAAGTAGTAAATCGGGGACGAAATTATTAATGTCAATTAAAAGGCATTCTATTGAGGCAGCAATACTTCAGTGGTAAATGCTTTTGCTTCACTGTTACGTTTTAGGTAGCCTCCATGCCGTTCAACTACCTCATCTATGCGGATTAGACCTAAACCATGATCAGCTCCTTTAGTAGATGCAAATATTCCTGACATTTTCTTTTTCTTTATAGGTTCAGCAGCATTGGTAATTGAAAGATATAGCTGTGTGTTTTTCATATCCATATAGATTCTAATAAAACGTTCATTAGGGGAGATTTTTAGATTTGATTCTATGGCATTGTCTAATAGATTGCCGATGATAATACTAAGATCTGTTTCTGGTGTGCTTAGTGCTACTGGTACATGAGCATCAGCAATTACCTCTATATCATTTGACTTGGCAAGAGAAATCTTACTATTTAATATAGCATCTGTCATCTTGTTTCCTGTTTTAACACGAGGTTCAATCTCTATTAAACTAACTTCTAATTGGTCTAGATATTCCTTTACCGCTTTAAGGTCCCCTTGAATTGCCAGTCCTTTTAATATCTGGAGATGATTTTTGAAATCATGTCGCCAACCACGCATATCTTCGTACATATTCTCTACTTCATTGTAGTGAATTCGCATCAATTCTGCTTGATATGCTTCAATTTGCTTTCTTTTCTTCTGATTAAAAAACCTCATTGCCTACCTCCTAGAAATAGTTGATAATAGCCTGATTAATTTCTTCATATCGACCACGAGATAAAGGAATAATATCTCCATTCTTGAGCTCTACTTCTGTTCTACTTGTCCTTTTTATATGCATCAAATTAACTAGAAAAGAGCGTCCTGCTCTAAAAAACCGTTTATCTAATTCATCCTCTAGCTCCTTTAGCGTTTGCTTTCTAGTATACTTACCTTCTAGGCTATAAATGGTTATATAGTTACGATCTACTTCGGCATAGAGGATACTATGTAAAGGTAATTGAATCATCTCTCCATTTGATTCTATATACAAAACCTTTTCGCTGACTGAAATTCTCTCTATTGCCTTATGTAAAACCTCAAAGAGCTTGTCTTCATTTACCGGTTTCAGTAAATAATTCAAAGCTTCCACGTCATAACCTTGAGCGATGTAATTCATATAGCCTGTTATAAATATAATCTGGATTGATTTATTTTGCTCTCGTATAATTTGGGCTAAATCAACCCCATTCATGCCCGACATTTCAATATCTAAAAGTAAAATATCAAAACGCTTGTCTTCTTCGTATGTAAATAGAAAGGATTCTGAGGAAGAAAAAATCTCAACTTTTACTTTAATATTATTCTTTTCTGCCCACCTTCTTACCAGCCCTTCCAATAACTTGAGAATAATAGATTCATCGTCACATATGGCAATTTGATAAGTCATCTTAGTCTTCCTTTCTTTTTGGATTTAAGGTCAATAATCTTTTTTATTCAATGCCCTTCTCTTAAAAACAGATAACCCTTGAAGTTCATTATATAATATTGTGAATGTAAGTCCTAAGGATCATGCTCATTTTGCATAGTAATACAAAATTGAATTTTACTATTTAGCTGCTACTAATTTTACAATAAAAAAAATCAGTGAACCAAAAATTAGACTTAAAAAAACTGGTAAAAACAAAACTGACAAAGGTTTTGCCATAGCAGAATTAATAGTCAAATATGAAAACGCTACAACTAAAAGCAATTTGACCGTACCTAACATATTCTTTAATATTCGATATACTTTTTCCTTGTTTTCCTCTGTTACTCTCACTCCTGTGTTCCAAATTTGTGGAAATCTTTCTATTATAGATATTCCAATATACATAATCCATGCTACAATAGGAAGTGCAATTAAAGATCCTTTACTTGTAATTCTGTCAATTTCTCCTATTGCATTATAATGCCCTGGTATTTCGTTAGGAATATGTTGCCATGCTACTACTAAATATATCAATACACCCGTTAGGCACAAAAAACAACATGCTTCTACTAAAATATCATACTTGCTTTTTATTATATTCATGTTACACGGCTCCTTTCGAATTATGATTGATAATTGCATTATATAAATAATTTTTATTGTACATTTTTATACAAACAAAATAAAAAACCTGTATTTAAGATCACCTGGATGAACCCTTATGGAATATAATGTTAGATAAAGCGACGCTTAAATTTTACTTAGAGCTTCCATTTTTCTAATTTTGCTTCAATTATTTTAAAAATGCTTTTATCAATATCAATGCTGTCAATATATTTTATCTGATGTATCAGATGCTATTGTTCAAAATATATTTAGTCAATTCCCAAGTCAAATGATAAATGTTTAATAAATTCTTTGGTGAGTTTTTGCTTTTCTTCCCAAAACTTCTTTGCTTTAGCTGTAATCATAGGATTAGTATCTAAGATTTTAGCTGAATATTTCTTTATATGTTCACATGCCTTTTCAAAGCTTTGTATTTGTCCTGAACCTTCCATCATACAATCCCAAACAATTGATAATGCTCCTGTTTCGTCAAGTAAATCAGCTTCCATTAATATAATTAATTCTATTGGCGTATCTTTCATAGACATTAATTCTTTTTTAGAATGATTTCTAACTAGGTATGTAACAAAGTCTATAAATTCAATACTGAATCCACTTTTTATCAAATAGTCTTTACATATCTTTGCACTGTTCTCAGCATGCTGGTCATTATCTATTCCAATACCGTATCCTACATCGTGGAATATTGCCGATACAAGTATAGCTTCTTCATTAATAAATTTTAATTCTGATACTAACCTTTCTGCCCATAAAAATACACGCCAGATATGCTCTGAACGTTTACGAAATGGAAAAGCATCAATATTACACTCCTCACCCCCATTGAGTTCTAATCTATTTTTAACAAATTCTAGCATAGATCTGTACATGTCTATTCACATCCTAAATATATTCAATTTTTTCAATTAAACTAAATCACTTTCTTTGTACAAAATTCATACATAATTTAGTTACATCTTTTAATATTTCTATACTCTCTATGCAGTCATCTCTTGATTCTAGCGAATGTGTTGCGTTTTCAATAATATGTAAATTCACTGAAGAATATGTTCCTATCAAATCAATATTCTCTTTAGAGAAAAACTCATCATTTGTTCCTACTACCACGGCACATTTAGATTTAACTATATAAGGGATAGTGTTCGATGTCGGAGTTAAAAACAAGTTATTGATGTTATCATGATTTAATAGCTCGCTGATTCTTCCTGCCACTGATGTTCCAAAACTTTTACTAATAAAAAATATCCTTTTGTATGAATTCGATAGAACTATTTGAATTGCAGCATATACCTCTTGAAAAGTTTGTTCAACATACTCTGACTTGAAGGAATTATTAGTTTTAAAATGCCCATACTCTAAGCTTAATACATCACATTTAGCCTGTAATACTGCTTCTCTAGCGTAATATAGTAATGGGCTTTCACAACTATAACCTGCCCCAGGAAAAAGAATGACAATCGAATCTGATTTTGGTGTTTGTGTTAAGAAAAGATTATTAATATCATGCCCCCAAAATGATTTTACTTTAATAAAAGATTCCTTAATCAAAATATCGCTCCTTCCTTATATATACTGATACCTTGAAATTCATTTTGATATTATAAAAACTTATGATTAGCCTTTCTCTTTGCTCAAAGTGCGACTTGTCCTATGGAACTATCTGATTTTTTTATATAGATATAGTAATAAATCATCATCAACAAAAACATCTCTCCCTGGCTTTACCTCAATATTCTTATACATAAGACCGTTTCCATCAAGTATATATCCATTTTTCGTATACAATCTCTGTGCACTTCCATAATCCTTGTATAATCCAACTCCAAGACCTATGTAATCGTACGTATTTGAAGCAAATTTTTCACATTTATCTATTAACATCTTGCCTATGCCTTTCCTTCTATATTTCGATATAACTACTAAATCATTTATTTCTGGAATGTTCTTCTCCAAAAAATGCGGATAAAAGGATCTATAAAGAATATTTACATATCCAGCTACTTCATTATTGATAAACGCTATAAATGTTACTCTCTCTTTTTTTTCGTTTTGCTCAAAACAGTTATTAATATACTTCTCAAATCCTCCTTCACATCCAACTGGCTGATTAAAGGCAGTTACTATTTTTATAATATCATTTTTTTCTATAGTTCTTATTGATATAGCCTCACCATTCATAATGAATCCCCCTTTAAATTGTTTCCTTATTCCTAATACCGAATATTGACTGCTCTGCACCAAATCTTTCAACTGTTTCCTCTAAGTTCATTCCTATTCTCTTTAACAGCCTACATGATGCTGTATTGGCTGATTGTGTTTCTGCTACTATTTTTATTAATCCTAATTTTTTAAAGGCATAACTAATAACATATTGAACTATTTCTGTTGCATATCCATATCCCCACCATTTAGGTAGTAGCTGATATGAGATTTCAGTAGTTATACCATCATGATGCAAATCTAAAGAAACTAGTCCAACAAATTGTTTATCTTCCTTATGTCTAATTACCCAATATAGGTAATCATTACTTTCATCACACATATTATTGAACTTAATCATATATATACTTTCTTCAATGATTCCACCAAGAAATTGCCTTACTTTTTCATCTGTATAAAGCATCTTTACGTCTTCATAGTCGCTTTTTTGTATTTTAGATAATATACATCTATTAGTCTCTATCATTTTATCTTCCGTACTCCTTTAATCAAATGCTGTATTGTGTGCCTCTGTACCTATCAATTCACTAAAAAAATTGTGTGCTTCAACTAGCCAAGGATGTACTACTTTTAGGTCAGATTGATTTTCATATAAGTATTTTGTAAAAGCAAACACTCCATCTTCTAATGACTTTTTTAAAGCGTTTTGTACATTATTTAAGTAAGGCGGTATTCCTTTTTGATCCCATTTTAGCTTATCTGCAATAAACAAAATCATTTCTAGCTGAGTTGGGTTCTTCTTCAGCGTCGTATGACAACAAATAGCACTTAGTATTTCTTCGTCTGTTATTCCAAATAATATATTTGCAATTTCTCTAGATATTTTCTGATGAATGATTAAGGGAAATTCTCTCTCCTCGGATAAAATATTTATATGTAAAGATTCTGCAACCTCTATCTTCTTATCGTTTGGGATAACAGCACTAATGTCATGTAAAATGCCTGCTATCCTTGCACTTTTGCAATTTTCCCCAAATAAATTTGCAAGTCGTTCTGCCTCAATAGCCACATCTTTTGAGTGCTCTGCAACAATACCTTTGTTGTATTTATAAAGCAGATTAATACTATCTTTAAATATATTATCCGTAAGCTCTAATTGCTCCCTTAATTCTATCAAAATTGGATGCATACAAACTCCTTTCTACTAAGTCATATTCTTAATTATTTAATAAAAAAATATATTTTCATGCTTATAGTCAATAACAAGCTGTTAGTACATACAAACGATAATATTAGGATAATATTAAAATAATCTTAGTTTGATAGTACAATTATTTCTTCAAGAGTATTTTTCCAATTTGGGTTATTTATTTTTAAATGTTTTCCGTTAAATTGATTTGCAATTGAAATCCACTCATTTCCAATACAATCTATATTTAGCCAAACACCAGCGTCATTATCGTTTATAATGATTTCATACATATCTTTGTCATTAAATCTTACTGTACTTGATAAATCTCTGGTAAAATCAGACTGCAAAATCAATGCTTTTAATCTCTCAATTTGATTAGCACTAAGTACATATTCTTGCTCAATTGTGGTGCCTTGATAACTCTTTTTAATTACTACATTGCTTGATGTTGTGATATTCGACACACCAGCAATCTCATCACCTGAAACATTAAAATATGCATAAGTAATTAAACAGAATAATATAACTATTACAATTCCTACAATCACCTTAAATGATTTTTTCATCATAGACCTCCTTTACCATATAATATAAATGATGTGAATTAGCTTTATGAATGGGTCATATTCATAATACTTATTTTCACTAATATTATTCTTTAGCAGCGCACAGAAACATTCGGAAAATTGCTAATTTACTTATAGTAAATTTTAATCTTCTCCACTCAGAATATATTCAAGAATCCTAGCATGTGCTATTTTTTCTTGGTTGAATTACTAAATTTCAAAAGTGTATATTTAAGAATATCATCTAACGTCTCTTCACTTACCTACGTCTTTGAGGTATGAAAAGGTCTGGGGACCAAATCAAATTTAAATAAATTAGTCCTTGTTATACAGCTGATTTATCCATCTATAGCATGATTCCAGTTCTTCTTTTGAGATCAAATCTGACCTATGTTCAAATAATAGCTTGATATTTTTGTTTTCTACTCTTATTACTTCAACATACCTTTCAATATCAGCCCATCCATCTATAGGTTTTAGATTAGGTAATAGCGGAAAATGCGAATGCTCGACAGTTTCTCCAACTTTAGCATTCCATAGATGAATTACTTCTGAATATTTCGAAAACCTTTTCAATATATCTATAGCATTAAAGTTTAAATCAATTCTGTCCTGAACATGCAATCTTCCAATATCCAAGCACGCTTTCACATTGTTGTATTTATCAAATAAAGCTTCCACGAATGTATTTTCAATAATATATTTGTTAAGGGCATCGAATTCAAGAACTGGAATAAAGTTGTATTCATGGGACTTCCGATTCAACCATTCAAATAAAACTTCGCTATATTCTATGAAATTATCTATAGGATATTCAGATTCAAAAACATATTCGGATTTATGATAAAATCTCCATCTGCTTAAATCAAACTCATTATTAATAATCACAGGCTTAGGATAGTGGAACAATATGTATCGTGGATTAATATTTTCTCTCTTAATGAAACTTAATTCTTTCTCTGCGGCTTCAAATGCCTGCATTCTAGTGTTTACATTTAAATCAAGGAACAAAGGGTCTCTAAATGAAAAAACGCCAGCTCTTAGTGGAAAGTGTATCCCTATATGTAAATTCTTCTTATTAGCCTCTAATTGCAATAGAGAAATATCCTCCTTAGATTTTAGTAAGCATGCTTCTATTCCATAGAAGCCTTCTCTATAATCCTTATCAAATTTATCCGTGTCAAAAAATCCATATTGCCCAATTATAAAGTTTTTCAAGATCTTCCCCTCACTTTTCTAAAGTGCTTCTTCATGCACAAGTATGTTTCAAATAAATTTGTAGATATATTATTCGTTTTTTTACCTTCTGCTTTTTATGTATTTTAATATTAGATAACCTATAACAAGTACCGAAATTAATAATATCAAGGTACTTAATATTTGTAATGAGAATATCTTTATATCTGGTTTTACATCTATAGAGATATTCATAGATATTTCATTCCTTTCATGATTTCTTGAAGTTCTCAAAATCTTGTTTTCAAGCAAGATTTCTAAGAAAAGCAAGAACAGTACAGATGCTGCTCTCTCGGACGATATCTTAACTAATATATCAATGCACATAATAACGAATCTAAAGCCAGTAAATTAAACTAATTTCGCATGATGCCTACATTGTAATATTAGAGTTAATTCCCGTAGCTCTGAAATTTTTCAGATTCAAAGATACATTCATCTTGAATTCAATCTCTATATTTTTATTAACAAGCAAAATATCATATGTTACAACATAAGGTGTCTCTAAATAAATAATGGTCAATCTCAGTAAACTTGGAGTAATCCATGCCGCATAAGATACATATTTTTGATTATGGAACTGAATATCTTTAACAAAGATATCGTAGTCTTCTATAGGTTTTGTAAAATCAAATTGTAAAGTACTACTCTCTCTATCTAAATAATGCATATGCATAATTAATGAATTTTGTCCGTTTTCTTCAAATGAAATTTTAACTAATCCGTGAGAATTGTCACTTATAATGTATGAGCCATATAACTGGGACGCTTCAGGAAGAACGGGCATAAATTCAGGAGTAGGGTAAGTCAAAGTATCTATCCGTTCTATTAGTTTTTTATAATCATTTGACATTTCAGAGTGTTGGCAACAAACAGGAGATTCAATAAACTTTTCCTGAATCAAATCCATAATTTCCTCGTAGTTTTTCTTTCTTGACGTTGTAGCTATAACAATATTCTTACGAGGAGATATATAACATAATGTTCCAAATCCTCCTGGATGATTAAAGCTTCCATTATATCCAGTCTTCATTTGATATCCATAGCCATTACGATGTTTACTTTTTTCGAGTATACGATCATTGCTTTGTTTAGAAGCATTTGGCCAAATTTTGCTATGGATTCTGTTGTGAGCCCAAGACCCATACCGCCTGCAGTGATTCCTTGTTTGCAATGTTCCCATGTTGATTTAGCTATACCTAATGGTTCAAAGAGATTTATCTTTAGAAAGTCATAGAAGCTCATGCCTGCTACCTTCTCTACAATAGCCGCCAAAACATGAGAGGCATGAGTGCTGTATCTATAATATGTACCTGGCTCATGTGGAAAATCTTGAGCTAAAAAAGCCTTTATCCAATCATCCTGATTATAAAGCATTCCGTATGTATTTTCGTGTATGCCACAGGTCATTGAAAGAAGATGCTTTACTTTCATCTTTTGAAGATTTTCTGATATGGTTTCAGGTAATTTATCAGGAAAAAAAGAAATAACGCTATCCTCAAGGTTTATAAGCTTTTTATCAGATGCAATACCTACCCCCACGCCCGTAAATGATTTTGTAAGCGAGTACAAAAGCTGAACACAATCTTTTTCATATGGCTTCTTCCAAAACTGTGTAATTGCTTTATTATTACAAATTAACATGAAGGTGTTTAATTGTAAATTCTGAGCCTCGCAAGCATCTATAAATTCGATAATTGTTTTTGACAATGTTCCTTGGTTCTCGGGTATGTCTGTTTCGAATGAAATGTTCAAACTATAGTCCTCCTGCATATTTTATAAATAATTTTTGGTTAGCATTTTGGTAAGAATTAATCGGTTTGAATCACTCCAATTGGCACTTCATCAAATAATGGACTAACTGACTCCTGTCTATGTATTCTTCTAATGGCTTCTGCAAATAATGGTGCTACTGAAATAACTTTAACTTTTTTACTGTTTAAAAGATATGGATTATATACTGAATCAGTTGAAATAAGCCTTTCTATTTCACTACTTTCAAGATTTATAACTCCTTTTTCATTCAGTAATACATGAGATAAGCATGCAATTATTCTTTTTACTCCTCGATTTTTTAGTTCACTAGCTAAGTTAATTAATGTTCCTCCTGAAATCGTAAAATCATCTACAATTAATGCATTCTTACCTTCTACATTGCCGATAATGTCAATTACTTTAGCATTTTCGTCATGCCCTTCTCGTTCCTTATCTCCAATTGCAACTGGCAATTTTAAATATTTTGCATATTTTCTAGCTTCTTTTGCAAAACCTGAGTCTGGGGCTACAACTACTAAATCTTCGATTTTCAAGGATTTTATATATTCGCATAATATGGGAAGAGCAAGTAAATGATCCACTGGTTTCTTAAAAAAGCCCTGAATCTGTGGGCTATGTAAATCCATTGTGACAACTCTGTCTGCTCCAGCCAGTTCAATACATTCTGCACATACTCTTCCTCGTATTGATACCCTTGGCTCATCTTTCTTGTCTCCTTTAGCATATGAAAAATATGGCATAACAACTGTTACAGAATGGGCGCTTGCTCTTTTAAAAGCATCCATCCAAAACAATATTTCAGTAAATTCTTCATTGGGGCGAAGTCCAATAGATTGTACTAAATATACATCTTTATTTCTTACTGTTTCTTCAACCTTAACGTAAGTATTACCCTCACTAAATGTAATAACTTTTGATTTTCCTAGCTCTGAGCCTAAATAATTGCAAACATTTTCGGCAAATTCTTTACCTGTACTTCCTGCAAATACTTTTATCTCACTTTCTCCATACAATCTTATCACTCCTAGTAGTAGTCGTTTAAAATTAACTGATTTTGCACAATGCTCCCAGGTCTGTTCTATTCCTAAAATACGTCCTTAGAAAATGCCTCTTCATAGTACCTTTTCCATATTAATTTAACCACTTTCCCAATTGATTGCAAATACTACTAAATTAAGTCCAATACTTCTTCTACATAATACAACTTTTCCCTTTAATTTTTACAATAAAAACTTAATTTTCTGCTTATTCTAAAATCATATAATGCCTATTTCTACAGAGTAACAATGATGATTATTTTGAATATCATAATTCATCTGCACTGTTGTCCCAATAAATAACTGTTATTTTATAATTCACTTATAGGAAAATCCAGTTGTTCCTCTGGAATGCCTATAGAACGACCATATTCTAATACATCTTTCCATGTTTCTTTTTTAGAATAATCAAATTCAAATTGCTTGTTGTTGCTAAATAAAGCGATGATATCTGTCCCTCTCCAAAAATGAATATACCAATCATCAATAACATGATTAGCTAATTCACAAATTTGCTCTTTTGAAGCTAAAACCTGATACATATGCCATCTATCTTCTCGTTTTTTGTGCCCTGTAATATGAACTTTTTCAACTAAAAGTTGATTAAGTAATAGATTATCATCTAATGCTTCCTCAACAACGATTCCTCTATACTTTTGTTCCATTCATATACCGTCCTTTCTATTTACTTTGCAGTAACTAGTTTGGCTATAAATTTCAACTTTATCAGTAGCAATTCGTTATAGTTTCTAATCATCTGTACTTTGCTTCATTTATATAATCCTCCACTGATTTGATACACAATTCTAGAAATGTCTCTTCTCCTAATGTATTCATTTTGAAAAAAACTGCTTGACTCCCTCCAGATGTAATAGCAGAAACAAATAGTTCCTGTCCATATCCTGCCACTGTAACATTAAGACTTACGCGATTACCTCCTGACATGCTGTACCGCTCATAAACTCGAACAGCCAGTTTAGTCTCTCCCATTGTAATATCACTTCCATCCTCGTAACTAACTGAAGCACTGCCATTAGTAATGTCTTTATGTAACCAATCCAATAACTCATTAAAATGTCCTTTAAAGCTTTTCTCATACTTTGCCATAATTACACCCCTTTTTAAAAAATATAATATATCGACAAAAAAGTATTTCTACCACAGAAGAGATATCAATTGAAATCATCTTTCCGTAAATTTGATGACTGATTTACAGTGACTCAATCTAATAGCCCTTAGCAAAACATAAATATTTCAAACAATTTTAAACATTTATATTCTTATTTAGTTCCATAAGAAATTAGCAAACAAAGTGTCTTAAGAGCAAAAGCATTATCAGTATTTTTCATAAAATAGCTTCTAATCTCAGAATCTGACTTTATATATTCTTCTGTCTCGGCTCTCGTTAACCCTCTATTCATAAATAGCTTAATTATATTCTCTTTCTCATCATTAGATAATGTTCTATCCCAATTATTTGCTTTTATTAACGAATTAAATAGTCTATTATACTTATTTTTATCAGCAAATGGATTAATGAAACTTACCTTATCATTTAAGCGAATATCAATATTGTGCAAGCCATACTCTTGCATATAAAAAGGTATTTTCATTCCTATAGAATAGTCTCTTCCTTCTAATTCAAGTTCAGTCTTCCACAATTTTTGCATGATTGGAGTCCTACTATTTGAGCTATAATCCATTCCTTGAATATATAAACCTTCATTTTCAAATGCTCTATTCACTTCTATGCAAGTCACCATTCCACCAACTGAAACTGAGTCAATCATTTTCTTTAAAATGTCCTTTGGATTAGGTAGATGTCTTAATAGGGCTTGACAAATTGCCATATCATATTTTTCTTTAACATTAAATAAATTTATATCACTCTTTATAAATTCCGTTTTATACTCACTATCCTTAAAAATCGCTCTTGCTTCCTCAAGAAGCGTATCACTTATATCAACACCTGTATATGTACTTCCAGCTGGCAGAATCGGAAGTAACATCATACCCAAATATCCATAACCACAGCCGAAATCAATAATATCTATAGGTTTAGTTATCCTCCAAACTTTACTTATTAGAAATTCTAAATATTCATGATTCCAAAGCTCTATTCTAGAATCCTTTAAATAATCTAATTGCTTATTCCAATGTTCCTCACTATCTGTTTTTCTCGATTTATATATCCTATTACTTAATGGCTTCAGTCCAAGAATCTCATCAACCGATACCTGAAAGTACTCTGACAGCATTGGTAATAATGCTATATCAGGCATAGTAATGCCATTTTCCCACTTACTTACTGATTGAAATGATACTCCTAAAAAATCTGCCAATTCAGATTGAGTTATACCCTTATCTTTTCTCAATTCAGCTATTGTTAATTTAACAGTATTCATATAAAATCCCCCATTTCAATTAATCATCTATTTAGATTTTATAAACTCAGTTAATTAAAAACAATAACTTCTTTGTTTGAAATAATTCGCTTGTTGGTTGAAGGATAAACTAAAACATATCAAGCCAAATCATTCCTTTGCATATTATTGCTGCCTTCAAGCTAGATTAAAGTACATTTCAAAGCTAGTATATACAGAAATCCATGCCTTTTAACAGCAGCTCTTTTTGTAAATGTATTATTAAATATACGTTTTAAACCAGTCAACTGCTAATTTAATCACTATATCAAAATATTCAAGAAAATTATGATTTGCTCCATTAATAACTTCTAGTCGTGAATCAGTTGAAAGTAATTTAATTGCTGTTTTTGATCTTTCATAGGCTAACTTTTCTTCCTCATCATTATTTCCGTGAATTAATAAAATTGGGCATTTAACTTTTTTTAATAGTTCTTCTTGATTAATTAATTCAAATCCTTCTAATATTTTTCTATCTATTATAATCGTCTCTCTTACTTCCTCAGATGTATTTTCTGTTATGTATCCTTTTTCTTTCAGTTCTTGCATTTGCTCTTTAGTAAAGAACTCATTCCAATTGTATTTCATAGGACCAGTCAGAGCTCCTGATAGAACCATTGTTATTATTTCAGGAATATAACTTTTCAAACAGATTAGAGTTCCGAGGCTATGCCCATATAGTGCAATTTTTTCATATCCCTTTGATTTCACATATAAAATAGCAGATTTCAAATCATCTACTTCTTTTTCAATAGTCAAGCTATCATCGTCACTTTCTCCACAGCCGCTAAAGTCAAAAGCCAAAGCAGCAAAACCGCATTCATTAAAAGCTGTAGCCAGCTTTTCAAAACGTCCTTTGGAATACTTGTTAGATGTAAAGCCATGGCACATTAAAATTATTGAATTTGAAATAGATGGATATAGATTCCCAACCAATGTTAAGTTTCTTGAATTCTTAAATGTAACCCGTTCCATTCTTTTTCCTCCTAAAATCTCTTTCTAGATATTAGTGTGCTGTACTGAGCTATTTCTTCAAAGATATTCAGGCTGTGTTTCAGAGTATCAACTCTACCAGAATTCATGGATATATATTGTTATATACCACATCGGGCAATAACTATTAAGACAATTTGATTCGTAATATACTTAGATTACGAACTAACCTAATACAAGGTTTTGCTCTAATATATGTACTTAGAAATGCTATTCATTAAAATATCTTATAATACTTCTCACTCCTGATAATGCAATTTCATCTTAAACAGCAGGTATATCATTTGTATTATGACTAAATACCACTGGTCATCCCCCTCCTAATATTTGTAGCAATTTCTAGATTGCTGTTCAAATGATTTAGAGCATAGCTAAATAATCTTTCTCTAATTAAGATAAAGTCTGCATTCTGAACTGAACTAACAAATCTTTTTTTCGTAGTGTTGCTTCGTACCGTCTCTTGCTAGACACAGCTGCTCTAATCTAGAAACTCATATGCATATTCCCCTTGCCTTTCAAATCCCATAGATTCATACGTTTTCATTGCAGCAATATTTGATACTGATGTTACTAATATTGGAGTTTTTTGTTCTTGAATTGCAGCCTCTATCATATGTCCAATTAGTTCTTTCCCAAATCCTTTGTTCCTATAAGCCCTATCAATATAAACACTTGTGATTTCTGCAAAATTATCGGTTTTCCCTATAAATCTTGCCATTCCAATATCGTTATTTTTATAATCTAGTATATAGACTCCTGCTTTCATTTTCGCCATCATTTTTTCTGTGTTAGTTACAGCTTTGATCTCTTCTTCTGTTTCTGCCTCTAAGAACCGTGATGTGAAGTATTTTACTCTTTCCAAATCTTTACTTTTCAAGCTAGCAATTCTAATTTTACCTTGATACTGCATATGCATATTTTTATATTTTTCAATATCTAATTTATAGAAAAGGTTGGGAGTTATAGATTTTTTATACCCTAGCATTTTCAGTAAGCAATTTACATCCTCCAATTTTCCTGCCAATAGAATTTTCTTGTAATTTAATTCTTTAATCTTACATGCAATATCTTTTAACCCATTTTCCGATGTATATAAGAAGCTGGTAAAATCTGAATTACCATCATTTTTTATATGTAGAATATCAGTTATTCCTTCTTTAGCTTCATTAACATATAACTCACCTAAATTATCTGTATTATTTTGAATTAATTCAATCAATATAGCATTATACATTTCATCATGATACAAAAATTCTAATATTTTTTTCTTTAAATCATCTGTAATAATACCTATCTTTTTCATATTAATGCTATTCCTCCAGTCAAAACTAAAATAATTGTGTATATGACTAAAATTCTTTTTTAATTTTAGCCTATAGTATGGAATACTAATTTAGAGCAACATAATTTTTTTATTCCTATGATAGCTTTAATAGTTTAATAAACAGTTTTTCTTTGTTAATTTTTCTAAGATACAATTAGAGCTCTATTAAAATAGAGTGTAATAGTCTGGTATATACAGCATCTGTAAGCTCTACAGGTCAATACTATTCTTCATAAAACTTCACTTACTAATAAATCAATCTACTCTGGTTAGCAAATTGGTATGAAGCAGCCTTCTTCTTGAACAGCCAATAAGAATACATCATGAGCATGATTCCTAACTACATTGTCAACTACCTCAAAGGTTTTCACTTCTAGTATGGTTTTAATATCTCTAATTGGAATACCTAATCTACGAAGTATAAAAGTAATTTTAATACCTAATACAGCCTCTTCATTATAGCTTCTCCAACCAGAGTCACAGTCACGTATACTTTGAAATAAACCTTCAGACTCCCAATGGCGTAAGGTACGACTTGTTAACTCTAGTTGTTTTGATAATTCATTAATTAAGATAGGTAACTTCATATTAAACTCCTTCTATATTTTAGAGGATCCTCTTTATTTAAATCATATCACTTGACGTTACGTAAACTGCAAGCTTTATTAAAAATATAATTAACCTGAATATACGATTTTCTTTTGGCATGCGATATATAAAAAACCTTATTGTAATATTATGGTTACTTCACATCATGTCCTTGATTTCTTTCATGCTGTTGTACTGTTTTTAACTTTCTTGAGATAAAGCAATAAGTTATCATATTTATTAAGGAAACAAGAATTAAAATATGTAGTAATATATGATATAAGTCGGGTATGTAAATATCAGGAGATAATATAAGCTTTATAGTATCCGCAAAATAATTTATTTTTCCTTCTGAGGGACCAAATATAGTAAAATACCAATGAGATAAAAATTGAGTTATAAACCACATTGAAAGCCAACCTGTCAGAAGATATTTCCCTATCTTGTCTTTAAAAATATACCAAATAAATAAAGCTAAAAATATAAGAAAAAACACACCATCTTCTGCGTAAGATCTAGTAACCAAAACATGACCATCAATACTCATTCCCACCATATCTAGAGCAAACCATAATAGCAAGCACAAATTTGAAATAACACATATCTTCTTATTCATTTCATCCTCCCTCAATACATATATAAGCTGGCATTACACTTAGCATCTCAATATTTACGATGCTATTATAGCACCCCTAAAATCTTATTAGATAAATTATACCATGCTATAAAAAGTAACAGCGTACTCTTTATCTTTAAATTTTTTACGAAAAAATTATAAGATAGCCTTATTTTATGCTACGCTCTTAATCTCACTTTTTAATTGCTCTTGTTGCGTAAAAAGTCGGAACATTAAATTCATGGAGCCTACCAGTACCGTTTGTATCTTGATATATATTTGTAAGTATAAAACCTGCTTGTAATTGCCCATCTATTTGCTCTTCAATAGTATGTGAAAATTGAATTCCCCAATCATTTTTTATTGAAGTCTCGTATAGTTGTCGATTTTTCAAGGGGTTAAATGGCAGTTTATGAGTTATCATCGTTTCTTCATCATTGAAAAGATAATTAATACCATTATCTAGTCCTGCCAATAAAATACCTCCTTTTTTTAATACTCTATAACATTCTTTCCAAACAGGAAGAACATCCTCAATATAACAATTAGAAACTGGATGAAAAATCAAGTCGAAAGACTCATCATTAAAAGGCAAAGGATTTGTCATATCTGCTCTAACTGTTTTAACCTCATAATTTTCTCTTCTTGCTACTTCTTTTTCACTTAGCAATTGTTTTTCTGAATAATCTAATACAGTACACTTTGCACCTAATGCAGAAAATATGGGTATTTGCTGACCGCCGCCAGAAGCTAAGCCTAATATTTCAGCATTTTTCATTTCACAAAACCATTCTTTTGGTACTGGTTTAGTAGGTGTTAATAACACAAACCATTCATTATTTTTAGCTTTTTCAAAAACTTCATGATTAATAGGTTGTCCCCATTCCCAGCCTTCTTCAATCCATTTATCAAAAATTTTAGAGTTTATTTCTGTATATTTTTTATCCATATAAATCTCCCCTTATTAATTTGATTAATATAAACTAAATGAAGCTTCTTAATTTCCTAGCTTCAATAACAAAGTTTTGATTTTTCATTATAACCTATGCCCCCTATTTTTATTTGTTAAAAGTGCTGCCAAATACCATTCACCACATTACATATTTTATGAAAGCTTCAATGCAATTTATTATATCTCTCTCAAATCTTAAACCAATAAATTGTATTTTTTTTCAATAATTTAAACCCTGCCTTCTCTACTGTTCTCTTTGAAGCTATATTAGAATCAACACAATCCCATTGAGCTATAAGCCCATTATCTATGCATTCATTTACAAAGTGACGTGTCAAAGCAAGCGCTAAGCCTTTTTTTCTATGACTATCTTCTATTTCAATATCAATTGGAATTATATTCTTAAATCTTGCTGTTCCAATAATAACAGCAACTATTCTATTCTGATTAACTGCCACAAATGCCACACTTTTTTTAAGAAAATCGTTATAAGTACCCCAAGATTCTAACAAACATTCTAACAAGAATTCTTGATTATCAAATACGCCACTTTCTAATTTCTTCAAAAACTCAGAATCAACTTTATATATTTCATATCCATCTGGGACTATGAAGCTTTCAGTATATTTATCATTCTTACGGAATACATATTCATCTTCAATTTGAATAGCTTTATTGTTAAACATTTCGAGAATATATGGTTTTGCTTTCTCTGACTCAATAGAGAACTCAAAATAATCAATACCCTTGCTTTTCAATTCACAAAACATGTTTTCTATAATAAAGGCTTTAAATTTGTTATAGACCTCAATATCAGTAGGTTCTCCTAATATTGAAAAACTACCTACTGCAAATGAGGCAACCAATGCAATATTAGGATTCTCTATATCATCAACCCACATATCTCCTTTGCATTCACCAGCAACAATTCCTGAAAAACTTGGACTATCATTATATGTAATATTAACAATAGCTTTTGAGCTAAGTTCATTTACTTTAAGCAACAATATCAGTCCTCTCATTATATAAGTCCCTTTTAGTTCACACTTTTCTACTAAATTTGAATCAATAGAATCTCTGATGCATATAATTTATATTTATGTTGGTAACTTTTCAATTTTAGATATTATTTTATTATAAATTTTCTTCATATGGGACTCATCTGAATGTATGTCTATCTCATTAAAAGGTATCCACTTGATAGCGCTATTTTTATATGGTTTAATAATAACTCTATTTTTTCAAACCTAATTCAACCAACTTTATGTAATGTAGTATATCTTTTATAATTGGATTAAAATAAAATGATGCATTCCAGCAGCCACATCTCCAATAGGTGTTCCCATCTATTACGTATTCTTGCCCATGTATACATGTGCCATTTAAACGGTTTGAGCAGCCGGCATCACTCCATAGGAAAATTTGTTTGACGGAGTCTGGGCACTCTTTTAAATAATCTAGACATTTTGATACATTTCTAATGCGAAGGTATAAAACGAGCTTTGTTTTATTTGATGACATTAAGTAGTGGTACGGTCCTTTTTTTCTTATTTCGCTTTCCTTAATATAATAGGCATAACCAGGTCCTTCATTTGATTCTCTAAGCCCAGCGTAATAGCCCATTTTGCTTAGCACATCATCCATAGCATAAACAAATTCTTTCTCTTCCTTCGTATGCATTTTGTCAGCAACCATATCTGCACCATATCCATAGCTCACAGTATTCATATCATCTTGAAACAATTTATAATGACAAGCAAGAAAGTCATTAGTCCGATTTGTTATATAAGCCTTATCTGCCATTAATTTTAATACAGTTAAAACCTGTGTATTATCAGGATATGATATATAGATACTTTCATTTGTAATCTTATATTTTTTTAATCCATCAAAAGAAAAACCATAATCGACTAGTCTTTCAAAAATAACAGGAATGTTTTTAACATTATTTATCGCTTTGAATCTTTCTACATCTACAATAATAGTTCCATTACACAAATCACCAGTAATCAAAAGATAATACAGGAGCTTAAGTGGACGATATGGCGCACTTCTCGACTCTCGCGCTTCTTTGGTAGAATACTTGTACTCCTCTGGTTTATGTAAAGGCATTCCAAAGGTTTCTGGAAATTCAGCAATATCACCATATATATTAGTAAACATATTCCATAATTCTTTAAATGTAGAATCAATCTCTTCCTTCGCCATATACTTCAAAAAGCAATCATGAATCTCAAAATTATCAGGCAATCTTACAACCTCAGCCTGTCTTATTTTTGCCCACTCCTGTATCCAGTAAATATTTTCCGCCATCATATAACCCCCTTTTCAAAGACTTTTATTATTGTTTCTACTCAATAATCCACATAGACATAACATATAAATGTTACATCTCAACTGTAATATCAAAAATTAGATTTATCTTACTTATAAAATCTATACTTGATATACTACTTCAAAATCTTCAAAAACCACTGGCATATCATTTGTGAATTCATATCCAAGTTTTTTTCCTTCTTCCTTAAAGAAATTAATATGTCCTGCACGCCATGATTCTAATGTATCGTCCTCTCCCTCACGTTTACAAATATCATAAGTAATATCTAAAAATGGAATAATAGTTACCGCAGTTGTTTCAATAACGCATCGCGGCACACCTTTCCAATCGGTGACAATGCTTAAATCACCAGCCTCAGGCATACGTTCACCTTCAATTTCATAACCCCATAAACTACTTGACGTAGCCTTTTTTTGCCCAATTAGCACCAAGCGCAATAATTCATTGGCCCATTTTTCAGTCAATTCAAAATGAAATATATCTAAATACTTTGTTGTTTCACATCTGCCCGTTTTCATCAAAAACTCTTTCCAAAATATATCAATTTTTTCTTCTGAACGTCTTCCATTTTCCACCATAGTTACCCCCCTTGGGTTCTACATCAGTTATTCCATTAGAGATTGTGTCCTAGACTGTGACACCTTCAACAGAATATTTCTATAATTCCACACCATTCTTCTTGAGAAGTTCTCTTGCACTTTCTAACGAATCTACACCTGTAGCGTTTTTTATAGGTGCAAATTCTCTTTCTCTAACTACTTCAAAAGGTAGACAACTATCTAAAAAATGAATCATATCCAATGCAAGCTCCTCGAATTTATATCCATTTAGATTTTCAGGTACAATATATTGTCCATCCTTGGTTAGATATGGAATTCTTTTCTCTACTACATGAATAGGCATGCTTGTATTAGAGATATTTTCTATTTTATCAACGCGGAAAAGATAATTCAGAGTAACACCAAAACAGTAACTTAACCTGCCATCTGAATTTTTCCTGTGGTTCATTTCATCCGTCATCTCATAATATTCAATAATTGAAGGCTTGCCATCCTCTAAGCATAAGACTCCCACTCGTTCATTAGGATTAGTCTTTCTAACCACCTTAGCACCGCTATCGCAATCTGAATAAATCGTTGCTCCAATAAAAACTGGGTCTGCAATTCGTTGAAGAACATTATCAACTGCAAATATATTTAGCCATTCAATACCTCGTCTCCGTAAATCCTCTAGCAAACCTGCCTTCATCATTGATGAAAACCATCCTCCATTACCATTAGGAGATAATGAAAGCTGATCAGGTCCTTCCATAAGTATCCTTCCTTCAAAATCCACTGACACTGCCATTTCTTGAATAAAGAATGTCACATATTCTTCAGGATATCCAAAAAAGTGATGTTCCTTGAGAAATGTAACGGTTACATCATGGTTCTTCTCACTCGTCATTATATAGAAAGGGATCCAGGTACCTGCCTTTTTTGTTACCTCCATAATGTTCATGAATAGCAGTTCAAAAATATACAAATCTTTGGTAATGCCTACATTCACTATCCCTTTAGGGCCTTCACAACCAAGTCTCGTTCCTTGTCCACCAGCTAAAAGGACAGCACCAATTTTTCCTGCTTTGATCATTTCAAGACCAACTTCTGAAAATTTATCTTTATTTGTTTCTATTTGTTCCAGACCCATGCCCTTGATTGGCTCAAAGCATCCACGTTTCTCCTCTTTCCGCCCTTCGCGGGCTATGTTTACAAGCTTCCAATCAATTTTCTCTATCTGTTTTACAAACTTATTCTTTTGTTCTTCTGACAAGTTATCATAGTAAAACAAAAGATGTTCCTGCCCATATTTTTTTAATAAAGCTATCAGTTCTTTTCTATCCAAAAATATCATGCTCCTTAATATAAATAATGATTGCTTTGTATACTTACGCAGATACCTGTGAAATCTATTTCTTATGAATAATTCTTCAAAGCTTTTCTAAAAATAAATTACATGGTTGCACATGGTTTTTCATGATCTGTCATCTAGCATCTTAGCATTGCCCTTGTTCCGATTTCGAATGTAATTACCAATCAAATAGAGAAGATGAAACATTCTAGGGATGCTTTGTCACCAGGTGATGTCTACCTTTTTTGCCACTTTTCATAAATAGGTCATTATATAAAGTCATTGTCTTCTTTATATTAGCCTTCATAGATGATACTTAAGATAGTAGTTGTTACTGCTGCTACCGCTCCAATAATTGCTGCAATCATCGTTATTAAATGTTTTATCCGTTCCTTTCTTCTTCCTTCTTCTTCTGCTGCCTTGCCAATGACAAATGTTAATAAAGTATTTACATGTTCTGGAGGCAGTTGAGGTGTATCTCCATCATCTTCATCTTCGTCCATCCAACGTAGTGCATATCTCATATGCAATGTATAGTAATGTTCTTCAGTGGACTCAAATATTCTATTTGATTTTCTAAAAATTCCTTTATATAGTTCTAATACTCTTTCAACATTTTCTTTATCTAATGATAGCCGTTCTGCTAATCTGCTTGGTCTCATGCTTTTATATTTACTCAAAGCTAAGTATGATATTAGTGCAATTAATATATCTATATCTTTTGAATATGTTGTCTTCATCGTGCAATCCTCCTAATTCTATTCTGAAATCATTTCTTATACCGTGTTTACTTTTGAGCTCTGTAAAGTGGCGAAAAAGTGTATAGTCAATTGTTTCTAAGATTTAACCCAACCACAACAAGCTCAAATCTGGTGCTATGCACGGTAGCAATAGTAGCTTCATCCCCAATTCAATAATTTGATGAATAATAAAAAATAATGTCAAAAGCCAGGGTATGAAAAAGATTTCAATACAAAACACACTGCGAACCTACATATTCTTTACTTCTTTTCTATTTTTTCTTTCGTTCTGAAAAACTTCGAATAGTATCCAAATTTGACTAAAAACTGTTTACATTTTCTTATTGGATTCTACTAATATACAGATTCCCTAACCTAACATTCCTATCAGGCAAACAATACCAAAGACTTTTATTAAAGCAAGATTTGGATCATATAATACCACCTTTCCAAATACGTGTTTTATAGATTATCTCCTTTGTTCAGAAAAACACCTTGGAAGCGGAACATACATCTCTCCAAAGTGTCCACGGGTCTGCGTATGCTTCTCGAATGCGTGAATAAGGTATTATACAAAGTCATTGACTTTCTGTACTGTCTTCAAGTATCCCTTGCTTTATCGAAGTTTTTATTATCTCTTGTGCAAATTTCCATAATGTTTCTGATCCTAATGATATTTTTTTATTTCTTTCAAAAACCATTGTGCTATTAATATTGTTTTCTTTCCACAGTTCCCCGTCATTTAAATGATTGAACAAAAGCGGTTGTAATTTATCCAATGCAGATGCAAATCGGGATTCTAATGTTTTTTGTGATTCATATTCTTCCCATAAAGCAAATAAGTCCTGCTCTTGGTCTTCTGGAAGCATTGAAAATAAGTGTTTTGCAGCTTTTACTTCCCTTTCATACTTTGTTACTTGTCCTCCTTCATCGAATGCATAGGTGTCTCCTGCATCTATCTCTACTAAATCATGAATCAACAGTATTTTCAATACTTTGATTATGTCTATAGATGGATCATTAGAGTATTCAGATAGGATAATTGCCATCATTGCTAAATGCCATGAATGTTCAGCATCATTCTCATGCCGAGTACGATCAAGAATCTTAACCTTTCTATATACCTGTTTTAATTTATCGATTTCAATAACAAAACTAATTTGCTTTCCTAATCTATCAATACTGCAAGTCTGTAAAACTTCAACTAATCTTAGTTTTAGAATCTTCTTAATATTAGACGATGCATCATCAACAAAATCATCCATTTCCTTTTTAGAAAAATAAATAAATTCTTCTTTTTTATCATAGCTTTTTTGATAAAACTCTTTAATATATTTAAACCTGTTTGTAAATGCTCCCTTTGGAAAATAATCTAAATAGTCCTTTACTTCTCCAATATGTTGAAAGCAACTATAAAACAAAGAATCCTTATTTTCTTTTAGATACTCAAAATCTTGCCCATACCAATCTTTCTTGATTTCCCATATAAACTTAGGATCTTTTTCCAAATTGTCTTTATAAATTTGTTCTTTCATTTTTAAGTCAAATAGTTTAGTCCATTCTATATCTGTTAGCAAGTGTGTATAATAACCTAATAAGAAACTAAATAACTCTTTGTCGTTCATATCCTTTTTATCTTTAAGGTATTTGTTATAAAAAGCATCTGAATTCACTTTCCTATCTGCTTCATTCGTCCAATGGGTTATGTTATATGGAGGTTCGAAGCTACTCCAATCCTCATTTGGTACACCTGAGTCAGGTGCAATGTTGCCTGCAACAAATGGAATTCTTTCAATTTCTTTAATTTCATTTAAAATATTCTCTGCAATTCTCAAATGAGCTATCCATGTTGCCATTTATTCATCCCCTTTTAAGTAAAATCCAATGCACAAATATTTTGTAGTTATGCAAAAATACACCAATTAACGCCAAACTTGTCAATAAAGCTAACCATACAAGAACTATAAAAACAGGGTCCCAAAGGAATCAAAATATGTGCATCCTGCTCTAAAACCTTAAAAGCTTTTTCTACAAGTCCTTTATTGGCTTCACCAAAATGTAAGCAGAATTGCATGGTATTGCCAGTTATACTTTTTTCTTCTATTGATTCTGATAGCGCTAATATTTGTCCAAACACATCTAATTCAGCATGCATATAACTTCCATCATCATTTTTATATTCGCTTACTAATTTCGCATCAAAAGCTTTTTGATACAATTGGACTGCCTCAGCACTACCCTTAACATATACCTGCATCATTGACCTTAACATATTTAGCTCCTCCTATTATATAAATATCACTTTTAAACTAATATCTCGTAAGCAAACTAAATTCATTACATTTCTCAAATTTTAGGAAGCTGCCTAACGCCCTAGAATTATGCTTGAGCGCACACTCATTGTTCGCAAAGTCTATGATATCTACTCAAAAGCAATGATATCAAATGCCTTTGAACGATATTCTCTGCCATCTGGGATGTCTATAACATATTCATTTCTATAGATATTAACTTCATAAAATTTTTCTAATAACCTTTTTAATTCTTCTGTATCAGTATAATGATGAGGAATTTCATCCTCACCTTCTCTTGAGCCAACAAATGTATTTTCTTCAATAGCCTTTCCCAAGCCATATGATAAATCATCCTTTGATAACATATCAAGAATTAAGCTTCCCTTTGGTTTTAGTACTCTATAAATTTCTGCTACTCCCTGTATCCTCAATAAATTTAGACAATGCTTCATCTATAAAACTATCATATCTAGATTTTTCAATTAGAATTTGTTCATTATATGATACCGATGATATAGATAGTGTAAATTCAATATAATTAGAATATGATTTATATAGCTTATCAAATGTTATAGACTCAAATCCTTTAAATGTGTCAAAGCTCTTGTCCACATTTAAATTTTTAAAAAATTCCCTTGTATTTTCAATATTATAATGCGTAATATTATTTTTAGCGGTTTTTTTCTTGTCTATGTTATCTATGTTCTCACTAATTAATTCTTTGCCTTTACTTTCAAAGTAATCGTCAAGCCAGAGGTGACAATAATATCCTATAAAGAACGATTTCTCATTTATATCTTTCATTTTAGAAAAGTTAATAAATTGAATATATTTATCCAAATCTACCTTTTTATCGTCATCTAAGAAATGAGATTTTTTGAACTCTTCGTCAATGTCAAGTGAATCTTGAGTTTGCTCCCATACTAAATCTGGAGCTAAAGTACCCAAAATTAATGTACTAGGATTGAAATTTAGTTTACTTTTAAGTAAATATGAAACTGAAAAGTTTAGATGTGTACTTTTGTCTGGCATAGTTACCTCCTCATAGCTTTCCTTTGATCTTGTCCAGCTTATAAGTATATTCTCTTCAATCGAATATAGATTCCATTCTCTAACTAGTTCCTTTTTCACTTCTCTACATTCAATATTACTTTTGATGAAAAATTACAATATCCTTCATCAAATATTTTCTTTAGTCCTAGGTTACCATTCTTCAACCACTCGTTAGCTAGATACAGCATACCAACCATTGCCCCAAATTTTTCATAATAGCTTCCCGCCATTGACGTCTGAATATATTGTTTTTGTTTAGAAGTGTCTTCTTCAAGAAGAGCATTTTTCATTGTTTCAGTGGTATCTGTAAAAATTTTTCTGAATTTTTCAGACTTCCAATCTACCGATGAAATGTTCTCATTTTCAAATGACAACAGATGAGCAAATCCTTCATTAAAAGTAATTGCATCTAGTCCTTCAAGATATGTTCCAGACTTGTATATGTTTCCCATATCTGGAAAAGCTGCATTAATGCAAACATGACATAGTTCATGTGTCAGTAAGTTATTTACAACATCAGATATTACCATATTCTGATAAACAAGCCAATTCCCTATGTCATAAACTGCAATTGGATTTTCATTTTCACCTTGTAATGCTAGAGCATCATATCCTTGCGGCAGACCTACAATAAAATAAACAACAACATCCGATATAATTTCGTCTCAATTTTGAAATAATAGATTCCATATTTCTACGTTATTAGGTTTAAAGCTATCTATTTGTTTTCGAATCTCTGTTGCGATTCTTATCATTGTTTGGATATCTTTTTGAGAATATGACAGCTCTTTAAAAACATTCATACCACTACTTAATCCTTCAAGATAGTTGAAAAGCCAATGCTCCTTGTACTTATCAATGTTTCCATTTTCTAAATAAAAATCAAATATCTTAGAATTTATAATCATTACGATTCCCCCTCGTACCACTTCAATGTGTATTTCAAAAAACTTTTATTGCCCTATTTTATTGATTTTAATCAAATCACATTTATTCTTACAATACTCATTTCCTCTAAAATAAGGCAACTCCTATTTATATAAATCAACTATATCAAGCTCGCTAACATCATACATTACTTTAGCATGATTTATCTTTATTAAATCTCTTGATATCAATTTACCTGTTTTTAAATCTACGCAGTGTCTAAAAACCTTTCCATTTCTATAGACCTGACCATATTCTTTAGAAAAAAACTCATCTTCTACCCTTACATGATATTTGCATTCAAGAGGCTTGTCAGTTCTAATTTCTCCGTGTAAGTATTCTTTAGATATATACGTTATCAATTGAAAAGTAATATCTGTTGTATTTTTAAACCTGTAATCGATATAATTGTATGCAATTGAAGTACCTGTGCCAAAGGGTATTTGCCTCCCATAATCAGGGAATAAATCCATTCCATCATGGTGATGATGCTCTATAATTTGCATTGGTGTATGCAATATCATCCAATGAATTAAATTTGTAAATTGACACATTCCGCCTCCAATTCCTTTAGTTGTCCTACCATTGCTTATTACGAGCCCCTCTTTATAACCTTTTTTAATAGTACACGGTCCAACAAGCTTCCAAAACGACAAGATTTCTCCAGGTCTGATTATAACCCTAGATACTTTTGGTGCAGCTAAACTTAAGTTAATGGCTTTATTATTCTGAAGCAAGGGATCTACATCACCTAATTTTCTTCTAATCAATGACCTTTGTCTATAGATTAGAAAAGGTAATAAATCATTACTTTTACTTGTTGCTAAATTTCTTATACATAAATCTTTTATATAACGCATAAATTGGCACTTTATCACTGAAACTTTATAAGTTAAAGGAGATAGCTCACAAAAAAGCTTACGTTTCTTATACAAACTTGTTACCCCCATACTTTTTAAAATGACAACTTAAAACTTGTATATATCTTAGTTCATTTTTTTGTTGTTTTATATAATTATTTATACTACATTCTATATAATCCAGTCTTTTCCTTCTTTGCTTTTCACATTTAAAATTTATGTATCGGAGAATTGTAAAAACATCCTAATACATTGGCAAAAAAGTACTTTATGGTTTTTGATGTATAAAATTAATTTATCACTACTACATAGGTCTATTTGTAATACAAAGATTTTATACAATTATGTCAGTTATTTAAATATTCTGTCTATTGCTATAAATATATGTTAAAATGAAATGGAAGATTAGTCTTTTTGGAATGAAAAAGGCAGATAGGATTATTTATTATTGGAAGACGAGATTGAAAAAAAATTCTACTAAAATAAGGGAGGAGGGTATCTATGCAAACATTTAAAATATACTTAAAAGCTAACAGAACAAAAGTGATTATTCTTCTGTTGCTTACACTACTAATCAGTTACCTTAACTTTGTAATATATGATAAATTGGATTCATTCTTTAAGGAAATCACTGATGGTACATTGTTCTCTGACTTTAGTATTGTTGCTATCTTAATATTCTTATACTTTCTATTGCTCGGCATTAATATTTTATCGAATTTAATTGAAGTCAAATTACTTCGAAAGGGCATCAGTAATTTATTGAATTTCTTTATGAGAAAGGTGTTCTATAGTGAGGATGTATATACATTAAACCAAAATTCAAATCTTCTTCTAAGCAAGGCTACCATGAGCTGTAATTCAATTTCAAAGTACTACACTTCAATAATTAAAATAATTGCTTCAGTAATCATTCTGATTGCATATGGAAGGATTATAGCCCAGATAGATTCAACTGTATTAATTCTATGCATATTGTTAACACCTTTGATTATTCTCTGTACTATAGGGATTAAACAAAGGATTACGCATTATCAGACGAGATTTTTTGACTACTCAAAAAATAGGACAAGCAGAGTTTTAGATGCTTTTGACAATATTAAGAACATCAAGGCAAAAAATGAATATGACTTGTTTAAGCGTAAAATTCTCAACGAGCAACTATCACTTGAAAAGAATACATCTATATATACACTTTTTTACTCCTACTTTGATAGCATAGTTAATTTCATAATTAGTCTGGCACCATTACTAGTCATATATACATATATATTTTTCCTTAAAAGCAATGCTTTAATCAGTGCTGAAATTTTAATATTATTTATCTTTATACCTATGTTTTTGTATAGTTTTTCTAATCTATATAATATTTTTAAAGATTACTTTGAATGCAAACCATATTTGCTTACTTATAAGGAAATATATGATTTAGATACTGAGTTAACAGGTAATCAAATAATTGAGGAATTTGAGCTCTTACAGACAGAAAATTTGACCGTTCAGCTTGATAATATGAGGGAACTAAAAATACCTGATATGATAGTGAAAAAGAGAGAAAAAGTGCTGATAGTAGGAAAAAGTGGGATAGGTAAATCCTCATTTTTTAACATCCTATTGGGTTTCATAAAAAGCTACGAGGGAACCATTTCTGTAAATGGCGTTAATTTGAAAGAATATGATATCAAATCAATAAGAAATGTGTTTGGAATATCATTTCAAAATAATGACTTATTTTCACTTAGTCTAGAAGATAATATTACCTTGGGCAACAAAGTAGAATTTGAAAGCATTCTAAATTTATGCCAATTAGACAAGCTAAAAAATAACTCTAATCCTGCTATAAACAAGAACCAGCTATCAGGTGGTGAGAAATCAAGAATAAGTCTGGCGCAAAACCTTATAAGAAATCCGGATGTTATTCTTATTGACGAGTCTTTTTCCAGTTTAGATGAGTGCAATGTAGATCTGATTATGCGGGAGATTCTAAAAAAATATAAGGAATCTACTATTATATGTATAAGTCATAATTTATCCTTAGAAAAGTACTTCGACAGAACCATAAGTTTTGAAGAAGGGAGTGTGTCTATTGAAAAATGCTAAAATTTATCTAAAAAACAATATCATAAACAATATACTCTTATTTTTAGTAACTGTTTCTGTAGGGGCACTTTCAGTAAAAAACATTTCATTAATAGAAAACATCTTAGACAAAGGCATAGCAGCAGCAAATAGTTCAGAATTGAATAGGAATATGATTTTATTTCTAATAGCGTCAATATCATTATTCCTACTAAATATTGTATTACCAGTACTAAAAACCGTTACTTACTGGAAAGGATGTACTAATTTTATTGATAATACAATATCTAAGGTATTTTCAGCAGATTATGTCCAAATGTTCCTTAAAAAAGATTCAAGTAAATTATGGACAGATATTAATCTTAGCACCTCATATATATGTATGTATTACGATGCATTCATTAATATGATATATCGCGTAATAAAATTACTGATATATTTTGCAGTTTTAATCTCTATAGATTTATACGCAAGCACGATAATATTGATTGTTTTCATTATAAACATGATTGTAGTAAACAAAATAAAGAAAAAAGTTCAGTACTATCAACAACAATTTTTGCTTAGTTCTCAAAATTTAAGTTCCTCAATTGTTGAATATATAAAATTGATTAGAAATATAAAGTCGAAAAACAAAGAAGAGTACTTCATTGGAAAGATTGATGAAAATCAATATAAGCTTAATGATAACGTAATCAAGAATAGTCTTATACAGAATATATCCGGCAATTTAATTAACTTCATTTCTAACATTACTCCAATTCTCGCTGTTACTGTGATAATCAGGCTCTCAGGACATAGCTTCACTTCAGTAGGGAATATTGTATCAATGTATTTATACATTCCTATAATCTTAGCGACATTGCAGGATATTCATTCTTTGATACTCCAAATGATATCCTCAAAGCCTTATATGGAAAGTCTAAGTGATTTGTATGAAATTGAACCGGAAAAATCAGGTTCCGTTTCGATAACAGATTTTAAAAAGCTTAAAATCAAAGATTTAATGGTCACTCTTGATGACAATACTTCAATAAAATTTGAAGATTTGATTGTAAATAAAGGAGACAAGATCCTAATTAGTGGAGCCAGTGGTTGTGGCAAATCTACACTATTCAATATACTTTGTGGACTTATTAAGAACTATGAAGGAACCATAGAAATAAATGATATTGATTTTCGGATGCTCAATTTAACAGATTTGAGAAAAGTCATTGGGATTACATTTCAAGATAATCGAGTTTTCAATCTACCTTTTGAAGAAGCTATTAAATTAAGTACTGATAGTCCCATTGATGATGTTGTAAAGGCATGTGAAATTCAAGATATATACGAACACAATAAATCAGGTTTCATCAGCAATGACAAACTTTCTGGTGGTGAAAAGTCAAGAATAAATTTAGCTCAAAGTTTGATTAGGGAACCAAAAATATTACTTATCGATGAATCTCTCTCAGCTTTGGATGAAGAAATGGAAATACGAATCTTGAATAATATAATTAACAGGTTTAAAGAAATTACAATTATTCTTATCAGTCATAGAAAAGCATCAGAAGGTTTTTTTGATAAAGAAATCTCATTTACTATTCAGTGATTTGGTTAGTTACAAAAGATATTACATATCAGTATAATAACTTTATATGCCTCTTATAAGGAAATAAAAGATAGATTATTCGATATTGCCACAATTAAAGTATATGGTTTTAATTTGGGTTAATTAAAGCTTTAGGCAATATGAAAGGAGATGAATATGTTAACACTTAAAGAAGTATCTAAAATTCTTGGAGTAGGTACACAAACAGTGACTGAGTGGTCTGACAAAGGAAAAATTGAATTTATATCTATTGATGGTGAGTACTATTTCACGCGAGATTCTATAGATTCCTTTATTGCAGAAACAGGTATTCAACTAGCTGAGCCTATGGTTCTCGATATTGAAAAGATAATGAATAAGCACTATGAAGAAAAGAATATTCTAACTCCTGAAGAGATAGAAAATCTAATAAAAGAAGAACAGAAAAAATAAACTTTGATGAAAGTATTAGAATACAAATTGGGACAGTTAAAAGCTATTAACTAAGTATGATTAAAAATAATCTTAAGAAAAATACTATCCTTATAATAAAGAAAGGGGTAGTATTTTTATGCCAAGAGTAGTCAGTTACACCTCCATCAAAATCTTACTATAACTTTCTCAATTGCTAATGTTATCTCATATCAATGATTTTCCCTGTAATTTCTTGAATCGACTCGCTTTTTGATTTATTTTTGCCATACTAACAAATACCGCCAGAAAATTTTTCGTTTGATTTTTGCAGTTGATATATGTTTTTTAGCTAGAGACCTTATTTCATTCATAGTCATATATGTATCATGCTTGCCATGTCTTTCCCAAACTTGTTTCGAATGAGCATCATCTTTTTGTAATCTACCATTTTTAACTAAATTCATCACAATATTAGGTACAAAAGCGCTACCCCAAATTATGTAATCAGATAAGGTCTTTGCTTGTACAAGGTCCAATATAATTAGTTTACCACCTTTTTTCAATTTGTCTTTAGCAAAGCATAAAAGCCATTCATACGGCAAATGATGCGCTGTAGCTGTTGTTACAATAGCATCAAGACTATTGTTTTCAACTCTCATATCAAGGATGTTCCCACAGATATATTCAATATTCTTTTTAGGATATAAAACTTTTGCCTTTTCAATCATCTTCTCTGCAAGGTCAACTGCAATTACTTTTGCACATTTTTCTGATAACATAAATGAAAGCTCCCCTTTTCCACAACCGATATCAAGGCAAGTTTCACTGTTATTTGGTATGAGCTTCATGAGATGTTGAAAATAACAATTATTATGATTCCATTTTAGTTCATTGAGCTCTGAAATTTCATTAAAATCATTTTTTACAACAGTATAATCTTCCATATTAACTATTATTCCTTTCGCTGTGCTTAGGGCACAAAAAATAATGAAAATGTTTTAATATCAAAAATATTATTGAAGCCAGGCTCTGACAACAATAATAAAATATCTGAAATTAATGCTTTGCTCTAAGCTAGATCAGCTCTAGATATCAATTAATTTATTTTACATTGTCCTCGCCATCTTATTAACCAGTCAAGCTGCTTATCAAGAAATTTGTCATCGACACAATCAAGTCCATTAATCTCTATAATCGTTGCTTGAAGCTGATAATGGTAAATTGCAATTAGGTCATAAAAAGCTTTTAATTCCTTATCATTTAATGTGCAATATTTTGTATATCCTTTTAGAAAAGCTTCATAGGTATTTTTAGATTCTTGATATCCTTTTTCATCAAAGTTAAAATAATTAGTTGAATTGCACATTATCATTATGTCATATATGGGAAATGCATTGCATGAAGTATCAAAGTCTATAAGGTAGTATCTACCAGAAGATGTTCTTAAAAAGTTTCCTCTATGCAAGTCCCCGTGACAAAAACCACGTGGAAGATCTTCTACTCTTTTCCATAGATTATTACCGTATTCACGAAACATTTCTATTTTACGTGAATCATAATCCTTTTTTTCGAGAATATCAGTATAACGATCAATAAAAAATTCTTTACCGTGCACTGGTAATTCACCCTTATATTCACTCATAATACTATGTAGCTGACCGACAAGTGCTCCTATGGTTTCAATATTCTCTTCTTTACTGGGTTCCTGACCATCGATAAACTCAAACAATACCCCGAAGACTTTACCGTCTGCTTCATCTATTTCAATATATGGGAGCCTATTCTTAGTCAAAATTATACGTGGCGATGGAAAGCCTTTTTCTTCAAGGTATTTTAGAATACTGAGTGATTGTTTTGCAGTATCCATGAAAACTGAAGGAATTAATTTAAAGAAATATTTTTTATTTTTCCTCAAAATACAATAAGAAACACATCCACCCTCACGCAGCAATTGCAGAGCATTGAAATTTATGCTATAAGAATCTATAAGTATATTAAGTATTTTCTTCTCATTCAATATTTTACGTACCTCCTCATATAAACAATCTTGACTCATAAGCTTCTACAGTTTATCCTTAATATGCTTAAACTCCAAAATCATTAAACTATGACTCTATTTCATAATTGTAATCATCAAGCAAACTTAGTAGCTGTACTGCCCAAAATGTAAGCTCGCACCAGACGGCTGTATCTGTTTTATGATTTGCTTCCAGTGAAATCTCGCTATATGGTCCTGGAAATTTCATATTATCCTTAAATCTTTTCTTTTGATATTGACCTTCAAATTCAACACGCAAGATACCGTCATTTGCTAAGGCTTCCTTTATAATATCAGCAGACTGCTTTACAACATCTATTTTTGTACCTCCTACCATGGCAAGATGCGTTAAGGTTTTTCTAAGTGCAACGTCAAAGGTTGCTTTTGTTGTAAAAGGCTTAAAAGGTCTGACATAGGCCCAAAGTGGAGCATAATATCTACTTCCAATTTTAACATGCATATTATTGTCATCTTTCATTATTTTGCAAAGATGATTCATTGCATCTGTCATTGTATCTATGCTTTCCTTGCTTCTCCAAGAATTTGTATATGCCAAGGTCTCAAGATGATATTGGCATGGAAAATATTCATCCTGCTCTATGTAAGGATAATTGTATTTTTTCTTTGATTTTGGATCATAAATTGTTATATCCTCAAGTGAATTAATTTGCAGTATTCTTTCAAAAGCTCTATAAGAAACTTCTACAAAAGGCTTTACTTCATTATCATCACCATATCCTAATAATACCTGACATGCATATATAAGTACCATTAGCCCACCACCGTTGTTAAGTCCCAAAAACCGATTTTCAAATCGTGTAATTTCAGGATTACAATATGAAAATTCATCTTCGATAACATCCTTATTACGCAAAGCAGAAATAAAATTTCTGATAATAGGACTTTCTTTAGGTATAGCATAATTAGAGAGCAATCGTGCCGCAACTTCACCATCCTGTAGAGGGGTTTCTTTGAACTTGTCCCCCGAATGCATACCAATTCCAATATATCCATTTGGTTTAACATAGCTTTCAACTAGCTTGTAATATGGTGTTTGTAGTATTTTTTCAAGTAAGGTTTCTTCTTCTGTTTTGCTTAAATCTTTTAATATTTCCTTACGCAGACGATATTTAATAACATCTCCAGCATTTTCGAGAAGATAATCTATTGACTTAGATAAAAACATGTTTTCACCCCATATAATATAAATAATTTTGTTTCTCAAATCTAATATATCACCACAAAACTGCATTGTCTCACCCAGGGACAATTGAGATAATCTTCCCCCATATTGCATGTAATTTCCAAGCTTTAACCACCACTCTCACCCCCTCATTTCACTAGACCCGAAAAACAGGCCCATAGGGAAGCCCTCTCCCATTAGAGACGTGTAGTACAAATTGCTTTAAAATTATGTCGTTGCACGTCCTTGCACGAATACATTGTTCTACGCTTATTGTAAATATTGAGATAGGTCATATTCTTTTAACAATAGTTTACCATTCTCAAGTTTATAAATGTATGTCTGTTTATTTTCTACTTTGACTAAACCAGCTTTCTGCTCTTCATTTGTTTTTACTCTTAAATATACTTTTATCATTTTTTGATCTTTATCGTATTGTAAACCAGTTATTCTGTAGCTTTCAACCTCTATATTTATGGTTTTCAATTCACTTGCTCCTGGAATAAGACTCGAAAAAATTCTATGCTGTTCGTCTTCCTTCAATTCTTGTGATTCAATCTCATAAATAAAATTCAGATTCCTCTTGCCGTCTTTTACCTCATTTAGTGATTTAACAGTGCTGCTTAGTATTGATTCAAATTTATGAATATCATCTATAAATTCAGAATTCTGGAAGTAAGTTTTCTTTCCACCCTCAATGATACAATATTCTGTTTCTTTATCGTCTCCATTTAACTTATTAGCATTACTACAGCCTACAATGAAAATGATTACTATGAATAATGAAAATAGAATTTTATGCCTTTTCATCTTAACTATCATTCCTTTCGCTATGCTCAAGATAAAAAAATTAAGATTTGAGCATTATTATTCTGTTTAAAGGCTATGTAATTGTCAAAGCTTATTCCTAATATTTTCTAAACAAAACTCTACTGTATTATTAATATAGTGTAATACAAATTTCATTGTCAGCATACTCAATTTACCCTCTATCCTGCTTTTGAAATCCTGTTCTAATCCATTAAGAACTTTTGGTATATTGCTTGTATCTATCTCGGTTATTATCACATCTTTAGGCAATGCAAAATTGCTAGGAAGGCTTAGTCTGAAATGGTCTTTTAAAAGGATGTTCAATTTTCCATAGTCATTATGCAGTATTCTGCGTAGAGCTAAAAATTCCTCTGTATTATTATATAGGTTATTTGTAAAGCCTGGAATTTTAAGTTGAACCCAATTATAAACTGTTAATAAAATCGGTTTCCTATCTTTACCCATAGGAATATCCTAAAGCACTTATTTTGCATAACGTTTCATCTTACTTAAACCATATGAGATTTTCATATTAATTAAAATTACTTATTTTTGTTAATGTATTCTTTATTTCTTCAGCTAATATTCTCGTGTCTTCCAAATCAATTATTCTAAAATATAAACTTCTTAACATGATTTTTACATTAGCTAATAAATTATCATCTTCTGGATAAATTCCCGTTTTTTCTATATCACTAAAACTTCTTATCCATTCACAAAGATCTTCATTTGATATTAAGTTTCTATCTAATATACTTACTATTGCAGTTACTAACCTCTCATCTTCCTCATTAATATATACATAATTATTAATAAGTACTTTCTTTTTTATTATCTCAAGCATGTACAATAATTCTTCATTTCCTATTTCTGAACATATAGCTAAATCGTCTAGGGCATCGGCAGCGTGTGCAATTGAATGTACCCATCCTTTATCCTTTACATATCCTCTCAAATCCTGTTCTTTTATAAAATAATCTACTACTCTTGCATATACCTCATGAATATCTTTTTCTGAGAGAAAATTATTTTGTCTATGCTTCATAAGTATCAATGGCACTAATAATATTGAAAAGGAGCGAGTAAATACTGAATCTGTACCAACTTCTCCAATCCTAAAGAATAAGTGGTTGTCGTCTATACTTATGGATAGTAATTCTTTTAATTTATCACTTGTAATTTTATTATCTTTAATCCAATAAAACATTATTGAATATATCAATTTATCTCGTAACTCTGGATCTGTATTACCTATGTTATTCATCATCTCTAATACAATATCATTGACATTCATATTTATTGGGACACTGTAGTTTTCTTCTTTAATTTGTTTCCATATTCTTTTTAGAACATTCGGCATATACAAAACTCCTCTTTTTTATTTATTTCCTCATTAAGTACCTTATACGTAAATTGACTTTAGATAACATTCCTGTATTTGCGACATCCCTGAATTGGACTCGAAAGATAGACCTCTTAGCGGAGCTTTAATCCCAGCGAAGGAGCATGGTGCACATCGCTCTAAGATTGTGCCCGAGTATATTCTTATACATATACATTGTCATCTAGTGGCTCAACCCTAATCTCTGACTTGTAATAAACTTCCTTATATATTAAATCGCCTTCATTCGTATCAATCTTTCTTTTATGCTTTTCATTGTTGGGAAAAACTGTTCTCGTTTTATATATTCGTTCCATGTATTTTCATCATCTAGCAAACACCATACTAGATCTAATATCCTTCTATGTTCATCCGTTTCAATTCCAATCCTACCTACACTTTTTTCCTTGGGAATACATAAGAATGTAATATATCTTTTATAAACATCAATTCCGTTTCCCTTATCATCAAATAATATATCTATTATATCTACGTCCATATCAGTTTCCTCTTTTATTTCTCGTCTTACACATTCTTCTTCTGTTTCATTGTTTTCTAGCCCCCCTCCAGGAAGCAGCCAATATTCTTCTTTTCTAAAAGAATTGTACTGCCTCATAACTAGAACTTGTCTGTCTTTAAGAATTACACCTTGGCATCTTACTTCTCTTCCCATATTCCCTCCGAGTTATGTAATATTTTTGAGTTTAAATGATTCTTATATCTATTAGTTTCTTGATTTTTTTCTGTCTTTTCCATTTTTTCTAGACTCCGTAGTTTTGCCCTGAAATTGAGCTATCAGATAACTTTTCCTTATTTGCGATATTCATAAGCTGGATCTTAAAGATAGCCTCCTTGATGGAACTCTGCTCCAAGTGAAGGGATGTGACGCTCACTACCCCCAAAAGGTACACCTTTGCGCAAATACCATATTATAAGATGTGAAGGCTTTCTGTATACTCATTTATGCACCTATCAGTTTACTTAGTTCTACATACTCTAATCCGTTATTAGCTCTTGACGAAAAATACAAAATATCTTTATATATTTGAGCATATCCAGTTAAACAAGTTGCTATATTGATATCCAGGGCTTTATTCATGTTCTCCGTTTCCCAAAATCTAATAACCCCATCACGAAATGCAATAGTGATAAAGTATTCCTTCCAAAATTCTATTATGCTATAGCTATACTTATGTGGCTTTTTTATTTCTTGTTGAATTTCCATTGTTTTCTTGATTCTCTTTACCATTTTATCTTTACTTGTTGATATAATGATATCCTTATTAAAGATAAATCCATCGCAATTATTCTTGTGACTATTAATATATCCTTCCATCTCAAGTGATTCTTTGTCTATTTGATAAAAAACTCCATTAACGTCACCACCATAAATATAATTTGAGTCATTTTTAATTTCCCATATACTTGAATCTGAAATTATATTCTTCTTAATGTTGTGAGTAATCTTATCGATTTTAACAATACTACCTCCACGTATACTTGCATAAATATTTTTATCATCAAATGTAAGTCCACAAATATCAGAAGACAAGTCTTCTCCAAGCCTATATTCATACAAAACATCAAAAGTTTTAGTTGATAAAATATGAAGATTGCAAAAATCCTTGCAATATATGAAATTGCCGTCACATACTAACTTTCTTGATAAACCTTCTTTTCTAAATATGTCTTTCTTCATTTCAGGTTTTTTATTAGATATGTTATAGCTTATTATGGACTTCCCACTGAGAGCATACACAGTATCATGGCTAATATCGAAAGTAAGTACTGGTTTTTCTGAATAAAATAACTTTTTAAACATACTAACACCTCAATTATCCGCCACACAACGCAGCGTTACTTGCCTCCCATGTTATATAACGTTTCTATATTTACAACGTCCCTAAGCTAGATCTCTAGAAACAGACTCTATAGCGGAACTTTAGGCTGTGGTGCACATCGCCCTAAGACTCAGCCCTAGTACACACCAATATATTAGTGACGTGACAACCATTGATTAACTCTTTCTAACAATATCTAGACTATGATGTGTTGCACCCACCATATCAGCACGTTCACATATAGAAAGGTGATGCTTTAAGTATACTTTAAATGTTTCATCATCCATAGAGTCAGTAGCATCCCTCATAGATTCAGTCCAAGTAAAGACTTCGAAGCCTTTGCTTCAATATGTCATGTCACTTAACATCCCTGAACTGGACATCAGAAATAGATATTTCATAGTGGTGCTTTTCACTCTATAATTTCCTGAATTAATAAATAATATAAATTTCTTAACTTGTCATGTGGTTAATAACATACTCATTTGAGAAAATAAAATCTGTAGGCAACTCTTCAATAGTTGGCAAAACAGCTAAATAATATTTTTCTCCTGAAAGTTCCTCTTCATTAAATTTTGTATCTTCATATCCTAATTTGATAGTAACCTTTTTTATAAATTCATAATGATTAATAACTTCACTGCTACCAAGATGAAATATTCCTTTTAAATCATTTTCAATTATGTAATATATTTGTCTTGCTAACATTTCATCTGTATTATTATTAAGATATAGATTTGTGTAAACATCAATTTTTTCATTATTTTTTAATGCTGTTATGATATTATTTAGTCTAGGTGAGTCTTTACCCCATATCATTGGAAGCCTAAAAATTATGCCATTATCGTTTAAGTCTTTTCCTAATATCTTTTCGCACTCTATCTTAAACTTACCATAATCGCTTTTAGCAATTGGTTCATGAACTCTTAAATGTGGTATAGTTGTATCACCATCAAAGACATTTGCAGTAGAGCAAAAATAGAGTTTTCCATTGACAGGTATTAAATATTTTATAAGTTTATTGAGAAGTTCTATTTCAGCATTAAAATTTCCTGTTAAACAGTACACTATCCTTGAGGGTTTAATTCTATTAAGGATATCAGTTATCTTATATACTTTGTCCAGGTCATAATAAATTGAACTTATCGAAACTATTTTATTTTTGTTATATGTACCATAAACATCATATTTCTTGCTTAGCTCTTTTGATAAAGCTTTCCCTACTAATCCACTTGCTCCAAGTATTAAAATTCTTTCCACTTTATACGCCTTCCTTAAATTTATATTTTTACTATTCTAGAATATCTTGTTTTCTATCAAATAGGTCCCACTGAACAGTCCCGACATCATTATTTCCTATAATGTTTTACACTCAAGACCTTCTTGAGCCATGCTAGTTCTTAGCTAGGCGAAGGAATGTCCTTAGGATTCTTCATAGGCTTGACCTTAATTTAGCCAAAACGAACTTGAGTGTGTTGTTAATGGAAGCTATTTACTTAATACCTTACTAATTATTGAGTCTTGAAATTCTTCACTAAGAATGTCCATAAATACTTCATCATATTCATTATTTCCATATATAACTGACTTTCTCCTTCTCCCTATCTCTTTGAATCCACATTTTTGACATACTTTCATAGCTGGTTCATTAAAGGAATAAGTCTCTATCATTATGTTCTTTAGATTAAGAATGTTAAATCCAAAGTCTAGCAATAATTTAGTGGCTTCTGTTCCAACACCTTGATTTCTGTCACTTCGCTCGCCAATAAACATCCCCATAATAGCGTTTCTATTTATAAAATTAATTCTCATCAATCTGCAAATTCCAATGACTTCGTCATCCTCTACCCTTATAATATAAAATGCATATCCTCTGTTGTTATTCATGTTTTCAAGATACCCTCTCTGGGCCTCATATGTAATCATATCGGAAATATCTCCTGTTCTGATAGCCACTTCAATATCATTACTCCATCTGGCAACCTTTTCTGTTTCACTTGTATCTACCGGCGATAAATAACACTTCTCTCCAATTAACTTTTTTAAATGATTCATTAACCCCACTCCTCTTTTTTAATTTGTAAAATAAGAATTTAATTTCCACTAACGTTTCCATATTTGCGACATACTTGGGCTAGACCCTGAAGGTAGACCACCTACCGGAGCTTTTCTCCCAACGGAGGGATGTGATGCACATTGTCCTAGGCTTGTACCACATGCACCTTTATACAAATAATTTGTTATAGGAAGTGATGATGTCTTTTACCCATATAAGCATTCGCATAATATAAAAAGTGTGACATATTATACTTGGAAGATAATACTCATTTAGCATTATCTTTGTTTAATTCTTTTAAAAACTCTAAGACAAAATCTTTACTGATAATAGAAGCTCGTGTGCAATTTTCTTCAAATTTTTCTATCCCTGAATGTGTTGCAGTGTCTGTTATAGAACGTACTGAAATAAAAGGTGTTTTATTCACATAACATACATGAGCAATACTTGCAGTCTCCATGTCAACTGACAATGGCGAATATTTTTGATTTATGCTATCACGCATATTATCTTCAATGAACTTTTCTCCTGTTACCATTCGTCCAAAATGCACATTGCTAAATTTATTGCAAGTCGTTTTAGCTATATTTAAGAAATTTTCATCGGCATTGAAATATATGGAAGATAGCCATGGATGAAATTCAGTTAATATTCCATCATCAACATCATGGTACACTACTTGAGTTGAAATTATAGTATCGAAGAGATTTATGTTTTTATCCATTCCGCCAGCTGTACCTGCATTGATAATTGAATCAACACAATAGGTGTCTATTAATATTTGAGTTGCAATTGCTGCATTTACTTTACAAACGCCACTATATAGTGCAACAATCGATACCCCATTTATAATTCCCTCATAAAACTTCAACATAGCTTTTTCCGTCACTACAATGTTTTCTATGTGTGATAAAAATGGTTTGAGTTCTTCGTCACCAGCACAAAGTATACCTATTTTCTGCATACGCTCATCCCCTATTATATAAATAAATCTTTGTTTCACATTATTATATAGATATGTCATAGACAGTTCTTCAATACCTATCCTTCTTTGCAATGTTTTTTCAGACAAAAGTCCCAAAGAACTGCTCTTATTTCACCATTCCCCATAACTTTCTGTACTTCCGACGTTTACCAAGCTTAGATAACTCCTATCTTAGGCTGATAAACATGCGAAGCAAACGGGAGTATTTCGTTAGTAGAAGGTCTCCACGCCGTATGTGAAACTACCACTATTCAAAAGCAATCTATATCATCGCTCTGCTTTTTATCTGTTCATCAATCCACTTATATACGTTGCTCATTTCCCCTATATAATCATCATCGATTTCAAAGAAAGTCGCATTATTCTTGTTATATAGTTCCTTTAGCTGTGTATGAAGTTTAATAAAATTATCTAGGTTTATATAATCATCACAGTCTTTTTGCTCTATCTCACTTAAATGCTCAATAATTCCTGAAGTAAAATGTTTTTCAAGATAATTCTTTGAAAATCCTATATATAAAGAAATAATCTGATCTAAATACTCAGGTTCAAAGTCATTAATATGTTCAGGAGGTATATAGCAACCTTCGATAATGATATCTTGTCCATTTTCAATGTTGGTCATAATAATACCTTTCACAATTGGCCATAACTTTCCTGTTAACTCATCATCACCATCAGTTGCAGAAAAATCACAATATTTATTTCCACGAATCAATCCCATTTTTACATGGTCTATCGACAAATATGGAATCTTATACTTCTCAAGTAATCTTTGAGCCATCACTGTTTTTCCAGTACAACTTACTCCACCAATTAAAATAACCATGATTCTCTCCTTATCACTAAAAAATTTTCATATATCGATCTTTCAAGCAAATGTGTATTAAAAGACTACAAAATTATAACATTGCACTTTGTTACTAAGATTTTCTGCTAATGGTCTCGCATCTACGGTGTCCCTGAACTGGAACCGAAAACTAGAACCTATAGTGAAGCCTTGCTCCCAGTGAAGGGATTCAGTGCACATAGCATTAGGGTCAAACCCAGCTGCACCCTTGTGCAAATACCTTATTATAAGATGTGACAACATATTTTCTCAATTATAATATAGACATTGTTAAATAAAACAACTTCTGATTATGCTTATACTGCGAGATTATAGTTTTCTTGCCAAATACAAAACTATCGTATCATAAAGCTTTATATTATCGCCAAAACTCAAAATAGCATCCTTAATGCTAGCATAGAACTTAGATTTGTACGGCTCCTGCAGAGTTATATGACTAGCATGTGTACTTATCCATGAGACATACTCATCAGCTTTAAGCTCTCTGGTTTTATGATAATGCCGACATTCAATATCAGTAAAGCCATATTTTACAGTATTGTTGTAATTTAATTTGCATGTATATTCTATTTCTGAGTGAAAATATTCAGAATATATTTCCTGCATCTTTAAATATAAGGGTTCATTAGCGCTTTTTTCGTCAGTTCGAGTTAACATCATCGCAAATGTCCCATTGCTTTTTAATATATCAAAGACTTTTGGGAAACCGATTTCCTCTGGTATCCACTGGATTGTCGCAGCCGAATAAACCAAATCGAATTGATTATGCCCAAAATCATATGTTTCAAAATCGGAATTTACAATTTGAAAATTATCATATGAACTAAACTTATTCTTTGTATACTCTGCAAGATTTTCTCCAAGTTCAATCGCTAAATACGAACAATCTGTTTTCAATATCGGTTCAGTAGCCTGACCTGTTCCAGGACCAATTTCAAGAGATTTTTTGCTAGAATCTAGCCTTGAGTATTCTATAACGTCGGCAAAAAGTTCATCACAATAACGGGTTCTCCATTTGTCAAATTCTTCAGGAATCCTGTCAAAAACCTTTCTAAAATCCATAATATGACCTGATTTCTAAAACCTAGACGATTATACATCCAGGCTTTTCACCTTGCTATTTAACAAGATGATGGTATCACAGGATTCAACCACCTGGATTAATACTTCCGTATTAAAATCTTGCTTAACCTTAATAATACCTAATCATTAAGTACTACGAGATTATGACTGTTAGCCATTCCTAATATATTCATCTTCACCAAAGCCTTTCAACTTAGTGTACTTTGGTAAGTTTTATCTATATTATTAGCTTACTAATCCAAGTATTTGTTTTTTCCTTTTTAACCACAAATCAGGATTTTCACCTGCCTTCCCTTTTATTTTTTTATCTATTATAGACCATTTTCCCCATTCGTTTTTACTGTTAAATTCATATTTATCTTGTATTAATTTTTCTTTTAGTATTTTAGGTACTTTTTCTCTGTAGTTATAACTTCTTCTTCCTATTACCATTGCTACACCATTATGAACATTTATTCTATACTGATGACAATATTTATATAATCCTAGTTTACTTGTGAATTGCGGCTTAAATTTTATTATCTCTATTCCTTCTCTATAGCAAGCACTTTCTAGCATTGATAATAATTTGGAATAATGGAAATTCCCACTGACCAAAATTAAAATATTCTATTACTAATAACTTATTAAATGAATAATGCAAACTTGAACAGATATTTCAATATACTATTTATAATACTGTTAACCCATATCTACTCTACTTATGGTTTTACATTAGCTTCATAATGCTCTTCTTTGATTTCTACTAATACAGGTTCTTTTATACTCTCATTCAACTTCAATGCTAAACTTTCAATTCCAAAAAATTCTGTGAAAGTATGGCTCCCAATGATAAGATTAATTCCTTTAAGCTTAGCATATTGAATCGTATACAAATTACATTCACCTGTAATATATACATCACACTTGTTTTCAACTGATTCCTTAAGACAAGTTGTTGGTCCTCCATTACCACAAACTAAGCCAACTCGCTTAATCTTTTTCTTATTAAACTGCCAATACCTTACTGGTTCTTCAAGCAGCTCTTCAATATTCTTTACTAATTCTTTAAATTCGATTTCTTCATCATATTCTGCGACTCTACCAAAATATAAACCTTCCCACTCATGGGTCCTTTTGATTTTTCTGATGTTTAGTTTTTTCAGTAAACTATCGTTTGTTCCAAAATCACAATCATCCAATGGTAAATGATTATAATAGTGACTTATACCGTACTCTGTAAGCTTTTCTATACATGCCTCTTTCAGTCCAAAGATTTCATCCCATGCATCGTGGTGTGTCACCATCATATCGACTCCATGAATTCTTGCTTCCTCTATAGTTTCAAGCGTTAGGTTAACACAATATCCTAATTTTCTAACTTTTTTACCTGCATTATATGTAATCCCAGATTCACTAAAATAGATTTTCTTACTTGTTAAATTGAATAGATCATTAATTCTTTCAACAATATACGTAACATCCATATACTTACCTCCAAAATTCTGTCTTATTTTGCATATGCCTGAATTTGATAATCTTGTAAAGTCTCTATTGCTTATATTACTGTTCAGTCTTCCTCATCCATAATTTTATTAATCTATCACAACTGTCTGCATATCTTTCAATTATGGATAACAGACTAATAAGTGAACCTAATTGATTCTGTTGCTTATAGGCATAGGTAAAGCTTTGATGCTATCTCTACTTTTTCTCCGCTTCCAAACCAAGCGTGCGGCTTCAACCGCATTCGGCTTTCAACATTTTGTTACCCCACGGTAAATTCATGCATTGATAAATCTTAGTTTAACTTAGCTTTGTACTTTTCGATTTTCTTGATTTTACTGTTGTTTAGTCCCTTTGGCAACTCATTTCCATGAACATATTCATCACATTCTTTGCACAACCATACTAGATTGGATACTTTATTTATGACTTCTATTGGTAATTTCTCGTTAACTCTATAACAATATCTGTTTCCTGACTCTAAGTAACATCTACATATTTTACTTTCCCCTTTATCCCTATTGTAAGCATATTCTCTATTCATATAGTATTCAGAGTTGTTAGTTGCTTCATCTTTGATATGGGATGCGATATTAACTCAGTATGCCAAGAGAATTTCACTCTTGAGCTTAGCAGAACAGTTCAGTCCTTCTAGACTGGGTCCGGAATATAGACCCTCACTCCCGGTGAAAGGATGCTGCACACAATGCCCTAGGACTCAGCCCAAGTACGCTCTAGCACAAATACATTGTCAGATGACGTCACACACAACACAATAATTTTGTCAGCTAATAGAGATAATATTCTGCCACTTGACAATTATTTAAAATATATTTGTCAAACTCATCTTCTGATACCTTGTTAAAATAGCCAAATATTTCTCTTGAAATATATCCATGGGTTACAAGTAAAACATTTTGATTCCTATAATTATTTTTTATGTAGGACAATCCTTTTTGCACTCTTTCTCTAACCTGTTTAACTGATTCCCCTTTATGAAGTGTATTGTCAAACTGTTTTAGCACATTTTCATTCCAAAGTTTAGGAAATTTCTTACTTACCTCGTCTCTAGTCAATCCTTCGTATACCCCAAGTTTTCTTTCTACAAATTCATCTAAAACTACAATAGGCTTGACTAAGTACTCTCTAATTATGTTTGTTGTGGTTAATGCTCTCTTCATTGATGACGTTATTATAATATCAATTGGCTTGTCTTTAAAACTTGCAGCCATTATTCTTGCTTGATTTTTACCCATTTCATTTAGATCTACATCAGTACTACCTGCGTATCTTCCTTGAACATTAAAGTTTGTCTCGCCATGTCTAACGACATATAATTTTCCCATATCAACACCCCACTAAATTAATCAAATCTCACGTGTTCTCATGCTATTCATCATATTTCATCTACTATATATTGCTGTTCTTATTTCATTTATATAAGACTCTCATTTAGGTAAATTTATACTTCTTGCATAACTTATTGCTAATTCTATATCATACAATACCCTTATGAATTGAATAGAAAAGGAGTAACTTTGTTCGCTATCATAGTTTCCTTCTAATATCACATAGGAAGCTGAGTGAAATCAAGTAGATTTCCTACACTTCCTACATTAAATAGAATTCTTCCTGAAATATTTTGAAGATAGGAACTATGAATATCTGCATGCCCTGCAATATCAGCTTCTTTTTCTATAGCATTAATAACTCTTTGATTACTGGTATCAAACAACATAGCTAATCTATCTTCTATCGGACTATGCGGAGAAATCCGTTTGGACAAGCTTTGAAGATGAGAATGAAATAATCTAACATCACTATATATTTTCATATTGACCCTTGTAGATCCTCCCATTTACTGAGCGAATATATTGTTCTATATGAGGTTGTGCATTTTTTATATATTCTGAATTTCTAAATTTCTCTTCATAATATTTTCGAATTAAAATATAATCATTTCTGTATTTTTCTTCATGCATTGCAGTAACGCACATATAAAACAATCTATCTATTGATATCATTAAATAATCACCAATATCTATTGCTTCTTTTACATAAAAATCATAATCATGTCTACATACACTTCGTAAAATTTCGAAATTATCCACGGCAATTCCTAGGTCACCCCACATATCAAATCTGCAATCTGGAAATTGTTCTTCTAGACTTTGGTAATCTTCATCTGTTACAATTAAATCAATATCTAAACCTTTTTTTCTTAGACCATAATATTCTTTAGCAAGTCCTCCAAAGATTAATGGTCTAGTGTTGAAATGTATATTTAACTCTCTTAGTTTTCTATCCATTTCAAAAATTATATTATCAATCATATTGATTCCCCCTATTATACTTGATAACTCAATCCTTATCTCAACTTTATTACTATAGAACTCTTGCTTAAAAATTTGATACGCAGATTCACCATCTTTTAATCCCATTTCTGATAACGTCTCCGTATCCCTGAGTTTGCCTCCAAAAATAGACCTCTTGGCGGGGCTTTGCTCCCAGCGAAGGGATGTACACCCTAGGTTTGTACCCCGTATAACCTTACGCAAATACAATGTTAGACGTCGTTCAAAGGTTTTTTATTTCCGACGACTCTGAACCGAACCCACATAGCCCTTCTCCCTGGCGGTGCTTGCATCCGATGAAGAGGTGTGAGTAGTGAATGGAAACATTTTGTTATCAACCGTTGTCCCATCAGCTTCGTAGCATTTATCCTAGTTATTTTTCTTTTTATTTTAATCATGAACATTACTTTTTCACTAAAATATAGTCTAAATATGCAGAAATATATTCTCCGTCGTCAATTTTTCTTTGAATTATTCGTTTTTCCTTATATATAATCTCAAATCCACAAAAGTTTTGTTCAAACTCATTATCTTTATAATGACAATAAGTAACTTCTTCTCTATTTTCCATTTGTTTAAATTCTCCGTCACCTACTTGAACACCTTTACCATATGTATCACAATCTTCACTCAAGAAATTCACATAACATAATCCGCCATGTTTTAATACCCTGTAAAACTCTAATAAAGCTTTAGAAAAGTCTACTTTTTTCATATGGACAGAGGTATTGTAAGAAAATAAAAAACTAAAGAATTCATTATTAAAAGGAATGTTTTTCATATCTCCCTTAATAATGTTTAAATCTATATTCGTTAAATTACAAAATCTATTTACCTTTTCTAATTGTTTTTCACATATTTCAATCCCATAAGTTTTATATCCAAACTCGTAAAATAATGAAAGTGGTGGATTAGACCCACCAGCACCACAATCAAGAATAGTCTTTTCAAGGGAACTATTGTTACAATATTTCAAAAAGTTATATAAAGGAAATGCATTTATAAGATTATGCATGATTAGCCCTCACTTTGTATATGTTAATTTTTATCTATTAATTAATAATTATAGGACAATTTAAGAAAATTATAATATAAGACCCAAAAGCAGCGCTCTGAAATGATGAAGCAATGTCCTATAACATTCTCGTGTTTGTGACGTCCTAAATCGGACCCCAAACATAGACCTCTTTGCTCCCTATGAAGGAGTGTAGTGCACATTGCCCTAAGATTGTACCCTAAGTGCACCCTTGCGCAAATATTTTGTTAGAAGGTGTGGCAATATTTTTTCCTATAATTCTTTACATAATAATTATGGTGTACTATTAATCCTCCAATGCATGCACTCTCAATAATAAACTTATTTTTAGAGTTTTCTCTCGCATATTCCTTCCTAGTACGTTATAACAAAAATAACAATACGGTCAAAAGATCAAATGCTACTACCACGCTCAATATGATATGGTATAGATCCGGAATAACCTGTTTTTCTGAAGTTTGTAATACTTTAATCGTATTCTTAAAACATGTATTATATCCTTTGATTTTTTTCGCTGTTGCCCCAAAAAAATAAAGTTTCCAGTGATTCATAAATAAGGCTATAGACTATAGTAAATAATAAATTAATAATGCCCATTTCCCTATATTTTTAAATATCAAAAAAACAGCTAAAACGGTCACTAATACTACCCACCAGTAAAATTCAAAACTACGAAATCCCATTCCATCTACAAGGACTTTTCCCTTTATACTATATGTTTTGACACAACCCCAAAATAGCAGTAATGTTATAAGCGACATTAAAATAACAACATAATACAATGTATTTCATCTCGTAAAAAATAGTTTTCTTTACTTAATTATTTAAATAATTATATTAACCTTTATTTTTTATCAAATCTACAAGTCCCGAAAGTTGAAACTTGTAGGACATTTATTCTTCTTATATTTTAGATAAAATTCTAGTATATTTTAATTGTTCAAGGTCATTAATTACTTGATAATCTTTTCCTATGCTAAACAATTTGTTTATAAAGTATTGTAATTTATTTCTACATAACAATACTTCGTTAATTCCTAGTTTCATAGCACCTTTGCAGTTAATAAGATTATCATCTATAAATACTGCTTCTTCTGGTAAAACCTTGAGTTCCTCTAGAGCTTTTAGGTACATTTTTTCATTTGGCTTTGTTGTCCCCAAAACTGATGAAATTACAAAGGAATCAAAATAATTATATGAATTTTCAGTCTTTAGAATTTTGAAGAACCACTCTGATATTGCATGTCATATAATATCGTATTTGCGATATCCCTGAACCAGACCTTAAAGATAGCTCCCCTGATAGAGCTTCACTTCCAGTGAGAAGATATGGCGCTCACCACCCTAACCTTCTTCCCTAGAGTATCCCTGCACAAACATACTGTTAGATGATGTCCATATGCTCTACCACATACCTAGATAAGGCGACTTAATTATAATCATTCCTTTCGCTTCACTCAAGGCACAAAGGGATGTGATGCATATTACCCTAAGATTGCGCCCGAGTGCATCCTTACGCAAATATATTGTTGTAGTTTGTCCTACAAAGACTTGCCCTAATTTAATACTATATTAAGCTAATTTGCTTTAGCTGTTTATGTAAACTTAGGGTTAACATCTATTTTTATAACTTAAGATTTTCTTTTATTTAAATATCCCAATGTAGTAATTTTGAAAACAAACATCCAATATTTAGCTACTCATATACCCCTTTAAGTATGCTTGACATTTATTAATCCATAGCCTCTCATGTTCTTCTTGAGTTACTATTCTATTAGCTAAATCTTCTATTGTAAAAATGTTTTGCTTTTCGCACCATTTCATACAAGTTTTATAAAATTCTATGCTATCATTTTCATTTTCCAAATAAGCATAAACATATTTGAAGCCCTTAGCATAGGCTGCAACTAATCTAGAATATCCATCTATACAAACCACCTTATCTTCTATTTTTACACAAGTAATAACTATATCTTCTGGTTCCTCAACCCATGTACTTACTTTATCTACCTTTGCTTTACTAACAGTCAATTGTTCAGGGGTTATTTCTTCTATATTAATTCTAAAAATTTCAATATTATTATTTACATCCAGTAACCACACAGAACCTTTTCTAAATCCAGCATACTTTAAACCATCCTTTGTTATAACATTGCTGTCTTCATTATAAATAATTCTTTTTAGGTATGGATTCCAATAAAGAAGTTCTTCGATTAATCCTTTAAATGCTAATTGACTCTTATGTGGTTCGGAAATATTAAAGTTCGTAACCTCAGCTTCTTCTATACTATTTACATCATATTCTAGTACTCCGATAACATTATCATCTTCACATGCAATTAAAGCGGTATTATGAATTATGCTCTTCTCATACTTTATGTGCCTAAAATCACTTTCTCTTGCTCTACAGAAATCCATTCTGTTTCTACCCCCTTTGACGCTAAGTCTTCCCTATAATAGCTTTATTTGATTTACAACTAAAAGATAAATTTAGAAATGGTATATAACGTTTCGTATTTGCGGCATCCTTAAACCGGATGGTAGATAAAGCCCATATTGGAGCTTTACTCACGGTGAAGCAGTGTGGTACACAATGCCCTAAGATTGCGCCTTAATAAAGTTAAATCCTATAACTTGAAATTTATTTTTTCCTTTGTTCCTCGGTATATTGCAATCCAGCATCCCTGTCATATCCATATACATGGCGCAGTTCGTAGGGCTCAGTAACCTCTATTGCAACAATCTTGCCACTTTTTATATAAAATGTAATATCCCTTATTTCATTAGTCTCAGATGTAAAAGGCTGCCACATATATGCATAGTCAAAGTCATAGTTTTCGTCAAGCTCCGCTAAATTACCTTCATTATATCCTATAATACCTATTGCAGATAGACCTGTCTCTGAAAAAGCCTCATCCTTATCGATATAATATAAATCATCGGTGTATGCAGATAAAAGTTCTTTTTCGACACTTCCTACAGCAACATTTTTATTTGTCTTCACACCTTCAATATCTGACCAAAGATAAGAAATGTATTCCACATTATCAGGCTCGTAATAATGAGTACCAATCATTAAGTCTCCTTTTTTAAAGGTGTACCAATATCTTTTATGCATATGAGGTGTCATGCCGTCACTATCATAAAGATATTCTTTTACAGCGTACATTTCATTATGATATTTTTCAAATAGAAAAAGGGTATCACTGATTGGGCTGACTTTGTCGGATAATACAAGAGAAAAATCACCGGTAATTCTATCGTCATATCTCTCCGAAAAACGAAAGTCATAAAGATAATCTATCCCTTCAGGTACATTTTCAGGAACAGTAGGCCTATCACTTACAATTTCCTCATCTAAAACTATAACCTTATCAGGTAAGGCAGGTCTGCTACAAGCGGTAAACTGGTATAAAAGCATAATAACCAAGACACCAATAAGTACGTTTCTAAAACTATTTTTCATTAACATCCTCCTCAGAAATAACTTGTATTACAGTGAATTATTATTTATCCCTTTGTCCATAAATAATTTGTGTGTCATATAAATCTACGGCTATGCAATATCCCGATATCGTCATATCTACTAGCATACCAGGGATTTAAGAAGTTCGTGAATCTTAGAGCGACCGTCCTTGATGAACGAATTTGGACAGAACGTAGTGGAATCTTAAATCTCATGTTATGTGAAGGATGACTACCCACGTAATCACAATATACTTTTTTATTATTATTTCTTTAATTCTCTTTTAAATAATATTGCTACAAGTATAGTTCCTGTGGTTAATGATACAAGCCACAACACTCCAGACAAAGGCATTATTATAGATATTCCCATAGCTACACCAACTAATATTAGTATTCCTGATAATCCAACACATATAAACAGCCATTTTATCGCATTTCCCAATTTGTCTCCATTAAATACTGCTGACATAAAAAATGCTGCTATAGTCATATAAAGATATGACCCCATTAGTGCATAAAATATAGAACTACTATATCCAGGAACAAACATTACTAGACCATCTAGTTCCTTATTTAATAAACTTGGAGCAACTGTTATTATTTGTATAAGATAGTTAGTCGTTGATATAATCACATATACAAGACTAAATACTATTCCTAAATGACTCCATATTTTTTTATCATTGGAAGCATAGTAATGTAAACAAACAGAAAATATTAAAAAGGCTGAAGCTAAAAATAAAGATGGAATTACCGTGAACAACTGAATGGGCTTGAATGCACTTGCATATTGATTTATCCCTTCCCAAGGTGAAAAATTAAAAGTTAATGGTAAACCAACTATAAACGCCATTGTAAATACTGCAACAGCCAAAGAAGCCCAATATCCCACATTTAATGCTTTTCTTCTTACTTCATCTTGATTTTTAATTCCTTCACCCATTCAAACATCCCCCCAAGTAATTTATTTAACCAACGAATATTCATTAATTGTCATCTTTCACAGATACTTCAACATCATATAGTAGTGGTCTATCCAGTGGAAGCTTTTTCTTATTGTTATATTTCTGCAAATATAGTTTCCTTCCTTCTTTTGTATATAGTGTAATTCTTTGATTTAAACAATATTTTTCCCACTTACTGTGAGTTATGAACGCCTTGGTTATTCCTACATACATTCCCTCGTGTATAATCGCGTAAGTTTTTGATATATATTCCGTATGCCAAGAGAGTTTCATTCTTGGACTTGGCAGAGCTTTGCTCACAGCGAATAGATGTGGTACACAAATACATTGTTATAGGTCGTAGTGACTTGTTTTCTCAATAATCCTTTGCATATGTAAAAGGCATACCTTAACTACAAATACAAGGTATGTTCATTTTGCCCGTTTTTGAATAATGAACAGTATGCCAACTGCTAATAGCTCCAAAGCAACTGAAACTAGGGTTTTTAAAAACACCATATACCTTATGCCTTCAACAAAGTCTTCCATTGGTGAAGCGAATAGTTTAATCCGATGCTCCCCCTCCTCACAATGCAAATAATCCTTGCACCACATTATATAAGGAACGCGGCGTGTTATCACTAAGTATTAGTCCTCTTCTACTTTCATACCTATTGCAAATTTATTAAAGCCCATTTTCTCATAGAATGGTACTAAATAATCCTCGCAAAAAAATTGAATATGAAGATTGTTTTCTTTACAATACGTTATTAACATATTTATAATTTTTGTAGCAATTCCCCTACCTCTATACTGGCAATGCACACCTAATCCGCATAAATAAGCATTCATAATGCCATCAGAAATAATTCTTCCAGTGGCTACCAAACCATTCCCGGAATATGCGTAAACAGAGTAATAAGAACCTTCCATTGCTTTTAGTAGTTGTTCTGAATCTAGCATTAAAAAACTATTCCAGCCAAGATGTTCATAAAGCTTATATAAATCTTCTTTTCTAGGCAATTTTGTTGTAAATGAAATTTCCATTAAATAATCTCCTCTATTAATTTTAATTGAAATTGCAGATACCGTCTACGCATTGCAGACGTTATAATTACTTAACCAAACTTGGCTTAGTAATTATAACGTCTGCTGGACTACCCCAGAACTTGATTACTCCGGCACGAACTACAATGCTTTGTTAGTTGAAGTCCGTCATATATTTACTTTGATTTTAGTACTCCTGAATATTATCCAATGTTGCTTTAACATGCAATAATATCTATATTATATTATTTTACTCAAACTTCGCACATG
>DFOH01000010.1 GCA_002376545.1 Firmicutes bacterium UBA3546 | reverse complement strand
TTTTAAATTTCAATCTTGTTTATCTATATATTATAACTGAAATGAGGAAACATATCTATATCAAAAAGTGGATGGAGATAACAGAATTACTCACTTACTAATTTATATGCCGATATCTTACGAATACTGTGAGTGATGAGCATCGATGTAATATAAGATATAATTACAATAGCAATACTAAATGAAGCAATCCAAAAAGAATTTATAATATAGTTTGCTTTCATGATACTCATTGTTCTCTGGGCTATTGACATAATTCTATTTCCCTGGGTCATTCCTGCTATAGTTCCTATAAATACACCAATAATTACAGGTGGCATAAAACCAAAGGAAACCTGATTCATAAGCTGGAATGTTGTGAATCCAACTGCTTTTAGTATCCCTAATTCACGCTTTCTTCTTATAATAGCCGAATTAATGATAAGATACAAAACAAAAACAACTACTGCTATTGTTATAACCAAAATTGCAATCCCAACCTTGGAGACAATGGAAATATAAACCCCCACTGCCTGTTCCATACTTTTATCTGCATCTATTACTGTCATTATAGGGTCTCCAAATAAGTTTTTAAGTACCTCAATAAATTCAACAGTATTGACATCTTCATTTAAATATATTTGAAGGTTTTGCTGTTTGAAATTGGGATTAAGCTTAAGTATGCCGTCATGCCTAATGGACACCTTCAATGGACCCATATTCATCCCTTGGGATAAGCCTGTAACAATAAATTGAGCTTCTCTTTCACCGAAACTTAGTGTCACATTATCTCCAATGCTCTTCTCAAGCACTTGAGCCAACTCCCCAGAAAGAACCACCTCATTGTTATGAAGGGGGTACCTGCCCTCATAGACTGTATTAGTTTCTTTCTTAGTATAATCATCCATAACCTGAGTAGCGATGTCAGTATCATTTATTTTTACTATGGTCTCATCTATAAATTGAACTTTCCTTACATCTTTTAGGCTTCCAAGGTTCTTTAACAACTGTTCATTATTAGCATCGGGATTCAGCACAGCCATAACATTTGAAAGCTCAATCCCCGGAACCTCTCTGAATGCCTTTGTATCAATAGCTGAATTGTAAAACATTATTACCGCAAATGTGTTTGCAAAGGATACGGCTATAAGTATGATCAATATCATCAAGTTCTGTTTTAAATTTTGAAGCATTGATTTAAAAGCAAGAGTAATGGTCAAGTTACCCTTTGATGTATGAAGAGGCATATAATTTTTATTGAAGTTATGTGTTATTAAGCCACCCCTCAATGCTATAATGGGATGGAGTCTGCGAATACGTGCAGCACTAATTAAAGTCACTATTACTACTGCCAATAGAGTTATACCTAACGCAATACCACTGATTATACCATCAAAGCCTTGCACCCATTTTAGTCCCGATTGACTTTCAAAAATAAGAGAATATACAGGAATAGTTAAATAAGATGTACCTATTCCTATTATACTGCCTAAAAGTGCAATTTGGAGAAATTGTGCTGCTATGGAAAGCATAATTTGGATGCTGGTATAGCCTATAGCTTTTAATGACCCGATTTTTATCATATCCTCTTCTATGTTATTACTAATTTTAAACCTGATAACAATTAAACAGACAGTTGTTATAATGGCAGAGAAAACTACTATCATTACTGCCACCACACTAGCCATCATGGTTCGAACCTGCTGTATAATAGGTAGGTCCACACTGAGTACTGACCTCGTTGTCATTTTATCCTGATCAATTAACTCTCTAATTCCTGTCTCGAGTGATTTGTCATTTTTTACGAGGTTAGTAAAGATAACTGTTCCCTTATAATTATCCCCTAATATTTTACTCACATTTTCAAAGGTTTCATGAGGCATATAGAGTCCTAGAATCCCAAAATCTAATGAGCTGAAAAATACATCTTCTATAAAGCCTTTTATAATAAATGTAATAGTAGTATCCCTAATTTTCATTTCAAATTCGTCGTTAAGCTTATAACCTCCATCAACGTTTAACACATAGGGAACATATATAGACATAGAATCTGTTGGCAAACTTTCTCCTATAAACTTCCACCTAGAAAGATTACGTTCTAGGTCTCCATCATATAAAACAAATGCTTTCTCACTTATATCATCGTTATAAAGGATAGATGCAGAAACATATAGGGATTCCACTTTTTCCATTTTAATAACGTTATGATTATTTTTAATATATTGGTCTACTTCCTCATTGTATAGGTTCATGCCTATTATATAATAAGCATCAGATGTATTAAGCTCCTCAGTTATCTTTTCAAAATAGCTTCCAAAGTTTATAAATACAAGGAGTCCTGAATTTAATAAAAATCCTGCTACTAAAAACATTATAAAAAGTGAGACTGTTTGCCCCTTAGACTTTCGTATGTTTGCAAAGCTTAGCATAAATATTTTTTTCATATCTACCACCCCATTTCAGAGAGAAACCCTTGGAGTTTAGTATATCGTTCCCTGTCTCCACTTGCATACTTTCCCAGGTCATAAGCCCCATGAATGACACCATCACGCATATATAGAATTCTGTTTCCTCTCCTAGCAGATTTCAAATCATGAGTAACCATAATGACGCTTTGTCCCTTATTATTTATCTCAGTAAGCAAATCAAGCACTGCTTTGCCTGCTGCTGAATTAAGAGAGCCTGTAGGCTCATCAGCAAAAACCACCTTAGGCTGATTTATGAGTGCACGAACAATTGCAGCACGCTGGACCTCTCCCCCTGATAATTGGGTAGGAAACTTCCTCCATATGGTTTCATCTAATCCAACTTGTGTAAGAAACTCCTTTGCCCTTTCTGAAATTTCCTTTCTATCCTTGCTTAAGAGCAATCCACTCACAAGGATATTATCCAATATACTCATGTTATCCAAAAGAAACATTTGTTGAAATACAAATCCACAATTACTTCTCCTAAAAACTGCCAGCTTATCATTGGATAGCTTTGTAATCTCTTTACCATAAAACTCTATGAACCCCAAGGTTGGTTTATCCATTCCTGATAATGCATATAGAAGAGTAGATTTTCCCGCCCCAGAAGACCCCATTATAACAGTAAAATCTCCTTCGTATATTTCAATATCCAGATTCTTAAGTACATGCTGCTGTGTTCCCCCACTTGAAAAAGTCTTGCAAAGCTTATTAGTTGATATGATTACGTTTCTCATTGATTACCTCCTATAAAAATAAGACTGTTAAAAGCTTGCTGCAATTAAAGCAGCTCATCTTTTACAGCCCTATTATACCCCACAAATTCTTAACAGGTCTTTAACCATTCCTTAACCAATTCTTAAATCTTTTACGAGATGTGTAATCGTAGGACTAGAGTAAATCCTCCATTTGTATTTTTATAAGCAATATCACCATGCATTTTGTTCATCAAATATTTTGAAATATATAATCCAAGTCCTGCGCCACTCTTTCCTGTTGAATTCTTTCCACGATAGAACTTATTAAATAAAAGTGGTGTTTCATCTAGTGGTACACCATATCCATAATCTTTGAACTCTAATTCGAGATACTGTCCATTTATATTTCCTGTAACATTAATTGCTGTATCTGCATATTTGTATGAATTGCTTATTATATTATCAATAACCTGTAAAAGTCTCAATTCATCTGAGAAAATAATACATTCTGGAATTTCAGAAACAATAGTTCTATTATTATAATCAGCATTTTTTATTAAATCATATAGTTCTGTGCTCCATATCTCTTTTACTGTAACCTTTAGCTCCTGCAACTCTTCTAAAGTAGCACTAAATATATTGCTTATAAGAGTATTTATCTGGTCTGCTTTTGAATTAATAATACTCAATTGTTTTTTATCTTCTTCATTATTGGATTTTATGATCATAACTTCAGAAACAGCTTTTATTGATGCGACAGGTGTTTTTATATCATGACTCAAAGATGCCACCAGTTCCTTTTTGCTCTGACTGGCTTTTCTTTCATTCTCTCTTGCTTTTGCTAACTCCTCTCTCATTAAGTCAAAGCTTTCAGTAAAAGCACCAAAGATATTGCCCTTATCCATTTCAAGGGGTATATCTAGTTCTCCTGCTGCAACATGATGGGCAAAAGATTGCAGCTTTCGAAAAGGTTTAAAAAAAATTCGGTGTATGTATATTCCATAGATAAGAACAAACAAAGTGATAAAAACAGTAATGGTTATAATGCTAATAAGCATGTTATTCTTGTGTCGCTTTAACAGTTCATTTGTATTATTGTAAATAATAAGTTTGCCTATAACTTCTGTATCAAGTAATATGTCAACTATTGTGTCTCTATTATTAATTGCAGAATTTAAGTCCTCATTAAGTCCTCTTCTTGTTGCTCTAATTAAGTTACCCTTATTGTCTAAAACAACATAGTCTAACCCATATTGCAAACAAGGTAAACCCCTTTATCCAGACTACCCCATTGTTTAGCCAAGGATTGACTAATATCATTTACCTCAACAGTATCAATTCTAATATCTTCAGTACTACGGAAAAGATAAAGTATTGCACCGATACCAGTTAAAAAAATTACAATTGCTAAAAAAGTTAATCTTTTAATATTCATTTTAAACTCCTAATCCGCTTCAAATACATAGCCTGTCCCCCATAAGGTTTTAATATATTGTGGTTCGTTAGGGTTTTCTTCTATTTTTTCTCTAACCCTTCTAATGTGAACATTTAATGTTCCATCACTGGTAATTGCATCACCCCAAACCTTTTGAAACAGCTCCTCTTTTGAAACGGTACGATTTCTGTTTTGAATCAAGTAAGCAAGAAGCTTATACTCCATGGCTTTTAATTTAACTTCTTTACCATCCTTCATAAGCTTCTCCATAGCAAAGTCAATTTTAAAGCTCCCAAATCGGAATACATCCTCATGTCCACTATATCGTTTGAGTACAGCCTTGACTTTAGCTAAAAGTATATTGAGTGAGTATGGCTTTTGAATATAATCATCTCCGCCTATATTAAGTCCAAGGAGTACGTCATCATCGCTTGTTCTTGCACTTATGAAGAGAATAGGTACATTGGTTGTATTTCTCAATTTTTTACATATTTCAAATCCTGAGGACTTTCCTAAGTTGATATCTAGCAGTATTATATCCGTTTTGTTTTTATCTAAAAAATCAAAGCATGATTTTTCATCTGCTGCGCAAAAGGTTTTGATTCCAAACATATTAAAATATTCACAGGTGCTTTGAGATAAAGCTTCTTCATCGTCAACTATTAAACAATCATATTTCATCATAGTATTTCCTCCGCAAAGACTAATTTTCTTATTATAGCATTACTCTTTATAGAACTTCTTAGTTTTCAGAAAATATTATCTATTTGCTAAAATATTATCATATGCAGTCTGACTTGTAAATGTTGCTTGAGCTTCACACCAACATCCTGTTTCTAGCCCCTTTATTTCTTAGTAATAGCGCTCTAAACCTCTTGACGATTTTCCTGCATGTAACATTCGATAGCTGGTAGTTAAGTCTATAGCCTGAATTAGGAAACCACTGTTTATAAAAAGAATGTATTTTTACATAGAAAAGCCAGAGAATCTATTATAACTTCCCTGGCCCAAAATCCTCTATATTATATTAAATATGCTCGAACCTACCTGTGAAGAATCTCAGTACTGGTGGTTCATAAACAAACTTCAGTCCTTGTATTTCATCTCTTCTCTTATATGTTGCAATGATTGCTTCTGCTACATAATCTAAATGAGCATAGCTATAAACCCTTCTTGGTAATGTTAATCTTACTAATTCTAGTTTAGGGAAATATTCATTTCCTTCTTTGTTTCTACCAGCAGAAACGTTTCCTCTTTCCATTGTTCTGACGCCTGACTCAATAAATACCTCAGCTGCTAAAACTTGCGCTGGATACTGACTTTGTGGAATATGTGGCAAAAACGCTCTAGCATCTAGAAACACTGCATGGCCACCTATTGGTCTAACAATTGGAACTCCTGCTTCAATTAATTTATTTCCTAAATATTCAACCTGTTCGACTCTATGCTTGATATAATTAAAATCTAGAGCCTCTTTTAATCCAATTGCAAAGGCTTCCATGTCTCTTCCTGTCATTCCACCATAGCTTGGCATTCCTTCATATACTACTACTAATGCTGACGCTTTGTGGTATAACTCTTCTTCATTCATGGCTAAAAAGCCGCCTATATTTACAATTCCATCTTTTTTACCAGACATTGTAGCACCATCAGCATATGAGAACATTTCCTTAACTATTTCTGCAATAGATTTATCAGCATATCCTTCTTCTCTTTTTTTGATGAAATAAGCATTTTCTACATATCTTGTACAGTCAAACATTACTCTAATTCCATGCTTTCTTGATAATGCATAAACTTCTCTCAAGTTTTTCATGCTAACTGGTTGACCGCCCGCTAAGTTAACAGTCACTCCAACACAGATATATGGAATATTTTCAGCTCCAACCCTATTTATTAAATCCTCATATTTCTTTAAATCTATATCGCCCTTAAAAGGTACATCTTCTTTATCAGAAATATGGGCTTCATCAATAATAACGTCTACAAAGGTTCCTCCGTTCATTTCTTGATGGGCTCTAGTGGTGGTAAAATACATATTTCCTGGTATGTATGTATTAGGTCTAACTAATATTTGTGATAATAGGTTCTCTGCACCCCTACCTTGGTGTGTTGGAACAACATATCTGAAACCCATTATATCCTGTACGGTTTTTTGTAAATGGTAGAAGTTTTCACTTCCCGCATAAGCTTCGTCACCCATCATGAGCCCCGCCCATTGTCTATCACTCATAGCATTTGTACCACTATCTGTTAATAAATCGATATATACATCTCTTGAGTTAAGTAAAAAAGTATTGTAACCAGCTTTCTTAATAGCTTCAATTCTTTCTTCCTTTGGTAAAATTCTCAAAGGCTCTACCATCTTTACTTTGTAAGGTTCTGGCATATACTTCATATCCATTTTAACTCACATTCCTTT
>DFOH01000019.1 GCA_002376545.1 Firmicutes bacterium UBA3546 | reverse complement strand
ATCAATTATTGATCGCTTACTATCATTTAAATGAAATAAAAAACCTAGCATTGTACCAATTAACGGTAATAGCAGTAAGTAACTTTTCCCAAGATTAAATATTGAACGTCCAATCACCGCAGGTAACATAGGTAATAATATCGCTAAAAGTCTTGATGGCCAAATATACGTATCAGCAATCTTTCTTAGCACAAAAACATCGTGATATTTAATACGCGGTATCCCAAATCGATTGAATACAAGTTCAACATCATATTTACTATTAATAAGACTCTTAAAATCAAAATACTTACAAAAATACACACTCATACCAAAACTAGTACAAAGAATTATTGTGGAAAAATGATCCATAACTTGCATACTTAAAAAATAAAGTAACCCTACAATTATTATTGAATTTATAATTTTCTTCCTCATAATTAAATCCTCTTTTAAAATTTTTAAAAGCTTCTAACTTGTATTTTATCGAGCTCGAATATTACAAATCATAACACCTTTTCGAAGTAGGTTCAATAATATTCTTCAATAAAAAATATCATCCAAATGCACTTAAAATATAAGTTCTTTTTATCCTAACATCCAATATGACTTTACCATATTTTAGTTATCTCAATTTTAAAAATTAGATATCGATCAGTTTATACTTTTAGTCTTTCATTTATATACCCCTCTTGTTCAAGAACCTTTGCAGATTATTTGCCAAAAATATTGTCAAAAAAATGAGTATCCATTTTATTTGTTTTTAAAAAGAAGGTAATAATATCTTTTGCAATCTTATGTCCAATTGAGGAATAATTCAATCCAACTATTTGGGTATAATCAATTTGAGTTTCAAGCAATGTTTCATGTTGCATCAATTCCATATATCTTACTACATCCTTAGAATTTGAAGCTTCTCCAATCAAGATTACTATCATCTTGAGAAGTTCATCATAGTATTCGGGTTTAACCAAAACTTTATTTGCAATTTCATCTGAGCCAAAAATTTCTTTAATTGGAGCACTTATTTCTCTTACCATCTGCATTTTATTATTGTAGCCGTCAATCCCACCATGTATATATTCCATTACACTTTGTTCAACATTTATCACACCTCTAGATATCACATACCTAGAACAATCTATCAACGTTCTTGTTAACATAATACATATTTCTAGTAATAGAAAAGAGTGAATTTTATTATTTCTACTAAACGTATTATAAAAGTCTCTTTTCTTAAGCATAGACATAAGCACTCTCATGCTTACATTAAGATCAGTAAACCAATATCTTGTATTTAAATAGTCATAGATTTTTTTATACTCATCTTCCAATTGTCCAACTACTTTTATTCTTGCTTTGTAGTAATCCTCCGAAAATAATAATAGATGTGCAGAATGAAAAATATTCTCCATCTCAATTAATGCTTGATCATCTATTCCACTAATGTTAACCTTTGGCATGAAAATTTTTGCTTTCGAAGAAATGCTTTTTTTAACAAGGTAAGCATGTTCAGCCTTAAGATATTCTTTTACACCTTTTAACCAAAACAATCTTTCAAACACTTTGACATTTTTTCCAGATTTACAATCACCTATACTCTTAGTGGATGAGAAATCAGGCTGATAGAATTCACCATAAACATCGATATCAGTTAAATAATGCTTTTGTAATTTCTCGCTTCTATTATCATCTTCATAAATTACTATTGGAATCTCTACCCTTGACCAATAACCCATTGACCAAAGAATCTTCTGAAACCTCACTTTTTGTGAAAAATCTTTATCATCAAAATACATCTGGCTCACCTCCACTTATAAATAACCTATTTAGTGCTTCATTTATCTTATTTCTGGCTATATTTGAATTAGGTAGTGTTAGCCTTTCATTTAAACTTTTCTTAATATTCTTTATGTTACTTAAATTAGGTATATATTCACTAAACTTATATTTGGATAAATACTGACGTTCTTCCCATGCTTCGGAAATAATACCTCGTTGCAGTTCTGGGTCAAATGTACTATTAGCTGATATCATTCTCCTAGCAAGCCTAACCACATCCTTAGCATAATCTGTATCTGCCAGATAGAATCGGTACCTTCCTGGCACTATTTCTTCAATCCTGCCAAGCCCGTTATCTCTCAAAACTCCATATTGTGCTTCAATATCAGTATGTGGTGTTTTACCAATATATCCTCTCTCAATTAGTCTTTGAAGAAATAATCCAGGATCCTTTAATTCTGAATACTGGGAAAATTTTTCACCGTATCGAACTGCTGAAACTACATTTCGAGCATGTCTAATCATTTCTTTATCTGTAGTATTTACGAAAGGTGCAAATAAGAAATTTACCTTTCCTCCAGACGCTGTAATTGCGGGGGCTTGCAATATATTACTCGACATTAATTCCAAAATAATACTATCACTAATATTTGTGAGGTTAAGTATCGGATAACCAGGCTTACTATCTAATAGTTTCAGTGTAGATTTTACTTTGTCCTCATCATAATTATCTAAAAATGATAATATTTTCTCAGGATTTTCTTCCATGTATAACGGTGAAAAAAAGTAGTTTTGTTCATTACCAAAATAACTATCAATAAAGCCACCATTCTTGCCGATATGCGTGATAATATTTAAATCGTCGTTTTTCAAATCATACCTAGAAACTAAATCACGTTCTGATACTCTAAAATTAGATAAATCTTGTATTATACCAATCATCTTTTGTTCAAATTCATCCGGACTATCATCTTTCCACTTTTCACCTAGACGCTCATAAGTTTCTTCGAAATAAGTTATAAGAACTTCTATCTTTGTGGGTTTTCTCTTATTTCCAATTATTCTTATGTACTCTATTTCATCTAATATATCCAATACACTTAATAGTTCTGTAGAATTTATTCCTAATTTACTTGCAAGGGCTTTTAAAGCCTCATAATCTTCAATGACCTGAATTCCTCGTAAATGTGATGCTAAACTTGCAGCTTTCCCTATTAGAATTGTCTCTCCAATTTTCAAATCTAATATTGGATCACTATATTTATATAAACCAGTTTGAATATCTAAACTTCTTACTCCAATGATTTTATTGTCCATTTGCTTATTCCCCCTATAACTTAAGCTAAAATATCTCTCTTACTCTATTATGCTTCTCGTTGGAATAATCTAATATCACCTATTCTAATTACTCTTTACTTATTAGTATCCGTCTTCTTCCAGTTCTTAATAAAAAGAAGTTTATCTTTAGAAAGCTGTAAAACTTTATGTTTTTCAATCAGTTTTGCTGTATCCTCTGAATAAGATTTTAATTTATCAATAGCAATAAATACCTGTTTTTGATTATCACTATAAATTTTCACAATGCTTTCTAACGCAGCATTTTCAATGTTCTTTAATAAAGGTAAGTCATGTGCAATTGCTGGTAAACACGTTAATTCAAGCAATGCTAAATCAAATGAAATAAGATTAGCAAATGCCGTTCCTGTACCAGTATCACCATAAGTACTAAAGGTATACTTGTTACCGTGTATATTTAGTGTTGGGGCACGTCGACCATCAACATATATCAACTTATTAAGTTCATACATCTTAATATTAATTTGGCTACACAACTCATCTAAAACATTTTCTTTCAAAGCATCAAGGTCTTGAGTAGCTGTACTTATAGATTCCTCTAATCCTTTTTTCTTGATAAAATATCCATTTTCATCATTTAATTGCTTTATTTGAGCAGCCAACTCAACTATTTTATCAAGTGCAAACTTAGGTGCATTTTTAAAGGATAGTTTAGATTCTATTTTTGCATCAATCTCTTTAACTTGTTTTTCAATATCCAAAACTTGTATATTTAATTCCCTTTCAGCATCTTGTAACTCACTTCTTAGTATCTTTGTAAGAGTATGATGAAAACTATCGACTTTCTCAATCTGTTTCACATTAAAATTTGGAAAATAATTGATAAATTGTTCAAGTTCTGGATGAATATTGATATTCTTATTCTTTAAATTAGTTTCGGTCCTTGCTAACCTACTTTCTAATATATTCTTTTGAGTAATTAAATCACTTTTTTCTTTACGTAAATTCAGAATCTCTTTTGACAAAAGAGCTTCTATATCAATGGATGCAGTCACAATATCAGCCTTTAATGCTTCAAGTTGGTTAGCTAACTCTTCTATTTTCTTTTCATTTTTTTTGAATAGTGTTTTAGTAACGTGTGGAATCAAATCTTTTTTTGCTGCATCCACTAAAACGGATTTTTCATCTGTTAACCGTTTAATTTGTTCTTCAAATGACTTAATCAATTTGTATTTATCAAATAATTTTAGAAGTGCTATTATCGAACTTTTTGCAGTTTCTTTTTCAAAATATTGTATTGGTTTTTTTCATTAAGGTTTTCTTTTCCATATACTCTAGAGTACCTCCCAACAATGTTTCGGAATGATAAATCCTCTAGTTGGCACAAATACTTATCCTGTAAAAAACTTGTAAATTCTTCTATTTTTACTGTTTCTTGTATGTCAAATTTTTCATTGCAAATAGAAACAAATTTATATTCATTGGTTGTCCGAATAAAATAATATTTTATCTTATCAAATTCGAAAATAAATCTAAATTCATGATGACCTAATTGGTCTATGGTATCATGGTTTTTCTTAATGTAATCTTCTCCTCCAAAAATAAAATCTATAATCATTAGCATAGTAGACTTCCCAATAGAATTTGATGCTATATCATCCCCTACTACTGCATTTAATCCTTTATGAAATGTTATCTCCTTTTGAAGAAACTTATCACAGTATATTTGTTTTAACATATTCAATCACCTGCATTTCTTCATTATATTTTATTTTTTCAAGAGTAAAAAGTACATCGAGTGTTAAAATGTATTGGTTTATATCTTCGAAATGACTCTTAACTTTATTGTAAAGACTACTAACACTCATACTATCGTTACTAATTTCATTGAGAATAAAAACTGTTTTAGCAAGGATACTATCTTGAAAGCTAATTAACTTATTGGGTAATATCATGAGAGCACCTCACAATCTTGTATGAAATATGCAACCACAATTTCACACGCTTTTTTGGAATAAGAATTAGTTTTTTCATCTAGCCAATTAACTATCGCTGTATAAACATACCCTTGATTTGAATTTATTTGCATACACTTACAATAAAAACTCTTAATTTGCGCTGCTAATGTATCGAATTTATAGGGGGTTACTTTATCAATCTCTATAAACAGGCGCCTAATATAATCAAAATAATCTACAACATCTCTTTTTATAGAACGTTTAATTGCATAAGGCAAAGAATCATTCGCTTTTTGATCAACTTTTAAAGAATCGTAACTTAATTGAACAAGTTCTTCTTCTAAGGTTTGATTGTTTAACTTTTGAAGTATTACTGTTATTTCTGCCTCAATATTAAAAAGCGAATAGGTATTTTTTATTTCTGCATCCTGAAGTAGTTTTTTCTTTAATCTAACCCATAATCGGTATTCTTCAATTGTCCGCGGAGTGTCAAACTTTCTATGGCAAATGCGACAAACAGCTAGGACATTTTTCAAGCTATTAACATCTTCACTTAGCCGTTCTTCATTTTTTAATAAATTTTGTTCCTCTGGGCGAGGATTGGCTGGATAAATGTGAGCAATCTCAAATGTTTTATGTATTCTCCCACTTTTTTTATGTGATAATACCCCCCCACAAATAGGACACCTGCCATCAACTTCATTATAAAGTATCATCTTTTCATTTTCTGAAAACTCTCTACGATTATCTTTCACTACCATCACCCACATTCATAACTTTTCTTACATTTTACCACATAATGGCTTATTTGTCGCCATTAAATGTAATCATATGTAGGTTTACATTAACTCTAGTTCTTTTTTACTGCTAAGACTACCTCAGTACCCTCTGAGGTAGTCTTAGCGTATTCTTATTATTCCAAGAGCAGTAAACTACCTAACTGTAGGTGAGTGCTTGCGGGTTGCCTTTTAGCCTATTCTCGCATCTCCATACTGCACCTTTTTGTTCATATTTTGACCATACTTGCCTGCGGTAGGGGTGCCCGCATTCAGCACATACTAATATTTCTGTTAATGCGTATTCGGAGTTAAACTTACTTTTCTCCATTTTAAGCTTGTTTGCTTTTCTTGTAACTGCCGATTTGTTAAAGCTGGCTCTTCCTGCTTTTCTTCTTGTGCTTAATAAAATAACTCCTTTGGTATTATAGCTTCATGATTATCTTCGATATAGTACTGGAGTACGATTCCGTTGTTCATAACTCGTTTCTTTGTCAGAAAGTCTACAGTGTAGGGTTTCTGCATTAATGCATCTCCCATATACTTTTCATTGATTAACATTTTTTCAATTACACCAGGATACCACTTTTCTTTTCCTGTGACTGTTTTTATTTTATCTGTCTCCAAGACTCTAATAACTTCTAGTATACCGCTACCTTCTAAGTACATTCTATAAATTCGTTTTACTATCTCTGCTTGTTTAGGCACTATGATCAGTTCACCATATCAGGGGTATATTTATCCCCTCCCCTATATCAATCATCAATCCTTATTTCAGTTATTAAAAACTTACAAATTCGGATCACATTTTAATATTTTTAGAATAAAATTGTAATCAATAAAACCCTTAAACAACCGTTGTCAGTGTTTAAAGGCTTTATTCTTTACAATTTAATCTTCTATTATTTTTTGATATTCCTGTGATATTCTTAGCATTATTTCCCTATTTAATTTTCTTAAGTTATTAAAACGCTGTAGTTCTATACCATAAATGTTTGCTAGGGCTTCCGGAGAAAATTCAATATTTAACTCTGATTTTATTTTTTCTAACAATAAATTTGCCTTGTATTGCAAGTAATCTAACTTCTCCGTTTCAGTAATGGGAGAAAACTTATACATTAAACTAAACCGGGATTGTAACTCGGGACTGATCTTTTTATCAATATCTTCTTCTTTTATGTTTGAAGTAAAGACAATTAAATACTTATTCAAATTAAATTCTCTACCAAGTGAATCAGTAAATTTCCCATCTTCCAAAAGTTCCAAGAAAAAATTATGTACTTCTACTCCAGCTTTTTCAAATTCATCTATTAAAATAACTTTTGATTTGCTTTTAAATAGTTTATCAGACAACTCTCCTTTACTACTTCCAATATATCCTCTTGGGCTACCTATTAAACTACTTAAAGCACTTTTATCGCTATAATTACCTAAACTTATTTTAATAAATTTTTCATTAGGACTAAGAAAACTATGCATTAGTCGTGCCGTTTCTGTTTTTCCGATACCTGATTGTCCACATATAAAAACTGAAAATACTTTTTGTTGTCCAATCTTATTAAACAATCTATAGTTACGCAATTCTTGGAATAGTCTATTTTGAAATTTAGCATTGCCAAAAAGATTATCTTTCAAGTACAATTGAAGATCTGTAAACTGATTAGATGTTAAATCAACAACATTCTTAACATCTGCGGAAGAAATATGTAGTAATTCTTCTAATGATTCAACGTCATTTATATAATGATACAAGGTTTCTCTAATCTCATTTGAGTATCTTTTATCTATTATAAAATACACTTCGAATTCCACATTTTCAAAATAAGAATTTAAAATGCCAATAACTTCTGGAGACCAAAGGTTTGTACGATCCCCGTCTGCTATCATTATTGGAGTAAAATCATAGAAGCAACTTTCTGAAAAAGTTATACTATGTTCTTGCTTAAGCATCTTCCCAATAATTGAACTTGATTGCAGCAAATGAAACTTTAGTCCATTCCTTGAAATCACCTGCTCAATCTCTTTCATATTCTTACGGTCATATTCATAAAGATTAATTCGTTCCATTATTCCCACCTACTTTATTGACAATTCCTGAATCACAGAAATAATATCAATAAAATGAACCTTTTCTTTGATAGTTTTACTGTTGTTATCTTCATCTGATTCATCACTTTCTAGCATTTCATGTTTCTTTTGCCCATTTGATATATTCTCTAAATCTTTCAAACGACTTATTTTTCCAATTAATTCATCAAAATGGTATGCACCACGATATATACCAAGTACGGTCATTGGTCCAATTTCTAAATCAGAAATACTATATTGACTTTCCATTTCGCTTTCTAACTTCATTGGAATTTTAAAAGCAATTCGTTCTTTATTAAAATTTCCACTAAAAATATATGCTGAGTCTTTTAGAAACACCTCACAAAACTGTGTTAAATCCATACCGCTTGTCCCCTCTACAGGGACATCCTTTAAAACACCACTCAGCAAACTTTTTGTTGCTAAAATATCTGGTGCATTATCAATTGTTAACTTAGTGTTGCGGATTTTAATTAACATACCTATTTTGCTATCTGTTAATTTCTTAATCTCAGAGGACTTCTCATAAATTGTACTTAATACTGTTGATTTTGTAGATACCACCTTAAAATTATCGATGACACTCTTTACCTTATTACCCTCCGCATTCAACTCAATTGTTGCTTTAGGAATAATTTTATCCAATAATGGGATTTTAGTTAATTTATCTGTATCTAAAGAACTATCCCCCTTAATTGCCATCTCATTTCCTTTTGTAACCGAATGACTCTCTTTTAAATTATTATCTATCAGCATTGATAGTTCAAATGCCTTATCATAATTTATATAGTAAATATTAAATAACTGCATTTCAATCCTCCGTATTATATAATAAAAGCCGTACAAATTTGTACGGCCTACCTAAATATATTATCCAGATTTAAACCATGCCGGATTTCAATAAAAATTTCAACGAATTAGGTATTACACTTTTTTGAACGACATCGTCATTTTGAGTGAAAAAATTATGACTAAGAGATTTTATATAGTCATCAATACTGTCAACTAGTGAACACAATAGATAGGAATCAGTTCCTGCTTGGTAGTCGCACTTTATATACCTGTTTTTTTTCGTTCCATTTATTAATGTCAAATCAAATAACAATCTAGCCTCATCTACATTTAATTCCTTTTCAATCTCGCTAAATGAACTCAAAGGATTTTCATATGATGTAGCAATAACAAGGAAGTCATATGGTTCATCATGCAATTTTAAAATTTGAAACTTATTCATAACGAACCCTCCTTTCTCTATTGTTACTTATTAATATTCGTATATGAAGTTTCTATTAAATTTAAAACATTATTTACAATCTCATCTGCTTCACGTTTATCTTCTAAAATTGTAGTTCCTATTAAGACTTGTTCTGCATGAAACAATACATGCCTATTTCCTTTTAAATATCCATACAGACGCTCTAATTCCGTCTGATATGTAGTATCTCCAATTTTTGCGGCAATATCGGAAACTAAAGTAGTGTCGTTAAATATCTTATAAAAAGTATTACCAACAGTAACCCTTTTTATTCCAAATAAATATTTTAGGTATCCTTCTAATGCTCTTAAAGCAGGGAATGCATAGCAAGAATAATCTTCTAATTCCATTTTTACCTTTCTCAGTGAAATTGATGGAGAAAGTAGTTTTAAGACCATGTCATCAATATTATCATATGAACGTGGAAGCAATGTTTTCAGTTCATCCCTTACATCAGTTGTTTTAACATCTATGTTATGGAAACTATTAACTGTATCAACTATATCATCTATAGAGACATCATTGCAATAAGAAAGTAATGATATTGCCTCACTATATAAATATGCTGGTTTTCCCTGTAATGTTAATGTTCCCGTCTTATAGATATTAACTGTAAGTTTATCACCAATTTTGCTTGTAAATTGATAGTAGTCATGTACTGGAACCGTTTCTACTTCTTTATGTTCAACCTTTACACCATTTAACGATGTCAAATACTCCACTAATTTTGATACCCATTCTTGCGGTATATTTTTGAAAGAAAATGACTTAGCCTGTACGGAATTGTGAAATTTACACTCTTCCTCTAAAAGAGCGTTTATAGTTGAAGATATTTCTAAATTCTTGCTAGTTGGTGTAATAGTGGTTGTTCCATCTCCATTAAAATAAAAATTCAACATGGCGCTTTTTTCATCTGCAACAATATTGCATCTATAGGCATTTCCAACCATAGTCAAATCACTTGCTTCAAATTTCTCCCATTGCTTCATTCCAGCGGAAACAATTAAATCCTTGATTTGATTACGATCAATAAATATCCCCTTTTTCTTTGCCACATTCTTTTCCTCCTTAGTTTCCACCTCAGAATTAGTAACACCAAAAGCACCTTTCGCTAATCGATCAGCTAGTTCATTGTACTTATCCCCAGAATGACCTTTCACTTTTACGAAATGTATCTTCATTTGTTCTGAGGCTGAATCATAGAAAGCTTTGTATGCCTTTGTACCTGCTTTCTTTGCTTTCCATTCACCAGTACACCATTTAGCAATACCTTCATAGTCATGGTAAATAATCAAACTTTTTATACCTCTATCTAAACAAAACTGAATAGCCTTTTCTGCACCTTTTAGTTCTCCTGCAACATTGTTCATTTCAGCCAGTTCAGTATCATCAAAAGCTTCTGCAAAATGCTGTTCTTTCCCCGCATGAAACATTACTACTCCACAAGAGAACTGACTTGTTTCCGAATTATAACTTCCATCTACATATGCTACGGCTTCAGCCTCTTTAGTCTTTTGTTCTACTATTTCTTGTTTCTCTTCATTATTAATATATGCATTAGCTTCATTTAGAGAAGTAAAACTTTTATATTCAGCACCAGGAAATCCATTTACCTGTATTTGACATTCAGCCCAAGTTTCATAAATTCCAGGTTTATTACCTTTTCTAACCGCATAAAATTTTTTTGCCATTATTCACCTCTCCATTCTGAACTTAGCATTTTATCATATAATCAATGTGTTCGTCAATATTCTTTAAACTTTTCTAACATAATTGTATCACATCTATTTTATTTTTGATAGAAAAACTTATAATACTCTATATTAATTTAATACTTACTAAATCTACCAACACTAAACCCCTCAGTTTTTCTGAAGACTTTAGTGTTAACAGATTCTTGATGCTATAAAAGTAACAATCCACGCTCTATTCTTATTGCTATTCTTACGAGTTTTAGTCATAATAATCTACTATCTGTTCTATAGCTATCCCTGATTCAAACTGCATATATAGTCCCTCACCTTTATTTAATTTAATAGTCTTAATTGACTTCAGTACCAAATCCTTATCAAATCCCTTACCTGTGGTTGTATAGTCTTTAATGTGCTGTCCATTTTATTTAGTCGTTCTCCATAGTTCTCTGATTATTTCTTTTCCTGTCCAAGCTTTATTTTTGCCTTTTTAAGCTATTTATCTCTTCAGATATCCTTTTATAAAGAGAAAGTCCTAAATCCATATTAAAAGATTCAAGACTTTGATATAAAATTTAGTTTATTGGACATATATAACCACAATAAAATCTTCCAAAATAAGTTGACAGTAATAGACTAATTCCAAATATGGCCATCCAAAGCTGAACTTTTCCAAGGGCTAAAAGAATTAGAAATAAAATGGTTGTAGATATTTGAATTCCTTTTCTTTTTTTCAAGATAATCCCCCTTATCCAATCAATTATTCCTGAGGTAATTCCCTATCCTTCTTTTTTTACTTTTACTATTAATCCATCTAGAATCCAGATTAATGCAGGTAAGATTACAAATGTGGCAATTAAAGCTAGGGATATATTAATTACGGTCATTAGACCAAAATCCTTCAGTATTACAAATTTAGAAGTCATTAATACACTAAATCCACCAACAGTTGTTAATCCTGATGCTACCGTTGCCTTACCTATATTTCTAATAGTAATTGACATTGCTTCTTCTTTTTCCTTACCTGAATTTCTTTCTTCTAGATATCTTTCTAGAAGCATTATAGTCATTTCAGTTCCCATTCCCAATACTAGTGCCCCTAAAGTTGCTGTTATAGGAGTATATTTTAATCCTAGTAAATTCATAATCCCACCAGACATTCCTACTATTAGAATAACGGGAAGTACAGCTACTAGTGCCTTAAAGAAACTTCTATATAATAATAGTAATGCTACAAATACTGAAGCTAAGCCTATGATAGTCATTCTAAATCTGCCATCGGTTAATCCCTTAACCATTTCCACATCTAGTACGGATTTCCCCGTGATTGAAGTTTTTATAGGGGCATCCTTTAATACATTATCCATGTCTTCTACAAATTCTTGTAACTCCTCTGTGGCCATATGCTCTACATTCATTAGGATAACACCTTTATTCATTTCATCGTTGATGAACATTCTTCTTTGTGCTTCTGGTACATCATCTTTTATAATACTTGTATAATCTGAAAAATCTAGATCCTCGACAGAAGAGATATTATCTACTATATTATCTATAAATTTGATATCAACGATTCTTTCTGAGAACTTATTTCCTACTTCATCTGCTATATTTCTCATCCATTGTAAATTATCTTCAGATAATAGGTTATCATCTTCCATAAATATAACCATTTGATTTGTTGAACCTACTATATCTCTTATATAGTGAATATCATGGAGAGCACCCATATCCTGAGGCATAAAGGTTTCTATATCTGTTTCCACACCAACCTTTGTATCAGCTACGATTCCAAATCCAGCTAAAGCTATAGATATTATCAGTATGATTGGAGCTGATTTTATGACAACTTTTCCAGTAGCTCCCAACATCTTATCTAATAGAGTTGGTTTATTATAATCTTCAGTTTTAAATTCATTTGCCTTTGACGCAACTGTATCTCTAGCTCCGAGAACTGGCATTAATAAGAATATACTTCCTATAAAACTTACTAATACACCTATGGTTAGCATCTTTCCAAAGTCCTGTATCATTGGAACTGGCGATGCAAATAGTGAAATGAAGCCTAATACTGTTGCTAATACTGCTAAACCTACAGCTTTACCAATCTGAGTAAGAGTAGTCTTTACTGATATTTCCTCTTCGTACCTGTTTTGAAATTGTATAGAATAATCTATTCCTAATCCAATCAATATAGGGAATACTGCCATACTGACCATAGTCATAGAAATATTTAGATGACCCATTAGACCCAAAGTAGCAATTACTGATACGAATATTATCCCTAAACTTAGAACCCTCCACCTAACTTTAAATACTAGGTTTAATATTATGAACATTAAAGCTACTGCAGATGCAACCATAATTACCATATTTGATTTCATTTCTGTTCTTAAGGAAGAATCCAATACTGGTTTTCCTGACACTATATAATTCACATCAAAATTTTCCTTTTCCATGGCATAAGATACATCATTATATAGGGCATCTATAGCACTATCATCTAAGTTTCCCTTCAACTTAATCATCAACATCATATGATTATCATCTATTACAGTATCTGAAAATACTTCCCTTAACTTACCATCATCATATAATATATTGTCCAATTCTTTTTGATTATGAGGAAAATAAGGTAACATCATTCCAAATTTTTCATGGAATGTATTTAGCCCATCACTTAATTTAATTAGATTTTCACCCATGGTGATAAATCCATCTGACATCAACTTTAATTCATCTGGAGATATTCCACCAGATAGATTATCTTTCATTCCTGATATTTCTTTTTCTATATTTGATTTAAAACTTGATAGTATTTCTAAACTATCTGGAAGCATGCTGCCTTCTGTTGCCATAGTAGATAATCCATTACTTAATTCACTTAGATTTTGTCCCATAACAACAAATCCATTTGACAAATTCTTTAGTTCATCTGGAGATATACCATCACCTGATAAACCTTTTTTCATCTCTTCAACTTCCTTTTCTAACTTTAAGCTTATATTCGTAAGAGCCATAGAAGTATTTTCGCTTCCCTTTGATAACATCCCTGTCTTCTCTGACATAGCAGATAGTCCCAGGGAACTTTTTTCTATGTTCTCGGCAAGCATAGTTAATTTTTGATATATCTGGGGATTATCCTTCATCTGCCCTGCCATTTGATATAGTTGTTGGGATATTTCACTTAGTCCCTCTGATGACTTGGCTAATCCTCCACCTAATTCAATAGCTCCCCTACCTAAATTATCCTGACCTCCAATTAATTCACCAAAGACACTGCTTATATTTGATAATTCTCCAAGTTTTTCTTCCATGACCTTAGGGTTAGGCATATCCTTACTTCCTAATTCATTTCCTATATCAGTAAGTCTTTTTCCCATCTCACCTAAACCATCACCCATTGTAAGAAATTTACTCTTTAACTCAGCTTCCTGTTTTCCACCCATTTCTTTCATAAGTTTATTAGAATCCATTGAGTTCATTAAACCATCAAGTTTCTTTTCAACAGCTTTAGGATCTGGCAACTCCTTACTATCCAATTCTGTACCTATTTCAGTAAGTTTATTTCCTATTTCTCCTAGTCCTTCACTTATATTAGGGATTTGTTTTTTGATTTCTGTTCCTTGTCTATGGGTTATTTGATGGACAATACTAGCTGGACTCATAAAGGTAAATATATCCTCATTATATTTAAGTCTTTGCTCCACATTCCACATCTTTTCCATATTGTCTAATTTTAATAAATCCTCTTGATCACCTTCAAGCAATACCATGATGGCATCTCCACCAAATTCATTTTCCATGGCATAGTTAGATATATATGCCTCATTATCAGTCTTTACTAAAGTTTCACTACCAGTTGCCATATTCACTTTTATAGCACCAACTATCATAATGGCAAATATTATTATGGTAATAAATAATACTTTGAAAGGGTTCCTTTCAATTCTGCTACCTACTTTTGAAAATAATTTGTTCAAGCTAATCAATCCTCCCTTCTTTAAAGCCTATTATTTTTAATTATGATATTTATAAGGTTCTCTACATAATTATTAATTTCTTCATCATTAACTTCAGGCAAGTATAAAAATGACAAAATACTTCCCATTAATAACCTTAGGGAGATGCCTTCATCCTTTAAATCTATACCTGCTTCTTTCATTAAGTCTTGCAGCAATAATGTTATTTGATTAATAAAATTAAAATCGGCTACTTCTGGATTAATTTGGCTTTCCATAAGTATTAGTTTTATTACTTTATGATGCTTAGAAATAAATTTGATTCTATCTTTTAAAATATACTCTAATTTTTCTATAGTTGCTAAATCCTTAGAGGCTACTAAAGATTGCTTTAAGCTACTAATTAATATGGGTTCTATTGAATCCAAAAATATTTGCTTCTTTGAATCAAAATATCTAAATAATGTTACTTCTGATATTCCTGCCTCCTTAGCTATATCCATTGTAGTAGAGCCATTGTATCCTTTTTCTATAAATATATTTAATGCGGATTCAAGAATTTGTTTTATTCTTTCTTCTCTACTCATTCGCTTGTTAGTATTACCTTTCATATTTTACCCCCCTATGTAAGCACTTACTTACATATACTATCAGATTAGTTTTTTTTGTCAATATATTTTTAATAACATACTTATTTAAAAATAAAACTTTATAGCATATTTCACCATTTCTCAACTTGGGATTGTATTGTTTTCTAAATTCTTTCAAATATTCTATTTACTTATATAAACAACAAATCTGTTAACAATAAAATCCTCAGCTTTTTGAGGATTTTATACTTAACAGATTTTCCTTATACAAAGAGCAGTAACTCCTTTATCTATCCTAGTTACTGCTCCTATATTTCTAATCATAGTAGTCTACCGTCTGTTCCATCACTATCCCTGATTCAAACTGTATCTCTAATCTCTCTCCCTTATTTACTTTGATATTTTTAATTAATCTTCTTACCAAGTCTTCATCAAATTCCCTTACCTGGGGTCTTATAGTCTTTAAGGTACTATCCATTTCATTTAGTCGTTCTCCATAGCTCTCTACCTGTTTCTTTTCCTGTACAAGCTTTATTTTTGCCTTTTTTAGCTCATTTATCTCTTCAGATATCCTTTTGTACTCATCATCAAAATCGTCTGTTACAGCTCTTAATTTTGCGTTTTCTTCTATTAATGACAGCATTTCTTTTTGGAGGGATTCAATCTTTTCATCATGTTCAGTAGGAATTCCCTTTGTAGAATGACCACCGATGACCCTTATGACATTTTCTCTGAAAGCTCCTATAAACTCTCCATTATCTTCTACTACATTATTAATAGCTGTCATTATTGCATTATGCAGTGGTTCTTCTTTAAGGGTTGGTGAGTTCTTACAGGTTGCCTTTACACCATTTTTTAGTCTGTTTTCACATCTCCAAACTGCACTCTTTTGTCCATATTTTGACCAGACTTGTCTTCTATATGGATGTCTGCACTCAGCACATACCAAGATCTCTGTTAGTGCATATTTTGAGTTATGTGACATGTCACATAACGATGGCTATGTGCCTAAAAATAATATGGGACGAAGTAATATAAAAATGGCATAAACACGGTACTAGTGTTGCATTTATGT
>DFOH01000045.1 GCA_002376545.1 Firmicutes bacterium UBA3546 | reverse complement strand
CATCAATTATTATACGCTTACCAGTCAAGTATGAATACATTTATGGAGAACATTACTAATACCGCAGATGAGATGATTAACAAGAATTTAATCATGGATATGACTGAAAAACAAATTATTGATTTAGTTTATGAGGACGAGCTATTTGTAAGAACAATGACAAGTGTATGTCCTACAAGCTTTTTAACATGTTGCTAGATATACAACAAACAGACATATGAATATAGTTCAAATCTAAATCTTATTAAAGGTCTATGAGGTTGGCTAAAGTCTGACATAATAAATAATATATTTTTTCTGATGCTAGAAAAATGAAATTAGCCGTAAGAAATTTTGTTGAGCTTGTTAACCGAAATTCTAATGATACTATATCTCGGCTTTATGAAAAGTCTAGGTAGTTTTACTACCTAGACTTAAAAGCTAGACCGCTAATCATTCTGAGTAATCAGGCAACTATGCAATTATAAATTATAATAGGTTGTTTTATTTTATATAATCAGTATCAAATAAGCTAATAGGAGGAGAAAAATGCGATACAAAAAAGTAATAGTTATTTTACTATCACTATTACTCATGTTTATGTTTTACGGCTGTACTAAAGATAAAGGGACAACAGGTGTAGATAAAAATACCGTAATGTACAAAGAAATCATAATAGGCGACGTATTAGAAGCAGAGTATATATCAAGTATAGATATGAATTCGGATAATGAACTTATACTTCGTAGTGAAGGGGATATTAGTAAGTACATAGTATTAGATGAAAAAGAAGAAGTAAAAAAAGAAATAACCGTTGACTATAGTGGAAGGGCAGACATGTTCACTATTGATAACAATAACAATATGTACATACTATCAGAAATACCAGAGAGAAATGAAAAAAAAGATATAGTAGGGATAAGAAAAAAGTTTCTTTCCTATAACAATGAATCTAGCTCTATTACAGAAGATAATGTAATAGGAGAATTAAATGAAACCACAGCAAGATCAACAGAAGAAATGACAATAAAAATAGAAGCAGATAGTAAAGGCAATATTTATGTACTAAAACTAAATGGAAGCATAGAAGTATTTGATAATAGCTTTAATTCAAAAAAAGTGCTAGATTCAATAGCATATAAAGACATAGAAATAGATGAGGAAGACAACCTTTTAGCACTACATAAAAATATAGATAAAAAAACCTTGGACAAGATAGATACAAGCAGCTATAAAACAATATGGACAAAAGAGTATAAAGATACTGATGCACCAGAAAGAATATACTACAACAAAAACACTAAAAATCTATATGGTATAAACAGCGGTTGGATAGCGAAGTATGATTCAAAGGGAAATATGACAAACAGGATATTAAACACTGGAGAATTATCGGATATAGAATTTATAGTTGATTTTGTAGTAGATAAAAGTGAAGAGATATATTTAGTAGCAGAAACTCAGAAGAGCTACAAATTAATCAAATACACAAAGTCGGATTCCGAAATAGGGACAAATTCAAGAGCTAAAGAAAAAACAGAGGTAACTATTGAATTAAGAAAAGATTGGGATAATTTATTTACTAAAGCAGAAAAGAAATTTGAGAATAAATATCCAGATATAAAAATTACAATTAATACAAATCCTGATCTTAGCACCGGTCAATATAGAGAAAGACTAAATACAGAGTTAATGACTGGAAAGGGATCAGATATTCTATATCTTAATTCTTGGGATTATTTAAGGAGTTACATGGAAAAAGGTATATTAGTTAATCTTGATGAAATGATAAAAGAGGATGAAGAATTTAATATTAATGAATACAATGAAACAATAATTAATATGACAAAATATAAGAATAAACTATATGCAATGCCTATAAATTATCATCAGTTTTATATATTGGTGTTAAATGAAAAACTTTTAGATGAAAAAGGAATAAGTCTAGATGATAATCTAACTTGGCGGAATGTATACGACCTTTCTGAAGAACTAAACGAGAATAGTAAGGAAAAGATATTTGTCTTGCCTGAAATTCCTGATGAAATATTGTTTGACCAAATAATATTACAAGATATAGATTATTATATGGATTGGGATAAGAAAGAAGCTAAATTTGATAGCAGAGAATTTATTGAGACTTTAAAGTTATTAAAATGTATAAAAGAAGACGATATAATGGACCCAGAATTAGACTGGGACCATAATGCTACTGATGCTTATAAAAATCCAAAAGATAATCTAAAAAATCTTGTGATATATCTAGGGCAAATACATGCATATCATCCTTATGTTAGAGAATTCGGTTCATATTTTGACTATAACTTTAAAGCCGTATCAGCACCAAAAGGAGAATATACAGGTACTAGGCAACTTCAAAGCATTTTTTTGGGGATTAATACTAATTCCAAGTATAAAGAAGAAGCATGGAAATTTATTAAATATATGCTAACGGAAGAGATGCAGTTAAGTGATGAAGGATACTTCCATATAAATAACAAAGCAAATGAGAAGGAAAAAGACGGAGTTTTTGAATTTCAAGAAGAATATAAAAAAGAAATGGAACGGAATAATTACTACTATGTACAGGAAGAAGACATAAAAGAACTTGATAGGATAATAGGCGATCTAAATAAGCTTAGAATAGGAGATCCCTTCTATGATATAGTGTACGAAGAAATTCAGCCATTCTTAAACGGCGAAAAAGCAGCAGAAGAAGTAGCCAAACAGCTGCAAAACAAGGCTGAGATATATTTGAATGAGTAGCTGCTCCTACAATCTCACAAATGGTTTTTTTATCTAATCATAGTAACCCAAGACATGGAAATAGCAGAGATCTTAGACCATGCGTGGAAGAATAAAGGATGGAGCTATTAAACTTGTAAAATAGAGACTTAGGAGAGGGGCTTTATGTTTAAAGACATGAAAAATAACTACAAAAATAACATAAAAGATTTTGGACAAGTTTTTATCTGGTGTATCACGCTTTCTTGGAGAGTGTCTCCTATATATACAATATTGAGAGTACTTTCAGAATTATTTAATCCTATATTAAATATAGCAGGCGCTTTTGTTTCAAAACAGATAATTAACTATATGTCTAACTATACAGGTGCTTACCATACTAATTACATATATAAGCTTTTAATTCTAATGGGATTAGTGGCACTTATTAAGGTAGTCATGATAAAGGTCCAGCTATATACTAGGATTGTCCATTCAGAGCAGCTAAATCAATGGATGACAAGAAATATGATAGATTTTTCTTTTGATGTAGACTTAGCGTATTTTGATAATCCAAGCTATCAAGACAAGATTACATCAGCTATGAGAGATGGAGCAATTCTCGTTCAAGCATTGGGCTCAAGCATTTCCGCCATAAGTGCTGCCATATCGTTTTTAATTGCTTTTATAATTCTTTCAAAAGAAAATATATTCTATGCATTATTAATGGTAGGGGTGGCAATACCTTCTGGAGCAGCCTTAAAGCATTATACAGAATCGCTTTATGACCTAAGCCTAGAACAAATATCAAATAGGAGAAAGCTATCATATATTCACAGTATTGCTTTTGATAGAAGATTTAGTCAGGATATGAGGCTTTTTCAATCCAGTAAAATGCTTAAGGATTCCTATGATGATTTATGGAAAAGATTATTTAGTAAACGAAAAAAGCTCTTAAAGGAAAGATCAATAATAACACTTCTGTTAGATTTTTTACCAGAAATAGTTCTTGTTGTTGTTAGCGGACATATTATTTTTAGTATATTAGATGGTAAATTACTAATAGGAGATTATGTATTCTTGAGTGGGTTATTAGGACAGCTTTGGTACTCTACATCTAAGTGAGAAGCATGCTTTAAAGGATATTAGCTTTTATATAAAAGCTCCTGAACACGTGGCGTTTATAGGACTAAATGGTTCAGGAAAGTCAACTCTTATAAAGCTGCTATTAAGATTTTACGAACCAACCTCTGGAGAGATTAAGATTAATGGTATAAATATAATGGCATACTCTATTGTGTCTTTAAGAAAAGCCTTTAGTGTCTATTTCCAAGACATGGGTAATTTTGCTTTTAGTATTAGAGAAAACTTTCATTTAACAAATCCAAATAAAGAGCACAATGATGGTGAGATAATTGAGGCATTAGATAAAAGTGATTTTATGGAAATATTAAACTTAAGTAATGATGGATTGGCTGCATATATATCAAAGTTCTTCACTCCAGAAGGCTTGATTTTATCAGGAGGACAAGCACAAAAACTAGCTTTGGCAAGGGTACTATATCGAAAGGATAAGATTCTTATTTTAGATGAAGTGTCTTCGAATTTAGACCCTAAAGCAGAGCATGAAATCTTTAATAAGCTGCAAGAGATAACAGAGGGGAGATTGACCCTATTCACTTCCCATAGACTTTCTAATTTGTCCCTAGCAGATAGGATTATAGTATTAGAAGGGGGTAAAATTATTGAGGATGGCAGACCAGAAAAACTATTAAAGGACAATAAACGATATGCTGAGTTGTTTAGATACCAGCAAAAGAAATATATGATAAAGGGCGAAGGATAGATTATGAAAATAGCTGTAAAGCTTTGGGGTCAGGCCTGAATTATTTACTTATTAGTTATTAAGATTTGAGTGATACAAGAAAGAATTAGGGATAGTTTGACTTAAGTGCATAAGTGCAAGGAGACAGCTCTTAAAATGACAGAAGAACTGCCCCCTTATGGTTTATAGGGTATTATAAGATTGCGATAGACACTCAAATTTAGCACACAATCTTAAATAATCCTCATAAGTATCAATATCTAAAAGTACCCCCTCATCTTCTACCTCAACATAATAAGCCTGTTCCTCATATTTCCTTAGCAAAGCCTTAAGCCCTCCTGCTCCATCATATCTAAGAATTTCAGAAAATAAACGAGATGAGATAAGAGGGGGATGCCCACGTCTCTTTAATAAGGATGGATAGATAATACTTTGTTTACTATCCTTGTAGCCTTCAACAAGCTTATCGATAGTTTCGCTGCTTACAAGGGGAATATCAGCAGGTAATAGAAAGAAGCCTTTTATATGCTCTGGAAATGAGCCAACACCTGCGACAATTGATGAATACATGCCCTCTGAAAACCTTTCATTGTATACCCATTTAGTGCCCTTGGCTTCCAATACAGGTATTAGCTTCTTAGCTTGAAACCCAACTACAACAATAACATCTTCAATACCAGATTCTAAGAAACTATCAATTGAATTCTCTATAACTGTGGAATTTCCCAAAGGTAATAATGGTTTAAACAGCTTCATCCTTGAAGAATAGCCAGCAGCTAATATAACTGCTGCTAAATTCCTTTTCAAGGCTTCGTTTTTCAATAAAGTTTCATTCATTAAATTTACCTCCAACTCTTTTATAGCTGAGGAATAAATTTTGCACACCTCAGGTAGAGGGAAAACTCTACCTGAGGTAGTTGAAGCATATATTATTCTAACTACCTATTTGTTTGCTATAGCCAATGCCACATTTTCAGGTGACAGCGGTAGTCTGCGGAAGTTAATTCCAAGAGCGTCATAAAGAGCATTTCCAATTGCTGATGGAACAGAAATCATAGGATGCTCTCCAATACCACGTGCACCATAAGGACCATCTGCCTGAGCTGTTTTAGGATCTTCTATATATATTGGCACAATTTCATCTGGAATATCCTTAGCTGTAGGTATCTTATTATCTGTAAATGAAGGATTTAACAGTCTTCCATCTGGGCTGAATTTGTATCCCTCAATTATTGCAGAGCCTATTCCCTGTAGAACTCCTCCTAATACTTGACCATCAACTAATTTTTTGTTGATGCATTTTCCAATGTCAAATGCAGAAGCAATTTTTAATATATGAATTTCTCCAGTTTCAATATCCACTTCTAGGTCTACAGCATGTGCTCCAAATGTCCATACAAGACCTGGTCTGCCTTGACCTGTTTCAGGATGTGGATTTGTTAAGCCGCTTGCCATGTATACTCCATGGGAAATCAATGGTCCGCCGATGCCATTACCGTTTTCATAAACATAACCCATTGATAAATCTGTATAAGCAACACGTCTATGAGTATGATGTACGTGATAAATGTACCCGTCACCATGTGTCAATTCATCTGGATGGCATCTCAATGCTTGAGCAGCAATTTCTTTCATTTGAGCAACCATATTTCTTGCAGCCTTTCTAACAGCATTACCGCCCATTACAGTATATTTTGAAGCAACTGTATTCCAGTCATATGGATGCTTATCAGTATCCACATTCCACACAACCTCAACATTTTCTATAGGCACACCTAGCTCTTCAGCAGCTACCTGAGCCATTATAGTGTTGGCTCCTTGCCCCATATCTACAGCGCCAATCATAATCTTAACATGACCGTCCTCATCCATTTGCATGATAGCGGCAGTGGATGTATAGCTTGGCATTGCTGGAGCCTTAGCAAGCATTGCAAATCCTTTGCCTCGGACTTTACCAGTTTTCATTTCAGCTTGACGCTCTTCTTCTGTCTTGCGTCCTGTCCAGCCTATTTCTTTAATAACTGCATTTAAGCAGGCTTCAGGACTTCCAGTAGTATCATACATTAATTCTCCACTTATGGTAGTTTCGCCTGCACGAAGCAGATTTTTCATTCTGAATTCATATGGGTCCATTCCTAGCTTTTCCGCTATCATGTCCATATGTCTTTCTATTGCCCAGTGAGTTTCTAAGTGACCAAATCCACGGTATGCAGTACTGAATACTTTGTTTGTATATAGAGTACGAGAGTGCAGCTCTACGTTAGGGATTGAGTAAGGACCTGCGCCAGAGTAAACTGCTGTTTTACCAACATTTACACCGTAGTCTGCATATGCACCACTATCCCAGTCATGATAAATTTCAATAGCTGTGATTCTACCATCCTTCTTAACTCCAGTTTTAACTCTAGATCTCATACCTGCACGTGTAGGCAATAGATTAAATTCTTCTTCACGAGTAGCCTTTAGCTTAACTGGACGTCCATTAGCAGCTCTAGACAGAACAGTAACGAATGGCTCAAGATGGATACCTGCTTTTCCGCCAAAACCTCCACCAATATATGGAACAATTACCTGTACATCGCTCTTTTTAATTCCTAAGGCTTTTGCTAATAGTTGACGACAGGCAAAAGGTGATTGTGCTGAAGACCAAACCTTAACCTTATCTGAATAAGGATCTGCTTGAGCTATAACTACATGTGTTTCCATTGGAACGTGTCCTACTGCGGGCACAGAAAGCTCATTTTCTATTATATAATCTGCTTCTTCAAAGCCTTTTTTTACGTCTCCCTTTAAAGTTCTGTTCCAGCTTGCAATATTAGTATAAGCCTGTGGGAAGAAAACTCCCTTCATATGATCATAAGTATGAAGGCCCTCATGAACTAATACTTTTGCTTCTAAGGATTCATCTATAGTGTGTACAGCTGGCAATTCCTTATATTCGACCTTGATTAATGTAACTGCCTCTTCTGCTGTTCTTTCGTCAACAGCTGCAACAGCTGCAACTATTTCACCCTGATATCTTACTTTCTTTCTAGCAATTAAGTCTTTGTCTACCATGTAGATACCAACTGAATAAGGAGCGTCTTCTCCTGTAACAACTGCTTTAACTCCTGGAAGAGCCTTTGCAGCAGATGTGTCTATAGACACGATTTCTGCATGAGCATAAGGAGAATGTAGACATTTTGCATGAAGCATTCCTGGAAGCTCCATATCATGAACATATGTAGCTTGGCCAGTTACTTTTTCTTGTGCTTCTTTTCTATCATAACGTTTACCAATGTGTGTGTATTGCTTATCACTCATTATTTCAACTCCTCTCTTTCCCTTTTAGCCGCTGCTTTAACAGCATCAATAATTGGAAAATACCCAGTACAACGACAGAAGTTACCTGCAAGGGCTTCCTTGATTTCTTCATCACTTGGATCTGGGTTTCTATCAAGCAGTTCACGAGCTGACATTAACATGCCAGGTGTACAGAATCCACATTGTAGTGCATCATGGGCAATAAATTCCTGTTGAAGAATAGAGATTTCATTATCTTTTCCAAGACCTTCTACTGTAAGTATATCAGCGCCTTCTGCTTCAACTGCTAATACTATACAGGAGTTTACAGTTTTACCATTCATTATAATGGTACATGCTCCACATTCACCTTCTCCACAGCCTTCCTTAGTGCCAAAAAGCTTAAGACCAGTGGTTAAAAACTGCAACAAGGTCATTGTAGGGTCTACTGTTGTGTGGATTTCCTCACGATTTACAACACAGTTCAGTGCTACACGTGGCATACCTGAATCTACATATTCAAAGCAATTTCCATTATGCTTATCGCACATACTAATTAACCTCCTTTTCAATAAGCTGAAGAAGTCCTTTTTTAGCAAGAATACCAGATATGTGTAGACGGTATTCTGCTGAAGAACGAACGTCTGAAATTGGCCTTATATGGTTGCGTACTTCTTTGCCAAGCCAAGAAGCAGTTTCAGGTGTTAAATCCTTTGTAGCAAGAGCTTCTTCAAGCTTAGTAAGTCTTATAGGTGTAGGAGCCACCGCTGACATAGCAATAAAAACTTCCTTATTAGAAGTTATGCGTATAGATACTCCAGCTATACCTAAGTCATGACCTTTAATACGAGCTTGCTTGTTGTAAACACTCACATCTCCAGGCTCAACATCTGGTAGGGACACTCCTGTTACTATTTCACTTTTTTGAAGAACTGTTCTCTTAACACCTGTAAAGAACTTGTCAATATCTACTATACGTTCTCCATCAGGTCCTGTAATATGTACTTTGGCGTTATATACTAGGAGTGGAGAAGACAAATCAGCACCTGGAGAAGCGTTGCAAATATTGCCAACAAGAGTTGCACGGTTTCTTAATTGATAGGAAGCAACAGTATCAGCTGCTTGTCCTAAAGCTGGGTACTTTTCACGGATTATATCTGAAAAACATACTTCGTTAACAGTGGTAGCAGCTCCAATGAAAAGACCCTCACCTGCTTTGTAATCAATGCGCCTCAATTCAGATATTCCTTTGATGTCTAGGATGTGGTCAACCATTTCCATATTACGACGTAGGACTATCATTAAGTCTGTGCCACCTGCAAAAATCCTAGTACTTGGATTACTCTCTAAGTAAGCCAAAGCTTCATCTAGAGTTTGTGGTTTAAAGTAATCAAATTTACTTAACATAGCTAACCTCCTTATTTTTTATATATTCAATGCAAAAGCATGAATTTACGTCTTTAATTGATAGAAGTAGATAGGTTTATATTTGTAATATTTAAAATGATGTTGAAAAAACTCAATAAGATAAGAGAAAGATAAACTAATTATCCTGCCTATTTCGACAAGATTTGACTTTAGTTAGATTTCATAACAACTGTTATATTTCTTGAAATAAAAATCATCTATAATGGAGTGATTAAATATTGAATTTATCGATACAAAATTTGGTAACTACCTTTATCATAATTATATTAAATAAACTGAGAATCTAGTATATGAACAATTGACAAATAAAAAACTATATATATGTAATATTTTACTAAGCTTAAAAGGATAAATAATAAGATAATATCTCACTATATAGAGATAAAGCTAGAATATATTTTGAACAAGTAAGACTTAAACAAATACTAAGATAAGTACATAGAAATTAAATGAAATATTTTGGAATAGATAATAATATAGTGATTATTAAGTATTTAGATTTGATAGAAATAGATAGATTCTATTAAATATATTATACATCAATTTGACAGATTAGAACATATTTTTCAAAGGAATTGCGGAAATTGGTGTAGGAACAAAAAAAGTCCCCCAGAATAGGGGACTTTAGTAATTAACTAATAGGTGGTTAGTCATGAAGACGTTTTTCTAGGGCTATAATTTGCTTTTCTAATTCTTTAGGTAATTTATCTCCATATTTTTTATAGTCTTCTTTTATAGATTCAACTTCTTTTAGCCACTTATCTTTATCAATGGAAAGTAAGTGCTTCAAATCAGATTCACTTATATTAAGCCCATCAGTATCTATGGCATCTAGAGTAGGCATATATCCAATAGGCGTCTTAACCGCATCCCCTTCTCCTGAAGTCCTCTCAAATACCCACTTGAGCACACGGCTATTATCTCCGTAACCAGGCCATAGCCATTTATTATTCTCATCTTTAAGGAACCAGTTGACATAGAAAATTTTAGGCAGTTTATCTGAATTAGTTTTTTTCTCAATATCTAGCCAATGCTGTAAATAGTCGCCCATATGATATCCGCAGAATGGCAGCATAGCAAATGGATCACGTCGTACCTTGCCAATATCGTTTGATATAGATGCAGCTGTAATTTCTGAGCCCATAATTGAGCCCATAAATACCCCATGTGCCCAATCAAAGCTCTCATGAATTAAAGGAACAGTATGTGGTCTACGTCCGCCAATTAGTATTGCAGATATAGGTACACCCTTAGGATCCTCCCATTCGGGAGCTATTACAGGACATTGAGCTGCAGGAGTTGTGAACCTAGCATTTGGATGAGATGCAAGCCTTCCATCATTTGGAGTCCAATCATTTCCCTGCCAATCAACTAGGTGATTAGGTGCATCATATCCAATACCCTCCCACCAAACATCTCCATCATCAGTTAATGCAACATTTGTATAAATAGTATTTTTACCTATAGTAGTCATTGCATTAGGATTAGATTTCAAAGATGTCCCTGGGGCAACACCAAAGAAACCAGCTTCGGGGTTAATAGCATATAGCCTTCCGTCCTCACCAAATTTCATCCATGCAATATCGTCACCTATGGCTTCAATTTTCCAACCAGGAATAGTAGGTATTAGCATGGACAGATTAGTTTTACCACAGGCGCTTGGGAAAGCACCAGTAATATATTTTTTGTTGCCTTTAGGATCTGTAATTCTTAAAATTAGCATGTGTTCAGCCAACCAGCCTTCATCTCTAGCTTGTACAGATGCAATACGCAGTGCAAAACACTTTTTGCCTAAAAGGGCATTTCCGCCATAACCAGAGCCATAAGACCAGATTGTTCTTTCTTCTGGAAAATGGCTAATATATTTTTCTTCAATAGGTGCACAAGGCCAAGTAGAATCTTTTTCACCGTCAGCAAGCGGAGCACCTATGGAATGTAGACAAGGTACAAATTCTCCATCTCCAAGGACATCAAGCACCTCTTTACCCATACGAGCCATTATACGCATATTAACTACTACATATGGACTATCAGTTAATTCTACTCCTATTTTAGAAGCTGGAGAACCTATAGGTCCCATAGAAAACGGGATAACATACATTGTTCTACCTTTCATACAGCCTTTGTAGAGCTTTTTCATTTTATCTTTTAATTCAATTGGGTCAATCCAGTTATTTGTGGGGCCAGCATCTTCCTCATTTTTAGAAGCTACAAAGGTTCTATTTTCAACCCGTGCAACGTCTGAAGGGTCACTACGAAATAGATAACAGCCTGGTTTTTTCTCGGGATTTAATTCTATAGCTAAGCCTTTCTCCACCATTTCATTTAAAAACCGATGATTTTCTTCCTCTGAACCATTACACCAATAGATTTTATCTGGCTCGCACATATCCGCCATTTCACTTACCCAATTTAATAATTTCTGATTAGTAGTCATTTTTCTCATTTCCTGGCCCCTTTCCATTTTAATGTTCAAAATAGAACTATATTTTTAATTAATACTACATACTTTTTATTATTAAGTATAACATAATGGCATAAATAGACAAGGTTTTCTGTATAAATACTATTATTTATTATATACTATTTTATTCGACAAAATTAAATAATAAAAGCTTATAATATTTTAATATTAGTTTTAGTTGCGGATTTATTTACTTGGTACATGATTATATATCTTTAGGAAGGATATGCTATGTAGAATTGCATATCAATGGAGATAGACAGATAGAAAAGCTTGCTTAAGTTGGAATTTTTTTATTATATACTCGATATTTTAGTATACATTTATCAAAAAACAATTATTATATTATTAACAGGGATAGAAAGTTTAGGGGTGAAAAAATGCTAGGACTTGTCTTAGAAGGTGGAGGAGCTAAGGGCTCTTATGAAATAGGAGCATGTATGGCTTTAAAGGAATTAGGCATAGAAATAGATGGAGTAGTGGGCACGTCTATTGGTGCCATAAATGGAGCCATGATTGTGCAGGGAGATTTAGAAAAGGCTTATGAGCTTTGGTACGATATAAGTCCCTCAGATGTTCTTGATGTAAACGATGGGGACTTTAAGAAGCTAATGAGTATGAATATTAAGACTAAAGATTTAACAAGGTTTGCAGGAAAACTAGTAAAAATCATAAGAAACAAAGGTTTTGACACTCAAAACATAAGAAATCTATTAGAAGCATACATAGATGAAAAAAAGATTAGGGAATCAAAAATGGATTTTGGAATAGTCACAGTTTCGTTGACAGATAAGAAGCCAATGGAGCTTTTTAAGGAGGACATTCCAGAAGGTAAAATAACAGATTACATAATGGCAAGCGCATACCATCCAGCTTTTAAGCTTGAAAAGGTAGATGGTAAGCTGTTCATAGATGGAAGCTTTTATGATAATCTTCCCATAAGGCTTTTGTATGAAAAGGGCTATAGAAGCATTATTGCCATTCGGCTTTATGCTATAGGAAGAGTAAGAAAGATAAAGGAAAAGGACTTAGAAATAACATACATAGAACCTTCCGAAAAGCTGTGTCACACACTAGATTTTACAAATAGAGGTTCGAGAAGAAACCTTTTACTTGGGTACTATGATACAATAAAGATATTCAAAAACCTGAAGGGGAGAAAGTATTATTTAGAACCAAAAAATAATGAGGAATTCTTTTTAAATTATCTTCTAAATATAGATGCAAAAAAGGTACTAAAAATAGGGAGAATTTTAGGAATAGAGGGTGCTCCATATAAAAGGATGCTACTGGAATTTATTGTTCCTAGATTAATAGAACTCCTAAAACTAGATAAAGACATAGGCTATGAAGAACTAGTAATTGCACTAGTCGAAGAGATAGCCAAGAAAGGTAAGCTGGAGAAGTTTAGGATATATGATTATGATGAATTTTACACTAAAGCAATAGAGGGATATGAAGAGTTTAGACGAAAGCCAAGAAACAAAATCCCTAGGTTCATAAAACAAAATGAATTTTTATCAAAGGTGGCTAAAGAGCCTATAATTGATGAAATAGTATATGAGATATTTAGGTGAATAAAAAAGATTACTGTGGTTAAGTATATTGACTTAACTAGCATGAAGTTAAGGTTTAAAACTTAACCTCTTACTATTTAAGCTTAACTTTTATAAATGTAATAAAATCCTTAAGTATTATTTCCAAGTGAAACCTTATATGAGAAATATTGCAGAATTAAATGTTCATTGATGATTATTATTGACTAATGAGGGATTTAAAATATTTTTTAATATGTGTTGACTAATATTACTTTTGTTGTTACTATTGTCTTGTAAGATAAAACAAATTAAATAAGAGCCCATATAAATCTCAGAATATGGCTGAGAAGTTTCTACCTAGTGACCGTAAATCACTTGGCTATGGATGAAAGTGTACCTAGGGTTCCGAGGTGCTTATTAGCACTTGTCTGGTCCGAGCGGTACAGGTATTACTATTTATGCTTTAATGTAATATCACACCTTGGGGATAAAAGCCCGGGCGGGTAGGTTTCACGTATAGTGGAACTTACTCTGTCCGGGCTTTTTTGTATTGTGAAAGGAGTGGTGTTTTTGGATAATCAGGTAAGAAGAATCTTTGTGGAAAAGAAAAAAGGATTTGAAATCGAAGCAGAACAGCTATTTTATGACTTGAGTTGTAATTTAGGGATAAGTCAATTGAAGGAAGTGAGGGTTGTAAATAGGTATGATATTCAAGGAATTGCTGATGCAGCCTATGAAAAATCTTTAGGAAATATACTGTCGGAAGCTAATGCTGATTTAGTATACGAGGAAGAGCTGATCATAGATAGTGACTGTCGGGTTTTTGGAGTCGAATATCTTCCAGGACAGTATGACCAAAGAGCTGACTCTGCTGCTCAATGTATAGAGATTCTCACTACAGGCGAAAGACCTATTGTTAAGACCGCTAGAATAATTATTCTTAAAGGAAATATTACGGAAGATGAGCTTATAAGGATAAAAAACTATTGTATAAATTCTGTGGACAGTAGAGAAGCAATTCTGACGAAGCCAGAAACATTAGAGGATAATAGTGCAAATCCAAATGATGTAAATGTAATCGAAGATTTTATTCAAAAATCCTCTGAAGAGCTTATAAAATTAATTGAATATATAGGGCTTGCAATGAGCCTTGAGGATATAAAATTTTGCCAAGAGTATTTTAGAAACAAAGAAAAGCGAAATCCCACAATAACTGAAATAAAGGTTATAGACACATATTGGTCAGATCATTGCAGACATACTACCTTTATGACGGAAATAGAAGACGTGGAAATTGAAGAAGGCACATTTAGTGCTTCAATAATAAAGACATATAAGGAATATCTAGATTCTAGGAACTATGTTTACGGTAAGGAAGACAAAGCTATTTGCTTAATGGATATTGCCACCATAGGGATGAAGGAGCTAAGAAAAAAAGGTCTATTAGATGATTTAGATATTTCTGATGAAATAAATGCTTGCAGTATCAATATAGATGTGGATGTTGACGGGAAGATTGAAAAATGGCTTCTCATGTTTAAAAATGAAACACATAATCATCCTACTGAAATAGAGCCCTTTGGTGGAGCTGCTACCTGCTTAGGTGGAGCCATAAGGGATCCATTGTCAGGTAGAGCTTATGTTTATCAAGCAATGCGTATTACAGGTAGCGGAGACCCAAGAAAGAGAATAGAGGATACTCTCCCAGGAAAATTGCCTCAAAGAAAAATCACTACAGAGGCAGCTAGAGGATATAGCTCTTATGGAAATCAAATAGGAATAGCTACAGGTCATGTATCTGAAATTTATCATGAGGGATATGTAGCTAAGAGAATGGAGCTGGGGGCTGTTGTTGGAGCTGTACCAAAGGAAAATGTAGTTAGAGAAATGCCAAAGGAAGGGGACTTAGTCGTTTTAGTAGGAGGAAGAACAGGAAGAGATGGCTGCGGAGGAGCCACAGGCTCATCAAAATCTCATACTGATGAATCAATTCTTACAAGTGGAGCAGAAGTTCAAAAAGGAAACCCCTTAATAGAAAGAAATCTCCTAAGGCTATTTAGAAAGCCTGAATTCAGTAAAATAGTTAAGAAATGCAACGATTTTGGAGCAGGTGGAGTTTCAGTAGCCATTGGGGAGCTGGCAGATGGACTAGAGATAAATTTAGACAATGTGCTTAAAAAATATGAGGGACTAGATGGTACAGAGCTTGCCATATCAGAATCACAGGAGAGAATGGCAGTAGTCATAGATAAAGATAAGCTTCACATACTAGAAAAGCATGTGGCTGAGGAAAACCTAGAGGCTACAGTAATAGCCAAAGTCACTTCAGACAATAGAATGAAAATGAAATGGCGAAACAAAACTATACTGGAGTTAGATAGAGATTTTTTAAACACTAATGGAATTAGACAAAAAACTAGAGTTTATGTAGAGAGAGCTGATTCAAGGAGCTATTTTGATACATCATTCTATGATGAAAACAATGAAGCTGACCTTAAAACTACTTGGATAAATAACTTAAAAGCTCTTAACATTGCTAGCCAAAGAGGATTAGTTGAGAGGTTTGACAGTACGGTAGGAGCTGCTACAGTATTGATGCCCTTTGGAGGGAAGTACAACCTAACACCATCACTGGGAATGGCAGCAAAGATTCCGATATTAAAAGGAGAGACAAATACCTGTTCTTTTATGACATATGGATTTAACCCAGAGCTTTCTACCTGGAGTCCATTTCATGGTGGATTATATGCTGTGATTGACTCTGTTACAAAAATCGTAGCAATGGGAGGAGAGCTTGGGAAAATACGACTTACATTTCAAGAGTACTTTGAAAGGCTGGGAAAGGATGAAAGAAAATGGGGTAAGCCATTTGCAGCACTTTTAGGAGCATATAAGGCACAAAAAGGCTTTAATATACCTTCTATTGGAGGGAAAGACAGCATGTCTGGAAGCTTTAATGAACTAAATGTTCCGCCTACATTAGTGAGCTTTGCAGTATGTACAGGAGATGCAAGACATGTTATTTCTCAAGAATTAAAGACAGCAAACAGTCAAGTAGTATTGCTAAGCTGTCCTAGAATGAAGGATGAGACTCCTGATTTTAAAGTCCTCAATAAAAATCTAATGCGTGTACACCAGCTAAACAAAGCTGGAAAGATATTGTCAGCACACAATATAGAATTAGGGGGCATAGCAGCAGCCATAAGTAAAATGAGCTTTGGCAACAAAATAGGATTTACTTTTTTAAAGGACTATAAAGCTGAGAAGCTATTTTCCCCTGACTATGGTTCAATAATACTAGAAATTCCTAAGAATGAAAGAGCAAAGGACTTATTTGAAGGCTTAGAATATGAAATACTAGGACATACCACAGAAAAGCCGACCATAGCTGTTGGAGATGTTCATATCGACATAGACTTAGCTATTGATGAATGGGAAAAGCCTTTAAATGAAGTGTTTCCTATAAAAAAAGATATTGTAGGGGAGCCTAAAAAAATTAGCTATTCTAAAGGAAATATAGATAAACCAAAACATACTATTGCAAAGCCGAGAGTATTTATTCCAGTTTTCCCAGGTACAAATTGCGAGTATGATATGCAAAAATCCTTTGATAGTGCAGGAGGAGAAGTAAGTACATTTGTATTTAAGAATCTAACTAGAGAAGCCATAAAGGAATCAATAGATATAATGGCTAAGGAAATAAGTAAGAGCCAGATAATAGCCTTACCAGGCGGCTTCAGTGCAGGTGATGAGCCAGATGGCTCAGGAAAATTCATAGCAACAGTATTCAGAAACCCATATATCCAAGAGCAGGTAATGGAACTAATTAAAAATAGAGACGGACTAATCCTTGGAATATGCAATGGATTTCAAGCTCTTATAAAGCTTGGACTCGTACCATATGGAGAAATAAGAGAGCTGGATGAAAATTCACCAACACTTGCATTTAACAAGCTAGGTAGACATGTATCACGTATGGTTCAGACGAAGGTAGTGTCTAACCTATCCCCATGGTTTAACAATGTAAATGCAGGAGATGTATTCACTATCCCTATTTCCCATGGAGAAGGCAGACTAGTTGCCGATGAAAGAATTCTCAATGAAATGATAGAAAAAGGGCAAATAGCTACTCAATACGTTGATTTCAATGGAAATCCTAGCTACAATGGAGATTTCAACCCAAATGGCTCTATCTACAGCATAGAAGGAATTACAAGTCCAGACGGAAGAATTTTAGGGAAAATGGGACATTCGGAGAGAATAGGAAAGGACCTATATAAAAACATCCATGGAACAACAGACCAAAGGATATTTGAAGCGGGGGTGAGGTATTTTAGATAATTTTAGACTAAAAAAGGGAAATACAATAAAAATATATGCTCACGGTTTCGGTCATGAATAATTCTAAAGCTCATTCCGGCAAAAAATCCTACAGCTTGCAAACTGGGTTTGCTTAATGGAGTTACAGAAATCTTCGATTTCGTAGTAACTCCTTATGTCAGCGTATGCTGACCTTACCTTAATATAATTGCTTAACGGATTTTTCACCTCCATTCGCTAAGAATTATAGTCATGCCCTGCAAATGTTCGCTTAATATTTTCATTGTATTTCCCATACTAAATGGTGATAAAGGGGTATTAGATTAAAATTATAGGGAGGAAATAAAGTGATGAAAGTAGCAATTGTAATGGGAAGTGAATCAGATTTTCCGGTAGTGGAGAGAAGTTTAAGGATTTTAAAGGAATTTGGAGTAGATACAGAGGTTAGAATCATATCAGCTCATAGAACACCAGATAAAGCAGTAGAATATGGAAAGCGTGCAGAGGAAGAAGGCATAGAGGTAATAATTGCAGCAGCAGGAAAGGCGGCACATCTTGGGGGAGTATTGGCAGCAGTCAGTATAGTTCCTGTTATTGGACTACCTATAAAATCATCAACATTAGACGGACTGGACTCACTATTATCCATTGTCCAAATGCCAAAGGGAATACCTGTGGCTACAGTGGCCATAGATGGAGCAGAAAATGCAGCACTATTAGCAATTCAGATTTTGTCTGTAAAATATGAAAAATTAAGAGAGGAATTAAAGGAATATAGAGAAAAAATGGCTCAACAGGTTGAAGAAAAAGATAGAGAACTTAACAAAAAGCTGTGCATCTAATGAAAAAAGTTAGGAGGAATAGCTAATGGGATTTCAATTAATTGATGAAGACAAATTGAAGGAAGAATGTGGAGTTATTGGGGTCTATTCAAAGGGACAAAATGTTGCAGACATGATTTATTGCGGACTTTATGCTCTTCAGCACAGAGGTCAAGAGAGTGCAGGCATAGCAGTAAATAATAGAGGGACTATAAATTATCATAAAGATACTGGACTAGTTTCAGAAGTTTTTGACAATGCTAAACTAGAAAAACTGGAAGGCAATACGGGTATTGGTCATGTAAGGTATTCATCAGAAAAAGAAAATCTAGCAGTAAATGCCCAGCCATTAGTTGTTAAATATAAAAAAGGAAGCATTGCTATTGCACACAACGGAAGTATAGTCAATGCAAATAGCCTTAGAGAAATACTTGAAGACGATGGAGTCGTATTTCAAACCACTAACGATAGCGAAGTGATGGCAAATATCATAGCCAGATATCATAAGGAAGATATAGAGAAGGCAGTAGATAGATTAATGGAGCTATTAAAGGGCTCATATGCACTTGTATTGATGAACGAGGATAAGCTCATAGGTGCCAGAGACAATCTAGGGATAAGGCCTCTTTGTCTAGGAAAAATAGAGGATGGATATATTTTGGCATCTGAAAGCTGTGCACTAGATACTATAGGAGCTGAATATATAAGGGATATTGAACCTGGGGAAATGGTGCTCATAGATGAAAATGGTGTTAAGAGCATATTTAATGATAAATGGTGCAAGAAAAGACTTTGCATGTTTGAATATATATATCTAGCAAGACCAGATAGCAGAATAGATGGAATTAGCGTATATTTAGCCAGAAAAGAAGCAGGCAGGGCATTAGCCAAAGAGCATCCAATTGATGCAGATATAGTCATTTCAGTACCAGACTCAGGTACATCTGCTGCAATTGGCTATGCAGAGGAATCAGGAATACCTTATAACATAGGCTTAATAAAAAATAGATATGTGGGAAGAACCTTTATCAAGCCCAACCAGAATAATAGGGAACAAGGGGTAAAGATAAAACTGAACGTATTAAAGGAGAACGTAGAAGGAAAAAGAGTTGTTCTAGTAGATGATTCCATAGTAAGGGGAACAACAAGTACAAAAATAGTGAGTATGCTAAAAAAAGCTGGTGCAAAAGAAGTTCACCTACGAGTAAGCTCGCCGCCTGTAATGTATCCTTGCTACTTTGGCATAGATACACCATATAGGGAGCATTTAGTTGGGGCAAGCAAAACAACAGAAGAAATTTGTGAAATGGTTGGTGCAGACAGCTTAGGATTTTTATCAAAGGAGGGTCTTATAAGCTCAACTGGTAAAGGAGAAGGATTTTGTCTGGCATGCCTAGATGGTGATTATCCTATGGAGATTCCAAGAGGGGAGATGGGTTAAGTGGGTAATGAAGGATTGACATATAAAAATTCAGGTGTAGATGTAACAGCAGGATATGAAGCGGTAAAGCTAATGAAATCCCATGTACAGAATACATTTACAAAAGGAGTTTTATCAGATATAGGTGGCTTTGGTGGAATGTTTGCATTAGATAAAACCGATTTTGATGAGCCAGTTTTAGTATCAGGTACGGATGGTGTAGGTACTAAGCTGATGCTTGCGTTCATTATGAATAAGCACAATACCATTGGAGAAGACTGTGTTGCCATGTGCGTAAACGACATACTCTGCCAAGGAGCTAAGCCCCTTTTCTTTCTGGACTATATAGCTACAGGAAAGCTAAATCCTACAAAAATAGCAAGTATAGTAGAAGGAATATCTAAGGGATGTATAAAGGCTGGATGCGCTCTTATCGGTGGAGAAACAGCAGAGATGCCTGGTCTATATAAAGAAAATGAGTACGATTTGGCTGGCTTTGCCGTAGGAATAGTAGATAGAAAAAAGATTATATCTGGACAGAAAATAAAAGAGGGAGATGTGCTAATCGGCTTGCCTTCTAGTGGATTACACAGTAATGGTTTCTCCTTAGTTAGAAAGCTTTTCTTTAACATCTATAAATATGATATTGAACATTATTTTGATGAACTAGGAAGTACATTGGGAGAAGAGCTTATCAAGCCTACTAAGATATATTCCAATGCCTTAATAGAGTTAAATCATAAATTCGACATAAAAGGCATTAGCCATATTACAGGCGGAGGGTTTTATGAGAATATTCCAAGGATGCTTCCTGATGGCTTCAGAGCTGTTATAAATAGAAGGCAGGTTGATATTCCTCCTATCTTTAATATCATTCAAAGGCTTGGAAATATTGAAATAGATGAGATGTATTCGACCTTTAACATGGGAGTAGGCATTGTGATGGCAGTAGACCCTAAGGACGTGGATAGTATAATTGATTTTTTAAGAGCTAAGGATGAAGCAGCATATGTAATAGGAGAAATAATAAAGGGAGAGAAGGAAATATATATATGTCACTAACAAGGATTGGAGTTCTCATATCTGGAAATGGGACAAATCTTCAGGCTTTAATTGACAATATAGCTTCAGGAAATATAAGTGGCAGAATATGTGTAGTTATATCTGATAGAAAAGATGCCTATGGACTAGTACGAGCGAAAAAACATGGAATTGATGCCGTATGCATCAATAAAAAAGACTTTTTAAATGATACAGATTTCAATAGTAAGCTCCTAGAAGAACTAAAAAATAGGGATATTCAGCTAATAGTATTAGCAGGATACCTAAGAATTTTAAGCACAGAAATCATCAATGAGTATAGGAATAGAATAATCAACATTCATCCCTCATTGATTCCTAGCTTTTGTGGGAAGGGATACTATGGAGAGAAGGTTCATAAGGCAGTGCTGGAATATGGAGTAAAGGTTACAGGAGCTACAGTTCATTTTGTAGATGAAAAAGCAGATACAGGTCCCATAATACTTCAAGAACCAGTAAAGGTTAATAATGACGATACATTAGAAGCTCTTCAGGAAAGAGTATTGAAAATAGAGCATGCTTTATTATCTGAAGCAGTTAAGCTATTTTGTGATGGAAGATTGAGAATTTCAGAAAGAAAGGTTTGGTGAGAGTGAAGTCATGAAAAGAGCATTGATTAGCGTGTACGATAAAACAGGTATAGTAGAGTTTTCAAGAAAGCTTGCTAGTATGGGGTGGCAGATTATATCTACAGGAGGTACGAAAAAGACCCTTATTGAAGCTGGAATCGAAGCTATGGACATTTCAAGCATAACAGGATTTCCAGAATGCTTTGATGGAAGAGTAAAGACCCTGCATCCAAGAATACATGGCGGACTATTAGCTCTAAGGGATAATGAGGAGCATTTAAAAACCATGAATGAGCTGGAAATCCAGCCAATAGATATAGTAGTGAACAATCTGTATCCATTTAAACAGACTATCCTAAAAGAAGGAGCTACCCACCAGGAGATTATAGAAAACATAGATATAGGCGGACCCTCAATGCTAAGGGCAGCGGCTAAAAATTACGGATATGTCACTGTATTAGTAGACCCTAGAGACTATGATTCAGTGGCAAAAGAACTCATGGACAATGAACAGGTCTCAGAAAAGACTAGAGAATATTTAGCGGCAAAGGTGTTTCAGCATACTAGTGGATATGATGCACTTATTGCAAATTATTTTAATGAGAAAGCAAATATAAAGCTTCCAGATACAATAACTCTCATCTTTGAAAAGAAGCAGGACCTTAGGTATGGAGAAAATCCTCATCAAAATGCTGGATTTTATACGGAAATATTAGAAGCAAAGGGTACATTATCAGAAGCAGTGCAGCTTCATGGAAAAGAACTATCATATAACAATATAAACGATGGAAATGGAGCATTAGAGCTCTTAAAAGAATTCAATGAGCCTACAGTTGTGGCAGTAAAGCATGCCAATCCCTGCGGAGTAGGCAGTGGAGAAACCATAGAAGAAGCCTTTAAAAAGGCATATGAGGCAGACAAGCAATCTATATTCGGAGGAATAATAGCTGCGAATAGGGAGATAGACGAGAAAACCGCCAGTATTATAGATGAAATTTTCATAGAGCTAGTCATTGCTCCTTCATATTCTAAGTCTGCATTAGAAATATTGAAATCTAAGAAAAACATAAGACTATTAGCATTATCTGGCATAGACAAGAACGAATATTCAGCCTATGACATGAAAAAAGTCCTTGGAGGATTATTAATTCAAGATAGAGACCAAAGCCTGCTATATGAAAAGCTAGAGGTAGTGACTGACAGAAAACCCTCCCATGAAGAAATAGAAGATTTGCTATTTGCGTGGAAGATAGTAAAACACACTAAATCAAATGCCATAGCTTTAGCTAAGGATAAAGGTACTGTGGCAGTAGGACCAGGACAGGTCAGTAGAATATGGGCACTAGAAAATGCTATAAAGCAAGGTAGAGAAAATACTAGAGGCAGTGTAATGGCATCAGATGCATTTTTCCCATTTTCTGATTGTGTAGAAGAGGCAGCTAAAGCAGGAATAACTGCTATCATACAGCCAGGAGGCTCCCTAAGGGATAATGAATCAATTGCTACTGCTAATAAATATGGTATAGCTATGATATTTACTGGGGCAAGGCATTTTAAACATTAGTTACGACATATTTCCCGGGTAATGACACTAATTTACAAGAAAACATATTAAGGGGTGGAATTATGAAAGTGCTTGTCATAGGTAATGGCGCTAGAGAGCATGCAATTGTTTGGAAGCTAGCACAAAGCTCAAAGGTAACAAAGATATTTTCTGCACCTGGCAATGGTGGGATTGAACAGCTTGCTCAGTGTATAGATATTCAAGTCACTGACATAGATAATCTGTTATACTTTGCTTTAAAGGAAAATATTGAACTGACTGTTGTAGGACCAGAATGTGCTTTAGTGGAAGGAATCGTAGATAAATTTAGAGAAAAAGGCTTGAAAATTTTTGGGCCATGCAAAAAGGGTGCAATGCTTGAAGGCAGCAAAAGATATTCAAAGGAATTTATGACGAAATATGAAATACCTACGGCTAGATATGCATCATACAACAAATTAGGAGATGCACTTGAAGGCTTGAAAGAATTCACTTTTCCACTAGTAGTAAAAGCAGATGGACTTGCATCAGGTAAGGGTGTAGTTATTTGTAATAATAGAGAAGAAGCTTGTGACGCCATCAAAAGCATGATAACAGACAGAAAATTTGGTGAGGCTGGAAGGGAAATCATAATTGAGGAGTTTCTCCAAGGTATTGAAGCCTCCCTTATGTGCTTAGTGGATGGAAATAAAATAATACCTCTAGAGAGTGCAAGGGACTATAAAAGACTTCTTGACAACGATGATGGACCGAATACAGGGGGAATGGGCTGTGTTTCTCCAAATAAAATACTAGACCTAAAGCTGATGTCTGAAATAAAGATAGAAATATTAGATAAAGTATTGAAGGGGCTACAGAATGAAAAACTGGATTTTAAGGGAATACTTTTCATTGGTCTTATGATAACTGCAAATGGAGCAAGGGTACTAGAATTCAATGTTAGATTTGGTGATCCAGAAACAGAAGTAGTACTGCCACGGCTAGAAAGTGATATTGTAGACATATTTTTGAAGACTATAGATGGAACCATATGTCAGGAAGAGCTGAGATGGAGTCCAAAATCATGTGTCTGTACAGTACTAGCATCAGAAGGATATCCAGAAGCTTATGAAAAGGGCAGAGATATATCGGGGTTAGAAGGAGTAGACAGAGATATATTAGTATTTCACGCAGGAACTAAAAAGGAAAATTGTATAAGGACAAATGGAGGACGAGTTCTTGCCGTAGCTGCTTTGGCAGACGAAATAGATCATGGAAGGAAAAAAATATACGAAAATATCAACAAAATTCACTTTCAAGGAATTCAGTATAGGAAAGATATTGGAATATAATAATGAAAGGATTGGTGCTATGAAAATCTTTTATAAAGGAAAAACAAAAGACATATATGTATTAGACAGTGGAAACTATTTGCTTAAATTTAAAGATGATGTAACAGGAGAAAATGGAGTATTTGACCCAGGAGCTAACTCAGTAGGCTTATTAATTAAAGGCTCGGGAAGAGCAGGACTTAAGATGACTAGGTTTTTCTTTGAGATTTTAAAAGAAAAAGGAATTCCTACACATTATATAGATTCAGATTTAGATGAAGCTACTATGACAGTAAAGCCTGCAAAGCTGTTTGGGAATGGTCTTGAGGTAATATGCCGATATAAAGCAGTAGGAAGCTTCATACGCAGATATGGCATGTATTCTCAAGAAGGTCAACAGCTAGATGCCTTCGTTGAATTTACACTTAAGGATGACAAGCGTCAAGATCCTCCTATTACTGAAGATGCTCTTGTTATGTTAGGAATTTTGTCATTAGATGAATATAATGCACTTAAGGATTTAACAAAAAAGATATCTCATATAATAAAAGAGGAACTTGCAAAAAAAGATATAGAATTATATGATATTAAGCTGGAATTTGGAAGAATAGGAGAAAACAAAGAGATAGCTTTGATTGATGAAATCTCTGGTGGTAATATGAGAGCATATAAAAACGGTACGTATATTGAACCATTAGCATTAGAAAAGTTAATATTAGGCTAATAGAACAGTCCGAGATTAGTGAAAAAGTTTCTTTCTGTTATCCTGAGCTTTAGCGAAGGATCTCTCATGTATTGAAAACACGAGATTCTTCGACTGAGTGTCAGAATGACAATCAAAAAACTGTAGTTTTTCAATGTTCTCAAGCCATCCCCTTGTGTTTGAGTTGGAAAAAATATTATTGTGTTATTACAAGTAATTACCGTATAATGTAGACTATACCAATAGGCTTTGTTATAATATTCTCATATAGTAAAGAGTTGTATTGCTAAAGCTTATAGTAGTGCAAGCTTTATAAACTAAATACCATAAATATGTTTAGAAATAACAAACAAGGGGGAGACAAAATATGAGAAGACTATGCCAAAAAGGTATGGCAGTATTTTTAGTAATTTCAATGCTATTACTAATGAATACGGCAGTATTTGCAGAAAGCGGTAAAACAGTTAATGTCAAGGGGTATATATGGGAAGGAATGACCGAGGAAGACATAGCTCAAATACCTAATCATTTTTCAGTATCTAATGTAATAGATACATTAGATGCAAAATCCATTGATGAAGATCTTGATGGTGCATTTGTAGCACAATCACCTTCAATTATTAAAATATTAGTTGAGCATGGGGTTGTGTTTGATGTTTATAAATTGACTCCAAAAGAAGATGGTTCATGGGCATTTACCTATGGACAAGAGCTTCCAGTTTCAGGTCAGGCTAAAATTTGGATACCTAACCCTTCAGGTGATTTAGATGACCATGGGCATCCTAAATATGAAGAAAAAATTATTGATGTAAGTGAGCTTGGAAATTACAAAGTTCATTTACCATGGTATTTACAAGGATGTACCGTCACCTTAACAGAGCCTGGCGAATATCTTGTGGTTTTTAGAGCTGAAGAAGCTGCTGCTGGAGCTGCTATGGCGTTTATTAGAGTTGAAGGCACAAATGCTCCAGTAGAGGAGCCAGTAAAAGAACCTACACAAGAACCAGCAAAAAAAACAGTACAAGAGCCTGCACAATTTAAGGTAACAGCTTCACCAACAGCATCAAAGGTATTAGTAAATGGAGAAGAGACTTCTTTTGATGCTTATAATATTGATGGAAGCAATTATTTTAAATTAAGAGACTTAGCAAAGGTAGTAAGCGGAACAGAAAAGCAATTTGAAGTAGAATGGGATGGAGAAATGAAAGCCATCAACTTAATTTCTAATACTGCCTATACAGTAGTAGGTGGAGAAATGGAAAAAGGAGATGGACAAGCTAAGATAGCTACTTTAAACAGCTCAAAGATATACAAGGATGGAGAAGAAGTACAACTAACAGCGTATACAATCAATGGAAACAACTACTTCAAACTAAGAGATTTAGCACAAGCCTTTGATATCGGAGTAACTTGGGACAACTCTACAAAGACAATAGGAATAGATACATCAATTGAATATACAGCTGAATAGAACTTTTAAGGCACCAACCATGTTGGTGTCTTTCAAATTTTTACTCAGTCCCTAAACGGCTTCTCATTTTGCTAGAGCAAAAAATAACAGTGGGTAAATAGACCTAAGTTGAGAGCCTACGGAAATTTTTTTGAGGTTACTTGTCCAAATATGTAGATTATACCAAAAATATTTGTTATAATATTTTCATGCGATGGGGCTTCATATTTAATACAGGTTTCATAGCTAAGACATAAACTAAACACTCTAAATGTGTTTAGAAATAAGAGCTAAGGAGAGATAAAAAAATGAAGAGAACATTAAGAAAAAGTATGGCAGTACTTATGGTAGTTGCAATGATTCTAACAATAAACACTACTATATTTGCTGAAAGTGGTAAAACAGTCAATGTAAAAGGATACATCGGGGAATGGATGGATGAGGAAGAGATAGCTCAAGTAACTGACCATCTTTCAGTAACTAACGTAATAGAGACATTAGATGCGAAAGCAATAGATGAAAATCTTAGTAGTGCTTTTGTAGTGCAGTCTCCTTCAACTATCACTGTACTAGTTGAGAATGGAGATGTATTTGCTGCTTATAAATTGATTCCAAAAGGAGAAGGTGTATGGGAAATACCTGAGGGGCAAGAGCTGCCAATTTCAGGTCAGGCATTAGTTTGGGAGATTGACCCTTCAGGTGCTGAGGATGAATTTGGATTCCCTTTAGTTATTGAAAAAACTATTGATGCATCAGAAGCTAAGAATCATGCAGATGATCAGCCAATGTATTTGCCTGGATGTAGTGTTAAATTAACGGAGCCAGGTGAGTATTATGTAGTATTTAGACGTGAAGCAGCGGCTGGAGCTACTCAAGTATTTATTAGAGTTGAAGGCACAAATGCTTCAGTAGAGGAGCCGGTACAAGAGCCAGTAGAAAATCCAGTACAAGAGCCTGTACAATCCAATTTAACAGCATCACCAACAGCATCAAAGGTATTAGTAAATGGAGAAGAGACTTCTTTTGATGCTTATAATATTGATGGAAGCAACTATTTTAAATTAAGAGACCTAGCAAAAGTAGTAAGCGGAACAGAAAAGCAATTTGAAGTAGAATGGGATGGAGAAATGAAAGCCATCAATCTAATTTCTAATACTGCCTATACAGTAGTAGGCGGAGAAATGGAAAAAGGAGATGGACAAGCTAAGACAGCTACTTTAAACAGCTCAAAGATATACAAGGATGGAGAAGAAGTACAACTAACAGCGTATACAATCAATGGAAACAACTACTTCAAACTAAGAGATTTAGCACAAGCTTTTGATATCGGAGTAACTTGGGACAACGCAACAAAGACAATAGGAATAGATACATCAATTGGATACATAGCTGAATAGTTATGAAGGCACCAACTTAGTTGGTGCCTTCAAACGTTGAATTTTATGACAAATTCAACGCAACTGATAAATCAAGAATAATTCCGGTAAGCACTATACCGTATACGGTATCAAACGGCTCTATAACGTGAGTATTGAGATGATCAAACTTGCTGTATAATCGTTTATGTGTAGCAGCCTTGGGCTTTAACTATAACATAAAAAATTATATTTTCAAATATGACACGTTGTTGTCTAATTATGCTATAATAAGGAAAAACTTAGTAGGAGGAATTAAAAATGAGCAGGTACGAAGAAGGACTAAAATTAATCGAAGAAAGCTGTGGAAACGGAAAAGATAATGTTATCGCTCTCTCAACTATCACAATGGAGCCAAGCGCTGACGGAAAACCCTGTCCTTGTGTCCGTGAAGTGGACGCTTATTATGAAGACGGCGTGTTTTATGTTACTACTTGGGCAAAATCAAATAAAATGCAGCAGATAGCTCAAAACAAAGAGGTTGCATTTGCGGTTTGCTTCGAGGGGATTTCCGGAAATGGAATTGGCGAAAATCTTGGATGGGTTTTAGAGCCGAAAAACGCTGAAATAAGGGACAAACTTCGCAAAGCATTTGCCGATTGGTACGACCAGGCAAACAATGAACAGGATGAAAGCTGTGTTATTTTGGCAATCCGTATCACAAGATGCACGATATTTAGAGACCACGGTGCTGTGCGTTACAATATGGATTTTATGAATAAGATAGAGACTGAATAAGGAAAAATTAGGTAAGGCATTAAGCCTTATCTAATAAGCATTTTCTTTATTACATATTATACATATTATACCATTAATATACAGCATATACATAATAAAAAGGTATGTGCTGTATGCTATACTAAGAAACCAATAGATAAATTCCAGTTAGAAATTCTCTGTCTTGATAACTTTTGTGTTTTTTTGATTATTTATGTCTATACTTGATGTTTTTGCAGAAAATTATTATGAAAAATAAATTGCTTCTTGATTTTAGTAAAATCAAATAACCATAAGTCAACAATCTAAAGGCACCAACATGGTTGGTGCCTAATCCGATTTTCTCAATGCTTTTATCGGAAATTTGTTTTATTCATTCTCTACTGCATCTGTTCCCTCGTAGAATTTTGCCGTATCAATAGCATCTACATCTCTTAACATACTCCAAGGAAAAAAAGTAGCATTAGTTTGATTTTCGATAATAGGATATTTATGTGAATTATATGTTTTAAGGAGAAATTCATATCCGTTTATGCCTATAGAATTATTCTTTTCGCCTTTATTTTCCATACATTCGCCTCCTATCCCAAAAATATTATAGGATTAACACAATCCTATAATTATTATCCCTTTATTTTAGAATAATAATTTTATCAAATAGATTATTTTCATTGGTACTATATGTTATTATGATATAAAAGCTCAATTTTGAGGTGGGATAAATTGATTTTAAAAAAAATAATAATATCAATATTAGCTTTTACAATATTTTTATCGCCTATTATAGCACATGCCGCAGAAGAGAAAGCTATAGCCGATAGGATAATTAGAATTGGGGGAGACAATAATTATCCTCCTTATGAATTTGTAGACCAAAACGGTAATTATAAAGGATTTAATGTAGATATTATGAGAGCAGTTGCCATTGAATTGGGCATAGATATAGAGCTAATTCCAATGAGCTGGGAAACTGCCATTTATTCTCTACGACAGGGAGAAGTGGATGCTATACAGGGCATGACTGAAACCTCCTTGAGAGAAGAAATGTTTGATTTTACTAAGGAGCTTGTGATAAATTCTCAAAACATATTTGTTATGAAAAATACAACTCATATAGCTGGATTAGAAGATTTATCTGGAGTAAGGGTAGCATTTCAGGCAGGAGACGTAACTGACGAAATACTAGCCGAAGTGCCTAACATAATTCCCATAGAAAAGGAAAACCAAATGGAGGCAATAGATGCCTTGTTAAATGGTGAGGTTGAAGCCTTTATGGGGAATAGACTAACAGGGATTTATTATATTCAAAAAAAGGGGTTTGCAGGAGAAGTAAAAATAGTTGGAGAACCTATGTATGTTACTAAGTATTCCTCTGCTGTTAAGAAAGGAAACAATGAACTGCTGAAATTATTAAACGAAGGAATAGATGCTATAAAGAAAAATGGGACATATGATAAAATATATAAGAAGTGGTTTGGAGAAGATATATGGGAACCAAGTAAAGAAGTGAAAAATCTTCTTTATATATCATTATTTGTTATATTAATAGCCTTAATAATAATTGGAATAATAACATATTGGAATAAAAGATTGAGAGAAGAGGTTGAAAGCAGAACTAATGAAATAAGAAAATTATATGATATGGCTAAGCATGATGATAAAATGAAGGCTCTAGGTAAGCTGTCAGCAGGAGTTGCCCATGAACTAAGGAACCCTCTTACATCAATCAAGGTTTTTATAGATGTGCTGCCTGATAAAATAAATAATCCTGAATTTGTAGAAGAGCTTATGAAAATAGTTCCTATGGAAATAAATAGGCTCAACAGCTTAGTAAGCACTCTTTTAGATTATGCAAAGCCTAAAGCTTCTAATCCTCAGACAAATGTTCTAAAGGATGTGCTTTCAGAGACAGTAATATTATTAAAGCAAAAATTAAATGAAAAGAAGATAATAATTAAAGAAGATGGAACAGATATTAAACTGTGGTCGGACAAATCACAGCTTAAGCAAATTATGATAAACATACTATTGAATAGTATAGAAGCAATAGAAAATAATGGGACAATATCAATAACTGGTAGTATAGAAAATGAAACAGCCCTAATTACCATAGCTGATAATGGGTGTGGAATCTCGCAGGATGTGCTAAGTAAAGTATTTGATCCCTTCTTTACGTCAAAAAAGTATGGCTATGGAATAGGATTATCTATTACTCATCAGCTCATAAAGGAAAATAAGGGAGAAATCCATATAGATAGTACAGAGGGAGTAGGAACAGCTATTACTATTAGCTTGCCAACTGCTTCAGCAACTGAAGATGTAGACATATAAACGACAAAGGATGATACTATGTACAATATATTAGTAATTGATGACGAACCATCTATATTAACAGCCCTAAGGTTTGCCTTGGAGGATAGCTTTAATGTATATTGCACGCCTAATGCACCAGAGGGCTTAGAGCTAATTCACAATAAAGACATAGATTTAGTATTATTAGACCAGTATCTAGGAGAATATTCTGGACTTGAAGTATTACAGGCCATTAAAAATCAAAATCCTGGAGTTTTAGTCATAGCCATGACAGCCTATGGCAGTATTGAAAATTCCATAGAGGCTATTCAAAGGGGTGCCTACTACTATATTACAAAGCCCTTAGATATAAATAGCTTAAAGATTCTTATAAACAAAGCCTTAGACTATCAAAATCTATCCAATAGAGTAGAAGATTTAACTAAGCAAATGAATGAGAAGCTTGGACTGAACAATATTGTGGCTTCAAGCAAGGCTATGAATGAAGTATTTAAAATAATCGAGAGAGTTAAGGACTTAGACATAAATGTACTTGTAACAGGTGAAAGCGGAACAGGAAAAGAGCTTATAGCTAGAGCTATACACAATTCAAGTAAGAGGATAAGCGGCTCCTTAGAAATAATCAACTGTGCAGCAATCCCCTACAATCTTCTAGAAAGTGAGCTCTTTGGCTATGAAAAAGGAGCATTTACAGGTGCTAATCAACGCTATAAAGGTAAATTTGAGCTGGCGCATAAGGGAACTATTTTTCTAGACGAAATAGGAGAAATGGACATTCAGCTTCAGGCAAAGCTTCTGAGGGTCATACAAGAAAAAACAATAACTCCCTTAGGCAGCGAAAAATCAATTCCTGTTGACTTTAGACTAATTGCAGCCACTAATAAAAATCTTTCAGACGAAGTAAAGAAGGGTAAATTTAGAGAGGACCTATTCTTTAGATTAAATGTAATAAGTATAAATACTCCTCCATTAAGAGAAAGAAGAGAAGATATTCCAGCTCTTACTAGATATTTTATGAAAAAGTATAGTGAAAACTTTAATAAGGAAGTGTCAGGTATTTCAAAAAGTGCCATAGCAGTCTTGGAAAAACATAATTATCCTGGTAATGTAAGAGAGCTGGAAAACATAATAGAGAGAGCTGTTGCATTAACAAATGGTGATATTATAGACATTAGCGATTTGCCAAGAGAAATCCTAGGAAGCAATGAAATAGGTTTATCTAGTGAGCTAGTACCTATTTATGTAGGAGATAGCCTAGCAGAAGCAGAAAAGAAGCTAATATTGGCTACTTTAAAGCATTGTGAATCCAATAAAAGAAAAACTGCCAAGATTTTGGGAATGAGTGAGAGACATTTGTATACGAAGATAAAGGAGTATAATTTAGAGGAAATATAATAGGAATACTGTCATGTCCTATAGATATTCACTTAGTATTTAGACTAAACCTTAGTATCTAAAGTATGAAATAATTTCACACCATGAAATTATTTCATACCATTTAGATAATAAAATATTTGAATTATTTTTATAGACCCTAAGGGGTCTTTTTGTTTTTATTATTTTATAGTTTTTTTATTTGTCCCACAAGCATTGTAACTACAGGGATTAAATCATAAGGATAACACAACCTCAAAAAAAATGTTATATTTTTAAAGACTTGGCACGAGAATTGAATATATATTAGACAAGTAACCAGAAAAGAGGATTCTATCAAAATAAGGAAAACGATTTCTAAAACCTATAACCAACAAAATTTAAAGGAGGATATTTACATGAAAAGAAAAGGCATATTAGCAGCAGTATTAGTATTAGCTATGGTAGTATTAGCAGGTTGTGGAAGCTCAGGCTCAGGAGATGCATCTAAAATATATATAGCTTCGGCAAATCCTATGACAGGTGACTCTGCTCAGTTTGGTGATATGAAGGTTAAAGCAATTCAATTAGCAATTGATGAAGTCAATGCAGCAGGCGGTATAGATGGTAAGCAAGTAGAACTAATGGTTGGGGACGATACAGGTAATCCAAAAGAAGCTCCAAACGTAGCACAAAAATTTGCAGCAGATAATAAAATACTTGCAGTAATTGGTCACTGGAACAGCTCATGTACACTAGCAGCAAGAGGGATTTACGAGTCAGTACAGATGCCAGTTATTACAGATTCAGTTAATAAAGCTATAACAGATGGCTCTTCACCTCATATGTTCCGTATTTCTCTAACAGATACTGCTCAAGCTCAAAACCTTGCACAGTATGCATACAATAAATTAGGAAAGAGAAATGCAGCTATATTATTTACAGCAAATGATTTTGGTACAGGCTTGAAAAACGATTTCACAGAAGAATTTACTAAGCTAGGTGGAAAAGTTGTAGCTTCTGAAACATATTTTGAAGGACAATCAAAGGATTTTAGCCCACAGCTTACAAAAATAAAAGGACAAAATCCAGACGTACTATTTGTAGCAGGATATTATGTTGAAACAGCTCTTATAGCACAGCAATCAAAGGCAGCTGGACTTGAAATTCAAATGATTGGAACAGAAGGTATAAGCTCAGAGGAGCTTGTAAAATTAGGTGGAGATGCAGTAGAAGGAATTAAATTTGCAGCATTTTTCCACCCAGAAGTAGAGTTTCCTGGAACAAAAGAATTTGTTGAAGCGTTCAGAGCTAAATACAATAAAGAACCTGACAACTACACAGCTCTGGCATATGACTCAGCAAAGCTTATATTAGAAGGTATGAAACAAAATGGAGCAACAAGAGAGGGAATAACTAAGTATATAAATGAAGTAAAGGATTTCCCAGGAGTTGCAGGTCCTATTTCCTTCCAAAACAATGATGTAACTAGAGGAATCATCATATTAACAGTTAAAGATGGCAAGATAGTGCCAGCAGATGTTCAGTTATAAAAAATTGAAAATTGAGAGCTTCGAAAGGCAAAACTATCATCCTTAGTATGGCGTAGGATATCTAAGAAAAGTGCCATTCCGAGCGCAGCGAAGAATATAGAAGAACGTGTCATTTCAAAAGTAGTGAGGAATTTCAAGGAAGATGTCATTCTGAACGTAGTGAAGAATCTAGGATTTAAGATTCTTCACTACCACCCAGCATGACAACAAAATCAAAAGAGGAAGGTGATTAGTATGTTCATGGAGCAGTTAAGCAATGGAATAGCCCTTGGAAGTATTTACGCATTGACTGCCATAGGTTATACAATGGTATACGGAATAATAAGGCTTATAAACTTCGCCCATGGTGATATATACATGATAGGGGCTTTTTTAACTTTAACAGGCTTGACCCTATTCAATATGCCAATAATACCAGCATTTTTATTTGGTATGGTTGGAGCAGCATTATTTGGTGTAGTAATCGCTAAGTTTGCATATAGTCCAGTATTTAAAGCGCCAAGAATAAATCTTTTCTTATCAGCTGTAGGTGTTGCCATATTTTTAGAAAACTTTGCAATGCTTGTATGGGGACCAGAAACTCAGTCTTTTCCAAATGTTATAGCTAACAAAGTATATAATATTCTAGGCTTAAGAATAACAACACTTCAGCTTATAATTTTAGGAACTACAATAGTATTAGTTGCTATTTTAACATATGTTGTCCAATACACTAAGTTTGGAAGAGCAATGAGATGTACATCTCAAGACATGGATACTGCTAAGCTTATGGGAATAAACACTAACAGAGTAGTATTTTTCACATTTGCCATAGGCTCAGGATTAGGAGCAGCAGCAGGTGCTCTAGTAGGCATGTACTATAAAGCAGTTTTCCCAATGATGGGATTTGTACCAGGACTCAAAGCCTTTATAGCAGCAGTTATCGGCGGTGTTGGAAGCATCCCAGGTGCCATGATAGGTGGATTGATAATGGGAGTTTCAGAAAGCTTAGGAGCAGCATATATATCTTCAGGCTATCGTGATGCAATAGCATTTGTCATTTTAATAATAATTTTATTAGTTAAACCTGATGGACTATTTGGAAAATCAATAAAAGAAAAGATATAAGGAGGGAAGCAGGATGGGCAATCTATCAAGTGTTTTATTAAATCTGGCAATTTACACAGCCATACTATTTGTAGGAATTAAGCTCTTATCAAAGGTCTTTGACATAGGCATTAAGAAATTTACCACTTTAAACAAAAGTACAAAAACAATAACTGGAATAATACTAGCAATTGCTGTAACTGCATGGCCTCTTCTTGTTTCTAGTCAGCCTTATCTACTAAGAACAAGTGTTATAGTTTTACTTTATGTAGTATTAGCATTAAGCTTAAACTTTGTAATAGGATTTGCAGGACAGCTATCTATGGGACATTCAGCCTTCTATGCCATAGGTGCCTATACAACTGCTTTACTAACAGTTAATTTCGGGGTGTCATTTTGGCTAGCATTATTAGCCAGTGCCTTAATGGCAGGAATATTTGGATTGCTATTAGGAATACCTACACTTAGGTTAAAAGGAGACTATCTAGCAATTACTACAATAGGTTTTGGGGAAATACTTCGTCTGGTTCTTATAAACTGGACATCCTTTACAAGAGGACCAGCAGGAATCCCAGGTATCCCTTCACCATCTATATTTGGATTCGTGATAAATAACAATATCGGTTATTTTTATATAATCCTACTGTTAGCATTTTTCACTATATTCATATCAACTAGACTATTAAACTCAAGGCTTGGAAGAGGACTTATAGCAGTTAGAGACGATGAGGTAGCTGCAGAGGCCATGGGTATCAACCCAACCTACCTAAAAATACTTGCATTTGTATTAGGAGCAGCACTAGCAGGGATTGCAGGAGGCTTCTTTGCATCATTCATACACTATGTAAACCCAGACAACTTCACTTACAATGAATCAGTTACTATATTGATAATGGTAGTTCTAGGAGGGGTAGGCAGTGTACCAGGAGTTATAGCGGGAGCTACTGTACTTGCTGTACTACCTGAAGCATTGAGAAGCATATCAACATATCGTTATGCTATATATGGAATATTACTAATCCTAATGATGATTATAAGACCACAAGGTATGATTAGTATGGCTAGCTTAAAAGGAGGTGCAGGTAAAAATGAGAATACTAGAAGCAAAAGGAATAACAAAGTCCTTTGGAGGGCTAACAGCAGTAAATAATGTAGACTTTCACATAGAGGAAGGTGAGATAGTTAGTTTAATTGGACCAAATGGTGCAGGCAAAACCACCTTCTTCAACCTGCTGACAGCAATATACGAGCCAACAAAAGGAGAAGTTCACTTTTTAGGAAAAAAGCTTGAAAAATCTAGACCTAGTGAAATAACTAAGCTGGGAATAGGAAGGACATTTCAGAATATAAGGCTGTTTAGCAGTATGACTGTATTAGAAAATGTTATGACAGGTCAGTACTGTAGAACATCATCAAATTTGCTAGGAGCTATAATAAAGCATCCAAAAGCAGCTAAGGAAGAAAATGCAGTAAGGGAAAAAGCCCTAGAAATACTGGACTTTCTTGAATTAACTGACATAAAGGATGAAATAGCAGTAAGTCTTCCTTATGGACATCAAAGAAGAGTGGAAATAGCTAGAGCCTTAGCCACTGAACCAAAGCTTCTATTATTAGACGAGCCTGCAGCAGGCATGAATACTGGTGAAAAGGTTGAGATGACAGAACTTATAAAGAAAATTCGTAAAAAGGGCTATACTATACTAGTAATTGAACACGACATGAAGCTTGTTATGGGCATTTCTGATAGAATAATGGTACTAGACTATGGAAATAAAATAGCAGAGGGACTCCCACAGGAAATACAGAAAAATGAAAAAGTAATTACTGCTTATTTAGGCAAGGGAGGTGCAAACTAATGCTAAAGATAAAAGACCTAGAGGTATATTATGGAGGTATTCATGCACTTAAGGGAATTACCTTTGAGGTGAAAAAGGGACAGATAGTTACCCTTGTAGGAAGCAATGGTGCAGGAAAGACTACAACCTTGAGAGCAATATCAAATCTAGTAAAGTCTAAGGGAAGCGTTGAGTATAACGGACAAGAAATAAGCAGCGTGCAATCAGAAAAAATAGTAGCACAAGGACTAATCCATGTACCAGAGGGAAGAAGAATATTTACGGCTTTAACAGTAGAAGAAAACCTGATGATGGGAGCATATTTAAGAAATGACAAACAAAAAATGGAGGAAGACCTGCAATATGTATATGAGCTTTTTCCTAGACTTAAAGAGAGAACTAAACAATATGGCGGAACATTAAGTGGTGGAGAGCAGCAGATGCTTGCAATCGGAAGAGCAATAATGTCTGCACCAAAGCTGCTAATGCTAGATGAGCCTTCAATGGGGCTTGCTCCAATAGTAGTTGAAGAAATATTTGAGTCAATAAAAGAATTAAATAAAAGAACGGGACTTACAGTATTACTAGTAGAGCAAAATGCAAACATAGCTCTACAATCAGCACATATTGGATATGTTATAGAAACAGGCCAAATAGCATTTTCAGGAGATGCAAATGAGCTATTACATGACGACAGAGTTCGTAAGGCTTATCTTGGAGAAGAGTAAAGTATCCCCTTTATTATATATATTGAAAACAGTGAGTAGAGGAATTATGTACTCACTGTTTTTTTGTGTATATAAATGACTAATGACAGATTGTTTTCTGGTAAAAAGGCGAGATAATATGACTCTTATATCTTAGGAGTGTATTTAATAAGCATAAGTGAAATTTTCATTCTCATGGTATTACGTATATTTCAAATGTATAGTAATCATATTCTCTTATCGTTAATACGGATATCATAGTTTAGATACCTATAACTAAAACGTTTTCCCCCATGTTATAATGTTAACAAGGTACAAATTCGACAATAAACCTTATAAAAACCCAATTTTAAATTTCTACAGCATAGAGAATACATCTTTGATAGGCCTTAAGTCACTGGCTTTAGTTAAATAATCCAATAGAATACCATTAACAGTGAAAGCTTTAATAAAGCAAACTACCTACTCTCTATTAGTTATTATGCTTGACAAGTGATACTTTTAAAGACGAGGAGGGATTGTGAAAAATAATAGCATCATAGCATCTTGAGATATTGACAAAACGATTTTTGAAAAGAAATCAGAGTTTTACATACAAATTGATTTTGTGAAAAGATTAAAAATATTTTGTTAGAAATTTTAAATAATAACATAAAAAGGAGAGAGAAAATGAAAAGAAAAATTATGGTTTTATTCTTTATAGCTATTATGATTAGTAGCGTATTTGTCGGATGCTCAAGTAGCAATGTTAGTAAAGACGGTACGTCAAATGAATCTGATGGAACACTAATCGTTGCCATTCCCGATGCACCAACCTATATGGATCCTCAAATTCAAGCATCAATTGGTACCTATCGTGTTACAACACAGATTTTTGATAGACTTGTGCAACTGGACAGCAATATGAATCTTGTCCCTTCTCTTGCAGAGTCTTGGGAAGTAGAAAGTGATACAACAACTGTTTTTCATCTCCGTCAAGGCGTAAAATTTCATAATGGTGAAGAGATGAAAGCAGAAGATGTAAAGTATAGTCTTGAACGTTGTATAGCTAGTAGTGGAGTAAATTATAATTATCTTATTATTAGTGACATAATTATTGTTGATGATTATACAGTTAAGATTGTGACAAAAGAACCCTTTAATGCCTTGTTATACAGGCTAACCCTTGATGCGGCATCAATTGTTAGTAAAAAAGCAGCTACAAGTGGCGAGGATTTCAACGCAAATCCTGTAGGTGCAGGTCCATTCAGATTCGTGTCTTGGGATCTTGGTGGAGATGTTGTACTTGAGGCTTTTCCAGACTATTATAAGGGTGAGCCTAAGGTTAAAAAGTTGATTTTCAGAAATATACCTGAAGCAATTAATAGGGCTATCGGTCTTGAGGCAGGAGAAATAGACATAGCTTATGATTTAGCTGTTACTGATTTAGATAGAATTAAAAGCAACAAGAATCTCCAATTAGAAGAAGTAACTAGTACAACAGTATGGTATCTTGGATTTAATACTGAAAAACCAAATTTTGAAGATGTTCAAGTAAGACAGGCTATTGCCTATGCACTTAACATCAATGACATCATTGAAATTGTTTTTAATGGAATAGCAACTCCTGCTAAAAACACTATGATTGTACCTAGCTTGTTTGGCCATTCATCTAATGTTACACAATATGACTATAACTTAGATAAAGCTAAAGATTTACTCGCGAAGGCTGGGTACCAAGATGGATTTAAGACAACCCTTTGGGTAGCAGATAGTCAGATAATGAGAGATGCCTCAGTAGTTATCCAGGATCAACTTAGACAAATTGGTATTGAAGTCGAAATTAAATCTATGGATTCAGGAAACTTTTACTCTTCTACTGGAAAAGGTGAACATGATTTGTTCTTATTATCAAAAACATCTATTGACCCTGATAGTATGCTAAGAGCTATGTATCATACTGAAGCATTTGGACTTTCTGGAAACCGTTCCTTCTGGGCAACAGAAGAGGTAGATTCAATGCTAGATAGAGCTTGTGTAATAACAGATAATAATGAGGTTGAAAAAATTTATGAGGAGATACAAAAAATAGTGGCTGAAGAACTACCACTTGTACCGATTGCAATCGAGCATTTAAATGCTGGTACTAAATCAACAATTAAAGGTTTTAGTTTATATCCTGGTAAATCACATTATATTTATGGAGCTTATTTCGGAAATTAGCTTTCTGTACTCTAATTGCCTCATGCTAACAAACATTAGCATGGGGCAGGTAGAGTTGGGATGAGATGTTTTCAAGAATACCAAGGAGGTGCCCGATGTTTAAATTTATATCACAACGGCTACTAATGTTGGTCCCAGTATTACTTGGGGTAAGTCTAATTGTTTTTTCTATTATGAACCTTACTCCGGGAGATCCAGTGGAGATGTATCTAGGCGATAACTATTCAGTTGAAGCGTATAATGAAATGAACAAAGAATTAGGGCTTGATAAGCCATTTTTTATTCGTTACAAAAACTTTGTGGTAAACGCAATTCAAGGTGATTTTGGCATTTCCTATTCAACTAAACAGCCTGTGTCTGCTGAAATTGCTGCAAGATTTCCAAACACGTTAATTCTTGCAGCTGCTGCGCTGGTTTTCGCAATTGTTTTAGGTATTCCACTAGGAACTATTTCTGCAACAAGACAATACTCCGCAGTAGATTCATTATCAATGTTTGCAGCTTTACTAGGAGTTTCAATGCCAAACTTTTGGCTAGGTATTATGCTCATACTGATATTTGTAGCAAAGCTGGGATGGTTTCCATCAGCAAACTTTGATGGAATTAAATCATTAGTTCTTCCAGCAATTACACTAGGTGCTAGTTCACTAGCCATGATTACACGAATGACACGTTCTTCTATGCTGGAGGCAATTAGACAGGATTATGTTAGAACAGTAAGAGCTAAGGGAGTTAAAGAAAATGTAGTAATTATAAAGCATGCACTTCGTAATGCAATGATACCAGTAATTACTACAGTTGGTCTGCAATTTGGCTTTGCTATTGGTGGTGCTGTACTTGTAGAAACAGTTTTTGCATGGCCTGGAATTGGGAGACTTTTAGTCAATGCAATAAAACTTAAAGATACTCCTATAGTTATGGCAGTAGTTCTTGTTATGGCGGCAACATTCACAGTTATAAATCTTTGCATCGATATGCTGTATGCGTTTTTTGATCCGCGTATAAGAGCACAGTATAAGGTGGGGAGGTAAGCCATGGATATAGCTCAGGTTAAACATAAAAAAAAGAATAAGTCTCAATTTGCTTCTGTTTGGAAGCGATTAAAGAAGAACAAAATGGCAGTCATTGGATTGATTATATTAAGTATAATATGTCTTTCTGCAATTTTAGCAGATGTGCTATTTGATTATGAAACTATGGCAATTAGACAAAACGCATCCATGCGTTTAAAACCACCGTCAAAAAACCACTGGCTTGGTACTGATGAGGTAGGGAGAGACATCCTTGCTAGGATTGTTTACGGAACAAGAATTTCAGTTCCTGTAGCATTTGCTACAATTTTAATTGCTACAGTTGTAGGTGGTTTACTTGGAGCAATTGCTGGATATGGAAATAAAAAACTTGATAACATAATTATGAGGGTAATGGATATATTCCTTGCAATACCAAGTATTCTGTTATCTGTTGCAATTGTATCTGCTCTCGGACCAAGTATAAAAAATTTGTTAATTGCAATAAGTATTTCAAATATTCCACCATTCGCTAGGATTGTAAGAGCATCAGTTCTAACAATACGTAATGAGGAATATATAGAGGCAGCTAGAGCAATTGGTGCAAGTGATGGAAGAATTATTTTCAAACATATAATTCCAAACTCCATGGCTCCTATAATTGTTCAGGCTACTTTGTGTATAGCTGGTTCTATATTGTCAATTGCTAGCTTAAGCTTTATCGGTCTCGGGATACAACCCCCGACTCCTGAATGGGGTTCTATGCTTAGTGGCGGACGACAATTTATACGAAATGCATGGTGGGTTTGTGCTTTTCCTGGTATGGCGATTATGTTAACCATTCTTTCTCTCAATCTACTTGGAGATGGATTGCGTGATGCACTAGATCCTAGATTGAAGAATTAAGGAGGGAATAAATATGACTGATAAAAAACTTCTTGATATTAAGAACCTCAAGGTAGAATATCGGACAGAAGATAAAATTGTTTATGCAGTAAATTCTCTTGATTTGAGCTTGGATGCTGGGGAAAGCCTAGGTCTAGTGGGGGAAACAGGTGCAGGGAAAACAACAACAGCACTTAGTATTTTACGGCTGCTTGCTGATCCTCCTGGAAAGATAATAGATGGTGAAATATATTTTGAAGGTGAAGACCTTCTTAAATCTAAAATTGATTTCTTACGTCATGTACGAGGAAATAAAATATCAATGATATTTCAAGATCCCATGACTAGCTTAGATCCCGTTTATACTGTTGGCGATCAGATTACAGAGGTTATTCATCTGCATGGGAATTGTAGCAAAGCTGAAGCACGTCAAAAATCTGAGGATATGCTGGAAATGGTAGGAATCCCTAAAGATAGATATGACGAATATCCACATCAATTTTCTGGAGGAATGAAGCAGCGTGTTGTAATCGCCATGAGTATTGCTTGCTCTCCAAAGCTTATTTTAGCTGATGAACCAACAACCGCACTTGATGTAACTATTCAAGCTCAAGTATTGGAATTGATGAATAAATTAAAGAATGAATTTAATACATCACTTCTTCTTATTACTCACGATCTTGGTGTTGTTGCTCAGGTTTGTGATAAGGTTGCAATTATGTATGCAGGTGAAATTGTGGAAAGCGGAACGGTAGAGGAGATTTTCGATTATCCTTCTCATCCATATACTATAGGTCTTTTTGAATCGATTCCAATGCTTGATAAAAAGGTTAATAAGCTAAAACCCATAAAAGGAGAGATGCCAGATCCTACAGACTTGCCATTGGGATGCACTTTCCACCCCCGCTGTTTGTATAAGGGTGAAGCTTGCTCTAAAATCAAACCAGGGATGACTTGTATTGATGGGACTCATTTAGCTAGATGTCTTATCCATGAGGGAAAGGTCAAGTCACCTGATTTTATGGAGGTGATTAAACATGGAAGATAATATATTAGAGGTTAGAAATCTTAAGAAATATTTCAAATCAAAAGTTGGGTCCCTTCATGCAGTTGATGGTGTTTCCTTTAACATTAAGCGAGGAGAGACATTAGGACTTGTTGGAGAATCTGGTTGTGGGAAGAGCACAATAGGACGTTTGATACTTGGACTGCATCAAGCAACAAGTGGGGAAATTTTATTCAATGGAAAAGATATCTGTAAAATGAATAAGCCTCAGCTACATGATTTGAGGAAAGATCTTCAGATTATCTTTCAGGACCCATTTTCATCTTTAAACCCACGAATGTCAATAAGCGAAATTATTGGAGAACCGCTTATAATTCATAAAAAAACAAAGAATAGAACAGAGCTTAATTCTCAAGTAAGTCACTTAATGAATGTAGTTGGATTGAGCGAGAGACTTGCAGATTCTTATCCTCACGAGCTTGATGGAGGAAGACGTCAGAGAGTCGGGATAGCAAGGGCACTTTCTTTAAACCCTCAGTTTATAGTATGTGATGAACCAGTATCATCCTTGGATGTATCTATTCAGGCACAAGTTTTGAATTTACTAAAGGATTTGCAGGCTGAGTATGCTCTTACCTATCTTTTTATCACTCACGACCTGTCAGTGGTAAAGTATTTTTCAGACAATATTGCAGTTATGTATCTTGGACAGCTTGTTGAAACTGCTGAATCAGACGAATTATTCAGAAAACCTGTTCATCCATATACTCAAGCCTTGCTTTCTGCAATACCTGTTCCTAGCATTCATCATAAGATGCAGAGGGTAAAGCTTATTGGAGAGCTTGCGAGTCCAATTAACCCGGAACCAGGATGCAGGTTTGCAAAACGATGCTTATATTGTAAGGGAAAATGTGTTGGAAAGGATCCAGAACTGAAGGATCTTGGAAATGGACATTTTAGTACCTGCTCTATAACGGATGAACTATAAGATAAAGCTGTAGTAAGTCATTTTTAGTTATAAATCATTTTTTAGGAGGGAGTTATGATGGTTGATAAGGTTAGATGGTTAGGCTCTGGCCCGTGGCATGAGGATAATGAAGCTGAGTTAATTGATTGGACAGTCCAACCTCAATATCAAGGATTGATCAAAGGAAATTATTATTACGCAGATTTACGCTATAGTGGGCGATGGGGTGATCCTGGACATTTAGGAGTACTAGAGGTTGTCGTTGATGATAGCGGGAAAAAAACATATGCAGAATTCAATGAAACTACTATGGGTAACTACTATGTACGCCATTTCCAGAATGTAAGTAAAAGAAGAACTGAGTTTCAGTTTTTTCAGGACTTTCATGATAAGCGTAGAAGCGTTGCGTATGGTAAGGTATTAGCCAATGGCTTCAAATATGTGGAAGACCAAATTCTTGAAAAACAAGATCTTGGTATGGATTTTGACCTTTTAACTGGTGCTTCTTTTTCAATGAAAAATATGATTGGTCTTACAAAAGTTATTGACGAAAAAATAAAGGATGAAAATAATAAACCTCAAAAATATTATGGATATGTAGAAAATTTTGGATATGGAATCACAGGATGGCTCCAAGTTGTAGTAGAAGATGGTAAGATTGTCAAGTGCTTTTATGACGAGATATTTGCTGACCATACTTCAGAAATTATTTATGATGATTTAAAGCAGTTTTATAGACAAAGTAAGTATTATTCAACGACATACGAAGATCCGTTCCCATCTGGTTGGGATAGACATGCATGGCTTGTTTGCTTTAAAGACCAAAGTGATGAGCTTAACAAAAAGGTATGTGAAACACAGGATATGTTTGATATATCGGGTCTCCCATGTGTTGAAGGACCTGATATGGGAGTAGTTTGGGACAAGCCTAGTAAGGATGATGTTGAACTTATTTCAAATAGTGATGCTACTCAGCGATCAGTAACGAGACCGCGTTCACCAGTTTGGAACAATTACCTAAGACTAGCTAAAATAATCCATGAAGAAATGGTTAAGGATGGCATCCTAAGTAAGTAAATTAATTGCTTAGCATTATAGCTTGTATCAAGGGTAGTATAGAAATTAACTGTCTTCTACCCATATAGCAAGACAGTTAATTTCATATTTTATAATAATCATTTAAGCAATTGGTAAGATAATCGACAAAATTTCGCTCTCTTACGCTTAAATTGATATCTTTATTCTTAATCAAGCAAACCGACATGGCTTTAGCATTCATGACTGGACGACGAACAAAGTTAAACAGGCTGGCATCACTTGGAGCAATATCTATGCCTATGGAAATATATTGACCTTTATGTACAGCATTGAAGACATTTGCTAAGTCACAGGTAAACAATACCTTGTTACTATCTTTAATATTTAAAATATCTAAGGTATCGTCAGGGTCAATGTCAGCATCAACAATAAATGGGTGTTCTGATAAGCTGGAAATATCTAAAAACTTTTCCTTTGCTAAAGGGTGATTTTTTGCCATAAAGACCATCATTGGGATATTATCTTTTAAGCTTTTAAATTCCAGATTATATCGTTCTGCTAATAGAGTGTACTTTTCTTGTTTTTGCATAAACATGACTAAAATGCCAAGCCTACACCGTTGTGAAACAATATTTCTGAAGTTTTCTTGTAATCCAGCTCCCAAAAAGGTATCTTTAGCAGAATCATAGGGAAATGTTCGAATGAAATCAAAGAAGCAATGAAATATAAAGGAAGCACGAGAAGCAACAATAGATAAATTATGATTTTCCTCAAATATTTCAGGGACTTTTTTTATCTTTGCTGTTTCTGCCAAAATTTCCTTTGCATGGCGAATAAAAAGCTTCCCTTCTTGTGTCAAATAGGTGCCCGAAGTATTTCTTGCAAAGATAACGTAACCGATTTCTGTTTCGATATTTTTGATAATGCTACTGAGGTTTGATTGTGAAATGAAAAGGTTTTGTGCAGCTTTGTTTATTGAACCAGACTTTGCAACTTCTACAATATATTCTAAATGGTTAATGTCCAATTTTTTCACCTCTATCATGATTTATGGTAGTTATCTCTCTTCTCAGTAATTAAGCCATTACTATTCATGTTAACATAATTGATGATAGAAGTAAAGATTGCTAAAAAGAAGGAGGAGATAGTGTGAATAGCTCAAAAACACGTGAGATAAGCAAGCGTGAAAAAACAGTATCTGTTTTAGATAAGTTATTCTGGAGTGTACAACCACCAGCAGGATTAGTTAAAGGTGAGTATTATAGAGAAGAAAATTGGTTTGCGCCACATTTTCCGGGTGATCGTGGTTATCATGGTATTTTAGAGGTAGTGCGAGAAAATGAGAAAATCCAAATGGTTGAATTTAATGAAATCAATAGCTCAACATATTATATTCAACGTTATCAAGGTGTTTCTAAGCGGCTTTCTGATTATGGCTTTATGCAAGCAACTAAAGAGCGAACAGCTAAATCTGGGATTGTGCTAGTTAATGGTTTGATGCATTTAGAGAAACAAATGGTAGAACAAAATAGACTAATTGGTGATTTTGATTTATTAACGGGTGCATCAAATAGCATTAAACGATCTATGCTAACTTTAGCTGAAAGAATTGATGAACAGATAAAGATTCCTAGCAAAAAATATTATTATGGATTGGCAGAGCCTGTAGGTAAGGGAATCACAGGCCGATTACAAGTAATTATAGAAAAAGGGAAAATTGTTTCGTGTTTCTATGACGAAATTTTTGCAGATACACAAGAGGAGATTGAAGATTCTGAGCTTAAACCATATTATAGGCAGTCGAAATATTTTTGTCTGGATTACGTTTCTACTATTGGTGCGGGTTTTAACACAATTATTGATCTTTTAGGTGAAAAGGTTGTTGAAAATCAACAGCTTACTTCTTTGGATGGACTTCCCTTTACAGAGCAGCCAAAGCGTGCACAAGAATGGGATAATTACTTGAGTTTAGCTAAAAAGCTGCAATCCGAAATTGACAAGGATTTGGGGAGAAAGGATTCTGGTGATAAATAATGGGAAGCTGTTTAGCTAGCAGACAATTTTTTTTGTATAACACAGTTTGTAAAATTGATGTATTAGAAGCTCATGGAAATGTTGAAGATATATTAGACCATGCACAGCAAATTGCTGAAGATGTGCAGAGGCTATTAAATATCTTTGATTCCCAATCACAGCTTTCTCAGCTAAATAACAATTATAAGGTAGGAGTGCCATACAAGGTTTCACAGCAGTTATTTACATTTCTTAAAGATCTTTGTGATATATCAGAGCTAAGCTCAGGTGCATTTGATCCTACTATTGGACCAGTTGTGAGACTATGGGACTTTACTGCTGCTCAGCCAATATCCCCCCAACCGGCAAAATTGACAGAGGCACTGAAACGAACTGGATGGCAGGAAGTACAGCTTGATAGCTCAGCTTGTACAGTTACCCTTAATAAAGCTGGTATGATTATTGATGCTGGGGGAGCAGGTAAGGGATATGCAGTAGAATTAGTAGCAGATTATTTAAAGGAGCATGGCGTTAGCTCTGCTAGTATAAACTTTGGTGGAAATCTTTTTGTCATAGGTAAGCTTTGTCAGAAAGATAAAGCGCCTCGAGATTGGGAAGTTGGGATACAAGAACCATGGAAGCAAAGAGGGAACAGTATAGGGAAGCTTAAGCTTTGTAATAGGGGTGCTGCTACTTCAGGTGGATACGAGCGCTATTTTACTGAAAATGGAAAGGTTTTTCACCACCTAATAGATCCACGTACTGGAATTCCAGCCGAGAGCGAGTTTCTTAGTGCAACAATTATCTCAAGCTCTGCTTTTTATACTGATTTACTTTCTACACCTTTCTTTATTTTAGGAGAAGCAGAGGGAAAAGCACTTCTTGATAAACTTACCGGGGATTTATGGGTTGGATTTATTGCGATCAAGAAGGACTATTCGGTTATTCTTTCAGAAAATCTAAGTGAAAGCTTTTTGTCTAGACAATAAAATATATTAGTGAAATTATTACTGTATTTTTATGAATAATTGTGTTTGAAAATAATAATTTAGAAGATAAAAATAAAAAATGGAGGCAAAAACATGACTGAAAACAAAGTAGCAACTTGGAATGAACGAGAAGAGGTTGAATGGTTGAATTATTCAATTCAGCCAACACTTGGCATGGTTAAAGGAGATTATTATCTTGTAGAAAAAGAATTTGGTATGGCAACTTGGGCACCTGGTCACCATGGAACCTTGGAGGTTGTTAAAGACGAAAATGGCAAATTTATTTTCGTTGAGTTTAATGAACGCTGCATGGATAAATACTATAATCATTATTATAGTAAAATTGATAAACGCCGCTCAGACTATGGAATTTGGCAGGCATCTAAAACACGTCAGGCTAAAGCAGGAATTGTACTTGTAAATGGTATGCAATATGTTGAAAATCAGATTATGGAGAGACAGTCATTAGAAGGTGATTTTGATTTGCTAACTGGTGCCTCAGGAAGCATGAGACAAATGGTGTCTATGGCTAAAGATTTAGCCCAAACAATAGACAAGCCTTCAACTAAAAAGCTCTATAGCTTTGCAGAAAACTTTGGATATGGTATTACTGGCTGGTTAAAGGTAATTGTAGAAGCTGGTAAGATAATTTCTTGTAAATATGATGAAGTATTTGCAGACCATCAAGCCGATATTGCCTATCCAGAGCTGAAAAAATATTACAAGCAATCAAAATGCAGTTCACCTTGCTTTGAAGAACCATTTCCTCCTGGATGGAACATTCACGCTTGGTTGATTGGATTTAAGGATATTATGGAAATTCTAGACAAACATGTTGTGGAGACACAGGACATGTTAGATATTGAAGGATTGCCACATGTAGATGGTGAAAACATTGGCTTTGTGTGGGATCGAGATTCTATTTGGGACAGACCAATTCAACCCTATGTAAAGGGTACTCCACGACCACGCCATCCAGCATGGGACAATTATTTAAAATTGGCTAGTATTGTTAAGAAGGAAATGGAAAGGGATAAAATATTATTTTAATTTTAAAAAAGAATAATTTATATGGTTAGTTTAACACAATCATATTTTTATATATAGTTTTGGAACTACCAAATTAGTGATTTTTCATGGAGGCTAGTATCTTTATCCTCAATTATTAAGCTATGATAAAGGAGTATTGGGTTCAATAAGAAAATATCTAAATTAATAATACATTTAAGGGATATAGAAAGTAAAAAGATAGGACATAAGAAGAATGACAGGGGTATACTCTCCTGCCTTTTCTTATTATGGAGTACTTGTAAACTATTCATTAATGTCAAATTACTGCAATTTTTTATTGTGGTAAAAAATATAATAAAATTTTTTTCGAAAAAAGAAGGAATATTAAAAAATTTATAGAATTATATATCTATAAAATAAATTGTCGACAGTCGATAGTTTAAAATGTTGATTCAATGAATTATCATAATAATATGGGAGTTGTAAAAATGATAGAAAAGCAAGTATATCTAAAAAAGAACTTAAGTGATATAGTTGTAGACTATATAAAGAACAAGATTCTTACTGGAGAATACAAGGAAGGGGACCATGTTTCTGAAGTTAAAGTTGCAGAAGCACTAGACATAAGTAGAGCTCCAGTTAGAGAAGGTATAAAGGAACTTCAAAATCAAGGACTAATAAAATTTATTCCTCGAAAGGGTAATTATGTTGCTAGAATGACTTTAGAAGATGTAAAAGAAGTATTTGATATTAGATTACTTTTAGAAAACAGTGTTATTGAAATTCTAATAAATCAAAAAAAATTAGAACAAAAGGATTATGATAGGCTTACAGAGATTGTAGATGAGATGATGTATGTGGCAAATTCAATAGACCATATTCAAGATAAAATTATTAAAATAAATGAACTAGATATGAAATTCCATACCTTTTTATGGCAAAAATCAGGCAGCGAAAGAAGGGTCAAAATTCTTACAGATTTGTTTATACAGTTACAACTTGCAATGATTATTGATACACAAATGACAGGTAACTTAGGGGTTACTGCCAGTGATCATTACGAGATTATTAAGTTTTTAAAAGAAGAAAATATTGACGAATGTAAAAAAGCATTAAGAAATCATATTATTAGTTATAGAAAACAGATATTTTGATTAATGTAAGATAGAAATAATAGGAAAGTTTATAAATTTCAAAACAGGAAGGGGGTCCATTTATTTATGTCGACAATAGACAATAATGTCGACATTCTACAAATGACGACAGATGATTGCAGGATTATAATTATTAGATGTGGATAGTTTATAGAATTGTAAATATACAAAGTAGTATCTATCAAATCAATTATATTTTTGGGAGATAGCACTAGAATAATATGTTGTTTTATATCAATAAAATTTTAAAAGAATAATTTTACTAATAGAAAGAAGTCATGACAATATTTTAATCTTAGTGAAATCCACAAACCTAAAAGCCTGTAATCAATTAATTAATTAACTAAGAAAGGAGGTACATAATATTATTTTCAACTGCATTATTTTGAGTACAAAAAATGGGTTGTGCAATTGGTTTAATTAGTAAAAAGATCAATTTTAAAGATTATGCTCAATCTGTAGTTGCTGTCATACTTGAACTGACTAATATAGCTAATATGTAGAAGAAAAAGGAGTGGGAAGCTTAATCTATTATTAAAACAGCTCATTCATTAAATTTATGATTAACCTTATACAAGTTTATTAATGAAACCTTAAGGAGGAATGTTTTTATGTATGGATTGTGGTCAATAGTTCCACCACTAGTTGCTTGTATTCTAGCAATAGTAACAAAAAGAGTAATCTTTTCTATGTTTATAAGTGTCCTTGTAGGAGGACTAATTGTTAGTGGAGGAAACCCTTTTGTTGCAACAGCAGTTTGTTTTGATTGGATAAAAGATGTTATGATTGATCCTTGGAATTCAAGATTTTTAGTGTTAATGGTTTTACTTGGTTCGGGTGCTGCTTTTATGTATAAGATAGGTGGCTCAGGTGTCCTTGCAAGATCTCTTGAAAAAAAACTTACTTCAGGGAAAAGGGCTCAAATGTTCGCTTATCTTTTAGGAATAATTATATTCTTTAATGATTATGTCAATTCAATTATCGTAGGTAATGCCGCTAAGGAAGTTAACGCAAAGTATAAAGTCTCTACTGAAAAACTTGCTTACATTTTAGATGCAACAGCAGCTCCAATAGCTACTATAGGACCTGTTTCAGACTGGATTGGTTTTCAATTATCATTAATAGCACCAATTCTTATAAGTATTGGAGTAGTTGGGGCTAAACCCTACATGACTTTTTTAAATTCTATACCTTTTAACTTTTATGCAATACTTACTCTTGCTGCTGTGCCAATGATTATATTAGGAAAAGACTTTGGTTCAATGGCAAAAGCTGAACTTAGAGCAAAAAAAACAGGGAAACTTATTGCAGATGGATCAACACCCTTATCTACAGTTGAGTCTGATTTAGGAGAACCAATAAAATCAAAAAAATCAGGTTTAATAGATTTTATACTACCTCTTTTAACTTTAATTTTAGTAGGCATATGGGGAATCTGGTATACTGGCGGAGGTGCTACTGGAAAGAATTTAATAGATTGCTTAGCTGATACTGACGTAGCCATTGCATTAACTTGGGCTGGTTTTGCTATGACTATTGTAGGAATAATATTAGGTCTAACTAAAGGGATGTCATTAAGAGATTGTGAAGATACACTCTTAAATGGATTTAAGACCATGATGCCCGCTGTTGTTATTATAATTCTAACTTGGTCAATTGGTACTGTATGTAGCAATATTGGAACAGCAGATTATGTTATTACTATGACTGAAAGTTGGATGAGTGCTGGTTTATTACCATTATTGACATTTGTAATTGCCATGATCTTAGCATTTTCTACTGGAACAGCATGGGGAACAATGGCGATTTTAATTCCAATAGCAATTCCTCTTGCATATGGAGTTGGTGGATTGAATCTAATATATGTTGCAATTGGTGCTGTTTTTTCTGGAGCAATTTTTGGAGATCATTCTTCTCCTATTTCAGATACAACTGTTATGGCTTCGATGTTTGCTGGCTCTGATCATGTAGCACATGTCATAACACAAGTTCCTTATGCGATGGTAACGGCTATTATTTCTGGAATTCTATTTTTAGCTTCTAGTGTAATACAAAATGGGGTAATTTTATTAATAGCGGGTATTGTAATTCAATTCTTTGCACTCCGAATTATAGGGAATATCTACCAAAATAAGTATTTTACTGAAGAGGACAGAGCAATATTAAACGAAGTCAAAATTAGTACAAGCACGAAATAGCTAGATAGTTGAGTTGGATTGTTCTATATAATTATTAAGCTTCGCGACATACTAATACTATTGAAAATTGGTTTTAATACATAGAAATGGTTGGAGCATGCGGAGAATCTAAGTATTAATATTAAAACTTCTTTAATGAGAGCTTATATAAAATCTATAAGGGGAAGAGCTTCCCCTTATAGATTTTAGAGATAATTAAAAGGAGGCGCATATATGTACAATCAATTTCCTGACGCTAAGATATTGAAAATAGATCTTACTAAAAACGAAATAAGCATAGAAACATTACCTGGTGAAGTCTACAGGCTTTACCCTGGCGGTTCAGCCTTAGGTGTATATTTGGCACTTCAGGACATAGAGCCAGGAATTGACCCATTGTCCTCTGAAAATGTACTTGTATTTTCAGTATCAGCCCTAACAGGTCTACCAATTAGCGGCATTAGCAGGATGAATGTAACTGCCAAGAGTCCACTAACAGGAACTATAGGAGACAGTCAGGCAGGAGGATTCTTTCCAGTTTACCTAAAAGGAAATGGGTATGACGCTGTAGTTGTAAAAGGAAAATCAGAAAAGCCAGTTTATCTATATATAGATGGAGATAAGGTAGAATTAAAAGAAGCTAAAAATATATGGGGTAAGGTAACAGGTGAAGCAGAAGAGATTATCAGACGAGAGCTTGGAGAGAAAAATGTCGAGATAGCTCAAATAGGACCTGGGGGAGAAAATTTAGTGAAGTATGCATGTATCATAAATATGTGCAATAGAGCTAATGGAAGAAATGGTATGGGAGCAGTTATGGGTTCTAAAAACCTAAAAGCTGTAGTGGTTAAGAAAACTAAAGCACAAAAAGCATTTAATCCTGAGGAGTTCAGTAAACTATCAAAATCAGTAGTTAGGTTGCTAAAAGAAAATCCAGCAATTCAAGGATTAGGTCAGCATGGTACAGATGGAGACCTTGAAGGCTTTAGTGATGAGGGCTTCCTACCTACAAAAAACTGGACAACAGGATATTTTCCAGAAGGAGCTGCAAAAATAACTGGAGAAACTATGAGTAATACAATATTAAAAGAAAGAGATACATGCTTTGGATGTGCTGTTAGATGCAAAAGAGTAGTAGAGGTTCCAGGAATGGTAGACCCATTATACGGGGGACCAGAATACGAAACCTGTGCAACGTTTGGCTCTTATTGTGGGGTAGACAGTCTAGAAATAGTATCCTTAGCAAATCAGCTATGTAACATGTATGGGATAGATACTATTTCATGCGGAGCTACAATATCCTTTGCAATGGAATGCTATGAAAAAGGATTGCTGACAAAAGAAGACACTGACGGATTAGAACTAAAATTTGGAAACAATAGCATTGTACCTATTTTAGTAGAGAAAATAGCTAAGAGGGAAGGCATAGGAAATCTGTTAGCTGAAGGGAGCAAAAAAGCAGCAGAAAGATTAGGACAAGGCTCCGAGGAATTCAGCATATCGGTCAAAGGTCAAGAGCTGCCAGCCCATATGCCACAGTATAAGCCTACGCTAGGGCTGATATACTCAGTTAATCCCTTTGGTGCAGACCATCAATCAAGTGAGCATGACACATTCCTTACACTGCCAAAGGACAGTCTTCCTATACAGAGATTGGGAAAGATAGGAATGTATAAAACATATGATAATCCTTTTGAAATAGATGATGATAAGGTAAGATATGCATTTGATACTCAATGCTTTTATTCAATACTGGACACTTTATGTCTATGTCAATTTGTATGGGGACCATCTTGGGAGCTATGCGGACCAGATGAAATATTAGATTTATGTAAGTATGGAATAGGCTGGAATACATCTATTTTCGAGCTAATGCGTATAGGTGAGAGAAGAATCAATATGATGAGGCAATTCAATGCAAAGGCAGGCTTTACTAAAGAAGATGACAAGCTTCCAAAAAGACTTCATGAACCAATGCCTGATGGGGCATCAAAAGGGATTCAATTAGATGAAGAAAAGCTTGAGAAGGCTAAGGAGCTTTACTATCAGTTTGCTGGTTGGGATAAAGAAACTGGAAATCCAACAGAAGCTACACTGAGAAAGCTTTCTCTAGAATGGATACTAAGCTAAAAGCATATCGCTTTAGAAGGTGAAATTCATGGATATAAAACTTAATGGAAAAGACAAAAGGATAAAGGACAGCACTACAGTAATGGAGCTGTTAGAATTATTAGATTACAGCAATTGGGTTGGTGTATGGGTTAATGGAAACCAGCTTTTGCAAAAAGAGTATGAATACTACATTATAAAAGATAATGATGAAATAAAAATAATAAGACCATTAGGTGGGGGATAAAATCGCCACTATCTAGCCAGACATAAGGAGGAATGTACAATGCTTAAAAATATAAAAGATGTGGACAATTTATTAAAAAAACATGAGGAATACAGAAAAGGCTGTCTAAACTTAATAGCCTCTGAAAACTTTGCAAGTGAAACAGTAAGAAACTATTTAAGTAGCGATTTTGGAAACAGATACGGCTGCTACTCAACTATGAACCCTGAGGAAAGAGAATATACAGGAAATAAATATATACATGAATTTGAAATGGCTACACATGAGCTAGTAAAAGAAATTTTTGAGGCTGAATATGTAGATTTAAGACCTATAGGCGGACATATGGCAGGTATGGCAACAGTTTTAGCCCTATTAAATCCTGGAGATTTAGTTATAGAGGTGAGCCTTGAGGATTGGGGACATGGATTAGTTGGACCTATGTGTCAGCTTAGACAATTTGATGAAACTATAAATGTTGAATATATGCCTTTTGATGAAGATAGAGCAGTAGATACAGAAAAGCTAATTGCTCAAGTAAAGGAAAGAAAGCCTAAGCTAGTTATATTAGGTGGCTCAGGTACACTGTTTCCTGAGCCAGTAAGAGAACTAAGAAAGCTAGCTGATGAACAAGGATTTTTAATAGCATATGATGCTTCACACGTAACAGGTCTTATTGCAGGAAAAGTATTTCCAAACCCATTAAAAGAAGGTGCAGATGTAATGTTTGGAAGCACTCATAAATCCTTCCCAGGACCCCAAGGAGGTTTTGTAGTTTCAAATAATAAGGAGCTTATAGAAAAAATAGGCAATGCATTATCACCTTCACTAGTTACAAGCCACCATCTAAATCGTCTTCCATCATTAGCTATTTCTATAATGGAAATGAAGGAATTTGGTCATGAGTATGGCAAGCAAATAGTAAAGAATTCAAAGGCTTTAGCAGAAGCACTAGCTAAGAAAGGCTTTAATGTACTAGGTTCAAGAAGAGGGTATACAGAAACTCATTTAATGCTAGTAGATTTAGGAGAATATGCACCAAAGGCACCCGCAAAGCTTCTTGAAAAAGCAAGCATACTTTGCTCAGATGATTTCTCTGGCACTAGCCCACAGGTAAGAATAGGAACTCCAGAGATTACTAGAAGAGGAATGAAGGAAGAGCAGATGGAGTATATAGCAGAGTTTTTCAAGAGAGTCCTAATAGATAAAGAAGATATTGAAACTGTAGCTAAGGATGTTGAAGCATTTAGTAAAGAATATCTTGACTGTTTATATTCATATTAGTATATTGTAGTTAATCATTAATAAAGCGGAGAGTAAAATCTCCGCTTAAATTATAGGGGTGATAAAGTGGAATTTATTGATTTAACACATACTATTTCCGAAGACATGCAGGTATATCCAGGTACTGAGCCACCTACATTAAGCGTGCCATGCACTGTTGAAAAAGATGGATTTAAGGAAACAGAAATAAGGTTTTACAGTCATACTGGGACACATATGGATTCTCCAGCACATATATTTAGTAGCGGAAAATCCTTAGATGAGTTTTCCATAGAGTATTTTTACGGTAAAGGAATTGTAGTAGACTGTAGAAATATAAGCTATGGAGAAAAAATAGAAGAAAGCAGACTAAAGCACATAGAGGGAAATATAGAAAAATATGACTTTTTACTGTTCTATACTGGCTGGCAAGAGAAATGGGGAACAGATGAATATTTTGAAGGCTTTCCTACCATATCATCAGAGCTAGCTGATAAATTAAATAAACTTGTGATAAGAGGTATAGGTATAGATTGCATATCAATAGAGCCTATAACCTCTCATAAGCTGGAAATACATCACAAGATATTAGATTCAGGAAAAGTGATTATAGAAAATCTTAATAATTTGGACCAGCTATTAGATAAAGATTTTTCTATTTGTGCATTTCCATTAAAATTTGAAAATGCGGATGGCTCACCAGTTAGGGCAGTAGCTATGATAAATGATTGAAGCTTATAATGAGCTTCTTTTTCTTTTAAAACATAAATGATAGTGATAATTATTATCATTTATGTTTTGGGAGAAAAAGAAAGGGTATCATATAAATAAAGTTAGGCATACCTAAATTTATTTATGGTGGGGATATTATGACAGGAAACAAAGAGGACTATCTAAAAACAATTTATGAGCTAGGAGGACATTCTAAACAAGTTAATAATAAGAGCATTGTCAAAGCATTAGGGATTTCTCCTCCCTCTGTAAGCGAAATGCTAAAAAAGCTTTTAGAAGAGGGGTACGTTGAGTACTCTGCATATCAAGGAGTAAAGCTTACGAAACTAGGCATTAAAGAAGCTATGAAAATTAAAAAAAGACATCTTTTATGGGAGGTTTTCCTATTAGACTATTTAGGATATAGCTGGGATGAAGTACATGAGGAAGCAGAAAGACTGGAGCATGTTACTAGTGAAAAGCTAGAAAAGCATTTAGAAAAATTTCTAAATTATCCAGAAGCCTGTCCTCATGGAACACCCATTATACAAAGTCAAGTTTACAGTATTGACTACAGGACATTAGACTGTTTAATGATTGGAGAAAAAGCCGTAATACGGAGAATACTTGACGAAAAAGAGTTCTTAAAATATGTAGATAGCCTAGGCTTGACTATTGGAAGCAATATTACTGTACTAGATATTGAGCCATATAATGGAAGGGTTATTGTGAAAAAAGATCAAGGAAGCATAAGTATAAGCTTAGAAGCTGCTAAAAAAATATATGTAGGTTAGGAGGATTTAATAATGAAAAAATTAAGTTTTAGTATAATTGCCTTATTTATGATAGGTACATTAATAACGGGGTGCAATGCGTCAAATGGGAATAAAGATGCTTTCAATACAGATGGAAAGTATAACGTAGTTGCTACTACCACAATGCTTTCAGACCTTACTAGAGCAATAGGTGGGGAATATGTTGAGGTTAAGGGTTTAATGGGACCAGGAATAGATCCGCATCTATACAAAGCAAGTGCGGGAGATGTGAGCTTAATGCAAAAATCAGACATGATAGTGTATAATGGTCTTCATTTGGAAGGAAAAATGGCAGAAGTATTTGAAAATTTAACTGATAGTGGAAAGCTTGTAGTTACTATATCAGAGGGTATAGATGAAGCAAAACTATTAGAATCCGATGATGGAGGGATATATGACCCTCATATATGGTTTGATGTAAACTTATGGAAGGATGCTGCTGTTGAGCTGGCAGAGGGGCTAAAAAAGTTAGCTCCAGAACATTCAGAGAAATTTGAAGCTAATTTACAATCATATCTAGCTGAACTTGATGAGCTTAATGAATATATTATTCAAAGAGCCTCAGAGTTACCTGAAAAAAATAGGGTGCTTATAACAGCTCATGATGCATTTAATTACTTTGGAAATGCTTATGGATTTGAGGTTAAAGGGCTACAAGGAATAAGCACGGCTTCAGAAGCAGGTACTTCAGACTTACGTGAGCTAGCAAACTACATTGTAGAAAATCAAATTAAAGCCATATTTATAGAGAGCTCAGTTCCACATAAAAACATTGAAGCACTTCAGGAGGCTGTAAAAGCTAAGGGTTTTGAGGTAAAAATCGGAGGAGAGCTGTATTCAGATTCTATTGGAGACATAGGAACAGATACTGAAACATATATAGAAACCTTTAAGAGCAATATTGATACAATCGTTGATGCATTAAAATAACTATTTTATATTTTGGAGGTGAAGGGTATGGACTATATCATAGAAGTTGAAGACATGACTGTGGCTTATCAGACTAAGCCTGTTTTATGGGATATAGATATTGATATACCAAAATCAGTTTTGATGGCAATAGTAGGTCCTAATGGCGCAGGAAAATCCACATTAATAAAAGCAATGCTAGACCTTATAAAACCTGTTTCTGGAAATGTTTTATTTAATGGTTCCTCATATAAAGAGCAAAGGCGTCATATAGGCTATGTACCTCAAAGCGGAAGTGTAGATTGGGATTTTCCAGCTAATGTTTTAGATGTAGTTCTTATGGGACGGTATGGAATATTAGGATGGATTAAGCGTCCTAAAGCAGAAGATAGGGCTAAGGCAATGGAGGCTTTAGAAAAAGTAGGCATGGATGGGTTTGCTAACAGGCAAATAAGTCAGCTATCAGGAGGACAGCAGCAAAGGGTTTTTCTTGCTAGGGCATTAGTACAAGATGCAGACATATATTTTATGGATGAACCCTTTAAAGGAGTAGATGCTAAGACTGAAAGAGCCATTATCTCTCTTTTGAAGGAATTAAAAGAAAGAGGAAAAACCTTAATTGTTGTGCATCATGACCTTCAGACTGTTCCAGAATATTTTGACTGGGTAGTATTATTAAATACTCAGATCATAGCAAGTGGACCTGTTAGTCAAGTATTTACAGAGGAAAACCTAAATAAGACCTATAGAAACACTGGACAGATATTAAAGGGTAGGTGAGAGCGTTGAATACAATAGATATCATTTTGAATGATTATACACTGCAGATTGTATCATTAGGCTCTGCACTTTTAGGAGTAATTAGTGGAGTACTTGGAAGCTTTGCAGTAGTAAGAAAGGAAAGTCTTTTAGGAGATGCAGTTTCACATTCTGCTTTACCAGGAATTGCTTTAGCGTTTCTAATTACTCAGACGAAAAAAACAGAGGTTTTACTTTTTGGAGCATTAGTATCTGGGCTAATATCTACCTTTCTTATACTTTTCATAGTTAGATATACCAGGATTAAATTCGATAGTGCACTAGCATTAGTTTTATCAGTATTTTTTGGTGGAGGGATTGTTCTGCTGACATATATTCAAAAAATACCTAATGCAAATCAAGCTGGCTTGGATAAATTCATATTTGGTCAGGCTTCTACACTTTTAAAAAGAGATGTTTGGATTATTGGTGTTTTAGGGGCTGTATTGATAGCATTGGTGATACTTTTTTGGAAAGAATTTAAACTAGTTTCCTTTGATGCAGATTTTGCAGAGAGTTTAGGCTTTTCCACTAGAAAAATTACTATATTACTTTCAGCTATGATAGTTGCTGGAATCATTATTGGGCTTCAAACTGTGGGGGTTATCTTAATGAGTGCAATGCTTGTGGCACCAGCAGTGGCAGCTAGGCAATGGACAGATAGATTTCATGTGATGGTAATTCTTTCGTCAATATTTGGTGCCATATCAGGCGTTATTGGGACTATTATAAGCTCCTTGGTTTCTAAACTGCCTACTGGTCCAATGATAGTAATAGTAGTCAGTATAATAGTAATTCTTAGTTTAGCCTTTGCTCCAAACAGAGGCTTAGTATGGAATTATTTCAGAGACAAGAGAAGACATAAGGAAATAAATGAGGATAAAATCTTAACAAATTTATATCATTTAGCCATGAATCATGGAGATTCTAACCATAGTCATGAAATTGCTGCTATAAAACCTAATGTCTCTTTAAAGGGCAGAGCAAAAACGCATTTTACAAAGGTATTAGAATCCTTATCTTCACGTGGTCTTGTGGAAAAAGATTATTTTAATAAGTGGCTAATTACTAAAAAAGGAATTGACTATGTTGAGAATTATTTCAGGAAGGAGGAAAAATAAATGTCACCACAATTGGAAATTCAGATTATTGCAGTGATAGTAGCAGTGGCTTGCTCCCTTCCTGGTGTGTTTTTAGTCCTAAGGAAAATGTCAATGATGACTGATGCTATAACCCACACAATTTTATTAGGAATTGTAATTGCCTTTTTTATAGTTCATAGTTTAAGCTCTCCTTTATTAATAGTAGGGGCTGCTCTTATGGGAGTTTTGACTGTATTTTTAACTGAAATGCTGAACAGCACAAAATTAGTATCAGAAGATTCAGCCATAGGTGTAGTGTTTCCGTTACTTTTTAGCATAGCTATAATTATTATCTCTAAATATGCAGGTTCAGTTCATTTAGATACTGATTCAGTTTTATTGGGAGAGCTTGCATTTGCACCCTTTAATCGTATGAAGATACTGGGGGTGGATATAGGTGCAAAGGCTATTTATTCAATGGGTGCTATATTAATCATAAATCTATTATATATTACAATATTATTTAAAGAAATTAAAATAGTAACCTTTGATCCTGCACTAGCGGCTGTTTTAGGCTTCTCACCTGCTTTAATACATTATAGCTTGATGACTGTGGTTTCAATAACAGCTATTGGAGCATTTGAATCTGTAGGCTCTATATTGGTAATAGCCTTTATGATAGGACCACCAGTAACTGCATACCTCCTCACAGATAATTTAAAGCGTATGCTCTTTTTAAGTGCAATTATTGGAGGACTAAATGGTGTATTAGGATACCAATTTGCCTCTCTATTAGATGTTTCTATAGCTGGCTCAATGGCACTTATGACAGGGATAGTTTTTCTGCTAGTGTTTATATTTGCACCTAAGAGAGGAGTTGTAACTGCATTAAAAAGACGAAAGCTACAAAAAAATGATTTTGCAGAGAAATCCCTTATATTTCATCTATATAACCATGAAGGTGACGAAGATGAGGATGTAGAATGTGGTATTCATACTATTCAAAAGCATATGCATTGGAGTGAAGATTATCTAGAGCTAATAATTAAAAGGCTTAAAAAAGAGGAAAAAATCTATGCTGATGATAATATGATTAAATTGACAGACCTAGGAAGACAATATGCAATAAAAAGCTATGAAGAGATTTTTTCTGGAATGAGTATGATACAAAAAGAAGTCTAATAGACTTCTTTTTTCTTTTGAGCAAAATAGATATTATTAACAAAACTTAAAAAAAGAAAAGGAGGAAAAAAATGGACTATATAGAATTATTAAGCTTAATATCTGAATTGTCTGAATTATGTGAATTGGAAAATAAGTTATAGGGGGAGAAAAAGTATGGATAAATTAAAAGAAATATTATCTGGAGAGCCTAAGGATTTAAGGGCTTTAGACATAGGTACGGGAGTTGGAAATTTTATTGAAGTACTGCAAGACAGCTTGCCGGGATATATTAGCATAATTGGGGTAGATACAAGTAAGGAAATATTGAATATAGCGGCAGAAAGATTTAAAGATGGAAGAATTAAATTTATGCATATGGATGGAGAAAACCTAGAGCTTGAAAATAATAGCATAGATGTTATCGCCATTTCTAATACCCTTCATCATCTGCCAAACAGAGAAAAAGTATTAAGTGAAATTGAAAGAGTATTGAAACCAAAGGGTATTTTTATAATTAATGAAATGATTTCTGATAACCAATCTGAGAAACAGCTTTCACATGTAAAAATTCACCATCTTCAAGGAGAATTAGATACCTTATTTGGTATGTGTCATGATAGAACCTTTACTGAACAAGAGTTAATTGACATAGTAGACAGTTTAAGCTTAGAAAAGATTGACATGTTTAAGTATAGCACTCATGAAGAGCAAGAAAAAAGTGAAAACCTAGAAGAAGAAAAAGCAATTCTAGACCAAGTTTTTCAAGCCTTAGAGCTAAAAATAAATAAAATAAATGACATGGTGATACGTGGTAAATATTTAAAAGCCTTAGAAGGTCTGAGAAACGAATTATACAGTGTAGGAATTTTTTCTGCAACGGAATTGGTAATTGTATGTAGGAAAAGACATTCATTAGATTTTAGCCTTACGGAGGGAGGATTATAATTGTTTAAAGAGCATAATTTTGTTATTTGGGGAGATATCTGTACCTGCGGTAAAGAGTGCTATATTCTACAAGATAAATTTCATCCCTGGGGAGAAACAGATTTTACAATTGTAGCTGAATGTACGGGATGTAAGAGGAAAATTTATATTGATAGGAGCAAAGCCGAGAAATTTTATAACAATAAGATTTTTTCATACTTTAACAATATTGAAGGTAAAGTTATTGATTTAGGATGTGGAGGAGGATTTTTAAGCAATTTTCTATTATTAGAAGAGAAAGTCAGTAAAATATATGCTATTGATAATGATATATCCTGTAAGGAAGTTATAGAAGCATTAGATAACAATAAAAATAAAATAAATTTTGTAGATATGGATATTAAAGACTTAGGAGAACAATTTAAAAACAAACAGATTGACTATATAATAAGCAGAGATGTTTTCATGTTTATTGAAGATACGCAAAAATACTTTGATGATATTACAAATATAGTATGTAAAGGAATAAGACAAATGGGATGGCATGTTTCTAATAGTGAAAGGATGAAAAATAACCTTTTACCAGAACAAATAGTTGCCGAATTAGAAAAAAGAAATTGGAAGGTTACTTTAGAAATATTAGATTGGTACAAATGTGGATATTTTATCAAAGCAGATAAGATAGAATAAGAATATGGCATTGTGCTTTTATTCCTTGGAAGATTTCAAGGGATACGAACAGGCTCTTAATCATATAGCTATAGAACTAATAACTGGGTAACATAGTAGCAGGTTTAGAGAGAATTTATTGAACTACATGATGCTAATAAAATGTACATAGAGATAATTTATATTAAAAGGGGAGATAATTTATGAGAAATGCAGAGCAAACGATAGGAAAATTAATTGATAAACAAGGTGTTTCATTTATTAGTTCCGTAGATGCTGAGGGATATCCAAATACAAAAGCAATGCTTCAACCTCGAAAAAGAGAGGGGATCAAATACATATATTTTTCTACCAATACATCATCTATGCGTGTTGAACAATACCGAGAAAACCCGAAATCCTGTGTTTATTTTTATGATAAACGGTTTTTTAGAGGTGTTATGCTGAGAGGAATGATTGAGGTATTTGAGGATAAAGAAAGCAAAGAAATGATTTGGCGGGAGGGTGACACAATGTATTACCCAAAAGGTGTTACTGACCCTGATTATTGCGTATTAAAATTTACAGCCCAAACAGGTAGATATTATAGTAACTTCAAATCAGAAGACTTCATTGTTGAATAACCTAATCAAAACAATATCATAAAAGATATGTTTATATAGTACAAAATGCTATAAGAAAATATTAGAATAATCTATCTGCTATTTTCTTGTATCAGAGAAAGAAGTCAAATTGGCTTCTTTTTTCTTTAGCCTAGCATCTTGTAAAAGAAAGCTTATAATTATACAATAGAATAGATAGGTGAGTTATATATTATGAAAACGTTTTGATTAATCAATCAAGGGGTGATTTTATGGAGTATAAGTCAAGGATTAAGGACAAGCAATTAGATGAACTATTTGAAGCAGTATTAAAGCTTGAGAATATTGAAGAATGCTATAGATTTTTTGAAGATATATGTACCATAAATGAGCTTAAATCCCTAAGTCAGAGGCTAGAAGTAGCCAAGCTATTAAGGCAAGAAAAGACATACAATGAAATAGAAGAAAAAACAGGGGCAAGCACTGCAACCATAAGTAGGATAAATAGGGCACTAAACTATGGGGCAGAAGGATATAATTTGATATTAGATAAACTAGGATACAATAAAAAATAAGGAGATAAGAGATGAAAGAAAAAAATAAGAGTGTTAAAAACATGAATGCTAGGGACATGGAAGCAAAAGAAGAGATGATAAGAAAACTAAGAACTAAAAAGATAATAGAAATGTGTATATCCTTATTGGTTATCGGACTGGCAGTATTTCTGTATTTAAAGGGCTATGACCCAACAGTTGTATTGATTTACCTTGGGGGAAAGAATATTTATTCTATGGCAAAAAGAAAAAACAATGCAAAAAACCAAAGATTTTTACTAATCCTTAATAGTGCTGGTTTGTTTTTAGGACTTTTAGGTGGGTATAATTTAATTAGACAGATAATAAAGTAACTCGTTGTGCTATATAAA
>DFOH01000015.1 GCA_002376545.1 Firmicutes bacterium UBA3546 | reverse complement strand
AGACTCCGTCTACTCGACCAGCGACGTCGCAAATACGGAACGTTATAGGGCGTGGCAATATCAGGGTCATTCTTTAGGGTCTTTGTTCTTGTGGAGGACACATTGAATGATCCTTAAAAATTGTATAATTATCAATGAATAGTAGATGGGAGAAGTTTGAGTGGAGTGTTTGTTAAGCAGGTTAAGGAATGAAGACATTTCTAGAAGAATTTATGTTGTTGGCATTGATGGTTTAGGAGGAGCAGGCAAAAGCACAATAGTTAATTCATTAAGGCTAAAACTACAGAATGAAAATTATAAGCCATATGTTTTACATATTGATGACTTTATATATCCTAAACATGTTAGATATGATGAATCTAAAGAAGAATGGTATTGCTATTATAATATACAATGGAGATACGATTATTTAGTGAGAGAAATTTTGTTACCTATAAAAAACGGTAGTAAAATAGACAAGCTAGTAGAACTATATGATAAGGAAAATGATACATATGTTTTAGAACCAATCTGTATATCACGGGGTTCCATTTTATTGCTAGAAGGAATATTTCTGCAAAGAAAGGAACTAAAAAGTTATTTAGATTTTACAATCTATATTGATGCACCTCAAGAAGTAAGATTAGAAAGGGTTTTGCTAAGGGATAAGTATATAGGAGAGTCGGAAGATATTAGATATAAATATTCAAGGCGCTATTTTCCGGCAGAAGAAAAATACATCTTAGAGTATTCTCCAATTGAAAATGCTGATTTTGTTTTAAGATATAGATAAAGTAATAAAGATAATCATCATAATCTCATTTGTTTGTTACTCATATTGGGTTTAAGTAATTTTTTTTCGTGTGAAAGTATGACTATTACAGTAACTAAGAAGAATTGCTACATCCTATAACAGTGTATTTGCGTAAAGGTGCACTAGGGCGCAATCTTAGGACAATGTGCACCACATTCCTTCGCTGGGAGAGAGGCTTCGTCAGGAGGTCTATCTTTCGGGTCTGGTTCAGGGATGTCGCAAATATGGGACGTTATGCGACATGGAGATATCTGGGCAGTTCTTTGGGAGTCTTGTTTGGAAAAGATACTTTAAAAAAGAAAAATAACATATTTAAAAAGTCAACTATGGCATATTTGTAGATTTATGTTCACTATTGAATATATTTAAAATATTAATTAATGGGTGATTGTTATGGATAATAAGTTAAAAGAAAAATTTATTTTTAACACTTTATTATATCTAGAAAAACTTCAACAATTGCATAAACAAATAAAAGATATTAATATTTCAGTGTCAAAACTCTATCCAGTAACACTTGTTGAAGATAATACTTTCTATGTATTTGACCTTAATGAATCTGGTGAGAAGTATGAGTATAAATTAGAATCACCAACATCAATGCCAATACCAAAGGGTGTCTTAGCTGCATTCCCCCTAGATCTTTATTATGGGAAATCCTCGGCAATCATATCAGATGAAGCTTTTAATAGTCTTGAAGGATATATATTCATTTTCCATGAATTTGTACATTGTTTCCAGTGGGAAAATGGTGAAAGAGATATTAGGACAACTTTAGAAATAGAAAGAAAATATAAGGAAGAAAATAATTATATGTGGGAAATCAATCATCCTTTTCCCTATGAAGATTTGGTTTTTGTCAATAAATCGATTGAATTAGAGGATTATTTGGAACAAGGAAACTTTGATGGTGTTATTAGCTACTATAGACAGATGAGGGATAGATTAAATAAATTGGATTATGAGTATATGATATGGCAAGAATGGAAAGAAGGCTTTGCAAGATATATAGAAAATTTGATGCGAAATAGAGTTGGTCTTAAGCCTAATATAACCAAACTTCAACCGAAATTTAACAGGATAGGCTTCTATGAAATTGGTAGTAAATATATAGATTTATTGATTAAGAATAATCCGCACTTAAGAAATGACATAAGAGGACTTTATTGTAAAATGCTTAATGTTTAATGATATTCATAACTTATACTATTAGTTTTAGTTGAGACACATTTTCTATTACCCGATTATGAGAAGAGTCGCTAGGGAAAAGAAGTTGCCACATCATATAACAAAATATTTGCGTAAAGGTGCACGGGGTACAAGCTTAGGGCAATATACACCACATCCTTTCGCTGGGAGCGAAGCTCCACCAGGAGGTCTATCTCTGGGTTCAGTTCAGGGACGTCGCAAATACGAGGAGGGATAGCATGATTGTATTAATATTATCGATAATATTAATAGGATTAGCAGGATTAGAGAGAAGTATATATATAAAAAAGAATAAAGGTTTGGACAAAGTGAGATTATTTATTGGTGTGCTGATTACTTGTTTATTATTTTTAATATCTTATATTATAACAGATACTGCTATTGGTTTTTTTTATGTCTTTTTGAGTATTATTACTTTTCTTTTAATAGGTATAGTTAATTACAGAAGTAATGTAGAATGGCTTAAGTATTCATCATATGTAATAGGGCTACCTATTATGGTATATTTATTAATCAAGGCTACCCAAAACATGCTTATTAATCCAAGATATATTCTTTTACTATTACTCGTAGTAAATTTGATTCTATGCTATTCGTATAAACGAAAATGGACTGTAAAAGAAAATATTGCACTTGCAATAGGAATTGTAATTTCAGCAACATTCATGTTTTCTTATTATAAACTGTCTGGCTCTGAAGTTAGAATTATGGTTAAACAAGAGTTAATAGCACAAAAATACTTAGAAGAAGAATTAGGTATGTATGGATTAGAAGTTTATTTTGCTAACTTTACTGGAAGTATAAGAGGGGAAGAGACAACGGTAAGAGCATATGATTCATCGGGAACTTTTATATTAATGATATATAAAAATAATAAGATTGTAAGTTATGATATAAAAAATAGTTAGTGGTAGTTAGGACGTATTATTTATATTATATAGGGAATATTGACATGCAAAGTGTCATCATATCCTATAACAAAATAATTTGCGCAAGGGTGCACTAGAGCACAATCTTAGAGTGTTGTGAACCACATCCCTTCGCTAGGAGCAAAGCTCCACTATGGGGTTTATCTTTGAGGTCTAGCTCATAGACGTCGCAAATACGTAGACGTTAGCTGAAAAGTCATATTTTATATAAATGTACCTTCATAAAAAAGAATTAAGATAAGTTATCATAGTTAAGAAAAACTTTAAATTTTAAAGGAGCAAAAAAATGATTGTAGAGCAGAGTTTTATTGAATGCGGACAACTTAATTTGCTAGGTAAGGGCAAAATGTTGCCTTGGGATAACTCAATGAAAATACAGTTTGAAATGTGGAAGGAATATTACAATAATGGAACAATAGAAAGATTAATGAAACTTTGTAATACAGATAAAGTATATGGCTTGTTTTGTTATAAGTGTGATGTGGACAACAAAACTTTTTCATATCATATAGTTTGTGAAAATATCCCTCAAGTAAAAAGTAATGAATTTGAAGAATTTTCTCTTTTCCCATCAAAATATGTTATGTTTAAAACTAGTAGCAATAGTGAATTTGAAAACAAATACATCTTTTATAATGACCTTTGCGATGAAATATGGAAAGAATGGCTACCTAAATCCGGCTACATATCTCTAATTGAGCCTGAAACAAAAGGTTGTGAAGATGGCTATGCCTCACTAGAATTATATAATCCTATAAATCCTCAATCAAACCCATTTGAAATAGAAATATGGTTACCGATTGAGAAAATGAAATAAAAGTAACCTTTTAGAGAGGGTGTGGAATCTTCATATGGTAAGTTTATCCAATGATCAGCTGTTGTGTATCCTATAGGCTTAGGTAATGAACTTAACACCGTCAAAGCACATTCCTTTATTGGCGCAAGCGTAGCCAGGGGGAATTCCTTTGGGTTCAGCTCAGGAACGTCTGCAAGCTGGAACGTTATGTGAAATGGCAATGTCGGGGCTGGGCTTTGAAATCATATTTTGAAGAGTTGCATTTAAGCAGAAATTTGTTGATTTTTTCAATTGTATGAAGAGTTGCTCCTGTAGAGTATTGTAGAACAATGGAAATGAAAAGGGGTGGGGGTAAAATATACGTTAAGCAATTGTCAGAAGAGGAAAAAAAGGCACTAAGGCAAAGATTTGAAAAAATAAAAGAGCTGCAGGAAAAAGGCATATGCTTCGGATGCTATAATTTTAGTACAGGGAATATATTTCCTGACGATGGTTTAATTATTTACGAGGATGAAAAGGTAAGATGTCAATTTGAGAAATACCCAAGAGCAACAGGACAGACAATTATTGTATCAAAGGAACACTATGAAGATATTTCTGAAATGCCCCTTGAATTAGGAACGTACATATTAAAAATATCAAATGCAATAATTAAGCTTCATAAAGAAATTTTAGGTGCAGAGAAAGTATATATGTGCACAATATGTGATGGAAAGAGGAGTCATTTGCATTTTCAACTTTTTCCTAGATTAAAAGGAGAGCCAAGAGGCTATGGAAACTTTGTCAGAGAAGAAGGGATACTTATGAATTATCATAAAACAGCAGAACTTTATAAACAGAAACTAAAAGAACTTCTGCTGTAAGAAATGAATCAAAATGGGTTTCAATTACGAATTTAGAAAAGATTATTTATGCCTCCTATATAAATGAGCAACTTATGGAATATATTAAGACAAATAGTTTCTCACTATTATTTATAGAAGAGCCTTTAAGTAAGAAATAACCAAAAGATATAGTAGTCCCACAATACACTTATGTAATACATGAAATTATAGTATATAAGAAAAGTCGTGGCCGCCACTGCACATAACAAAATATTTGTGCAAGGGTGCACTAGGGCGCAATCTTAGGGCAATGTGCACCACATCCCTTTGCTAGGAGCAAAGCTCCACCAGGGAGTCTATCTCTGGAGGCCAGTTCAGGGACTTTGCAAATACCGGGACTTTATATGCCATAGCTTGTATTGCTTGAGTATGTCTTTGGGGATAACTATTTTTGTAAATACATATAGTTTAAATGGAAAGAGGTTGTTGTAAACAACTAATGTGTGAAAAAAGATATAAGGTTGTAGAAAAAATATTGGATAAAGATATTATTGCACGTCTTTGTAAGCGGAATATCTTTAGAATTCAGTTTAAGGACATCGCAAATACTGGAACATTATGTGTCATAATACATTTATGGCGAGCCTAGAAGGACAGATTAAAATAGGAGGAGATATGAAAGGAGTGTAGGAATGAGGAAAGTATTATTCATAATTATTTTTCTTATATTTTTGTTGATAGGATGCGACAAAAGTCCTAAACCAATAGAAACTATACAGACAGACTTTGATTTACAACAAGCAGAGGAAATATTAAAAAAGGTATGGAAATCTATTTATGAAATGACTAATACAAAATTTGAAACTAAACCTAACGTAAAAATATCATCTAAAGAAGAGTTTTTTAAAATATATGACTTCACTAATATGAATGAAGGTGTTAAAAAAGACATCTATGAATCTATTGTTAGATTTGATCATGGTAAGGAGGCCAAAGATGCTAATGGGAATCTCGTTTTTGGGAAAAACGGATTTCAACGGTATATACCAACTATATATGATAAAGGTGTGTCTGTTACTAAAGCATACATTAAGGAAAGCATATATAATGATGAGTATTCTTACAAAAATAAAGTAGAACTAATAGTTTTAGAAAATAGTAATGAAAAAATAGTTGGATATGCAGAAGGATTTAATAGGAAAAATATCTTTATGAGAGATGATGAAGGCAAATGGATATTAACAGGAATCGAAGGAACAATCTACATTGGCTGGAAAAAAGAAAATTGAAATTAAGTTTGTGAGCATAAATAAAGTTATTTTATTGACAGAATAATTCAAATATATTTCAATATAAATTATTAACGTGTGTTATTAATCTATGTTAACATAGGGAAGAAAATTATGGTAAAAGGAAACAATATTTAAAGAGGGCAAGTTTTTGCGGGCAAAGCTACAGCATATAAGCCAGTTAATAGTTGTCAAGGGTTTTTTGAAAAATGTAGAATATAGTAAAAATAAGCATTGCAAATAAACCTATAGAAGAATAGATTTAAAAAATGCTGCTAAAAGGTAATAATCTATACTAGCTAATAGTTTAAATCAAAGGGTTTACTGCTTTTTAAGATGCCATAAATTATTCGTAATAGTTTATTTGAAGTAGCAATAATTGCTACTTTAGAAGGCTTTCCTTCAGTAATCTTTTTATCATAATAAGCTCTTAGTACAGGATTTGCATAACCATTAGACCTTCTATAAATTCCAGTCACGTAGCTTGATGCGAAGCCTTTCTAAGATATGCTGAGCCGCGTTTTGATACTTTGTTATTAGAAGCTCTAAAGGTTCCAGATTGATAAACGGAAGGATCAAGTCCAGTAAATGCAACAAGCTGTTTTTCAGTAGGGAATCTAGTAACATCACCAATTCCCGAGAGAATAGTAGAGGCTGTCATTCCTCCAACACCTGGAATGGATAGGAGAAACTCAAACTCAGGAGAAAGCTTAGCCCATTTAATCATTTGATCCCGTACATCAGCCAATATACCTTGTATGAAAGTGAGTAATTTAATATACTTATCTAAAGCATAAACATTGGACTGTTGGGACGTATTATCTGGTAAGCTTTCTTTGGAAGTCTCTACTATTAACTTAGCTTTTTCAATAGACCAAGATTTAGATCTACCACGTACTATTAGAGCATTTACGAGGTCATTGAAATCAGCATTTAATTAGACACATCAATGGACAAAATTGTATTCATAGAATACCTCCTCTATTTACTAGGTCCTAAGCATCAACAGCTCCACAGGTTCACGAAGTAATACGGAGTCAAAGCCCCAACCAGCTTAATCGAGGTAACTTATCTAGCCTAGGCTTGAATAGTTTAGGCGGCGGGGTCTATGCCCCAACAATGCATGCGTTCTTTACCTAGTTTATATTTAGATTATTGACCCAAAAAGCTTATACCAAGAAAGTTAATAATATGAACAATGTATTTGCGCTAGGTGAACTAGGGCACAATCTCAGGGCAACGTGCACCACATCCCTTCATCGGGAGCGGGGGTCTATCTTTGGAGTCTGGTTCAGGGACGTAGAGAATACGGAACGTTATGCGCAATAGAATAGTACTATAATAGATTTTAACTAGAAAGTAGGGGGATATGATGGAAATTAAAATTAGTATGGAAACAATAACAAAGATGATTAATTTGTGCGAAAATCATAAGAAGGGTGTACTTAATAAGCATGAATTAGAAGAACTATTAGATCATGAAGACTATAAGGTAGAATTAGATAGATATAATAATGCAGGCGGTCCAAGGGGCGGGTTTACTAAAGAAGAATATGTAGATTTTTTTATTAACTTTTTCAAGTTAAACGTTAATGATATTAAGAATGAAAGATTAAGAATGAGATATAATGATTTAAAATTCTTTTTTGATAACTTAGATTTCTATAAGGAACAGATAAAGAAGTTGAATTCATTAAATGATAGTGTAATAGAAGAATGTCTCAAATACACATTATATGGATTGCCAGATGATATTAAACTTGATAAACTTCATTTGATTTTTTCCTTAGGTCTAGGCAATTCAGGCGGATGGTTTTATAAGCATTATTCGCATTATGATATAGTACAGTTTCTAAAGGATTTTGATTTGAAGATAGTTAAGAGTACTATAGCTCACGAAAGTCATCATATAGGATTCAGTTTATATCTTTCAAATCTGGATTTAAGTAAATTAACAGTGGAGGAGCATTTATATTTATTTTTAGCGGGAGAGGGATTAGCTGTAAAATATTGCAATAATGGACAAGGGGTGTTGACCAAGAAAATTTATGATAGTGAGCCTAACATAGGAATTGATAAAGCAACTTGGGAGTACTTAAATGATAATTTTGAGGAAACTTATAAACATTTCAAGGAACAAGTATATAAAGTACGAAATGGTGAAATTAATGACATGGATAAGTTAGATAAATATATATCTGAGTATTGGTTTAGTTTGCATATTGATAGTCAAGATAAATTTGAGATACCTAAGCTTAAACATTCAAGAAACTATTCTTTTGGAAATGATCTATGGGGATTGATTCATGATATTTATGGAAAAGACATGGTATTCAAAATCTTAACAGATTTAAAACAATTTCCTGAGGTGCTAAATAATGCATTCGAAAAAATAAATAGAGGAGATTTAAAGTACTGATAATGCTACTGCGCATAACAAAATACTCCCATTCGCTTTGCACATTTGCCTGCCTAATATAGGAGCTATCTAAGGCGGACATACGTGAACGTTATATGACATTTTTTTCTCCCATTTTATGAATTCTAGTACTGCGTTAAAGTTACTAAAATAATTTAAAGGTCGATTTGTATGAAAAAATATTTTTTATTTAATATTATGTTTTTTATTGCGATAGCTATTATATTTATTGGTTGTGAAGGTAAGACTTTGGAGGGGTTCGAAGTGGATAATGAAATTGTTAAAATTGTTGTAAATCAAGAGATTATAAATAGTAGTGATGTTTTTAAGATAATTGAGCCACTATGGTGGAGTGTTAGCATATATGATGGAGAGAAACAATATGTAAATGATTTAAAAAAGTTTACTCTTGCACAAAAATATGTTTTTGCTATTGAGTGGTACATAGCTGAAGTAAATAACGGAGGACATAATCAATTTTACTATAACTCTACTGGTATAGTTTGGGAAGATGCAATGAAGGGATTCGAAGTTATTGGACTGAAAGAAAACTATGAAATCTTAAAAGAATCAGCTCAGAAATTGGGAGGTTTTCCAAGTAAAGATAGAGAAAAACGACAGCAACAATTAGATAAATATGAAGCAGATTTTGATGATTTAGACGAAAGACTATATAAATCTGAATATGAAATCGAGAATGCTTTGTTAAAATATATTAGGGCTAATTCCGACGATTTTTTTTTGAAGGATTAGTAGAAAAACCAAGAGGATTTTAAAGATTAAAGGTAGGGAAAAAAACATCATATTACATAGACTTAGCAGACATCGGAAAGCTAGCATTTAGGGAAAGTCCGACATCGCTAAGCCTAGGGAGGTAGGCGACACGGCAATTTCAGAGTAGTTCTTTGGCGGTTTTTTAATAAAAAGAAGATATTGCATAACAGTAGAACTATGTGAAGTAAATAAAATTAATGCAAAGGGGGATAAAGTAATGATGTTTAAAAGAGATTTTCCTATATTGGAGTTTGACCCTGCTCTAAGAGCTAAGATTGAGCCTTCTGATACAATTAAAAAGCAGCGAGATGTTCCAGAGCATTGCGTAATCGCATTCTTTGGTGATGTTATTGAAAGAATGCTAAGTGAGGGAAGATTAAAAAGGGTTGGTGAATTCAAAACATGCACAGTTGTATTACCTATATATGAGACAGCAGTTGATGGGAAGCCTATTGGAATTGTGCAAGGTTACTTAGGAGCAGCCGGTTCTGGTGCACAACTTGAACAATTAATTGCTATGGGATTTAAGAAGTTTATTGTTTGTGGAGCTGCTGGTGTGTTAAAAAAGGATATTCAGGTAGGGCACTTGATTGTTCCATATTCAGCAATTAGGGATGAAGGGTTATCATATCATTATTTAAAGCCGTCTAGAGAAGTTGAATGTAGCAAGTTGGCCTTGAAATGCATCACTAAGTATTTAAAAGTGAATGAGATACCATTTATTGAAGCTAAGACATGGACTACAGATGCATTTTATCGTGAAACAGACGATAAAATAGATCTACGTGTTTCTGAAGGATGTATAACTGTTGAAATGGAGGCAGCTGCATTCTTCGCAGTTGCTAAATTTAGAAGTGTTGTACTGGGACAAATACTTTATGGCGGAGATGACCTTAGCGGCATCCAATGGGATTCTAGAAATTGGAATAGATTAGAAGATATTAGAACTAACCTAGTGGATTTATCTATGGCAATATGTTTAGCATTATAGATTTTTAAATAAATTTGATAAAAAAAAAACTTGAACTAGTAAATATAACTTTGCTGCAGTTACAAAGAATCTATAGTAAACTTTGGAAAAAGTTAAGACGCATCCTTTATATTATGCGAAGGATTACAGGGGTAAAAGGCATCATCACTTCCTATAACAAGGTATTTGCACAAGGGTGCACTTGGGCACAATCCCAGGGTAATGTGTACCACATCCCTTTGCCGGGAGCAAAGCTCCACCGGGGGGGCTATCTTTTGGGGACAGTTCAGGGACGTCACAAATACGGGAACATTAGAGGACATGGCGATATCGGGGCAGTTCCTCGTGGGTCTTTTGAAGAAAACAAGGATTTGAACAATGGTAGAAAAATGTAAAATAAGGGGGCAGCCATGAAGAATATAATATTTGAATCTGATCGTATAAGAGTACGAAAGTTAGACTATTCAGATATTCCAGTCATAACAAGATGGTGGAACGATGGTTCACTTATGAAAGATATGGGGTTTATAAATGGTATGGGCATAACTGAATCAAGTCTTCTTTCAAGATTTGAAAAGCAACTTAGTAATAATAATGCTATATTGGAAAGCAGAATGTTTATTATTACAGATGTTAAAACTGATAATGAAATTGGTGAGCTTCAATATGGAGAGCTGGATTTAGAAAACAAAAAGTGTAGAATTGCAATTAAGATATCAGAAATTAACTATCAGGGAAAGGGGTTAGGTGAGGAATCTTTATCTCTCTTCATTGATTATTTAACTTCAGAGTTTGGTTTAAATAAAATAGAAATAGATACAATTCATGATAATATTAGGGCGTATAGATTGTATGAAAAACTTGGATTTAAAGAAATTGAAAGAATAAAGGACTATTGGACAGACGACCAAGGAAATAAGCATGATATTATTTTTATGGAGAAGGTAATTAGTGCTATTTGTTAGGCAACAGAACACGTTTGTAGAACATCTCTGAGGTTTATTTATATAGAGAAGATAGATAACTTCGATAAGAATTTATTATTCAAGTTTGATATAATAAAGTTATAGTATTTAGTAAAAAAAGGAGAGATTTTTATAACTTGGGATGAAGTAAGAAAATTACATCCTGATCAGTTTGTTAAGTTTAAAATAGTAGAGTCTCATATTGAAGGGGATAAGGAACATATTTATGAAGTTGCTATCATAAAAGTTATTGAAGGCGGTAAAGAAGCTATGAAAGAATTTATACAGCGTAAAGAAGGAGAATATATCTATAGCACTAAAAATGAAAAATTAATAATTGACCTAGTAAAACATATAGGCATAAGGAGGAGCGTATAAAGTATGTATAATTTACATTATAAAAATGGACTTTTATATGCTTCTATTATTTTACGGGAAAGGGACAAATCAGTTATTATTGATGATGTTATAGTTGACACAGGAGAATATCGTACGATTATTCTAACTGATTATTTAAATGATAATACATGAAATACCTTAATTAAAGATCAAGATAAAAGAGGAATTTGGAGGATTATTGAATGTTAAACAAAGAAAATATTATTAAGATACTTAAAGATATCAACTTGCCTTTGAGCCAATATTGGATAACTTCTGGAGCAGGATTGGTGATCCATGGAGTTAAAAAGAATACAAATGATATTGATTTAGGCGGTACTACAAATTTGGTTGAATATTTTATAAAAAAGAGCTGTAAATACAGGGAAACGGAAGATAATTTGAGAATTGTTCAAATAGATGACAAAATAGAACTACTAGAAAATTGGTTTGTAGATGAAATAGAGTTTATTGATGGATTACCTGTAGGTAGCTTAGAAAGCATTAGAAAACAAAAAGCGGAGTTGGGAAGAGAAAAGGATATTAAGGATATAATTCTTATAGATGAATATATAAAAACTAAGAGCGGTAGATGATATTAACAAAAATATAAAAAACCGAGTATGAAAGCGATATAGAAATAGGGAAATATTAGTTGTAACAAACTTAACAACTTATTAGCAAGAAACATGTCACATAACAATGTATTTGCGCAAGGGTGCACCTGAGGCACAGTCTTAAGGCGATATGTACCACATCCCTTCCCTGGGAGCAAAGCTCCACCAGGAGGTCTATCTTCCAGGTCCAGTTCAGGGACATCGCAAACATGGGACGTTATGTGAAAGGCTAATGTAATTTCAGAGGGTATTTTTAGGGATGAAATAAATATAGTTCACAGTATTTAAAATTGCTATTAAGATAGCAAAGAATATTTATATAACAGAAAGAGGTGCATTTATGAAGAAGCCTAAATATAAGAGCGACTTATTAGCATTTATATTTTTGTGCTTAGGATTGGCATTTATTATTTTTGGTTGTTTAAGCTTTGCAAATATTATAAAACCGACAGCACATTCACTTGTGCAAAATCAGATTTTGTCAGGACAAATATTTTGTTTTTTGGGAACAACTTTTTTTGTTATACAAGCAGTATTCAGAATTTTTAGCTATAAACAAGCAAAGTTACATAGTGAGTTAATTTCAACGTAAGCGTATAATAATTG
>DFOH01000012.1 GCA_002376545.1 Firmicutes bacterium UBA3546 | reverse complement strand
GATTGGTCCTACTGGCGCTACTGGTGCTACTGGTCCTGAAGGCCCGATTGGCCCTACTGGCGCTACTGGTGCTACAGGCCCTGAAGGTCCGATTGGCCCTACTGGCGCTACTGGTGCTACTGGTCCTGAGGGTGCGATTGGTCCTACCGGAGCTACTGGTGCTACAGGTCCTGAAGGCCCGATTGGCCCGACTGGTCCTACAGGTCCTGAAGGTCCGATTGGCCCGACTGGAGAAGTAGTTTTGGCTTATGGATCTTTAAGAGGAGGTAGTGTAGAGACACCTGGTACAACATTCACACCCGTACCATTTAGTGTGGTTGGACCTTTATCAGATACTGTCACAGTTAGTTTATCGGGGAATGAATTAGTGATAGGAGAAAGCGGAATTTATCAAATAACGATATCTATTAACGCTGAAGCCACTGTTGATCCAGATCCAGATCAACCATATCTAAATGCTATTATTACTGTCAATGGTATACCGATTTTTGGCGATACTACTACTTTTTTCAAGATATCTAATAGAAGTAGTTCAACGTTCGTCGTTCAAGCCTCCTTAGCAGCAGGAGATGAAGTAGGAACAAGTATTAGTACGGATTTTCCTGTTTTAGGATATATGAATCGCTCTTTAACTATAGTTCAATTAAGTAATTAACTGATTTTCAATATTTCATCAAGGAAATGAAAAAGCATAGGTTCCAGACTACAGTTAGTCCGTGAACCTATGCTTTTTTCGCGCTGACACATTCTGTTGGTCTCATGTAGAAACGAACTACCCTCAAGTAATTCTTCAGAAATGACGATTCTGAGAATATCATACATGGAATTACGATTTCTATATTTCAAATCGCAAATTCAAATTTTTCTGTAATACTGAATATCGAAAGCTCAACATTTTTTAACCTTCTACAATCATTTGGTGCAGAGGAAGGGACTCGAACCCTCATGCTTGCGCATACGCCCCTCAAACGTACGTGTCTGCCTATTCCACCACCTCTGCATGAATAGCAAGCATTATTATATAAATACCTGCTATTTTTCATATTTACTTTTAAGGTCAACGAATTTATTATATCTGTAATTCCTTCACATGTCAATTATAAATATTTGGTTATTCCTCTGAATTATTTTCCTGCTGCAATGCTTTTGGAATATACCACTCAGTTATCTTATTGTACATATTAATCTCAGTTGGAGAAATTTCTCCATAGACTTTGCTATTAGTGAGTATAGATGAGTTAACAAAATATAAGCTGACATAAGGAAGCTCATCAATTATTAAATCTTGAATTTCTTCATATATTTTCTTTTTATCTTCAGGTCTAAATGTATTTTGAGCTCTTAGTAACAATTCATCCATCTTTTCATTATTATAGCCTATAAAATTCAATCCACCCTCTATCTGAGAAGAATGGAATGCAAATGATAAGTTAGGGATATAAGATAAGTCCCAGCCAAGTAGTACCATTTCAAAGGAGCCTGTAGTTAATTTTTGCATCATGCTTTCCCATTGAGATGCCTTAGCTTCTTCGGTTAGGTCTTCTTGTATGTTCTCGTTATATTCCTTTATAACATTGATTCCTAAATCAGTTAAGTTTTCTGCAATAATGTTTGCGGTTTCTCTTCTTAAATCATTAAAAGAATTTGTCGTGAGTCTAATTGTCAGCTTGTTGCCATCAGCATCCTCAAAGAAGCCGTCACCATCTACATCCTTCCAGCCCGCAGATACTATAATTTGTCTAGCCTTATTCAAATTATATCCATATGAGTTGGCTTCATCAGATAGTAACCAGGATTCTGGATGTATAGGTACGTCGTTCCTTGTAGCATGACCTAGATAAACTTTTTGTATTATTGACTGTCTGTCTATGGCATATGCTATAGCCTTTCTCAAAGCTTTTCCCTTTTCTCCTGTAAAAATACCGTCTCTGAAGTTAAATCCTAAAAATTCATATCTATTGGAAGCGTACTCGTATATTTCCACCTTTTTGTTTTGGGCATACTTCTCCCAATCAACTCCTATACTTGTGGCTAAATCAGTTTGTCCTGTTTCGAATGAAGTAACAGCTAATTCTTCATCTTTCAAGGTCTTACCTATAATTTTTGATATATATGGCTTTGCTTGCCAATAATCCTGAAAGATTTCTAAGGTAATGTTCCTTAGCTTATTTATTTCAATCTCTTTGTAAGGACCTGTCCCTATAGGTTTATAGTTATCCTTTTTTAAAGCATTAGCATAAGCTGTTTTAATGTCCTTTCCAGTTTGGAATGCATGCTTTGGTATAATAGGAAACGCCAATCCCTCTAATACATCTCCATGAGCTCTATCAAATGTCAGCTTCAAATTATATTTATCAATGACGCTTACTTCCTTCAGATACTTTAAGGAATCTGATGATACAATAATATCTGCTAAGTTCCCTGCTAAGCTTGAGTTGGTCATCGCATATTTTATGGTATCTATTGTAAACTTCACATCATCAGATGTAAGTTCTTCTCCATCATGCCATTTTACATTTGACTTTAGTTTTATATTCAATATCATACCATCTGAGTCAAAATCATAGCTCTCTGCTAGAACATTATTTACCTTAAAAGCACTATCTATGTCAAATAATCCTTCAAATATTAATTTATTAAAGTTGTACATAAATTTATCGCTTTTCAATAATGGATTTAGCATAATTCTATATGATATTGGAACTACAAGCTCTCCACCGCTCTCTGGACCATTATCAATGTTTTCTTCAGTTCTCATTTCTAAATCATCAGTATTTTCAAGATTATTCTTTAATACACAACCACTTAGAAGAATTACCTGAAATATTACTAATATTAGACAGATATGTCTTTTGCACTTCAACTTTTTTCCTCCTTAATACTAGAGCATTTTTACAAGTCTAGGATTTGGGGCAAGCCCTGGTATTCTGCCTCTTTTAGCAATTACCATTCCTTCTACCTCTTTTATATCCATTGTCATATCAATGGCAGGCGCTCCAGAAATATAGCTGCCTACTCCAAAGGAATCTACTCCTGCCTCGGAAAGTATTCTTATTTTTTCAGGCTTAAGTCCTCCCGAAACAAAAATCTTAACCCAGTCATAACCATTAATATCAAGTCTCGCTCTAAGCTCCATAACTAAATCTGGAGTAACTCCTCCTCTTTCGCTAGGAGTATCCAGTCTAATTCCATATAGATTTCTTCCCATTTCCTTAGCTAATCTTAGAGTTTCCTCAACTTCATCTTTAAATGTATCTACTAAAACTATTCTTTTATATGATTCTGGCATTACTTCATTATATTTTTGAGCTACTAAGAGAGTATCACCTGCTACTAAAAAAGCAGCATGAGGTAAAGTACCAGTTGGATTTTCACCTAATAGCTTTGCTGTTAAGACATTGCTAACTGAGTTTGCTCCCCCAATTCTAGCTGCCCTTTCCATAACAGGTGCAACTGAAGGATGAACATGTCTTGTACCGAAAATTACAAATGGCTTATCTCCACAAGCATCTCTGACTTCTTTTGCTGCTGTTGCCCAGCCACTTGGACTGGCTAAACAACCTAATATAACAGATTCAAAAATAGCGAAGTTTTCATAAGGTCCTTTAATTCTGACCAATGTTTCCTTTGATTGAAATTCTGCTCCTTCTTCTAAGGCCCACATTTCTACGCCATTATCTTTTAAAATATTTTTTACTTCTTCAATACCTACAAAAACACCTGATTTTCTGGCAAATATCTCAGCAACAACCTCCTTACCTTTCATTTCTAAACTTCCTAAAACATCCATTGTAGTAAAAAAATAAATATCTGTAGTGAGTCCTGCTAAAATATCTTCATGTTGTGCAGAGTGCAATAATCTCTTTTCTTTATTTATATCATAGTTCTGAACATCCTTTATGCTTCTTATGTAGCTCATGGTTTTCATCTCCTCTTAGTAATATACTTAGGTTATTTTTGAGTCAGTCGCCTCAACTATAAGTATAACAACTTTATTATTGTTTTTTAATATAAGTTATTTTTTTAACTAAGTATTTAATTAAAATAATCTGAGTTATATAGCTTTATATATATATCGTAAGATTTCTTCACTTTCTTTAAATACAATTCTGTTTCCTTGAAAGGTATGTGCTTAAGGCTTTTACCATCATCGCTATAATTATAGTCATTGAGCCACTTGGTTACATTGCCGCTCCCGCCATTATAGGCAGCTAATACAAGCTCTAAATTGTTGTTAAATTGAGTATTAAGCTTGTTAATATACCAGCATCCTATACTAATATTTATTTCAGGATCATACAGAAGCGACTCTTTATAGTCTAGAATTTCTATCTCTCCTGCTGCCCATTTACCAGTCACTGGAGCTATTTGCATCAGCCCTCTAGCTCCTTTAGGTGATAATGCATCCTTGTTAAACTTGCTCTCTACTCTAATAATTGCTGCAACAAGAAAAGGATCGATATCATATTTTTTTGAATAATTAGCTATGTGTTCCTTATAATTTATTGGATAAAGTGTTCTTCCAATCCATCTGTAGCTTGAAAACACCCCTCCAACTATAAGAATTATAAAAATCAGTGCTAATATTTTTCTAAATCTAATCTGCAAAAATATCTCCTCCAAAATCATTAAAGGGTTTCTAGTGCTTTTTCTACATTAAGTACAAGCTCTTCCATGTCTCCCGTATTGTTTATAATTACATTAGCATATTTTAGCTTCTCATGAATAGACAACTGAGATTCAATTCTTATAGTAGCGCTTTCATAGTCAGTATTGTCTCTTTCAATAATTCTTCTTATCTGAGTCTCTATATCAGCATATACCACCCAAATTTCATCAAATATTATTCCAGATTTACGAAAGCTCTCACTCTCCTCTATTAATAAAGGAATGTCTAGAAAAATAATATCATTTTTTCTAGAATAATATAAGAGCCTTTCTTTAATTTTCTTATATACTTGAGGATGGACTATATCATTTAATTTAAGTCTTGAATCAATATCGTTAAATACAATGCTTCCCAATTTCTTTCTGTCAATACTTCCATCCATATTTAGTATTTGTTTACCAAAAGCATCTATAATCATAGAATAAGCAGTTTCACCAATCTCTACAACTTCCCTTGCAATTAAATCAGCATCTATGATTGGAAAACCTCTATCCCTAATGATTTTTGAAACAGTACTTTTTCCTGTCCCAATTCCACCTGTTAGGCCTATGATTTTAGTTCTATTTTGTGTCATACCAGCTATCACCTGTCTCCATGTCAACCCTAAGAGGTACATTTAAAGATATTGCATTTTCCATTAGCTCCTTTAAAAAGACTTTTACTTCTTCCACTTCATCTCTATGAGCTTCGACAATTAGCTCATCGTGTACCTGTAAAATCAACTTGGATTTTAGCCCTCTTTTTTTCAATTCATCATATACATTAACCATTGCCAGCTTTATTATGTCTGCTGCGCTTCCCTGTATAGGAGTATTCATTGCCATTCTTTCTCCAAAGGACCTTATATTAAAGTTCTTTGAAGATAATTCGGGTAAATATCTTCTTCTATGCAGAATAGTTTCAACATATCCTTTCTTCTTTCCCTCTTCTACAATATTTTTCATATACTCCCTTACCTTAACATAATTTTTCAGGTAATTATCTATATATAGCTTCGCTTCCTTTCTTGTAATCTTTAAATCCCTAGCTAACCCATAATCACTTATTCCATATACAATACCAAAATTAACCGCTTTTGCTCTACTTCTCATCAGCGAAGTTACATCTTCAAGCCTAACGTCAAACACCTCGGATGCTGTTTTTCTATGAATATCTTCTCCTGTAAAAAAAGCATCCTTAAGCTTTGGATCATTAGCAATACTTGCAAGTACTCTAAGCTCAATCTGAGAATAGTCTGCATCTACTAATACATAATCACTACTGCTAGGAACAAATACCTTTCTAATTCTCCGACCTTCATCAGTTCGAATAGGTATATTTTGAAGATTAGGTTCTGTGCTGCTGATTCTCCCTGTAGTAGTAATAGTTTGATTAAAGCTAGAATGAACCTTGCCTGTGCTTTTATCAATAGCTGAAATTAAACCATCTACATAGGTTGATTTTAGTTTTACTAATTGTCTGTATTCTAATATTTTTTCTGCAATAGGATGTACATCTGATAGACCTTCAAGAACCTCCGCATTAGTTGAATATCCTGTCTTAGTTTTCTTAAGAGCAGGCAGCTTTAGCTTCTCAAATAATATCTCTCCTAGTTGCTTAGGGGAATTTATATTGAATTCTGCTCCTGCGAAATCGTATATGGATTGTGTTAGTAATTCAATTTTTGCATCAAACTCTTTTCCTAGTTCCTTTAGCTTATCTACATCTACAGTAAATCCTATATACTCCATATTAGCTAATACACTAATTAGAGGGATTTCAACCCCATAAAACAATTCATCCATATCCTGTGAAGCAATTGAGTCTTCAATTATACTTTTTATTCTTGAAATGACTTCCAATTCATTAGATATATATGATACTCTGTCTGTTAAGAATATTTGTCTAAAGGTTTTTTTATTCTTTCCTGTACCTAAAATATTTTCTTTACCTTCAATATCAATATTGAGATAATCATTTGCTAGTGTCTTTAGGCTATAATCATTTTGAGATGGATTAAGTAAATACTGACCAATCATACTATCAAAGGCAATACCCCTTATGTCAACCTTATATCTGTGGGACACTAATATTTCTTCCTTTATATTGTGCCCTACCTTTTTTATTTTGTCACTTTCAAGAATGGCCTTAAAGATATTAAAAAAGTCCTCAGTTTCGATATCACCTTCAGTAAAATCAATATAATAACTAGACTTATCTGAAGCTCTAATACCAACACCTAATATACTATTTGTTAAAGGGTGGTCTCCATCTATTACAAGCTTAAAAATCATAGATTTAGAATCTTCTATTTCTTTTATAACATCCTCAAGCTCTTTCTTTTTATTAATAACATTAGCTTCTAGACCTAATTTAACTTCTTTTGATATATCCTTTTTAGTCTCGTCATTTAAGCTTATCTTCCCTAACAGACTATTAAATTCAAGCTTTTTATAGATATTAAGTAATTCCTCTTTATTAGGCTCCTGAAAAATAAGTTCATCTATATTTATATTAATAGGTACAGTTCTGATAATTTCTGACAGTCTTCTACTCATTATAGCTTGATTTCTGTATTCAATTAATTTCTCCTTGAGCTTTTTCCCATCAATCTTTTCTATATTATTATATATTCCTTCAATGGATTCATATTCTTTTAAGAGCTTTATTCCTGTTTTTTCTCCAACTCCTGGAACTCCAGGTATGTTATCTGATTTGTCTCCCATTAAACCCTTTAAATCTATAAACTGTTCAGGAGTAAGCTCATATCTTTCAATAACTGCCTGTTTATCATAAACTTCAATATTAGATATACCTTTTCTTGTTAACAATACCTTAGTCTTTTCGCTAGCTAATTGAAGATAGTCCTTATCTCCAGTAACTATAATGGTCTCAAGTCCGCTTTCTTCTCCAATTTTTGAAAGTGTACCTGCTAAATCATCTGCTTCATAGCCATCTGCTTCAATCCTATGTATATTCATATTGTCAATTATTTCTTTTAATATTGGGAATTGCATTCCTAGTTCGCTTGGTGTTTTTGCTCTTCCTGCTTTATATTCTTGAAATTCAATATGTCTAAATGTAGGAGCTTTTTTATCAAAAACAACACTAATATAATCTGGTTTATGCTCATCTGTAACCTTATAAAACATGGTTAAAAATCCATAAACTCCATTTGTGTAAACTCCATCTCTATTCATTAGAGGAGGCAATGCATGGAAGGCTCTGTGAAGGAGACTATTGCCATCTATGATCATAAATACATCCTTACCCAATAATACCAACTCCTTATAAAATATTAATCAGTCCAAATGAATTTTATATCCATTTGAACTCTTAGCTACTACATAAGTTATTATTCTAAATATTTTCATAAAAAACAATATATATACTATTATATACTATATTTGCTCTGTAAACCCTTATCTCTAAGTATATATTAAAAGATATTTTCAGTAAACAAAACAATTAGCAGTTTCGCAACACAAATTTATTTGTTCGACTACCCTCCATAAATTTGGTGCTCATTGCATTTGACCCACCATCAGTTTTCCGCCAGATACATTTAAAAAATCGGGTTAAGCCATAAAAAAAAGAACTCTAGAATTAGAGTTCCTAAAAATATTAATCATCTTTATCTGCATCATTCAGCCTAGTATTGATAGTAGATAGTATCACTGAATCATCATATTCCTCCAAAATTGATGTTTCAGAATTGATTTCATCTTTTACTTTATTAAGCTTATTCTCTACTAGTAACTTATCATCTGTATCCTTTACTTTATATAGTATTTCTAGTAATAAGCTTTCTTGCTCGTAGAGACATCTTAAATTTGATTCTATATTAGAATACTGTTCAGTGATATCATTTTGATCCAATTTTTCATCTACTAGTGTGCCTAGTTGTTTTAAAAAATCTAATGTCTTATCAAATTTATCTGTAGGTATTCTAATTTTAATTAGATGACTTTTCTGCTTAGTTACGGTATCATTCTCAACTGCTACTTCATCAATATTTTCTACAAAACCACCATTTTCCTCAACATAGTTAGCTATTTGCTCCTGAATCTTATCAGAGCCCTCTAAATCAATAGATAAGTATGCTTCCTTTATTGTTTTTCTGGCTTTCCCTCCTACACTGCTTCTAGAAGCCATGACTCCAAAACTCTGTGTTAGTGAAATATCTTCTTTTGCATCTGTCTTTGCTGGAACACTGTCTACTGTAGGGTTAGTATTATCCGTATCTCTACTAGTAAAAGCTTTTATTTGCATGTTTTCATTTTCCTTTGCTATCATCGAATCATTTGAATCAAAGGCAATGTTTTCTTGTTGACTTTCATCTTTAGTGCTTTTATTTAAATATTGTCCATCTCCAATAAAGGGAAGCTTATCTGAAAACATACTAATACTTATAATCATTATAATAAGACCAGCGGCTATAGAGGATATAACCCTCCAATTTATTCTCTTTTCTTCTTTGGCTGCTTCCTTGAGCTTTCTCCTAAGTTCTAATCTATAATTATCAGGCAAATCAACTTGTTCCTGGTTTTTTATATTTTTTAATATCTTAATCATATCTTCATATTCTTGTCTACAATTATTGCATTCTAAAATATGAAGCTCAAATTCCTTTTTTTCAATTTCGGTCATCTCATTATCTATATATGAGGAAATATTATCAGCAAACTCTCTGCAATTCATTTTATCCCTCCTTTCAATTATTAGACGTTGTATTCTCTATTAAGTTCCATATCTTTTATTACTATATCTTTCAAGTTTTTTCTTGCTCTATTTATTCTTGATTTAACAGTTCCAATAGAGCAATCTAATATCTTTGATATCTCTTCGTAGCTAAACCCTTGAATATCTCTAAGTATTATTACTGTCCTATGATTTTCCTCCAATTTATTTATAGCGCTATTTACCATCTCTTTTGTAAGCTTCTTTTCTAATAATTCCTCTGGACTAAGAGCTTCATCAGGAATATCTCTTTCAATTTCCCCATCCTCTGTTTGAATAGGATTATCTATGGAATATATATTTGAGTTTCTCTTTCTCAAAAAATCTAAACAAGTATTTGTAACTATTCTATACAACCATGTGGAAAATGCTGACTCAAAGTTAAAAGTTTTTATGGATTTAAAAACCTTAATAAATGCTTCCTGTGATACGTCCATTGCATCTTCTGGGTTCTTCAGCATCCTAAGCGCTATATTATATGCTGTTTTTTCATATTTTTCTATTAGCTCATCAAAGGCTTTTAAATTTCCATTTACGCATTTTTTGATAAGCTTTTGCTCTTTGTCGAACATTTATTCACCCCTTCCCCAAAATGCCCTTTTATATTAATAAAATAATTAAATTCATTTGCTTTTCAAATCTAAATTCTATTTTATCATTTTTGGGATAATATTGCACAAAAAAAACCTCTAATTTCAGTTAACTGAAATTAAAAGTTTTTAGTAATCCGTTCAATAATTGATTTCCTTATTCATAATTAATTAAATTTGTGGACACATTTTTTATCAAGAAAAAGCTTTGTATTGTAATACTCCTTTGTTATCTTATAGCAATCGGGAAGCCTATTTATATTATAGTATTGCTCATTTTCCTGCAATAAGCTTTGTATAGCAGTTAAACACCCGCAGCTATCAATTGTGCCTATTTGATAATCAGATAATATCTTTATTAAAAGCTCCCTTGGTATAAAGAAGTCTCTGCTCCTGATTATTCCTTTATAGGATATACCATTATATATGGCATAAGCATCGCTGGAAATTTCCATATACTTTCCCATCGTATATACATTTGACTTAAAATTTGTCTGAGCTATCAAATCCTTCAAATATATATATGGTCTACTATTAACAGTTTTAGATTCTAATTTCTTGTTATTTATCATAACACTTGATTCTTCTTCGGAGGTATTAACTTCTCCATAAAATATGTTGTTTAAACACTCTAATGAAACTGCTGCATCTCCTTCTATATCAATTACATCGCCCTTTACAAACTTGCTGTTAAATAAAATATAGCTTATATCTAGATTAATTAATTGCTGATCTTGTCGTATCTCATGAGTGCCTCCAAGATTATTCTCTAAAGAGCTAATTGCTACATATCTACCGCCTTGGTTTTCTATTATAGATATATTATTATTTAAAATCATAGCTGTTTCTATGGATTCAGTAGCTATAATATCTATATTAAGGTAACTACATATTTTGTCTAGGTTTACATATAGAGCATCATCCTTAGATATTAGGTCATTGGTAATATAGCTTCCATTTATCATATAAACCCATTTATCAGAAAAAACTACTAGCTCTTTATCTATTAGCTTTTTTAATGTATCTAGCTTGTTTACTTCGATTTTCTCTGCAAGACTAAGCTCTGTGAGTTTATCATCAACTAGTTTTGCTAGATTATGCATCTTCTTATAGGTGTCCGGATAGACAATGATTATTGGGTTGTTATTGTCTATATCCTTTTCTATTTTGATTGGTTCGTATTTCACTGTTACAGGTGTCCCTAATGTAATCTTTTCATATAGCTCTTTTACATCCTTGTCATACATTCTTACGCAACCCTCTGACACAAATGTTCCTATAGATTTAGGGTTGTTGTTACCATGGATTCCATAGGATGGCTTAAACCCCATCCATCTACTTCCTAAAGGGTTTTGTGGACTTCCTCCTGCAATTTTTTTCTTGGAGTAGTATGGATTAACTACCTTGTTAATTACCTTGTATTCTCCTATTGGTGTTTGTGTACTAGCCTTTCCCACTGCAACAGGGTATTTTTTTACAATATTGTTCTCATAGAAATAGAGACTCCTAGATAGTATATCTATCTCAATTCTATATTGAGATATTGCTGTTTGGGCTTGAGCTACACTTTCAAAAGAAAATAATAGGACTAATACAATTATTATTATGAATTTTCTCATACATCTCCTCCTACAGGCAATAATTATTCTATTAACACCACATAAGAAAAGCTCCTATGGTCACACGATCCTAGTCCTAACGGATACTACCATTATAAACCTACAATGCAGAACCTTACTATTGGTTATAAGAAAAGTTTATGCAATATTACAGGATTTTATCACCTATAACATATTTATCATTACAACGAAAAAAATATGTTACATATTTACATCATATCTATATGACAAGTTTCAAATTTTACTATTGATTTTTTAAAATGATTGTGTTATCATATTTTTTGTAGCCTAATTAGCCCGAGTGGCGGAATGGCAGACGCACTCGACTCAAAATCGAGCGGGAAACCATGCGAGTTCGACTCTCGCCTCGGGCACCAATAAATTCAGCTCTTTAGTTTAAACTAAAGAGCTTTTTTATTTCCAGTACCTCCCTCATCTTCGTGAAACTCTATCGGCTGTTCTTACGAGAATGCCGATAGCATTGCATTCACCGAAGAAATCTTACTGCTGTAGTCTAAATGTGTATAGATATTTGAAGTTGTTTGAATATCGCTACGACCTAATCATTCCTGTATTTGTTTCAGGCTCATGCCGTTAGCATATAAAAAGACTCGCACAGCAAAAAACAGATTATTCTTATCTGTCATAGCATCCTCTGGATTGAAAAGGTATCTCCCTCCATAAAATTTTTTAGCTGTCGCAACGTACTTGTTTTTTGATTCTGAACAGTATATTCAGCTTGTCCCTAATTTCGCGGTCAGACAGCTTAAGGAAATAGGAAAGCAAAATAATATCACGTTTGCGTTCTGGCAAACTTTGTAATGCCTTTACAATCACATCATCTGTAACAATGACATTAAGACCTAAAACATTGAAAATCTGCTCAGTAGCTAAGTATTTATTCTCCGTATAAATCTGATCCATTTCCTTTGCAGATAAATCGGAAAAGGTTGCTTCTCGATCATGTTGACGCTTCAGTTCATCGTAATAATCTCTTGCCTCATGTTTTGGTATCTTTTTACAAAGGCCACCAAATGCATGTCGCTTGCTTTGCTCATCGCTTTTATGTTTCACATTCTCACCTCCTTTCGGGCGGTGACTCCACTGGTCCATTGGGTTAGAATTATTGGCTTCCCGTTATTACCGCACAGTCGCCAGTTTACCCCGCCACCTGTACTTCACACCTTTGCGTTTCGGTCTGCTAGTCCGCCTAGAAGTCTTTCGACTTTCCACGTCTCCTTCAAACAACATCTCACAATATTACCCTAGGCTAAGCTTCCCAAGTTGTACCAGCACTCCTGGGGAAGAACTTTCACCTTCGAGAATTCTTAAGTTTCCAAACTCCAGACTCGTTTTTACTGTTTTCAGTATCGTTGCTGCTGTTCCTAATTCTTAAAATTTCACAAGCTGTTGCTTATGAATGTGCAACTGCCTGTCACACAAAAAAGAGCTAGTCATATAAACTAACTCCTTTTAAAAATAGGACTTTATGGAATCTTAATATCTTTTAGTTTTTGCCTGAAAGACTTAGAATAGGTAGTTGGCTTAGTATTTCAATCTCAAGTAGCTTTTTTGCATAGAATATTACTTCCACTAAGAGCGTTTTTTTCGCCACGTGGCAATATACAATATGATTAATTAATGAACAATTTGAATCTCTGTGTCAAAGAATGTAATGGATTTTATATCCTTATCATTTATCACACTTTCAAATGTTTTTATAAACAACATGTCACCTCTAAAATGTTCCAAATGGTACATACCATTAAAAATATCAGTTGTTTCTGAAGTCCCATCCTTATAGTTAATTGTGATAGGATAAGGGTCTGAATACTTATTTTCTCCAAGCGCTTCCTGGTTGTCTGAGGCATCGCCGATTTGTTCTGCAAAAGAACTTTCAAGCTTTAATGCAACAGAAATTGGGGAAATCGAAATTGTTTTGATTGTCGCATTATAGCCAAACATTTTGATTGCTTGATCTACTTGATAATCTGTGGAATAATTTTTAAAGTCAAGCTTAAAAGACGTTTTCCATTCGCCAGATACAACAGTAGTTAACTCGCCCGGAATGGTATCGGAGCTTGCTAAATCTGTAAGCTTCAAATGAAATTTTTGTCTCATTAAGCTCTCGTTCGTTTTAACCTTCATGACCATACTGACTTTATTATCATTGATATTTTCATCTTTCAATGAAATAATCCCATAACCTGCGAAACCGTGACCAAAATCAATGTCTATATCTTCAAAACTATAGTGCGCCTTATTTAAAACTGTTCCATCCGGTGCTATAAAATCCATTAAAATTAAAGTCACATTACTGTCACCTATAACTTGTTTAATGTCCAATATTCCATTTTTGTTTTTTACTTGCTTATCAACAACGTAAGCTCCGTTTGCCAAATATTCCTCTTGCTCATGTCTTGAAGGCTTCAGAAAGTTTAGGAAGCTAATATCCAATCCCATATATACAGTAGCAAACGCTGTTGTAGTAATCAAGCAGAACACTATCACAGCCGCCACTAGGGCGGGTCTTAAACGTTTCGTAGGCGTGAACCCTCTTTCTTTTGTAATTTCATTTTTGCGTTTATCTAAAATATTACTAAACATTCGCTCTCTTTGTTCTTCTGTAGGTTCAAGAATTTTAGATATTCTATTTACAACTTTTTTACCCAAAGTCTTTACCTCCTAAATCAATTTTGAGTTTTTTGCGACCCCTTTGCAGTTGTGACCGGATAGTGCTTTCGTTTCGCCCTAAAAGAGTTGCTATTTCTTTTACCGAATAATCTTCAAGATAATAAAGGTGTAAAATCACCCTATATTTTTCAGGAAGAGCAAGAAGCTTTTCAATTATTCCTTTTTCTTGCTTATCTTCATTTTGTGAAGCAATATCTGGCAGAGTTTTAAAATCAACACGTTGTCGTTTCCACCAAGATTTTAGTATATCTTTGCAATAGTTTTTTGTTGTTGTGATAAACCACGCCTTTTCATGCTCGTAGTCATTGAAATAAACATTTGATTGCAGCAACTTTAGAAATACAGATTGAACGGCGTCCTCTGCATCAACAGCATTTTTCAAGTATATATAGCACAGCTTATAAACTCTATTTACATTCCGCTGGTACATTTCAGCCAATTCTTTATCCGTACGCAATAAAGAATTGTCCTCCATCAACTCACCTCCTTACATATAACACGATTTACTAATTCAAAAAGTCTCATTTTTAAAAATTTCTTTAATATTACTTTTATCTTTCCGGAATATGTTGCTCAGATTTTGAGCTTTCCTAAAGATTACATGTTTCCATGCTATTTGGCAATCGGGTACCCTAAAGACAATACAGTATTTCCTGAGCAAAAAAGTTTAGTGAAAAGCTCCTATCGAAGCAAAAACAAACTAGTGATTCAATAAGCTTATTGAATCACTATTTTTATGTGCATTAAACTTCATTCAGTGCTTATTCGATATAAGCCACAGGGCAAATACTGATACATTTACCACAGGTATCCACGTTTTTAAGATTTGTATTTTTTTTCATAAGCTCTTCATTTTTATTGACTTCATCTTGACATGCAAACTTCTTAAATGAGTCAGCTTCTAAAGCTTTAACGGGACATATTTTTAAGCAAAGTCCGCAGGAACCGTTTTTTACATATAAGCATTTATTATCTATTGGGATTAAATTTGCATGTAATGGCGCTGAAGTTATAATAGTGCAAAGACGTCCAGCTGAGCCTTTTTCAGTTATCAGCATTCTGTTCAAGCCAAATGCTCCTAAACCGGCAATAGCAGCCGCACTTCTGTGTGACCACATAGATTTTAAATCCTTTGGATCGTATGTGTGAGTTGCCTGTATTGTTTTTGTTGAATAGCCAAGCTTTGTTAAAAAGTCCGCTACCGCTTGATTAATCTGGTCAAAATGCTGATTTATTTCCTGATAGGATTCCGACCATAAGAAGGAACCATTCTCCACATTTTTGGGTTCCATAGCAACTTCTTTTGTAAAAGGAACAAAATAGCTGATAACGCTTTTTGCATCCGGCAATAATTCTGTAGGATTTAAGTGCCATTTGCCAATAATCTCTTTCAACTGTGCATATCTTTCGTCTAAAGCAGATGAATAAGCAACGATGGGCTTGCGAAATAAGTCAGGGCGCTTTAAATCATATAAGCTGTCAGCAATAATTTGTTCAATTCCATTTTCTACGCTTTTATTTGTTATCATAAGACAAATCTCCTTATAAAATATTTATTGTTTTTCTGTTAAGTATAGAATACAATAATATTATTATAAAGTAAAACTACAATTTGTCATAAGAGTTTATAGTATAACTTAAAACACAAGGTACAGGTTGAAAGAAAAACTAGAGAATTTTTGCCCACTAATAAGAGTGCCAATAAACCGCTACTCAAAAAATTGAAGAATTATCAGACTAAAAAATAATTCGCTAGACATTTTCATTACAATTTGTGTCTGAGCAAAGCGAAAGGAATGTGAGTTATTATGGAAAGTTCCAGATGCAAGGCTTTTTTAGCTTCAGTTGAATATGGTAGTTTTTCAAAGGCTGCAGAGGTATTAGGATATACTCCTTCTGGTATAAGCCAACTTGTGAATGCTTTTGAAGCTGATATGGGTTTTCCTCTTTTGTTAAGGGATAAAAAGGGAGTAAGACCTACGGACAATGGAATTAGAATATTAGCTGCCGTGCGAGAATTTTTAATTCAGGAAGAGCATATTTATCAGCTTGCTTCTGAGATTAACGGACTGAGCACTGGCAAGATAACAATAGGTGCATATTCCAGCATAGCAACCCACTGGCTGCCGGAAATAATTAAATATTTTAAAATCAATTATCCTAACATAACAATACACATAATGGAGGGTATACGTCAAGAAATTACGAAATGGCTTGACGACAGGGAAATTGATATAGCATTTTTAAGCTACAGGGTTCCTATGGAATATGAATGGATACCCCTGGCTGATGATCCAATGATAGCAGTTTTACCTCCTGAGCATCCCATGGCAAATCAAAAAACATATCCGCTGGAAAAGTGTCAGGAAGAAAAATTTATCATGCCTGGTCTGGGAAAAGATGTAGATGTAATTGAAACATTACAAATCAATGGATTAACGCCTACTATCAGTTTCTCTACGTTGGAGAATTTCGCTGCTATTGCGATGATAGAACAAGGATTGGGCATGAGTATCATGAACGAGCTTATTACAAAAAACTGGCAGGCTGATGTCGTAAAACTACCCGTAGCTCCACCTCAAACCATAAGCTTAGGAATAGCTGTACATTCTTTAAAAACAATACCACCAGCAGCAAAACGATTTGTTGATTATTGTGTTGCGGCTTTTGTATAATTTTAGTATGAAAATATAGTGTGTCGTATAGTATTGGATAAACTAAAGGATATTATCATGTAGTAAGTTCATTGCAATTTATATAACATATTTATGCAAAAAATTAAGAGTAGAACAACAGTATAATTATTTTATCTGTTTTAACTGTCGTTGTCTGTACGGCATCTGAATCAGCCTAATCCTCCAGTAAAAACAATATAATCTAAGTANNTACTTAGATTATATTGTTTTTTATAGTCTTATGTACGCTCCTCGTAGGTTATTGTAGCAATGAAAATATTTCCGTGCTGTGAATATTCAATATCTATTATTTCTAGTATTTGTTCCTCATTTTCACTTACCCATCTTTGTACCTTTTCAGTAAGTCCTGAACCATCATCATATTCTAGTATCGTCATATGCTTCATGAATATCACCTCTCATATCAGCTTTAATAGATTATATTATTAAAAATTACTTAATATGAGAGCATAATAGCACATTTCAACTTTAATACATAGCTACACTCCTAGCTTTTCTACATTTAATACTATTTCCCTTGCAGCTTTTAAGCCTTCCCTATACCAGTACTGACTTTCTTTAAGTTCTTTTCCTTCTCGTTCTTTTTGATTTAGCTTACTTATGGTAAAATTCAATTCATCTAGTATAATTTTAGTCTCTTTACTCACATGGCTCACCTCCATATAAAAGTTTAGTATTATTAGTATTATCTATAGTAATTGACAAAATTGTTCTTTTCTAATAGTATTTAATTATGAGCATAGAAAGTGGTGATATATTGGATTTTAGACAACTAGAAACCTTTATAGAAGTAGTAAATAGAAAAAGTTTTTCAAAGGCTGCACAAAAATTATATCTTACTCAGCCTACTGTTACAAGCCATATTCAGAACCTAGAAAATGAGCTAGGAACATTTTTGTTAAATAGATCAGGTAAGAGCATTTCACCTACTGAAGCTGGTGAACTTCTTTACAAATATGCGCTTAACATTGTAAATATGCGCAACATGGCACAATTTGATTTGGGAGCTCATAAGGGCAAGGTACAAGGTCATCTAGAAATAAGCTCTAGCTCTATACCAAGGCATTATGTTCTACCCCTATTATTAAAACAGTTCACTGATAAATATCCTGATGTTACATTCTCATTAACGGACTTCGACTCAAAAAAAGTCATTGAAGGCTTATTAGATGGTGTAACCGATTTTGGAATTATTGGGGCTAAATTCCCTTCTCCACAGCTTGAATACATAAATTTAATGGAAGACAAGCTATATGCAGTAGTGCCAAACACTAAGGCTTATCCGTGGGAAGGATATCATGAGCTGGATATGGACTTTTTATTGGAAAACAAAATAATTCTTAGGGAAAAAGGCTCTGGTACAAGAGAACTTCTGGAAAATAAACTAAAGGAACAAGGGCTTGAGTTAGATGCACTTGATATTCTTGCATATATTGAGGACGTTGAAACTATTAAAAAATTTATTGAGTTAGATATTGGAATTAGCTTCATTTCTGAAAGAGCTATAAAGAGAGAAATAGATATGGGAATATTGAAACCCTATAGTATTAAGGGCTTAGATTTAAGGCGTAAATTTTATTTTGTTTATCATAAAAAAAGACAACTTTCGCCATTGAGTCTAACATTTAGGGATTTTGTAACTGAATATATTTCAAAAGCACAACTATAGCTTCTTATAGAAAAAAGCCGAGAAAAATCTCGGCTTTTATTATGCTTCAAAAAATACTTTATATCCTTTGTATGTCATATAGATATCTGCCTTACTTGCAATCTCATAAGGAGCGTGAACGCTTAAAAGCGGTACTCCACAGTCCACTACTTCCATACCATATCTAGCTAATATGAAAGCTATTGTTCCACCGCCGCCTTGGTCTACTTTACCTAGCTCACCCATTTGCCAAATAATATTATTATCATTAAATAGCTTTCTAACTTCACCTAGATACTCAGAATTGGCGTCATTGCAGCCACCTTTCCCCCTAGAGCCTGTATATTTAACTAAGGTTATTCCTTTACCAATAAAAGGGGAATTCTTCTTATCTAATACTTCAGGATAATTAGGGTCAAATCCAGCCAATGTATCTGCTGATAATACCTTTGAATTTGCTAGAGCTCTTTTTACAGTTAATTCACTATAGCTGCCATTTGATAAGGCTATAAGCTCTGAAACCGTGTTTTCAAAGAACATAGATTCCATTCCTGTATTACCAACGCTGCCAATCTCTTCTTTATCTACAAACAACCCAACAGCTGTTCTATTAGGGCTTTCTACACTAAGAATTGCTTTAAGAGCTGTAAAAGCGCAAGCTCTATCGTCTTGACCATATCCACCCACCATACTTCTGTCAATACCTACATCCTTAGCTTTGCCCGCAGGAACTATTTCAAGCTCTGCTGAAGTAAAATCTTCTTCAACCATTCCATACTTTTCATGTAATATATTTAATACATTAAGTTTTACTTTATCGCTTAGGTCCTTATCATTATAAGGTATGCTTCCAAATAAAACATTTAATCCCTCGCCTGTAATTCCTTCGTCCATCTTTTTAGCCATTTGGTCCTTTGCAAGATGTGGTAGTAAGTCTGTTATGAAAAATACTGGATCATTTTCATCTTCTCCAATAACCACTTCTACTTTTTCACCATTTTTCTTTATGAGAACTCCATGAAGGGCTAAAGGTAAAGCAACCCATTGGTATTTTTTAATTCCACCGTAATAATGAGTCTTAAGTAATGCTAATTCAGAATCTTCATATAGAGGAAACTGCTTTAAATCAATTCTTGGTGCATCAATATGGGAACCTACTATGTTCATACCCTTTTCAATTTTCTCTTTTCCTATTACAAATAGTGCAACGGCCTTGTTTTTATTTGCAGCATAAATCTTCATTCCTGGCTCTATTTGCTTTTGAGCTTCAATTAACTCTTCAACAGATATGTATCCCTCTTCTCTTGCTCTCTTAATGATTTCATCAGCAGATTCTCTCTCCGTCTTACATTTATCAAGAAAAATCTTATATTCTTCACTAGTTTCAAATACATCCTTTATTTCGCTTTCGTTGAAATGCTCCCAAGAGTTTCTCCACTTATGGGTTAGTAGCTCTTGAAGATTTTTTCCTTCGGTTTTCTCGCTCATTTGAATCCCTCCATTTAAAATTTAGTGTCCCTAACTAATATAATATATATACTTTTTTTTAATGTCAACAATATAATAATTTTACGGCTTTTTCAGAATAAAACCTAAAAAGCCTAGTTATCTAGACTTTTTTATGTAATATATTATAGCTTTTTAATATTGTTTCTATATGTAAATATTGCAGCTTGAACTCTATCTGACACATTAATTTTCTTAAATATGTTCGAAACATGGTTTTTAACAGTTTTTTCACTTATAAACAGCTTTTCTGCAATTTCTCTGTTATTCATTCCTTCTGCAATAAGAGTAAGTACCTCGTACTCTCTTTTTGTTAGTGATTCTATAAGAGAAGATTCTTTGCTTTTTTCTCCCTTAGTACTGAATTCCTTCACTAATAGCTCAGATAAACTTGGCTGTATGTAGGATTTGCCCTCGACAACATCTCTAATAGCCTTTATTAAAGTATCAGAGTCTGCATCTTTTAATACATATCCATTAGCTCCCATTCTTATTGTTTCATATAGATATTCTCTAGCATCATGAATAGTAAGCATAATCACTTTAGAATTTATCCCAATATCCTTTATTCTTCTTAGTGTGTCTAAACCATTCATCTTTGGCATATTTATGTCTAACAATATGACATCTGGCTTGTTACGCTGCGCTTCCTTAATCACCTCTTCACCATTAGATACTAAAGATATAACTCTTATACCAGGCTCGAGCTCAAGTATCTGTTTGAGTCCTTCTCTCATTAGTGAATGATCATCTGCTATTAAAACTGAAATACTCTTATCATTCATATAATCCATCCTTTCTTTCTAGGGGTATAGTTAGAATAATTCTAGTTCCTTCTCCAATAGATGAAATAATATCCAACTTCCCATTTAACAGCTCTGCTCTTTCTTTCATTCCAATAAGTCCAAATCCACTTTCTCCTGTCTTACTCTTATTGTTTTTCATATCGAACCCGATACCATTATCCTTTATAACAATGCACAGCTTGTCCAGAGTTTGCTCTATTTTAATCAATACATCCTGAGCATTTGAATGTTTAAGTATATTATTCAATGCTTCTTGAATTATTCTAAAACATGCAATTTCAATAATAGAATCGATATCATGCTGTTTGTTTATTACCATAAGCTCAACATTAATTCCTGTTTCTTCTATAAAGCTATCAATATACCTTTCTATAGTAGGAACAAGTCCTAAATCATCTAATGACATTGGTCTCAAATCATAAATTATTTTTCTAATGTCTTTTAAGCTTGTTCTAACAATATCTTTTAAGTTTTGCAGCTCTGTTCTTGATTGATTAGTATCTATTGACAGCAATTTTTCGCATAGCTCTGCTTTTAGAACTACATTGACCATTGACTGTGCAGGTCCATCGTGTATTTCTCTCGAAACTCTCATTCGTTCTTCTTCTTGGGCTTCTATAATTTTAATCCCTAGAAGCTGCTTTTTATTCATATCTCCAATGGTTTCATAAATATCACTTAAATTACCTTTTAAGAAATCCATAGCTACACCAACATGTGATACAAGTTTTTCGGCTCTTTTCACAATTTCAAATGTTTTCTTAAAGCTTAATTCCAGCTCAGTTCTTTTATCTGCTAAATCCTTTTCTTCTCTTCTCTTTAAAATATGCTTTATTCTGATATTATTTGCATCCTCATAAGCAAGCCTTATATCTTCCTCACAATATTTGTTAAAATCTTTACTAACCATCATAAGCTTAGCTTTAGTTCTCTTTTCTTCTCGCTCCAGCTTATCTACTTCAAATATAGTTGAAGAAATTTTATGATTTATTTTAACTAACTCATTTTCAATTCTTTCACATTCTTTTCTAGCATCTTCAGCAATTTCAAAAATTTCCTGCCTTCCTGATTCTATTGTAACAATAGTTTTTTCAATTATTTCGTTCATTCTTTTCAAATCTATTTTAGCTTTTGACAATGTTAACACCTCTGAGAATTATTGATTAAGCTAGCTGAATGTCCAATTTATATTTGTTCAACAGGCTCTAAGCTTGTTAAAAAAAACTTTCCATCTTCCTGCACTATTTGAATAAAATACTCCACATCTTCTTTCAATTCTTCGGTTTCTATGACTATCCACTGTATAAGTGCTTTAAAATTATAAGTATTACCTTGTAATCCAAGCAGCTCTACATTTAGCACCTCTACATTAGATATAAATATATAGTCTGTAGAATTTGTTCTTGCATATAATAAAGCTTCAACATCCTCTTCAAGTAGCTTTCCGCTTTCTATTTTTTCTAACTCTACAAAAATATCATTTATTTCTTCATCATTATATAGTGCCCTATTCATAATGCTTGTCCTACTAAATAATAGCTCATGTACAATCTCTTCATGGACATCATTCTTTTTTGCATAGTTAGAACCATATGCTAAGTATCCATGCACTAACAAAAAAACTAAAACAAAACTTATTAGAACAATACTATTTTTCTTCATAAAAAGCCTCCTATACTTTATATCCTTTATATAAGTATAGAAGACTTGCCTCGAAAAATTTGACAACTATTGAAGGAGATATGTAGTTTTCACTGACACGAATTTACATTGCTTTTACTTTCCTATAAAAGTTGACATTATACTTCCAACATTTCAATTTTTTCTTTATCATCGTCAGTTAACACTTTCTCTAAATTAATTAAAATAATCAATCTATTATCAACTTTACCTACGCCAGTTATATACTTTCTCTCTATTCCTGTAATGATGTCAGGAGTTGGATCAATATCTGAATCATCAATTCTTACTGTTTGAGATGCTTCATCTACTAAAAAGCCTATCTGTCTATCATTTGTATTGATGACAATAATTCTAGTATTTGCATCGTTAATGCTACTTTCCATCTTAAATTTCTTCTTTAGGCATACTATTGGGATTACTTTACCTCTATAGTTTATTATGCCTTCAATAAAGACAGGTGAATTAGGAACCTTCACACTTTCTTGGTACTGAACTATTTCGCTAACATTCATTATATCTATGCCATACTCTTCCTTACCTAGCTTAAATATAACATATTGATTTTCTGACAATTTAAATCCCCCTTATTTTTTCTATTATCTCTTTATTTCTACAATAATTTCGTTTTTCCTTCAAAAAATTTTTTCACACCTAATTTTTTTGATTTTTATTATCGTCAACTACCTCAATACAGTCAAGTTGTTTCCTAAAATTATCTCTAAATGCAGATAAATATTCTTGCCTTAAGGACTTTTGTTCCTCTTTTTCCTGAGTCGAGAGTCCTGTTTCTTTTGATTTTCTAGCTAGAAAATTGATTCTATCTAATTTTTCTTTTGAAATCATCTAAGCTCCTCCTAGTTTATAATAAATATATTATACTATTTATATTAGGTTTTAGAAAAGGGCACATTAAAATGCGCCCTTAGCTCTACCTTTTTCTACTACTAATTTACCATTTTTCAACACCGTATCTACATGATTTATTCCAAAATGATATATTATATAATTTATGTTTGGAGAATCAAATATGACTATATCAGCTTTCTTTCCTTTAATCAAGCTACCAACTTTATCTTGTCTTCTAACAGAGCATGCACTATTTATTGTCACTGCTGTAAACACTTCCTCTGGAGTCATCCTTAGAATTAGTGAAGCAAAGTACATCACTAGCTGTAAGTTTTCAGTTGGGCTGCTACCAGGGTTATAATCTGTAGACAGTGCAACAGGCACTCCTAATTCAATCATTCTTCTAGCATTAGCAAACTTCCCTGTAGCCAAATTAAATGACGTAGCAGGAAGTAAATCCGCTATTACACCTTTTTCAGCCATGGCTTTCATACCTATTTCACTGGCAGCAACCAAGTGGTCAGCAGATACAACCTCTATTTCCGCTGCTAGCTCAGCACCTCCAAATGGCTCAATTTCATCAGCATGAACTCTAGGAAGCATACCGTATTCTCTAGCAGCATTTAATATTCTCCTAGTTTGATCTACTGTAAATACGCCATCTTCACAGAACACATCACAAAACTCGGCTAATTTTTCCTCTGCTACCTTAGGAATCATTTCATTAATAATTATATCTACAAATTTTTCAGGATTATCCTTGTATTCTATTGGTATAGCATGAGCGCCCATAAATGTGGATATTATATCTACTGGATGTTTTTCATTTAGCTCTTTTGCAACCCTTAACTGCTTAAGCTCAGTTTCTGTATTAAGCCCGTACCCGCTTTTGGCTTCTACTGTCGTTATCCCAAATTGTAGCATAGTACTGAGACTCTTTTTTGCCTTTTTATATAATTCATCAAAAGAAGCATTTTGAGTAGCCCTAACAGTGCTTAGTATTCCACCACCGGCTTTTAATATATCCATGTATTTCATACCCTTTAGCTTCATAGCCAGCTCATTTTCTCTAGAGCCACCATGAACTAAATGGGTATGAGGATCTACTAAGCCAGGGGTTACTGTCTTTCCAGTACCATCAATTATTTTAGTATCGCTATGAGTTTCAATATATTCTGGCAGCTCTCCTTCCCCAACATAAATAATCTCGTCACCTGCTATAGCTAGAACTCCATTTTCAATCAATCCAATATTCTGCATTTCTTCCTTTATCCTAGGTCTATCAGGTCCATCCATTGTAACTAACTGAGATATGTTTTTTATAACAATATCAGCCTTCATTAAATCACCCTATTCATATATTCTCTTTTCTAGTATCTGGTCTTCCCTAAAATTCTCTATTCTTAAATAGTAGTCTGCACAGTTAATTAGTGCCATCATAGGTACTAGCCCAATTATTTCACTTCCTATAACATTTACACCATATCTTTTTGCTTCTCTTTCTATCATATCAAATACTCTATAAAGTGGTGTACTTGCATAGTCTACCATGTTCATAGTAACTTGAACAATGTTTCTTTCTTTTATTTCAACTCCTAGAGCTTTACAGGATGTAAAGCCTCCGCTTCTGCCTCTTACACTTCTGGCAATTTTGTTTGCTATCTCTAAATTATTTGTGTCCAAATTCACGTTAAATGCAACCAAAGGCATTCTAGCACCAACTGCAGTAGCCCCAGAGCTAATATTTAAAATATCTGGTCCAAAATCAGGCTTCCAGCTTTCGTCCTTCATTTTTTCGTTCATACCCTCATACTGACCTTTTCTAACAGAAGCCAAGTTTTCTCTATGAGGTGCACTTGCAGATTTTTCATATAAAAATACGGATATTCCCAGCTCTTCACCTATTCTTTTTCCAAGTCTTTTAGACATTTCTATACATTCTTCCATTGTAACCTCAGCAATAGGTATTAAAGGAATAACATCTGTTGCTCCCATTCTTGGATGCTCTCCTTTATGCTTGCTCATATCTATAAGCTCAGCTGCTTTTTTACATGCATTAAAAGCTGCCTCCTCTACTGCTTCAGGAGTACCTATGAAAGTAGTTACACATCTGTTATGGTCTTTATCCATGGAATAATCCATTAGCTTTGTGCCTTCTACCTTTCTTATTTCATCAATTATTTTTTCTATAAGCAGCTTATCTATACCCTCACTGAAATTAGGAACACATTGTACTATTTTAGCCATTGTCTCTCCCCCTCTTCTAATTAAGTGCTAATCTTCAAATGAATTTAAGTTTCCTATATTTTTATTGAAAAGCCTTATCTATAATCGAACTGATTAACTCCTCATCTGGTATATAAGGCAGTGTAATATGGTCAGTACCCTTGTGCATGTTATTATACTCTATACAAGTTTCTATAGAATTCTCATTTCTTGCCCAAGCACGTCTAGCTACTCCTCCCATTACATCCCAAGGTATAGCAGTTCTTATGATGCTATCTACCCTCTCGCTTCCATCTAATACTAATCCAAAGCCTCCATTAATGGATTTTCCAATGCCTACTCCTCCGCCATTATGGAGCGCTATAAGACTCATTCCTCTTGCAGCATTTCCAGCAAAACAATGTGTAGCCATATCAGCCATAATATTGCTGCCGTCCTTAATATTAGAAGTCTCTCTAAATGGTGAGTCTGTTCCTCCTGTATCATGATGGTCTCTTCCAAGCATAATAGGTCCTACTTCACCATTTCTAACCATTTCATTGAATTTGAGGGCTATATCTCTACGTCCAAGAGCATCCTGATATAGAATTCTTGCCTGAGTACCTACTACAAGCTTATTTTTTTCTGCATCTCTTATCCATACATAGTTATCTCTATCCTGTCCCCTTCTATTTGGATCAATTGCGTCCATAGCAGCCCTATCTGTTTTTATAAGGTCTTCATGCTTTCCGCTTAGGCAAACCCATCTAAAAGGTCCATACCCATAGTCAAATAAAAGTGGTCCCAATATATCCTCAACATATGATGGAAAAACAAAGCCTTCACTTTCGTCAACTCCATTTTTAGCTATGTCCTTTGCTCCTGCATCAAATACTGCTTTCATAAAGCTATTTCCATAATCAAAGAAATAAGTTCCTCTATTAGAAAGCTCTCTTATCAATTCAAAATGGTAAACAAGTGACTTATTTACTAACTCAATAAATTTAGCTTTATCAGAGTTTAAGAGCTCAGTTCTTTCTTTAAATGTCAAGCCTTGTGGACAATATCCTCCATCATATGGTGCATGACATGAGGTTTGATCTGATAATAGCTCTATGTGAATATTATTGTTTACTGAATACTCAAGTAAATCTACAATATTGCCATGATATGCTATGGAAATAGGTTCTTTTTTCTCCATAAATTCATGTGCCCAAGTAAAAATCTCTTTCAAGTCACTTGACGCTCTGCTTATCCAGCCTTGATCTAATCTTGTTTTAATTCTTGAATAATCTACCTCAGCAATTATGCCTACGCCATTAGCTATTTCTACAGCCTTACCTTGAGCGCCGCTCATGCCGCCAAGACCTGAAGATACAAATAAATGTCCTCTTAAATCTCCATCATCTTTTACTCCAAGCTTTATTCTCCCTGCATTAAGAATAGTATTAAATGTTCCATGAACTATTCCCTGTGGTCCTATATACATCCAACCACCCGCAGTCATCTGTCCATAATTAGCTACTCCCATGGCCTGTGCCTTAATCCACTGCTCCTGATTATCAAACATTCCAACCATAAGAGCATTAGTAATGATAACTCTTGGACTTTCCTTTGATGATTTAAATAGTCCAACTGGATGACCAGAAGCAACTACTAAAGTTTGCTCATCTGTCAGTACTTCTAAATACTTATTAATTAATCTATATTGCATCCAATTTTGACATACTTGACCTGTTTCTCCATAGGTAACTAACTCATAAGGGTAAAGAGCTACATCAAAGTCAAGATTATTATCAATCATTACCTGAAAGGCTTTACCTTCTATACAATTACTCTTATATTCATCTATTGATTTTCCCTTAATATTTCCTTCTGGTCTGAAGCGATATCCATATATTCTGCCTCTAGTCATTAGTTCATCTAAGAATTCTGGAGCCAGCTCTTCATGAAGCTCCTTCGGTACATACCTTAGAGCATTCTTTAGAGCTATTTCAGTTTCCCTCTTATTTAATATAAACTCTCTCTTTGGTGCCCTTCTAATGCCTTCTATAAATTTAGGCATAGGTGGCAGCTCATTATCAAGCTTAATAGTCATGGCATTAGAAATTTCAAGACTATTTATCATATATAAAACCCTCCTCCTAATATAATTTTCCAACACATTCTTCAACTTTTTCTATTACAATATTTGACTTTAATAGAGATTCACATTTGTTTATTTCCTTATACATTATCTTATCATCCTCAAGCTTAGATACATCCTTCCTAACTAATTCATAGGCAACACTGGTACCTTTTCCTAAGCCCTTATTACCTCTTAAGTCTATGGCTTGACATGCACCTAAAAGCTCCATAGATAATACCTTTCTAGCATTGTCTAATATACTTCTTGCTTTTCTAGCGGCAATCGTACCCATAGATACATGATCCTCTTGGTTTGCTGATGAAGGTATGGAATCTACACTTGCAGGATGTGCAAGTACTTTATTTTCTGACACTAGCGATGCAGCAGAATATTGAACTATCATAAAGCCTGAGTTTAATCCACCCTTTTCAACTAAAAATGCTGGTAATTCACTTAATGCTGGATTTACTAATCTTTCTAGCCTTCTTTCGGAAACGTTTGCTAGTTCAGCTAATGCTATACCTAAAAAATCAAAGCTTAGAGCCATGGGCTGTCCGTGAAAATTTCCACCTGAAATTACTTTATCCTCATGTCTAAATATTAAAGGATTATCTGTTGCCGAGTTAATCTCAATCTCTACCTTTTCCTTTACATATTCTATGGCATCCTTGCTAGCTCCGTGAATTTGAGGAAGACATCTTAGAACATAGGCATCTTGAACTCTTACTTCCCCTTGCTCTGTGGTCATATTGCTGTCCTGCAATACTTTCAACAAATTTCTTGCTGTATTTATTTGTCCTTCATGTGGTCGTACCTGATGAACGCTTTCGTCAAAGGCTGTTACTATTCCATATAGTGCTTCTACGGTTAAACCTGCTATTATGTCTGCCAGCTTACTTAAATTCATGGCATCGTATATTGTAAGTGCACCTATTGCCGTCATTACTTGTGTGCCATTTATTAAAGCCAAGCCTTCCTTAGAGGTTAGCTCTATAGTAGGTATATTAGCTAATTCCATAGCTTCTTTTCCTGACAATCTGTTTCCTTTATAAAATGCTTCACCTTCTCCCATCATTACAAGTACCATATGTGAAAGAGGTGCTAAATCTCCGCTTGAGCCCAGCGAGCCTTTTTCGGGAATTACAGGATGTACTCCTTTGTTAATCATCTCTATAAGTGTATTTAATGTCTCAAGTCTTATGCCTGAATAACCCTTTGCCAATGCATTTGCCCTTAAAAGCATAACTCCTCTTACGATTTCCTCATCTAATGGCTCTCCCACTCCACAGGAATGGCTAATTATCAAATTTCTTTGAAGGGTTTTGGCTTCATCCTTTGAAATAACCACATCACTAAACTTTCCAAAGCCAGTAGTAATCCCATAAACTACCTTTTCATCATTTACGTATTTCTCTACTACCTCTCTGGATTTAACTACATTATCTATTGCATTATGAGACAGCTCGACCTGATAACTATTTCTGCATACATTAACTACGTCCTCTATTTTAAGGCTGTTTCCATCTATAATTACTTTTCCCACAATATCACTCCTTGTCATAATTATGTCTTGCATACTTATCTATTCTTTAATTTTATAAAAAATCCTGCAATATTTCTAAAAAATTTTAAGTCTTCAACAAATTTTAGTAATGCACAGTTTTAACCTGCTAAAGCTCCAAAGCACACTATACAATAAAGACCACTGAAAAACTATAGCTTTCTCTTTTGTCATTGAAGACGCAGTCCAAAAATCTCATATTTTCAATACATGTGAGATTCTTCGCTGATTCTCAGTATGACAAAAGAGAACTTTTTCAGTAGTCTCTCAATGGTCTCGAAGCTTTTTTATAACGAATAGGAAAATTCCACATTAACTTTAAATTCGAGGAATTTTCTGTAAGTAAGTTTCAGCAAAAACTTCCTTGCAATGCTTAGATAGAAGCTTTTGTTAAGCTGTAGCTTTTTATTGGCTTATATATTCTTTTTCCATTTGAAAACTGGCTTTCCATAAAAGAAATTTTACTTAGAGTAAAATTGTAATTACAGTCTTCCCTTAATAATTCTTTGACTGAATTAAAGCTATCCTTTAAAACAACATTTCTTCCTAATGTAATATGAGGACTAAAGCTTCTTTTTTCTCTTCCATATCCTAGCTTAGCCATACTATCTTCTACATTGCTATTTAATTTTTGTAAGTCTCTAATCTCTCCCTTTAGACTTAAGTATAATACTCTAATATCTGAATCTCCAGAGAAAAATCCTATATTATCTAAGGATAGATTAACAGCGTTAGCTGAACTTAAAGCATCTAAAAGCTGCTCTTCAATTTTATTGCTCTGTTCCTCTGCTGTATCTCCAAGAAATTTAAGAGTAAGATGAAAGTTGTCAATATGAGTCCATCTTCCTCTTATAGATAAACGTCTAAGCTTATCCTGAATTAGAGCAATTCTTTGCTTTAAAAGATTATCAAACTCAAAAGCGATAAAAGTCCTCATATTGTCACCACCATTTATACATAATAGTATATTGCTACAAAAATCAAAGAAAAAATAATATTAGCGAATCCAATAACAGATAATGTTTTTGATATGTTTTTAAGAGCCAGCTTAGCTTTTGCTACATCATTTTCGTTTTCATCCCTAGGCTTTAATACAGACCTTTTGTGTACTAGCCAAGCAAATGTTCTAATTAATGCACCTAAAATCAACAGCACAATTCCTACAACAAAAAAATAGTCGCTAAAAATCTTGCTATTAGCAAATCTTCCATGTTTAATAAGTGCAATTATGAGTATAATCAAAGATTCTAAGCTAATAGCAATAATTATTCTTTTTATATTGCTCTTATTTAATACATAATTTTGTCTTTCACTGTTATTCTTATCTGTCATATTGACACCCCACTACAAAGGTAATTATAGTAGTACCTATCTTTAAATCTATATTTTAGCACAACTATCTCTTTTCTGAATTTGAAATGGAAGAAATATAGTATTTTTATCCATACTTTCTTTCTTAATCTCTTTAATTATTCTTCTAATAGCCACTGCTCCAATATCATAAAATGGCTCTTTAATTGTAGTTAATCTAGGTCTAAATATAGAAGCGGTTTTTATGTCTCCATATCCAGCTACAGATATATCCTCAGGAACCTCAAAATCATTATCATATAGATAATTTAATACCCCAATAGCTAATTCATCGTGACTACAGAATATGGCCGTTATATCATTATCAGATTCAGTTATATCACTGCATATTTCATAACCATCTTCTATGCTTCTACCCTTAGCATAAAATATATTCTCTACTAGTCCCTCATTTTCGGCTATTGCTTTCTTGTAGCCGTCTAGCTTTAATAGTTCTAGTGAATATTCTTCTTGGCTGGCTGATACATAGGCTATGTTTTCATGTCCTAATTTGATTAAGTAATTGGTCATTTCATATGCTGCTTCAGCATTATCTATGGTTACAGTAGGAAAATCCTCAGTATAAAAATATCTATTTAAGTATACGAATGGAATTTTGAAATCCTTAATTTCCCTATCAATTTCACTGTCTAATGAGTCTGAAATCAAAATTATTCCCTCAACCTGTTTCCTGCTTAGAAGCTGCATAAATTTTAGTTCTGTATCCTTGTCTCCATAAGTACTACAAAGAAGGATGTCATAATCATACATCTTTCCTACTTCCTCTATTCCTCTTACTAGCTGTGCAATATATGTATCTCCCAAATCTGTAACTATAACTCCAATTAAAAATGATTTCTTAGTTACTAGTGTCCTCGCTATTTCATTGGGCTTATATCCTAACTCGTCAATAACCTCTAGAACCTTTTGTCTTATTTCTGAACTTACAGGCTTAGAATCATTAATAACTCTAGAAACTGTAGATATAGATACCCCGGCCATTTTTGCTACGTCCTTAATAGTTGCAGTCATAATCTCACTCCTTCAATTTTCTTATCTGTTTTTATTATATCATAGAAATCGTATATATATGTAATAGCAGCTATGATTATAACATAGCTGCTATTATACTGCCAATAGTGTTCACAAAGTTGAAGCTATTATAGTCAAACTCCTTTTCCTTAATCGGAACTGTTAGCTGCAATACTCCCTTAACCTGACCATTATTAACAAGAGGTACAACAATAACTGATTGCCAATTAGGCTTTCCTGAAATAAGGTCTATCTCTCTTATATCTTCCCAATCAATAAAGAATTCTCCATTTTGTTCATTAATGGCTTTAGAAATTGTCTTTTCATTGTATTCTAGATTCTCTATCCATGCATCTGAAAACCTAAGTCTCCCATAAACCCTATCAATTTCATTTTTCCCATCTAATACGATAAGAATACCCTGCTCAGCCTCTAAGGTTTCAATCATTCTACCGAGAACCTTAAATATTTTATCTTCTTTATCCGATTTCTCCTTCACTATATCAATTATCTCCACTATTACAAGACCAATTCTCTGATCCTTAACAGTATTTCCTGTGACTATTCCTGCTAGTTTATCTAGTCTCTTTCTTGATTTACCTACATCATTGCTCCATAGAACAGTTTTATTCCTGCCTGTTTCCTTTGCTATATATGATGCTTGATCCGCTTTTTCAATAAGCTCCTCTTCTGTCTGTCCATGCTCAGGATAAGAAGATAACCCTAAACTAATTGTTATAGGATAGTTTTCATTAATCAAAGTAGATTTCTCTATTATCTTTCGTATCTTTTCTGCAACTATTTCTCCCTCTCTTAGTTTTGTATCAGGTAAAACAACAATAAACTCTTCTCCTCCGTATCTGCCCACTATATCTGATTTTCTTACATTCTCTAAAATAATTTTTCCAATCTTCCCTAGAATCTCGTCTCCCTTTCTATGCCCAAAGGTATCATTTACGTTCTTAAACTTATCTATGTCTATCATAATAGCTGTAAACTCTTTTCCATCCCTTCTGGCCATTGAACTGAAGTCTTTAAATACACTATCAAAATGCTTACGGGTGTATACTCCCGTCAATTTGTCTACTGAGGATATTATTTTAAGAATATAATTATCAATATTAATAGAAATAAGGTGAGAAAGTGCATCAATGAGTTTAAATCTCTTGCTATCGAATTTATTAAATATTTTATCAGTATCTAGGTACAAATATCCAATTATAGAATCTTGATTGTTAGCCTTGGTTCTTTTTCTCCTATTTGGCACATTTTCCTCATCATCTGACGGTTTTAATTTGAAGATAGGCATACATATCATAGCTCTTATGCTATCATTAATATTTGATAATCCATCAAATCCCTCATATCCAAAAGATTTATTAACTAATATCCCTTTATTCTTTTGTCTGATTTCGGATAAAATAATTTCTTTATCAGGTGTGAAATCCTCCTGTGATGTCGATGCTGCTGTAATTAGCTGGTCAGTTTCAAAATCGTGTATAACGATTAATCCTCTACTTGCAAAAGTTTTATTAACTGCATAATTCAGTATGGAATTTAAGTTATTCATGTAATTATTGTCCAATTGCAGTATTAATTCCTCAAAGCTGTTAGCAATTCCTTCTCCAGATTCAGAGCTTTCATTATATTCAATACTGTATATATCCTCACTAAATAAATCCACTATATCCTTAATATTAAAAAATTCTTCTAATTTAGTGTTTTCATTATAGTCAGTCGGCTCACTATATGAGACTTCATTTCCCTTAACAACAGAAACTACTTTTCTAAGCTTATTTAGAATCATTGAGGCTTTGTTCTTATTAACAAAGGTAACCTGCAGGTCTTTATCTGGTATTTTCTTTGCTAGCCTGTACAATAAATCTAATGCAGTTAAATAGTAATTTACTGCTTTATAATATTTAGTATCATCAAAGCATATATCTCCAAGCTCAATATCAGTAAAAAATTCTATTTCATAATGCCCTTTATTTTTTACTTCTTCTAAAACACTAGTTAAAATATTAAAATCTTTATTTAATATACCTATAATCATATTTCTGAATAGCTCCAAATATTCTGTAGTAAATATGTCCTTTAATTCATAATCTTCTAACAACAGCTCCTGTGCAAGCTCATTGTCGCCATATAAAATAGAAGTATGAGCTAGTATTAACAGGCCTTTTCTTCTTTCTCCTAAATAATTACTGGCTTCATAAAGATTTCTTATTTTATTTATGTCTTCCTTTTCTATAATTCCACTAGACCAATATTTTAGCAATATACCTTTTAATCGCATGTCTAGCTTTACTATACTTTCACCTTGATCAAATCCCATTATGTGATTTAGATATTCAAGAGCATTTTCATAGTTTCCAAAGGTTAGATAAAGGTTAAATAGAATGTAGTAATATCTTGATATATTCTGATCCTCTACAAAACCTTCTTTAAAGGTTCTATTGGCTTTTTCATAATAACTATAACATCTATCGAACTTCCCAGTAGATAGATATATGAGGCAAAGATTAATTTGAGATAGAAAATAAGAATTTTCATCTTCAATATCCTTAGATACACTTTCCATTCTCTCAATATACTCTTTTGCCTTCTCATAATCATTAGTTTTTAAATACTGTTCACCTATATTGTTTAAGAATGTCAATTCGCTTTCTATTGATTGAAATTTCCGCGAAATTTCTAAGCCTTCTTCAAAATATTTCATTGCAACATTTACATCATCAAGATAATCAGAGTATATAAATCCAATATTGTTTAAAGCTCTTGTTGTTTCTACATAATCACCAGATTTTTGAAAATAATCAAAGCTAGTTAAAAAATAATCTTTTGCTAAATCTGTATAACCAGTATTTAGCTTAGCTATACCCATGTGATTATAATAATGTCCTATATACAAATCAAATTCATTATCTATTGCAACACCTAAATATTTACTTGTATTTTCTAAAACCTTATTGTACTCTCCTCTTGATATATCCACTCTATTAATCATTCGAATTGACTCAAGCAGCTCTTCTATGAAATCATTTTCTTCAGCTATGCTTTTTGCTTCTTCTGCATATTTTTTTGTGAGTTCTATATCAAGTCTTCTATAAAAAGCAGCAGATAGACCATTGTAACAAATTGCCATATACTTCTTTGAATTGATTTTTTTAGCTATTGTTAGTCCTTCTTCATAGCTGTTTATTGATTTTCCTGTCATGCCCTGAATCAAATATAAATTACCTAAATTAGCCAATATTTCAAGCTTATCTTTTTCTTTTCCTTCTTTATCTCTCAATAGACCATAAGCGCTTTCCCATAGATGTATGCATTGAATATTACCTGCTAAGCCTTTCATTTTCTTAGCATTGTAAATAATTTTTTGGATAGCCTTCTCAGTCTGCATAGACATGTTATAATGATAAATGAGTTCGTCAATATTTCCTCTCTCTTGCTGCAAATAAGTATTTTCTAAAGTTTGTGCAGCTTTTTTATGGAGTCTAAGCTTTTCGCCATCTGAAATATCATTATATATAAATGTCTTAATATGCTTATTATAGAAGTCATAAGTAAATCCCCAATCTTCAACCCTTTCATCAATAATTTTCAAGGAAGCTAATTTATCTATTAAAGCATCAACATCTGTACTGCGGTCTTCAGCAATTTTCTTTAAGATGTTTTTAGAAACAGAAGTATTAAATATAGAGACATACTTAGCTATCTCTAACAGTTCCTTATCAAGAAGCTTCACCTGTCTTTTAATTGCATCCTCTATGTTTGGCGGAATATATAAAGTAGTATAGTTTCTAGTAGGTACACTCCAGCGTCCATGCTCATCAATATATAGCTCTCCTGTAGCTACAAAATTCTTAAGCGCTTCTTCTATATGCCCTGGATTCCCTAAAGTATCATTCATGACTTTAGTAGAGAAATTAATTGGTTTATAGCTTATTCCAAGAATATTCTTAATTATCTTTGATGTTTCATCCAGATTTAGGCGTAAAAGTCGATGCTCATAAATCTTATCTTGGTTTATCCAACTGGCTATAGTATCACTGAGAGCCTTTTTCTTTTTAATCAAATCTTTATTATATGAAACTATCATTACTAAAGGAGCTTGTCCATTACTGTTGACTAAATAATTTATTAAATTAATAGTTTCGATGTCACTATTATGAAGGTCATCTATTATTATATATGTTGGAGTATTCTTAATATTCTCAATAATAAACTTCGTTATTCTGTCATATAACCTAAACCTTTCCTTTGTTCCGCTTAGCATAGGTGAAGGTTTCACATCTCTGAACTCTGATATCTCTGGTATTATCTTCACAAGCTCACAGCCATAGGAATCAATAAGTCTATTATCGCAATCCTTTATCATACTTTTTAGTATTCTAATTATTGGACCTAATTCTTTAGTGTTTAGTTCTGAAATAGATGTATGATATACTTGCCTTTTCCTCATTTTAAGTCTATAGGCTAGTTCTTTTAGCAGCCTTGTTTTTCCTATACCCTCTTCACCTGTAAAGGATATTAGCCTCCTATTTAAGATTCGACTATCAAGCCTATTATCATCTTCTAAAATATCATTAATCTCTTTGTCACGGCCGATGATTTGATTACTAAAATTCAAGACATTTCTTCCCTCTGTCAAATTAAGCTGATAATCTTGTCCAAAAATACTATTTAGCTCCTCCGCTATTTCACTGACATCATTAATCCTTAAATCATAATCTTGATCAGTTAATCTTTTGACGAGCTCAATAATTCTCTTCTTCTGAGCTTCACTAAGCCCCAAATCATCTGATATATTAAATTTCTTTTCATCATTTGTAGGGGCAGAACCTGTTAGCATGTTTTTAAACACCATACCAATTGAATAAATATCTGACCCGATTCTAGAATCATTTTGCTTCATTCTTATCTCTGGAGCAGTGAATAAATTATACTCATCGTCATAAAAGTTTTTAAATATTATTTCATTTATTGTTGCATAATCCACTAATTTAATATTAATATTCTTATTGTCATCAACAACAAAAATATTATCTGGGTTTATATATCTATATATATAGCCCCTAAAAGCCATATATGATGCTAATTCTAGAAGCTGATATACTACGGATAATATCTGAGTAATACTCATTTTTCCGATGTGCCTACTGAGCTTAGTTCCTTTAATGAAATCGAAGGTATAGAAAAACTGTCTCATATTTATAGATTTATTATCAATTGAGCTTACAATATCAAGACTATGATTAGGAATAATGCATTTATGCCTTAAGCTCTTTATTTCGATAAATGTTTCAGAAAGCTCATTGAAAAGGGAATGATTATTGCTGTCATTACTAAACAACTTTAACAATAGCTCGTCATTATTATTCCATAAGTCATATACCATATATAATGTGCTATGGTCATATGCCCTATATATTTTATTGATTTTATATCTGCTATTGATTAGTTGCATACTATATCCCCCACAAGCTAAAATTATCTTCTACGAAGCCTCATATTAGGAAACACATTTATACCATATTATATCATATATATTAAAATGTTTTAATATCTAATATAAAAAATAGTTGCTTATGAAGAGTAAAATATAAGACTGAGAATATAAGACAGAGAATCAGACTCTATCTTATTATTCTCTGATTTAGTCTTATACTTTTATATACTTCCACTTTCCAGCCTTAAACATAAAGAAATACAGTATACCTCTGACTACTAAATCTAAGCTCATAGCAATCCAAGCACCAAGTAAACCCCAGTTGAAAATAACTACAAAGATGTAGGTAAACAGCAATCTGATACCCCATATTCCTGTAAGAGTAATTACCAGTACCCGCCTAGTATCTCCAGCGCCTCTTAAAGCTCCTGAAAAGCCCATAACAGCTGCCAAAAATGGTTGAGATATAGCTACTACCCTTAAGCAAGTTCTGCTCATGCTAAGTATTTCTTTATCATCAGTGAAAATCATAAGAAAATAATCTGGCCATATAAAAAAGAATACTCCTACAATTGCCATTAATATCGCACCCATTTTTACTGCAATAAATCCGCTTTTCTCTGCTAGCTTAGGTTTTTCCGCTCCTAAATATTGTCCAACAAGTGTTGTTGCTGCTAATGCAAATCCAAATCCAGCATTAAAGGATAAGGATTCCGCAGTCATAGTAATTCTATGAGCTGCAAATGTTACAGTACCTAGTGAAGATACTATTCTACTAAATAGCAGCTGCCCAAATCTCATAAGAAATTGCTCCACAGCTGCTGGAATGCCAATATTGAAAATTCTTTTTATAATTTGGGTATCTATCCTTAGTTTTTCTTTAAAGTCAATTTTTAAGAATTTACTCCCTTTAAGTAGGATCATCATTATAATGACAAATCCAACAAATCTAGAGAAGGTAGTAGCAATTCCTGCTCCGTCAACTCCCCATCCCGCTCCTGGAATAAATAAAGAAATACTTTTATTCGCAAAGGGAATGTTAACATCGATAGTTCTACTTTGATATATCAGGAAAAAATTGCCTACTATATTTACTATATTTGCAAGCCCATTTATGTACATGGGAGTTTTAGTGTCTCCTCCACCACGTAGTACACCATTCATCACCATAGTAACTATCATAAAAGGAAAACCCCAAGCATTTATTCTAAAATAAGAAGCAGATATGGGCACTACATCTGGCTCAGCTCCCATTAACTTTACAATAGGAATAGCAAGGGATAGTCCAAGAATTACGAATATTGTAGACATAATTATACTCAGTATTAGAGATTGTCTAGCTACATTATTAGCTTCATCTTGTTTTTTTGCCCCTATTGCCCTAGCTACTAAAGCTGTAGTACCAACACTTATAGAAGCAAAAAAAGACATGGATGTCATCATAGGCATATCACTAAGTCCTACTGCTGCTATGGCTACAGGCCCTAAACTCCCAACCATAGCCATATCTGCAAAGCCTAATAGAGTTTGCATTAACATTTCTCCAATAGCAGGCAGGGCTAATTTGATGGTAGACTTTTCTAGATTAGACTCAGGCAATTCGTTGCCTTTTATATTTACTGCTTCATCAGGCACCTTTCCTGTCCCCCCCTTTATTTAAGTTTCATCAGTCATTGCCTCATACAAATACTTAAGATTTCTTAGCAGAATATCCTTATCATCATCGCTTAGCCCAGCTAATTTGCCTGATAGGTATTCTCTTCTTTTTTCAAGTACCTGCTGTACTATTTCAAGACCCTTAGATTGAACTACTAATCTGACAATTCTTTTGTCCTGTTCATCCTTTTCCCTATTGACTAACTCACTTTTTTCCATTCTATCTATTAAATCTGTAATAGTACTGCAAGCCAAGGACATCTTTTGACTTAACTCTCCTATAGTAAGTTGTTGATTGTTTACAAGATGCTGCAACGCTATAAATTGAGGGTCTGTAATGTTTATATCATTCAAAATTTCCCTACCTTTTTTCCTAATAATCCAATCTATTTTTCTCAAATATTTTTCAATTGCTACAACGTTACTCTCAATTTCATTTTGGCTCATCTTCTCACCTCCCAATATGTTTCGCCTCACTAAATATATTATCTTATTATGAGTATTTAGTCAATCTCTCAAAATAGTACATTAGCTTAGTATGCTTTATACTTTAATCTAATAAATCAATGGATGCCTCTATTCGACATGAAACTCAAGTCATGCTAAATTTATTTGAAAAGAAAATTTAAAATTAAAATTTTATAAAAAGGAGTTAGTAAATTTTGCTAGAATATATTGTATTTAATGATATAATACATATGATACTATTTTGAAAGGGGGGGAAAAGTGAAAACTGTACATATTAAAAACAAAAAAACAAATACCTTTTCATTGTTAATAATTCCTCACTCAAATAAAATCAGTCAAATAAATATAGCAACCTGGATTCCTAAATTTCTTGCGGGATTAATTGCATCTATTTTATTAATTGCTGGATACCTGTGCATTAATCTCTATTTTTCCTATGATCTTTTAAAACAAGAGTATAGCGAAAAAAGTGATAAACTTATTTCATTAGAGGAAGTAAATAGACAGCAAAAACTAGAAATTGACAACTTAAGAGCTATATCAGCAGAGGTTCAAGAAAAACTAAATACAATAGACAATCTACAAGAGATTGTAAAAACATTAGTGGGTATTGAGGATTCCTCCGAAAAAGAACAAGATGATATAGAGCAAAATATTAGTAGTCTTCCCTCTCGAGGTGGTCCAAGCATTAGAAGCGATAATTTCTTTAATGCAAGTGAATATGACATTGAATTTCAAATAAAGGAATTATCCTTCCTGTTAGATAAGAGCTCACAGGAATTGAACTCTCTTATTGATGATGTTGAGGTCAAGCTAAGATATCTAGACGCTAAGCCTAATATGATGCCAACCACAGGAAGAATTACCTCTGGATTTGGCTATAGAAAAAATCCTTTTGGTAGAGGAAGAGAGTTTCATAACGGAATAGACATAGCAAACAGCTCGGGAACAAAGATAAAAGCAGCAGGAAGCGGAATTGTAACTTTTGCTGGCTATAATGGTGGCTATGGAAGATATATTATCATAAGCCATGGATATGGCTATCAATCAGTTTATGGACACAATAGGAAGCTCTTAGTAAAAGTTGGAGATAAGGTTGAAAAGGGTCAGGTCATCAGTGAAATGGGAAGCTCCGGTAGAAGTACAGGCCCTCACCTTCACTTTGAGGTAAGGCTAAATGGTAATCCAATAGACCCGTTGAAGGTCATAGACAACATGGACTAACTATATATTTTTGGAGGGATAAATGTGTTTAAGAAAGGTCAAGATAATTCAGGTAAAATTGATACCTTAATTGGCAGAAACACTAGATTAATTGGTAGAGTAGAAGCTAATGGAACTATTAGAGTTGATGGTGAAATAGATGGAGATATTGTGGCAGATGGTAATATTACTATTGGAGCAGATGGAAAAATCACAGGCAATTTAGAAGGCAATGACATTTTTATATCTGGAACTGTTTACGGAAATATCAAATGCAATGAATATCTCAGACTAGGCAATACTGCAAAGCTCTTTGGAGATGTAGAAGTTAAAACTCTGATAATAGATGAAAATGCTATTTTTGAAGGTAAATGCAAAATGGAAAACATAAGAAGTGAAGATACAATAGATAAAGCTACTAATGAGTAATATAAGGAGCCTAAAGGCTCCTTATACTTTTTATAACAAGAAAAAGCTTTTTTAATTAAATATTCTAAAGCTTCTATGTACTACTTGGAAGGTTGCTGGAAGAATCCCGCCATATTCACCATCAATGTCTACCTGTACTTCATCTTCTGATTCAATAGTAACCTTCTTTGTCTTAAAATACTCGACATTTGGATGGTTTATATGTTCACCTGTTAATACATTTAAGAAAATCGATAATGCATCTTGTATTTCTGTTTTTCTAATAATAATACAGTCCAAAAGTCCATCCTCTACTTGCGCCTTAGGTGCAAGCATTTTAAAGCCTCCAATTGATGAGCTATTAGATACTAAAAATAGAAATATTTCTTCTTCTGAAGAATACTCTTCACTAGTTATTTTAACATTTATTCCATTAAACATTTGTTTGGGAACTTCCCTAAGTCCTTCTAAGTAATAAGCCATTCTTCCTAAAACATTTTTACTTTCAGTAGGTACTTGATGAGCTACATTAGTTAAAAAACCTCCAGCAGCTACATTTACAAAATATTTGTCTCCCCACTTCCCTAAATCTACATCTATGGTGTTTTCGTTCATAATCATTTCACAAAATTCCTTTGAATCCTTTGGAAGCCCCATATAATTTGCAAAATCATTGACTGTACCTGCTGCTAGAATTGCAACTGGGATTTTTCTTCCCCCTAGTATAATTCCTGTTGCAATCTCATTTACTGTACCATCTCCACCACAAACTACTATGGCGTTCCAATCCTCTTTACAGCATTTTATAGTTTCATACATAGCATCATCTTTTTTCTGGGTTGCAACCTTTCCTACCAAATATCCATTGTCCAAAAGTATCTTGCAAATTGCGTCTATTCTTTTTTGGATAATTTGTCTGCCAGAAGAAGGATTATAGATTACTTTTATTTTTTTCATAAAGTTCACCTTTCCCAAATCATTCTTATGAAGCCAAAAATAATTCATTACTACATATATAATAGTATATTATTCTTATAATTACCATTAGTTTTGTTTACAAACCTATATCAAAAAATAAAAGTAGTTATCATTCTAAAAGATAAATTTAAATCACACTTGTCTTAATTTGTATTTTCAATATTATTTTCTACAGCTTTGGATTTAGTTAGAAAAATAAATACAAAAGCTAATACAAAAGATAGTGAGGATAATATAAACATAAATCCAAAACCGATTATATCAACAAAAAAGCCAAACATTAATGGTCCAAGTATTGCTGCTAAGGATGAGAAGAAATAATATAGACCTGTATATGTCCCTATCTTATCTTCTGTAGTACACTCCACAACCATAGGATAAGAGTTAATATTAATTAAAGACCAGAAAAATCCTCCTATTCCCATAAGACCCATCATTATAATATTAAACGGTAATGATAAAAATGTAGTTGTAGTTCTAATAGTTGATAAAATAAGAAATACTATGACCAAACCTGTAATACCCATTAATATAGTCTTCTTCTTCCCTACCTTTGATGCAATCAAACCACTTGGAATGGCAAATGCTAAAAACATTCCTGCAAAGCTACTTAATATTATTGAGCCTGTTTTTTCAGTTGTTCCTAAAAAATAAACGCTATAATTACTAAAAGTAGCCTCAACTCCTTGATATGCAACAAACCAGAAGAAAATTGCACACAATACATAAAGAGCAGTTTTGTCTTTGCTTTTTATCACTTCGGTTAAAGCACCAAAAATATTTACCCTATCCTCTTTACTGACTACTCCTTTATTGGGCTCTTTTATGAATTTTATTAGGAGAAATAAAGATACTATCATGAGTACTGAGGTTGCTATAAATAGCAAGTACTTGTTATACTCATATACAAATGCCCCAACAAATAAAACTAGAACAGATGCTAATCCACCCATAAAATTTATAACCCCATTAGCCTTACTTCTAAGTGGAGGTGGAGTAATATCAGGCATCAAGGCTATTGTAGGCGCTCTATATATTGACATAGATAGATTAAGGAAAAATAAAATAACAACTATACTTAAAAAGCTTTTATAAAAAGGTAATGCACTAAATAATATGGCGGATATAGGAATACCTAATATTAAAAAAGGCATTCTTCTTCCAAATCTAGTTCTAGTATTGTCGCTCATGGCTCCAATAACAGGAATCAAGGATACAGCTAGAATATTGTCAAATGTCATTATTGCATTTATCCAAAACTGACTATCAACAAAGTCTCTCAGGAATAATGGAACATAAAAATTATAAAGCGACCACACTAAACTGATTACAAAGAATCCAAGACCTAATATAAAGGTCTTTTTATAGTTAAGCTTCATCTAATTCCCTCCAATATCATCTCGTATTTTCACTGCTCTATCTGGGTAATTTGTTATAATGCCATTTATCTTAAGATTAACTAAAGCTGTAATATACATTTCATCATCTACTGTAAATGGATTTATCATTATTCCATTTTCAAAGCACCCTTTCACAAAATCAGGTACTAATAGATTATAAAAAATTGGATGTAAGGCATCAGCATTTAATCTTTTTGCATATATCCAAGGCTCTACTAGCCCTGCTATATACAATACTCCAGTTTTAATTCTAGAGTTTATTCTTTTAACCTCTATTAGACTGTAGTGATTAAATGAGGAAATAATCACCCTATCCTCCATTTTATATTCTGAAATCATATCAATTGTCTTTTTTTCAATTCCAGCATATATTATTGGAGCATTTTTAAGTTCAATATTTAACATGATATCAGTATCTTTTATAAGCTCTAATACTTCCCTTAGCTCTGGTATCTTTTGCCCCTTAAATTCTTCTCCAAACCAGCTTCCTGCATCAAGGCTTTTAATCTCCTCCAGAGTAAAATCCTTAACAAAACCTTCTCCATCTGTTGTCCTGTCTACCTTTTCATCATGGCATACAACTAAAGCCTTATCCTTTGTCATGTGTACATCTAACTCAATACCATCTGCATTCATTTCTAAAGCTTTGATAAATGAAGCCATAGTATTTTCAGGAGCATATGCAGAAGCCCCTCTGTGTGCAATAATCAATGGTCTTTTCATAGTCCTTTAATCCCTCCTTCCAATAATTATATTCTAGGTTTATGAATTGTTTACTTAATAAAACATCTTTTGCCTAATTTATATTATTTCTTCACGGTTAGGTTTTTTCCTTCAACAAAAATAATTATTTCATGACGCAGCCTCACAGCACAAATATATTTGCTCGCTACCCTTCATAAATTTGGTACTCGCCTAAGTTTAACCTACCATCGATTTTTTGATAAAAACATTCTGAAAGTCAGGTTAAGTCATAAGAAAAAGGACTATGGAGTTACTAGTGTTGCATTTATGT
>DFOH01000025.1 GCA_002376545.1 Firmicutes bacterium UBA3546 | reverse complement strand
TTCGGAGGATAAAATATAGGGCGCCCAATGGGTGCCCTAAACTATTTTTTGTTTGCCTTGAGATTGACTCTTTGAATATATAGTGATTTTATCTGATAATTGTTTTATTATATAAGATAGAAAGCATTATTGTTCTAGCTGATGTGATGGATATTCTCTATCCCAACCTTCAGTGAAGGATGACCATAGTTCAGAATACTGTAATGAATGACGATTCTTCGTTCCGTAAAACAGAAAGGTGGCTATACCATGAAAGAAAAAATACTAAAATTGCTTAAAGACAACAAAAACCAATTTATTTCTGGGCAAGAGATTAGCGAACAATTAAAGGTAAGTCGTACCGCTGTCTGGAAATATATTAATGCATTAAAAGAAGAAGGCTACGAAATAGAATCAGTATCTAGAAAAGGACATATGCTCTTATCTGCACCAAATATTCTTAGTTATGAAGAGATATCTGAGTATTTAAATACTCAGCATATTGGGCGAGAGATTTTTTACTTTGATTCAATAGATTCTACAAATGTAAAGGCCAAGGAGCTAGCTAATAATGAAAAAACTCATGGGGTTGTGGTTATAGCAGAAGAACAGACAAATGGCAGGGGTAGGCTTGGAAGAAGCTGGTCTTCGCCTAATAGGAAAGGTATATGGATGTCTATTATTCTTAAACCTAAAATAGAGCCACAGGATGCAGTAAAGATTACACAGGTGGTAGCAGCGGCAGTATGGAAGGCATTGGTTCAAATAGAAGTTAGAACTCAAATAAAATGGCCTAACGATATAGTCCTAAATGGCAAAAAGGTTTGTGGTATATTGACCGAGATGAATGGAGAATTGAATAGATTAAACTATTTAGTAGTGGGTATTGGAATTAATGCTAATGCTAATATAAATGAATTTCCTGAAGAAATAAGAAATACAGCTACATCACTAAAAGCTGAAACAGGTCATGAAGTAGAAAGAAAGAAATTAGTAGCATTTATATTAAATAACTTTGAAGAGCTATATAATAAATTGCTTGAAGATAGAAGTATAGAGGAAGCTATGAAAATATGCAAGGAAAATTCAGCACTTATAGGAAAAGATGTCAGATTAATAATAAGGGGGGAAGAAAAAGAGGCAAAAGCAATAGATATTAGCGAAGAGGGAGAACTAATAATTCAAGATAAGAGTGGGGACATATCTAAAATTATATCTGGAGAAGTATCGGTAAGAGGATTACACGGGTATGTTTAACCTGTGAAACATTCTTAACTACTTCCTTTCCCAAAAGCTATATAATGGCATATAAGCGGCTCAAATTTATAGGTATGAAAAAATTGATATAATCATTGCACACATATGTAAAAGTTGTTAAAATAAAATTATAATATAGCCAATATCCGATGGAATTGGACTATATTGTTGAAAAAGTATTTTTAATAATTCGACTGGTATCCTTTAAGGAACTAGAGCGGGAGGCGATTTAAATGTCAAATGTTTATGCAAAATCATCTTTTAATGTTAGAAAGATGGCTATTATCGGAGTGCTTGGTGCTATCTCGGCAGTTTTGGGAATGACTCCCATAGGGTTTATTCCGGTAGGACCTACAAACGCAACTATAATGCATATCCCCGTAATTATAGGGGCTATAGTTGAAGGTCCAATAGTAGGTATGCTTGTTGGGCTCATATTTGGTATTTTTAGCTTGATAAGAGCTATTACTACACCAACAATCATATCTCCAGTATTCTACAATCCATTAGTATCTATACTACCGAGGGTACTTATAGGATTAGTATCTTATTACACATTTGTAGCCGTAAGAAAAATGAACAAGAGAGCTTCTATGATTATTCTGGTCAGTATCTGGACAGCTATACTAGCCTATTTAACCTTTTCATTTGTAAAAAACATAGGAGTGTATTCGTCAGGAGATATTGGGCTAGGAAATCTAGTATTTAGTGGAGCTCTGGTGTTTATTACTATATTCATTGGCTGGCTCTCCTATAAAAAGCTAAATCATAATGCTTTAGATGTTATGATAGGAACTATACTAGGAACTCTGACTAATACTGTAGGAGTTTTAGGTATGATTTACCTATTCTATGGCAGATGGTATGTGGAGATGATGGGTGGAGATCCCGAGCTGGCAGGAAAAATAATCTTAGGAGTAGGAATAGCTAACGGTATACCAGAGGTTATAATTGCCGTCGTAATAGTTACAAGTGTAATACTAGGAATGCGAAAACAATCTAAACAAAAATGATTTAAATAAATCTTTGAATACTATATATTACAAAAGTAGGTGTGACAATGATTTTAGTATGTGACGTAGGAAATACAAATGCAGTGCTTGGAGTTTTTCAGGGAGAAAAGTTACTTAAAGACTGGAGAATATCTACTGATAAAGATAAGACCTCAGATGAATATGGGATTATTTTAGACCAACTATTCAAATATAATGGATTAAACATTGAAGATGTAGAGGGTGTAATAATATCATCTGTTGTTCCTAACCTAATGCATACACTTCAAGCAATGAGCGTAAAATACTTAAATAAAGAGGCCCTAATAGTAGGACCAGGGATAAAAACTGGTATAAACATTAAGTATGACAATCCTAGAGAAGTAGGGGCGGATAGAATAGTTAATGCAGTCGCAGCATATGAGAAGTATGGGGGACCATTAATTATAGTAGACTTTGGAACAGCCACAACCTTCTGTGCTATATCAAAAGAAGGGGAGTATGAAGGCGGTACCATAGCTCCTGGTATAATAATATCAAGTGAAGCATTGTTCCAAAGAACTGCAAAGCTTCCTAAAATAGAGATAGTGAAGCCGGAAAAAGTGATTAATAAAAATACAGTAAATAGCTTACAGGCAGGAATAATATATGGATATGTAGGATTAGTGGACTATATAGTTAAGAGAATGAAAGCAGAAATGAACGATGAAGTAAGAGACGTAATAGCAACAGGAGGACTATCAACCTTAATCTCAAGCGAATCAGAAACTATAACTAAAATAGATAAGTTGCTTACTCTTGAAGGATTAAGAATAATATACGAAAAAAACAAGTAGCTAAAGCTGCTTGTTTTTTATGACCTAACCCGATTTTCTGAATGCTTTTATCAGGAAATCGCTGGTAGGTTAAACTTAGGTGAGAACCAAATTTGTATGACCGAATGAAAGTGAACAAATAAATTTGTGTAGCGAGATTGCTTTGAGAAATAATTCATTATTATGGTTATAATAATGGAATAAGCAGAATTAAATAAAATACACACTCACGGTTTCGAACATGTATAATTCTATAGCTCATTCCGATAAAAAATTCTACAACTTGCAAATTCACTTCGTTTAAAGGAGTTACAGAAATCTGTGATTTCGTTATAACTCCTTATGTCAGCGTATGCTGACCTTACCTTAGTATGATTGCTTAACGAATTTTTTATCTACATTCGCTAAGAATTATGGTCATGTTCTGCAAATGTTCGCTTAGTATTTTATTTAATTCTGTAGGCTGTTAAGGAGGGCGAACTAATGAAGATAGGCAATATAGATATAAAGAACAGAGTATTCCTAGCTCCTATGGCTGGAGTGACAGACGTGGTTTTTAGAGTTATATGCAAACAAATGGGAGCTGGACTAGTATATAGTGAAATGGTAAGTGCCAAGGGGCTTTATTATAAGGATAAAAAAACTGAAGAGCTAATGGTAATAGATGAAAGAGAAAGTCCCTCCATATTACAGATATTTGGTTCCGATCCAGAAGTTATGAAGCAGGTTGTATGTGAGCATCTAAATAAAAGAGATGATATAGATATTATAGACATCAACATGGGCTGTCCTACTCCTAAAATAGTTAAAAATGGAGACGGAAGTGCGCTTATGAAGGAGCCTAAGAAAGTTGGAGAAATTGTAAGAAGTGTCGTGAATGTCTCTGAAAAACCCATTACAGTAAAAATTAGAGCAGGCTGGGATGATGAAAGCATAAATGCAGTAGAGGTTGCTAAGATTATAGAAGATAACGGAGCCAGTGCAATAGCAGTTCATGGTAGAACTAGGGAGCAGTTTTACTCTGGGAAGGCTGATTGGAGTATTATAAAGAAGGTGAAAGAAAATACGAAAATACCTATTATAGGAAATGGAGATATTTGCTCACCTATGGATGGACTAAGAATGATAGAGGAGACAAACTGTGATGCAATAATGATAGGCAGAGGGAGTAGAGGTAATCCGTGGCTGTTTAAGAGAACTGTTGCGTTATTAGAAGATGGAATCAATCTTTCGCTGCCTACGCAGTACGAGAGAATAGACATGTGCCTAGAGCATCTAAGGGCATTATGTAGTTTAAGAGGGGATGTAATAGGAGTCAAAGAAATGAGAAAGCATATTGCATGGTATATTAAAGGAATGAGAGATTCAGCCGAGGTGAGAAATAAAATAAATACAATAGCAGATAGAGAACAAATGGAAAATCAGCTTATAAAATATAGGGACTTAATAAGCGAAAACTAATAAGGGGAGGCATTGGGATGAAGAGAGTAGTTAGTATTAGCATTGGTTCATCTAAAAGAAATCATAGAGTAGAGACTAATATGTTAGGACAGGATATTATAATCGAAAGAATAGGGACAGACGGAGATAAAAAGAAAGCCATACAACTCATTAAGGAACTGGATGGGAAAGTAGATGCCTTTGGATTGGGCGGAATAGATATTTATCTAAGATGTAAAGATAAAAGGTACATAATTAAGGACTCAATTCCATTAAAACAGGCTGCAACAAAAACACCAATTTTAGATGGAACTTTTTTAAAAGATACACTAGAAAGAAGAATAATAAGACTTGTAAATGCGGAAGATATTGTAAGCTTAAAAGATAAAAAGGTTTTGATTACATCTGCACTTGACAGATATGGCATGGCTGCAGCTTTTGAGGAGAATGGCAGTATTATTGTGTATGGAGATATAATATTTGCTTTAGGAATACCTTTAAGGATAAAGTCATATAATACCTTATACAATATCGCAAGAGTTGCAGCACCACTGTTGTTGAAACTGCCTTTTCACATGTTATATCCTACTGGAAAAAGTCAGGATGCTAATTCTAACAGTAAGTTTAACAGATTTTTTCAAGAAGCAGATATTATAGCAGGAGATTACTTATATATAAAGAAATACATGCCGGAAACAATGGAAGGTAAAATTATAATTACAAATACAATTACCCCAAGCGATATTGAAGAATTAACCAAAAGAGGAGTAGAGCTTTTAGTTACTACCACACCTGAGTTAAATGGAAGGTCCTTTGGAACAAATGTAATGGAGGCAGTAATAGTAGCCTTGTCTGGAAGGAAGCCAGAAGATATGGAAAGTAAGGATTTTGATCAAATTCTAGACGAGTTAGAGCTTAGACCTAGAATAGAGTATCTTAACGGGAATAATAATCTTTTGAATAATTCAATTATTGAAAGGGGATAGGAGGGTGTCAGGGTAATTTCTTATATGTTTTAGAGCCAGAGCACTACAAAAATTATTTAAAAAAAGGAATTTTGAGACACATACCTGATAACATTTTTTTACTGTTTCAGAAAAGAATAAAACCTAGAATGGTATATAATCTTAAAAACAGTGAAGGAAATACAGTTTATGGGAATGCTGTTGGAGTATTTGTAACATATAAAAATTTATCAGAATCAGAATATATATCACGGCTTATTAATGGAATAAATCTAGTTAAAACAGAAGACACAGAGTACCTAATAACAGAAAAAATACATACTATTTCGCAAGAGGATATAAAAAATATAGAAGACAAGTGTGGGCTAAAGGTTCTAGATGGCAGAGGTGAGATTGCAGACCGTGTTCCATATATATTAAGAGAAATATGTAAATTAAGAAGACAACAATTAAATGAAAAAGAAATTCTAATAATAAGTGATAATACAGCTCTAACTGAAAAACTGACTCTCAACATAGCAAAGGAGTTAAGATTTTTGTCTATTATGAGCAAAGACATGACTTTTATTGATAAGCTAGAAAAAGAAGTATTGATTGAAACGGGGCTTTCGCTTCAATCTGTAGGCAAATTAGATAGGGTAGTTCAGAAGTTTGATATAATTATAAGCATGGACTCAGATGCAAGGCTGGATACCTCTAATATTAAAAGACACGCAATAATAATAGATATTAGTATAGGAAGAATACATAAAACTATAAATAGTAATAGAAAAGATTTATTAATAATTACAGATTTATTATTTAGAAATAATGGAATACTGAAAAGTAATATTGAAGCTTTTTCATTTGAGGATAAAATTCCTTCATATATATATGAAGGAATGAAAATTAGTGATAGTATTGTTCCCGTAGGCGTAAGAGTCAACGATAAAGACTATAGTCTTAAAGAGATAGTAGATGTTTATTATGGTAAAAAACGCAATAGTTCAGTGTTTTTATCAAAGTAAATATATGTATGATATACTCTTGACAATGATTGATTACTAAATTATAATAGTCATCATAAATAAAGGGTAGGCACTGTAAGATACTTACGGTGCTTCTTATTTAACATTGACTAAAGTACATTATATAGCTGTTTTATGGAAAATGTGTTGGAACAAATATACTTTAAATAATACCGTAAATTAATTAGGAAAATGTTTTTATGACAAATCTTTTATAAAGGAGAGAGGAAAATGACTGAAAGAGAGATCTTTTTAACAGCTGAGGGGCTAAAAAAAATAGAAGAAGAATATGATGAACTGAGAACAGTGAGGAGAAAAGAAGTTGCAGAGAGAATAAAGCAAGCTTTGGCTTTTGGAGATATTAGTGAAAACTCAGAATATGACGAAGCAAAAAATGAACAGGCTCGTTTAGAGGAACGTATTGCCAAGCTTGAAAGAACTCTAAGAAATGCGAGAGTTATAGATGATGAAGATATATCAGAAGAAGTAGTTAGTATTGGTTCCAGAGTAACTGTTAAAGATATTGAATTTGATGAGGAAATTAAATATACTATAGTAGGTTCTGCTGAAGCAGATCCATATGAAGAAAGGATTTCTAATGAATCTCCAGTGGGAAGGGCCTTGATTGGAGGAAAAGCTGGTGATATAGTAGAAGTACAAGTTCCAGATGGAGTAATAAAGTACGAAATAATATCTATTAGCAGGTAGCTATCGTACTAGGAGTGTACTAGGAGGCGGTCAAATGATTAATGAGGAAAATAACCTTAATGAATTACTACTTATTAGAAGGGAAAAACTAAAGCATCTAAGAGAAATCGGAAAAGATCCATTTCTAATAGAAAAGTATAATGTAACTGACTTTAGTAACAGAATTCAAAATAATTTTGAAGAGATGGAAGGTAAGGAAGTATCCATAGCTGGAAGAATTATGACTAAAAGAGGTCATGGCAAGGCTAGCTTTGCAGATGTTCAAGATAGTGAAGGCAGGATACAAGTATTTGTAAAGGTAGATATTGTAGGTCAAGAAGATTATGAGCTATTTAGCACCTACGACATAGGGGATATAGTAGGAGTAAAAGGAGAAGTATTTAAGACTAAAACTGGTGAAATTTCAGTAAAAGCTCAAGAAATTGTTCTGCTATCAAAATCTTTGCAAATTCTACCAGAAAAGTTTCATGGATTAAAAGATCTTGATTTAAGATACAGACAAAGATATGTTGATCTAATAATGAATCCTGAAGTAAAGCAAACATTTATAAAAAGGAATAGAATTATTAGAGCTATAAGAAGATTTTTAGATGATAGAGGATATTTAGAGGTAGAAACACCTATACTTACTACAGTTGCTGGAGGTGCAGCAGCTAGACCATTCCTTACTCATCATAATACCCTAGACTTAGATATGCAGTTAAGAATAGCAAATGAACTTTATCTTAAAAGACTTATAGTAGGTGGATTTGACAAGGTTTATGAAATGGGAAAAATGTTCAGGAATGAGGGTATCTCTATTAAACATAATCCTGAATTTACAAATATAGAGCTGTATTCTGCTTATGAAGACTATGAAGATATGATGAAAATTACAGAAGAGCTTGTTGCATATTGTGCTGAAGAAGTAAATGGCTCTACTGTAATAGAATATCAAGGAACAGAAATAGACTTTAAACCACCTTGGAGAAGAGCATCTATGCATGAGCTAGTAAAAGAGAAAACTGGTGTGGATTTTTATGCTATAGAAAATGATGAAGAAGCAAGGAAGATTGCAAAGGAGCAATTACACTTAGAAGTTGAAAACCATTTGACAAGAGGACACCTTGTTAATTTAGCATTTGAAGAATACTGTGAAAAGGACTTAATGCAACCAACCTTTATACTGCATCATCCTGTAGAGGTTTCACCATTAGCAAAGAGAAATCCACAGAATCCATTGATTACAAATAGGTTTGAAGCTTTTGCAAACACATGGGAAATAGCTAATGCTTTCTCAGAATTAAATGATCCAATAGATCAAAAAGAAAGATTTGAAGAGCAGCTAAAACAACGTGAATCAGGCGACGACGAAGCTCATCCAATGGATGAAGACTTCATCAATGCTTTAGAAGTAGGGCTTCCACCTACAGGTGGACTAGGAATAGGTGTAGATAGATTAATAATGCTCCTTACTAATTCAGCATCCATTAGAGATATAATATTCTTCCCTACAATGAAGCCATTAGAAAAATAAGGACTACTATCTGGTTTATTAATCAACATAGTTTTGAGGTCTTAGGCACATATGATGCTTGTATTGCATCATATGTGCCTTTTGTTAATATACCAAGCTTACTGTGTAAGTATTGTATAAAGCAGCGGGTCTACAGCACAAATCTGTTTATCTCCTATTGTCATTCGAATTTGGGATTAATCTTCTATCGCAAATCTATTTCATATACTAACCTTTAATAAACTAGAGTAGACCATAAAGGTATCAGGAAGTTTACTTGGGAGTCTATTTGTATATAAATTTATTCTAAATTGTTATTGACATAGTGAGAATATCGTGTTATATTAATAATCTCCTCTGAAACAGGGGAAATAAAAAAGAAAAAAGGCAGTTGACAGAGAGTAAAAAAACTGTTATAGTTATAAAGTCGTC
>DFOH01000023.1 GCA_002376545.1 Firmicutes bacterium UBA3546 | reverse complement strand
AACTACAGCCAGTGCTTCTTCCTTGTTTACTGTTAGGATACCATTTGAGTAAGATGTTTTATCACCAAACATGATATCCTTAACATAAAAATTACCTAATTCTAGTTTCATTTATTACACTCCTTTCTTGATGTAAATTTGCAGAATATAAATAAAATTTTTAATAAAAAATAAAAATTTTAAGAAAACGTTTACAATGCATAAATATCAATAGTTGCTAAATATTTAACAATAGGATATCATAATCATGATTTAAATACAATCATGAATATAAAAAAAATCTATAAAAACTAAATTTTGTATAGATATAATAAATAAGAGGTAAATGGCATATTTAGGAATATCAGTTGTATCCTTTCAACTCAAATAGTTATAAATATATTTTTAGCGAGGAGTCAGATTATAAATATATTAGAAATGTATATAGAAAGTATAAATATTGAATAAAAACTATTATTAAATACAAGAAAATATGCTATGATATTAAATGAAAATAATTATAATGTGACGTGGAGGAACAAATGCGTAAAAAAGAAATTCAAAGAAAAAGAATGATGTCTTATTTTATTGATGCAGCTGAAAAAATTATTGAGGAAGAGGGCATAAATGGAATTACTATAAGAAAAGTAGCAGATTATGCAGGTTATAATAGTGCAACACTATATAATTATTTTGAAAACCTGGATCATCTGATTTTTTTTGCCGCCATGAGATATGTCAAAGACTATGCGTTAGCTTTACCAGATTATATTAAAGGTTCTAAAAATGCATTAGATAGATTTCTTTTAATTTGGGAGTGTTTTTGCCATTATTCGTATAAGAATCCTGAAATATATTATGCTATATTTTTTGCTAGACTTGATAATGACCTAGAGGAATATATAGTAGACTACTACAAGTTATTTCCAGAGGAGTTAGGAAATCCATCAGAAGGATTATCTACTATGCTTTTAAAACACAATATTTATGAGAGGGGAGATACTTCTTTAAGTGACTGTGTAACGGAAGGGTTTATTAAACAGGAGGATAAAAGTGAACTCAATGAATTTGCATTTCTAATATATGAAAGTATGCTTTCAAAGGTTATTCGAGGTAAAGTTAATTATAACCAAGCCGTAAAGAGCACTATGAAATATATAATAAAGGCTACTAAGTCATATATAGTGAAAGAAATAAGTTTTTAGCTGTAAAATTGAAAACTGAGTAAGAAATAAATATCTATACTTCTTACTCGGTTTTATACTATATATTTTCGCTTTTAAGTGCTTTAAAGATTGAAACGATTGCTAATAACATTACGAAAATGAATGGGAATGCAGCTGCAACTGATATTGTTTGCAGTGCTTCTAGTCCACCTGCTAATAATAAAGAAGTAGCTAGAAGTGACTGAACAACACCCCATAATACTTTTCTTCTATTAGTAGGATTTAAATTACCTTCAGAGCTAAGCATACCTAATACAAATGTTGCAGAGTTAGCAGATGTTATAAAGAAAGTACATAATAAGAATACTGCAATAAGAGATATTAAGTAGCCCAAATTATAATGCTGCAATACCATAAATAAAGCTGTTTCAGGTGAAGCTGCAGCGGCTGAAAGACCTTCAATTCCTAAAGTTTCAAGGAGATTTAAACCTAGGCTTCCAAATGCAGCAAACCAAACAAAGGATGCAACTGCTGGTGCTAAAACAACTCCAAAAATAAACTCTCTAATAGTTCTTCCCCTAGATATACGTGCTATAAATGTACCTACAAAAGGTGCCCAAGCTATCCACCAAGCCCAATAAAATATGGTCCATCCATTAATCCAACTGTTATCGCCAAAAGCTTCTAGATGCAAGCTATCTTGAATAAAGTTTGTTAAGTATCCACCTATTCCATTAGTTAGTGAATTTATTATTTTTATTGTAGGGCCTAAAATTATTGTTAAAGCTAATAAACCTATTGCTAGATAAAGGTTAATATCACCTAAAACTTTAATTCCCTTATCAACTCCACTTACAGCTGTCCAAATAAATATTACACTTACTACAGCAATTATTAATATTTGAACAAGAGTAGTTTCTGGAATATTAAATAAGAAATTAAGTCCACTATTTATCTGTAGAGTTCCTAGTCCTAAAGATGTAGCTACTCCTGCTACTGTAGCAAATACCGCCAAAACATCAATCAATTTTCCTATTGGACCATTTACTCCTTTTTCACCAAGTAAAGGTATAAAAATACTGCTTATTAAACCTGGCTTATTTTTTCTAAATTGGAAGTAGGCTAATGCAAGACCGATTACAGCATAATTAGCCCAAGGATGAAATCCCCAATGCATAAAAGAGGCTTTCATTGCAAAGTTAGTAGCTTCTACAGAGCCTGGTTCTATACCTACTGGAGGATTTACAAAGTGAGAGATTGGCTCAGCCACTCCCCAGAACACAAGACCTATACCCATTCCTGCACCAAATAGCATTGCGAACCATGATGCATTACTGAATTCTGGTTTTGAATCATCTGGACCTAGTTTTAGCTTTCCATACTTACTCAAAGCTATAAATACTGCAAATACTATGAAGCAGAACATGGAGATCAGGTATGCCCATCCAAAGTTGGTAGTAAGAAAACTTAATAGTGAATTTGCAAAAGATGTAAAACCTTCTTGCCCTAATAAGCCCCAAGCTACTATGGCAATGGTGAATATTAAGGAAATATAGAAAACTTTATTATCCTTTTGTTTTTTCATAAATCTTTTTCCTCCTATGTTGTGTCTAAATAAATATAACAACTGCATATCATAAAGAATATAAAACCAAAAGAACTAATGTTCAAATTAAAATAGAAGGGTGATATTGCATATCACCCCTTATAATTATTAAGAATAGATTAATCTTAACCCAGCATGAAAAGATTAATCAAAGCTACAATCGCATTAGTTACTTCTGGATTTATACTATAACTGAAATCCTAAATCAATAAATTAAAACTTGCAATGCTCGTTTCTTATTGAGCTTACTTCACTTATTATATCATCAACATCTAGAACCATTTCCATCATACCAATTTGCTCATCATATACATCTGCGTCAAATTCATCTTTAACTTCTGGCTCTACAACGTGATATACTTTAAGTCCTAACTGGACTCCTGCTAATGGACCTGCAAAAGTTGGATCTCCTGCTGTAACTGTTTCAGCTGCTAAACCTGCAGCTTCACCTTCAGCAGCACCTAAAAGAACGATTATGTTCTCTGCACCGTGCTTCTCAGCTAAATCCTTAACTCTTTGTTGATTTTCTAGGTCCATAGCTCCTGCAGCCGTTCAGACAAAACACTCTGTAGATGCAAAAACTACTTCTGCGCTAGTATTCTTGAGACATTCTTCTACCGCTGGAGCTGGTATACCGTCTCTATCGCCTATTATGATAACTTTTTTATCATCAAATAGTCCCATTATCACACTTCCTTTCTCAAATTATATATTATTTTTTTATATAATTCAGAAGAAGGCACTTCTTCTGAACTAAGTTCTTAGTTGTTGGCTATATTAAGATTAAAGCTTAACCTTAAATACAGTTTGCTCTTTAGTGTCAGTAGCTAAAGCATCTAAAGCCACTCC
>DFOH01000036.1 GCA_002376545.1 Firmicutes bacterium UBA3546 | reverse complement strand
CAACTGTCAAAGATGAGATATTATATACATAATATCAATATTTAATAATATACCATATTATCATTTTTTGTCAAGTCTAAAATTAGGTAAATCTATAAAGCGAAAAACACAAAAAGCAAAAGTCACTGAAAGGCTCCATTTATATCATCCTAGGACCGTGGAAGAATCGTACCTAATAATGATGCAAAGTGGTAGCTTGCTTTTTCAGTGACCTAAAAACCTCCGACTCACTATTATACCCTAAACATAGTAAAATAAAATATTAAAAACTACAGACAGCAGAAAAAAGGTACTGCCTACAACAAGAAAATGTGCTATTGAAAGTCTTTTTTCTCTTTGCTGCTTAAAATCAAAATAGGTTTTTGGGAAATTAGGGTCCCTATGATCTTTACGCTTGAAGGTTTCTCTAAATATCCTAGCACTGTAAACAAAGATATCAAACATACCCCCATTACTTACAAAGAACAGGACACCAAGTCCGCCTAAGACTACAGCAGGTACGAGAAAGCCATCGCTTAATATCATTACTATATCAGGCGTATTTAACGCTTCAAATAGGTTTTTATAAGTAAAAACTGCATAGGCCATTAATAATCCTAACACAGAGGTACTAATATATTTTATATATATTTTTTTCATTTTCTATTCTCCTAAGTGAAGTAATATTCGATTTTTATAAGCTTCAGTGAATGCTGTTAAATTAATATGAACTAGCACCCATCTGTTTTGTGTATTTTTTAAATTCCGCCTCATTGCAATATACATAATGACAAGCCCCAACCTGCCTCATCTTCGGCTTATCAACTGAATAGTCGTGATCCAGCGAAGGGTTATATGTTGTTCTCTTGCGCTTTCTTTCATAATGAGGATCAGGAAGCGGAATAGCTGACAATAAGGATTTTGTATAAGGATGCATGGGATTTTCAAATAGCTCCTTTGAAGAAGCTAGTTCTACTATCTTGCCGAAGTACATGACACCTATTCTGTCTGAAAAATATTTAACAACAGATAGGTCGTGAGCAATAAATAAAATTGTCAATCCCATCTGATTTCTTAAGTCATTAAGCAGATTTATTATCTGTGCTTTAACTGAAACGTCTAATGCACTTATTGGCTCGTCAGCTATAACTAATTCCGGCTCAAGAGTCAATGCTCTGGCAATACCTATTCTTTGGCGCTGTCCTCCACTGAACTCGTGAGGATAACGTCCAGCATGCTCGGGAACAAGCCCAACCAAGTTAAGCATCTCGCAAACCCTGTTATCAATAAACGTTTCGTCCTTAATGCCCTTAATTCTTAATCCTTCAGCTATAATTTCACGAACAGTCATACGAGGATTCAATGAAGCAATAGGATCTTGAAATATCATTTGAATCTTAGTAATTATCTTTTCATTTTTTTTGCCAACTTTTTCAGCGTATATTTTATCGCAGTTATTTTGATCATGAACTGCTGATTCAATCATTTCATTTTGCTCTGCTATAAACTTATTAAGTCCTTCTTTTTCTAAGGTATCAGCTGTTTTGGTTTTTGCCTTTGCTTCTTTTATGGAATCCTTATAAGAGCGTACCCCAGCGCAAATTCTTTGATTTTTAAAATACACATTGCCTGATGTGATATTATTCAATTTTATTATTGTCCTGCCGATAGTAGTTTTTCCACAGCCAGATTCTCCAACAAGACCAAATACTTCACCCATTTTAATATCAAAGCTCACATCATCTACAGCCTTTAACTCCATTTTTCTTCCCATTGGAAAATACTGCTTTAAGTTTTCCACCCTAAGAAGTATATTTTCTTCATTAAGCATTTTCTGCCACCCCCATGTCCCTCATTCTTTCTATACGGTCTGTAACAATTTTAGGTGGCTCAACTTTAGGAGCATTAGGGTGAAGCAACCAAGTAGCAGCGTAATGCGTAGGTGTTATTTCAATTAATGGTGGCTGTTCCTCAAAATCTATTTGCATAGCATATTTATTTCTAACTGCAAATGCATCCCCTACAGGTGGGAATAACATATTAGGTGGGGTGCCTGGTATTGCATCTAATTTTTCTTTTGTATCCAAATCTGGCATAGATGCTAGAAGTGCCCATGTATAAGGATGTGCAGGCTCATAGAATATCTCGTCAGCAGTTCCTATTTCAACTATTTTTCCTGCATACATAACTGCTATTCTATCTGCCATATTCGCGACAACGCCTAAATCATGGGTTATAAAGATAACTGTAAGCTCCCTTTCTGCTTTTAATTCATTGATGAGCTCCAGTATTTGAGCCTGTATTGTGACATCAAGTGCAGTAGTTGGCTCATCACAAATGAGAATATCAGGATTAGCTGCTAAAGCTATAGCTATTACTATACGTTGGCGCATACCACCAGAAAATTGAAACGGAAATTGATTATATCTTTTTCTTGGCTGTGATATTCCAACTTCTTTCATTATTTTCACAGCATTGTTCTTAGCCATATTAGGAGTTATTCTATACACCATGGCTAAAGCTTGCTTTTTTAGATGCTCTATCATTTCATCAGATAGAACGCTAAAGTCAACATTAGTATTATTATTAATTTGATTTTCGTATAATTCAATTAAATCTTTAATTAGTTTTACTGTATCTGATTTAATAAGCTCCAAGTCAACAACAGCAGGTATAGCTTTATGTGCAGTCTTTCCCTTTGCTTTAAGATTTTCAATTCTACTATTTTCTCTATCAAAGCGGGCAATATTTTTTTTATTTGATACAATCCCCTTAAAATATCCATCTACCGCACTCATAATACTTGTGCCAAAGGTATATGAAACACTTTCTTTCTTAATGGATAATGCATCTATTGAATCATTAACAGCATTTGTCATAATCTTAGCTGCATTCAAACAATTGGTTTCTTCCCAATCTGTATTCCTAAAAGCAGAAATATTAGCTTTGAGAATCTTCACCACTTCTTTTTTTGCTATTAGTGATCTATTATATGAATATTCTATTCCTTTTTTAATAGTATCTTTGAAATCATTTAAGAAATTTTCATTCATAAAAGACTGGGTAGTATTATTTAAAGCACTAACATCCACACTTTTTATATTTGTATCTTTTTTACAAGTCATATAATAGGTCATAGATACAAAGTCTGGTTTTGGCAATACTAGCGCTCCATCTAAAATTGTCTTTATATCAGTTAGAATATTGGTAATATTAGTCTGGTCTCTCAAATCAGTATATGTTTTTATGGCTCCTGTCAAGTCTTTAATTTTTTCAGGAAGCTGACTACTATCAGCCTTTACAACATAATCATTAAAGGTTTTTTTCAATTCAGATACAACAAATTTGATTCGTTCACGAATTTCCTTTGGCTCTCCTTTTATAATATCAATCAATAAATCTTCAATTTCGTAAGAAGCATCAGCTGCATATTGATATGCAGCATTATATGCCTTTTCTAGTCTAACTCCCTCATTGACAATTTTATTAAATGCATCAAATTTTTCATTTACATTGTTAACTCCAGCTTTTTGTAGACATTCTTTTAAAAGCCTGATTCTAAATTTATATTCTTTTTTAGCGGCTTTTTGATTCGCCTTGCCATTTAAAATCATTGCCTCTGTAAGCTGTTTGCCGATTTTCATAATAGGGTTTAAGCTTGACATAGGATCTTGAAATATCATAGATAATCTATTTCCACGGTATTCATGAAATTCATCCTCAGATATCTTAAGCAAATCCCTGCCATCATATATTATTTCTCCACTCTCAACTATACTGTTGGGAGCTAATATTCCAAGAACAGCCTTAGCAGTAACAGATTTACCAGAGCCCGACTCTCCAACTATAGCCAAGGTTTCACCTTTATACAACTCTAAATCAATATCTCTGACAGCTTTAACTGTGCCCTCATTTGTTCTAAATGAAACTCTTAGATTTCTTATATCTAATTTTTTCTCCATATCTAATCCTCCGAGCCTCTTAATGATGGGTTGAATGCATCACGCAATCCATTACCGAACAAATTAAACGAAATCATCAGCAACGAAATAAACAGTGATGGAAAGAATATAGCATGTGGATATGTTGATAATGCAGTTTGCCCGTTAGAGAGTAATGTACCAACACTAGTCAATTTAGATGTCTGTAAATCCACAATGCCTAAATATGCAAGAGATGACTCATAAAATATTACGCCAGGTATAATTAGTATTACAGATGTAATTATAGTACCCAATGCATTTGGTAAAATGTGGCGCATAATAAGCCTTCTGTCCTTTGCTCCTAAGGTTCTGGCTGCCAAAACATATTCCTGTCCTTTAAACCGGTAGAACTGTGACCTTACTCTATATGCAGGTCCAATCCAACCCGTTAATATGAATGCAAACAGGAGGGAAAAAACAGCTCCCAATTTTCTTGCAAAATACATCTGGAATAATGCAAAAGTAACTAAATCGGGAACTGAACCTAAAATCTCTGCGAAACGTTCCATCACTAGGTCTATAGTTCCTCCATAATAGCCTTCTATGGCACCATAAATTGTTCCAAGGGTTATGTTTATAGCTGAAACAACTATTCCTAATAAAAATGATAATCTTGCACCACTTGCTAAACGGACGAGAATATCCTGCCCAAATCCATCACTTCCAAATAAAAAGCAAGGATAAAAGCCATTAATATATTTATAATATTCACGATATAATACACGAACCTTATACTGATTTCCACCCATCTTTGTGGTATAATATGCATATCCATCAGGACTGTTCTCATCCTTTAAAAAGATGTTCTGGTAATTGCCCTTCTCATCATATTTAGCAGCACCCCTCGAATTATGCTCAAACCAATAGTTAGGATCAGAATCAAAGCCTGGAGCAACTTTTTTGGTATCAACCATAGGATATAAAATTTGTATACCAGTTTCTTTTTCATATGCTAATACATCTTCATACTCTTTTTTGGTCAAGTTCTTATATACATATCCAGTTTTTGCATATGAATCTATGGTAACCTTATAATAAGTAATAGTAGTATTTTTAGGTCCAGAACCTTCGTAGACATCATGTACCTTAACTACAGCGCCTGGAATAGCATTATAATAATCAAAGCTTTGCTGATTATAGGTATATTTTGAATGTCCTTTCAAAATACCAAGCTTAGACAGCCGCTCGCTTTTAGGTAGAATATAAGTATAAAAACCATCCTTATAATTTACGTCATATTTAGAGAATATAGGAACAAATATAGCAAACAACAGCATCAACCCAATTATACAAGCTGCAACAACAGAGCCTTTGTTCCTGCTGAAGCGAAGCCATGCATCTTTAAAATATCCAATTGGTTTAGTATCGAACTTTAAATCATGGATGGTTTCATCTTGTTGGACTAAAACAAATTTTTCTATAGGGATGTATTTAATATCAGTTGCTTTCATTTGTCTTTCCTCCTCCCATTCTAATACGTGGGTCAACTATCCCATAGCTTATGTCCACCAATATACCACCTACTAGCCCTATGATAAGATAGAACATACTAATTGTTATAAACAAGCTATAGTCTCTTAACAAGATTGATTGTATATATACATTGCCTATGCCAGGAATTGCAAATATTCTTTCGATAATTAATGACCCTGACATTATATACATAAATTCACTAATAATCATAGGTAAAATAGGAACTAAGGAATTACGAAAGGCATGTCTGAATGTGGCCTGTCCTATGGTTAATCCTTTTGTACGTGCTAACAGCATATACTCACTTGTTAGGGTTTCTGTAAGCTCGGCTCTTGTGAAGCGCATAAAGCCTGCAACAACGCCAAATGTCAATGCCATTATAGGCAATGCCATTGTATATAGCATCTTCATACTAAAAAAATCGGTGCCAGATTTAACTACTATAGGAAACCATCCTAGTTTGAAGCCTAAATAATACTGTACTAAAAATGCATAAACATAGCTTGGTACCGAAATGAATAGCATTACAAGTATAGAAATCACCTGATCCTGCCACTTGTTTTTCTTAAGTGCCGCATACATACCAAACAATATGCCTAAGGGCACTCCAATAAATATAGTGTATATATTAACTGCAATAGTAGCAGGTAATTTGTTCGCTATAAAATCTGTTACAGGCTCCAAATATGTGCCGACAGTAGTGCAAAACCCCCAATCCCATTTAGTGAAGATATTTTTCAAGAATATTCCATACTGTGTGAGTATAGGCTTGTTATATCCCCATGCTTCACGCATAGCTCTACGTGCTGCTGCAAAATCACCCAATCCCTCAGGTACTTGGTTGGGCAGCATACGTACTAAAACAAAGCATATAGTCATTATGATAAAAAACGTAATTATCATTAGAATTAAACGTTTTAATATATATTTAGCCATATTCTCTCTCCCAACTTATTTATATAATAGTGTGCTAAGGCGTTATTAATAACGCCTTAGCATACTTTAGTTTAACTATTATTTGTCAATTAGTACTCAAGCTGATTATTGTTTTGCTGGCAATATGCCGCCCATTCTTCATCTGTGTAATTATACTTAATTTCACGTACACTACCAAACCCTAGTAGTTGCACATAATCATAAGTTGGATACTCTATTTTTTGAGAATATAAAGAAGTTGCAGTTCTATAGTAAATTGGCGCAGTTGCATATGTTTCTAATAAACCGTGCTCCATACCAGCAAGCACTTGGAGTCTTGTATCAGGATCAGCTGCTGCATATTCACCATTTACAAGAGCTTGATACCAATCATAGAATGTCTTTGTAATGTCAGTGCCATTAACATTGATAGTCCATTTCTCTATGGTTGGCTTGAAGCCGTATTCACTATAAGTCTCCTCATCACAATAAACTTCCATTAAGCCGTATGGATCCATTGAAGATCCGCCCCAAGTAGACATAATTATTTCAAATGCTCCACTCTCTGCATGATCATAATAATCTTCGTCAGGAACCATTTTTATTGTAACTCTGTTTTCTAATGGAGTTCCTACTGTTGCTGCATTTATAGCATCTTGTACAAAGTTAACCATCTTGACATATATTGCATCAGAGTTATAGGTTAATAATTCTAGCTCAACTTTATCACCAGCTTTGATATCTCCTGCAGCTAAAGCATCATTGTATGCTTTTGTGAACAATTCTTTAGCCTGCTCCTTATCATAACCAGTTATATCTTCTACATTATCGGCATTATAAAGTTTCATTAATGCTTGTTTACCTTGTTCTGAATTACGATAAGATTCACCTGTTTCGGGATCATATATATACATATAATTTAATAACCCAAAACCTGGAGAATGAGTTGCAGTACATTGGGCAGCAAATTCTTCTCTATCTATTGATAATGAAAACGCCTTACGGAAATCTTTGTAGGATAATATAGCTCTGTTTACTCCAGGAACCTCACGACCCTTAAGTGCTGTTTTATCGCTATTGAAGGTAAATTTAGTAGTATATGACTCAGGGGTGTACATTATATAATCACTTGTTCTATAAGTTCCCATATCCTCTGCAGTTAAGCTTACATTATCAAGCTTTCCTTGAAGGAACAATTGTAATGCTGTTGCTTGAGCAGGAACTATCTGAGTATTTATAGCAGTTGTTTGATATAATCCCTCATGCTTTCCATCACTATAACCATACCAATTTTCATTTCTTTCAAATATTATTTGTTTATCCACTTGGAATTCAGTAACTTTATATGGTCCACAAGACATATAAGTATCTACTGAAGTACCATAAGTTGTTTTTATTATATCTCCAGTTGGTTTTTTGTATTTTTCATATGTCTCTTCATGTACTAACCAGCAGCTTGCTAGATTGTATTTTAAATAAAAGTCTGTTATTGGCTTGTTTAAAATAAGAGTTATTTCATAATCTCCCGATTTTTTCAGACCAACTTTGTCCCAATCAAAGCTTTCACTTACACCATCGTAGGTAAAGCAAAACTCCTTATATGCTTCAGGATTGTTGTCTCCAAATGCTTTAGCTATAACTAAAAGGTCTGCTTTAGCTTCATCTGTTAAATCATAGTAATCTTTTTCAGAATATTTTTTGAAAAGGTCTTTACCCTCAGCATCCATAAAATAATCAGTATATGAGCCATTTTCATAATATTTCTTTGCAGAATCTCCAAAGAAAACAACCTTTTGTGTTAAGCTGAATTTCATATCAGAATCAGCTACATCGCGATATGCGTCGTATATATATATATCAGTGTATATAGGTGCATTTTGCTTATAATAAGCTTCCGCATTGGCTATGGTTAAAGTTCCTGAATAATAGCTGCTTGCACGGTAATTTTTCATTTCAGGATTTAATAGCTGCTGCATAGAATATATATATGTATCTGCATTAATTTTATCCCCATTTTCCCATACGGCTTTATCGTTTAAAGCAATTTTAAATGCATATCCTTCTGTTGCATCAGCAGGTATTCCATAAACTTCATTTCCCGCAAACTCATTGGTAACATCTACTGGTTCTGCTGCTGCCATTTCAGGTATTGTTTTGTAAGCATCATAAGTATCGTTAAATACAAATTCGTAGAGTCCAGTTTGTGTAAAGGACATAACATAAAGTTCATCATTCATTTCCCACTCATGGGGATTCCACACTTTTGGAGAGCCTGCTAAGTAATCATTAAATGTGTACGTAGCTTTAACATCTTTAGTATCCTGCTCATTAGCAGGTTCATTGGTTTCGTCAGTTGTACTTGGAACTTCTTTATCTTTTCCACAGCCAACTGCCGAAATCACTAGGCTAAGAACCAACATGAGTATAAGCGTTGGTTTCAACACCTTTAACAATCTTTTCATTTTTTTACCCCCTTTTATTTTCTTAAATACGTTTTAATGATTCTTACGTATCACTCTTATTAAAATAATCTATTCCCTTAATATTAAATATATGCTTGTCATATTTTTATAAACCACATTTGGAAAATTAAAACAGAAGCTTCTATGATGGCATTAAAAATCAAGGAAGCTTTTATTGAAACCCATTGACGATATGTCCCTTATTATAATAGAACTTTCATATTCATTATAAATAAACAATAGGGAGCGATTTAGGTAAATCGCTCCCTATTGTTTAATCATAAAAACCCTTTAAAATTTCTGTATCAGAGTTTAATTTATAAACTATATCCTTTCTCTCTACTATTATCTGTGCCTTCCTTGAAAGCTCCTTATCATTTTTTATAGACTCAAAAAGATTCTTGTTTGGATTAATGGCTATAGGGTTTCCTACCATTTTTAGCATGGAAAAATCTCCTTGAGTATCTCCATAAGCATAGCTATTAGGTAAATCTACATCATATTTCTTAACAAATTCATCTATGGTCTTCTGTTTATTATCCGAATCCCACATCTTAATAATTTCACCTGTAAAATTGTTATTTTCATCTACTACATAGGTTGTTCCTCTAAATTCGGTAGCACCATATTTTTCTGCCATTTTAGACACTAGAAAATCAGGACTTCCTGATATGAAAAATATTTTATGCCCTTCTTTTCTGTGCCAATCAATTCTTGTTCTAGAGTATTTGTATACCTTATCACCATTAATATTTATAACTTGATTTGCAATAAATTCGGTATTTGACTTGTTAACTCCCTTTAATTCCTTGAGATACACATCCGCTAATTCTTCTAAGTAGTCTTCATAATCTCCATATCTCTTTTCCCATTCATCGTAGGAATGCTTAATTTTACTATGCCAAATATATGGATCAATAACCTCATATTTTATTAGCTTTTTAAAATGCTGTATCATCAATGAATTTCTATAAATGGTTCCATCTATATCAAAAAATGCAGATATATTACCCATTTTACCCACCCCTTTTATTGAAATTAAATATTATTATTATATTCTGATAACTTTAAAAATGCAATTGGTTTTTATATAATCTATACCCAAAATTTACTTCCACAAGAGACTTATTATAATATTTCTTCCCCATTACAATACTACTATTCAAAAAATTTCAACTTCTTTTTTCACCAAAAATGCTACATTACATATAATGTATTAACAACATATAAAAATGTTTGATTATCTAATATAAAGGAGGTTCTATTATGACAGAGGCTACTAATAAACAATGCTGTGGAGGTTTTGGAGGAGATATAATATGGTGGATTATCATAATCCTTATTATATGTCTCTGCTTCTCAGGCAACAGCTGCGGCGGTGGATTTGGTAAATTTTAATTTATAATAAAACGAGGAGGTTGTATTTATGGTAGAAAGCAATTGGAAAGATGGTTGTGGAGGTAATCAAGGAAGTGAACTTCTATTCTTCTTCATACTACTAGTGATTATATTCTGTTCATGCGGTTTTGGTGGCGGCAAAGGATTTGGTAAATTCTAATTAGATTAACAGGTCACTTTCTAAATTACATCTTGGTCATTTGATCAGCAACAAAAAAGAGGTGTCTAAAAAGACATCTCTTTTTCTACTTTGTTTTCAATTAGTTTTTTAGCTCTGGAGCATCCTCCGCAGGACCAACTACAATCACTGTTTTTACAATAGCATTCCCCATCTAAATAATACAAATCTGCTCCACATACAGGACAAAAAGCTGTACAATGCTCAAATTCTTTATCTATAGCTATTCCCATAGATATCCCCCTTTTTTGTTAAAAAATTATCTATATTACAATTATATCTAAAAACAAGATTAAAATGAAGCCTTTTTTGAAATATGAAAAAATTGTTGACATCTATATCATTAGGTGTTAAAGTATAAAAAATAAATTAAATAAAAATCCTCATCCCTAGGGGTGAGGTAGAGGCGCGGTATCTATTAGTACCTATATGGAGGTTGGAAGCCTGCAAAGTATAGGGAAAGGAGCTATCGCCGAAGTTTCAGATACCAAAATCTGATGCTGGGTCTGCATCAAACAGGTGCAGGACTGTCATCATAGTATTTGCTCGATACTATGATGTTGTGCTATCTCATCACACTGAGCAAGAAGGGGGAGAGGATTGTCTAGCTTTGCTATACGCACATTGTGCACCTGACAAGACTGTTAGGTGCTTTTATTTTTGTCAAAAATAGTTTCGTACTACTAAATAATATCAGAGGTGAACAAAATGAGAAATTCGCTTAGTATTGCAAAATCATTAATTTTACTTATAGCATCTGTATTGATAATCTTTGGAGGAGTTATTTTAATTAAGGCTCCTTCTACAATAGTGCTTGCCGCAGCTGGTATGTTTACTATAGCATTATCAACAATTTGGGGAATCAAATGGAATGACATACAAAATGATTTAATTGATAATCTTCGTACAATGCTACCATCTATTTTGATACTCCTTTCAGTTGGTATGCTTGTAGGTTCATGGATTTTATCAGGAACCGTACCTGTTATGGTTTATTATGGATTAAAGATTTTAAGACCTTCAACATTTTTACTTACAGCAGCACTAATATGTTCATTAATGTCAGTTATGTCAGGAACCTCATGGGGAACTATTGGAACAGTAGGAGTTGCACTTATGGGTGTGTCAACTGGATTAGGAGTTCCTCTGCATTTCACGGCAGGAGCTGTAGTTGTAGGAGCTATATTTGGCGATAAACTATCTCCTTTATCAGATACTACTGTACTAGCATCTGCAGTTGCTGAGGTAGACATTGTAGACCATATAAAATATATGCTCTTTACAACTATTCCAGGCTTTTTTATATCATTAGTTTTATATCTAATAATCGGTTTAAATTACGGAAACGGAACAGTAGGCGGAGAAAGTCTTCAGTTGATTTTAAATACTCTAGAAGCAACTTTTAATCTAAATCCTATATTGCTGTTACCACCTGTTGTTGTACTGTTGCTTATATTTAAGAAAAAGCCTACGCTTCCAGTCTTTGCAATTGGTATTATTCTCGGCTGTGTTTTAGCCTTCATATTTCAAGGAAATAGCTTGCTAGAAATAGCTAATGCTTTAAATAAGGGCTATACTAGTTCTACTGGAGCTCCAATAGTTGACACAATGCTAATACGGGGAGGGCTAAATAGCATGTTAGGCACTGTAGCTTTATTAATTGGTGCCGTGGTTTTTGGTTCTCCACTGAGAACTGCAGGAGTTATTAATGTTATTCTAGATAAAATTAAGTCAATGACATCAAATAGTAAAGGAGTATTAGTTTCAGTATTTTTATTACATGGTGGATTATTTGTTATTACAGGAAGCTACTATGTGACATTTGCTGTTCTTGGACCTATGGTAAGACCATTGTTTGATAAATTTGGACTTCATCGTAAAAATTTATCCCGAACTTTAGAGGATACAGGCACTGCCTTTGCACCAGTTATTCCTTGGAGTGTTACTGGAGCTTTTATAGCTAGTACACTTGGAGTACCAACTGGTGAATATATACTTTATGCACCTATGACTTATTTAGGTTTAGTGTTCGGATTATTATACATGATTACAGGATACAAAATAGCTAAATCTGATGATACAGAAATAAACACTACTCTAAAAGGAGAAATTGCCTAATGTCAAATTACGAAAGATTAATAGATAATTATTTAAAACTAATTAAGATAAATAGCATAAGTGGTAATGAAAAGGATTTAGCCACATTTATTGCAGAAAAGTTGTCTAATATTGGACTATCTGTAAACTGGAGCTACAGTGAATATGAAGGAGTTGGTCCATCAATTTCGACTGTATTAAGAGGACAAAGTGAGGGTCCTACATTGTTAATGATAGGACATATGGATACTGTACAAGTTATGAGGGGTTGGGATACCGAGCCCTTCTCCCCTGTTGTTCAAGGTGATAAAGTCTATGGATTAGGCTCTTGTGATATGAAGGGTGGAATAGCTGCAATTCTAGAAACTCTTAATAGAGTAGTTGAGTCTAATATAAATCTAAATGGTAATATCGCTGTTGCTTTTGTATCTGATGAGGAGATTTTGTCTAGAGGAACATATCAGTTGCTTAAGAATGGACTAAGTGCTGATATGGCTATTATGGCAGAATGTAGATTTAATGAGGCTGCCATTGGGTTTAGAGGAAGATATAGCATAGATGTTATCGTTTCTGGTGAGACAGGTCATGCTAGTAAATATCCCTATGTGGGAGAAAGTGCTGTCATTAATGCTAGTAGGCTGGCAATAGAAATCGAAAGACTTCCTACTCTGCTACACCCTGTATTAGGTGAAGGTACTTGGTGTATTAGACATATTGAGGGTGGAATTAAAAGCACATTAAATGTACCTGATAGATGCCAGTTGTTTGTCGATAGATATACTACCCCTGAAGAAACCTTTGAAACATGTAAGGCTCAAATACTAGGTGCTGCTGAGAAACTAGGAATTAAAGATAGAGTGACTGTTGAGCTAGTACCTAGAGAGCTGCCTTATATGGAAGGATTTGAAATTTCTAAGGAACATCCTTTGGTAACCACTATTCAAGAAAAATATAAACAAATTGTCGGAAAAGATTTGCCTCTAGGTTATGATAAATCTGTTTGTGACTCAAATTTCTTAGTTAATATAGGTAATATACCTACTATTACCTTTGGACCATCAGGCGAGAATATGCATCAAGCTAATGAATGTGGATATATAAGCCAAATCAAGGCTTCTACAGATATATATTATGAGACTGTAAAAGCTCTATTGGGTTAAAGAAAAACCATGATTAGTCAGTTTATGATTAATCATGGTTTTATATATTTTTGTATTTAATGATTTCAATGCAGAAGAGTTCTTTCGTAAGCGTATAATAATTGA
>DFOH01000001.1:31363-61966 GCA_002376545.1 Firmicutes bacterium UBA3546 | reverse complement strand
GACATTTGTAAGCCTCCTTTTGTATTTTAAAGAATTTTACAAGCATTTTATTTACTCTTTACCTAAAACATAGCATCTGATTTGCTTCATGTTTATAATACCATAAATAATGCTTTTTTACCTTTGTTGTTTTTATATAAATCATTAGTGTTTTCAAAGGAAATTTAACGCTATTATTTGTAGAAAACTTATATGATTTCTTTGTAAATCTTAAATTTTGTCACTTGCGTTTATAAGTTAAATTTTTTCCTTGTACATGTTATTTTCTTTATCACATCCCTTTATTGTTATAGGTGCAAATTATATGTTTGTATATATTTAATGAATGAATTTTTTTGACTAAATAGTATAATGATATTCAATAGTTAAAATTAAATAGGAATTTTATCTAGATAAATAAAATCATTATATTATGTTATAATAATTGGCAAGGATTAATAACTTCCAAAATATTATGTGCTATTTTTAAATATTAGATACAGGATTTTATTTATTTTTCTACCCATTATTTAGATAAAATATCTAAATAAAAATTATATTATTATGGGTAAAAATAATTTTAAGCATACAAAATAAATTAAATTATGAAAGGAGTATTATAATGGGATTAAAATTAATTGATTTGACTCAAGATATTTACGAAGGAATGCCTTTGTATGGAATCCATCAGAAAACATTTATAATGACTAATCAAACTCATGAGCAAAGTCAAAAAGCTACTGGAAGTCCCACTCTAGGCTTCTATGCAAGAAATCTTCTTATCAGTGAACACTGTGGAACTCATAGCGATGCAGTTCTAGAATTTAAACCAGGAGGAGCAGATATTATTGAAATGCCAATAGAATATTATTGGGGCAGTGCTATCTGTGTAGATCTAAGTCATATAAGATATCCTAACTACATAGAAGTAAAGGATTTAGAAAAGGCTGTAGCCAAATCTGGACAAACCATACAAAGAGGAGACATCTTCCTTATGTACACAGGTTTATATAATAGAAGCTATGGCACCCCAGAATATGAAAATTATTATACTGGTTTAACCTATGAAGCTGCTAAGTGGCTCGCAGAGCAAGGAGTAGTAAATATTGGAGTAGACTCTCCAGCTATAGATCAAACACCTGATGACTTAACCTTTGCCGGACATTTAGTATGTGGAGAGTATAATATTTCTAATACAGAAAACCTATGTAATCTTGACAAGGTAGTTAATAAACGCTTCCTATACATTGGACTTCCATTAAAAATCCGTGGAGGTACAGGCTCGCCTATAAGAGCAGTTGCATTAGTAGAAGAATAAAAATAAAGCGGCCGCATTGCCGCTTTATTCTTTTGCTGCTGTAGGAATTAAAGCTATCTATTTAGCAATTGTTTAATTTTAAGTGCTATTTCTAAGTTTAGTCTATCACTAGGATTATCTAGATCCATATTGGTTATTTCTTTTATTCTTTGAATTCTATATAGAACTGTATTGTAATGAGTAAATAAGGTGTCTGACATTTTCTTTAAATTGCCATTGTTTTCAAAATAGGCATTGAGAGTTTTTACAAGCTCAGTTGATTTTTTTTCATCATATTCAACCAAAGGTTTTAATGTAGAATCATAGAATTTTATTAACTCATTCTCGATGTTGTCTTGACATAGTATTTTAAATATGCCTAGATTATCAAAGCTAGTAATTGTTTTATCGTTTAATATTTTTCCTGTATTTATAGCTTTAACAGAATCAAGATAACTATTATTAAAATTCTCTAACCCTTCATAGGCTCTTCCAATTCCTATTCTAAAATCTAACTCTTTAAACTTACTAATAATCTCTGAAAAGCTTTTATTGATTTCTTCCAGCAAGGCTTCTAATTGTATATCCTTTTTTAGGCATAGAAGAATTTGAATTCTTTCCGTTTTGCTTACAACTATTGCATTTAACCCTAATTGCTTAATGATACCTCTTTCAATCAGATCTTGAATCTTTATGATGTATTGCTGTGTTTGTCCTGATGTCATGTCTACTTTGTGTGAGGTCTCTTCCTTGTTCTTTATTTTCAGAGTTATGCTCACAAACTTATCCTTCTTGCTGAAATTAAAAAAGGAAGCTCTTTCTATAGCTTTTTCTACTCTTCTTTCTTCTAAGGAAATTAGGTCATCAAAAAATTCTGATTTATATCTATTTTCAACCTCTTTAACTGAAAGAGCCTTTAATATTTCAAGAGCCATGGTTGTAGAAGCAATCTCAAGAACAGATAAGTCATACCCTCCTAATGGAGTATTTATAGACCAAGCAATTATATGTCCATATATACCATCCTTAGCAACTATAGGAAACACCATTCTTTTTATATATTTTCCTCCTATTAACTCATTGCTTTCTTCCAGCTTCTTCTCCTTAAATCTTTCGGAAATAGGAGAAAAATATTTGCCAGCATTTTCAAGTAGAAGCTCCTTCACTGAATTATCTATATAGTCAAATTCTGTAATTATTTCTTCAGGAAATTCAAATCTTACATAGACGGGATTTTTTATACTATCACTTATGAGCTTAACAATTTGACCCGTATTTGCTCCCCTTAGCATAGCATCCATAAATTGTTCATATATTTTCTCTATCTTCTTTAATAAATAGGCTTGTCTATTAAAAATTTCATTAAATAAGGGAGTCATTATGTCAGAAAGTGGCGTAGCATAATATAAATCTATTATAGGAAAGTTTAAATCATCTGCTAAACATATTACTTCCTCTGAAAGAGACTCTAAATATGGATATATTTTTATCCCAATACCCGCTAATTTCTTCTTAGCGCATTCCTTAATAAGCTTTTTCTGTTCTTCAATATTATCTTTTTTAAAAGAATAAGCTGTAGTTAATAGAAGCTCACCTTCATCTACCCAGTTTAAAATATCAGGGTCTGCCATAACATTAACCTTAGATATTGTATTTCTAATTCCTTTAAATCCAGCAATAAGCTTACAGTTTTTCATATATTCCATATTTAAAGCATCTTCTATGGTAATACCATTTTGTCTACCCATTTTTGTACTTCCCCCCTTTAGTAAAGTATACTTTGAGTTTCTTGCATTCTCGCATCTCAAATCTATTTGTTCGCTACCCTTCATAGATTTGGTGCTTGGTGCATTTGACCTACCTACTATTCTTTCGGAAAAGCGTCCGAAACAATCAGGTTAGGCATTTCGCAGTCAAGCATCTCAAATCTATTTGCTCGCTACCGCTCACATAGATTTGGTGCTTGGGTGCGTTTGACCTACCTGCGATTCTTTCGGAAAAGCATCCGAAACAATCGGGTTAGGTCATAAAAAGTAAGGAGGTCTATATTGTACCTCCTTACAGTTATAAATTCATTATTATATTAGTTTAGAATATACTATCTTTAATGTTTCTTCTTTAAGCTCTTTACCTTCTTTTAATATTACATCACATTGTTTTCTAATTTCAGCCACATAAGACTCGTCGCTTATTCCGCCTAAATTAATCAACACATTAAATAATGCACCTTCTAAACCAGCACATGCTAAAAGCGCTCCAACTCCCACATCAGTAATTGCATTTGGATTTCCATGGTCTGCAAATACTTTTTGAAGCTTTAACACTTCTAATGATTCTTTAGCTGCATCTAGAGGAACTTCCATAGCTTTCTTTAAAGCTTCTTCCATAGCAACCTTTCTAGTAGCTTTTTCTTCTTCTGTTTCCTTTGGCAGCTTCATTGCGTCCATATAATCATTGAAAGCTGTTGTGTCTTCATCAATTAATTCATTAAGCCTTTCAACATGCTTAACAACTTTTTCAAAGTTAGTATCTAATTGAGCTCTTTGATTTTCTTCTAATGCATTGTATGCTTTTCTTCCAATAGTTAAATTCCCCACCATTGATGTTAAAGCTGCACCTAAACTACTTGCTAGTGCTGATACACTTCCACCGCCTGGCGCTGGTTCCTTGCTTGCAACAGAAGCAACAAAATCTTTAACTGTTTTTTCTACTAACATCTTATTCCTCCTTATGTAGTAATACTCTTATATTATTATTTATTAATTTACTACAATATATTCACTATGATAACATAACTATTGGACAAAGTCTATGTATATTTTCTATAATTAATTTTCAAGAAAAAATGTTGATTCTATGATAATAAAGCCTTATATCATTTACAACACCTCATTTTTGTACAAAAATAGTACTTACTTATTCTCTAATTATTTTTATCTGATGCTTTTACTCCTATCTTCCTTGTTGACTTTCTTGTTTTATGTATACTTTTTACAAAACTTATTGCTTCTTGCATATCTATTAAGTTTGTCTTCCTCTTATTTTACACATTTCATAAGAACAATAATTCTGACCTTCTGTTATTTAGTTAGCTTTTTCCATTATTTTATTCTTGCATAAAATAAGAATTTGCTTTAAAATCACTAATATGCCTTAAATTTTGTTAACTTTTTTCTTTGTTTAAAGAAAAGCAAGCGTTTTCAGCTATCGTTTTATGTGCTACTAATACTATTATTAATGAGAGGAGCAATTATAATGAGTACAACAATAGCCAATAAAAAAGCAATAAAAAAATCAAGTGGACATACCAATGCTTCATCAGACAATTTAGAGTTACTGTATAAAATTGAAGATAGACCACCACTTTCCATAGCTATTCTTCTGGCATTTCAGAATATAATAGCAGCTTTTGGTGGTATAGTAGCTGTTCCCTTAGTTGTTGCAGGTGCCCTTGGGCTTTCAGTACAAGATACCGCTTTCATGGTAAGTGCTGCTATCTTCGTAGCAGGTATCGCTACATTTATTCAGGCAAAAGGTATTTGGAAAATAGGGGCTAAGGTTCCTTGTATAATGGGAACAGATTTTACTTTTGTTGCACCTTCTATTGCAGTAGGAGCTGTTGCAGGACTTCCTGGTATTTTTGGTGCTACAATACTAGGTTCATTTATTGAAATGATCATAAGCCGTTTCTTAAAACCCCTTATGAGATTTTTCCCTCCAGTTGTTACAGGTACAGTTGTTACACTAATAGGGCTAACTTTACTTCCAGTTTCAATGGACTGGGCTGCAGGTGGAGTCGGAGCAGCTGATTATGGTAGCCTTAAAAATATTGCTGTAGCAGTCATAGTTATGACTATAATTATTTTATTAAACAGGTATGCTAAAGGTATATTAAGTAGTGCCTCTATACTGGTAGGTATTGTAGTAGGTTATATGATCAGTTATCCTTTAGGAATGTTAGATTTTGCTGCTGTTAGAGAAGCAGGCTGGGTAGCTCTTCCAAGTATATTTAAGTATGGAGTTGATTTTAACCCAGTTCACGTAATTCCATTTATTGCTGCATATTTAGTTACTTCTATAGAAACAGTTGGATGTTTAATGGCTATAGGTGAAGCTTGTGGTGAAGAGCTAACGAGTGAACAGTTAAGTGCAGGATTACTAGCTGATGGTACAGGAAGCTTCATAGCTGGTTTCTTCGGTGCTGGTGCAAATACATCCTTTAGCCAAAATGTGGGACTTATCCCCCTTACTAGAGTTGCAAGTAGATATGTAGTAATAGTAGCAGGTGTTATACTTGGATTATTAGGATTATTCCCTAAGTTCAGTACGCTAATTGCTATTATGCCTAATCCTGTATTAGGTGGAGCTGGTATCGTTATGTTTGGAGTAGTAGCTGCATCTGGAATCAGGACTTTAGGCAGAGTTAAAGGAAATAATCGTAACCTGCTGATCATAGCTGTTTCTATTGCATTGGGCTTAGGTACAACAATGAGACCTGACTTCTTAGCAAACCTTCCAGATATTCTAAAGAGTCTATTCTCTTCAGGAATTAGTACTGGAACTATAGTTGCACTTGTTTTAAATATAATATTAAAGGAAGAGAAAAATACTGAGGAAGTAGTTTCATAGTTTGGCAATACAAGTTGTAAACTTTTATAAATAAAAAAACCAGCTCAGGAAAGTTTAATTTACCTTCTTGAGCTGGTTTTTTTATGTAACTTTTTCAGGTTAACATATATTATTGTTAATAGTTTATTAAAATTGTTTAATAAAATGATAATATTATATCAAGTTAATGATACGCTTTTGTGTCATTTTGATAGCTTTTTTACTTATTCATTTGTTTATTCTATAAGTTTTACTCATTATAGATTCTAATTTTAACACCTTACATATTATGAGAATACTTGTGAATTGTTGGGTTATATGTTATACTGCTAGCAAATAAGGGTTATTAATTTAACAACAATAGGGAGGGCATTTTTATGTCAAAAGCATTTTTAACGCCAGGAGAAATAGCTGAATCTACTATCAACGTAGGAATCAAGAAAGCAAATAACTCTGCTCTTAATACGATTATTCTAGGAATACTTGCAGGGCTATTTATTAGCATCGGAGGACATGCTGATATAACTATAATGCAAACGTTTCCTAATATTGATATAGGTTTTACAAAATTTCTTGGAGGAGCAGTATTTCCTGTAGGACTGCTATTAGTTGTAGTTGCAGGGGGAGAGTTGTTTACAGGTAACTGTCTCATGACTATGGCTTTAGTTGATAAAAAGATAACGTTAAATCAGATGCTTAAAAATTGGAGTCTTGTATATTTAGGAAACTTTATTGGTTCAGTTATTTTCGCAGCTTCTTTAGTATTTATTGGCGCATATAAACTAGGAAGTCCCATGGCTGAAACTGCATTCACTATAGCCGCTGGAAAAATGTCTGCTTCAGTTGCTCAGATAGTTGTAAAGGGCATATATGCTAATATTCTGGTTTGTCTTGCTGTTTGGCTAGCATATGGAGCACAGGACATTGCATCTAAAACCATAGCTATGTGGTTTCCTGTAATGACTTTTGTTATGCTTGGTTTTGAACACAGTATTGCAAATATGTTTTTCCTTCCGCTTGCTAAGTTTTTAGGTTTTGAGGTATCATGGACTCAAATGTGGTTACATAACATCATACCAGCTACAGTAGGTAATATTATAGGTGGCGCAATAGTAATCCCACTATTATATTATGTAGTCTACATATTTCCTCAACGTAAGGCTGAGACTAAGGAAAAAGCAAAGGCTTAGTTTGTATTATAAAAAGTGGCTTATAAGCCACTTTTTATCCACCGCCTACTGGCGGAAACAATGCAATAACATCACCGTCTTTTAATTTTCTGTCTGCTGAGCCATCTCTACCATTGAGAAGAAGTATACTCACTTCTTCTTCTTTTATGTTTAGTATCTCTAATACCTTAGAAATTTCTGTGTCCTCTGTCAGCTTTAATGCTTGCTTTTTCTCTCTTCCTTCTCTAAAATATGCAAACAGTCTTACTTCCACATTAATCATATGCTCACCTGCCATTCTCTGTGGAGAAGTATAGTCGTCTGAGACCACTAAAAAACTATGGTCTTTTACTTGTCATACCGTCTTCTTATCTCTATATAATTTCTCGGACTAAGCCTCAGCAAGTCCGATATATTTTGAATATTCTTCTAACCCTAATCTAGTTAATGTTTCTTCAGTAGGTATTCCATTTTCGTCCCAGCCTCTAGCTGCATAATATTGAGGTAAAAGCTGGTTTAGATGATGAACATGACCCTTTGAAGGTCCTTCTGGTATAGGCTCCTCAACTAGTCTCTTTGGTAGCTTATCTTCTGAGCTAGATATGCCTGCCTCTAGATTAAATAGCTTCTCTAAATTCCATATCCTTTCTCCTGCTTCAAGCAAGGTTTCATCATTATATATATCTCCGCAAACGGCATTATACATTTCAACATAATCATGTAATCCCAATCCAAATGTAGTAAATAGACAGAGACCTATAGAGTCTATAACAGCAGTTAGGTCATGAAATACTTTAGTATATGCTGGCTTTCCTTCAAGGGCTAATCTATCAAGCTTTTCTGGATATCCAAGAATTTCTGGATTAATCATATATCCTTTAATGTGACATCCTCCCCTATTATTCACTGCATAATTTATACCATGCCCTTGAATTCCTCTTGGATCATATGCAGGAAGCTCTTGCTTCTTAACTGTCATAGATATTTCTGGAGCACCATATGATTCTGCTAATCTATATGATCCCAAAGCTAATTTTTCTCCAAAGCCTTCTTTTAATCCCATTTTCTTGACCCAGCCAGTAATTGCTTTTGAATCTCCCCAATTTAGACTTAGTCCATCTCCTTTTATTTCCTCATCCTTAATATATCCTCTCTGATATAGCTCCATAGCTGCAGCTATAGTTGCTCCAGTTGATATAGTATCTAAGCCGTATTCATTGCAAAGCATGTTAGCTTCATTTATAGCATTATAGTCATATACTCCGCAATCTGCACCAAATGACCAAATAGTTTCATACTCTGGTCCACCTACTACGTTGCCATCTGCTAGCTTTACGACTCTACCACATGCTATAGGACATCTGAAGCATGCACTTTTCTTTACTAAGTATTTTTCTGTTAAGGTTTCTCCACTAATCAAATCTGCATCAACAGTATAAGACTCTTGAAAATTCTTAACTGGCAGTACTCCGTTTTCATTTATAATATTTACTAAAACAGCTGTGCCATAGGTTGGCAATCCTTGACCTGCTACAGGATCTTCTCTTAAAATCTTTATTTTATTTGAGGACACATTCTTTACTCTTTCCTCATCAAATAGTTTAATTTTATTACTCCCTTTTACTACTATTGCCTTTAGGTTTTTAGAGCCCATAACTGCTCCCACTCCCCCACGTCCTGCTGCTCTATCTATATCGTTCATTACAGCAGCAATAAGAGAAAGCTTTTCTCCAGCAGGACCTATACACAGTACCTTAGAGTCTTTAACCTCATTCTGTAAAATATCAGTAGCTTCCTCTGTAGTCTTACCCCATATATGAACCGCATCTCTTATTTCTACCTTATCATCTTCAATGCTCAAATATACTGGTTTATCTGCTTTACCCTCAAATATTATCATATCATGACCAGTTGCTTTAAAATCAGCTCCCCATTTACCGCCGGAGTTAGCTATTGCTATTCCTCCTGTTAGTGGTGATTTAGTAATAACCATGTATCTTCCACTAGTAGGAACAGGTGCTCCAGTCAATGCTCCCGCTGCTATTATAAACTTATTGTCCGGACTAAATGGATTAACCTTCGGGTCCACTTCATCTATTAGTGTTTTTACTCCAAGCCCTCTGGAGCCTAGGTATTTTTGTGCTACATTTAAGTCTAATTCTTCCACTTGAACTGTTCTTTCGCTTAAGTTTACTCTTAAAACCTTTCCCATATAACCGTACATATGCATCCTCCTTTTTTTGTTTTACTTGATATTTGTAATTACTTAAACATGTAAGTATTTAGGAATATAGCTTTCTATATAGTTCTATTGCATAAATCATGCCAATAAAAAAAGACCCTATGATAGTAGAATTTATCACAAGGTCTTTTCCCTATAGTGTTGTTTTGGAGCAGTTTTATAAGAATCGCCTGTTCCTAATTGGAACACTGTTCCAAATCAGAACAATTTATTTTATGCTTTTCTATTTTTCTATACAGCGTATTTCTACCAATACCTAGTATCTTGGCAGCTGATGTAATGTTATTAGAGCACATTCTCAGAACTTTAATTATTTGCTCCTTTTCAACACTTTCTAATGTCATCTCTTCCTGTTTATCTATCTTGGGTTTACATTCTCTATGGTTACTTTCTTCATAGCTCTGCCCTATTAAAATGCGGTTATTAGATACAAAAGGAATAGACACGCTTTCTGTATTAATAATTAATTCTACAAAATTCTCAACTTCTCTAACATTACCCTGCCAATCATAGCTTTTTAGTAAGGTCATCTGTTCATCAGTAATATGCACCGACTTTTTATTTAATTTCTTAGATAATCTTTTCATGAAATAATCTATTAGAAGAGGAATATCTTCCTTACGTTCCCTTAATGAAGGCAATTTTATAGGTAAAACATTTAGTCTATAAAATAAATCCTTTCTAAAGTTACCTTTTAATACTTCATTTTGCAAATCTTTATTGCTGGCAGCAATAATTCTGACATCTACTATAGTCTCATTCGCTCCTCCTATTCGAGACACTGTGCCTTCCTCTATTACCCTAAGTAATCTTGTCTGCATATCTAAAGGCATCTCAGCTATTTCGTCTAGAAACATAGTTCCTCCATCTGCAATTTCAAATTTACCAGGATGCCCATTTCTTTTAGCACCAGTGAAAGCTCCCTCTTCGTAACCAAAAAGCTCTGATTCTATTAGATTTCTAGGTATAGCCCCGCAGTTAATAGCCACAAAGGCTTCCTCTCGTCTATTGCTATAATTGTGTATAGATTGGGCTAAGACCTCTTTACCAGTACCACTTTCACCTGTTATCAGAATAGTAGATTTGCTATCAGCTACCTTTTTTGCAAAATTTATTACATTTATTAACTTATCATTGCTTCCTATTATTTTATCAAAGGTATATATAGCTTGTCTGCCCATTATCTTGTTAGCTAACTTTCTGACTTTCTTTACTTCACTAAATACATAAATTATTTCAATTACTTCCTCATTATGATCTAATACTGGATAAGCGCTTAAATTAAATTGAACCTTATTAGTTTTTGCATTGACAAAAACCTCTTCATCAGCAAAAGATTTTTTAGAATGAACTATATTCTTTAAAGTCTGCCATCCCTTGAATAGTTCTGAAATAACCATTTTTTTCATTTCGTTATAATTATAACCGAACATTTCTAAGGCATGTTTATTTATACCTTTTATGTTGCCATCTAAATCTGAAGTTACAATACCCATTGGCATAGAATCAACAATTGTTTCGATGTATTTTTTAGACACCTTTAATCGATTACTGTATTCCTCAATCTCAAAGATTTTTTCTATTGCTTTAGCTGCTGCTACCACCATTCCAAGAGTATGGGGGTGAACAGAGTCAATGTATCCCGTGAGATCAAGACTGCCTATTATCTCACTATTGTTATTCATAATAGGACTAGCAGAGCAAGTCCACCTATGATAGGCAGTTATATAGTGTTCTTCTCCTGTAATCTGAACTGGTCTTTTCTCATGTAACGCTAAACTCATTGCATTAGTTCCTATATTGTCTTCATCCATGAAAGCGCCAGGAATCATTTTTAAATCAAATGCTTCCGATAGTATTTGCTCATGGCCTATAACACTCAATATACAGCCTTCCGCATCTGTAAGTATAGCAAAAAAGCTCTCTCCCTTTAAAATGCTGTAAAGTTGATTTATAAGTGGCTCTGAAATAAATATGAGTTCCCTATTCTTAATTAACCTCTCTTGTAATTCCTCATCATATATGATTCGATTGCTAATTCTTTGATTTTTCTTAATCCCACCTTTTTCACTTCTATCATGTGAGGATACTATATATTCCTTTTTTACATCCCCTGTTGCAGCAAACATACATTTCACCCTCTACATCATTTAATATCTCATTTCTTTAAAAACGCTCTGTCTCCAACTCTAATTGTCCCTCCAAGTATTACCTTAGCAAATATTACTCCATGCTTAAGAGAACATTCTTCTGATTTTTTTACAATATTACATTCTGGAAAACATCTTTTCCCTATGCCTGTAATTTGAAAAATAGCTTCACCCACAATTAGTTCTTGCCCAATATTAAGCTTACTTGTATCTAATTCACTTATAGTTAAATTTTCATAAAATCTATTTACACATAATCCGTCAGCTTCTATTGTATTAATTCTGTTTCTATTCTCCACAGAAAGTATAGTAACCTGTCTATCCCCGGGAGAAGAATGCTTGTCTCCTACGAGTCCATGATTTTCTATAAAATCTCCTTCTTTAACTGACCTAGGAGTCACTTCATCTGAATTGCTAATATATATGGCTGACACTTTTCCAATTAAGTTATTTGGTTCATAGTTTAGCTCCATGGAATTATAGTACCTCTATTATATCTCCAGGTCTTACTATTCCGCCCTTTATAACTTTAGTAAATATTCCTTCCTTTGGCATTACACACTTGCCTACCTTCTGAGCAATAGCACATCCTGTATGACACTCTTTACCTATTTGAGTAACCTCCTGAATAGTTTCACCAATTTTCATTCTAGTTCCTACTGGCAACTCATATAGAATTATTCCTTCTGTAGTTATATTTTCTGCAAAGCTGCCATGATCTAAGTCCTTTATTCCTAGCTCTATCATCTTGTTAAAGCTTTCTATGCCTAGTAGACTTACCTGTCTGTGCCACTTTCCAGCATGTGCATCTCCTTCTAAACCAAAATCCTCTATAAAAATTCCTTCTTTTAAAGGTGTTTTAATAACTCCCTTTTTCTCACTAATATTGATATCAAGTACCTTCCCTATTTTTTTCATGGCTTTACTCTCCTCTTCTAATATATTCTCCTGATTTTCCGCCAGACTTTCTTATAAGCTTTATCTCTCCTATTACCATATCCTTATCCACTGCCTTACACATATCATATATAGTTAAAGCAGCAAGAGAAACGGCAGTTAATGCCTCTATCTCTATTCCTGTTTTTCCAACAGTCTTCACTTCTGCCTCTATCTCTATACTATCCTCTAAAATATTGAAGCTTATATCTGCACCTGTTAAAAAAATATTGTGACACATGGGAATTAGGTCACTTGTTTTTTTCGCACCCATTATTCCACCAATCTGAGCCACAGAAAGCACATCACCTTTTTTTATAAGTCCATCCTTTATCATATTAATTGTTTCCTTCTTCATATTTATAACACCTGTAGCCACTGCTATCCTCTTTGTGTCTTCTTTTTCACTGACCTCTACCATATGTGCTCTTCCACTTTCATTGAAATGAGTAAACTCCATGTTAACCTCCTATTTGATACATACTATCTGTTATATATTGTCCATCTTCTAAATGATGAGCTTCAGGTTTTTGTTTAATGACATCCATTATAACCTTTTCTAAGTCCTCTCCTTGAATTAGCTTGTCCTTCAAATCTATTTCCTCATTGGAGTGTAGGCAAAGCTTCAGCTTTCCTTGTGATGTTAGCCTAACTCTATTGCAGTTTTCACAAAATTTGCATGATATAGGGTTTATAATGCCTACTCTTCCCTTTGCTCCTGGAAGCTTATAGTAAACAGCAGGTGACGATGGATCTAGTCTCTCCACTTTTTCCAGTGCATTTACCTTATCTAATATGACTTCGTTAGAAATAAAGTTTTCTTCCGCCCATTTTGAGGCTTCTCCCACAGGCATAAGCTCTATGAATCTAACATCTATTTCCTCTGTTCTTGTAAGATTAACAAGCTCCTCTATTTCATCTACATTAAAACCACCAATTAAAACAGTATTTATTTTAATTGGTGTAAGTCCTATAGATTTAGCTGCCTCAATGCCTTCAAGTACATCACTTAACCTTCCGCCTCTAGTGATTTGAGAATATTTATTCTCATCTAATGTATCTAAGCTTATATTGACCCTATTTAGTCCAGCAGATTTTAAGTCCTTTGCATATTTCTTTAAAAGAATACCATTAGTAGTCATAGCCAAGTCACTTATTCCATCTAATTTCGCTATTTTTTCCACTAGCCCTACAATACCTTTTCTTGCAAGTGGCTCTCCACCAGTTAATCTGATTTTATTAACTCCTAATGATACGAAAACTTTAGCTATGTCATAAATCTCTTCCAGTGATAGTATATCCTTATGCTCAACTTTACATATACCTTCTTCAGGCATACAATATTTACATCTCAAATTGCATAAATCTGTTACAGATATTCGAAGATAATTAATATTTCTTCCAAATGAATCTTTCATTGTAATCACCTACTTTATTTAGTCTTTTGCTGGTGAACGATATTTTAACGATAGTATAACGACAGCATAACTATAGTTTAAATATATATAGTGTAGCAGTAGTTTAACTATGGCTTAGGTATTGTTAACAAAATAATACCCTATTAGTTTATTAAAATTATCTGCCCTGTTTCCTTAAGCTCATAGCCTCCTAGGGACATAACTCTCTCTTTAAATTCCTCTGATTTCAAAGTTTCAATGAATTCCTTTACTCTCTCATCCTTTAGCAGTTCCTGTGTGACCAAAAAGTCATAGTCCTCATATCCTACGCTTACAAATTCTAGCTCTAATGCCTTTGCAGCAGAATAAATTCCTAAGCCTGTTGTAGCAGAGCCTGTCTTCACTGCTGTAGCCACTGCCATATGAGTAGTCATTTCTCTATCATAACCCTTTATTTCAGAAGGGTCAATGCTATTCTTACTCAGAAAATAATCTAGTAGAATTCTTGTTCCAGCACCTCTTTGTCTGTTTACAAAAACTATACCTTTTCTTATTAAATCTGTAAAGTCTTTTATTCTATTCTTATTTCCTTTTTCTACAATAAAACCTTGAAGTCTTTTAACTCCTTTTATTATGGCCATTTTATTTCCTGGGAAATATTTTTTTACATAGCTTACATTATATTCTCCAGTATTTACGTCAAGTAGATGTATTGGTGATAAGTGACATTCTCCTCTTTTCATGGATAGTATGCCTCCCATGCTTCCTACATGACCTGAAGTAAGCTTAATCATATCTGCAACTATGTCCATGATTAAATCATGGCTTCCTATGGAAACTAAAGTATCTTTTATACTGGTTAAAGATTTTAATAGTTTTACATTAACCTCTTCCCCTGCTTCGATGCCTTCAAGATTTCGTGGAATAACTGCAATACCATCTGCCTTAACTAAACTCATTGTAACTCCTGCTCCTCCTGGTAGTGGAGTAGCTACAAGCTTATTATTTACATACCCTAAATTTACTCTTATTAATTCTCTATTTTTTAATGAGGATACTATTCTCTTAGATACAATAGCTTTAACTATTTCTTCTTCTTCCTCTTCAAGTCCTGCATATTTAAATATCAAAGGTTTAACAAATGTATCAAAGACTAAATAAGCAGAGACTGGGTAGCCTGGGATTCCTATAACGGGTTTATCTTTAACTATTCCAAGAATTGTAGGCTTACCAGGCTTTAATGCAATTCCATGAACTATTACTTCTCCAATTTCCTCTATTATCTTTACAGTATAATCCTTTGTTCCAGCTGATGAGCCAGCATTTATTATTAGTATATCATTTTCTTCTATTCCTTTTAGTATTGTACTCTTAAGAAGCTCATATTCATCTTCCATAGGACTATATCTGTTTGGGATGCCGCCATATTCTGCAACTAGACCTTCAAAAACTCTTGAATTAGAATCCAGTATTTTTCCTATTGTTAAACTATTGATATCATCTATAATTTCTGAACCTGTTGGGATAATTCCTACTTTAGGTTTCTTATATACTTTTATAGCTTGAATACCTCCTGATAAAAGGGCTCCTATGTCTATAGGCCTTATCTTATGTCTTGAGGGAATTATCATTTCTGTAGCTACTATATCCTCTCCTATAGGTCTTACATGCTGCCATGGATGAGCTGCTTTGAGTATTTGCACCTTGCCGCCTCCAAGCTCTATCACATCTTCTATCATGATAACTGCATCAAAGGGTTCTATCACTGGATTGCCTGTGTTTATATAGATAAATTCTTTATTAATCTCTAAAACTTTAGGACTTACATCACTTGCTCCTTCTGTATCTATGGAGCTCACTAATATTCCGTCCATTGCTGCTGCATTGTAGTGTGGAGATGAGGTTTTAGCATATACTGCTTCATATGTTACTCTTCCTAATGCTTCTAAAACCTGTACTTCTTCATGCTTAAAATCCCTAGATAATTTCTCATAATATAATCTCCTAGCTTCATCAACATCTGTGTTTCCTATATATATATTTCTATCTTCCTTCTTCAATAGTATCCCTCGCCTTCTTTTTTGTTCCGTAGTTGAAGCTATAATAAATAAACTTCCCTCTCTTCTCCTTTTAATATACCCTCCTCATGAGGCTTTAGTACAATATATCCATCTGATTTAGAAAGTAATGTAATCATTCCTGACTTTCCAAAGGTAGGTATGGCATAATTTTTCCCATTTCTCTCTACTATATTGACCGTTTGATATGTTTCTTTACCTGGTGATGAAGGAAAGTTGAAATCAAGTATAGCAGTGGTTTTATTTATGTTCTCTTTTATATTTAGTAAATGCTTTATAAAGTACTCTATGAATACCTTAAATATTATTATTGATGAAACAGGATGCCCTGGTAGTCCAAATATAACCTTCCCTTTTCCTTCTCCTATAATTGTAGGCTTTCCAGGCTTTATAGATACTCCATGAACAAAAACACCCTTACCTTTAAAGGAATTTATCACCTTGCTTGTATAGTCTCTAGTTCCTACTGAGCTTCCTCCAGAAATTATCACTACATCTGACGCTTCAAGTGCATTTTCTACGCTGCTTCTAAGCAGCTCAAAATCATCTCTTACTATGGAGCTACCAGAAATCTCACCGCCTAGCTTGATGATTAGTGAATAAAGGGCATAGCTATTTATATCTCTCACTTTTCCCATAGTAAGCTCTTCATCTAAATCTACTAATTCATCTCCAGTCGATATTATGAAAAATCTAGGTCTTTTATATACATTTATTTTAGATGCTCCAATAGCTGCTAGTACGCCTATGTCCTGAGGAGTGAGTTTTTTTCCCTTTTCAATTATTCTCTCTCCTGCTTTTATATCATCGCCCTTTAATATGACATTCTCTCCAACTGATTGAGGTCTATATACCATTAGAGTTGCATCATCAAGTTTTTCTGCATATTCAATCATTATTACTGCATCTGTACCTTCTGGTATCATTCCTCCTGTTGGTACATAAATAGCCTCACCACTTGATATTTTCACCTTTGCCTCTTCACCCATTTTTATTTCTCCCAAGAGAGTCAAGAAGCTTGGTATAGATTCACTTGCCCCATGTGTATCAGAGCTCTTAACTGCATAACCATCTACTGTAGAGCGATTAAATTCTGGTACATTTTCTTTGGCTACTACAGCTTCTGCAAGTACTCTATCAGTTGCATCTAATATATTTATCTCCTCTATTTCAATATGGTATTCTTTAAAGGCTTCTATCATCATTTTCTTTCCTTCTTCAACTGAAACTATATTAAAGAAATCCATCCTAATAATTCACCCTTCCCTTTTCAAGATAAATAACATTATCACATATCCTATCTGATTGTTCTAAATTATGTGTAACAATTATAACAGTAGCTTCTGTTTCTCTATTAAATCTTAGTATTTCTCTTTCTAGGATTTTGATTGATTCAGGGTCTATATTTGAAGTAGGCTCATCAAGTAATAATAGCTCAGGCTCAAATACTAATGCCCTTGCTAAGGACACCTTTTGTGACTCTCCGCCAGAAAGCAGATGTGCTTTTTTTTCTCTAAGCTCTTCAAGCTCTAATCTACTGATAACCTTATTAACCCTTTTTCTCATATCTGCCTTATTAATATTTCTAACCTTCAGCGGATATTCAATATTATCATAGACCTTTCTTCTGAAAAGATAAGGCTTCTGAGAAACTAAAGTCATTTTATCATAAGGTTTTTTACTTGTGACTTCTTGGTCATAAAATACCTCTCCTAGATATTCTTCATCTAATCCAGCAATAATATGAAGCAAGGTACTTTTTCCAGAACCATTAGGTCCAATTATTCCTGTTATTTTGCCTTTTTCTATTTCTAGCAGCTCTATATCTAATACAAGTTTTTCATCATAATATTTTTTTATATTATTTAAAGATACCTTCAAATTAATCATCTCCTTGATAGGAGTATATTAGACTATTTACTCCAAAAGAAATTATTAAAAGAACAATTCCTAAAGCTATTGCCATAGGATAATCGCCCATGGAATTCATCATTGAAATAGTTGTTGTAATAACTCTTGTATGATTTTTTATGTTCCCTCCAACTATCATAACTGCTCCAACCTCTGATATGGCCCTCGAAAATGCTGTAGCAACATTGACTAAAATATCTACTCTCAGCTCTTTTATTATAAGTATTATTATATCAAGTTTACCTGCACCTAAGGTTTTACCCACCTTTTCAATGGCCTTTCCTCGGTTTTTAGAAAGACTGTAGGTGAGTCCAATTATTAGAGGTGTAACTAATATAGTTTGAGCAATTATCATAGCTGTAGGGGTATATAGTAAATCTAAAAATCCCAAAGGACCTCTTCTTGAAAGCATTATAGCAACTAATAGCCCGACTATTACTGAGGGAATACTCATTAACGTGTAGACTAATCTTGAAAATAGACGCTTTCCCTTAAACTCTTTTATACCTAAATATATACCTAAGGGTATAGATACAATAGCAGAAAGAATAGTAGAAGTTGAAGAAACAAATAATGATAAAAGTACTATCTTATATACTTCCTTATCTAAGCTTATTAGTAAGTTGCCAGCTTCTTTAAAACCGTTTAATATATAATCCATTACACCACCCCTTTATTTAAGAAAAGCTTTTATGGTTGTATGAAAAACTTGGAAGCCTTCCTTGAAACTTATTTATGGAAAGTTCCTGATTATAAAGATTGCATAGTAAAGCTCTCTCATTCATCATAAAAAAAACTGCATGCTGCCAGTGAGGCTAAGCATGCAGCTAGTATTGACTAAAATTATTTTCCGTTAGGTATGAATAGTGGCATTCCATACTCTTCTACGCCATATTTTCCTATTAATTCTTGTCCTTCCTTAGATAGCATCCAATCCATAAATGCCTTTGCTCCTTCAGCATTTATTTTATCACTTTTTTCTGGATTTACTGGTATTATACCATACTGATTAAATAAATTCTCGTCTTTTTCTATTATTATATCAAGCTCTAATGTATCTCTTAAGCTTAAGTAAGTTGCTCTGTCAGTTAGAGTATAACCTTGTTTTTCTGAAGCTATTTTAAGCACATCACCCATTCCACTACCTGCTGATAAGTACCAGTCTCCTTGTGGCTCTATGCCAGCTTCCTTCCAGATTTCTAGTTCCTTTTTATGAGTGCCTGAGTCGTCTCCCCTAGAAACAAATATAGCTTGATTTTCTGAAATAGATTTTAAGCCTGCAAGAATATCATTTGGTGAGCTTTCTTTTAACTTCAAAGAATCATCCTTTGGTCCAACTAATATAAAGTCGTTATACATTACATCATGTCTTTCTGTACCATGACCTTCGCTAACAAATTCCTCTTCTGATGCCTTAGCATGTACAAGTAATATATCCGCATCGCCATCTTTTCCTTTTTGAATAGCTTGACCTGTTCCTACTGAAACAACTTTAACCTCTACTCCAGTATCCTCCGTAAACTTAGGAAGTAAATAATCTAACAAGCCGCTGTCTTGTGTACTAGTTGTTGTTGCAAGTATAATACTTCCACCAACTTTTTTATTTGCCGAACATCCAACCAGCATAGTAAATACAAGTAAAACACTTAAAGAAATTAATAAAAACTTTTTCATAAATAATATTCCTCCTTTTATATTTCTGTTTTTTGCATGTCTGTAGTCTCGAAACTCAAATCTATTTGCTCGCTATCCCTCATAGATTTGGTTCTCGCCTAAGTTTAACCTACCAGCCATTTCTCGATAGAAGCGTTCGAGAAATTGGGTTAGTATCATTTTCCGCAGTCTCGAAACTCAAATCTATTTGTTCGCTATCGCTCACATAGATTTGGTTCTCGTTGCGTTTGACCTACCAACAATTTCTCGATAAAAGCTCTCGAGAAATTGGGTTAGGTCATAAAAAAAGACAGTCCAAAAAGGACTGCTTTAAGCTAGTGGTAAATAAAATATACGAATTCACCAACAGATTAAAACTTTCCTTTCCAAAACATGGGAGGCATAAAGATTTCCCCTTATACCCATCGGCTAGGCTTCATGGTCTTTTATGACTTTAGAAGCTTAAGCTCGGAAAATTTGAGTAGATATTCATTTTTTCCCCTCTGGCAAAGCCTATGAGGGTTATATTTAATTCCCTTGCCAGCTCAACTGCAAGGCTAGTAGGAGCTGCTCTAGATACTAATATAGGGATTTCTCTTTTTGCTGTTTTTATGAGCATTTCAGAAGATATTCTTCCACTAACTAAAAGTATTTTATCTGTTAAAGGGATACTCTCAACTAATGCCCTTCCTAAGACTTTGTCTAGTGCATTATGTCTGCCTATGTCTTCTTCAAAGATAAGTATATCATTAGTACTACACAATGCACAACTGTGAACTCCTCCTGTGCTTAAGAAAAGCTCAGAATTTTTACTAAAGGCTTTTACAAGAACTTTTATTTCGTCTAATGTTATAGTTAAATTGTTTTTTATCTTTTTGGACTTAAAGGAATCCAGCACATTATAAAATAGTGTACCCTTACCACAGCCTGATGTAATAGTCCTCTTTCCGTATAGCTTTTCTGTTAAAGAGCTTTTATTTTTCAATTCCACATAAGATAGACCTTTTTCTTCGTCTATTTTTATGCTGTTAATATCTGAAATAGAGCTAATGAAGCCTTCTGAACAAAGAAAACCTGCTGTTAGATATTTAAGTGATTTAGGACTGCATAACAATGTAATAAACTCTTCATCATTAATAAAAATTGTAAAAGGATATTCTGAAACTACTATATCTTCTTCCTCTGATATGTCACTGCCCTTTACTCTTAATATATCAATTTTCTTTATGTCCTTCATATTATCCCTCATTATTCATTAGCTATTTTACTTAAAAAGTTGTACAAATCTTCCTTTGTATTTAGGTTAAGGAACATATCCCAATTTGGACTGAATCTTCTAGCCTCTTCTTCACTAATATAATGCACCTCCAAGTTCTTTAGCAATGAATTAATTGATCTATTCCCACTAAATAGGTGCTTTTCTATTTCTATTTTTAGCGCTTTAGAATAAAGAGCATTAAAGGGCTCTATCCAGTCACCAAACCTAGTGATGCAAGCAAAAGGAGCTATATCCTTAATACTTTCTTTCATATAGCTGATATACTCTAAGCTTATATTAGGCATATCACATGCTATAAAGTAGGAAAATTCACTTGCAGCCATGCTTAATCCAGCATGTATTCCACTTAGTGGTCCTTTTCCTGCTATTATGTCACTAGTTATTTTATCACTGAGACCTTCATAGTACTCAGGCTTATTAGTTACAATAATAATCTCGCTAAACTCCTGCTTAAGCTTATTCACAAGACTATCCATAAGCCTTCTTTCGTTAATTTTTAATAGCTGCTTATCAAAGCCCATCCTAGCACTTTTGCCACCTGCTAGTATGACAGCAGTACCAAACTTTTTCATATTATATCACCTATCTGGCACACTCACCAGTTTTACCTGTTAGTATTTCAAGTCCATGATGCACACTATCAATTATATATTCCAAGGCTTCTCTTACAGCCTTTGGGCTCCCAGGTAGATTAATTATCAATGTGTCTCTTCTTATACCTGATACTGCCCTTGATAGCATGGCTCTTGGTGTAATGCTTAAACTATAGTATCTAATGGCCTCTGAAATACCAGGAGCCATTCTATCACATACTTTTATAGTAGCCTCTGGAGTTACGTCTCTTTTACTAAATCCTGTTCCCCCAGTAGTTAATACTAAATCTAGCTTTAATTCATCTGACATATTGCTCATTTCTCTTGACAGCTCATCTTCATCGTCTGGAAGAATAATATATCTTTCAACAGTATATCCTTTTTTCTCTAAAATATCAAAAATAACCTTGCCACTTAAATCTTCTCTTTCGCCTTTTGAGCCCTTATCGCTGGCTGTGATTATCCCAACTCTAAACATTTTTATCCTCCCCAAGGAAGAGCCATATACTCTTTCATTCTTCTGTCATATTCAGATTTAAATAATCTTTCATGACCATCTTCCCACTCAGCTAATTTATTAAACAAAGCTTTTGCTATTTCATCGTCAACACTTTCTGCTGCTTTTCTATAGAACTCTGCATAGTCTCTTTCGATTAAATAGGCCATTCTTAAAATAGTTAAGTCTGGAATATCAGATTCCTTTAATGTTTCAGCTATATATTCAGACTTTTCTCTAGACTCGAATATATTACTTTCATCTCTACTAAAGCCTTCTAACTTAATATTAAATGAATCTGTTTCTAAATACTCATCTAGCTGTTCTTTAATAAAATGCAAATGCTCCATCTCTACTTCTGCTAAATCTAAGAATAGCTTTCTTGTAGTTGGATTATTAAACTTTTCAGCTTTTTCCTTGAAAAAGTTATATCCATCAAGCTCCATTTGCATTGCATATCTCATTATTTGCTCATACTTTTTCATAGATTTCAGCTCCCTATCTTTTGAATTTTAACAGCAGCTACCTTGAGCTCTGGTATCTTTGCTATTGAATCCAGTTTGCTATTAGTAAGGTAATTGGCTGCGCCTTCAGCAAAGTGGAATGGCATAAATAACACATTTTCCTCTATTATATCAGTAATCTTTGCAGTTGTGATAATTTCTCCACGTCTTGAAGCTAGCCTCACCTTTTCTCCGTCAGATATACCAAGCTTAATAGCTGTTACCTCATTTATTTCAACATAGGATTCAGGAGCTATTGCGTTTAACCCTTCTACTTTACCTGTCATGGTTCTTGTATGATAATGATATAATATTCTTCCTGTTGTAAAGATAAATGGATACTCTGAATCAGGGGCCTCTGCACTTACTGTATATTCTAATGGCATAAATAAGCCTTTACCTCTTGCTATAGAAGCCTTATGAAGATACTTTGTACCAGGATGCTCTTTGTCTAGGCATGGCCATTGAATGCCGTCTCCCTCTAATCTATCATAGCTAATTCCTGCATATGAAGGAGTAACGCCTGCTATTTCATCCATTATTTCTGAAGGATGATTGTACTTCTTATTATATCCTAGCTTGTTCATTATATCCATGATTATTTGCCAATCTGGTTTTGAATTACCAACTGGATTTATTGCCTTTCTAACTCTTTGAACTCTTCTCTCAGTATTTGAGAATGTCCCATCCTTTTCAGCAAATGATGCAGCAGGAAGTACTACGTCTGCAAGCTCAGCAGTTTCAGTTAGGAATATATCCTGTACCACTAGAAAATCAAGGTTATTTAGAGACTTCCTTACATGGTTTATATCTGGATCTGAAACCATAGGGTTTTCACCCATTATATATAGGAACTTAATGCTTCCATGCTCTGCTCCATCTAAAATTTCAGGTATAGTCAAGCCTATTTTACTTGAAAGCTTAACATTCCATACCTTTTCGAATTTCTCTACAACCTCTGGCTTAAATACTTTTTGATATCCTGGCAAATCTGATGGCAATCCACCCATATCACAAGCACCTTGAACATTATTTTGTCCTCTAAGTGGGTTTACTCCCGCTGATTCTTTTCCAATATTTCCACAAAGAAGTGCAAGATTTGATATAGACATTACTGAATGCGTTCCAGTAGTATGCTGTGTAATACCCATTGCATAATATATACCTGCTTTATCTGCTTCCGCATATAAAGTAGCAGCCTTTATAATGTCTTCAGCTTTCACTCCACAAACTTCAGCAGCTGCTTCTGGTGTATAGTCTTTTACTGCCTCAACTAGCTCCTCATAATTTTCTGTTCTTTCTTCTATATATGCTTTATCCTGTAAACCCTTTTCTATGATTACCTTCATCATAGCATTTAGAAGAGCAATATTTGTTCCTGGCTTAATTTGAAGATATACGTCTGCATAATCAGCTAATTCAATTCTTCTAGGGTCTGCAACAATAAGCTTAGCACCCTTTTTCTTAGCTCTCTTAATCATAGTTCCTATTACAGGATGATTTTCAGTAGTGTTAGATCCAATTACAAACATTGCATCGGTATTTAGTATTTCCTGAATGCTATTTGTCATAGCTCCGCTTCCTAATGTAGTTGCAAGACCTGCAACTGTTGAGGAGTGTCAGAGGCGTGCACAATGATCTATATTATTGGTGCCAATCGCTGCTCTAAATAGCTTCTGGAACAAGTAGTTCTCTTCATTAGTACATCTAGCAGATGTAAGCCCTGCTAATGCATCTGAGCCGTGCTCTTCCTTAGTTTCAATTATCTTATCTGTAATAAGCTTATATGCTTCTTCCCAAGTAGCTTCTTCAAATTTCCCATTTCTCTTTATAAGAGGTGTTTTAAGTCTGTCATGATGATTGACAAATGAATAAGCAAATTTACCTTTTACACATAAAAGACCGTTATTTGATGGACCCTTTGCTGGTTCCACACCTACTACTTTTTGATCCTTTACTAGTAGTTCCATTTGGCAGCCTACTCCACAATAAGAACATGTAGTTCTAACTTTTCTTGTTTCCCATAGCCTAAACCTCTCCTTTGATTTTGGCTCTAATGCACCTACGGGACATACTGAGACGCAGTTTCCGCATGATACACATTTAGAGTTTATTAGCCCCTCATCAAATGGAGCAGCTACTTTTGTGATAAATCCTCTATCACTTAATCCAATAGCATTTGTCTCCTGAAGCTCTGAACAGACTCTTACACACTTTCCACAGAGTATGCATTTGTTCTGGTCACTAATATAAAAGTGGTTTGAATCATCTATTGGATAGTCCTTCCTTGTGCCACTAAAGCTTCCTTCAGCAATCCCATACTCATAGCAATAATTTTGCAGGCCACAGTCACCAGATTTTTTACAAGTAAGGCAATCAAGCGGGTGATTTGTAATCATTAGGTCTAAAATATCTCTTCTAGATTTTATTACTTTTTCACTATGAGTTTCTATGACCATGCTTTGTTCTACTTTTGTAGAACAGGCAGTCATAAGATTTCTTCTTCCTTCAATCTCTACTACACATAGTCTACATGCTGCATGAGGTTCTAGTCTATCATCATGGCATAAGGTAGGTATTTCTATTCCAATTTCTCTGCATACTTCAAGTATTGTCTTACCTTCCGATGCTTCATATTGTTTCTTATTTATGGTGATAGTAACCATAACTTTTATTCCCCCTTATCTTTTTTCCCTTCAGCTAAATCAATCTTTTTAATTATATCCGTCAAGTTTAATGCGTGACTCCAGCTATCTTGAACGAATTTGCCGTCTTGCTTTGTAAAAGGCTGTTCAGGATTATCAACATGTAATAATTCAGTTGTAAGCCGTCCTTTTAGGCATAAGGGTCTACCTATTCCCGGCTTTTTAGCTTTAATTGCAACATTCTTTCCTTTTTTCTTCATGACTTCAAAGTCACATCCATACTCACAGCTATTGCATTTTACTTCCTCTGCTTCAAATTCCCATATCCTTCCTTTAGATACAGCTCTTCTATCCATCAGAGCTCCTGTAGGACATACAGATACACATCTATTGCAAGAGACACATTTTGACTCTTCTAAGGTAAAGCCTGCATCTGCAACAATTCTAGTATCAAAGCCTCGTTCTGCAAATGACAATACTTGTCTATCAGATATTTGAGCGCAGGTTCTTATGCATTTACTACATAATATACACTTGCTGCCATCCCTTAATATATATGGGCTAGATGTATCAGAAATTTCTTTTCTTCTTGCACCTTCATGTACTCTAAATTTGACATCATATCTATATGAATACTTTTGGAGCAGACATTCACCAGATTTTTCACAGGTTAGGCAATCATTTGGATGGTTATCTAATAGGAGCTGAAGAATAGTTTGTCTCATTCTTACTACTTTTTCACTTTCTGTATATACTACCATTCCTTCTGATACTAAGGTAGAGCATGATGTCTGAAGCTTTGGACTTCCTTTTATCTCAACTATACATAATCTACATGAAGACACTATTTCCAAGTCTTTATCATAGCAAAGGGCTGGTATTTCAATGCCAGCCCTTTCAGCAGCTTGTAGAATAGTAAGGTTTTCAGGTACTGTGACTTTTTGGTCATTTATAATCAACGTAACAAAGTTCATTTCCTATCTCCTATTCTTTATTTCTTAATTATTGCATTTACTGGACATGCTGCTTGACATGCCCCACATTTAATACATTTTTCTGTATCAATTACATGAAGCTCTTTTACTTTCCCAGAAATACATGAAACAGGACAATTTCTGGCACATTTTGTACAACCAATACATTTATCAGTAACAAAGTATTGTAATAGAGCCTGACATGCACCTGAAGGACATTTTTTATCATAAACATGTGCTTCATACTCATGTCTAAAATATTTTAGTGTTGATAATACAGGGTTTGGAGCAGTCTGACCTAAACCACATAGTGAGGCTGATTTTATAGTTTCAGCTAAGCTTTCAAGCTTATCTATGTCCTCTGGTTCCCCCTCACCGCTTGTTATCTTCTCTAATAATTCAAGCATTCTCTTTGTACCTTCTCTACATGGTGTACATTTACCGCAAGATTCATCTACAGTAAAGTCTAGGAAGAACCTTGCTATATCAACCATACAGGTATCTTCGTCCATTACTATCATTCCACCAGAACCCATCATAGAGCCTATTGCAACAAGTGTTTCATACTCTATAGGAGTATCTAAATGATCTGCTGTAAGACATCCACCTGACGGTCCACCAGTTTGTACTGCTTTAAATGCTTTACCATTTGGTATTCCCCCACCAATATCATAAATAACTTCACGCAAGGTTGTCCCCATAGGTATCTCAACTAGTCCTGTATTGTTTATTTTTCCACCTAAAGCAAATACCTTTGTTCCCGGTGATTTTTCTGTACCTATTTGCTTAAACCATTCTGGTCCATTTAGTAATATTCTAGTAATATTAGCATAAGTTTCAACATTATTTATTAATGTAGGCTTTTGCCATAATCCTTTATTAGCTGGGAATGGAGGTTTATTTCTAGGCATTCCCCTTTCACCTTCAATGGACGCAATAAGAGCTGTTTCTTCACCACAAACAAATGCTCCAGCACCAAGTCTTATTTCCAAATCAAAGCTGAAATCAGTGCCAAAAATATTTTTACCAAGTAAACCATTTTCTTTTGCCTGATTTATTGCAATCTGTAATCTCTTAACAGCTATAGGATATTCTGCTCTTATATACACGTACCCTTGATCTGAGCCAATGGCATAGCCCGCAATAGCCATAGATTCTACAAGTGCATGTGGATCTCCTTCTAGGATACTTCTATCCATAAATGCTCCTGGATCACCCTCGTCAGCATTACATACAACGTATTTTTGATCTCCCTTTGCATCTGCTGTAAACTGCCACTTTAATCCTGTTGGGAATCCTGCACCACCTCTACCACGTAAACCAGAAGCTTTAATTGTATCTATAACTTGCTGAGGTGTCATTTCAGTAATTGCTTTTCCCAAAGCTTCATATCCATTATACGCTATATATTCTGTAATATCTTCAGGATTAATGATTCCACAATGACTTAATGCAATTCTTTTTTGTTTGCTATAAAAATCTACCTGATTAATAGATTTGATTACGTTTTCTTCTACTGAATCTTTGTATAATAATCTCTTAACTATTCTTCCTTTATATAAATGCTCTTCTACTATTTCATCTACATCTTCAACCTTAATATGGCTATAGAAAGCTCCTTCTGGATAAACTATTACTATTGGTCCTGCTTCACAAAGCCCAAAGCATCCAGTTCTGACAACTTTTATTTCATCAGCTAATCCTCTTGCCTTCAATACTTCATTGAATTTAGTTTCTATCTTATCTGACCTTGAAGAAGTACATCCTGTACCTCCACATATCAAGACATGTGACCTGAACATTTCCATTGTTTTTCCCCCTTGCTTTGTTGTTTCAAAATATTTTAAAGCCTCAATATCATATTATTAGCTAAACAAGAGATGTTAATTATTTAACAAGCTAACTCTTCAGCCTATTTTATTTTTTAGGCTACCATAGTTTGTTTACGCTAGAATAATAATAACCCAAAACATAATATTCAATTGTTGATTTAAAAACTTTATTCCATGTCACTCATTAATTAACGATTATGCTTTTATGCTTCTTAAATATTTTCCTGTGCTCCAATGGTATATTCACTTACTACTCTTCCATTTACAATATGCTCTGCAACTACTTTCTTCGCTTTTTCTGCATCCATGTTTACATAGGTAACCTTTTCTTCACCTTTTCTATATACTTCAACTATAGGCTCAAGTCTGCAAACACCTATACAACCCGTTTGAGTTATAGTAACTTCATTTAGGTTTCTTTTATTAACCTCTTCAATAATTGCCATCAGTACAGGTCTTGCTCCTGCTGAAATGCCACATGTCGCCATGCCTACTACAATTCTAGTAGTTGATTCTTGAGTTCTTAGGTCTATCTTCTCTAAGGCTTCTTCTCTGATTTTTTTCAATTCTTCTAACGATTTCATAAATACACCCCCAAAGCTTTTCTCCAAATTATAACTCAATTTAAAATTATATTTTTATAATACTATGCTTTATAGCACTATTTTTATCTATAGACTTCTAGTCATAAGCATGCTCTCATAAATTAATGTACTGAGCATCAGTTGTTTATTTTAAGTATTTCTCCAAAATTCCTTCTACTTCTTCTACCTTTAACCTTCCATATACATTTTCATTTACTGTCATTACTGGAGCCAATCCACATGCACCTATGCATCTTGTTGCTTCTAATGAAAATTTTCTATCTGGCGTTGTTCCTCCTACCTGAACACTAAGCTTTTCTTTTATCTTGTCAAGTATTGCTTGTGAGCCTTTTACATAGCATGCAGTTCCTAAACAAACTCCAATTTTATATTGACCTTTTGGTATTAGTGTAAACTGTGAGTAGAATGTTACCACGCCATAAATCTCTGCAAGTGGTACATTTAAACCCTCAGAAATTATGGTTTGAACTTCAATCGGCAAGTACCCAAATAAATCCTGTGCCTCATGAAGTACGGGCATCACTGCTCCCTTTGTGTCCTTATACTTTTCAATTACTTTTTGCAGTTCTTTAATTTTCTCTTCGTTTTGTTTCCAATCGAACTTAAAATCCATTTAACAGAGCCCCCTTTATATTATTGTTTTAAAAACAAAACCTCACTTGTTAGTATGTATAGTGAGTTTAAGTGATTAAAATACACAGTATGTTTTAAATGTCCACGAAAATTGCTAGGATTAAGCAGGTTAGGTAGGTTTTAAAAGAGTTTTACTTCATCTGAAAGCTTTTGTTTTGTTATGACCAGTACAGTAGATATTTTATCATGAGTTTCTTACACATCTTTAGTTTTAAAAACTATCAATTATAAGTATTGCTAATATTTTTTAACAGGAAACTACGAGTATAAACCAAGGTTCATAATCTATAGTTCCCCTTTGAAAAAGGCTTCTAATGAAGCATTATACGTTTTAATTCTTTTCTAATAGGTTATAAAAATACAAAGATATTATACCTTAGTATCTAAAAACTGTCAATCTTTCAGCTCTTTTATCCAAGTAATACTGCCCCCTAGATGATTTATTAAGAAATATCAATAAAACGGAAAGTCCTTAATACTTAATAACACCTTCCATTACTATTACAGCCTTACCGCCTACTTTAACAATATCATGTTTTTCCGATTCGTGGATTTCACATAATATCTTGCTTGGTCTGTTCATGTATTCCCCTTGATTTACTAGTATTGAATTTGTTTTTAGCATATTGTTTCTTTTCATATAATACATCAATGCTCCATTAGCTGTTCCTGTTGCAGCCTCTTCATATATACCAACTGAAGGTGCAAAGTTCCTGCAATGAACTGTATTTTCTCTTAGTTCATCTAGAGTGAAAACATGCATTCCTATCGAATCTCTATCCATACAATAACTGTCCATCTTCTTAAAATCTATTTTTAATGACCTTAATGTCTCCTCGTCTTTAACGGGAATAATAATATCCCTTAATCCCGTACTTATTACTTCAGGTTTCAAATCGAAATCATTTATTCCAATTTGTTCTTTAGAAATGCCTAATATATTCGATATTTCTTCTATTTCATCAATCCTACCAAAAGCTTGAGGATTTCCTTGATCCATTAAGACTTTAATAATTTCACCATTTTCAAAATATAATTCTACTGGGAGTAGACCAGCTTTAGTCTTTTGTGTTATTATAACCCTGCTTCTACCCTCGTGTCTGATGTAGCCTTTTTTACCTAGAACATAAAAAGTAGCAATTGTAGCATGTCCACACAAATCTACTTCACATTTAGGTGTAAAAAACCTGACCTCAAAGCAATCTTCTTCTAGCTTTTTTACAAATGCTGTTTCAGAAAGATTCATTTCATTGGCGATTTTTTGCATATCTTTCTCAGAAAGCTTTTTAGCATCTGGAACTACGCCAGCAGGATTGCCCCCAAAAGGCTTATCTGTAAAGGCGTCTACTTGATAAATTATAGCCTCCATCTGTACATTACCTCCTAAAATGAAGCTTTTACTTCTTACTTCAAAATAATTATATCAGAATTATATTAGTTTACACATGGAATTAATTGTCGATTAATTTCATTTAGCAGTCTCGCTACTCAAATTTATTTGCTCACTATCGTTCACATAAATTTGGTGCTCGGTGCATTTGACCTACCTTCGATTTATGATAAATGCTTTCATAAATCGGGTTAGGTCATAAACCAGTCTCGCTACTCAAATTTATTTGCTCA
>DFOH01000001.1:0-31266 GCA_002376545.1 Firmicutes bacterium UBA3546 | reverse complement strand
TGGTGCTCGGTGCATTTGACCCACCTTCGATTTATGATAAATGCTTTCATAAATCGGGTTAGGTCATAAACCAGTCTCCCTGCTTAGATTTATTTGCTCGCTACCCCCGCATAAATTTGATACTCGCCCAATTTGACCCACTATAGATTTCCTGATAAAAGCATTTACAAACTTAGGTTAGGTCATAAAAAGGATTAAGCTAAGCTAATCCTTATGTATATATTCATATATTTGTACAAATATGTTTCACGTGAAACATTTCATTATGAAAGCAGCTCTAGTATTCTCTCTAAGTCATCATCACTATAATATTCAATTTCTATTTTGCTCTTTTTGTTGCCCTTAGTAACAACTACCTTGGTTCCAAAGTATTTCCTTAACGATTCTTCAATTCCTAATATAAATGGATCTTTTTTAGAAGCGTTTTTATTTTTTTCACTAGTTTTTCTTTTATCTTTATTCTCTAAACACTCTTTTACAAGCTTTTCTGTCTCTCTAACACTTAGATTGTTATCTACTATAGATTGGCATATTTTTTTTCTAGCTTCCTTATCCTCTATTGCTAATAATGCCCTGCCATGACCGCTTGAAATAGTACCATTAGAAATCAGTTCTATTATTTCATCCTCTAGATTTAGAAGTCTCATAATATTAGATATATATGGCCTACTCTTACCCACTGATTGTGATATTTCCTCTTGTGTTAAATTGTATTTTTCAGTTAGATTCTTATATGCCAAGGCTTCCTCTATAGGATTTAAATCTTCTCTTTGTAAATTTTCAATCAATGCTATTTGAGAAACTTCTATTTGACTTAATTCCTTAATTAAGGCAGGAACTTCCTTTAATCCAGCCTTTTGAGCTGCTCTCCATCTTCTTTCTCCTGCTACTATTTCATATCCTGTATTCTGTTTCCTAACAATTATTGGTTGCAAAATCCCATGTTTTTCAATGGACTGAACTAATTCATTTAAAGCCTCCTCATCAAAATCTCTTCTTGGCTGTTCTCTATTAGGTTCAATTTGAGAAATATCAATAAGCTTGATTTTTTCTTCACTAGCTTCAGCATCTGTAATATCTATTAAAGGTTCATCTGGTATTAGTGCAGATAAGCCCTTACCTAATCCCCTTTTTTTTACTGACATCAACATCACTCCTCAATATAATCTAAAAACTCATTTGCTAACTCCAAATAGGCTTCTGCACCCTTTGATTTTGGGTCATATTCCATAATTGATAATCCATGGCTAGGTGCTTCAGCAAGTCTTACGTTTCTAGGAATAATTGAAGTATAAACCTTACCCTTAAAATACTTCTTAACTTCATCAACAACTTGAATTGATAGATTTGTTCTACCATCAAACATGCTTAATACAACACCTTCAATATCCAAATTAGGGTTCAAACTAGATTTGACTAGTTTAATGGTGTTCATAAGCTGACTTACTCCCTCAAGTGCATAATACTCACATTGAATAGGTATAACAACACTATCTGATGCAACAAGGGCATTTATAGTTAATAAACCTAAAGATGGTGGGCAATCAATAAAAATAAAATCAAAGTCACCCTTTATAGACTCAATAGCATTTTTAAGAGTAAGCTCCCTATTTTTACTCTCTGTAAGTTCAATTTCTGCCCCTGCTAGCTCTGTATTAGAAGGAACTATGCTTAAATTATCTATTTTCGTAGGAATAACAGCCTCTCTTACATCTACTCTATTAATCAGCACATCATAAATCGATAGACTAATATTAGATTTATCTATACCAAAGCCACTTGTTGTATTGCCTTGAGGATCGATATCTATTACTAAAATCTTCCTTCCTAAGCTTGCTAAGCATGCACTTAAGTTTACATTAGTCGTAGTCTTGCCAACACCGCCTTTTTGATTAAATATTGCAATAGCTTTCCCCAAATCTTACACCTCACTTTCAAAAAACAATTATGTTTAAATAAAATGCTTTATAATATACAATTTAATAAGTAAAGACTTTATTTCAAGATATGGTAGACTATATGAAAATTGACATTCTGAATATAGCAATAGTTAGTTAAAAAAACAATTTTCAAAATTCTCCTTAACTTATATTTCGTCAACTAAAAAAATAATCCTTCTAATTAATGAGAGCAATACATATAAAAAGCAAAAATAAAGTATTGTAACATTTGAAAATAAAAAAACTTAGTATATAAAACAATATACTAAGTTAAACAGAAGATATATTATGCATTTTTTGTCTTTGGTATTTTCACTGTAACCTCTATAAAATCCCCCAAATCCTTTTGCTCATATTTTGCATCTACTCCACTATCCTTAATAGCAGTAAAAGCATTACGTAATGTATTTAAATAAATCTTAAAATTAATCATACCCTTAATATTTTGCCTATGGTCTGGCTCCTTTTCTTTTGCCAAGTCCTCCAATACACTTTTAATTAGGCTTTCGGTCTTTTTAACAGTTAAATCCCTTTTTATAACTTTATCTAAAATATATAGCTGCATTTCTTCATCAGGGAGCTTCAATAGTGCTCTGGCATGCCTTTCCGTTAACCCGTTCTCGATTATTGCCTTCTTTATTTCATCTGACAACCTTAATATTCTAAGCTTATTCGCAATTGTAGATTGATTCTTCCCTACTTTTACAGCTAGCTCCTGTTGTGTAAGTCCGTGGTCATTTATTAAACTATTGTAGCCTTCTGCCTCCTCAATAAAGTTCAAATCCTCTCTTTGCAGGTTCTCTATAAGAGCTATTACGGCCGAATCCTTGTCCACAAATTTTACAACAATGGCTGGTATAGTTTCAAGCTCAGCCATTTCAGCAGCTCTTAATCTTCTTTCTCCAGCCACTAATTCAAAGCTATCCTCTCCAATCTTTCTTACACTAATAGGCTGAATTATCCCATAAGCTTTAATAGATTGACTTAGCTCTTCTAGAGCTCTTTTACTAAAATTTTTTCTTGGCTGGTAAGGGTTAGGTTTTATAGCCTTTATCGGAATGTAATTAATCTCATTTTCTAAGTTATTCATTATATCATCCCTCTCATGTAAGGTAAATCTACATTATGTATTCTATTTCTATATAAAGTTATTCTTTCCTTCTATAAAAAATGATTTTTACAGATTTTCGTTTTACATAATTATCTATATTTCTATAAATTATAACGGATTCTTCTTAATTTTACCAGACTGTCTGGGATATTTTGTCGGAGTATGACTTATTTTCTTTATAATTAGTAAACTGTGAACTATATTACTATGAGGAATTTTTATATCTATTTTATTTTCAAGCTCCCCGCCAAGAACTTTAATAGCCTTTTCGGCATCTCTGATTTCTTCATTAGAATCCGAGCCTTTCATAGCTATAAAATATCCATTTGGCTTTACAAAAGGTAAACAATATTCTGCTAATATATTTAAAGAAGCAACTGCTCTTGAAACTGCAATGTCAAATTTTTCTCTATATTCGTTTTTATTTCCAAGGTCCTCTGCCCTTTCATGCATAGTTCTAATATCTTGAAGACCTAATTCCTTTATAACTTCATCTAAAAACTTTAATCTTTTGTTTAAGCTATCTAATAAAACTACTTCAACACTATCTTCAATTATTTTAATAGGCACTCCAGGAAACCCGCCTCCCGTACCTATATCAATTATCCTTTTGCCTTCAGTAATCTTACCAGTTTTAAATACAGTTAGACTATCTAGGAAGTGCTTAATATCTATTTCTTCATCATCTTTAATAGCAGTGATATTGATTTTTTCGTTCCATTCCTTTAAAAGACTTTTATAAGTCTTGAATTTTTCTAGCTTATCACTATCTATATCCATTTGAAGCTCAGAAATACCACGCACTAGGATATCCATATTACTCATTATCTTCACTCCTACCTAACTTATTAAGTCTCTTTTGTTGCTCTAAGTATATCAAAAGAACATTAATATCTGCTGGATTAACACCCGCAATCCTAGACGCCTGACCTACAGATTCTGGTTTCATTGAGTCTAGCTTCTGCCTTGCCTCTATTCTTAAACCCTTTATCTGACTATAGTCAATATCCTTTGAAAGTTTTTTCCCTTCAAGTTTTTTAAATTGCTCAATTTGCCTCATTTGCTTTTCAATGTATCCTTCATATTTAATTTCAGTTTCCACTTGTATTCTAATTTCTCTAGTCAATTCTGGTCTTTCTATATCAATTTGGCTTAAAGAATCATAAGTAATCTCTGGTCTCTTTATAAGGTCATAAATAGAAGTTGGTGTTTTAAGTGGTGATGAATTTAAAGTACTTAAAAATTCGCTAATTTCTTTTGTTGGAGTAACTATTTTCTCCTTAAGCCTAATTAATTCCTTCTCCATTTGGCTCTTTTTATTTAACATTCTATTATATCTTTCCTCTGAAACAAGACCTGCATCATAGCCTTTTTTTGTTAATCTTAGGTCCGCATTATCCTGTCTTAAGGTAAGTCTATATTCAGCCCTTGATGTCATCATTCTATAAGGCTCAAAAATTTCCTTGGTTACTATATCATCTATTAATACTCCTATATAAGCCTCTGATCTATCTAAAATTAATGGCTCCTTGCCTTTAAGCTTAAGCACAGCATTAATTCCTGCCATGATTCCTTGAGCAGCAGCTTCTTCATAGCCTGAGGTTCCATTGATTTGACCTGCAAAGAAAAGATTCTCTATTTCCTTATGCTCCAAGGATCTCATCAGCTCTGTAGCATCTATACAGTCATATTCTATTGCATAGGCAGTTCTCATAATTTTTGCATTTTCTAGACCCGGTACTGTTCTAAGCATTTCAATTTGAACCTCTTCAGGCAATGTTGTAGACATTCCCTGAACATACATTTCACAAGTATCTAAACCTTCAGGTTCAATAAATATTTGATGCTTTGACTTATCTGCAAATCTCATGACCTTGTCTTCTATAGATGGACAATATCTAGGTCCAACACTTTCCATTATCCCAGCATACATAGGCGATCTATCTATATTGTCCCTAATTATCTTATGAGTTTCTTCAGTAGTATAGGTCAGATAACAGGGCACTTGATTAATCTCTAGCTTTTCAGTCATAAATGAAAATGGGATTAACTCTTCATCTCCAGGCTGTATCTCCATTTTACTGTAATCTATAGTATCTCTATGTATTCTAGCAGGTGTTCCTGTTTTAAATCTTCTCAATTTTAGTCTTAAATCCTTTAGACAACTAGAAAGCTTATTAGCTGGATATAATCCATAGGGTCCGCTTTCAAAATTAACCTCTCCAATATAAATCCTTCCTCTTAAATAGGTTCCAGAGCATACTATAATTGCATCTGAATCATATACTGCGCCTGTATTTGTTAGTATCCCCTTTACTTTATTGTTTTCAATAAATATATCAAATACTTCTCCCTGTTTTAAATCTAAGTTTTCCTGTTTTTCTAATGCATATTTCATTATAGCTTGATATTGTCTTTTGTCTGTTTGCCCTCTTAGGGAATGAACAGCAGGTCCTTTAGAAGCATTCAGCATCTTCATCTGAATTACAGATTTGTCGATAACCTTCCCCATTTCTCCTCCTAAAGCATCAACCTCTCTTACTAAATGCCCTTTACCTGTTCCCCCAATATTAGGATTACATGCAAGTAATGCAATAGCATCAAGGCTTAAAGTAAGAAGTAAGGTCTTTTTCCCAAGCCTTGCCGTAGCTAAAGCAGCTTCACATCCTGCATGCCCAGCACCTATAACTATTACATCATATTTTCCTGCAAAATATTTATAATCACTTTTCATTAAAAGGATTCCTCCTACATATGATTTGTCTCTTAGCTTATTTACCTATGCAAAACTCCGAGAATATTTTGTCTATAATATCCTCTCCAACTGTATCTCCAGTTATTTCACCAAGGTTTTCCCAACAACCTTTTATATCAACCTCTATACAATCTAAAGGCATGCTTAAGGTTAATGAATTAAGGGCATCCTCAATATTGTTCTTAGCCTTTAATAGCTGGTCTCTATGTCGTACATTAGTTACTATTGTACTATCACTTATTTGTACCTCAGAGGATAAAAACATATCTTCTAATGTCTCCTCTAATTTATCTATTCCTTCATTCTTTGAAATGGCTGTGCTAATGACTCTCTTATTGGGTAGATAATTCTTTAAGTCCTCTTCATTTAACTTGCTTGGAAGATCAGATTTATTTAATAGAACTATAGTTTTTCTGTCTTTAATTAAATCTATAATGTGGTAATCTTCCCTAGAAAGCTCTTCAGATGTATCAAATACTGCTATTACTAAATCTGCTTCATTTAGCAACTCCTTAGCTTTATCTACTCCAAGTCTCTCTACTATATCCTCTGTTTCTCTTATTCCAGCAGTATCTATTATCTTCAATGGTACACCATTTATATTAACGTACTCTTCAATAACATCCCTCGTAGTTCCAGGAATATCCGTAACTATTGCTCTATTTTCTCTTAGTATAGCATTTAATAAAGAAGATTTCCCCACATTTGGTTTACCGAGTATTACAGTCTTCAAGCCTTCTCTAAGTATTTTGCCAGTATATACTGTACTCAAAAGTCTATTTATCTTATCAAGTACTAAATTACCTTGCTCCTGTAGGTTACTGTATGTTAGGTCTTCTACATCATCCTCCGGAAAATCTATTGAAGCTTCAACATGTGCAAGCATTCCCAAAAGAACATTTTGAAGCTTTTTAACCTCACTTGAAATACTCCCTTCAAGTTGGTTTAAAGAAACATTAAAGCTTATATCAGTCTTAGCACTAATTAAATCCATTACAGCTTCTGCCTGAGAAAGGTCTATTCTGCCATTTAAAAAGGCTCTCTTAGTAAATTCCCCTCTTTCTGCAAGTCTGGCACCATTTTCTAATATTACCTCAAGTATTTTCCTAACGGGAACAATTCCTCCATGGCAATTGACTTCAACTATATCTTCCTTTGTGTAAGTATACGGTCCCTTAATGTATACCATTAAAACCTCATCGATTTTCTTGCCATCTTTAGGATCATAAATATATCCATAATTAAGCTTTCTCTCTTCACAATCTCTAAGGCTTAATTGTTTTCTATTTTTAAATATTTTATTCCCTACATCAATAGCATTTTTGCCGCTTATTCTAATTATTCCTATTCCGGCCTCTCCTGGAGCAGTAGCTATGGCAGCAATTGTATCAAAATCCAATCCTATCACCTCATTCACTCTATGTAAAACGCAGCTATATTTTTGTGCATTATTAGTATACCAAAAAAAACAGTTACATAACATAAAACCCAGTATTTTTATACTGGGTTTCAATCTAATACCTAAATTCTATTACAACTCTTCTGTAAGGTTCTTCACCCTCACTATAAGTTCTTATGTTAGAGCTGTTTTGTAAAGCAGAGTGTATGACCCTTCTTTCATAAGGATTCATCGGCTCAAGCTTGACAGTTCTCCTAAAGGTCTTTGCCTTATCTGCCATTTTATGAGCTAACCTTATAAGAGTTTCTTCACGCTTTGCCCTGTAATTTTCTATATCAACCAAAACTCTTAAATATTTTTCTCTGTCTTTATTTACAACAAGACTTAAAAGGTATTGTAATGAATCTAAGGTATTTCCTCTTTTACCAATAAGTATTCCCATATCAGAATTAGATAGATTTTCAATATTTATTAATAGGTCCAAATCCTTCTTTTCTACTGCTACTGTGGCCACAATATTCATTTTATCCAATAATGACTTCAAAAAATCTTCAGCTAGAGAAATAGGATCATTAGTATTTGTGACTTTAACCTTAGCTTCTTTAGTACCTATAAAGCCAAACAAACCCTTACTTGGCTCTTCTAGAACTTCAACAATAACATCCTCTTTTACAGTATTAAGATCTAATAAGGCTAAATTTATAGCTTCTTCAACTGTCTTTGCTGTTTTCACTACAGATTTCATATTACTTTAATTCCTCCTTGACTTTACCTATGGATCTATTAGTAAGATATTGTTGTACTATTTGGAATAAATTGCTTATAGTCCAATATAGAGTAAGACCTGCAGCATATTTTGATCCCATCCATAGTATAAAAATCGGCATCATAATATTCATAGTAGCTTGTGTAGATTTTGCTTGACCGTCTGCTGCTGGTTGAGCAGCTGTCATCATTTTACTTTGTAGATATGTTGTAATAGCTGCTAATATAGCTAATATAGGTATATTAAATCCAGCTATTGCTACTCCGTTCATTACACCATCAATCATTGCGCTTGGAGCAAGTCCTATATCTTTAATCCATAAAAAGCCTTTTAATACCCCGTCATATACTGCTTGGTCACTAAAAACATAAGGTACAGGAGATTGCATTACTCTAAAATAAGCTATAATAATCGGAAATTGAATTAGTAATGGAAAACATCCACCAAAAGGATTTACCTTATGCTCCTTATATAATTCCATTGTTTTTTGGTTTAAAGTCTGCGGATCGTTTTTATATTTCTTATTTAATTCTTGAATCTTAGGCTGTATTTCCTGCATATTTTTCATAGACTTCATTTGCTTAAGTGTCAGTGGTAACAGTAGGAGCTTAAAAATAATTGTAGTAATAATAATGGCAACAGAATAAGCCGATAGTCTAGGTAAATCTAAACCTATATTCACCATCATATCATACACAAATTTAAGTAACTTCCCTAAAGGCCACGCAAAAATATCTATCATTAAATAACCCCCTCCTTACTCTAGAGGATCATATCCTCCAGGGTTAAATGGATTGCATCTTAATATCCTCTTTATGCTTTTGAAACTACCTTTTATAAAGCCATATTTTTTTAAGGCCTGTATGGAATATTCTGAACAAGTCGGATGAAATCTACAAGTTCTAGGCTTCAAAGGGGATATTCCCTTCTGATATAGCTTTATTAAAAATATGGCAATCCTGCTCATATTTAATCACCTTTTATCAACCAATCCTGCTAATCTTAGCAAATGTAAAACAGCGCTCTCCAATTCCTTATAACCAACTTCCTTTGCGCCTACCCTCGACAAAAAGACTATGTCATATCCTTGCTTTACCTTATAATTATTCAATCTATAAGCCTCTCTAACTCTTCTTCTAACTTTATTTCTAACCACACTATTTCCAAGCTTTTTTGTAACAGCTATTCCAATTCTGTTATTATCTAGTCCATTCTTCACAAAAAAAATAACCAAATATTTATTTGCAAAGGATTTCCCCTTATCATAGGTTTTTCTAAAATCTTTGTTACCCTTCAGCCTTAGTTTTTTTTCCATACAGATATCTCCTTAGAGAATTACTTCAAATTGAATAAAAAGGCCACATAATGCGGCCTTATGCTGACAATCTTTTTCTACCTTTACTTCTACGTCTTCTCAATACTTCTCTACCTGATTTTGTACTCATTCTTTTTCTAAAACCATGTTCCTTGCTTCTTTGTCTTTTCTTTGGCTGATAAGTCATTTTCATACTAAACACCCCCTTCAAATATTGCCACTTATATAAATAATCTAGCTTTCATCCATACTCTAAAAATACAGACACTACTATAAGATTATATTAGCATCTAAACTCAATGTCAAGAATTATAAATATTTTACTATTACATACAGTCTAATCTTAAACTCTATATAAATAAACGAAATACATAATTTTTTACTATGTTAATCATTATTCCTATTAGACTTTTTATTCATTAAATCATTAGATTGTTGATAACATAATTCCACAGCCTGTTATATCTGTGGATATCTTAATATTGTTGTTGATAATTTCATGTATTTTTGTTATTATAAATTAAAATGTGGATTACTTATTCACCGGTTTATTACTTATCAACAATCTGTGGATAAATTTGTGCATAACTTTTTCTAAGTATTATATTGTTAACCTTATGTTATTGATATTTGCTATTATATTATCCACATCTATAATTAAATATTTTATGTTGATAACTATAAAATATATTGTTTTTATATAACCTTTTTATTGTTATCAACACATTATGCACATTTTTTATAATTACCATGTTGATAATTATTATTCATTTTAATTATTTCTTTTACATTTTATTTTGTGGATAATATTGTTTATAACGAATAAGAAAATTTTATTTTGTAGTCTTTATAACTACTACATATATTCTCGTGTTATAAAAAACAATTTATCTGACAATAATCTGATATGAATAGGAGGGAAAAAAGTGAGTTTAAAATTAGAAGAAGTTTGGGGAAGCGCGTTAAAACTCATTAAAAATGAGTTGACAGAAGTCAGCTTCAATACCTGGCTAAAGACTATAGAGCCTATTACGATAAATGATAATCACATATTGCTCGGAGCTCCAAACGAATTTACTAAAGGTATTCTTGAAGCTAGATACCTTACATTAATTAAAAATGCAATAAAGCAAATTACAAATGTTGACTTTGACATTAGATTCCTCATTCCAGGAGAAGATATATCTAATGACATCGGACAAACCATAGCCAGTGAAATAGTTGAAAATAACTCCTCTAGGTCCCAACTAAATCCCAAATATGTTTTTGATACATTTGTCATAGGAAACAGTAATAGATTTGCACATGCTGCGTCTTTAGCAGTTGCAGAAGCTCCTGCAAAAGCATATAATCCCTTATTTATTTATGGTGGAGTTGGATTAGGAAAGACTCATCTTATGCATGCAATAGGTCACTATATACTTAATCAAAATCCAAAGGCAAGTGTAATATATGTATCATCTGAAAAATTTACTAACGAGCTAATAAATTCAATAAGAGATGATAGAAATGTTGAATTTAGAAACAAATATAGAAATGTAGATGTACTGCTAGTAGATGATATTCAATTTATTGCAGGTAAAGAAAGGACTGAAGAAGAGTTTTTCCATACCTTTAATGAATTACATGCTTCAAACAAACAAATTATAATTTCAAGTGATAGACCACCAAAAGAAATATCTACATTAGAGGATAGACTTCGTTCCAGATTTGAGTGGGGACTTACTGCTGATATTCAGCCACCTGACCTTGAAACTAGAATTGCTATTTTAAGAAAAAAAGCAAGAGCGGAAAATATAGAAGTGCCAAATGATGTTACACAATATATTGCTACAAAAATACAATCAAACATTAGAGAGCTTGAAGGTGCACTAATTAGAGTTGTAGCTTACTCGTCTTTAACAAATAAGGAAATTTCTTTAGAACTGGCTAGTGAAGCCTTAAAGGATATTATATCTAATGCCAAGCCTAAAGAAATCACAGCTAAGCTAATTAAAGAAGTAACAGCTAAAAGTCTAAATGTGAAAATTGAAGACTTTAGCTCCAAAAGACGGACAAGATCCATATCTTATCCTAGACAAATAGCTATGTACCTTTGTAGAGAGCTTACGGATTTATCGCTGCCTAAAATTGGTGAAGAATTTGGCGGAAGAGATCATACTACTGTAATACATGCTTATGATAAGATATCTTCAGATATTGAAAAAGATATGGATTTAAAGCAAAGAATTAATGGTATGATAGAAGAACTTAAGGGCAATTAGTCAACAGCTAAATGTTAGTAAGCTGTTTATATTTTGTTGATAAAAAATAATATAAATAAAAACTGTTAATTTAAGGTTAAAAATGTGGATAAAATAGTGGTACTTGTTAACAAACTGTCAACAGCAGATTTTGTTTAAATATTAAGTATCTATCCACTTATCCACATATTAACTGCCCCTACTACTATTACTACTAATGTATTTATATTTATATTTCTCACATCACATAAAAGGAGGTTATCCACAATTGAAAATTCGTATACAACAAAAAGACCTATCTAGATGCATAAACATAGTACAAAAAGGTATATCTGCAAAATCAACATTACCTATATTAAGTGGTATTTTATTGGAATCGGAAGGAGGAAAGCTTAAGCTTACTGGTACAGATTTAGAAATAGGAATAAAATCTTCTATTGACTGCGATGTTTTAGAAGAAGGCTCTATAGTGATAACATCAAGAATTTTTGGAGAGATAGTTAGAAAACTACCGGATTTACCTATAGATATATATGTAGATGAAAATAATACTGTACATATTAACTGTGGAAATTCAAAATTTAACTTAATAGGTCTATCTCCTATGGATTATCCACAGCTACCAGAAATATATGAGGGCAGTTATTTTGAAATACCAAAGGATTTATTAAAATCTATGATAAGACAGACAATTTTTGCTGCGGCTCAGGATGAAACAAGACCTATACTTACTGGAGCCTTATTTGAAACCAGCAATAATAGTGTTTCCTTAGTTGCTATTGATGGCTATAGACTGGCTGTTAAAAAGATATCTGTAAAAGTTGATGATAATATAAAAGTAGTTATTCCCGCAAAAACCTTGAATGAAGTAAATAAAATATTAGAAGATGATGATGCGGAAGTAAAAATAAGCTGTACTCCAGGAAATGTAATATTTAATTTTGGTGATACTATAATTACTTCTAGATTATTAGAAGGGAAATTCTTAAATTATAATGATACAATAAGAAATGAACATAAATCGAGAATTAGAGTTAAGACTAGAGATATGCAAGAATGTTTAGAGAGGGCTTCATTACTTGCGAGAGAAGGCAAGAATAACTTAGTAAAGCTAGATATTTCAGATGATAAGCTAGTGATTACATCTAATTCAGAAATAGGTAATGTCTATGAGGAGCTACCTATACAGCTTGAAGGAAACGATATTAAAATAGCCTTTAACTCAAAATATATTTTAGAAGGTATAAAAGCAATAGATAGTGAAGAAATAGTTATGGACATGATTTCAAATGTTAATGCTTGTATAATAAGACCAGTAGAGGATAATAGCTATACCTACTTAGTATTACCCGTAAGACTTGCAGCGGAAGATTAGACATAAGACACCTATAGAAATAGGTGTCTATTAAATTGTAGAGAGGAGTTTGATGAGATGAAAGAAGTATCCATAAGTACAGAATTTATAAAGCTTGATCAGTTCTTAAAATATATTGGTATAGCACAAACTGGAGGACACAGTAAGGAAATAATTAAAAATGGCGAGATTAAAGTCAATGGTGAAATAGCATTAGAAAGAGGAAAAAAAATTAAAGTTGGAGATATAGTGGAAATCTCAGGAGAAGGAGCCTATATTGTCAGGTAGTAGGACATTAGACTGAATTTTTCTAGTAATATTTATAGAATCTAAAAGAAAAGCTTCTATACTAAGTATTTAAAGGTTAAGGAAGCTTTTCTTGAAACCTACTGAGGTCAAGATCATTAAATAAAAATATGAGTAGAACTTTCCTATTCGTTATAAAAAAATGATATAATGTATAAGATAGATATTAAGTTTTAGGGAGTGCTTCATGTGTACGTAAAAAAGATAAAGCTCATAAATTTCAGGAATTATATGAATCTCGATATGGAGCTAAATAAGACATTAAATATTTTTGTTGGAGATAATGCACAGGGTAAAACTAATCTACTTGAATCTATCTATATATGCTCAAACGGAAAATCATACAGGACAAGTAAAGATAGGGAATTAATCAATCTATCTAAAACTAAGGCGTATATAGGCTTAGAGGTAGAAAAAGAGCAATTTACAAAATATATAGAAATAAAGTTTGACAAAGAAGCAAAAAAACGGATAAGAGTGAATAAGGTTGAGCTAGAGAGAAATTCGGAGCTTACAGGTATACTGAATATAGTCATATTCTCACCAGAGGATTTAAGATTAGTAAAAGAAGGACCTAGTGAAAGAAGAAACTTTTTAGATGGAGAAATATCTCAAATAAAACCAAAATATAAGTATAATTTAGCTAGATATAATAAAATTCTTTTGCAAAGAAATAATCTACTAAAAGGCAGATCATATGAAAGCTGCCAAAATTTATTTGATGTATGGGATACTCAGCTTTCACAGGCTGGGGCAGACATCATAATTGAAAGGATAAAATTTATAGATAAGCTTGCAATGATATCAAAAGATATTCATAATAAATTAACAGGCGGAATAGAAGAACTAAAGCTTATATATTTGCCTTCATTTTCAGTAGATATATTAGAAAAACAGGAGCTTCAGCTGAGACTAAAAAATATTCTTAAAAATAATATTGAACAGGATATCCAAAAAGGCAGTACTGAATTTGGACCTCACAGAGATGATTTGGATATAATAATAAATGGAGTGTCTGCAAGGACCTTTGGTTCGCAGGGGCAACAAAGAACAGCAGCATTATCTTTGAAATTAGCAGAGGTAGAATTAATAAAGCATGAAGTAGGAGAATATCCAGTTCTATTACTAGATGATGTATTTTCTGAGCTTGATATAAATAGAAGAAAATACTTAATTTCAACCTTTAAAGAAATTCAGACAATAATTACTTCAACTGATGACATAGATTTAGTAGAATTAAATGGAGTAGAAAAAAAGGTTTTTTTTATTAGGCAAGGGAAAGTAATAATAGAGGGGGCAGTGTAAGTGTTTCTTCATTTAGGAAAAGATTTAGTTATACCACTTAAAGAGCTTATAGCAATAATAGACATAGAATCAGTAATAAAATCAGAGAATACAAAGAACTTTTTAAAGGTTGCTGAGGAAGAAGGCTTTATTTATGATGTGTCTGAGGATAATATAAAATCCTATATCATAACTGAAAAAATAAATAAGGGCAAGAAAAGCTTAACTAAGGTTAGAAAAAGTGTAATATACAGCTCTAATATTTCATCAAAGACTCTTTTGAAAAGGGCAGGATTTATAGATAATATAGAGTGATTTTAGGAAAACTAACTATAAGATTAAAATTTAAAATACAATAGATCGGGGGACATTCAATGCACGATAATCAAAATAATACTAATTATGGGGTTGAACAAATTAGAGTTCTAGAAGGTCTTGAAGCTGTTAGACTTAGACCAGGTATGTATGTGGGCTCCACAGGACCAAAAGGATTACATCATCTTGTATATGAAGTAGTGGATAACAGTATAGATGAGGCTTTACAAGGAAGATGTGATGAGATTAAAGTAAAAATAAATAAAGATGGCTCAGTTACAGTTGTAGATAATGGAATGGGAATACCAGTAGATACGCATCCTAAAACAGGAAAATCTACCGTTGAAACTGTATTGACAGTTTTACATGCAGGTGGAAAATTTGACAGCAATGTTTATAAGGTATCAGGTGGACTTCATGGTGTAGGTGTGTCTGTTGTTAATGCTCTTTCAGAATGGCTTGAAGCTAGAGTTAGAAGAGATGGTAAAGAATATGTGCAAAGGTTCGAAAGAGGAGTTGCAGTTACTGAACTTAATATAGAGGGAAGTGCAGACGATTCAGGAACAACTATAACATTTAAGCCAGATGCCTTAATATTTGATGATATTAATTTTAAATATGAAACATTAGAGTACAGATTAAGAGAGCTGGCATTCCTAAATAAAGGTATAAAAATAATGTTTGAAGATGAAAGAGCAGATAAGAAAAAGGAATTCCACTATGAGGGTGGTATTAATTCATTTGTTGAATATTTAAATAAAAATAGAGATCCTATACATGAAAAAATTATTTATTTTGAGGGAGAAAAAGATAATTGTACTGTAGAAGTAGCGATACAGTATACGGATGACTATAGTGAAAATGTATTTAGTTATGCAAATAATATAAATACACATGAAGGCGGTACTCACTTAAGTGGCTTTAGGTCAGCTATTACTAGAGTAATGAACGATTATGCTAGAAAATATAATATTATTAAGGAAAAAGAAGAGAATCTTACTGGAGATGATGTAAGAGAAGGATTGACGGCAGTACTTTCAGTTAAATTAACTAACCCTCAATTTGAAGGTCAAACAAAAACTAAACTAGGAAATAGTGAAATAAGGGGAATAGTAGAAAGTCTTGTATCAGAATATTTGAATGCATTTTTAGAAGAAAATCCAAAGGATTCCAAAAATGTTATTGAAAAATCCCTAAGAGCTCAAAGAGCTAGGGAAGCTGCTAGAAAGGCAAGAGAGCTTACTAGAAGAAAAAATGTACTAGAGAGTTCAGCACTTCCAGGAAAGCTGGCAGATTGTTCGGAGCAGGACCCAAGTAAATGCGAGGTATATCTAGTGGAGGGAGATTCAGCGGGAGGCTCAGCTAAGCAAGGGCGTGATAGAAAAACCCAAGCTATACTTCCTTTAAAGGGTAAAATAATGAATGTAGAGAAGGCAAGGTTAGATAAGATGCTAAGCTCTGATGAAATAAAGGCCATGATAACAGCCTTTGGATGCGGTGTTGGATCAGATTTTGACATTTCAAAGTTAAGGTATGGAAGAATAGTTATCATGACGGATGCTGATGTTGATGGTGCTCATATAAGAACTCTGCTTTTGACATTCTTTTATAGATATATGAGACCACTAGTTGATAATGGCAATATATTCATAGCACAGCCACCATTATATAAAGTTAAAAAAGGTAAGGTCGAAAGATATGCCTATAATGATAAAGAGTTAGAAAATGTGCTAAATGAAATAGGAAGAACAGGATATACGCTTCAAAGATACAAAGGTCTTGGAGAAATGAATCCTGACCAGCTTTGGGATACAACTATGAATCCTGAAACAAGGCTAATGCTACAGGTAAATATAGAGGATGCAGTTGCTGCAGATGAAATATTTACAACTCTTATGGGAGACAAAGTAAAGCCTAGAAGAGATTTTATTGAAGAGAACGCAAGATATGTTAGAAATCTTGATGTATAGTTAGTTTTTTAAAAACTGTAGAATATAAAATTAGATAGAAAAAGGCAAAGTATCGTGTAATGATAATAGATACTTTGCTTTTTTTATTCATATAATATGTTACTATGATTACATTTTGTTGACAATAAAAACAAGATATTAAAGGAAAATGGAAAAAGTTGTAGAAGTAGTATAGCAATTACTGCATTACTTTTATCTAAAATGTATATAAATCTAGAATCGCTTATATGGGATGATAAGTGAACATGGAAAGGATTTATTAAATTTATTATAAATGTTTAGAAGGAGTGAAATTCATGCATGTTCCAATTATTTTAATTATTTTATTAATATTTAATACCTTAACAGTATATAAATTTCTATTTAAGCTTATTTTTAATGATGTTGATGATTTCAAGGAATCCTTGAGATATTCATTTACACCAAACATCATTTCGTTATTTAAGGGTGAATATTGGAAGGACCATGTAGCAGAATTCAAATTGGGATTTTTTATTCTTCTTTGTGTCATAATAACTGCTATAGAATTTGCGATTGTTAACGGTATTTTACAGAGTGTAATTAGCATATAGAAAATATTTATTTGAAAACTTGACTAGTATGACGAAATGAATTAGTAAAAGGTGGTTATAGAGATGAAATGTCCATATTGTGAAGTAGAGATGGAGAAAGGTATTATACACGGAGATAGATATGCAATTAAGTGGATAGAGGAAACAAGGGATAAAGGGGCAATAGTGAACTTTTTCCAAAAGGGCGTTAAGCTAACGAATCCTTGGACTTCAAATAGTATAGAAGCATATTACTGCAAGGCTTGTAAAAAGATAATTATTGATGTTAATAATATAGAACTCTAGATTGACATATAATTATTAAGAGAGGGAACTATTTGTTTCTGCTTGTAGAAAACTCAATTAGTAAGAATTACTTACTACCTAAAACTAAAAATAAAAGTATAAACAACCTTGCTATTGCTTAAATAGTAAGGTTGTTTTTTAAAGGTTATCGCGTATAATCAAAGCTTATAATAATAAATAGCCAACTGAGTCCTATCTCTGAGAGATAATTTTTCTAACATAGAAGAGATGTAATTTCTAACAGTTCCTTCACTTAAATATAGCTTATCAGCTATTTCCTTGTTATTTAGGCCTTCAGCTACTAAAAGTAAAATATCAAATTCTCTATCTGTCAAATCTATATTAATATTTTTTTTACTATGATGCTGAATGCTAGATACTATTTTAGAATCAAAAACATGATTTCCTGAATAAACTGCATTAATTGCAGGGATAATGCCATGAATATTTTGCTTTAGTATGTAACCCTTACAGCCTAAAGACAATGCTTCAGATATGTATTCATCGTCCTGAAATGTGGTGATAAGCAGAATTTTGGCATTAGAATCTATTTTTAGTATTTCTTTTGAAGCTTCGATACCGTTCATTTCCTCCATTCGTATATCCATAAGAATTAAATCAGGGCTGTATTCTTCATATAGCTTAACAGCTTCCATACCATTATGACCTACAGCCAAAACCTCTATTTCACTGGCTGTTACAATTGTTTTTAAAGAATTAACTACTAAATAATCATCATCTACGATAACAATATTCACAAAATCACCCCTTCATCAAAGTAAGATGAATTTTAAAGCCATTATCAAACGCATAGTTTAAAAAACCATTATATTTATGAGCAATTTCCTCCATGGAAAGAAGCCCTATACCCTTTGAAGAAAGCCTGTTTATTTCATTGTAATCACTTCCATTATCCTTGATTATAATTGAATAGAATTTGGGCTGATTTAATAGCTTGATTCTTAGCTCCGTAGAGTTAGAATGCTTAATACAATTAGTAATGGCTTCCCTAATAACAGATAAAATGTCAAACTTCAGGTCATAGGGAAGATTATCCTCAAGCTGAAACTCAAGCTGAATATTTAAATTAGGTATTTCACTCAATATTGATTGAATCCTTCCTTCTAAATCAAAGGATTCATTATATAGATTATGTATGCTGTTTCTTATATCATTCATTCCATTATTTAAGGTGTTTTGAAGTAAGTTTAAGCTTTCGGATAAACTGTTATTTGATACTACCTTCAAGGCTTCAACCTGTAAGATACTACTGCTTAAGGCATGACCTATGGAGTCGTGTAATTCCCTTGCTATCCTATTCCTTTCTGTAAGTATGGCAATATGTATGTTTTTTTCTCTATCAATTTTTAATTGCTCGTTATATTTTTTTAAATAAATAGTGTCTTCCTTCAGTTCATCTCTAACAGCCTTATTTTGACTTTGAAGATGATTAAAGCTTTTAGTCATAATAGACAAGTAAATGGAAATACAGGAAGCAAAAAGACTAAGTAAAGAAAAATCCATTAATAGCAGTGGGATTGAAAGTATTATATATAAACCATAATCTATATATAGATTATATAGTATGAGCGGTAAATAATATAAAAATAATGGAAAAGAAAAACAAAGAAAACAGAATATGAGATAAAGAACAATCCTGATTTTCTTATTAGAAAACAAATCTAGAGCAAGGGAAAGCATAAGAGCTATTAGGAAATAAAGCACCAATTCTCCAGTGGGGCGAATTTTATATGTGTTATATAAGCAAAGGGCAATAATAAATAACTTCTCAATGAATTTCCTCACGATAATCCCCCATTCTTTATAATCAAATTATACCAATAACTAGTAAAATAAACAAATGAATATATGACAAATGTCATATGAGATTTATGATTCTATACACTACTTAGGAATTAAAAAGATAGATATAATGAAATCAAGATAAGAATGGGAGTGAAGATTATGATGGTAAAGGTTAAAAATCTAGTAAAAAGGTATAAGGAATTAATTGCATTAGATCATTTTAGTATGGAGGTAGAGGAAGGAGAAATACTAGGACTTCTTGGACCTAATGGCTGTGGCAAAACTACTGCCATAAACTGTATTCTATCATTATTGAATTTTGATAAAGGTGAGATAGAGATATTCGAAAGTAATATGACTCCAATTTCCTATGACATAAAAAAGCAAATAGGAATAGTACCTCAAGAAGTTTCAGTTTTCGAAAATCTAACTGTAGAAGAAAATATAGATTATTTTTGTGGTCTTTATATTGAAGATAAAAGCACAAGAAAAAAATATGTTAAAGAAGCTATAGATTTTGTAGAATTAAATGATTATAAAAAATTCATTCCAAAGAAATTAAGTGGAGGACTTAAAAGAAGATTAAATATTGCCTGTGGAATAGCTCACAAGCCTAGGCTTATTTTCCTTGATGAACCTACAGTAGCAGTAGATGCTCAAAGTAGAAACTTCATACTAGATGGTATTAAAAGATTAAATCAAGAAGGAAGTACAATAATCTATACTACTCACTATCTAGAAGAGGCAGAGCAGCTATGTAACAGGATTATTATTATGGATAGGGGAAAAAATCTAGTATCTGGAACCAACGAAGAACTAAAGGCTATGATAACTACTACTGAAAAAATAGTAGTAGGCTTTGGAAATAGCATAGAGAACATTATACAAAAATTAAAATCCTTGCCTCATGTTATAGACATAGAGAAAAAGGAAGAGGATTATGTAATAAAATTTGAAAATGGTCTAAACAATTTATCTAATCTTTTAGATTTTATAAAGGAAAACAATCTAACCTATACTAAGCTTTATAGCCAATTACCTACTCTAAACGATGTATTCCTGGAGTTAACAGGAAAGGAGCTGAGAGATTAGATGGGAAAAATATTTAGAAATATATTATACCAAGGAAGAAATTTCTATAGAGATAAGAGCTTTATCTTTTGGAGCTTGGTTTATCCTCTTATTATGGCAATATTCTTCTATACTGCCTTTAGTGGAATCATGGATATGGATTTTAAAAATATTGAAGTGGGGATTGAAGAAGAAAACCCTATTAGGTCAGTATTTGAATCTATTGACATACTGAATGTTAATATAATATCTGAAAAGAATAGTATTGATAAGCTTAACAATGGTGATATTGAAGGATTTATAGATAATAGCTTAAACTTATCTGTTAAGGAATCAGGAATCAATCAAACTATAATCAAGGAAATACTTGACCAAATAAAGCAAATGGGTGAACTAAATGTACCATTTGAAAGATTTGATTTTGAAACCAACTATATTATAGATAGAAATCAAAAGGAAAACTCTATTATTATATTATTCTATTCATTAGTAGGAATGGTGTCTGTCTATGGAGTGTTTCCAGGCATAGAAATAGCTGCTACTGTTCAAGCGAATCTAAGTAATGTAGCTAAAAGAATGAATATATCTCCATTAAGAAAAAGTGAGTTTTTATTTTCAGGGATAATTATATCTTTATTGTTAAACATAGCATCCAATATATTATTATTGTTATTTATAAATTATGTACTTAAGATAAAGCTATTAACTGTTATTGGTCCTTCTGCTATATTAATGCTTGTGGGTAATCTATTTGGTGTAACCTTTGGTATATTAGTAGGAGTATCTAATAAGTTAAACATAAATGCAAAGATTATACTAAGTATTGCAATTACATTAGTTCTTTCATTTTTCTCAGGAATGATGAATCCTGAAATAAAAGTAATGATAGATAAGAGTTTTCCTATAATAGGTAAATTAAATCCTATTTCCATTATAACAAACAATCTTTATAGGATAAATCTATTAGGAAATACAAATGGGTTGGACACAGGAATTTATACATTGCTAGGATGGATTATAGTACTAAATCTTATATCTTATGGATTTTTAAGGAGGAAGACCTATGACAGTATTTAAGTACTTTATTAAAATAGCCTTAAGAAATAAGGGAGTCATTCTATCCTACACAATAATCTTCTTTATACTTTCTATAATTAATGGCAATACAAACTATAATAAGGAAACTAACTTTATTGAGAAAAAACTGGATATCGGTATTGTAGACAATAGCAATAGTGAGCTATCTAGAGAATTAGTAAGATTTCTAGAGAAAAAGAATAATATACTACCGACATCTCCAGACGAAAAGGATATTAGAGAGCAGATATTTTTAGGAATAGCAGACGCAGTTCTAATAATACCACAGGATTTTGAGGAGAAAATTAATAGTAAAGAAAGTGCTATTGAATTATATAAAGACGATAGAACACCAGAGGCCTATCAAGTTGAAAACCAAATAAACAAGTTTATTTCTTTTGCTAAGGCTACTTATGAGAATAATAAATATGACTTATCTAAGGTAAGTTATGCTCTAGAAGAAAGTGTAGAAGTAAGCCTAATAGCAACAGACCAAAAGGATATAAATGAAAAAATAAACACTTGGTTTAGAGTATACTTTAACTTTTCCAGTTATATAATACTTGCAGTATACATTTCTGTAATAGGCTTTGTAATGACAGATTTCACATCGAAGGAAATTGAGAATAGGAGAAAAGTATCATCTATAAAGTTTTTAAAATTCAACAGAGAAATATATTTAGGTCAGCTAGCCATAGCAGCCTTTATAACATCAATATACTTAGTAGGATGCATCATATTAAGGGGAAAATATATAGGAGAAGTGGATTTCATAAAATATTTAGTCAACACAATAGTATTTTCATTTGCAGCTTTATGTCTTGTATTTTTAATTAACAACATAACTAGTAATAAATTTGTATTAAGTGGAGTGAGTACAGTGTTATCCCTTGGGACCTCCTTTATATCAGGAGTAATGGTGCCACAGGAATTTTTAGGGGAAAATGTATTAAGAATTGCAAAGTTCTTTCCCACATATTATTTTGTTAGAATAAATGAAATGAATATAAATTCTCTATTAGATGTTAAATACGAGCTATCTATGCAGCTATTATTTGCTATGGCGTTTTTAGTTGTAGGCCTATATCTTTCTAAGGTTAAACTTAGGAATCAGTAATTAGGCTGAGCAATGATAGTAATATTTGGACATAGCTGGAAGGTAATGAGTCTATTAAATAACCTTGATAGAAATATAAATATCAAGGTTATTTTTTTATTTTGTTTTTAGTGGGCAATTTTGGGCATAAATCATTTAAGTTGGATTATTTATATTAGTAGGTAATAATAGTAGAATTTCAAACAAACTATGGGGGTGATTTTTTGTCATTAATTAACACTAAGAAATACTTTACATCTCAAAAGATGATGAGAACAGTACTCTTATCCCTAATTCCAGTAGTATTATCGTCAATATACTTTTTCGGATGGAGGTCTTTCATACTTCTTTTATGTGTAACAATTTTTGGAGTAGCTACAGAATGGATATTCGAAAAAAAATATGGAAAAAAGGTTTCAGAAGCAATATTTGTAACATGTATACTTTACGTTCTTACACTTCCAGCACGTACACCATTTTGGATAGCAGCTGTAGGTATTATTTTTGGAGTTGTTTTTGGAAAAGAAGTATTTGGAGGGTTTGGAAAGAATATTTTCAATCCCGCTTTAGTGGCTAGGGCCTTTGTCTATGTGTCCTTTCCTGAACAATTAACCATACAATGGTCAAAGGCTGCGTTAAGCTTTCCAGGTGGTTTCACTACATATCTCACAGAAAACATAGATACAATTTCACAAGCTACACCAATGCTTATATTCAGAGAAACAGGAGAAATGATTTCATCATTAAAATTACTTTTAGGGAACGTATCTGGCTCTCTTGGAGAAACAAGTGCTGTTTTAATAGTACTGGCAGGTATATATTTGATTTACAAAAAAGTAGCGTCTTGGGAGACCATGACTGGAGTTTTAATTGGTTTTGTTGGACTTAGCAGTATATTATACCTTTTAGGCTTTGCTCAAATACCAAATCCTATTTTTGGAGTTCTTTCAGGTGGCTTTTTATTTGGAACAGTTTTCATGGCTACAGACCCAATATCTTCTCCAAAAACTAAAGAGGGAAAGTGGATATACGGAATCCTAATAGGTATCGTAACAGTAATCATACGTGGGTATGCACTATTTGCAGGTGGAATGATGTTTGCAATACTAATTGGTAATACTTTTGCTCCGATAATTGATGAGGGAATCAATTATTATAAAAGATCAAAAAAAGCATCTAAGGAAAAGGGAAAAGAGGTGACTGCATGAAAAAGTCTTTTGCCTTTCCCATAATATTTATGATAGTGATTACGGCCTTTTTTACACTAATACTAGCTTTTCTTAACTACAGTACAGCTGATATAGTTGCATTTAATCAGGAAACAGAATTAAGAAAAACTATTCTATATGTTTTTAATATAGAAATACCTTTTAAAGAACCAAAAGCAGTAGAAGAAGCTTTTAGTAAATATATTAGCGAGGAAACAATTAATGGGCAAGATGTCTTTGTAGCTAGAAATGGAGAGAATATCATTGGTTATGCATTTCCAATAGGTGGGACAGCACTTTGGGGAACTGTTGAAGGTTTTGCAGCAGTTTCTGTTGACTTCAATGAATTGCTAGGAATTGACTTTGTATCCCATAGTGAGACTCCCGGCTTAGGTGGTAGAATTTCTGAGGATTGGTTTAAGGAGCAGTTTAGGGGACTAAAGCTAACTGACGCTAATAACGGGAGCTACATAGTTTATAAGCCTTCACCAGGGGGAAATGTAGATGCAATAGCAGGCGCAACCTTGACATCTAAATCAGTGAGTAATTTCATAAATGAGGATATATATGAGTTCATAAAAGAAAATAAGGAGGGAAGATAAATGGCTGGAGATAGTCCAAAAAAGATTTTCATAATGGGATTGTGGAAGGACAATCCGGTATTTAGACAGATTATAGGTATATGCTCTGCCTTAGCGGTTACAAATCTTATGCTTAACTCCCTCATAATGGGTCTTGGACTGATATTTGTTACAGCATTTTCTGAGCTTACTATTTCAATTATTAGAAGCTTTACACCTAAGCATATAAGGATGATGATTCAGGTATTAATCATTTCTGTATACGTAATCATAGTAGATATTTTCCTAAAGGCTTATTATCCTGAAATGAGCAAAGCTCTGGGACCATATGTAGGTCTTATAATTACAAATTGCATAATAATGGGGCGTTGTGAAGCCTATGCACAGAAAAACCCTCCAATAAGCTCCTTCTTGGATGGAATTGCATCAGGGGCAGGATATACATTAGTTCTTTTAACGATAGCTTTTGTTAGAGAGCTTTTAGGCTTTGGAACTATATTTGGCATACAAGTATTGGGAGATTGGTGGACTAATTGGACCATAATGATAATGCCGCCAGGTGCCTTCTTTGTATTAGCAGTAGTTATTTGGATAGCAAGAAGTATTTCTTCGGAAGACAAAGAAAAAGAAAAGGAGGTAGCTAAGGCATGATAGAACTTAATCCTTTCGTAATTTTTATTGCTTCGATTTTCACAAACAACATGATACTGAGCAATTTTCTTGGAATGTGTTCATTCATAGCGGTTTCAAGTGAAATAAAGACATCGCTGGGGCTAGGGCAAGCAGTTACATTTGTATTAACATTTACTACTATATTAAATTATTTCATTTACTTTAATGTTTTGGTCCCACTGAATTTAGAATACCTAAGATTTATAGTTTTTATAATTACTATAGCAGCCTTCGTTCAGCTAGTAGAAATGATAGTTGAAAGATATCTTCCAAGTTTATACTATGCTCTTGGAATATTCTTGCCATTGATTACAGTTAACTGTGCTATACTAGGAGTTTCACTCTTTATGGTAATCAGAGAATATACTTTAATGCAATCAATTGGATTTAGTCTTGGTTCAGGTATTGGCTGGACATTAGCTATAGTTGCATTGGCGGGGATTAAACAAAGATTAAAGAGGGCAAGTGTACCTAAAGGATTAGAAGGACCCGGCATAACTATAATTGTAATAGGTCTGATGGCATTAGCTTTTGTAGGCTTCTCAGGCATAGTGCAGATTCAATAGGGGGGATACTTATGGACACAATATTAATCACTACTATAACAATTACATCTATTACTGGAGTACTTGCGTTTTTGTTAACCCTTGCTGATCGTACTATCAACAATTATGGAGAAGTCAAAATTACCATAAATGATGAAAAAGAATATGTAGTTGAAGGTGGGTCCTCACTACTATCATCTTTAATGGAGCAGCAAATTTTTATACCTTCTGCATGTGGTGGAAAAGGAACCTGTGGATATTGTAAGGTAAAGATTCTTGAAGGAGGAGGTCCAGTTCTTCCTACCGAGATTCCATTTCTTACAGAGGATGAGCTTAAACAAAGTGTAAGGCTATCATGTCAATGCAAGGTTAAGCAGGAGCTAAAGATTCAAATTCCAGAAGAATTATTTAATGTAAAAGAATACGAGGCTACAGTAGAATCTATAGAGGATATGACATCTGTGATTAAGAAGCTAAGATTAAGGCTAAAGGAAGATGAAGAAATTAACTTTAAGCCCGGTCAATATATACAGCTAAAGGCTCCAATCTATAAAGGAAATGACGAGGAGGTTTATAGGGCCTATTCTATAGCATCACCGCCATCTCAAAAGAATTATATAGATTTAATAATAGGCTACGTTCCTAATGGTATAGTAACCACTTATGTTCATAAGTTTCTTAATGAAGGTGATACAGTTTATCTTAATGGACCATATGGAGAGTTTTGCTATCAGGATGATAATGACAGAGAAATGATAATGGTGGCAGTAGGTACGGGCATTGCTCCAATACTTTCTATTCTTAATTATCTAAGAGAAAATAATATAAAAAGAAAAGCTACATTTTATTTTGGAGCTAAAACCCCAGATGATTTATTCTTATTAGATGAACTTAAGAATTTTGAGGAAACATTATTTGATTTTAAATTTATACCTACTCTTTCTAGAATTACTGAGGAGCATAGCTGGTCAGGAGAAAAGGGAAGAGTTAATAATGCTATAGAAAAATATATAATGGATGGAGAAAACAAAGAAGCATATCTATGTGGAAATCCTCCAATGATAGATACTGTGGTTTCTGTTTTAAAGAAAATAGGAATACCAGAAGAGCTAATATTCTTCGATAAGTTTTAGACTGTGGGTTATGTACTCACAGTTTTTTTATTAGTAAAAATATACATAAATCAATAAAACTTCACCTTCTCATTTCAAATATTTGATTTTTATATGTATAAAGTTTATAATATAAATGGTAACATATAGTTACAAGGACTATTCTTAGGAGGTTTTTTATGAGTAACGAAGAACAAAATGTATTACCAATAAATATAGAAGAAGAAATGAAAACATCGTATTTAGACTATGCAATGAGTGTTATTGTAAGCAGAGCTTTGCCAGATGTCCGTGACGGATTAAAACCAGTTCATAGAAGAATACTCTATTCTATGAATGATCTTGGAAATACCCCTGATAAACCTCATAAAAAGTCTGCTCGTATTGTCGGAGAAGTACTAGGTAAGTACCATCCTCATGGTGATTCAGCTGTTTATAATGCAATGGTAAGACTAGCTCAGGATTTTTCAACAAGATACATGCTAGTAGATGGTCATGGTAACTTTGGCTCTATAGATGGCGATGGAGCTGCACATATGCGTTATACAGAGGCTAGAATGTCAAAAATAGCCCTTGAAATGCTTAGAGATATGGGTAAAGACACTGTAGATTATAGACCTAACTTCGACGAAACTTTAAATGAGCCAGTAGTATTACCTAGTAGATTTCCTAATCTATTAGTAAATGGTTCTTCAGGAATTGCAGTAGGTATGGCAACATCCATTCCACCTCATAATTTAGCAGAAGTCATTGATGGAACAATTATGATGATAGATAATCCAGATGTTCAAATAGATGATCTATTAGATTGTATTAAAGGACCTGACTTTCCTACAGCTGGAATAATAATGGGAAAAGAAGGAATTAGATCAGCATATAGAACAGGGAGAGGAAGAGTAGTTGTACGAGCTAAAGCTGATTTTGAGCAGAATAGCAAGGGAAGAACTGCTATAATAATCACCGAGATTCCATATCAGGTAAACAAAGCTAGACTTATAGAAAAAATTGCAGAGCTTGTTAGAGAAAAAAATCTTGAGGGAATTTCTGATTTAAGAGATGAATCAGATAGAACTGGTATGAGGATTGTAATAGAAATTAAAAGAGATGCAAACCCAAATGTCGTTTTAAACAACTTGTATAAGCATACTCAGCTTCAAGATACTTTTAGTATAATAATGATAGCTATAGTAAATGGTGAGCCAAAGCTATTAAATTTAAAACAAGTACTTAGACATTATCTTGACCACCAAAAAGAAGTAATAGTAAGAAGGACACAATATGATTTAAATAAAGCAGAAGAGAGAGCACACATATTAGAGGGTTTAAGGATAGCTCTAGATAATATAGATGCTGTAATTGCTCTTATCAGAGGTTCAAAGACTGTAGTTGAAGCTAAGGAAGGCTTGATGAATAGCTTTGGACTAACTGAAAAACAAGCTCAAGCAATATTAGAGATGCGTCTTCAAAGGCTTACAGGATTAGAAAGAGATAAGATTGAAGAAGAGTATGCAGCCCTTATTGTAGAAATAAATAGATTAAAAGAGATACTTGCAAATGAAAGACTTATATATCAAATAATTAAGGATGAGCTTATTGAAATCAAAGAAAGCTATAAGGATGAAAGAAGAACAGAAATAAGACCTTCAGCTGAAGAAATAGATATTGAAGATATGATTCAGGAAGAAGATGTAGTGATTACATTAACACGTTTTGGATATATTAAGAGATTACCTGAGGACACTTATAAGGCACAAAAACGAGGCGGAAAAGGAGTAACAGGACTTACAACTAGAGAAGAAGACTTCATAGAACATCTTTTTGTAACTTCTACACATGACAATATACTGTTCTTCACAAATCAAGGAAGGGTATATAGCATGAAAGCATATGAAATACCAGAAGCTAAGAGGCAAGCTAAGGGTACAGCAATTATTAATCTTCTCCAACTAAATCAAGGAGAAAACATTTCTGCTGTTATACCTATAAAAGATTTCAGTCCAGATGATTTTCTTGTTCTTGTTACTCAAAATGGTACTATAAAGAAAACTAAATTAGACCAGTTTGAAAATATAAGAAAAAGCGGCTTAATAGCCATTAGCTTGAAAGAAGACGATGAGCTTATAAGTGTAAAAAGAAGTAATGGAATAGATGAAATAATGTTAGTAACTTCAAGTGGTATGTCAATTAGGTTTAATGAAAGTGATGTAAGAGATATGGGCAGAACTGCAATGGGAGTGAAGGCAATAACCTTGAAAAAAGGCGATAAGATAGTTGGAATGGGTACCATAGAGGATGGCAAGGATTTACTTGTCATCAGCGAATTTGGCTATGGAAAGAGAACATCTCTTGATGAATATAGAATTCAGTCAAGAGGAGGTAAAGGTATAAAAACATATAGTATTAAAAATAAAACAGGGGACTTAATTAGTGCTAAAGTAGTAGAAGATGATGATGAAGTAATGCTGATAAGCCTTTCAGGAGTTATAATAAGACTTAAAGTATCAGATATTCCAAGAATGGGAAGGTCTACACAAGGGGTAACACTAATGAGATTTGGAAAGGATGATAAGGTTGTATCAGTTGCTACAGTAGTAGCAGAAGAAGAATTAGAATAGCGTACTTTTTTGTACGCTTTCTTTTTCTATATAAGTTTACAATAGTTCCAATTTATTATAATATATTAGTATATTTATGATTAAAAAGGAGGGACGTTCTATAATGGAAATTAACAAGGTATTTAATGAAAATTTAGACTCATGGGTGATAGATATTATTGGGGAGTTGGATATATACACATCACCTAAATTTAAAGAAGTACTTCTTGTAGCATTAGAAGAGAAAATGGGTAATATAATAATAAATGGACAAAGCTTATCATATATAGATAGTACAGGATTAGGTGTACTAATAAGTGTGTTAAAAAAAGTAAAAGAAAATGAAAAAACTATAACTATTGAGAGTATTAAACCTAATATTAAAAAGCTATTTGATTTGACAAATTTGGATAAAGTTTTTGTTATAAAGGAGTGATTAATTCATATGGTAGATAAACTAGAAAGTAGCTTTGATTGTATAAAGCTTAGCGTTCCTAATAAAGCAGAATATGTAAGCGTAGTTAGATTAACTACTTCAGCTATAGCTAGTAGAATGGGATTTGATATAGAAGAAATAGAAGATATAAAAGTTGCCATAGCAGAAGCTTGTACCAATACATTGAAGAATGGGCTAAATAGTGAAAAAGAAAATTTTGATATAGAATTTGATATGTATATGGACAAGTTAGTAATAACAGTAAAAGGCATTGGAAAAGAAATTAATACTGATAATATAACTGAATTAAAGGTTGAAGACTTTGGAGAAGGCAATTTAGGAATATTTATAATTAACTCACTTATGGATGAAGTTAATATAGCTAGTGATGGGGATAATGGAACAGAGATAAGAATGATTAAGTATATGAGGGATGATATTATATGACAGATGGCTTAACAAAGGTTAATAGCAAGGAACTATTTATAAAATACAGTGAAACCAAAGATTCCTATATTAGAGAAGAGCTTATAAAAAGACATCTTTATATAGCAGAAATATTATCAAAAAAATATGTAAACAGGGGTATAGATTATGAAGATATCTATCAAGTGGCATGCATAGGACTTATTTATGCTGTAGATAGATATGATATTTCAAAGGGATATGAATTCTCTAGCTTTGCTACGCCTACAATTATAGGAGAGATAAAGAAACACTTTCGTGATAAAGGCTGGGCGATAAGAGTACCTAGAAGAATACAAGAGCTCTCAAAGAAAATAAATCTATCAAAAAATTCATTAAGCCAAACTCTGCAAAGAACTCCTACAGTTGATGAGCTAGCAGAGCATTTACAATGCTCATCTGAGGAAATATTAGAAGCGATGGAAGCTAGCAAGGTATATACCCCTCATTCACTAGATGTAGTATTTGACTCAAATGGAGATGATAAAGATATTAATCTAGCAGAATTGATAGGAGAAGATGATAAATACTTTACAACAATAGAGAACAATGATTTTTTAAAGAAAAATATAGATAAGTTGAATGATATGGAGAAAAAAATACTCTATGATAGATATTTTAATAAGAAAACTCAATTTGAAATAGCCAAGGAATTAAACATATCACAGATGACGGTATCAAGAATGGAGAAAAAAATCATTGAGAAATTCAAGAAAGAGCTAAAGAAGATATATAATTAGGCTAGACGAATAAATGGGAAAATGTAACACTTGAAAAAATAAAGATAAAATGATATATTATGTATTGTCGCCAATTAATATGATTAAAAAAAGATTAAAAAATAAAAATAATACTTGACGACTTACAAAAAAAATGATAAAGTAATAAGAGTCAGCGATAACAAACGCATAGAACTTGATTCTAGCTGGCATTCATAGCAATAGTCCTAGCAGACGTTCATAAAGAGGGTCCTAGGGGCAGAAAAAAT
>DFOH01000047.1 GCA_002376545.1 Firmicutes bacterium UBA3546 | reverse complement strand
AGACTTAATTTCTATGAAAAGAAATAAAAGTAAAACTCAATTTCCAAAATCCTTTAGGCAATTAATTTTTAAAGCTAGAAGAAGAGTAGAAACTTCATTCTCCCAATTAACTGAACAGCTTAATATAAATAAAGTTAAAGCTAAATCCCTATGGGGCTTAATAACAAGATTACGAACTAAAATTTTAGGTCACAATATTTGCTACTTTATTAATAAATGCCTCAATAAGGATATTAATTTAGCAAATATTAAAGAATTAGTATTTGGATAAATAGTCCATATGTAATTGATTCTAATTTCCTAAAGTAAATCTAACTAAATGGGTTACCATATTTTTCTTATTGGCTGTTAATTTTATATAGCACAACGAGTTAAATTAATTAGTTTCAATAAGTTAGTGCCAAACACCATAAAATCAATTTATTAAATTAAGTGACTGTCCCATTCCCATTTTTATGATCCTGAAACTAAAAATAAAATAAAGAACTAACAAAATTAATTCATATAATATAGGTATAGAAAAAGCTCCAGTTCATCAACCAGAGCTTGTGCTAGGTATCTTAAGATTCGAACCGATATAGCTTAGACGTATGCTACATCATATGGTATTCTAACATTTTTCCATACTATAAATTCTATAAATCAAACTATCTATTTTATTACTTTTCTTGTAAAAGATACTGCAAACAAAGTAAAAACTACTAATCCGATAATCTTTTCTAATAATGCGATATAAAACAAATCTTGATTTAATATTATTATATCTCCAAATTCAATTTGAAAATAAACCAAGATACTATATATTGCATAAAAAATATTTTGATTCATTGACTCGTAAAATGTTCCTTTAATGTTAAAAGAATTAGATATACCAAGATTACTTGAAATCAGTGCATAAATGATGGCAAATCCGATAACCTGAAATGCAATCCAAAATAGAAACCTAGATGGCTTGGTTGCATATCTACCACAAAAAACATCAAAAAATATTTTTTCAAATACATATGAGATACAAGCAATTATTAGTCTAATTGTGATAGAGATATAAGCCCATATTCTTCTTAAAACTCTATCGCTATATCCTTCAGTTCTGCCAACGGCAAGAAAATCATAAATACATTCCTGTATTCTTCCTAAACTTTTGTAACGTTTGCTTAAACGATATGCAGAGTCAGCCAAATCTTCACTGTTTGAATTACCTTCTGAACGAAAATTTTCAGCAATAAGCATCATTTGATCTGCTTTATCATTAAACGAGGTATCACAGAACACAAAGTCATTTATTCGAGGGTCATATCTATATTGTTTTTGTTTATTAAATAAACGTTTTGTAAATTTATTCTCAATTTTAATTTTCCCCAAAATGGTAGTATCTTTTAAACAGTAACTTGTATAGTTTTTATAACCACTATTTCCTAACAAGGCACAATCCCTTATAACACATTCTTGTATAATTATGTTGTTTGCTGAAGCAATTTTTAAATTTAAAACTCCGTTAGAATTTATCTTGTATAACAAGATATTATTTAAATGAGAATCTACAAATTCAATTGGAACTGTTGGTAACTCAGAATCCATAAAATATATATCCCCATCCTCGCAATTCATTTCAATAAATGATAATCGCTTATTTCCATAAGATACATTATTTAATTCGATAGAACCCACCATTGATACATCATTAAATACTAACTCACCAGTTTCGCCTAAAATTGCACCATAGAATTTAATTTCATTTACCTTGCCCTTAAATGTAGCGCTATCAAATCGAATATCTTGATTTCCAAACTTACTATAAATAAACACTATTTTACTATTGTAAAAGGTACAATCGGCAAGTGAAAGATCAAAGTCAGAAAAATCACTATACGAAAAATCTAAACTAGCATTAAAAAAATAGTTGGCATCCATTAATAAACCGGCTATTGAATCAAGTGCGTGAAATTTACAAAATGAAAAATCGACAGATGATTCTTTGTAGCTATAGAAAAAACATTCAAAAATGCTATCAAAGTATATATCAACTATTTCGTCTTTTTCCAGTGAATATAATTCTCTATATTCTCTAATTGAGAAGTCTACTAAAAATTTTTTATGTATTGCAATAGGCTTTTTATTATGAATTAACTCGTAAATTTCTAATTTTTCTTTCTCACTCACAAAATCGTATTCTGTAATATATTTATCATCAAGACAGGGAATAATATATGTAATATTATCTTCCACATAAATTTTTGATGACAGCATAGACGCTCTCCCCTTTTTATAATCATTATATAGTAAGTTTTTTGAAAAATCTACACTTTATAACTTAGACTCGATTTCAGACAGTGCGTATATAGCAGGTAGAGTTCCTACTAAGAAAGGTTTTGCAAATCACTTATAGCGAGTCTTGAATACCATCGAGTAACTTCAACTCCAACCTCTTCAAAACTCTCTCTATTTTCAGCAAATATTTCAGTTTCGACATCTAACATCGTTGCAATAGCATTGATATTATCTTTCCATACTTACCTGAACTGCAAAATAGGATATTCATAATGTCGTTCTTTATATAAAATCAATAGACTGTAACAAATAATATTATATAAAGACAATTAACAATTAAAAATAAAAAAAAGAAAGCCCTTCGCTTACGCTCAGGGCAACAATTATATATTTCTTTTCATTTGATTATACAGCATCTGTGCTATGCCTAGACCATTTTGACCTTTGCTTAGGGTTGTGGCTAGCTCTTGATCGTACATGTCCTCGAACATTTCTGTTGCTGTGGTTTTTTCTATTAGTTCGCTTTCTGGTATAGTTGAGCGCATGGATTTTAGAAGTATGTGAGTAAATATGGCTTCGAAATCCTGACATGCTTTTAATAGCTCTTTGTCATCTTTTTTATTGTTCGCATTTTCTGCTAGTTGTTTTATTTTGCTGTCGTTGTATTGATTTGTGTTTATTATCATATTTGTGTTTGTATCTATTATTGACATAGTATCACCACTTTTATCTTCTTAGATTATTTGCCTGCTGAAGCATTTCGTCTGATACTTGGATTGACTTTGAGTTTATTTCATAGGCTCTTTGGGCAGTAATCATTTTAACCATTTCTTCTACTACTTGAACATTTGAGGCCTCTAAATATTTTTGTATAACTTTGCTGTTCATTTCGTCTGCTTCTAATAAAATCTCTTCTCCTGATGCTACTGTTGTACTGTAAAGGTTTTGTCCTTCGCTTAATAGTCCTGCTGGATTCATGAAGTCAACTATCTTTAGTCTTCCAAGCTCTACTATTTCACCATCTTCATCTGTTGCTGTTATGTATCCCATATTATCTACTGTTATATCTCTCATGCCATTTTCTATGAGTATGACATCATCATCTTCACTAAGTACAATATATCCCTCAGAAGATACTAGCATAGCCTCATCACCATCAACGCTAAGTTTAAAGCTTCCATCTCTAGTATATCTCACTTGGTCATTTGGTAGTAATACAGAGAAGAAGCCCTCTCCATCTATGGCAAAATCAAAATCGTTCTGTGTTTCTATTAGACTTCCATTTCTAAAATCTCTTGTTGTGGCATTAGGCATTACTCCATGACCTACCTCTAGGTTTACTGGTGCTCCTAGGTCATCTAATAGATTCGTCTTTTTGATTGTGGCATAAAGAAGGTCTTTAAATTCTGCTCTTTGGGTTTTATAGCCGTTTGTATTTACGTTGGCAAGGTTGTTTGAGATTGTGTCTATGTTTAATTGTTGAGCTTTCATGCCTGTTGCTGCTGTCCAAAGTGATCTGATCATATATTTTTACCTCCTATCTATTAAGGTATAGGGTTAGTCAGGGGACATACTACAGGCATAGGGATGTCCTCTAACTTACATTGGGATACGAGCTCCTCCGCTTGCGCTCAGAATAACAATTCTCAATTGTCTTTTACACTCTTCCCAATTCATTTACTACTTTATCCAATAGCTGGTCCTGTGCTTGTATCACCTTTTGGTTGGATTCGTAGCTTCTTTGGGCTGTTATCATGCTTACCATCTCTTTTATTGTGTTTACGTTTGAGGTTTCTAGGTAGCCTGATAACAGAACTCCATTAAATAGTGTCTCCTCTGGCTGTATGTTGTCTAGTATTGTATATAAATTGTTTCCCTGTTTCCTTAAATATTCTTTATTGTCAATATTCACTATATCCAGACGATTTTCGACCTGTCCTTCTATTATTATATCACCGTTTTCATATACCTCAAAGCTATTTTGTCCTAGTTCTATAGGACCATTTTGTCCCAATACTATATAGCCTTCCTTAGTTACAAGCTGTCCATTTGTATTTAAAGTAAATGAACCATCCCTTGTATAGGCTATTCCGTTTGGAGTCTGTACTTTAAAAAATCCGTCTCCCTGTAATGCAAAGTCTAGCTTGCTTCCTGTTTCGGTCACGATGCCCGATGTATAATCTACTGCGATTTTATCAAATCTAACTCCACCACTTGTAGTTCCTATTACGCTAAATGGCGGGAATGTTATTAGATTATCTATTATTTGTCCTCCTGATATTACATTGCCTCTATTATCTATTTCTATATTTCTATCTTCTACTCTAATTGGTCCATTGTTCCCCAGAACATAATTCTCTCCATCTGCTTTGAGTTCGTCACTTGTATTTTTATAGAATGTTTTAAGATATCCATTATCATCTATTATAAATTTTAGGCTTCTGCTATGTCCTATTCCTGCAGGAGTATTTACCTTGAAATACCCTGAATCTATTGTTAATGAAAAAATTTCCCCATTTCTCTCAACATTTACTCCTCTAAATGGCCTATGGTTGTCCAAATCTACTCTATCGTTAATCTTGCTAAGGAGTACCTCTGGAAATGATTCTGATATGACTATATCCTTTTTAAAGCCCGTAGTGTTTGTGTTAGCTAAGTTGTTAGATATTACATCTATGGTTTTTTGATTTAATTGCAATGCAGATGCTGCTATATACATGGAGTTGTTCATCAAATCATCTCCTATTCATAATTTCTTCTTCTCTGTTCATCAGACAATACTGTATTCTCTAAGACATCGACCCATTCCAGAGCCTTTCCTGTACCTATTGCAACACATGATATAGGGTCTTCTGCTATATTGACTGGTATGCCTGTGCGCTTGTTGATTAGCTTGTCCATTCCCCATAGTAGTGAACCTCCACCTGTCATCACTAATCCATTATTTCCTACGTCTGCTGCTAATTCTGGTGGTGTTTTTTCTAAAACAGAATGAACAGTGTCTGCTATTGCTGTTACTGGCTCTTCTAATGCTTCTAACATCTCACCTGATGTAATAACTATAGTCTTTGGAAGTCCTGTAACTAAGTTTCTACCCCTTATTTCCATAGATACTTCCTTATCTCTTGGGTAGGCGGTGCCTACATTTATCTTTAATTCTTCTGCACTTCGCTCTCCAATCATTACATTATGTTTCTTTCTTATGTATCTGACTATAGCTTCATCGAACTTATCTCCTGCTACTTTTATTGATTTACTGACTACTATTCCACCAAGGGAAATCAAAGCTACGTCTGTGGTTCCTCCACCGATATCTACTACCATATGTCCCGTTGGCTCTGTTATATCTAATCCTGCTCCAATAGCTGCGGCTATAGGCTCTTCTATTAAGTAAGTCTTTCGTGCTCCAGCCTGGTTGCTCGCTTCTAAAACTGCTCTTTTCTCTACCTCTGTAACTCCACTTGGTACACAAACAATGATTCTAGGCTTGAAAAGCATTCTTCCTGCTGCTTTTTCTATAAAATATTTAAGCATTCGCTCTGTAACTTCATAATCTGATATTACCCCATCTCTAAGAGGTCTTATGGCTACTATGTTGCCGGGGGTTCTTCCAAGCATTCTCCTTGCTTCTTCTCCCACTGCAAGTAGTTTATTTGTATTTTTGTCTATAGCTACTACTGATGGTTCTTGCAGTACTATTCCTTTCCCTTTTATGTAGACTAATATACTAGCAGTTCCTAGGTCTATTCCCATGTCTGATCTGAGTGAAAACATTTTGCACAACACCCTTTCCCTTTTTTTATCAAATATGTAATCTTCGCATGAATCCGAAGCTACTTTTTAAAGTACGAAATCTTTCCGTATGCTTAGAATGTCGAGTCTCTATTGTGTTTATAAGCACAGTTATCCTAATAGAGTTTATTTCTATATGTTTTCCAAAATTCCTCTTTTTTTGCTCAAATAAAACAAAAAATATTACTTCCATTCTGGAAATAATATTTTTTGTTTTATTTTGTATATATGAAATTGTTTTATTATCATTAGTTACTAATTGCTTTGTACTTCATCTTTGTTGCTTTGCCGCCTCTAATGTGTCTTTCGGCTTTATTCATGTCGAGTACTTTTTTTACATCGGTTGCTACAAGAGGGTTTATCCTGGGAAGACGCTCGGTTACGTCCTTGTGAACGGTGCTTTTACTTACACCGAAAACCATAGCAGTTTGTCGCACTGTAGCATTCTCGCTTATAATATATTTTGCTATCTCTAACGCTCGTTCCTCTATATAATCTTTCAAATTCTGTTAACCCCCTTTGACGGTATTCTTGAAAATATGAGTCTTTTTAAGTAATACTTATGCACAATTATGTAATAATAGAACTATTGATATAATGCTACTTTCTTATTTTTCAAAGATTATTTAAACTTCGGTAAATAATTTTTAGGATTTACATTTTTTCCATCTTTGATTACTTCAAAATGCAGGTGAGGTCCATCTGCTAATTCAATTCCTACTCCCTTGCCTACTCCACTGATTGCATCACCTTTTTTAAGCTTTTGACCTACCTTTACCATTTCATCTGTAGATACGCAGCCATACTTAGTTTCTAAACCATTTCCGTGTTCTACTGTTATGACTATGCCATAGTCTGTATCTCTTTCTATTGATTTGACTGTTCCATCTAATACAACCTTTACTGCTGTTCCTTCATCTGCTTTTATATCTATCCCATAGTGTGTAGACCACTGGTCAAGTGTTTTGGAATATACTAGTGTATTATCTGCATAGTCCCTTATTAGGTTCCCTAGTGCTGGCTGAGCCATTGCTGCTACTGCTTGCTCTTCCTTTGTGGAAGTAGTTGAAGTTGATGTAACCTTTGTCTTTTGTTCTTCTGGAGTCACTGCTCCTTTTTCTTCTGTACCTTGGGTTAGCTCATTGTTTGATTTTTCTTCTGTTTCATCTATTTCTATTAATGTGACATCTTTACTTGGTTCTTCTACTTCTAAATCTTCGATGTCATCATAATAGCCATCTGTTAGCTGTAGGTTATTAATGTCCTGTAGATTATTTGTTTTGTCAAAATTATTTTTCGACACCCATACTGCTGTAGTAGTTACTATGCATATACAAATAAATAAAATTACGTAAAAGCCATCTTTGTCTGTAATAGACCTTGTTCGTCGTGTAACTTTGTTAATTATTGGATTTTTTATTTTATTATTGCTTTCATTATTTTCTGGCCCCTTATTAAACTCGTCCATACGCCTCACCTCCATTAGATATTGTGACCAATTATAGAAAATTCATACATGTATATAGAAAGTTTTTTTCAAAAAAAGAGAACCTTCACTACGCTCAGGATGACAGGCTAGTTTGGAAGCCAGACGGGCTGGCATGGAAACCAGCCTCTACATTTGTCATTCTGAAAGAATGTGAAGAATCTCTTTTAATTTTGTTATTAATTCTATTACGGAACGACGAGGGCGTCGATCTCTACATATGTTTTAAATTCTTAATCCTTAATTCTTAATTATCCTCAATAATTCTCAATTCTCAATTATATTTCGTAACTTCCACCCCAAGATAATAATGCTTTAATATCTCCTCATAAGTACTACCGTTTTTCGCCATGGCGTTGGCTCCCCATTGGCTCATACCTACTCCGTGACCATTACCTAGGGTTTCTATTTCAATATTGTCTCCTATAAGGTTAATTTTAAAATTAGTTGAATTTAGATTAAACCTTGCTCTAAAATCTCTTCCTTCTATGATTTTTTCTCCTATCATCAGTTTTTTTATTCTGCCTGTTTCGCTTTTATCTGCCACTTTAATTACTTCAGTTACGTTTTTCTTTGTAATATTGATACCAGGTACCATTTCTTGAATCTTTTTGACAAAGTCGTTAAAAGACATAGTGATACTTGAGCTAAACTTTGGTGCACTTTCTTCGTTTGGACTCGGTACAGATCTTAAATAAGGCATTGCTGTGGCAAATACATTTTCTGAATCCTCTGTCACCCCTCCACTAGATGAGTGGTACATGGCATCAATTAATTCTCCTTCAAATGTTACTACCATACCTTTAGTCTCATCTACAGCCTGCATTATTTTAGGCCAATATTCCGTTATCCAACTCTGACCATGTGCCTGCCCTAACTCCTCCAATGTCAAATATGCCTGACAGTGAATACCTGTACAGAGCGGTGCCGTTATATGATCAATTTGTCCTTCGCTGAATCTTTCTATCCTCGTTAGTGCATAGGTTCTAGCTGCTATGGCTTGTGCCTTTAATGCTTCAATATGAAATGCTGCTGGCATTTCAGCAGCTACTACTCCTTTTAGATATTCTTCTAGTTCCATTTCCTCTGTATTACCCGTTTTTGTGTTATATATTTTTATTAGTTCTTTTCCCTCTATTATTTTCTGCTGAGTTTTTTTTGTTGGCTTTTCTCCATTATCTGGGTTACAGCCTTTTACTAGAAACAGTGGTAGCAGTATAGTCATAAAGAGAATGAAAATTACATATGCAGCAATGTTTTTCATGTATGTTATCCCCCTGTTCAATAATTTGTGAACAATAGTTTAACGATAGATGAACAGTCTAGCTCCTTCTTGAGTAAAGCTTATACCGCCTATCTCAGGATAGTAGAATGCTGAACTATTGTTAATATCGTTATAATAATTCTAATTAAATTGTATGCTGGTGGGATAAGCTATATGAAAGAAAATACAAGAAATGATAATACAACATTATTTACAAAATACATTAGGCTGGCATAAAAGCCAGCCTCTATAGAACGGAGTATAAAATTTTCCCATTTATTATGGTATGTATTACTTTAGCATTGGTATTATATGCTGGTAATCCTTTAAATAATACTATGTCCGCATCTTTGCCTGCTTTTAAGGAGTCTATTCAATCTTCTCCCCCTAGCATTTTAGCAGAGGTTTTAAGATTTTATCTGATGACAAGCTACAAAGTGTCCCGTATTTACTTCTACTAAGGATGGTATCTGGGTTCTGCAAATATCCTTTACTATGCTACATCTCGAGGCAAATTTACAGCCTGGAATAGGATTGATAGAACTTGGTATTTCTCCGTCTATTGGTATCCTTTTCTTTTCCCTTTCCTCTTTTGGGTCAGGTATTGGTATGGCTGACAATAAGGCTCTAGTATATGGATGTATAGGATTCTTATATAGTTCATCACTTTTTGTAAGCTCTACTAAATTACCTAAATACATTACACCTACTCTATCTGAAATATGCTTTATCATTGATAAATCGTGGGCAATAAATAAATATGTCAGTCCTCTTTTTCTTTGCAGCTCTATCAAAAGGTTTACTATCTGTGCTTGAATAGAAACGTCTAGAGCTGAAATAGGCTCATCACAAACAATGAAATCTGGTTCAATAGCTAAAGCCCTTGCTATACCGATTCTCTGCCTTTGGCCACCTGAAAACTATAGCTAAAGGAGGAAGATTAGTCCTAAAATCGGTATATTTTTGTCTTAAATTTAGGACTAATCTGGGGAGCATAAATGTCGCTTCCTACGACCTAACCTCAAATTGTCATTTGTCATTCTGAACGGATGTGAAGAATCTCTTTTCTTATTCTCAATTACATCTAAAATACCCTGTGTTCCGTTCTCGCTATGATTTCATTCTGCAACTCTTCTGTTAAATCATTGAAATAATCGCTATAGCCTGCTACTCTTACTATTAAATCCTTATGCTGTTCAGGATTTTGCTGTGCTTTTCTTAAAGTATCTGCACTTATAACATTAAATTGTATATGATGCCCGTCTAGTTTAAAATAGGTTCTAACTAGATGCATTAGGTTTTCTATTCCTTCATCATTATTTAACAATGATGGAGTAAATTTTTGATTTAGTAGCGTTCCACCTGTTCTCAAATGGTCCATTTTTGAAGCTGATTTTATAACTGCTGTTGGCCCTAATCTATCAGTACCTTGAACTGGTGATATACCTTCCGATTGAGGCATATGAGCTTTTCTTCCGTCTGGTGTAGCACCTGTTACTGAACCAAAGTACACATGGCAAGTAGTAGGAAGCATATTTATTCTATATGTACCTCCCTTTACACACGGTCTGCCATTCACTGCGTTATAAAAGTAATTAAAGGCTTCTTTCATTATTTCGTCAGCATAGTCATCGTCACTGCCATACCTTGGTGTTTTATTTAAAAATAGCTGTCTGATACGCTCCTTGCCTTCAAAATTATTTTTTAAGGTTTCTAGCATTTCACTCATAGTCAATGTTTTATTATCAAAAACATGATATTTTATGGAGCTTAGACTGTCTGTTAATGTACCTATTCCTACTCCCTGTATATACATGGAGTTGTATCTTGCCCCACCTGAATTATAGTCCTTAGCATTTTTTATACAGTCGTCAATTATAATTGATAAAAATGGCGATGGCATATATTTCATATATAGTTTTTCTATAATGTTATTTCCTCGTATCTTTATATTTATAAAGTGGTTTATTTGCTTTTCAAATGCAGACATTATCTCTTGGAAGTCATTAAATCCTCTGGAATCTCCTGTTTTTATTCCTATTTGCTTGCCAGTTTGAAGGTCTACTCCATTGTTTAGAGTTACTTCCAATACCTTTACCAAATTAAAATATCCTGTCAATATAAATGCTTCTTTACCAAAGGCTCCTGTTTCTACACATCCGCTGGTGCCTCCACATCTTGCATCTTCAATGGACTTGCCTTGCCTAAGCATTTCCTCTATTACTGTATCAGCATTAAATATTGAAGGCTGTCCCCAACCTTTTTTAATAATGTCTGCAGCTCTTCTTAAGAATCTATCAGGATTTTTTCTGCTTAATTGTATGTTCGAGCTGGGTTGAAGCAGCCTCATTTCGTCTATTACATCAAGCATCATGTAGCTTACATCGTTTACACCATCAGTACCATCTACCTTTAATCCTCCACAGTTTATATTTGCAAAGTCAGTATAAGTGCCACTTTCCTTCAATGTAACTCCTACTTTAGGAGGTGCTGGTTGATTGTTAAATTTAATCCAGAAAAGCTGCAAAAGCTCCCTAGCCTTTTCCTCCGTTAATGTTCCTTCTTCTATTCCTTTTTTGTAGTAGGGATAAAGATGTTGGTCTAATCTTCCTGGATTAAATGCATCCCATGTATTTAATTCTGTTATTACAGAAAGATGTACAAACCAATAAGCCTGCAACGCTTCATGAAAGCTTCTTGGATTATTAGCCGGTACATGGCTGCATATCTCATAAATCTTTAACAGTTCTTCTTTTCTTTTTGGATTTTCCTCTAATTCTGCAAGTTTTTTAGCCTCTAATGCATGCCTTTCACCAAAGGTAATTATTGCATCACAGCATATTGACATAGCCTTAAGCTGCTCATGCTTATCATAGGAATCTAAATCGTTGATAAAATCAAGCTTTTCAATTTCATTTTGAATTTCCTTTTTAAATTCCAAAAAGCCTTTATTAAATATCTTATTGTCTCCTACAGTATGGCCAGGTGCCCTTTGCTCCATAAATTCAGTAAATATTCCTGCATTGTAGCAATCCTTCCATTCTTCTGACATCTGTTCAAATAGCAGATCTCTTATGGACTTGCCTTTCCAGAAGGGTATTATTTCTTCTGTTTGAATTTTCTTCGACTCTTCATCTACTCTAAAAAATACTTTTTCTCTTTTATCAATGGTTTCAAAATCCTCTATACTATGGCAACAGAGCTCGGGATAAGTTGGTGTAGCCATAGGTAATGGTCCTCTTTCTCCTACTATAAGCTCCCCTTCGCCTATATATATAGTCTTGTTTTCCATAAGCTCTTTAAAGGTCAATGCTCTCAGAACAGGGATTGAAACTTTACCTTGATATTTTTTATAAGAATTAGTTACTATCTGTGCTCTTTCCGCAGAAATAGTGGGAACAGCATCTAGGCTCCTTTGTCTCAAAATTCGTACTCTTTCATTCATATGATCATCCCCCTATCTTAACATTTACACCGCAGCCTCTGATTATATCGGCACTAAAGTCCATTGCTTCATTAGTCGGTTCTTCTACTTCTAACATTCTGTATGATTTTCCAAGTCTATTGTATTTCTCTTGCCCAATTTTATGATAAGGCAGTAGATTTACCATTTTTACATTAGATAAGGTTTTAATAAAATCCCTGAAGGCTTCTAAATCTTCCTTACTGTCATTTATCCTTGGTATTATAGGTATTCTAATGATTACTTCTTTGTTTAAGTCGCTTAAAAGCTCAAGGTTTTCTAATATCATTCTATTTGGCACACCAGTATATTTTTCATGTTTGATGGAATCCATCTGTTTTAAATCATATAGAAATAAATCTGCTAACTGACTGACTTCCTCCATTATCTCTTTTGATACAAAACCGCAGGTATCAATTGCAGTATGTATTCCAAGCCTTCTCATTTCCTTTAATAATTCAATCAAGAATCTTGGTTGCATTAGTGGCTCTCCTCCAGAAAACGTGACTCCACCCTTAGATTGCCAGAAAAAATCCCTATCCTTCAATATTTCTACTACTACTTCATCTACTGTCATAACTTTGCCTGCCAATTCTCTGGCTTCGGCATAGCACACCTCTACGCATTCACCGCAATGGATACATTCTTTTATTTTTGTCATAACTATGTCATTTACTTCTTTTATGGCATTTTGCCCACATGCTTCTATACATGCCTTGCAGCCTATACAGCGATTCGGAAACAGCATGAGCTGCTTATTTATCTCCTGACTTTCAGGATTATGGCACCACCAGCAGCTTAGCGGACAACCTTTTAAAAATACTGTGGTTCTGATTCCTGGTCCATCGTGTATGGAGTACTTCATTATGTTGAAAATTTTGCCTTCTATAGCCCTCACCTCTGTGTTAAAGATAATTGAAAATTAAAAATTGAGACTTAAAATTCTTTGTTGTGCACATATTTATAATAGTTCTGCAAATACAAATATTAATAGCAAGATTTGTGCCAAAAGTAGTCCAGAGGACAATTGGAAATTATGAAAAACAATGAAAAATGAAAAGTTGAGAACTAAAAACTAACAAAAGCTTCGACTCAAGGCTTATCAAGGAGATTTTTATTGAAACTCATTTACGGAAAGTTCTTAAAATAGAATTTTCTTATTCGTTATAAAAAGCCCCTATACTAAATTTAGTACTGGGGCTTCTTTATCTTAAAAACGTCTTATTTTTAGGACTTTTTTATATGGAGATACTATATTTCATATTTTTTTATTTTACCATGTAGGGTTTGTTTAGGAATTTTTAGGGCTCGTGCTGCTTTGGCACAGTTTTGTCCTGATTCTTCTAGGGCTGATTTAATAAGATTTTTTTCGTAATCCTCTACAGCTTCTTTAAGACCTGTACCCTTTGTTATTTTGGGTGTAGATATTTCTACTGACCTTGCCTTAGAATTATTGTAGCAAGGATTAGTATGAATCTGCAGCTCCTCTAAGGTTACGTATTCTCCTTCCGAAAAATTCATAATAGATTCAATAATGTTCTGTAGCTCTCTTACATTACCTGGCCAGTCATGGGCAAAGAAATATTCCTTTACTTCACTATCTATTCCTTTAATACATTTATTCATTTTATTGTTACAGGTATTTATAAAGTGCTCTACTAGCATGGGAATGTCTTCTTTTCTCTCTCTAAGTGGAGGTATCTGGAAGTATAATACATTTAATCTGTAATATAAATCCTCCCTTAGTGTTTTCTGTTCTACTAGTTTTTTAGGTTCTATATTTGAAGCCGCTATTATTCTGACATCCACAACTTTAGTTTTAGTGCTCCCCACTCTCCTTATGACGCCATCTTCTATTACTCGTAGCAGCTTTGATTGTAGCTCCAAATTCATAGAATTCAATTCATCTAGGAACAATGTTCCACCATCTGCTAATTCAAACAATCCCTGTTTGTCTTTGGCTCCTGTGAAGCTACCTTGTACTGTTCCAAAAAGTATACTTTCGAGTAGAGTTTCTGGCAATGCCCCACAATTTTGCGCAATAAAAGGCTTATCTCTTCTATTGCTTAGATTATGTAGACTTTGGACTATGAGTTCCTTTCCAGTTCCTGTCTCTCCATATACAAATACAGGCGAATCACTATTGGCAACTTTTTGAGCTTTTCTTTTTAGCTCTATCATAGGTATGCTATTGCCTATTATGTCTACAAGTCTATATTGACTTCCATTTGGTAAAAATTTATTTTCACTTGTGCCTTTGCCATGTAATGTACTCTGTAGCATGAGTATCTTTTCAGATAATTCTTTTACATTAGTGAAGTCTTTAAATATTTCGATGGCACCTTCTATTTTACCTTCTCTTAATATTGGTATTGTCGATGAAACAATGGAAACGTTTTTTTCTTTACAATTAATGTAGTTTTGAACATGATTAATTATTGGTTTTTTGCTATTTATTACTTTGCAAAAAGTACTACTATTTCTATTAATATTGGGGAATACATGAAAAATATTTTTACCTACTGCTTCCTTTGGATTAAATCCTGTAATATTTATGGATGGTTCGTTGAAATAGACAATGTTAAGATTTGAATCTACAACAATTACTCCTTCTTCTAAATGGTTAATCATTAATTCTATAATCTTTTTATAATCCATTAAACCACCACCGTTCTTTGGGGATAATTGAGAAATAAAGATTGAAACAATTCTATATATTAGATTGTATAATAGATTAGAATGGATTACCATAGAATTTATTTTTGAGATGATGATATAGTTACTATATGGTATAATGAATGTGAATACTGATAAAAGGCGATGATATTATTGGAAATTATATATTCTAAGATAGCAGCAAAAGCTATTATCTCAATGAACAAGAATACTAGGGAAAGAATAAAAATAGGAATAGAAGGACTAGCGGATATTCCTCCTAAAGGAGATATTAGACAGATGCAAGGAATAGAACCGATAATATTTCGTTTGAGAATAGGTAAGTATAGAGTATCATTTGAATACATTATGAAAAATGAAGAAAAATTTCTATTTATAAAGGATATTGGATCTAGGGGAGATATATAAGTAAAGGAGATAGTACCATGACTCAAATAACTAAACAAATTATTAAAATGATATATATGCTTCCTGAAAACGAACAAATATTAGCTTTTGAGTTCATTAAGAGAATGGTTCTCGCTTGGGATAGTGATTTTACAAAGTTAACACCATCAGAAAGAGACTCTTTAAAAAAAGCAGATGCTGAGTTTATTAATAATGAAATTTTAAGCCATTCCGATGTACGGAGCTAGAATTAACAAAAACTTATATGGCCGCGTTAACACGGAAAGTTCTTGAAATTGCAATCTTAGAGTAGAGCTTTTCTTTTCGTTATAAAAAAACGAGGTTGCCCTTACTAGTGTTGCATTTATGT
>DFOH01000051.1 GCA_002376545.1 Firmicutes bacterium UBA3546 | reverse complement strand
TAGGTTTTTTCTTTCAACCTACTCCTCCTTATATTATTATCCCTATATGTCTTCATCGCTTTTATATTCTAAAATATCTCCGGGTTGACATTCTAAAGCCTTACAAATCGCCTCTAGAGTTGATAATCGGATGGCTTTTGCTTTTCCATTTTTTAATATAGATAGATTAGCCATAGTTATTCCAATCCTCTCGGAAAGTTCTGTGACACTCATTTTCCTTTTAGCTAACATTACATCGATATTGATTATAATTGCCACGTTATTCACCTCAAATCGTTAAGTCATTGTCATTTTTTATATCTATGGCATTTTTGAGTAGCTTTTGGAGCACAGCAGCAAAGACTGCAACAATCATTGGTCCAAAAGTACAGATCATTCCAATCAATATGACACCTGGAGCATCGTCTACCTCACCTACGATATAAAATAGAGGCATGCTAAGTACATATAATATGCTAATTGTGGTTGCACAGTTTTTTATATTTTTTAAGGCTTTTACTGATGAATTCGAGAAAGCTTTATTCGCGTCAATATAGCTTAAAAGTCTAAATGCCTGATACAATGCGACAAAAAATGGTATCACTGACACATACATAACTATTAAAATGCCATATAAAACATACGCCATTTTCGTACTGCTTTCAGCTGCATCCCTAGCTATCCAGGGTAGCCCAAATATGCATAACACAAGAACTGGAACTCCAATTAAAAAAACAGCAAGTTTTAAAAAGATTGTTTCTTTTTTCATAAAAACCACCTCATATACAATTGTTAGTAATATAATTTTAACACATCATTTATCGTTTTGCAATAAATATTTATCATTTATCATTGTGTTTTTATTGCTATGGGAATATAATTGAATATTGTCAATAAAAAACCTCCGCGATTTGCAGAGGATTATTTGCTGAAATAATCAGTTAATTTTCTCTAAGGCAATTTTAAGTGAATGCCAAGATAAAACTCCGCATTTTACTCTTGCTGGCATATTGGATATGTTTTTCAAGTAAGCTGCATCTCCCAAAATACTTAGTTCACTTTCGTCATCTATTTCTTTTCTTATCATACTTAAAAATGTTTCTAAGATTTTGTTTATATCCTTTACTCTTTTACCTTTTATCAAATCAATCATCATAGAGGTAGAAGCTTGAGATATGGCACATCCTACCCCTGTAAATCCTGCATCTATGACTGTCTCTCCATCTATTTTTATATGAAGAGTAATATCATCTCCACAGCTAGGATTATGACCTCTTTCTTTTATTGTGGCGTTAGGTATTTCCTTTCTATTTCTAGGATTTTTGTTGTGATACCTTATTAGTTCAGTGTATATTTCATTTAAGCTCATAATACAAACCTCCTTACTTTTTCTAAGGCTTCTATAAGCCTATCTATATCTTCAGAGGTATTATAAAAGTAGAAGCTTGCTCTACAGGAAGAGCTTAGGCCCATGTATTTCATAAAAGGCTGAGCACAGTGGTGACCTGCTCTTATAGCAATATTATAATTATCTAATATAGTAGCAACGTCGTGAGGATGTACATCTTTTATATTGAAGGATAATATTCCACTTCTATTATCCAAATTCTCTCCTCCATGCAGTTCAATAAATTCTTTGTCTTTTAACTTATTTATTGTGTATTTTAGCAACTCTTTTTCTATTCTTTCAATGTTTTTTATGCCAATACTTCGTATATAGTCTATAGCAATTGAAAGTGATAAGACACCTTCTACATTTTGAGTACCTGCTTCAAATTTATATGGTATTTCATCATAGGTTGTTTCATATAGGTCAACGTATTCAATCATGTCTCCTCCATATAAGAAAGGTTCCATTTGATTTAACTTTTCATATCTTCCATATAATACTCCAACACCCATTGATGCTAGCATTTTGTGTCCAGAGAATACGAGAAAGTCAACATCTAGGTCACATACATCAGTTTCTAAATGGGGTACACTCTGAGCGCCATCTATTATTATAACAGCTGAATGCTCTCTTCCTTTTCTTATAATATAATCTATGGGATGTATTACCCCAAAGACATTGCTTACATGTGATATACTTATTATTTTTGTGTTTTTGTTTATTTTATTATCTATATCCTTCTTCATTAACTGCCCATTTTCATCGCACATTAAATAAATCAGCTTTGCACCAGTTTTTCTTGCTACCATTTGCCAAGGTACTATATTGCTATGATGATTAGTAATGGCTAAAAGAATCTCATCTCCTTCCTTTAGCTTATTAAGCCCATACGAATATGCCAAAAGATTCAATCCCTCTGTAGCATTTTTTGTAAATATTATCTCCTTTGAGTTTTTGGCTCCTATGAATTCTGCCACCTTTTCTCTTGCATTTTCATAGATTTCAGTTGCCTTTATGCTTAAATAATGGGCTCCTCTATGTGGATTTCCATTATAGTTATTATTGTATTCCTTAATCCCGTCTATTACCTTCTGTGGCTTTTGAGTAGTAGCGCCATTGTCTAAATAGACTATAGAGCTTCCATTAATTGCATTTTGAAGAATTTTGAAATCTTTTTTATAGTCCTTCAACTTAATTGCCCCCTAATGCAGATTTGACATAGTCCAAGACTTTTTTCTTTAATTCTTTATCAGGCAGTAGCTCTATTATTGGTTCAAATGAAGATTCAACTACTAAAATCTTTGCAATATTTTGATCGAGACCTCTGCTCATCAGGTAAAATAATTTATTTTGGTCAATCTGTCCAGCACTGGCTGCATGTTCGCCAATTACATCATCCTCAGTACAGAATAGAGCTGGTATAGCATGAGACCTTACATCCTTGCTAAGTAAAGTTACATACTCACTTTCTCCACCCTTTGCCCTCTTGCTTCCTTTAACAAAATCAATTGTACTTCTAAAGACCTTCCATGCACTATCTGTAAGCGCACCCTTAGCTTCTATAAACCCATTTGTTCTCCTGCCTAAATATTTGATATTGTAGCTAAAATCCATTTTATCTTCCTCGGTTCCTATATATATGGATTTTATATTGCATATGCTATTGTCTCCCTTAAGCTGGACATCGTAGTTGATTCCCTTTAACCTAGAGCCTAACTGTATATCAATAATATTTACCTCAGCATTTTCTTCTGCAAAAATGACATTAGAGTCAAAATGGCTTATATTCTTTGAGTAGCTTTGTATTTTATAAATATTTACCTTAGCTCCACTTTCAACATATATTTTAGTAAAGCCATTATGAAATCCATTTATCTCCCCGTGGTCATCATAGTTTATAGTCAACTCCAGACTGCTATTTTCCCTGCATATGAGCAAGTTGTGATCAACAATTGTTGGATTTTCCTTATCTATATGGAAATCAATCCTTGCTTTGTTATTTAAATCATTTGAATCTATATCTATTATAAAACCAGTATTTGAAGAATCTTCTGATAATTTCAGAAAATCTTCACCTAGTCCATAGCTTTCATTTACTGTAAGATAGTTTGAGTATTTAGTCTTTTCTTCTTTCATATATCTAATAAATTCTGAACTATTTTCTTTAACAATCTCTCTATTGTACTTCTCTATCTCCTCTGGAAGATAAATATCTTCCTTTATTCTTTTCCAATACAATTCCATCACTCCTAACCTATTGTTCCTTCAAGCTCTATGTCTATAAGATTATTTAATTCTACTGCATACTCTAAAGGCAGTTCCTTTGTTATAGGCTCAACAAATCCTCTAACTATCATTGACTTTGCTTCCTCTTCACTTATTCCTCTGCTCATTAAATAAAATATACTTTCATCACTTATCCTTCCGATTTTAGCCTCATGTCCTATATCTATATCGTCATTATTTAAGACTATGATAGGTAATGTGTTTGACAGCGATTCATTGTCTAGCATTAGTGATTCACAGTTAACTGAAGCTTTTGCGCCCTTTGCATTTTTTGTGACTTCTAAAAGTCCTCTATATATTGCTTTGCCGCCTGATTTTGATATGGATTTAGAATTTATAGTACATGATGTTTCAGGTGCTGCTAATAGAACCTTTGAGCCTGTATCCAGTGTCTGCCCTGTAGATGCAAATGTAATACCAGTAAATTCGGCCTTTGCTCTTCTGCCTTTGAGTACACTCATGGGATAAAGCATAGTAACCTTTGAACCAAAGGAGCCTGATACCCACTCTATTATTCCATCTTCCTCTACTACAGCTTTTTTAGTATTTAGATTGTACATGTTTCTAGACCAATTCTCTATAGTAGAATATCTTAACCTAGCACCTTTATTGACGTATAGCTCTACTGCTCCTGCATGGAGATTTTGAACATTGTATTTTGGTGCTGAGCATCCTTCTATGAAGTGAAGGCTGGCCCCTTCGTCAACTATAATAAGTGTATGCTCAAATTGCCCAGCTCCCTTTGCATTTAATCTAAAGTATGATTGCAAGGGTATGTCTACATTTACTCCCTTAGGCACATAAACAAATGAACCTCCTGACCAAACTGCTCCATGTAATGCTGCAAATTTATGATATTCTGGTGCTATAAGCTTCATGAAATGTTTTCTGACCATATCCTCATATTGCCTTACTCCGCTTTCCATATCTAAATATACTACACCTTTTTTTATCAATTCATCCTTTAGATTATGATAGACTACCTCTGAGTCGTATTGAGCTCCAACTCCTGCTAATGATTCTCTCTCTGCTTGAGGTATACCTAATCTTTCAAATGTATCTTTAATATCCTCTGGAACCTGCTCCCATGAATGACTCATATCAGTATCTGGTCTTACGTAATGCACTATATTGTCTACATCAAGCTCTGAAATATCTGCTCCCCATATGGGCATAGGCTTACTGTTGTAAATTTTTAGGGATTTAAGTCTTAGCTCCAGCATCCACTCTGGCTCGTCTTTTTGCTTTGATATTTCCCTAATAATTTCTTCATTTAGACCCTTAACTGTAACAAATCTATGTCTTTCTTCATTAACAACATCATATATACTTCTATCAATATCCTCCAAATAAGTTTTTCTTGTATTCTCCATTCATATCTCTCCCTAAACTAGTTTCTCTTTAAAATTTTCATAGCCAATAGTCTCTATTTCTTTTGCAAGGTTTATATCACCTGTCATAGCTATTTTCCCGTCTACTAAAATATGAACATAGTCTGGCTCTAAATAATCTAGTATTTTGTTATAATGTGTTATTATTAAAAATGACCTTTCGCCATCAGCTAAATTTCTTATACCTTCATATATTATTCTTACTGCATCTACATCTAATCCAGAGTCAGTCTCATCTAATATTGCTAAGGATGGATTCAGTATGGACATCTGAAGTATTTCATTTTTCTTCTTCTCTCCGCCTGAAAATCCTAGATTTAAATATCTATCCTTATATTCATACGGCATCTTCAATAAATCCATTTTTTCTCTAAGTTCTTTTTGAAATTCTGATACAAATATTGACCTTCCTGTTACAGCCATTTTAGCAGTTCTTAAAAAATTCTCCACCGTTACTCCCGGAATTTCCTCTGGGTATTGGAATGAAAGAAATATTCCTTTCTTTGCTCTCTCATCTACCTTGGTTTGATTTATTAACTCTCCTTTAAAGTAAATATTGCCGCTATCGATTTTATACTGAGGATGACCCATTAGAATATTCCCTAAGGTTGATTTTCCTGCTCCATTTGGTCCCATAATTACATGTGTTTCGCCTTTTTTTATTTCTAGCTCTAAACCCTTTAGTATTGTTTTTTCTTCTGCTGAAGCTATTAAATTTTCTATTTTAAGCAATTGTTTATTATTCATGAATACTTCCCTTCCTTTTTGATAATGATTTTCATTATTATTTATCTACATTATATATCATATATATACTTAATTCCGTGAACTAAATCACAAAAACAAAAAAACCTCGGTTTTTCCGAGGTTAAATAAATGTAATCTATTTAATAATACATGTGAAAAACTACTTCTATAACATATATAGGTAATTCTTAGTATATTAGAATTTTTCATATTAAGATATAGATAAACAATTTCAATCTTGTTTATCTATTATATAAATTCCTTAAAAGACTCAACAGTTGAAAAATAAAAATCTGAATTATTTTTCATATAGCTCTTTATATCTGGTATTATGTGAGACCATCCTGCTCCTGCAAATTCTACATTGCAGCTTCTTGCCATATCTAGACCTGGTTTTAGGTCATCTACAACTAGTAACTGACTTTTATCTAAATTAAACCTTCTCATAATTTCCAATATAGAATAAGGATTTGGTTTCCTTTGACATTCCTCTAAATCCCATCCAAATATTAAATCTGGAGTAAGGTCACAATTTAAGGTGTAGTCTCTGGCTATTTGTTCACTTTCGGAATGTGATACTACGCATATAATGCCTCCTAGTTTTTTATACTCTCTAATTAACTCAGGAAAACCTGAATAAAACTCAGGCACTTTTGATTTGGTGTAGCTTTTCCATACCTTGTATTGATGTTCTTGTTCAGCTTCATTGAATTTCATTATATGCGTACATAATTCTGAAAAGCCTGGATTAAAACAATATGATAAGAACTCCTGTAGACTCAAAGGCTCTGTTTCAGGTCTTAGTGTTTTTAATGCTTCCACAAAGGAAGGGTAATGAATGTCTGGCGTACTTTTAACTACTGTATCATCATGATCTAAAACTAAACAGCGATATCTCAATATAATCTCTCCAATTCTTCTATTCTTTAAATATTAGACTTAATTATCAAATAGGCTATATTCTAATTGACAGTCATATGGTTCTTATACAACTAGTTTTACATTATATTCTTTGACTTCCGCACAGCACAAGAATTTATAAAATGCTTGTGCTGGTATCTTCTTATGTCATTCTAAGTAAAATCCTAATAAATCTATTATTCAATATACATTTTAAATATCCTCTTTTGCTGATTTTCTTATTACACTATAATGCTAGACAAAAAAGAGATGTGGACATATCCACACCTCTACATAATAGCTACATTGTATTCTAATAAAGTTTTGAAGCTTATTTTCCTAAATAAACTGCCTTAGTCTTAGCTATTTTAGCTATTCTCTCTTCTGCCATTCTGTCTGCAGCTTCATTAGTTGGTATATTATCTCTCTTCGATATTTCAATTACTTTCTTAACAACATTATATATGTTTGAAGCTCTATTCATTGCTCTTTCTTTGTTATATCCTTGAATTTCTTCGTAAACATTAATTACTCCACCACTGTTAATTACATAGTCTGGTATGTAAAGAATACCTCTGTCCTTAAGCATTTGTCCATGCTTTTCTTCAGCCAATTGGTTATTTGCAGCACCAGCAACTATTTTACATTTTAGTTGATCAATTGTAAAGTCGTTTATTATAGCACCCATTGCACATGGAGCAAAAATATCACACTCAACTTTGTGTATTTCGTCTGGAGCAACTGCTGTAGCGCCAAAGTCATTTACTACCCTTTCAATATTAGCTTTCTTAATATCAGTAACATATAGTTTAGCTCCAGCCTCATGTAGATGCTTACATACAGTGTATCCTACTGCACCTAATCCTTGAACTGCAACTACTTTTCCTGTTAAATCATCAGTGCCATAAACTTCATTAGCAGCTGCTACTATTCCTCTAAATGTTCCGAAAGCTGTTACTGGAGATGGATTTCCACTCTTACCTTCCAAACCAACAACATGGTCCGTTTCCATGTTAATATATGCCACGTCCTGAGTACCAATATTCATATCTTCAGCAGTTATGTATCTGCCATTTAAGCCCTCTACATATTTACCAAATACTCTTAATAATTCTTCACTCTTTAATTTTTCAGGATCTCCAATGATTACAGTTTTTCCACCACCAAGGTTTAATCCAGCTGCAGCGTTTTTATATGTCATCCCCCTTGATAATCTAAGAACATCAACAATTGCCTCTTCCTCAGATTCATAGTTCCAGAATCTAGTACCACCTAGAGCTGGTCCTAAAGTTGTGTCATGAATTCCAATAATAGCCTTTAATCCAGTACTACGATCTTGACAAAAAATTAGCTGTTCATAATCATATTTCTCTAAGTACTCAAATATTTTCATTTAAAAATCCCCCTTTATTGATATTATTTATTTTCTTAATAATGCTATGCTAAAAAATATTAATCTGTCCTACTAAATTATAAACCTAAATGAAATCGTTTTCAAGATTTCTTGCAAACTATTAATTTTCTTTAATAAAATTCATAAAAATAACCCAAATAAGTCAGCTTGACTCATTTGGGTTATTTGCATTATATTATCATCTTATTAAGGTCTAATGAACATTTGTGTCCAGTATGGGCTTCCGTTGCTTCCTTTATAATATCCAACTCCGATTTTTGTGAAGTTTTTTGATAGAATATTAGCTCTATGTCCTTCAGAATTCATCCAAGCTTTTACCACTTCTTCTGCTGAAGGCTGACCCATAGCTATATTTTCTCCTGCTGTTGAGTATTTGATTCCAAATTTCTTCATCATATCAAAAGGACTTCCATAAGTTGGTGATGTGTGGCTAAAGTATCCTTTAGTTGACATGTCTTTTGATTTTTCACGAGCAACCTTTGACAATTCTGCATCTAGCTCTAGTGCGCTAAGGCCATTCTTTTGTCTTTCTGCATTTACTAGTTTAACAACTTCCTTTTCTATTGCACTAACACTATCTAAATTAGAATCTTGCTTATCATCACTTGATTGGTCTACTGGAGCTTCTGTTTTTGGCGCTTCTGGCTTTGGAGCTTCAGTTTTTGGCACTTCTGTTTTTGGCGCTTCTGTTTTTGGTGCTTCTGTTTTAGGCTTTTCGTTTTGCACAGGTTTCTCTGTATTTACATCCCCTTTAGCTGGTACCTTAATAGAATTACCACAATTGTTAAGGTAGCTGCTAAATCTAAATGTGTATGGTTTAGTGCTTGTCCAATTGCTATTTTGATTACTTGATGTAATAATTTTGAAGCTTGCAGCGTTGGCTATGCTAATATTTGAAAGTACAAGTAATGCTGCTAAAGTTGATACTACTTTTACTTTTGTTGAATTTCTTTTCATAAGTTAACCTCCTTATAACCTTTCTTTTTTTTTAGATAATGTTAGGGGAAGTGCCTTAAGATTGACCTTGTTGAAAGTATAACACTAATGACTCTAAGTCTAAAGGCTTAATATTTACAATTAATAGTTAAATATGGAATAAAAGTAAGAGGTCAGACTTGACAAATTGACATTGCATTTGTTATGTCAATTTGTCAAGCCTAAACCCTAATCTTCTCTATAGTTCAAATAACTCTCTAATTTCTTTTTCACTCATTTTGGAAACAAGTGTTTCTCCAGGTTGGATTACTGAATCTATTAGTTCTTTTTTTCTTTCTTGAAGCTTGAAGATTTTATCCTCTATAGTACCTTGTGTTATTAGCTTCATAACATGAACCACATTTTCCTGTCCTATTCTATGGGCTCTGTCTGTAGCTTGCTCTTCTACAGCAGGATTCCACCATGGATCAAAGTGAATAACAGTATCTGCTCCTGTAAGGTTTAAACCTGTACCCCCTGCTTTCAAAGAAATTAGAAAAATACTGCCCTCGCCCTTGTTGAAATTATTTACCAGTTGTCCCCTTTCCCTTGTGTCTGTTGAGCCATCAAGGTAAAGGTATTCTATTTTCTTCTTTTCAAGCATTTGTGCAATAATTTTTAACATACTTGTAAATTGAGAAAATAATAATATTCTATGCCCACCATCTAAAATATCGCTAATAAGCTCCTCAAGAAGCTGAAGCTTGCCACTTTCACCATTAAAGTCTTCAATAAACAAGGATGGGTGACAGCATATTTGTCTAAGTCTAGTTAGTCCAGCTAGTATCTTAATATGACTTCGTTCAAATCCCTTATCCTTTATCTCTTCTTCTATTTCGCCTTTTATTTGATTAAGATAAGCTAGGTACATTTTTTTCTGCTCTGTAGTAAGCTCAGCTACAAGCTTGTGCTCTATCTTGTCAGGAAGCTCCTTGAGAACTTCTTTCTTGAGCCTTCTCAGTATAAATGGCCTAATGTATTTACTTAGCTCATCTAAGGATTTTTTGTCGTTCTCTTTTACTATTGGTTTTTCAAATTTCTTAGAGAACTTATTATGTGACAATAAATATCCTGGCATTATAAAATCAAATATTGACCATAGCTCTGTCAAAGAGTTTTCAATTGGTGTGCCTGTAAGCGCAAAATAGTTTTGAGCCTTTATATCCTTAACAGATTTTGCATTTTGTGACATTGGGTTTTTTATATGCTGAGCTTCATCTAATATACAATACTTAAACGTAATATTTTCATATAGCTCTATATCTCTTCTAATAAGTGGATATGAAGTCACTACTATATCATAGTCCATGATATCTTCTATATTATTTTGCCTCTCATCTTTATTTCCCGAAATCACTAAGGTCCTAAGCTCAGGTGTAAACTTTTCAACCTCTGCAGCCCAATTATATACTAGGGATGTAGGTGAAACTATAAGACTTGGGAGTTGATTGCCTTCCATTTTTTCTGATAATAAAAATGTTAATATCTGAAGAGTTTTACCTAACCCCATATCATCAGCTAATATACCACCCATTCCATAGACAGCTAGAGTTTTTAACCACTTATAGCCAAATCTCTGATAATCTCTAAGTATGCCTTTTAGATTCTCTGGAATAGTATAGTCTATATCACCAGGCTCTCTTATATTTTGTACTAGCTCTTTAAATAAAAGATTTCTTTTAATATAGTTATTTTCTGATTGTTTAAGTTTTTCATCTAAATATAGAGCTTTGAATTTAGGTATTTGTATAATATCTCTTTCGAAATCCTTATTATCAAGCTCAAGATAATCTAATATTTCTGACATACTCTTAAGCTCGTCTATTTCAAGAGGTAAATATGAGCCATCCTTTAGCTTAAAGTATTTTTTCTTTTCTTTTAGTGAACTAAATACATCTATTAATTCAGTTCTATTTATACCACTTATATCAAAGCTAAACTCAAGCATATCGTTTTCGGAATTTAATTTAACTCCACCTGAAAAAGAAGACATATCCTTTATCTTTACATTTTTAAAGCTTTCTGAATAAAATACTTCTGCCTTCTCCTGAAGTAAAGGAATTTTTCTATAAACGAACTCAAATTTCTTCTCCTCGTCGTCAAGATAAATCTGATTATTTTTTACTTTGAATTCCGAAGCTTCAAAAATACTTATTATCTCTTTTTCCCTTTCAAAATCTCTTATAAGAATCCTATCTTCCCTAGGCTTTTTTTCCTCGTGTGTAAAAGGGTTTATTACTATGTCTCCATAAATATATCTTATGTCAGCTGATATTGCATCTTCATTAGTATCTAAATATACCTCTGGTTTTATCTCTGGCTTGTATATTGATGACTGAACCTCTTCATCTATTTCTACTTCTCCTATTTTCTCTATAAATGGGTATACCTCTGATACGAAATTATCATTATATTCACGAGGTACCTTAATAAAATTACTTTTTTGTTTAATAAGAGCAGCATAAAATGGAACAAAGTATTCTCTTTGCTGCTTAGTAGTCTTATATACAGTGTCCTGCCTAAAAAAATATTCTCCATCTGTTACTAATGGAATGAGTAATTTTCCATAGTCTACATTTAGTACTAAATCTTTTCCACTCATATTAAGCTTAAATTTAAGAGGCATATTTTCTTCTAGTATTTTTACATTTTCATATTCTCTATTCATTACAAGAGCTTTAAAGCTCCTATCCTTCATAATTTCAAAAAATCTTTTTGTAGTTATTGAAGTTAAATTCACTCTTTTCCCTTTAAATAAGCTAGTTTTTCCAAAACTGTGTACGCTTTCACTTATTACTTTTTCTGTATCATATAGCTCTTGTAGTAAGTCTATTACAGGTTGGTCTGTTTCGGTAAAGTTATGAATTTTAGGGTCAAAGGTAAATTCTTTCCCAAATTGCAGCTCTTCCTTGGTCTCTATGCATTCCAATAATTTCTTAATGCTTTTCACAACATAGAGCTTGTTTTCTCCTATACGAAGGCTTATATAAGAAGAATTGTCCATATCTCCATAAGGGTTAGGCTCAAATTCATAGATTATTTCTAATTGGACTGGACTTTTAATATCTGATTGTTTGTACCTAAAAAAATCTAATATGTTTTTAGCTATGCCGTAAGATTTAACTCTATCAAATTCTCCCTTTTTGTCTCTATCTCTAATCTCATATAATGCAGCTACTATATGCTTGCAATGCCCCCAGTATCCATCATATGCTGGACATGTACAAGAACCTCTACGAAAATCTCCATCAATGTCAAATTCTATTCTTACATCATACTTTCTAGTCCCCGAAACAACAGCATTAAACATCAATCTCTGGCTATTAAATGTCAGTTCTTTTACCCTATTTGCTCTATAATATTGCTGCCCTTTTAAAAAAGTAGTTCGAAGTGGGCATATAGTTCTAATCATTTCTTCTGTAATATTAAACATAGTTCACCTCAAATGGTATAGGTTTTTCTAGTACATAATAGATTAAAAAACTAAGACTATTATACCACAACTATTTCCAATGTGAATTTTCTTTTACTTATTTTTCCTTAGTATAAATATAACCATTTCATAGCATTGTATAGCTTTCTATATGGTGTTAAAATAAAAGAGATTTATTAACTAGAGAGGAGAGCAGCCATGGACTTAAAAGAAAAAGTAAAAAACCTTCCATTAACACCCGGAGTCTATCTTATGAAAAATTCTTCTGGTGATATTATTTATGTGGGAAAATCTAAAAGTCTTAAAAACAGAGTTAGCTCTTACTTTCAAAATTCAAAAAATCACCCTCCAAAAATAGAAAGGCTTGTAAAAACTCTAAAGGATTTTGACTATATCCTTACTGATACAGAATTTGAGGCATTTATGCTGGAATGCAAGTTAATAAAAAAGCTTCAGCCTATGTACAATAGTCAAATGAAAAATACATCTTCTTATATCTATATAGAAATAAATACTGATAAAAAAAATTTAGGAATAAAGACTGTAAATATTCCTAAGGAAAATCATTTCACTATTTATTTCGGACCATATACAGGCAAAAATACTGTTGAAAGAGCCATACAGGGTATTAAGGAATTCTACAAAATAGATTGCAGTAACTCCTCTAAAAGAAATACTCCTTGTTTAAATTATTCTCTAGGATTATGTATTGGTATGTGTATGGGAGGAAAAGCTGCAAGAGAATATTCCAAAATTATCAATAAAATTATAGCTCTGTTAAACGATGAGGATATGAGCATACTGGAAGAAATGGAGCAAAAAATGCTATGCTCTTCTAATAATTATGATTTTGAAGCAGCAGCCAGATATAGAGACTATATAAGTGCTGTTAGGACTCTAGTAAATAAAGAAAAGGTAATAGAGTTCATTGAAGATAATAAAAATATAGCTGTAGTAGAAAATTTAGATGATTCGGCAATTAAGCTTTTTCTTATAAAAGGAAATAAGATTCTTCTTAGTGAAAAATATGATGCAAGTAAAATAAATAATGGACAATTATTGACTATTCTAAAGACAAGTATACTAAGCTATTTTAAAGATAATGAATTAAGCATAACTGCAAGGGTTACCAAGGAAGACATAGACGAAGCTCGGATAATTTTCAGTTATTTAAAAAGCAATAATTGCAACTTTATTATTATTCCTGAGGAATGGCTGAATTCTGAAAATGAAGCTCATATTGATGATGCAATTTCAAAGCTACTTATCGTGGAAAAATAAGTAGACTTTAATAAGAAGACTAGGGGCTGTTGCAAAACAGTTCTTTGAAAAAGCGCTACATAAAATAGCACTTTTTGTGGCTTTTACAGTCATTAAAAAGTGCTATTTCTGTGTTGAAAATACTTTTTTCATAAATTGATATCGCAATTTCACTTTACAACAGTCACTTTGTACTAATCCTTATTCTTTCTCCTATATTCTTGTATATCATGAAAATCCTTTATTTCTAACCCTCTTTCCCCTGATAAGGATTCAAGATGGTGAGTAAATTCATGTAAAAGAGTATCCTTTAATTTATTGCGTAATGCTCTCATAGAAGCCCCACTATAAACCCTTTCAAATGAACCATAGTAGATTACAATGTGTCTGCCAGTTAAGCTTCTGGAATATTCCCCCAATATGTATAGGGTGTCAATATCTCTGCTTTCTGGATGTATTTTATATTCTGGCAGAAGTACGATTCCTTCATTTAATTGCTCAAAAAAATATTTTGGTATTTCATCTGCTATATCATCTAGCATTTCATGGATTTCGTCTATTGTTGGAAAGTCATACATAAATAACAATTCCTTTCTTGTAAACAGTATTTTGGGACACTTTATTATATAATACTTTATTTTTTCTCCCCATACAATAGCTAAGCATAATTTACAATCATGGGTAGCTATATGTGAACTACTCGCCATTGAAATAGCGAGCTTCTATGTAATGCAGGTTCCTATTGCAGCTTAAAGGCCTTTACTTATGCTTAACTAAAATCTTTCTTTACAAAAATCAAGGAGCCCTGCTCTTGCAGGGCTCTTACTATATAAAACAATTATTTAGATTTTAGTTCCTCATATCTTTTAGATACTCTTTTCCAATCTAAAACCTTCCACCATGAGTCAATATAATCTGCTCTCTTGTTCATGTATTTTAGGTAATAAGCATGCTCCCATACATCAATGCCTAGAATAGGTTTTCTACCATTTGATATTGGATTGTCTTGATTTGGCGTAGCTTCAATTGCTAGTTTTCCATCTTCTTTTAGGACTAACCATGCCCAACCACTACCAAATTGACCTAATGCAGCTTTTTTAAATTCCTCTTTAAACTTTTCAAATCCGCCTAGCTCACTATCAATTTTTGAAGCTAGCTCTCCTTCCGGAGCTCCTCCACCTTCTGGTGACATTATATCCCAATATAAAGCATGATTGTAGTGACCTCCACCATTGTTTCTAACTGCCTTTTTAATGCCTTCTGGCAAACCATCCAGAGATTTTAATATTTCCTCAATCTCCATTTTTTGAAGATTTTCATGTTCTTCTAAAGCTTTATTTAAATTGTCTACATAGGCTTGATGGTGCTTTGAATAATGCGTTTCCATAGTTAATTTGTCTATATGTGGCTCTAATGCATCAAATGAATAATTTAGTTTTGGTAATTTAAATAACATAATATCTCTCCTTTGTTCTATATTAATGTGATAATTGTCATTGTATTTTATATATATCCAATTTTGATAATGATAAACATTATCATTTGAAAAATATATAATTTCTTGTTCAAGGATAAAATAAAAAACAGGAGAAATCATTAAATATCTCCTGTTACATGTTATTACTACTTCACTGCCCTTATTTCACCAGACATAATATATTCCCCTACCTTTAGGTTATGTCCCCACTTTTTAGCATATTCTTCTGATACTTCTTTGGTTGTTATGCTGATATCTTTAAAGCCTGCTTTTTGTAGGTATGATTCAAGCTCTTCAACTGAAGATGCACCTGTTACTCAGCCACAGTAAAGCTTTTCATCCTTTTTCATTTCCTCAGTCAATTCTCTCATGAGAACTACATCTGAAATGGCAAGTCTCCCGCCCTTCTTTAGAACTCTATTGGCTTCATTGTAAACCCTTTGTTTGTCTGGTGAAAGATTAATTACACAATTAGAGATTATCACATCTACAATATTATCTGCTACTGGAAGGTTTTCAATTTCTCCTAATCTAAATTCAACATTTCCATAGTTTTCCTTTTTTGCAAGTCTACGTGCCTTGCTAATCATTTCAGGTGTCATGTCTACTCCAATTGCACGACCACTATCTCCTACTTTTTTAGCTGCTATAAAACAGTCGAATCCGCCGCCGCTTCCTAGGTCTAGTACTGTTTCACCTTCTTTTACCTGTGCAATTTCCAATGGATTGCCACATCCAAGTCCCATGTCTGCCTCTTCTGGCGCTAAGGATATTTGCTCTTTTGAGTAGCCTATGCTTGTAGTTACAGCTTTTGAAGGTTTTTTTATCTTAGTTTCCCCACAACAGTCTGTTCCCTTTTTGGATACTGCAATCTTTCTATAGCTTGAACGAACACTTTGCCTTATTTTATCTTTTTTAGACTCATCCATAATAAATACTCCTTTCTTTCTAAAGCTCTACTTTGTATGATAAAATCAATGTTTTAAGATACATCTCTGTTTTTACTATATTTTAGGGATGAAACCAACCTTTTTGTAAACTTTTCTTAGGGTTTTATTTGCTACGTATTCAGCTTGTTTTGCTCCATCTGTATATATTTTTTCTAAATAATCTTTGTTTTTTATTAAATCCGCAAATTTATCTCTAACAGGTCTTAGACCTTCTACAACAACCTCTGCTAAATCTCCTTTGAATTTTCCGTATCCCTGACCTTCATATTTATTTTCTATTTCCTCTATACTTTCCCCCGTAAACTTGGAATAAATCGTAATGAGATTCTTTATTCCTAACTGCTCATCCGAATATTTAACTACCCCAATAGAATCTGTAACGGCTCTCTTAATTTTTCTGACTGTAGCATCATTGTCTTCTATTAAAAGTATATAATCATTTTCATCGTCGCCAGATTTTGACATTTTACTAAGAGGGTCTTGTAATCCCATTATTCTGCTTCCAAGTTTAGACATGTATATATCGGGCACCTTAAAAGTTTCGCTATACTTGTTATTAAATCTTATAGCCAAATCTCTTGCAAGCTCTAGATGTTGTTTTTGATCATCTCCTACTGGCACAAGGTCTGCCTGATATAGTAGTATATCAGCCGCCATTAAAACAGGGTATGTGAACAAGCCTGCATTTAAATTTTCTTCATTCTTTTGTGATTTTTCTTTGTACTGTGTCATTCTTCCTAATTGTCCCATATAGGATATAGAATTTAATACCCAAGTTAATTCAGCATGTGCACTTACATGGGATTGGAAAAATAAAATGTTCTTTTCAGGCTCTATACCAGATGCTATATATTGTGCTAAAACCTCCACGGAGCGTTTTCTTAAATCTTTAGGCTCTTGGGGTACTGTTATTGCATGTAAATCTACTATGCAATAATAGCATTGGTATTCATCCTGAAGAGTTACCCAGTTCTTTAATGCTCCTAAATAATTTCCTAATGTGGGCTCTCCTGTAGGCTTCACTCCACTAAATATAACTTTCTTTTCATTCATAGTCCTTACCTCCTAAAATATTATTAATAAATTTATTTAATATCAAAAAATAGATTCTTCACTAGCGTTCAGAATGACGAAAATACAAAGCATATACTACACATAAATTAAGGATGACAAAAATAATAAAAGCCCTTCATCTCAAATAAGAGACGAAAGGCCTATTCCGCGGTACCACTCTAGTTAGTCATGTGACTCACTTGCTCTATAACGGTAGATGCCGTCAAATCCTACTATGATTTCAGATTTGAACTCATGAGTCCATTCAACAAATTTCAATGCTTCAGGCTTTCACCATCCCTGAATCGCTGTGGCTTGAATAGATGTTTACTACTCTCATTCATTGCTTTAAATATGTTATTATAACTATTATATATAAATATTTAAAAAAGTAAACCTATTTTTTCTTAAGTTGTGATATTATAATAATAATTGTTATATTACCAGCTTTAGTAGTATAATATGTATTAGATATGATTTAGAATATAGAAGGGGGAGAAAATACAAGTGGGTAAGGTGAAAATTTTTGCTGACAGCACTTGCGATTTAAGCAGGGACCTTATTGAATCAAATGATATATCTATTGTCCCTCTATATGTTGGCTTTGATGATGATTCGTACAAAGATGGAGTTGAAATCACAACTAAAGAGCTATATGCTAAGGTAGATGAGTGTGGGAAGCTTCCTAAAACCTCTACTCCGTCACCTTTAGACTTTATCAATGCTTTTAAGCCATATGTTGAACAAGAAAAGGACATCCTATACATAGGACTTTCATCTAAGCTGTCATCAACGTTACAAAATGCTAGAATAGCTGCATCTGAGTTTCCAGATGCAAAAATTGAAATTGTGGACTCATTTAATTTATCTACTGGAATAGGTCTTCTTGTTATGAAGGCAGTAGATCTTGCAAATGAAAATGTAGATGTAGAAGAAATAGCTCAAAAAATAAAAGAATTAGCACCTTTAGTAGAAACAGCCTTTGTGCCAGACACCCTAGACTATCTATATAAGGGGGGAAGATGTTCATCTTTGCAAGCTCTAATGGGAAGTGTACTTAAAATCAGACCAATAATCAAGGTTGTAGATGGTGGAATGATTGTTGGTCAAAAAGCAAGAGGAAAAAGAGAAAAAATTCTCCAAACTATGCTTGAAAATGCAGTTAAGGACAAAAATAATATGGATAAGAAAAGGATTTTTATAACTCATGCTGATGGCTATGAGGACTCCATATTTTTAAAGAAAAAGCTTGAAGAAAGCCTAGACGTTGAGGAAGTTATAATTACTGATGCTGGATGTGTAATTTCTAGTCATTGCGGGCCTAATACTGTTGGAATATTATATATATTAAATGAAAAGAAATAAAGAATAAATAAAGAAATCACTGAAAAAGACTATTCATGTCATCCTGAGCGCCGGCGAAGAATCTCTCTTGTATTGAAACATGAGATTCTTCGATTACGTCTCAGAATGATAAGTTAGAAGATTTTTTCCCTACTACCTGGTTTAATAAAAGGAATGTTTTCCTTGCAAAGAGGACATTCTTCGCTTTCATAGCTCTCTATATCTAGTTTTATAGCACTATATACTGGATATTGCAGCGTCCCTTTACTCCTATCTGCTATACATGCAATTCCTACTACCTCTCCACCGAATTTTTTAACTACTTTAATGGCTTCTAAAGCAGATTTTCCTGTAGTCACTACGTCTTCTGATATTAGAACTCTTTCGCCTTTTTTTATTTCAAAGCCCCTTCTTAGTACCATAGTGTCATTTACCTTATCTCTCTCTGTGAATATGGCTTTCTTCCCAAGCTGTCTTCCAATTTCATAGGCAACTATTACTCCACCCATTGCAGGTCCTAAGACAACATCTACTTGGATATTTGATAGTTGCTCTGTTACTACTTTCAGAACCTTATTAGCCTCCTCTGGGTATTGAAGCACCTTGGCACATTGAATATATCTGTTGCTATGCCTGCCTGATGACAGTAAAAAGTGCCCCTCTAGTAAAGCTTCTGTTTTCTTCAAAATATCTAATACCAATTTAACTCCTCCTTGCTATTCCTTTTATTTCTGTGATGGATTTAATTCCTTCCTTATTTAGAAAATCTTCTATGCCCTTGATTATGTCCAAGGATATATCCGGTTTTATAAAATTAGCACTTCCTACTTGAATTGCATCAGCTCCTGCCATTATAAACTCTATGGCATCCTTCCAGCTCATGATACCTCCGATTCCAATTACAGGAATATTTACTGCTTCTGATACCTCATAAACCATTCTCAATGCTATGGGCCTAATAGCTGGTCCTGATAGTCCTGCAAAGATATTATTGAATATTGGCCTTTTCTTATATACATCTATGGCCATTGCCTTAAAAGTATTTACAAGGGACAATGCGTCTGCCCCAGCATCACAGCACCTTACCGCCATGTCAACTATACCCTCTGCATTTGGTGAAAGCTTTACGATAATTGGCTTATGGGAAGCTTTTTTTACCTGCTTTACTATTTCATATGCAATACTAGATTTAATTCCAAATGCCATACCTCCAGCTTTAACATTAGGACATGATATATTAAGCTCTATAAAATCTACACTAGTATTATTAAGCCTGTCTAATCCCTCTAAGTACTCTTCAATGCTTCCTCCACCTAGATTTGCCACGATTACAGTGTTGAGTCCACTCATAAATGGCAATTCATTAGCTATAAAATTATCTATCCCTGGATTTTGGAGTCCTATGCTATTTATCAATCCTCCACTTGTCTCATAAAGCCTAGTTCCTTCGTTCCCAGACTTTTCATACAAGGTTAAGCCCTTAGTGCATATAGCTCCTAATTTAGAGACATCAAAGTAATCTGAGTATTCCCTCCCAAATCCGAATGTACCAGATGCTGCTATTACAGGGTTTTTTAGATTAACACCACATATATTTACTTTAAGCATGAATTATCACATCCTCGCCCTTAAATACTGGTCCATCCTTGCACACTGTCTTCATGCCGCTGTTGGTTTTACAGGTACATCCTAAGCACGCCCCTATACCACATGCCATATGGTTTTCCTGGGAAATGTAAATCTTTTTGTTATTCATAAGAGAGGACCTTATCACCTTATCCATCATTATACTAGGACCACAGCTAAATATAATGTCGTATTTCTTAGACTCAAAGATATCCGTAATAAAGCCCTTATGACCATATTCACCAGAATCTGTTGAAATATAAGCTTCCTTTGCAATATTTTTGATTTCATCAACTAGATAGGCGCGCTGCCTAAACCCTGCATAAAAATCAACCTCGCAGTTATTCAATTCCTTAGCTAAATAATACATGGGAGCTGCACCAATTCCCCCAGCTACAATAGCTACTTTCCCTTTAATATTATCTATGTCAAATCCATTGCCTAAAGGTCCTAAAAGCTCAATATTGTCATCCTTTTTTAGTTGACTAAGCAGTTCAGTCCCTTCGCCTCTGATTTCATATAAAAACTCTAGCTTTTCTCCATCTAAATTGTGAATACTAATTGGTCTTGATAAAAATGGCTGTCTATTCCATGCTCTTAGCATATAAAATTGACCTGGCTTGCCTTGAAAATCGCCTTTGATAGTCATTTTGAAGATAGTCTTAGATATTTCCCTGTTCTCAAATATTTTAACCCTTATATGCTTTGACTGCATCGTTTATAGCCTCCCTCATGGACAATACCTCTTCCCTCGCATAGGCGTCAAAGGCATTTTCATCATTATGATTTTTATAAGCAAGGAGTATGCCTCTTGAGGAATTCACTATACCACCATTTCCATTCTTTAAATATCTTGCCACATCCTCTGCTGTGCCTCCCTGTGCTCCATACCCAGGTATTAGAAAGAACGTAGTATTTAGACTCTCTCTAATATCCTTTGCTTCATCTGAATGAGTACAGCCTACAACACCTCCTATAGAGCTATATCCGTATTTCCCTAAATATTCACTTCCTAGGCTTTTAACTTTTTCACCTACAGTTTTATAAACTGAATTATTGCTGAAATCCTTAATGTACTGGATATCATGAGCACCCTCATTTGAGGTTCTAATTAGAATAAACGCTCCTTTTTCTTTCTCTTTGACATAATTTAGATATGGTTGTATACTATCCATGCCCATATAAGGGCTTAGGGTTATAAAGTCGCTTTCAAAATCCCCTTCAAAATGTGCCTTTGCATACATTTTAGCTGTTTTAGAAATGTCCCCTCTTTTGATATCTGCTATTACTAAGCACTTTTTATCTCTAATATACTTAATGGTTTTTTTGTAGGCTGCTAATCCTTCAACACCAAGTGCCTCGTAATATGCAATCTGTACCTTGAAGCAGGCAGATACATCATAGGTTGCATCTATTATTCTTTTGTTAAATTCAAATATTGAATCCGATATTGTCAGATGTTTTTTTATAATGTCTTCAGGTATATATTCAATTGCGGTATCTAACCCCACACAAACTACACCCTTTTCAGCTACTGATTCATACAATCTATCAATTATCATATTCTAGCTCCTTTCTTGTATATACTACCCTTCCAGCTTTTATAGTTGCTTCTAGACTTCCCCAAACCTCTGCACCATGAAAGGGAGTATTTTTACCCTTTGATAAGAAGCCTGCTGAATCTATTTCATACATCCTATCTATGTCTACTAGGACTAAGTCTCCATCATAGCCTTCCTTCACTTGCCCTTTGTTTAATTCCATTAATTCAGCAGGATTTTTGGACATAAGCTCTGATAGCCTACTTAAAGAAATATGCCCTTCCTTCACTAGCCTTGTAAAGCATACTGAAAATGCTGTTTCTAGCCCAGATATTCCAGGAGAGCCTTTCTCTTTGTCCAAAATGCTATGAGGGGCATGATCAGTGGCTATTACATCTATCAAGCCCTCCTTTATTCCTTCAATGAGCAGCTTAACATCCTCCTCTGTTCTTAGCGGAGGATTTACCCTATATTCAGCACTATTGTCTAATGCAATATGGTGGGGAGTCACTTCACAGGTTATGCTTGCTCCCCTTCTCTTCCCTTCAATAATATATTGTAATGCCTCCTTTGTACTTACATGGGCAATATGGAGTCTTGCATTAGTTTTTTCTGCTAGTTCTATATCTCTGAAGGTCATTATATTTTCTGATAGCCTAGTGTCATGTTTGCTTAATTCCCTATCCTCTGCATGAGACATCACAATAAGATTTTTCTCTGCTGCCTTTAGCATGGCTTCAAGCATTGCTCTGTTGCTTTCTACTCCATTTCCATCATCTGATATGAGTTTAACTCTTTTATCTATACTATTAAGATGAGCTATGCTCTTTCCCTGAAAGCCCTCAGTTATAGCCATACATTGGTGTATATCTATTAAATCAATTTCTTTAGCCCGTTCTAATACATAATCCACTATTTCCATACTACTGCAAACTGGATTAGTATTAGCCATAAGGTTCACTGCTGTAAAGCCTCCCTTTAAGGCTGCAAGGCTTCCAGTCAGTAAATCCTCCTTATACTCAAAGCCCGGTTCTCTAAAATGGCAGTGCATATCTACAAAAGAGGGTAGAAGGATGAGCCCTTCTGCCCTTATTGTCTTGCAGCTCTCTTGAATATTAGAGTCTATTTTATGAATTATTCCTTTATTTATATACACATCTGCCACACAGTCCATGTGGCTATCAACTACTCTGGCCCCTTTTATTAACAGCTCCATACTCTATACCTCCTGAAAATGATATATATCATCACAGTATTCACATCTATACTCACCCTTTTTCTCATCTACTAACGCAAATCTATGAATTATATTTCTTTCTACAGATGTTACGCATCTAGGATTTTTACAGATAATAATATCCTCAACTTTTTCAGGAAGTCTTGGTTTTATCTTTTCGATAATAGCTTCGTTTTCTATTAAGTTCACGGTTATATGGGAATCTATAAGTCCAAGCACTGTTAAATCAAAATCTATTACATTTTCAATTTTAATAATATCTTTTTTGCCATGCTTGCTGCTTGGGGCATTTTTTATTAATGCAACTGTAAAATTTGCCCTATCTAACCCTAAATAATTGAATATTCTCACTCCTTGACCTGCTTCTATATGATCAATCACAATTCCCCTTTTAATGCTATTTATAGTAACCATTATTTAATCACCCCCAAAAGCTTTGCCATAAGTGACATTCTTACAAACATGCCAAATTTAGCCTGCTTAAAGTAGCAAGCCCTAGGGTCCTTATCAATCTCATAGGAAATTTCATTGACTCTTGGAAGTGGGTGCATGACAATCATGTCAGACTTTGCCCTAAACATCTTTTCAGCATTTAAAATATAGCTGTCCTTAAGTCTTACATAATCTTCTTCGTTGAAGAACCTTTCTCTCTGGACTCTAGTCATATAGAGAATATCTACCTCTTTTACAGCATCTTCAATTTTCTCTACCTCAATGAAAGATATGTTGTTTTTTTCTAATACTTCTTTTCTTATATATTCTGGAATACTAAGTTCTGAAGGAGATATGAGTATAAACCTGTTGTTCTCATATCTTGACATCGCTTTTATCAGTGAATGAACTGTCCTTCCAAATTTAAGGTCTCCACATAGTCCTATGGTTAAATTTGAAAGTCTTTTCTTTATACTTCTGATGGTAAGAAGATCGGTTAAAGTCTGAGTTGGGTGATGGTGTCCTCCATCACCTGCATTGATTAATGGAATGTTTGAATACGTTGAAGCAAGCTTAGGTGCTCCTTCTTTAGGGTGCCTCATAACTGCTATATCCGCATAGCATCCAATTGTCCTAATAGTATCTGCTATACTCTCTCCTTTAGCGGCTGAGCTTGAGCTGGGCTCAGAGAAACCAATAACTCTTCCTCCCAACCTTAGGATTGCAGCTTCAAAGCTTAATCTAGTTCTTGTGCTTGGTTCAAAGAATAGTGTGGCTAATAGCTTCCCATCACATATATGGGCGTATTCTTGTGGATTTTTAATCATTTCATCTGCTAAATCAAATATTTCATTAAGCTCATCATTTGTAAAATCCATTGGCTCAATTAAATGTCTTCCTGTTAACATATATAATTCCCCCTTTTCAGTCTCACTGGACTATTTTAAAGGCATAAAAAAAACCTTCATAGGAAGGCATGATAATAGACAGCTTAAAAAAGCAATTTATTTATCCTTCCTAATCTCTCTGGATTAGATTAAAGGTTTCTTTATTGTCTGTAGGTATATTATCATTTGAGCAATAAAAAGTCAACTTATTTTTTTAGTAAAAATATGGAGAAATACACTTAAAAGGGGCTTAAAAAGGGCCCCTAATCTATGCTTGACTTAGTTGATTTTTGACTTGATTAATCTCTTGTTGATTAGCTGCAGCTGCAGGTGTATAGTATCCTTTTTGCTCTGCTATTTGATATAGATTATATTGGAACTGCTCAGCATCATCTCTTAGTGCTTGTAAAGCACTTCTTAGCTGTTGGTTTGAGCATTCACATATTGCCATTTCATAGGATTGCATACTAGCCTTTGTCATACTTAATACATCATTTACTATATCTCTTTCTTGCAATCTAAATACCTCCTTTTACATTGATTTAATCAGATTTTGTGCAGTAGTATTTGCGTCTTGAGCTCCTTGACTAAACATTTGCTTGATTTGAGTGTCCTGACACATACTTGCATATTCGTTTAGCTTTGTTGTCATCAGCTTATGACTGCTGATTATTTCTCTTAGGTTTTGAAGCTCCATTTGGTTGATTTGATTTAAATTAAGTGGATTTTGTAAAGCCATAAAATCTCTCCTTTCTTTTTTGTCCTTTATTATTTTGTCTCAAAACATAATAATTTATTAAACAAAAAACTTTTTAAAAAAATATTGACAAAAGATATAATAATTATTAGAATAAATAAGTATAATGACAATAACAGATAAATATTAAACTCTTATCTAGAGAGGTGGAGGGACTGGCCCGATGAAACCCAGCAACCGGTGTTATTTAACACAAGGTGCTAATTCCTGCAGCATAGTATGCTGAAAGATGAGGGAGGATAGATAGCTTGTGTAATTTACCTCTTTCATTTGAAAGAGGTTTTTTAATTATATAGGCTTTTATATATGTGATTTAGTACAGTAATTTATTAAAGAGGTGAAGTAATGATTGAAATTAAAGGTTTAAGTAAAAGCTTCATAAGTAAATCTTCTCAGGTAAATGCTTTGAAAGATATTAATCTACAGATTAAAAAAGGTGAGATATTTGGAATAATAGGTCTTAGTGGTGCAGGAAAATCCACATTAATAAGAACTATTAATAGGCTAGAAGAGCCTACAGAAGGCACTGTTATTATTGAAGGCAAGAACATAACTAAGCTAGGAAAAAGAGAGTTAAGAAGCTCAAGAAAAGAAATAGGAATGATATTTCAGCACTTTAATTTACTGAATTCAAGAACTGTATTCCAAAATATAGCCTTCCCTTTAGAGATAAATGGCTATGATAAAAACACTATAGAAAAAAGAGTAAATGAACTGCTTGAAGTGGTGGAATTAGTTGATAAGAAAAACGCATATCCATCACAGTTAAGCGGAGGACAAAAACAGAGAGTTGCCATAGCACGTGCACTTGCTAATAATCCCAAAATACTCTTATGTGATGAAGCTACATCAGCATTAGATCCTAAAACTACTAAAGCAATACTAAATTTGATTAAAAAAATAAGAAAGGAATTTAATCTGACGGTAGTTCTAATAACTCATCAGATGGAGGTTATAAAGGAAACTTGCGATAGAGTAGCCATAATAGAAGCTGGAAAAATAATTGAGCTAAATACAGTAGAAGAAATATTTGCCAGACCTAAGACAAATACTGCTAAAGCCTTTATTTCTCATATTCATAGAAGTGATGAAGCAGAAATCATCTATCCTAATACTCTAGGATCTACAGTAATTAGACTTAGCTATTTAGGAAATTCCGCTAAGAAGCCTATTATCTCAAATCTAATTAGAGAGTTTAATATAGATATAAATATACTGTCTGGAGATATAGACGAGCTACAATCTACTAGTGTAGGTAATCTTTTAATTCAAGTTTTAGGGAATGATGAGGAAATTGAAAAGGCTTTTGACTGGCTTAGAAAACAAGATATTGACCTAGAGGTGATATGGAATGGATAATCTAATTTCTCTTTTACTTCCATCTTTATGGGAGACAATTATAATGGTGGCTTTATCTACAGTATTTTCATTGGCACTAGGCTTTCCTCTAGGGATACTATTAGTTATTACAGAAAAAGGTGGAATATGGGAAAAGCAAGCCTTGAATTCTATACTAAGTGGTGTAATTAATGTATTTCGCTCATTTCCTTTTATTATACTGATGATATTTGTAATGCCCCTTACTAAAGTAATAGTTGGTAAGTCCATAGGAACTCTTGCGACTGTAGTACCATTATCCATTGCAGCTGCTCCCTTTGTAGCTAGGATTATAGAAGGAGCATTAAAGGAAGTGGATAAGGGAATAATAGAAGCTGTCTCATCAATGGGAGCTTCTACATTTGAAATAATAACTAAGGTATTAATTCCGGAAGCTATGCCTTCCTTAGTTCTTGGAATCACATTAACCATAATAAACCTAATAGGATATTCTGCTATGGCTGGAGCAATTGGAGGAGGTGGACTAGGAGATTTAGCTATACGTTATGGTTATCATAGATTTCAACCTGATGTAATGATTGCTTCTGTAATTCTTATAATAATATTGGTTCAAATAATACAATTTGTAGGCAATACATTAGCACTAATAATTGATAGAAGAAAATAAGGGGGAAAATATAATGAAAAAATCTTTAAGTATTTTATTAGCAGTTATTTTAGTCACATCTATAGTAATTACAGGCTGTCAATCAAAAGCAGGTGATGACAAGGTTATAGTAGTGGGAGCTTCTCCAGAGCCTCATGCACAAATGTTAAAGCTAGTAGCAGATGATTTAGAAAAAGAAGGCTATGAGCTTAAAATCATAGAATTTACAGACTATGTAAAGCCTAACCTAGCATTAGATGAAAAAGAGCTAGATGCTAACTTCTTTCAACATCTACCATATCTAGAAGACTTTAATGCACAAAACAATCTAGATTTAGTTGCACTAGCAAATACACATATAGAGCCTATGGGATTGTATTCAAATAAATTTACTGATATAAGTGAACTAAAGGATGGTGCAGAAATAGCTATCCCTAATGATACTGTAAATGGCAGCAGAGCTCTATTATTCCTTGAAGATAATGGACTAATTAAGCTTAAAAAAGGTGTAGGATTTAAGGCAACTGAAAAAGATATTGTAGATAATCCAAAGAATATTACCATTATACCTCTTGAAGCTGCTCAATTACCTAGAGCATTAGATGATGTTGATGCTTCTGCAATAAATGGCAACTATGCTCTACAAGCTGGTTTAAACCCCACTAAAGATGCTATACTTATAGAGCGATCAGATTCACCTTATGCCAACATAGTTGCTATTAGAAAAGGTGAAGAAAATAGTCCTAAGCTTAAAGCACTAGTGAAAGCTCTTCAATCTGATAAGGTTAAGGCTTTTATTGAAGAAAAATATGAAGGTGGAGTCATTCCATCATTCTAAAACTAAAGGCTCTAAAAACTGATTTTAGTAGTTAGAGCCTTTTTCTTTCAGTTTGAAAAAAGGTCCTTCTGGCTAACATAGACCAGAAGGACCTTTTTATTATATTATAAGCTTCTTATTTTATTCAATATCATTCTCTGCTCAACCGATGCTACAAGTCTTCTTGTGTATGCAACTGTATCTGGATTTACGCTCATGCTGTCTATGCCTTCTTTTACTAGGAATTCTGCAAATTCTGGGTATTGGGATGGTCCTTGACCACAGATTGATATAGTTTTCCCATATTTATGAGCGGCTTTTATTAGTATAGATATTGCTCTCTTGACTGCTTCGTTTCTTTCATCAAAGTATCCCATATTGTTTAGTATACCCGAATCCCTGTCAGCACCCATTGTAAGCTGAGTTAGGTCATTGCTTCCTATACTAAATCCATCTACCATTTGTGCAAATTCCTCTGCTTCAAATACTACTGATGGTACTTCTGCCATTATCCATAGCTTAAAGCTTCTATCTTGAACTAATCCTTCCTCAGCCATTATTTCTTTAACCTTTTTGAGCTCCCAGGTAGTTCTTACGAATGGAAGCATTACGTAAACATTAGTAAGTCCGTATTCTTCTCTTACTTTTCTGATTGCTCTACACTCTAATCTAAAGCCTTCTTCATATTCTGGAGAAATATATCTGGATACTCCTCTCCAGCCTATCATTGGATTAGCTTCTATAGGCTCAACCTCGTCTCCGCCCTTTAGCCCTCTAAATTCATTTGTTCTAAAGTCACTTAGTCTAACCACTATAGGTCTTGGATAAATCTCTTGAGCTACCTTTGTAATTCCCTCTGCCATTTTATCTATTAGAAGCTGACCTTGACCTGTTCTTAGCAGATACATTGGATGTGCACCTACTAGGTTTGTAAATATAAACTCTGTTCTCATTAGTCCAATACCGTCAAATGGCAGGTTTTTATATCTTCCAACCATTTCTGGCTCGCCTAGGTTCATGTATATCTTAGTAGCTGTTACTGGTGCAAGCTGATGAATTAACTCCTCGCTGATAATTCCTGCTGTAGCAGCTGCCTTCTCTTCTTTTTCTTGTTTTTCTTGAAGAACTATACCCTTATATACAACTCCTCTTGTCGCATCTACTGTTACCTCCATGCCCTCTGTCAGTAGCTCACTAGCTTTTTTACCACCAACTATACATGGTATACCTAGCTCTCTAGATACAATTGCTGCGTGACATGTTCTTCCACCCTCGTCAGTAACTACTGCTGCTGCTCTTCTCATGGCAGGTACCATATCTGGATTTGTCATTACTGTAACTAGTATGTCTCCATCCTGTACTCTATCTATTTCAGTTATATCCTTAATATTTCTTACTTTTCCACTATTGATTCCTGGTGATGCAGGCAATCCTCTAACTAATGCAACTAATTCAGCAGGTTGTTGTGAAATCATTCCCTTAGTCTCTCCCTTTAATGTAGTAATTGGTCTTGCTTGCAGTATATATAATTCCTCAGTATCAGCATCTAGTGCCCATTCAATATCCTGTGGCGAATTATATAGCTCCTCTATTATCATCCCGTTTTTTCCTAGGTTAGCTACTTCTAAATCATTTAGACATGGAGCGTTGACTTTATCATATCCAAGATATTCTTCTACTTTTACTTCAAATGTTCCTACACCATCCATATTTTTTATAACCATAGTATTTTTTTCAGCTATGTTTTTTTCAACAATAGATAATGTCTTTTTATCAAGTATAAATTCATCAGGAGTTACTATACCTGAAACCACTGCTTCGCCAAGTCCCCAGCTAGCATTTATCATTATTTGACCTAAATCGCTTGTAATAGGATTTGCTGTAAACATAACTCCAGATATTTTGCTGTTAACCATTTTTTGAACTACTACACTTAATGCAACCTCTTCATGCTTAAATCCTTGATGTGCTCTATAGTATATTGCCCTAGCAGTCCATAAAGATGCCCAGCATCTTTTAATGTGTCTGAGTACTTCTTCTATTCCGCTTATATGCAAATATGTATCCTGCTGTCCAGCAAATGATGCCTCTGGTAAATCTTCAGCGGTTGCAGAGCTTCTTATAGCCACTTGTGGAGCAGTTAGTTTTACTTTTTGACTAAATTCAGTATATGCTTTAACTATTTCCTCTTCTATTTCCTTTGGCATTTCTGATTTAACTATTAAACCTCTTATAGCAGCACTTTTTAGCTGAAGCTCAGAGGAATCTTCCATGTCTAGACCTTCAAGCATATTTAGTATGTCACTTTGAATACCTGATTTGCTTATGAAATCTGTATAAGCAGATGCTGTTACACAAAATCCTGGAGGAACATTAGCCCCTTTAATAGTCAGCTCTCCTAAATTAGCTCCTTTACCTCCTACTAAAGGTATATCTTCTTTGTTTATTTCATTAAACCACATTATATACTTGTACTGAGTCATTTATATTGCTCCCTTCATTCATTTCTATATATATTATAGCACATATATCTAAATGTGCTATACTTTTTCTAAAATTATTTTATTTTTTTATATTATTTCTTATGATATTGCTTTTTTCTTGATATAGTATAGCATATATCTGACCAAAACTTTCTTTATCAATTTGAAGCTCAAAGTTTTTGGCATACAAAGCTTTTGCCTCAGAAAAAAGTCTTCTTGCTTAAAGAAGACTTTTTCTAGTCAATTACAATTACAGCAGTATCATTTAAATCTGCCCAGTCGTATACGAATTTTGCATGGCTAGTATAATTTCTCACGCATTTTGCTGATCTTGGAGTGGTTCCTATGGTCAATAGATACTCTTTCATTCCTGGGTCTATATTTTCCCCATCTTGCTTTATATAATCAACAGGTACTCCATGTACATATGCTCCAGCTGAAAATCTTGTACCATAAGGTGCGTATCCTCCAATCTCTCCCGTTCTATGATTTAAATAATAGAATCTATCTCTCTTCTGTAGCACCTTAAAGCTGCCCGTTGGAGTTTCATATTTATTGCCCTCTGGCACACCTGTTGTAGCAAGTGTATATGAAACCATAGTCCATCTTCCATTTTTATTTTCATATAGGACTTGGTTTTGGTTTGCTTTATCTACTATGATTGCCTTATCTAGTCTATCTAGGTTATCATCAAAGGAAATAAAATTCTTAGGTATCCAGAACTCTTCATTGTACACTAAATTTCTAACCTTAAAATGTCCATCTGCTTCGGCTAGAATAAAAACTATCATTCCATCAGGAAAATATCTAAATTCATTTTTATTTTCTAATGAATAATAGGCTGGTGCACTTTGATAAGCTTGAATTCCAAATTCATCAATTGCTTTCCCATCCTTTAATGGTGGTGAGCCGTTTTTATTCTTGTAGTTAGATATATATCCATATGGATACTGGGTTAAAGCTTGTTCTAGTCTTCTTAACTCATCAGTCATTATATCAAATCTAAATTTCCTAGGTATACCCGCGTCTTCTATTACATATCCATAAACTGTCTCTCCGTTTTCTAGCCAAGACACCAAATACCATACTTGTGTAATATTTGTATAGTTTACATTTGCTCTTCCTTCAAGCTTTACTTTAGAATATTGTGTTGCTTTTCCTAAAACTGTTGATTCTAATGAAGGTGCTTCATATATGCTAACACTTTCAGGTGTAATCAGTAAATAGTCATAGGGTATGTCATAATTATGATATTGAATATCTATATCTATATCTTCTGGTATTTGAGTGACATACATATGCGCAGCACTAACTGAATTGATGTTATTAAGCAATTCGTTCGTATTAAGTTTATTTGAATCATTATTTGAAGTGTTTTGTTGAAAAACAATATCTTTTTTCTCTTCAATTTCATTTAAAAATGAGTTTGTAAGCTCTCTATCTTCATTAATATCATAGTAGTTTATATCTGATTCCAAATCATCATCATCAACGATTTGTTCTCCTCCAATACCTCCTTCTTCAGTGCCTATTTTAGGTAAGTTTTCAGCTTGGTTGTTAAGTCTTTGTGGACTATTTAATCCTCCAGTACCACATGATGTAAGTATCAATACTAAAGCTAGTAAAAATAAAGAATATTTCTTCATAAATATTAAATACACCTCCCAGTGTATTTAGTTTAACCAAAAACAATAAAAAAAGTATAAAAACGATTTTTTTCAAAAATCTTTCTATACTTTTTGTTAGTCTCTTTATATTTAATATGCTATACAGTTCTTTCTAGCTATACTTAGTTTTAGGCTTTCTCCAAATTTAACATATCTAGGATTACATCCCAACACTTTGGAAGCTGCTGCCCTTTACCTCTACTATATCATTTATAGTTAAGAATGCTCTTGGATCTATCTCTTCAACTATGTTTTTAAGCTTAACTACCTCATTCGAAGTAATTATACAGTATATTACTTTTTTATTTTCCTTTGTATATCCACCCATACCCTCTAAAAATGTTACTCCTCTGTGAAGCTTTTGGATTATTGCATCCGCTAGTTCTTGAGATTTATCAGATACTATTACAATATTCTTTTTCACATTAAATCCTGTTTGTACCTTATCTAATATCTTATAACCTAGATACAATGAAATTAATGTATACATGGCTGACTGGTAACCAAATAGTAGGGATGAAAGTGAGATAATAACTGTATTTACTGCCATAAGCCCTGTACCAATGTTTAAATTAAATTTTTTCTTGAGAATTGAAGCAATTATGTCTAGACCGCCTTGACAGGTTCTATTTCTAAACATTAGTCCCATACCTAAACCATTGAAAATTGCACCAAAAACTGCACCAAGGAGTATATCGTCTATGGGAAAATACTGACTAATACCTCTTGTGATAGTTAGAAAAAATGAGAAAACAAACATTGATATAAATGCATACGATACAAATTCTCTGTCTACCAATCTAGCACCTACAATAAATATTGGCAAGTTTATGCAGAATACAGATATCCCTGTTGGTATGCCTGTTAGATACTGTGTTATTATCCCTAATCCCCCAACGCCACCACTTAGAAGTTTACTTGGTATAAAAAAGACATTAAATGCAATAGAGCATAAAAAGTTTCCTAGTACTATGGCAAATAACTTTTTTGCAATATTGCTTGCTTTATTAAGACTTAATTTTTTTATTGCTTTAGTAACCATTTGAAATCCCATTCTCCTCATTTTAACTTTATTATAGCCTACATTTTTCTGCAAAATTGTATACCCACCAAGTAAAATTCGTGGGCATACAACTTATTTATTATATCATATTTTTCTCGTTTATTTTAATGATTCATTAATTTAGCTATCGACATTCTATATTTTTTGCGAAATACTACGTCCTTATCATAGTACTTGGTCATATTAGAATATATAACTATAATTTTTTCTATTTTACAAAGAACACGATTTAATAACTCCTCAATGTTCTGTAGTTTTACTGTACATTAAAAAAGGTTTCAATAATTTATTGAAACCTTTTTTAATATGAGATTTTTTTGACTCTTACCAAGAAAAACATCTGTTGAATATAATGATCAATATTAGGAAGAAGAAAAGTAAGCTCTCTTCCATACCGTCAAACAAAGGACAATTACAGAAAATGAGTACTAATAATAGGAAGAAAAATAATAGACTTTCATTATTATTATCATCACATTTAACAGATTCAATTTCTGCTGGCATATTGCTACTAATTTCTAATGACATAATATCCTCCCCTTTTTATATAAAATGTTGATAATTGGGTCATGGCTATGTAACCCACTGTTTATACTACATACTATTCCTTAATCAAAAAATTGTTACTTTTATTAGCAAGAATAGGGAACACCTAGAAGCATGAGTATGTCCCCGATGTGTATGTGAATATCCTAAATATTTGTGTAAATATCCTCAATGTATATTGAAAATGTATAAAACTCAATTAAATAGCAATACTATTTGATGTACTATACATATTTAATATGGGGAGTGATACTATGGATACCTTAGCATTAGTATTAGTAATTATAGGAGCGATAAACTGGGGTCTAATCTCTTTATTTCAGTTTGACCTTGTAGCTACACTTTTTGGAGGTCAAGGTGCTCTATTAAGCAGAATAGTATATGGACTTGTAGGGTTGGCTGGAATTTATTGCATAAGTTTATTATTTAGAGATAGAAACAGAGTTGATAGCTAATTAGCAAAATGAAATGAGGGAAATCTTAATTTGATTTCCCTCATTTCATTTGCTAATTTTAAATTACTTGCCTGCAATCGCTAGGCTATTTATCTTAAGTGATGGAGACCCTATATAACCAGCACTAGGGAAACCAAATTTTAAGTCATTTCCAACTGATTCAATATTCTTAAGCACTTCATATAAGTTACCAGCTATTGTAATTTGATTAACTGGTCTAGATATTTTACCACCTTCTATTACATACCCATAGGCAGAAAGTGAAAAATCTCCTGAAACAGCATTTAAACCAGAGTGAAGTCCTTGCACGTCAATTATCATAATGCCCTTTTCAATGCTTTCAACCATTTCATCTAAGCCAGTGCTTCCATTTTCTATATACATATTTGTAGGTGATATAGAAACTGGTGATTTATATGAGCTTTTACTTGCATTTCCTGTAGATTCAACTCCATCTTTTTTTGCAGTTTTTGAATTATGAAGATAAGTTTTCAAGACTCCCTTATCTATAACTTTTTTGTATTTAGTAGCTACTCCCTCACCATCAAAGGAAGCTGATGCTACCCCGTCCTTTAAGAATGGGTCATCTACTATTGTAATCAACTCATTTGATATTTGCTCATTTAGCTTTCCTTTTAATAGTGACAGATTTTTTTGTACATTCTCAGCTATAAATACTGATGAAAATGCTTGTAATATACTACCTGCTACATCGTTTTTAAGTATTACTGGATATTTTCTTGATTCTATGCTTTCAGCCCCCAGCATTGGCAGTGCTTCCTTTACCGCTTCTGATGCTAATTTCTTTGCATCAAATTTAGAAAAGTCATTGCTAATGATAAAGTCTGAGCCTGTTTTTACATCGTCTCCATCCTTAACTACAACTGAAACAAATGCTTCTGCAATATTGGATTTGCTTTCTAGATTTAATCCCTTTGTATTCGCAAGCAAGCTATACCCGGTAGTTTCTCCGTACAAACAGTAATTAACAGAGGTTACACGTTTATCACTCTCAAAAGCTGCCTTCTCAAGAGCTTTTGCAAATTCAATTTTTTGTTCTGTACTTATTTTTTCAAGGTCGCTGTTGTATGTGTTGATTTCCTTGTACTCCTTAGAGCCAGCAAATATTTCTTCTTCATCCTCGCTATCTATATTCACTGCATTTTCTATGGATTCTTTTATAAGCATATCTACCGATGAGTCGTCTACCTTTTCTGTGTATGAATAACCCATTTTCCCATTGTAAACCCCTCTAAAGGATAGGCCTATTTCGTCTGATATACTATACTTGTCTATTTCTCCCTCAAATATTCTTGTATTGAATTGCTTATTTCCTTGGATATATACTTCCATGTCTCCTAAGCCTAATTCTTTTCCTTTATTGAATATCTTTTCGATTAACTCTCTATTCGTCATCACTGATCACCCTTTCTTCCACCTACTGTTATTGACTTAACCCTTATAGTAGGCTGCCCTACATCTGTAGGTATAGAGCCACTTTGTGACCCACACATACCTTGACCAAAGTCAAGATTGTTGCCTACCATGTCTATTTGTTTAAGTACTTCTAGTCCTGTACCTATTAATGTAGCCCCTCTAACAGGTTCTGCCAGCTTTCCATTTCTAATAATATATCCTTCACTTACTGCAAAGTTAAAATCACCAGTAGCAGGGTTTACTGAGCCTCCACCCATGTATTTTGCAAATAGCCCATGCTCTGTATTAGCTATTATTTCTTCTTTTGTAGAGCTTCCATTTGCTATATAGGTGTTAGTCATTCTTGAAGTTGGAGCATATTGATATGATTGTCTTCTACCAGAGCCAGTAGACTCCATTCCCATCTTTCGTCCATTTAGCTTGTCAATCATATATCCCTTTAATATGCCATTTTCAATTAAAATATTTTTCTTAGTCTTTGTACCTTCATCGTCAATATTCTGTGAGCCCCAAGCGTTCGGTATTGTTCCATCATCTATAGCTGTAACTACGTCAGATGCTACCTTTTCACCTAGTTTTCCTGCGAACACTGATGTACCCTTAGCCACAGATGTAGCCTCTAATCCGTGACCACATGCTTCATGAAAAATAACTCCTCCAAATTCATTATCTATGACTACAGGCATTTTGCCACTTGGACATAGGTCTGCAAATACCATTGTCTTTGCAATTCTAGCTGCTTCCTTAGCATAGTCCTCTATATTAATCTTGTCATAGAATTCAAAGCCCATATGGGCTCCAGGACCATAAAAGCCTGACTGCATCTCACCATTTGCAGATGCAACTGCTGAAATAGCTGTTCTAGTTCTTATTCTCTTATCCTCAGCATATAGTCCTTCTGTGTTGGCAATGAGCACATTTTGTTCATTATCAAGATATCTTACTGTTACCTGCGATATAACCTCGTCGTAGTTTTTAGCTGCATTGTACGCTCTTTTCATTAACTCAACCTTTTGAGATTTTTCTATATTGCTTGGAATTAGCTTTATAGGATGTATATTGTTTATCTCTGCTTTAGTAAAATCAAGAATCTGGTGAATATTGCTGCCTTTTATGGCAGCAGCAGCTTCCTTAGCAACCTTTATTAGATTTTCTCTAGTTGAATCATTTGTATATGCGTAAATACTATTCATTCCATAGAATATCCTTATGCCTACACCATAATCCCTTCCTGATATGCCGCTTTCAACCTTTCCACCTACCAGTAGAAGCCCTGTATTAAATCTGTCTTCTACAAAGAGCTCCGCAAAGTCTCCGCCTGTTGAAAGAGCAGCAGTTAAAACATCTTCAATAATTGGTCTGCTTAACATTTATTAACCCCCTTTAATCTATTGTGCATTTTATGTTTATTTCGACACACGAATGAATTTTCCTTCTAAATAGAAAATAAATTTTTTGACAAAAAAGTAGACCCTCCACTAAGGTCTTGTCATACTGAACTTTGTGAAGGGTCTCATAAATATTAAGTTTTATTAATTTTGTATTATACTATTTATCTAAGCCTTTCAAATCCTAAATATCTAGTTCCTTGGAATTTTAATTTTCCCCTATCTCTCTCAATAAGCTGCCCATATTCCCTATCAGGCACATGAAACTCCATTCTGTCCCCACTTTCGACCTGAAAAGTAATATAATATGAAGTGGAAGTAGAAGTATGATGATGAGCGTGGTCGTTATTATGATGATGATGTGAAACGGAAACATTTGCTCGTTTTGAAACTACTTCCGCATCTACAATAAGAATTGGTTGAGCATTATTATAATTCCATTGCTTGACTCCCTTTATAGCAGCTATAATAAACATTGAAATAATCACAACAAAGCCAATAGTCACTAAAATCGGAACAAATGAAAACATAAAACCATCAAATGGGCTGAAAAACATGAAATTACTTATAAGACTATTCATTAAAATCACCTGCCTGATTTTTATAATTTTAAATTTTAAACTTTTAAATTTTAGATTTTAATTCATTACTTTCTCCCTCTATAGATTCCTGTTCTTAGCTCTTGAATATATGCATCTATTTCTGGCATATTCGATTCTTTTGCTAGTTTTATTGCTAATTCTACATCATAAGGTACTCTTATAAAATTAACTTGAAAGCCTTTTTTATCCCTTCCATTGTATTCTCCTTCAAGAATTACATAGGAAGCTAATGTCATGTCTAGCGGATTGCCTACACTGCCCACGTTAAATATAATCTTATTATCAAAATAACTGATATATGCTCCATGTATATCACCATATCCAACTATATCTGGACTCTGCTCTCCAAAGGCTTTTCCCGTGTTTTCTGTATTATCAAACATGCCAAGTATCATGTCTAATGGACTGTTTCTATGCACTCTATGAAATACTCCTTGGGGCGAGGCATGAAATAATCTTACGAATCTTCCACTCATATAGAAATCTAATGAAAAGGGTAAATTTTTAATATAATCTAGCCTTTCTTCTCCCATATTTTCTCTAGCCCATTTTACCATTTCATAATCATTTTCTCCAGATATCATAATATCCCAGTTCCCCATAAGGACTTCCTTACACTCTCTTCTAATGATATCTACTGCTTCAGCAGGATTAGGTCCTTTACCAGCTAGGTCCCCTAGACAAATAATATTATCAATTTTCTTTTTTCTGATATCATTTATGACTGCATTTAATGCAGGAATGTTCCCATGAATATCTGAAATAATTGCTATTTTGTTCAAGATAATGCCTCCTATTGCAGCCTTTGAGCTAACATGAATTCAAAGCTGCTTTAATTATCTTTGATTCTTGTTTTATTAATTATTCTACCTTCCCTTTATGAAATCCTTCTAGACTTATAAAATTGATGACAATATGAAAAGCCCCTGCTAATAATAAGGCTTAAATTCATTATCAGAGGCTTTCATTATATCTATTATTTTTTCAATTTTCTTTAGCTGTACTTTTCCTTTGCCTGGCATTAGAGGCTCTATGGAATTTGCTAGCTTCATCATAGATGTGAGTGTATCTATATTTTGAGTAGATACTGTTTGAGAATATGTCTCTAGGTTTTCCTTTGTCTTAAATATGTTTTGCTTAGTTTCCACAACACCTTCTGCTAGTTTTCTTTTATTATCATCTAAGTAATTTGCTAGCTTGGATATTATCATTTCTTTTCTGTCTAGCATTGGTAAATCACGGTTTAGAGCTTTAACGCTATCATTATAATCACTATTAATTATTCTGTTGAACCTATTAAGTATTTCAAAAATATCCTGTACCTTACCTAATATATGTTGGTCCTCCTCCAAGAAATAGGGACTTATTTCTCTAAGCATCTTGACTTTATCATGATAATTTTTAACAGAATTCGTGTCTGTTTTAAAAATTCCACCTTTTTCAATCAGGATAAAAATCAAAATAGGCAAGGCCAATATAGCTAAATTCTGTAAACTTCTATTTCCATTGTCTTCCATACCTATAACCACCTTATACTTTAAGCTGCAATATTCATTAATTTATTTTATGCCTTTAAAATATAAAGGTGATTGTATAATTTGGGAAATTGGTAACTGTTTGTTGTCATAAAAATGCTAAATTAGAATTGAAATCTTATCAGATTTAATATTGTATAGGTCCTCAAAAGCAGTTTAGTAAATAAAAGGGTTGCATATCAGTATAACTTTTAATTAATCCATAAAAAATTTTGCCATAACTGAAAAGTAACTACAAATGAATCTTAGCATTTACTATTCTAAAATTTCATTGAGTCATCATGTACTGGTACTAAATCTTTTTCGTAAGCCCAGCATTGTGTAATACCACTGACATAAATATTAGATATGTGTATATATTCGCTATAGATAAAATCTACCCATATCTGGTCTCTACAATATTCACATTCAGATGGTACACCCCACCAAGTGCCTACGACATTTCCAGACGAATCTTTCAATTTCAGTGAGCTGTTTCTTGCTATCCTTAAGTAGTGATGTTTCCCGTCAAAAGATTTTGGGCAATAAACTATATACATAGGTTCAACTGAATAATTGTTTTTTGTTAATTCATTTAGAACATGACATTTGCCATCCTGTCTTTTATTAGTGTCGCACTCACCATAGGCAATTATCGATGTATTTAGTAAGACTAGAATAATTAATAACGCAAGTGGAACTCTAACTTTTCTCATAGTAACCTCCTCATATATACTGATATGCAACAAAATTAGCTTATTCCAATGGATTAAATGAATATACATAATTAACAATCTCATTGCCGCTCTTATTATACTTTATTTTCTCTTCTTCAGTTTTATTGTCATAGATATATGAATTGATACTTGTGATTTTTAGTTTTTTACCTGTTTTTTGAATATCATACCTCCTATTAATAAAAATGTTCTGTGAAGAAAGCTCTTGTGAAATGGTAGCCTTGGTAAAAATGTAAATTTTATCTATCTGATTATGTATTTTAGACAGTTCTACTTGGATTTTACTTGGATTTTTCTCAGTATTTCTTATATCATCTAGTTGCTCTTGGCTATATGATCTGATATCTATCGGGTTTGGTATATACCTTCTATTATAATGATTTTCTTCATCAGCCCATTCTGAAAAAAATGACCTTAGTTCATTAAGTTCATTTATATATTGTTGATAAGTTAGGTAGTAGTTTGAAAATTTATGATCTAGCTCTTCTACTCGTTTGACAACTCCTATGATTTTAATAAATTGTTCTTTTTCATGGCCCTCAACACTTCCATCATCAACAATTCCAATATCTCCACTATTAATTAAATCACTATTCGTCTGTATTCTTTTAGAATTTGTTAGTCCAATTGTAATAATAATAATAAGCAAAACAATGGAAATAACTATTTGCTTCCAGGACTTCTCCTTAAATTTCATAATCCGTATAAGTCTCCTTTCTATATTAGATTTGCTATTAGTCATAGTAGAAACTATAGGTGTCCAAAAAGAACTTGAAGCTTTTAATAGAATGTTAATAATGGTATTACCATACTCCCTATGTTCTAAGGTATTGAGATAATGCAAGACATAATCATCACATGCAATTTCGCAATCATCCTTCATCCTACTTAGGGAATACCATATAAGAGGATTAAACCAATGTATAATCTGTGAAATAAAACTTATCCAGTTTATCAATATATCTTTTCGCTTGTAATGGGATAGTTCGTGCATTAAGACATGTCTAGTCTCTGCATTAGATAGTTCATTAATCATCATAGAAGAAAATATAATTTTAGGTCTGATTAGCCCAAATAAAAAAGGGGTACTAGGTCTTGAATCAATAATAATGGGGATATTCGTATGAATATTTAGTATAGATTTACATTCGTCAAAAATGGTTAATATCCTTTCGTCATCACATCTAATGCTACTCCTCGTTTTAAAAATAAACTTAATATACACTACAAAGACATTTATCATTATTGCAAATATACCAACAACCCAAATAATGGAAAGCATCTGGAGGTTACTTTTATTGCCGCTATTTTTATGCTTTTCTTGTTCAATATATTTTTCATCCGATACTTTCTGCATTAATGATGTAGCACTAGATTGTGATAAATCAATACTAACATTAGGTTTTTCTATGCTTTGTTCCATTGCTTCTTTCTCAAAAGTAATACTTGGAAGTAAGTTAAAAATGCTTAATGTACTTTCGGTAGTATAAGGTATTAGAACTCTAAAAAAAACTAATAACCATATGTAATAATGCCAGTTTGGATGAAGTCTATCCTTAAGTATATATTTAGTTATTAAAATAATAATTGATAAAATACTTCCCATAAAAGATAGAGATAAAACATTATTAAAGGCAACAGCTAACATTGACTTCACCGCCTTATTAATCTACCTGCTTGTCTATTAATCTCCTTAGCTCCTCAACTTCTTTCTCCGATAATTTTTTGTTTTTTGCGAAATTAGATATAAGAAGTCCTAAAGAGCCCTCGTATACCTTTTCAATAAATCTTCGTGTTTCAATAGTTTTATACTCTTCTTCTAAAATAATGGGATAATATTGATTTATAGGCTCAGATTTTATAACACCTAGAATTTTTTTATCCACTAAGCGCTTAATATATGTATGAATTGTTTTTGGACTCCATTGAGTAGTATATTTTAAAGCATCAATTATTTCAGTTGAAGTAGCAGAATGTTTTTTCCAAACTATTATCATTACTTTCCACTCTGAATCAGATATCTTAGGTAGTTTTTCCATATAAACTTATCTCCTTACAAACGTAGTCTCTATTTATAGCTTACACCTGTAGTCTTTGTTTGTCAAGAAAAAATATTGAATTTTCAAAAAATAATTTAAACCTACTAATTATAAAATCTTAACCCGCAAATTACCATAGCTTCATCACTCGCTATATAGATTAATTACCTCATATTCCTGATTTAATGTATTAACTATAAGCAGCTTTCTTCTCAGCAGCTCTCCTCTGTTTATTAGAAGCTTTAGGACTTCGCTTACCTCTATGGATGCTACTAGTGCAGGGGTAAAGGAAGGATTACCCAGCTCTGCTTCTAGACCTTTATTATCACTGTTAGAATACAACAAATCCAGTGTCTTATCTCCTGGAAAAATAGTTGTTACCTGTCCATACCAGCCAGCTATGGCACCATGTACAAGGGGTATATTAAGCTCTTCGGATTGTTTTTGAATAAGTAATCTAGTGTCTATGCTATCTAATGCATCTACTACTACATCATGTCCTGTTAATATTTCTAATCCATTTTCTGCCGTTAATCTTTCACTGATGACCCTTATATTAACTAATGGATTTACCTTATTGACTCTTTCCTTAGCTATTAAAGCCTTCGATTTTCCTAGTGAATTCATATCTGATAGAAGCTGTCTGTTTAAATTTGATTCTTCAAATATATCGCCATCTACTACAGTTAAATGCCCAATCCCTAACCTTGCAAGCATCTCTATAATGTATCCGCCCAAGCCTCCGCAGCCAACTACGCAAACCTTGAATTTGTTAAGACTTTCGTTTTCTTCAGGTGATAGCATTTTCATGTTTCTAGAGTATCTTTTCAACTTTGTTCATCCCCCAATTCTTATTGAAATAAACCTATATAAGGTTTATATCCTCTCTAGTCCAAGCTCTGCTCTAAGCTCTCTTAGTGATTTTGTAGTTATGCTCTTCTCATCTAAGCCTAAAAGTTCTGCTGCTCTTTTTATATCTTCTTTTTTTGTCACCTCTATCTCTAAATAAGAATATGGGTAAGTGGATTTGTCCCAAGTGTCTATATCAAATCTTATGTCCTCATAAATATATGAAATCCTTTCTTTAGTGCCTTCATGAATTGCTTTAATATTTAAATGCTCTAGTATGCTGTTAAGTGCATTTTTGTCTGTAACTTCTGTTTCTATTTCTAAATTTTCTCTAGCTACTTCACTGGATATATTCTTTTTTAATGTGAGCATAAATGTTATATCACCTGTTATTAGGTTTCTAGTTTCTCTTATTCTTAAATATCCGTCACCTAGTTTTTCGACAAGCTTATCCTCTGAATCATATAAGGTATTTACCTGATATTCCCTGCTTAATAGCTTTGCACCTAGCTTCATAAGCTTTTCTTCTATGTCGTTCTTATCAATACCCAATACTTTTACTTCTATTTCTTTTGCCATTTTGTTCTCCTTTCAACATGTATTATTTTATTAGAATTTGTCAATTATAGAGCCTAAGGAGGAATTCATATGATATATGTTTTATTTGCTTTGTTAATTCTATTTTATATGTTTTTTATAATTATTAAAATACGTAAGAGTAAAATTGATGAACTAATTAGGTTTTTGAACAATGTTAATTATTCTGATTTGAAAGCTGGATTGATTGAAGGCAGTGAAAAAGACAGGTGAATGTGTTATATTTTCTTTCCCTGTCTTCTATGACAATCTAATCTTTATTAATATTTTGAGCTATAAACTCTTTTACTTCTTTTGCAGTTGGGAGCTTTAATACTTCTTCAACTAATCTCTCCATGTCACTTTTATTTAGATTATTTACTATCCATCTTGCTCTTAGTATTGACGATGCACTCATACTGAATTCGTCTAGTCCCATTCCTATAAGAACTGGAATCAACTGTGGATTTCCTGCTACTTC
>DFOH01000048.1 GCA_002376545.1 Firmicutes bacterium UBA3546 | reverse complement strand
CTATTTGAACGTCTGTTTTCATTCAAAAAATTCCTCCTTACTGAGACTTATTAAATAGGTTTTATCTAATACATAAGAATATAATGGAAAGCTAAAATACTTCCCATTATATTCTTAATGATTTTATTCAAATTCTTTAAACATCTTTTCAAAATCTTCAATGCTATCTATAATATGATATACATGTTTATCTTCTGGGAATTTTTCTTCCTTAACATCATTTACGTAATCCTTAAAAGCATTCGTTATTACTTCAGCAACGTTAGCATATTTTTTTACAAACTTTGGAGTAAAAGCTTGGAACATGCCTAACATGTCTCCACAAATTATAAGTTGTCCATCACATGGTAATCCTGCTCCAATTGAATATACAGGTATCGATAACTTGCGAGATATATAATCAGTCAACTCAGGTGGTACTGCTTCTAATAACAGTGCTAGTGCACCAGCCTTTTCTATTGCTAATGCATCCTTTATTAATTCTCTCGCACTATCAACTGTTCTTCCTTGAGCTTTAAATCCTCCCAATTGACCCGCACTTTGAGGAGTTAATCCTATATGACCAAATACTACTATCCCAGCGTCAGCTATAGCTTTTATTTTGTCTGTAACTCTTATGCCACCTTCCAGTTTAATGGCATCTACATCCGCTTCCTTTAGAAATCTACACGCATTCGCTACTGCTTCTTCTGTTGATGTCTGATAAGAACCGAACGGCATATCTCCTATAACAAATGTGTCCGGTGCGCCTCTTCTTACTGCTTGGCAATGAGAAATACAATCATCCATGGTTACTGGAACTGTTCCTTTATATCCTAGTGTAACCATTCCCAATGAATCTCCTACTAAAACCATATCCAATCCAGCCTGTTCAGCAAATGCTGCCATAGGAAAGTCATACGTTGTAACCCAAGCTGCTTTCTCTCCGTTTTTCTTCATGTTTATTAAGTCTAAAATACTTTTTTTCTTTGCCATTAGGCAAACCTCCTTTTATTATATTAGCTCATTGCAAAATTCTGCAACTCGCATAATTGCAATATTTTTATATATTGAAATGACTGGCTCCTACTAGTTTGAGTATGTAAGGAGTCTAATGTCTATAACTCAAATAAAGTTAAAAAGAAAGCTATACTATATTTCAGCTTAGCAATAATCCTTGATGGTAAAAGGAAGCTATTATTTATATTAGAACTGCTTGTCCTTATCAGTTCGGAACACTAATAACCGAGTTATATCAATACTATCGTTCCTATCACTTACTTAATCATCAGATTTATCTAATTCCACAAGATATTCATCAGCATTAATTGCAGCAAGAGCACCGTCTCCAATTGCAGTTGATACTTGCCTCACTTGTTTCTCAGTCACATCACCAGCAGCAAAAATCCCAGGTATATTAGTAGACAATCTTTGATCAACAATTATAAAACCATGTTCATTTTTCGAAATATTTTCTAAAAAATTGGGCACCTTGGGTTCCATGCCTACGTAAATAAAAATACCATCAACTTTTATTTGAATATCTTCCTTAGTTTTTTTATCCATCATCAAAATAAACTCAACTTCGTCTTCTCCACCTATCTTCTTAACATCCATATTAAGGTGAACTTTGATTTTATCATTCTTATATACTTTATTTACTAGACTCTTAGTTGCACGAAACTCTTCTCTTCTATGAATAATGTGAATTTCAGAAGCATATCGGGTTAAATAGAGTGCTTCAGTAAGAGCTGAATCTCCGCCACCAATCACTGCAATACAACAATCCTTAAAAAGTGCTCCATCGCAAGTTGCGCAATATGAAACACCTTTGCCTATAAGATCTAATTCACCAGGAACACCTAATGTCTTAGGCTGGGCACCAGTTGCTATAATTACACTTCTACAGTTTATAATGTTGTCCGAGGCCACTACATCAAAAGAGTTATCTGTAGAACTTTTATTAATTTGAGTAATTTTATTTTGTATGATATCCGCACCCATATTTTTTGCTTGTTCAGACATTAATGCTCCCAAATTAGGCCCTTTAACCCCAGTTGGAAACCCAGGGTAATTTTCGATAATATCAGTAGTATTAATCTGCCCTCCTAGAACACCTTTTTCAAATAATACAACTTTTAAGGCTGCCCTAGCCGCATAAATAGACGCCGTAAGTCCTGCTGGTCCTCCACCTATGACTACAATATCATAATATTTTTTCTGCACATTAACACGTCCTTCTTTCTTCATTTAAATACCTAAGTAAGCTTTTTTAATACTCTCGTCATTAATGAGTTCTCTACTATATCCTTCATTAACTATATGTCCTGTTTCCAGCACATAAGCTCTATTCGATATTTGGAGCGTTTCATAAATGTTCTGTTCCACAATTATAACGGAAGTCCCCTTTTGACTAATTTGCTTTACAGTATCAAGCACTTGATCTACAATAATTGGAGCTAACCCTAGAGAAGGTTCATCTAGCATTATAACTTTAGGATTGCTCATTAAAGCTCGGGCTATTGCAAGCATCTGTTGTTCTCCACCACTTAATGTGCCAGCCTTTTGTTGGCGACGTTCATATAGTTTTGGAAACAATTCATAAATGTACTTTTCATTTTCTTTTCTGCTGGCTCTTGATTTTGGAGTGTATGATCCCAGTAGAATGTTTTCCTCAACTTTTAATCCTGGCCAGATTTGCCTACCTTCAGGAACATGTGTAATTCCTAATTCAACAATTATATGAGGATCATATGAGCTTATATCGATTCCATTATAATTAATACTGCCTTCCCAAGGTCTAATTAATCCAGATATTGTTTTCAATATTGTAGTTTTGGCAGCTCCATTAGCACCAACTATTGCCACAATCTCTCCTTTTTCAACTTTAAAAGATACATTAAATACTACTTGTAATTGACCATACTTTACTGATAAATTATTGATTTCTAACATGCTGATCCATCCCTCACTCTCTTTCTTCCAAGGTAAGCATCAATGACTGTTTCATTTTGGACAACTTCTTTTGGTAACCCGTCAGCTATTTTTTCGCCGAAATTAAGTACAATTATTTTATCAGAAAGGCTCATAACAACCTTCATGATATGTTCAATTAAAACTACCGTAATACCACTGTCTCTAATTACATTAACAAGATCTAATATTTCATCACATTCAACAGAATTTAATCCACCAGCTACTTCATCTAATAACAATAGAGTAGGCTGAGTAGCTAAAGCTCTTGCTATTTCAAGCTTTTTCCTATCGCATAAAGTGAGATTAGAGGGATAGTCATGTACCTTATGGCTCAATCTAACATGTTCCAATATATTCATAACTTCATCTTTAATCATTTTTTTATTATCACGTTGTATATATGAGAGGAATACATTTTCATAAACAGTTAGCTTATGAAAAGGTCTAGGAATTTGATGAGTTTTCACTATTCCTTCATGTACAATTTTGTATTGAGGGTAACCAGTTACGTCTATTCCTTTAAACATAATCTTTCCGTCAGTGGGCTCGAAAGCTCCAGTAATTAAATTAAAGAGCGTAGTCTTGCCGGCTCCATTAGGCCCAATAATGCCAACAATCTCAGATTTATTTATTGTGATATCAACATTGTTGATAGCTCTAACTCCACCAAAATGCTTTTTCAACCCCAAAATGGTTAGAAGTTGTTGTTCTTTATTCATTAATAGCTCCCCTCCTATTCTTAACTATTTTTTTGAATAACCTTTCCCCGATTCCTAATAGTCCGCGAGGCTCTAAGAGAACCACTACTATTAATAAAGCTCCGTAGAACATTAGATGAAATTGAGGCATAGATGTTAAAAGTAAATTACGCATTATCACTAGTACAACTGCACCTATAACAGGACCCCAAATAGTACCTATTCCACCTACCATAGTCATAAGCACCATCATAATACTAGTATCAAAGTTAAATACAGCATCAGGAACAACAAATCCTGTATATTGAGCATTTATGGCCCCTGCTAATCCAATTAATATAGCCATTATAATATGGGCCCATATTTTACTGCTAGTAGAATTCACCCCAACTGCCTCAGCAGCTTCTATGTCACTGTTAAGTGCAAATAATCGCAATCCATATCTTGACCGTTTAATTAATAATGCAGCTATAACTGAAATTACAAATAGAGTAAGTGATAAATAGTATAGGATATTAGGAGAATAAACTAATGAAGCGTTTAGCAAAAGTCCCATTGAACCACCAGAAATACTTTTTACATTTCTAACGATTGCTTTAACTAGCTCGCCAATACCAAGCGTAGCTATTAGAAAATAGGGCCCTCTTAGTCTGAAGCATGGATAACCTATGAGCACTGCAATTATACTATTTATCAAAATTGCAGCTACAATAGGCATCCAAGGTGAGCATCCTGCATTAATGAGGATAGCAGAACAATATGCTCCAATTCCATAAAAGGTTGCAGCACCAAAGTGAAGCTGACCTGCAAAACCTCCGATAACATTCCATGCAATACTCATAACGCTAAAATTCATGAGTGTAAAGAATAGAAATAGAATATAACTATTAAGATTTATTATTGGCACTAAAGACAAGATTATTGTTAAAGTCAAAAGCAAAATTATATTTTTATCCGGCTTATTCTTCATTCTTTATTACCTCCTTTTTACGTTTAAATGCCTCAATAATTCCATTGGGTAATAAGAATAATACTATCAACATTACCGAAAAAGCAATTGCACTTTGCCAGCCATTTCCTAATATATAAGCTCCCCATACTTCAGCAAAAGCCAATACAAAAGCACCAATAATTGTTCCACTAAGATTTCCAAGTCCGCCAAGAATAATTACAGCAAAACTCTTAAGTAAGAATTGACCGCCAAATTCAGGATCAAAGGAATACAATAAGCTTAATAAACCTCCACCAAAAGCGGAAAATGCGGCTCCAATTCCAAAGGAAATCATTGAAGTTCGATTTACATTTGTTCCTACTAAGGAACAAGCTATAACGTTCTGTGAAACTGCCCTAGTTGCAGTACCTAAATAAGTTTTGTTCAGAAATAAAGATACTAGGATTAAGGTAACAATAGAAATAACGAAAAGAATCATACGTAAAACTGGAATTGTAATGACTCCTATATTAATAGTGTAGCAAGTAAGCGAACTAAATATTGAATATTGGTCTGCCCCCCATATCAAGTAACCACCATTTTGTATTATTAACCATAACCCAGTTAATAATAATAATGAAGGCAATCCCTTTCTTCTATCTACCGATAACTGTCTGATAAGAAATCTTTCAATCCCCATACCCACAAAAAAATATATGACTGGCACAATCATAACAGCAATCAATGATGGTATACCAAATCTATTAACTAGCTCAAATGTTGTGAACGCTCCAAGCATCATTAAACCTGCATGAGCCAAGTTAACAATTTGCATTATTCCATATACAAGAGATAACCCATATGCCATAACTACATATATTCCTGCAGTTAAAATCGCATCTATAAATAAGCTAAAAAACAAATCCATTTGCTCACACCTTTCAATATGATGTAACCTTCGCTAATACTACATAGGTACTTAAATGCTATTTATCAAAGGATTTACATGAAACTTAAATGCAAATAATGCTAAATTGTGTCTTTATTTAATTATAAATATCTATTAAACAGTTTTTATTTAGTGATTCTACTTAGACCTAGTCCCTCAAATTCTCGATTTTAAATGCCAAGTGTAAGCCTTTTTTGATAGTTTTACCCTTGACATTTAAAATCTCACTGAACCATATTTTTAATATCCCTTAAAATATGAGAAACATTAAAATTATGCGTGTTTACATGGATATATTTCTTATAGAATCCAGATGACTTGTCCATAACTGTCATAAAATCATTTTTAAATTACACCTATTCACTTTTACTGTTGATAACTGGGGTCTATATTTATTTTTAATCATAAGTTTTATGAATTTACTATTTCTTTGGAATTGGAGCAACTGGCTCTCCAGTTTTTTCTGATTCAGGCCATATAATATCAACTACGCCGTTAGGCTTTCCTTGAACTATAGTAAATGGATACTCTGCTTGGTGATTTTTATTAAAGCTTACTTCTCCGCCAGCAATTATAGTATCTGTTACCTTTACATTTTCCAATGCCTCTCTAACCTTTTCTCTGTCGAGAACCCCTGCATCTTCTATAGCCTTATATAATGCTTGAGCTGCAATATAACTATAAGAATTCATACCTGGTTCAGAGTTATTAAATTTCTTATAATTATTATAATAATTTTGACTGGCTGGTTTTGTTGACGTTGGTTCCCACCAAACACCGGCAAAAATATAATTAGCAGCATCTCCTAAAGCTTTTATAGCATCAGGTTGAGGTCCTCTTGCACCATAACTTACAAAAGAGTGATATAATCCCATTTCAGTATACTGTCTATGCATTGTAATATAGTCCTCGAGATGCGCGTCTACTAGAAAAGCATCCGCCTTAGCGGCTTTTAGACGATTCAATAATGAACTGTAGCTTGCAGAATAGAGTTCAAATTTTTCATCTAATACAATGACAAAATCGTCTGGATATTTTTCTACACCTGCTTTAATACCAACAGCATAATCAAGACCATGTGCTGTATCCTCATAAGCTAATGCAATTTTAACTGGTTTATCTACAACACCCTTGTCAATTTGAGATTTGATGAAATCAATTACTGTTGCACCCATAAGATCAACAGGTGAAGCTGTTCCAAAAACATACTTATAACCTCGGGCGTAAATATCACGTCCAGCACCACCTGAATTAACATATGGTATCTTATATTTTTCAGCAGTATTAGCTTGTAAAGAAACTAGATTAGTAGGAAATCCCCCTAATATAGCTACTACATCTTTTTGATTACACAATTTCTCCATTAGCTCCACTGTAAGTTGTGGGTCTGTTTCATCATCATACTTAACAAGTTTTATTGGAATCTTCTTATCATACTCTTTTATGTAGAGTCCTCCATTTTCGTTGATTTCCTCTGTAGCTGTTACAAAAGCTCCCTCATACTGTCTACCAGTTTTGGCTTCCTTTCCAGTAAGAGGTAACACTGTACCAACTATTATCTCAGTCGGTGCCTCTCCTGCTGTTACATTTACATTCGAATTTGTATTTGATGTGTTACTTGCACTTGAACAACCTGATAATACAAGTATGATTGATAAAACTGTAACAAGTGTCGCCATAGTAGCTTTTTTACACCCCAAGTTAATCATATACATCCATCTCCCTAATTTAATTTTTATATGCTTATTAAAAGATTCTACAACTATTATGTTCTCAATATTCTTAATTGCAGGTACTTATGAAATCCCCAATCTTTGAAAGTACATATCTTTTAAACATATACACTCAAAGTAAACTAAAAGGGAAACCTTTAAGCTCTAATACCTTCTTTTATTTCTTATAGTAATAATCTTCTAATAGACTCTCAGTAAATAAATCTTCAACTTTGATTTCTTTAGCTAGCAATCCCTGTCCCCTGCAATAAGTAATAAATTTTTCTAAGCAATTGTAATTTTCTTTTATTCCATTAGCCCAAATCTTAGAAAGATCTTTGTTGAATATAGACATTTCTTCCTCAATATATGATGTTAGCCACAGTAAACTATAGGGTAGGGCATCAGTATCATACATTCTTTTTAAAGCTAAATCAAAGGATTGATTATATGCTTTATATAAGCTAGATGCTATCCATGGGTACTTTTCATAAATATCCTTTCTAAGTACTACAAGATGCATTATTGGTAATATGTTTGTTTCCTTGTAAAACTCAGCTTCCTTTTCCCTATAGTTTGAAAACATCCTTCTAATTTCACCTGTTTGCTTAACAAAGGCCTGTGGCATTATGGCAGACATTAATGCATCTATTTCTTTATTCATTAGCATCTCATATAAAGGCTTGTCTGCTTTCACGACCTTATAGCCTTCAGGAAGCTTTAAAGGAATACGTTCTTTTCTTCCTATGTTTTCAACTCCACCTGTATACCATGTAACTTCGGCTGGATCTACTCCATAAGTATCTGATAAAAATCCTCTTACCCATACAGCCATTGTCATTTGGTACTCTGGCAACCCTATCCTTGCACCTCGAAGATCTTCTGGTTTTGTGATTGATCCATCATTCCTAATATATACACTAGAATGCCTATATATCTTAGAAGGAAATACTGGAATTCCTATGAAGCTATCATCACCTCTTGATCTATTAATTACATATGCAGCTAAAGACATTTCGGCAGCCTCAAACTCTTTATATCTTAAAGCCCTCCAAAAAATTTCATCTACGCCAAGAGGAAGGTATTGAAAGTTTATTCCTTCTGGTTGTACCTCTCCTGAAATCAAAGCCTGAGTCCTATCGTAATAACCTCCTGCTAGAGTCACATTTATTTTCGACAAAAAATCCCTCCTTTCTATTCTGATATTTTTAATATGTGTTTAAATTACATAAAACTTTTTAATTTTTCTTCTATGTTCTCATATGATCTAAGACCAATTAGTTTTTCTGCTTTAGCCCCATTTTTGAATACAATTACTGAAGGGAGTCCTCTTATTTTATACTCTGTTGCTAAATTTGGGCTTTTATCTACATTAACTTTATAGTATAAAACTCCGTCACTATAATTATCAGACAGTTCTTCTAATATTGGTGAATAGCTCTTACAAGATGTACAATTTTCACCACCAAAATAAACCAATGTTAATTCTGAATTCATAATCTCCTTTGGTAATTGATCTTCTGTAACTTCAATAAACATATTTAACACACTCCTAAATTGCTTATAGTAAAAATTTTATATAAAGTTTCGGGGATCTGTTATTTTTCCAGTAATGGCAGATGCTGCTACTGTTTCGGGACTTGCTAGATAAATAAATGAAAGAGGATTGCCCATTCTTCCCTTAAAGTTTCTGTTGGAAGAACTAATGCATACTTCATTGTCTCCCAAAACGCCTTGATGTCCCCCGTGACAAACTGCACATCCAGTAGGTAAAATAGTAGCTCCTGCATCAGCCAATATTTTAATACTTCCATCATCAACAGCTTCGATAAATTGCTTACGTGAAGCAGGTACTACCAATAACCTAACTTTTGGATTAATCTTTCTACCTTTTAAAACACTTGCAGCAGTTCTTAAGTCTTGTAGCCTTCCACTAGTACAGGAGCCTAAAAAAGCTTGATGAATTTCCTGCTCGCTTACTTCTGATACTAAAGCTGACTTGTCTAATCCTCCAGGTAGAGAAACCATCGGTTCAATTTCTGAGCAATTGATAGAAATCTCTTTTGAATATACAGCATCATCATCAGCTGTTATTTGCTTATAATCTTTTACTCCGATACTGTCAAAGTATCTAATAGTGATATCATCAACAGGAAAGAAACAGTTTTTCACTCCCATTTCAACCATCATATTACTCAGTGACAAACGATCAGCCATTGTAAAGTGTTGTAAACCGTTTCCTGTAAACTCTATTGCTTGATAGTTTGCATAATCTGATCCATAGGACGATATTAATTTTATTGCAATATCCTTAACATTAACTCCATCCTCTAATTTGCCAGAAACAGTTATCTTAATACTCTCTGGAACCTTGAGCCATATGTTCCCAGTTGCCCAAACGTATCCCAATTCTGTCTCACCAACTCCAATGGCCAATGCTCCCACTGCTCCACCCATTGGTGTGTGTGAATCTGTTGCTAAAACTAATGCACCTGGTTTAATATGTCCTTCCTCAATCATAACCTGATGCGCAATTCCAACACCTACATCATAAAAATTACTAATTCCCTGCTCCTTTATGAATTTTCTAACTTTTAAATGATCATTAGCCTCTTTAGCGGAATCAGCAGGAACCTTATGATCTAAGCAAATTCCAACCTTGTCTTTGTTTATTACATTGCTTGCACCCATATTATTAAATGCTTTAATAACTAATACAGCGTAATCATGTGAATAGGTAAAGTCAGGGATAACCTTTAATATTTCACCAGGTTTGACACTAGCTTTTCCACTCTTTTGAGCGAGAATCTTCTCTGTAATAGTTAACCCCATTAGTTTTCGCCTCTCTTTCTCTCAATGATTTTTCTACCGAATTCCACTAAACTTCCTGAAGATAATATCTCTGTTAGAAATTGAGGTAAAGGATTAAACTCTAATTCTCCGCTATCACTATAAATTGTTGATTTTTCAATGTTGATTGATAACTTTATGCTACCTTTAGCAAAATCACTAATACCTGGACATTCGATTACTAATAAACCTTGATTTATTGCATTACGATAAAAGATACGGGCAAACGAATCAGCAATAACTACTTTAATTCCACTAGCTTTCATCGCTACAACCGATGATTCACGTCCGCTACCACAACCAAAGTTCTTTCCAGCAATAATAATTGTTGAAGTTTGACACTTATGGCTGATTTCTGAACCTAAATCTGCAAAAATATATTTTGCCTTTTCTTTATCATCAGCTAGCATAGCATATCTCGCATGTAAAATCTCATCAGTGCTAATGTTATCGCCCAGTATCGCATATTGAACTGCTGCTATAATATTATTGTTAGTAGCCATTACCATGAAACCTCCAATAATTTCATTGTCTTATCGATCTACATTACTATGGTAGAAAGATGAGGGTACATTATTCTTAGGCCAGTTTTCACCATCCTCAAATCTAGCAACTATAGTAGCATGTTTAGCCATAGATGATTCTAAAAAGGCCATGGAGCATATTTCAACTATTGCTAAATCATCATACCCATATGCTCTCAATTCATTAAATTGTTCATCGGAAACCTCGATTCCAAAAGCAACATTTCTAGCGAATCTTAGTACTGCTTTTTCGTTAGCAGCAATATCACTATTTTCGAAATCTAATATGTCTTCTACTTCATCAGCAGTCATATTAAAATGTTCCATTAGGTGTGTTTGATGATTGTTCATGCAACGAGGACAATTTACTTCAGCTGCACAAATTAGAGAAATACAATTCATTAATTTTTTTGATACACTGCCTTCCTTCATTTGTAAACGATAGGTTAAAGTCCACCAGCCATTTATTATGTCCTCATCAAGTCCCCAAAATCCCCAAGTCGGAGTCAAATATTTGTCCCCTTTTACCTTTGCAATCTCTTCAAATTTTTCTTTAACAGCTCCTTTAGCTTGATCTGGTTTTAATAAAGTAACTTTTTTTAACATAATAGTTCCCCCTTAATAAAATTTTTTAGTTAAATGTAAAAATTAATAACCGCATAGTTACTAAACTTTTTATATCTTGAAGTAGTTGGATTCTCTTAGCTTTTATTACATATATAATATTAAAGAGAATCCAACGCCAATCCTAGCCAATCAATAGCTCACGATGGTAAAAAACGAAAACCATTATTGAAACGAAAGACTATTCGGAACTTAACTTTACGGAATATTTCGAAAATTATTTAAATAAAGCAGATACTGAGCCTAATCTATCAAAGTTTGCTCTAAAAAATGATCCTGGAGTTACATCGATGGCCTTTGTCATACCACCTGACATAACAAATTCTCCCTTGTTAAGCAACATCCCATATTCTGCCAACTTGTTAGCTAACCAAGCCACTGCCTCTGCTGGATTCCCATATACCTCTACTCCTGCAGCTGAATCTATGACACGCCCATTATGCTCAAAGGACATACCAACTAGTCTTAAATCAAGGTCTTCAGTTAATGGTGTTAACTTGCCTCCTAATATTACAACACCAGTTGTTGAATTGTCTGCAATAGAGTCATATATAGATGTATTATGAGGATCTCTAATCCTTGAATCTTTTACTTCTAGCAAAGGGAAAACTCCTGCTGTAGCTGCTAGTACATCAATTACATTTATTCCTGGTCCACGAAGTGTTTCTTTTAAATAAAATCCTATTTCAACTTCAATTCTTGGATACATCATTTTTTCAATTGAAATAGCTTGTCCTTCTGCCAAAACCTTATTATCTAAAACAATACCAAAATCCGGCTCATGTAGACCGACTAATGCTTGCATCGCCCTACTTGTTAATCCAATCTTTCTGCCTACGATAGTAGCACCTGCATTAACTTTAGCACCTATTGTCTTAAGCTGAATTTTATAAGCATCTTCATAGTCCATACCTGGATATCTTTTGCTAATAGGTTCAATAGGTACCCCGTTTCTTTCTGCTTCTAGTAGTTGTTCAGCAATTTCATTTATTATATTTTCTTGTAAAGCCATTTTAAACACTCCTTTCAAGTTACTAATTTAAATATAGTATTATAAAAAGCCTTCCTATTATTTTCATGGGTTATTAACCAATTTGCTATTTAACTTATTTAAAGATTAATAACTAGCTATCAAGATATTTAGTACATTCTTTTCTATTATGTAATCGCTTTCCTTGTGATTAAAAAGCATTAATATAGATTTTTTCAATATCTTCTACTGACAGTCTTCTTGCTGATCTTGATAATAATCTTTGCTCTGAATAACCATCTATTGCCCATCGCCCTACTCTTGATTTGTCTGATATATTTAAGTCGCTTAAGCTAGCAGGCATGTTGAGTTTCTTTAGCATATCATTTATTGCTGTTAATGCTAAGTTTGCTGCTTCTCTCTCTGATAATCCTTCTGTATTTTCTCCCATAGCTTTAGCTATTTCTACAAACCTATCTTGTTTAGCTATCATGATGTACTCAAAACAAGAGTTAACTAAACATGATAAACTTGGTCCATGAGGAACGTGGTATTCTCCACCTATTGGATATGCTAGCGCATGAACTAAGCTAGTCCCAGAATTATTTAATACTAATCCTGCTAATAAGCATCCAAGGGACATATTGTATCTTGCTTCAAGATTCTCACCATCAGCATAGGCTACACCTAGCCATTTTGTTATGATACTAATAGCTTTTAATGCAATGACATCAGTTAAAGGATTTGCGGCCTTTGATACAAATGGCTCTGCAGCATGAAGAAATGCATCAAATCCGCTATCTGCAGTTACTTTAGGGGGACAAGTTACAGTTGTCATTGGATCGATTATTGCTACACTAGGCAGAATATTAGAAGATGCAACTGCTTTCTTCACGTTATTTTCTTCATCAAGAAAAATGGCATGTTTTGTTACTTCTGAGCCTGTTCCAGCTGTTGTTGGAATCATTATTGTAGGTATGCATTTGTTTGGTAATTTTTCTTTACCGAAGTAATCGCGTACTTTTAAGGGGTTTGTTACAAGTGCGGCAGTCATTTTTGCTACATCAAGTACACTTCCTCCACCCATACCAATGATTAAATCAGCTTCCATTTTTTTTGCTATCTCTGATAGCTTTTCTGGTATATCTGTTGTTGGTTCAGGTGTATTTCTACTAACAAATTCTACTTTAATATATATTCCTTCCTTTTCTAAGGCTGCAACAATTTTGTCCACATATCCATTTTTTTGAACATTTGAACCAGTTATAAATATTACTTTTTTTGCACCTAATTTTTTTGCTTGTATCCCAACCTGATGGATTGTGTCCATTCCAAAAATAATGGATGGAGTTTGAAAATTAATGATTTTATTCATGTCATCTCTCCTTATTATTATATTTTTAAGCCCTAGCACTATAATTTGTTCTTGACTAAATAGACTGCTTTTGATGTAAAATTATCTGTCAAATCGCAAAATCCTGTCAAAAACATATTTTAATGAAGAACCATTATTGTACTAAATCTATTTTAATACTATATATTATGGTATGTCATCATGACATATGGTGGTATGACCACGTTTCCCATAGGTAACATTATCTATCTATAGTTACCCATAATAGCCATGATTCTATTCTTCAAAAATATCCCTCTTAATAACTGTTAAATGGTTTTTCATAATTAAAACTGCTTGCTCTGAATCTCTATTCTTTAAAGCTTCAAACATTTGCCAATGCTGAATCTTATATTTCTCAATTCTGCCTTCCTTAACAAGGCTTCTATATTTCATACTCTCCCAAATTTTAGTATTTCTAAGATTATTTATAATTTCAATTACTTTCAGTAAAACCTCATTATTTGTAGTTTGTGCAATTAACAAATGAAATTGACTATCAAGCTCTTCAAATCTTACCATGTCATCCAAACTTAGTTTATCCATCATTTCTAAGAGATTTCGCATTTGTTCAAGATTCTCACTTGTTACTCTTTGTGCTGCCAATCTTATTACAGCAGTCTCAAAAATTTCCCTAGTTTCAAGCATATCAGTAGGACTTGCGCTCTCTTCTAAATCAGTATAATCAGCACTAAATAAGTTGATTCCGTTAGCTGAAATTCTATTAGAAATGAAAGTTCCTAATCCTGGTCGAACTTCTACTAAACCCATAATTTCTAATGCTGTTATTGCTTCTCTAACACTAGATCTCGAAAGACCAAATTGGTTAGATAATTCCCTTTCAGGTGGTAATCTCTCTCCTGGATTCAAAACTCCCTTATCAATGTTATCTTTTATTTGATCAACAATTTGTAAATATAACTTTTTATTCTTTTTTACTTCTTTAAACATATTCTGCTATACCTCTCCAATTTATAGTAAGTAATATCTGATGTGAAACATATGATGGTCTGACCACCCAAACTAAACCTTTAAAGATTTCACTTGAATCTTATCATTAAACTTTATATATGTCAACACATTTTTCAAGAACTTTTAATATTCCTCCATAGTATTCCATAGTTGCTCATTTGTCGCAAAGAAGTTCTTTAGTTTTATCTTAAACATCTGGGAAATGTAAGTACAAAAAAGCCTCTTTTAAAAAGAGGCTTTTAAAATCAACTATACCAATCTTCCATACTCAATATTTTTATCAATTCATTGACTTTCTTTAAACAAATATCTCCAAAGACAGATTTATTCTCTCTCACTGCTGTCCCAAAATGATAATCTGCTGCCTTTGTTTTCTTTATGATATTTGATATGTTTTGAAGATTAAGTCCTCCTCCGAGTAATATATTTATATGACCTGCATTTGATATCATATCTTTTATAACTTTAATATTATCTTCTATATTACCCTTTCCTCCTGATGTTAGCACATTCACAATTTGAGGGTATTTTCTAAGAATCTTTATGCCGCCTACAGGGTCAGAAAGTTCGTCTATTGCTCTATGAAAGGTCACATCTATGCCATCGCATACTGAAAGTAGCTCAGATAAAGATTCCTCGCAGATTTCATTGCTTTCATTCAAAACTCCTAGCACTACTCCATTTGCTTTTAAATATTTGGATACTAAAATATCTTCTTTCATTAGCTGGATTTCTTCTGATGTATAAACAAAAGCTTTTGCATGTGGTCTTATCATTACATTGACTGGTATATTTACCGATTGAACTACATTCTTAATTAATGCATAGCTTGGAGTAAGCCCTCCCTCTGTTAATGCACTTACTAATTCAATTCTGCTACATCCTGACTTTTCAATTCTTATTGCATCTTCCATAGTAGTTGCTATTATCTCAAGCATGTTTACTCCTCCAAATACCAAAATTACATCTATATAAAATGCATTAAACAAGTTACATTGTCTTTATGGTATCTAAGCAATAGTGAAGATTCTTCGAGCCTTGCTCTTAGAATGACAGGTAAGATAATGTAATGTTATTATTGCATTTTATATAGAAAATGAATATTTTACTATACTGAATCTAAAATTATATATCATCTAATTGTGCTTTATAATGCTGATAAACAGTTGTGCTACCGTCCTTATTAGCTATGTATACTTTTGGCCCTTCTTTATCAGTAGCTACTACAAATGTAAATTCAACATTTGTACCTACTCCCCATTCTCCGTCCTTGTTCATACAAACTATTGATATAGCGCCTGCTTTTCCCCTTCTCTTCTCTAGCTTCTCGCTAAATTCATGTACTACCCTCTCTGCTGCCTGCTGCGGATGCAATCCTTCTTCCATTAGCCTCACTACTTCATATGACATACAGCCTTTCATTATGTCTTCCCCTAGTCCTGTGGCTACAGCACCGCCTATTTTACTATCTGCATAAAATCCTGAGCCTGGAATTGGTGAATCTCCTACTCTTCCTCTTTTTTTCATAAACAGTCCGCTAGTAGATGTACCTGCTACTAAGTTTTCCTTTTTATCAATACATACCATGCCAACTGTATCATGTCCGTCATATGGGCTTAGATTCTTATCTTTCATCTCTGTTATTCTTTTTTCCCAAGCTTTTCTTGATTCCTCTGTAAGCATGTCTTTTCTTTCAAATCCTTTTTCCTGTGCATATTCCTCTGCTCCTTTGCCAACTAAAAAAACATTAAATCTATCATCACTAAGGCTTCTGGCAATAGATATAGGGTTCTTAAAGTCTTTAATTCCACATATTGCTCCTATGGAAAGGGTATTTCCATCCATGAAAGCTGCATCTAATTCAACTTCGCATTTTTCGTTTGGTAATCCACCATAGCCTACTGAAATATAAAGAGGATTGTCCTCTACTGCTTTTATTGCCTCTTCAATGGAATCTGCTGCACTCAATCCATTTTCAAGCATACGTGAGGCACGGTTTATACCTTCTAAGGCCATCTCCCAAGTTGCAATAATTCCCCAAGTCACCAGCACCAACTCCTTTACAATTAGATTATCACTTTTTATTTCCTAATACTATTATCTCTATATAGCTACCTCTTGTCCATATAAAAAATCCTATCTCTACATGGGAGATAGGATTTCTATATTCATTTTTTATTTTCTATTTAGAACTATATTTAAAGCTATTCCAATCATAGCTGCAAAGCTTAATCCTGATATTTTAACTGTTTCAGTTACAGGAATTCCTATAGTTATTCCGAACTTTTTCTCTATAATCCCACTGCCAAGACCTAGTGCTAATATTGCTACCATAACTATTATATTTTTTACATTAAGTTCTACTTTATTATTTTTTATAGTTTTAAAGCCTATTAAGGAAATCATACTGAATAGCATTAAACTGATACCACCCATAACTGCTGCCGGTATAGAAGTTAGCAGCGCACCTACCTTCGACACTAGACCTAAAACTATTGCAAAGATTGCTGTTAATCTTAGTATTGATGGGTCATAGTTTTTAGTTAAAGCTAGTACCCCTGTATTTTCTCCATAAGTTGTATTTGCAGGTCCTCCAATAAATGCTGCTGCCATAGTTGCTAGACCGTCTCCTAAAAGCGTTCTATTTAGGCCCGGGTCCTCTATGAAATTTTTCCCTACAACCTGTCCATTTGTAGTTATATCTCCTAAATGCTCCATAAACACTGCTAATACTACTGGTGCGATTATGACAATTGCACCTATATCGAATTTTGGAAATCTAAATGCTGGTAGTGCTACTAACGAAGCTTCTTTTACCACATCTATATTTACAATTCCAATTTTTAAGGATGCTAGATATCCTGCAATTACTCCAATTAATATGGCAAGCTGTTTAAAGAAGCCTTTACCTTTAAAGTTAATTAATAATGCTACTCCTAATGTTATGGCCGCTACCAGCATATTTTCTCCTGCCATCCCAAAGGCAGTTGGTATTAGATTTAGTCCTATTACTATTATCATAGGTCCTACTACTTGTGGTGAAAGAACTCTTTGTATTCTCTCTACCCCAATCTTTTTTATCAAAAGTGATATTATAACATAAATCAAGCCTGCTACTACCATCCCACCCTGAACATATGCTAAGTCATCATTATATAATTCTTTTACTGTTAGTATCAATGGAATAAACGCAAAAGATGAGCCTAGAAAGGCAGGAACTTTTCCTTTTGTGCATAGATGGAATATTAATGTTCCAATTCCTGCTGTAAACAATGCCACAGATGGACTAAATCCTGTTAATATAGGAACTAGTACTGTTGCTCCAAACATTGCAATTAAATGCTGCATAGCTAAAATAACTTTTTTTGAATTAGCTAATAAGCCTACCTCTACTTTTGTACATTTGTTGTTTTTAATTATGTTTTCAACCATTTTAAAAAACCTCCTCTTTTAATTTGCGGGAGAGTTTTTCTCTCCTTTTCAGCCTCTCAGTGCTGATTTAAAGGCTTGCTTGATTGTGCACTTTCCGAAGTCTCGCTACACAAATTTATTTGCTCGCTGTCGCTCGCATAAATTTGGTGCTCGCCTAAGTTTAACCTAATTATCAATTTCCTGATAAGAGTATTCAGTAAATTGAGTAAGGTCATAAAAAAACTTCTTGCGAGGCGCAAGAAGTTTTATGCATATAAAATACACTTATCTCGTATCACAATCTTGCCAGCCTCTCTGGACTGAGTTAAAGATTTTATCTTTAGTTTTTATCCTATATTAGAATACCAGCTAATTAAAGCATATTCAACAGGTAATTATTAACAAAACAAAATTAGATTCCTAAGAGTGTAGTTGCCGCAGTAAAGTATATTATTAGTGCTAAAGCATCTACTATTGTTGTAATTAGTGGACTTGCCATAATGGCTGGGTCCATTTTGAATTTTTTAGCTACTATAGGTAATATTCCTCCTACAACCTTTGCAATAATGACGGTAAAAAAGAGACTTATACAAATAGCTAATGATACATAAATGTCTGTTTTTTCAAAAAAGTAAATTCTTCCGAAATTTATGACTGATAGTGATATTCCAACAACAATACTTACTCTCAACTCTTTCCATATTACCTTTAGTATATCCTTTGATTCTATTTCCCCTAAAGCTAAGCCACGTATAATTAATGTAGATGATTGTGAACCAGCATTTCCGCCTGTATCCATTAGCATAGGAATAAATGCAGCTAATACTACTACTGTTTGAAGTACGTCTTCAAATTTTTTAATAATATTTCCAGTAAAAGTAGCTGAAATCATAAGAACTAGAAGCCACATAACTCTATGCTTAGCTAAAGAAAATACACCTGTTTTTAAATATTCCTCTTCAGATGGTGCCATAGCAGCCATCTTTTGAAAGTCTTCTGTATTTTCCTGTTCAATAATATCTACTATATCATCAATTGTAATTATACCTACCAGTCTATTTTCATTGTCTACAACTGGCATAGATGTAAAGTCATACTTTCTAAATGTATCAGCTACATACTCTTGGTCTTCAAGGGTATGAACATATATTACATTTTCATCCATTATGTCTTTAATAAGAATATCATCATCATTTAATATTAACTGTCTTATGGAAACAACACCTTCAAGTCTTCTGTTTTTATCCATAACATAGCAGGTATTTATAGTCTCTTTATCTATAGCTGTTTTCTTAATATGCTCTAATGCTTCCTTAACTGTCATTTTCTTTTTCAAGTCCACATACTCTATTGTCATAATGCTTCCTGCTGAATTTTCTGGGTATTTCAAAAATTGATTTATCAATGCCCTAGTGTTTTCATCTGTATTTTTAAGGACCTTTTTTACCACATTTGCAGGAAGCTCTTCTAAGAAATCTATTGTATCATCAAAAAACAGTTCGTCTATAATTGTTTTTACCTCTTTGTCAGTAATGGATTCAATAATATATCTCTGTTGTTCAGATGACAAATAAGAAAATACATCCGCTGAGATATCTTTAGGCAAAATTCTAAAGATAATGAGCATCTTTTCCTGATTTGTTTCGTCTAAAAGCTGCGCTATATCTACTACATTCATGTCTATCAATTCATTTCTCGCTTGCATGAGCTTGTTTTCTCTAATTAGTTCTAAAACCTTTTCCATATTTTGTTCCTCCTTCTCTTACGATAGAGGAACTATCACAGTAATAAAATGGTGAATTCCTCTACCTTATTATTCATTTTTCTTGAAAAACTATTCCCGTAGGGATCAGGATCCACCATTTATCACCTCTCTGTTTATTATTTTGATAAAAGCTCTGCAATTATTATTTCTGGTCTGTTAAAAATACGCTGAGGTACTATACTATTTCCTAGGCCTCTACTGATTATCATAATAGTATTATCTACCTTATGGATGCCAGATGTATATTTAGGGAAAAAACCTTGATTAGGTACTACTAATCCTCCCAAAAAAGGAACCCTAAATTGTCCTCCATGAGCATGACCACTGAATACTAAATCAAAGCCATGGCCTGCATAAGCGTCTATTCTTTCAGGTCTATGGGATAACAATATCTTGAAGCTATTTTCATCTAGGTCTTTTTTGATTTCCTTCAAATAACTATCCATAGTAATTGGTTCCCTATATCTTATTCCAGTATAAGGGTCATCGGAACCTGCAATTATTATGCTTTGACCGTCTATCTCTATTTTTTCCCAACTATTTCTTAAAACTCTGACACCTGCATTTACAAGCTGTGTCTCTAGATTTTTGAATCTACCTGAGCGAATTTCATGATTACCAGTTACATAATATACTGGAGCAATTTTAACTGCTTCATTTACAAATTGCATTGCTATATATTCATTATACCGCCTACTATCTATTAAGTCACCTGTTATTACAATAATATTAGGTGTTTCTTTCTTTATCTGATTAATTAAATATCGTTGATTTTTTCCGAAAGATTTGTTATGCAAATCTGATATGTGTACAATCTTAAATCCTTCAAAATTTTTGGGAAGCTTTTGAGAATTTACCTTAAACCTAGTTTTTGTAATCCAATTGTTTTGTAAGTAAAGAAACACAATAAGGAGCATGAGAAATATTAGTATTATCACCAGAGACTTTATATTGAGCATTTTTTTATTTATAGGCATATGTATCTCTCCCTATATTCTAGAATGAAAACCAACAGCTACATTATCAGTACAATCGTTATAATAACACAACTGAGAGCTAAAAGGCTAGAAAAATATTATTATTCACTATTGTCATTATTATTATATTACTATACTAGTATTTCCAATCAGTAAAATTTCAAAAAATAACTTAGGGCACCCAATTGGGTACCCTATATTTTATCCTCCGAA
>DFOH01000037.1 GCA_002376545.1 Firmicutes bacterium UBA3546 | reverse complement strand
ATTTTGCTTTTCCCATTTTTTTATTCCTCCCTACTAAACAAAATTATATTTTATAACATAAGCAGATTGCCAAAATCAAAGATTTCGTGCAAGTTGCTTATGCTGTAGCTATAAAATGATAAGCATTATTTACTCATAATTTTTTCAGCTATGCTGTTTGGCACTGATTCATAGTGGTCAAACTGCATTGTATATGTTCCACGACCTTGAGTTTTTGAACGAAGGTCAGTTGCATATCCAAACATCTCTGATAGAGGTACAAATCCTCTTACAACTTGTAGACCATTTCTGGATTCCATACCTTCTATTCTACCTCTTCTTGAGTTAAGGTCACCAATTACGTCTCCCATATACTCTTCTGGCATAACAACTTCAACTCTCATATATGGCTCAAGAATTACAGGGTTTGCTTTCTTCATACCATCTTTAAATGCCATTGAACCTGCTATTTTAAATGCCATTTCTGATGAGTCAACCTCATGATATGATCCATCGTAAAGTGTTACTCTGAAATCAAGCACCTCGTATCCTGCAAGAATACCATTTTGCATAGCTTCTTGAATTCCGTTGTCAACAGCTGGAATATATTCTTTTGGAATAGCTCCTCCAGTAACCTTGTTAACAAATTCATATCCTTCACCTGGTTGTCTTGGTTCCATCCTAATCTTAACGTGTCCATACTGTCCACGACCACCAGATTGTCTTGCATATTTAGCTTCAACTTCAACTTCTTTAGTTATAGTTTCTTTATATGCAACCTGTGGATTACCTACATTGGCTTCTACTTTAAATTCTCTTAGAAGTCTGTCAACAATAATTTCTAGGTGCAATTCACCCATTCCAGCTATTATTGTCTGACCTGTTTCTTGATCTGTATAAGCTTTAAATGTTGGATCTTCCTCTGATAATTTTGCTAAAGCTATTCCCATCTTATCTTGGCTCGCTTTAGATTTAGGCTCTATAGCAACTCTAATAACTGGCTCTGGGAATATCATAGACTCCAGTATAATTGGACTTCCTTCATCACAAAGAGTATCTCCTGTTGTTGTATCCTTAAGTCCTACTGCGGCAGCAATATCTCCTGCATATACTCTGTCTATTTCTTCCCTTTTATTGGCATGCATCTGTAATATACGACCAATTCTTTCTTTTTTGCCTTTTGTTGAGTTTAACACATATGAGCCTGATTCCAATACTCCAGAGTAAACTCTAAAAAAAGCAAGTTTACCTACATATGGGTCTGCCATAATCTTAAATGCTAATGCTGCAAAAGGTTCTTCGTCTGAGGATACTCTTTCCTCAACCTCTTCTGATCCTGGTTTAACTCCTGTTATGTGTGGTACATCAATAGGTGCTGGCATATATGCAACCACTGCATCTAGAAGTGGCTGAATACCTCTATTTCTATATGCTGAACCGCATAGAACTGGAGTTACTTTACATGCAATTGTAGCACTTCTTATTGCATCGTTTATTTCTTCAATGCTAATTTCTTCACCTTCAAGGTATTTCATCATTAGCTCTTCATTTTCGTCTGCTACAGCTTCTATTAGGGCCTCTCTATATTCCTTAGCCATATCTAACATTTCTGCTGGAACATCTACTATTTCGTAATCTTTTCCTAGCTCATCTTTGTATATTCTTGCGCTCATGTTGACTAAGTCAATAATACCTACAAAGTCACTTTCTGAACCTATTGGTATTTGTATAGGAACAGCGTTAGCTTTTAATCTTTCCTTCATCATTCCAACTGCTCTAAAGAAATCTGCACCGGTAGTATCCATTTTGTTTACAAAAGCCATACGTGGAACGTGATAATTTTCAGCTTGACGCCAAACTGTTTCTGATTGAGGCTCCACTCCGCCTTTTGCACAAAAGACTGCTACTGCGCCATCGAGAACACGAAGAGATCTTTCTACCTCAACGGTGAAATCCACGTGTCCTGGTGTGTCTATAATATTTATCCTATGACCATCCCATTGAGCTGTAGTTGCTGCAGAAGTTATTGTGATTCCTCTTTCCTGTTCTTGCTCCATCCAATCCATCGTAGCGGAACCTTCATGAGTTTCGCCTATTTTATGAGTTCTACCTGTATAGAATAGAATCCTTTCAGTAGTAGTCGTTTTACCTGCATCTATGTGAGCCATTATACCAATATTTCGAGTTTTTTCTAAAGAAAATTCTCTAGGCACAGTAATCCTCCTTTCTGCTACTTATTTCAAATTTTTTATTTCTATCTATCTTTGATTTTAACCATAATTGTCTATATTTATTACCATCTATAATGTGCAAAAGCTCTGTTAGCTTCAGCCATTTTATGAGTGTCTTCTCTCTTCTTAACACTTGCTCCCGTGTTGTTTGCTGCATCCATTATTTCTTTAGCTAGTTTTTCACTCATAGTTTTTTCTCCTCTTTTTCTAGAGTAATCTGCTAGCCATCTTAATCCTAATGTTTGTCTTCTGTCTGGTCTAACTTCAATTGGTACTTGATAAGTCGCTCCACCAACACGTCTTGCCTTTACTTCAAGCACAGGCATTATGTTGTTAAAGCCTTTATAGAAAACTTCTAAAGGATCCTCACCAGTTTTTTCTTTTATTAAATCAAAGGCATCATACACTATTCTTTGTGCTACACCTTTTTTACCATCAAGCATGATTTGGTTTATTAATTTTGTAACTACTTTATCTTTATAAATTGGATCTGGACTAACTTGTCTTTTTGAAATATGTCCTTTTCTTGGCACTATTCTTCCCTCCTTAAACATTTGAGATTAAATCATAGGTACTCGACATTTTGAAGCTTGTCGTCAGCGCACTAAAATGCATTTATATAAACAGCCCTTAGCTCATGACGCTAAAACCCCGCATTTCCGTACCTGATAGCATTATTTTTTCTTAGGTCTCTTTGCACCATATTTTGACCTAGATTGCATTCTCTTGTCTACACCAGCTGCATCTAATGTTCCTCTTACGATATGGTATCTAACCCCTGGTAAGTCCTTAACTCTTCCACCTCTTATAAGAACAACACTATGCTCTTGTAAGTTGTGACCTATACCTGGGATATAAGCGTTAACCTCTAAACCATTTGTAAGTCTAACTCTGGCAATTTTTCTTAAAGCTGAGTTAGGCTTCTTAGGTGTTACAGTTCTAACTGATACACATACCCCTCTTTTTTGAGGAGAGTTTACCTTAGTTGTTCTTTTCTTTAGAGAGTTTAAACCTACTCCTAAGTGAGCTGATTTTGATTTGTAGACAACTTCTTCTCTACCTTTTTTTATTAATTGGCTAATTGTTGGCATCAAAGCACCTCCTTCCAAAATTTAACTACTTTAATACGGCAGCAACTGCTGCACTTACATCAATACCACAGGCCTTACCTAATTCCTTCATACTCGAAGCGTATATTATTTCTATAGACTTTTCATTGCATAAATTGATAATGTCATGTACTACTTTAGTTTCTGCGTCTTCTGCTATATATATTGCTAAAGCTTCTCCATTATTTATTGCCCTTCTGGCCTGTTTAATACCAACAACCTTTTTAGTATCTTTAAGATTAGTCAGCATTTTAGTTTCCTCCTTCACTTAACATCTAGAAGATTATGCAGCATATGCTGCATAATCTTCTCTGATTAAAAAGAGTCAACCTGCAATTTTACACACTTATATATTTTAACATCTGTTATAATCAGTGTCAACATTTATATTATTCTATATTTATTTCTTCGTCTGCTTCCTCATCTTGGCATTTCAATGCAATGTCTTTATATTTTTTCATACCAGTACCTGCAGGTATGAGTTTACCTATAAGCACATTTTCTTTTAGTCCTATTAGTCCATCCTCTTTTCCTTTTATTGCAGCCTCTGTTAATACTCTTGTAGTTTCTTGGAATGAAGCCGCAGACAAGAAGGATTCTGTCGCTAAGGATGCTTTAGTAATTCCAAGTAATACTCTTCTTCCATCTGCAGGTCTTCCACCTTGCTCTTCAACTTTTTTATTAGCTTCTTCAAAGTCAAATATATTTACTAGTCCACCTGGAAGAAAATCTGTATCACCAGAATCTTCAATCTTAACCTTATTCAACATCTGTCTAACTATAACTTCAATGTGCTTATCGTTAATATCAACACCCTGCATTCTATAAACTCTTTGTACTTCTTTTACAAGATAAGATTGAACTCCTAGGATTCCTTTTATCTTTAATATATCATGTGGATTAACTGAACCCTCTGTTATTTCATCTCCAGCTTCTATAAAATCTCCAGGCTTAACTTTTAATCTAGAACCATAAGGTATAGTGTATGCTCTTGCTTCTCCGTCTTCTGCTGTGACTATTGCTTCTTTCTTTCTCTTTGATTCATTTAAGGAAACAGTACCAGATATTTCTGTAATAATAGCGAGTCCTTTTGGCTTTCTAGCTTCAAAAAGCTCTTCAACTCTTGGGAGACCTTGAGTAATATCCGCACCAGCAACTCCACCTGTATGGAAAGTACGCATCGTAAGCTGTGTACCTGGTTCACCTATTGATTGGGCTGCTATTATACCTACTGCTTCTCCTGTATTGACTATTTGACCTGTTGCAAGATTTCTACCATAGCATTTTGCACATACTCCATGCCTTGTTCTACATCCTAATACAGATCTCGTCTTGACTTCTTCGATTCCTAAGTCAATTATTTTGTCTGCTATTCCTTCAGTAATTAGTTCTCCTGCTTTTACTATTATTTCTCCTGTATTAGGATTTACTACATCTTCATAAGCATATCTGCCTTCAATTCTATCCCATAGTTCTTCTATAACTTCTCTTCCGTCTTTGAATGCTTTAATTGCTATATATTGATCTGTTCCACAATCATCTTCTCTTACTATTACATCCTGGCTAACATCAACTAATCTTCTTGTTAGATATCCTGAGTCAGCAGTTCTTAAGGCTGTATCTGCAAGACCTTTTCTAGAGCCGTGTGTTGAGGTAAAGAACTCAAGAACTGTAAGTCCTTCTCTAAAGTTTGCTCTAATAGGCTGCTCTACAGTTTTACCTGAAGCATTAGCCATAAGCCCTCTCATACCTGCAAGCTGTCTGATCTGATTCTTACTTCCTCTCGCTCCTGATTGAGCCATTATGAATATGTTATTAAGAGGATCTAGATTATTCATAAGCGCTTCTGTAACCTGTTCTGTAGTTTTGTTCCAAACCTCTATAACTCTTTCATATCTTTCTTCGTCTGATATAAGACCTCTTCTATAGGATTTTTCATACTTATCTACTTTTTCTTCTGCTTCTGATATTAGAATTTCTTTTTCCTCAGGAACTATTATATCATCGATACTTACTGTAATAGCACCAATTGTGGAGAAATGAAATCCTGTCTCTTTAATATTATCAAGGACTACTGATGTTATTGTGTTTCCATGCTTTCTAAAGCATTTTTCAATAATATTTCCTAGTTTTTTCTTGTCTACGACACTATCTATTTCCAAAGAATATTTATCTGTTTCTCTATCTACAAATCCTAAGTCTTGCGGAATAGTCTGATTGAATATGAATCTGCCCACAGTGCTTTCTACTAATTTTCCCTTGTCATTTTCGTCAAGTCTTACTCTAACTTTGACTTTAGAGTGTAGAGTTACTGCTCCATCATAATATGCAAGAATCATCTCATCATGGTCTTTGAAGACCATTCCTTCGCCTTTTTCGCCTTCTTTATCCACTGTTAGATAATAGCTACCTAGTACCATATCTTGAGTAGGAGTTGTAATAGGCTTACCATCTTTAGGTGCAAGAATATTGTTTACTGACAACATTAAAAATCTTGCTTCAGCCTGAGCCTCCATTGATAGCGGTACGTGGACAGCCATTTGGTCACCGTCAAAGTCAGCATTATAAGCTGTACATACAAGTGGGTGCAGCTTAATTGCTTTTCCTTCTACAAGAATTGGCTCGAAGGCTTGAATCCCAAGTCTGTGCAGAGTAGGAGCACGGTTTAAAAGCACTGGATGTTCTTTGATAACTGATTCTAGTACATCCCATACAACTGGTTTAACTTTTTCTACCATTCTCTTTGCACTTTTAATATTATGAGCATGACCTTCATTTACTAGTCTTTTCATTACAAAAGGCTTAAATAACTCAAGAGCCATCTTTTTAGGAAGTCCACATTGGTAGAACTTAAGCTCTGGTCCAACAACTATAACAGAACGTCCTGAATAGTCAACCCTCTTCCCTAGAAGGTTTTGTCTAAATCTTCCCTGCTTACCCTTAAGCATATCGGACAATGACTTTAATGGTCTGTTACCGGGTCCTGTTACAGGTCTTCCTCTTCTTCCGTTGTCTATCAATGCATCAACAGCTTCTTGAAGCATTCTCTTTTCGTTTCTGACTATAATGTCAGGAGCACCTAAGTCTAATAGTCTTTTTAATCTATTATTTCTATTTATAACTCTTCTATATAGATCATTTAAATCAGATGTTGCAAATCTGCCACCATCAAGCTGTACCATAGGTCTTAGATCTGGTGGAATGACAGGTATCACATCTAATATCATCCATTCAGGCTTATTACCTGATTGTCTAAAGGCTTCTACAACCTCTAGTCTTCTGATAATTCTAATTTTTTTCTGTCCTGAACTTTCTTTTAGTTGGGTTCTAAGCTCTTTTACTTCTTCTTCTAAATTTATTTTAGCAAGAAGCTCTTTAATAGCCTCTGCTCCCATAGAAGCTTTAAATCTTCTACCATATTTATCTATCGCATCTCTATACTCTTTCTCGCTTAATAGTTGTTTTTCAGAAAGGGATGTATCCCCAACATCTGTTACTACATAAGAAGCAAAATAAAGAATTTTTTCTAGAGCTCTTGGGGACATGTCTAGTATAAGTCCCATTCTACTTGGTATCCCTTTGAAGTACCAAATATGAGAAACAGGAGCAGCAAGCTCAATATGCCCCATTCTTTCTCTTCTTACTTTGGCCTTTGTGACTTCAACTCCACATCTGTCACAAACTACTCCTTTGTATCTTACTCTTTTATATTTTCCACAATGACATTCCCAGTCTTTTGTAGGTCCAAATATTTTTTCGCAAAATAGACCTTCTTTTTCAGGCTTTAGGGTTCTATAATTTATGGTTTCAGGCTTCTTTACTTCTCCCTTAGACCATTGTCTTATCTTCTCAGGCGATGCTAAAGCAATCCTGATTGAATCAAAATTATCAAGCTCGAACAAGGGGCTTTCTCTCCCTTCATAAATTAGTTTAAGTCTAATAACTAGTCTTCAAAGTCTTCATCAAACAAGTCATCATCATCAAGAATAAACTTGTCATCATCAGATTCTTCCTTATCAAAATCTTCTTCTATGCTTTCTATATTAGCTTCTTCGTAATCGTTGTAATACTCACTTTCAAACTCGCTATCCTTATCCTCTACGTCAAATCCTATATTAAGATCGCCTATTTCATCATCTACTGATTCCTTTAGCTCTATTTCTGTATTATCAGTTATTACTTTAACATCTAAGGCTAAGCTTTGAAGTTCCTTTATAAGAACCTTAAATGATTCTGGTATTCCTGGTTCAGGAATATTTTCACCCTTAACTATTGCCTCATATGTCTTTACACGTCCTACTATGTCATCTGATTTTACAGTTAATATCTCCTGAAGAGTATGTGATGCACCATAAGCTTCTAGTGCCCATACCTCCATTTCACCAAATCTCTGGCCACCAAATTGAGCTTTACCTCCCAATGGTTGCTGAGTAACTAGTGAATAAGGGCCTGTAGATCTAGCGTGAATTTTATCATCAACTAAGTGGTGAAGCTTAAGCATATACATATATCCTACTGTAACAGGATTATCAAAGGATTGACCGCTTCTTCCATCTCTTAATTGAATCTTGCCACTTTCAGGATAATCTACATTTTTTAAGGCTTCCCATATATCATTTTCGTTAGCTCCATCAAATACTGGAGTAGCAACATGCCAGCCTGCCTTTTTCGCAGCAAGACCTAAGTGTACTTCTAGTACCTGACCGATATTCATACGAGAAGGAACTCCTAGCGGGTTAAGGACAACTTCTAGAGGTGTTCCATCTGGTAGGAATGGCATATCCTCCTCAGGAAGGATTCTAGAAACAACACCCTTATTACCATGTCTACCACACATTTTGTCTCCAACATTTATCTTACGTTTTGTAGCTATATACACTCTAACAAGCTGATTAACTCCTGGAGGTAATTCATCTCCATTTTCTCTGGTGAATACTTTTACATCTACAATTATTCCAGTCTCACCATGAGGAACTCTAAGTGAAGTATCTCTAACTTCTCTAGCTTTTTCACCAAATATTGCTCTTAACAGTCTTTCTTCAGCAGTAAGCTCTGTCTCTCCCTTAGGAGTAACCTTTCCAACTAATATGTCATTAGCTTCAACTTCTGCACCTATTCTAATAATACCTCTCTCATCTAGATCCTTTAATGAGTCTTCTCCAACGTTTGGTATGTCTCTTGTTATTTCCTCTGGTCCAAGTTTAGTATCTCTGGCTTCTGATTCATACTCTTCTATATGAACTGATGTTAGTATGTCTTCTCTAACTACTTTTTCATTTAAAAGAATAGCATCCTCATAGTTGTAGCCTTCCCACGTCATAAATCCAATAAGAAGATTCTTCCCAAGCGCTATTTCTCCTTGGTCTGTTGAAGGACCATCTGCTAAAACCTGACCTTTTCCAACCTTTTCATGCTTCCTTACAATAGGTCTTTGATTTATACATGTTCCTTGGTTAGAACGTTTAAACTTAAGCAATCTATATTTATCTATTTGTCCGTCTTCATCTCTTTTAACTAATATTTCATCGGCAGTTACTCTTATAACAACTCCTGGATTTCTGGCAACTATAACTACTCCTGAATCCTTTGCAGCTCTATATTCCATTCCAGTACCTATAATTGGAGCCTCTGTTTTTAACAGCGGAACAGCCTGACGCTGCATGTTGGCCCCCATCAGGGCTCTATTGGCATCATCATTCTCCAAAAACGGTATCATAGCAGTAGCTACAGCAACTATTTGCTTAGGAGATACGTCCATATAGTCTACCTCTTCTACTGGTACTACTTCAATACTTCCGTACTTAGCTCTAGCTAACGCTCTTTTATTAACAAATCTACCTTCAGCATCTAATGGTTCATTTGATTGGGCTATAATGAACTCATCTTCAAAATCAGCAGTCAAGTAATCAATCTCGCTAGTGACTACTCCAGCCTCTTTGTCAACTCTTCTATAGGGCGCCTCTATAAAACCATAATCATTTATTCTACCATAGGTTGTAAGTGACGTGATAAGTCCGATGTTTGGTCCTTCAGGCGTCTCTATAGGACACATTCTGCCATAGTGTGAGTGATGAACGTCCCTTACCTCAAAGCCAGCTCTATCCCTGCTTAGTCCTCCTGGTCCTAGGGCTGACATTCTACGTTTATGTGTAAGCTCCGCTAATGGATTTGTTTGATCCATGAATTGTGATAACTGACTGCTGCCGAAAAATTCTTTTATAGCTGCAGCAACTGGTCTGATGTTAATCAAAGCTTGTGGTGTAACTACATCTATGTCTTGAATAGTCATTCTTTCTCTGACTACTCTTTCCATTCTTGATAAGCCTATTCTAAATTGATTTTGTAATAGCTCCCCTACAGAACGCAGTCTTCTGTTACCAAGGTGATCTATATCATCAGTATTCCCAATTCCAAAAAATAGATTAAATTCATAATTGATTGATGCTATAATGTCTGTATTTATTATATGCTTCGGAGAAAGCTCTCTAGCTCTTTCTTTTATAGCTTCCTTTAGCTCATCAGTTTTTCCGAACTTGTCTATTAGTTCTTTCATTATCGGATAGTATACTTTCTCTTTTAAGCCAATATCTTCAACAGAAAAAGGCAGCTGAAATGCTTTAATGTTTACAAAATGATTGCCTATAACTCTTACCGTTTTGTTATCATCAGTTAGTACATCTACAGCATTTATACCTGCATTCTCTATTGCTATTGCTTTTTTTCTTGAAATTTTTTCGTTTTTTTCTGCTAATATTTCGCCTGTTTCTTCATCAATTATTGTATCGGCAGTTCTCCTATTTGCAATTCGATTATAAAGAGACAGCTTTTTGTTAAATTTATATCTACCAACCTTTGCCAAATCATATCTTTTGGGATCAAAAAATAACGTGTTGATAAGTGATCTAGCACTATCAACTGTAGGAGGTTCACCTGGTCTTAGTCTTTTATATATTTCAAGCAGACCTTCTTCCTGGTTCTTTGTGCTATCCTTTTCAAGTGTTTTTAAAATCTGTTCAGTTTCACCTAAAAGTTCTAAAATTTCAGTGTTGGAGCCATATCCCAATGCTCTAAGTAAAATGGTAAGGGGAAGTTTTCTAGTTCTATCTACTCTAACATAAACTATGTCATTTGAGTCACTTTCGTATTCTAGCCAAGCACCTCTATTAGGTATAACGGTGGAAGAATACAATCTTTTACCTGTCTTATCTATGTCTTCAGCAAAATAAACTCCAGGTGATCTAACTAACTGGCTTACTATTACTCTTTCTGCTCCATTAATTATGAAAGTTCCCTTTTCTGTCATTAAAGGAAAATCTCCCATAAACACTTCTTGTTCCTTTACTTCTCCTGTTTCCTTATTTATTAGCCTAACCTTAACCTTTAGTGGTGCTGCAAAATTAACATCTCTTTCCTTTGATTCTTCTTCTTCGTATTTTGCTTCATCACCAATACTGTAATCAACAAACTCTAAAATTAAATTTCCTGTATAATCTTGGATTGGAGAAATATCCTCAAATACTTCCTTCAGTCCTTCGCTGATAAACCAGTCATAGGACTTTCTCTGTACTTCAATTAAATCTGGTAGCTCTAGGACTTCATTAATCCTAGAATAGCTCATACGTACCCGTTTTCCATACGAAACAGGATGCACCATAATTACCACCCCTTAATAAAACTTAAGTAGTTAAAAACAAATTACCAAAATCTGAAGCCATAGGTTGCAGATTTCTAACTCCTTCTAGTCGTTACAAACCCCGCCAACCCTGACAAGAATAATACCTGCAATTCACCTTCGCTGTCGCTCGGTTAATTGGGTAATAATCCTATGGTAATTTTTTGAATATAAATACACCTATTATAATATTGCCACAAACTTTATCAAATATTCAAAGTTTATGCCAAAATTCGCCTATTATGCATTTTATAATATTATCATACAAAAATAAAGTTGTCAAGCATAGAAATTTACTAATTTTATCATGTCTTTCAACAAAAATTAATTGCAAATAATATGAAATAATTTCTATGATTAATATATTTTCATCCCGCAAATCAGTCTCAAAACACAAATTTATTTGCTCACTACCCTTCATAAATTTGGTGCTCGTTGCGTTTGACCTACCATCGATTCTTTCGGAAAAACATCCGAAACAATCGGGTTAGGTCATAAAAAAAAGGTCTCATTTTATTAATGAAACCTTTTTTATCATATTGTAAATTATTATTTTACTTCTACAGTTGCGCCAACTTCTGCAAGTTTAGCTTTTATTTGCTCAGCTTCGTCTTTTGAAGCTCCTTCTTTTAATGTCTTAGGAGCGCCATCTACTAATTCTTTAGCTTCTTTTAATCCTAAGCCAGTTAATTCTCTAACAACTTTAATAACTTTAATTTTTTCTGCGCCAGCACTTGCTAAAACTACATCAAATTCAGTTTTTTCTTCTGCTGCACCAGCTGCTGGAGCTGCTCCGCCTGCTACCATTACAGGAGCTGCTGCGCTTACACCAAATTCTTCTTCTAAAGCTTTAACTAATTCTGATAATTCTAAAACTGATAGTGCTTTTACTTCTTCTATTAATTTTGTGATTTTTTCACTCATTATAATATACCTCCGATTTTCATTTTTTTATTAAGCTTCTTGTGGTTCTTTATCAACTATAGCTTGTAATGTTCTAGCAAACTTAGAAATAGGTGAGTTCAATGCAATAACCAATTGAGTAAGTAGAACTTCCTTAGGTGGTAATTCTCCTATAGCCTTAACCTTATCTACTCCTACAACTTCACCTTCAATAATTCCTGCTTTAAATTCTAGGTTTTTATGGTCTTTAGCAAAATTACTTGCAATTCTAGCAGGAGCCACAACGTCGTCTTTTGATATAGCTATGGCATTTGGTCCAGTTAAGAATTCATTGAAAGCTTCAAATCCTTCTTCCTGAAATGCAAATCTCATCATTGAATTTTTATATACTTTGTAGTCTACTCCCTCTTGAGTACATTTTCTTCTCAATTCAGTAACTTCTTCAACTGTAAGACCTCTATAGTCTACAAGTACGATTGATTTTGCATCTTTAATCTTAGCTCTTATTTCCTCTACGACTTGTTTCTTCTTTTCTAATACTGAGCTCATTCTCGGCCACCTCCTTATGCTTTAACTTATCCTCTAAAATATAATAAGGTCCCTCCGTAGACATAGAGAGACCTTTGATTTCGTAAGTAGTCATTTAGTCTATCCTCGGTAGGTAAATTTAAACCCTTAGGTACCTACGGTCTACGGAACATTTTAAATTGTAACATTAGTATAATATCAGTATATTTATATAATGTCAACAGTTTTAATCCATTATTTTTGATGAATTTATTTTAATTCCAGGACCCATTGTACTAGAAATAGTTACGCTTCTCAAATACTTTCCTTTTGCTGCTGCTGGTTTAGCTTTAACAACTGCATCCATTAAAGTACTGAAGTTTTCTCTTAATTTATCTGTTCCAAATGATACCTTTCCTATTGGAACGTGAACTATATTAGTTTTATCAACTCTATATTCAACTTTACCAGCTTTAATATCTTTAACTGCTTTTTCAACATCAAAAGTAACTGTTCCTGATTTTGGGTTCGGCATTAAACCTTTTGGACCTAATACCCTACCTAATCTTCCTACTACACCCATCATGTCTGGTGTAGCAACAACTACATCATAGTCAAACCAGTTTTCTGATTGAATTTTAGTTACAAGCTCTTCTGCGCCTACAAAATCTGCGCCTGCATTTTCTGCTTCTTTAGCTTTGTCGCCTTTAGCAAACACTAAAACTTTTCTTGTTTTACCAGTACCGTGTGGTAATACTACAGCACCTCTAACTTGTTGATCTGCGTGTCTTGAATCAACTCCAAGTTTTATATGCAATTCTATTGTTTCATCAAATTTAGCCTTAGCTGTTTTTTGTACAAGCTCAATAGCCTCATTTACATCATAGAAAACTTCTCTATTTATAAGCTTTGCACTTTCTTGATAATTTTTACCCTTCTTTGCCATTTCAATTCCTCCTTGTGGTATTAGCGGTTGTTACCTCCCACTTAAAAATTAATCTTCTACAACAATTCCCATACTTCTTGCAGTTCCAGCTACCATGCTCATAGCAGCTTCTACGCTACCTGCATTTAAGTCTGGCATTTTAATCTCTGCAATCTCTCTAACTTTTGCTTGTGATATTTTTGCAACCTTTGTTTTGTTTGGTACTCCGGAGCCTGATTCTATTCCTACTGCTTTTTTTAGCAATACTGCTACCGGAGGAGTCTTAGTTATGAATGAGAAAGATCTATCTTGGTAAACTGTTAAAACAACTGGAATTATCATACCAACTTGATCAGCAGTTTTTGCATTGAATTCTTTTGTAAACTGCATGATATTTACCCCATGAGGTCCTAAAGCTGTACCTACTGGTGGCGCTGGAGTTGCTTTACCAGCTGGAATTTGTAATTTAACCATAGCTATAACCTTTTTTGCCATTTTTACACCTCCTTACTATGTGGGAAAAGCTAAAAGCTAATCCATTTATGTCAAGTAATCTATCTATAATAATAAAGCATATGCTTTGTTACCAATATTAAATCCTTTCAATCTGATCAAAGTCTAGCTCTACAAGTGTTTCTCTTCCAAACATAGATACAAATACTTTGAGCTTTCTCTTTTCTATATTTACACTTTCAACTGTTCCAATAAAGTTCTCAAAGTAGCCTGATGTTATCTTTATAACATCTCCTACACTAACGTTAACTTCAGGTAATGGTTCTTGTACACCTAATAGTTTTATTTCTTCATTAGTAAGTGGTACAGGCTTAGAGCCAGGTCCAACAAAACCAGTGACTCCCCTTGTATTCCTTACTAAATACCAAGATTCATCAGTCATTATCATTTTCACCATTACATATCCCGGGAACATTTTTCTCTCTTTGACTTTTTTCTTACCATTTTTGGTTTCAATATACTCTTCAACAGGAACTCTTACCTCAAAAATTACGTCTTGCATTCCTCTGTTTTCTACTAGCTTCTCAATATTGGCTTTTACTTTGTTTTCGTGACCCGAATAGGTATGGGCTACGTACCATTTTCCTTTATCCGACTTATCTGTCATTGCTTACGGGGACCCTATTGCCTGGTCCTTCCCTCCTTCATATTTTATCCAATTACCAATTTTAATATTTGATGTAAGCCTGAGTCAATTAGCCATACTGCTAAAGAAATAATTGTACAAATAACTAATACTACTATAGTATAATTAATTAGCTCTTTTCTACTAGGCCAACTAACTTTCTTTAATTCAGCCCTTACTCCCTTAAAGTAGCTGCTTAATTTTTTTGTTCCCTTTTCAGCACCCGTTTGAGCTGCCATTTACTTCACATCCTTATTAAAAAGTTTTTAAACTATTTAGTTTCTTTATGAACTGTATGAGTATGACAGAATTTGCAGTACTTTTTTAGCTCAATTCTTTCAGTATTAGTTTTTTTATTTTTCATTGTATTATAATTTCTTTGTTTACATTCTGTACACGCCATAACAACTTTAACTCTCATCAAACACACCTCCTAAGCTCAACCCTTTTAGGTCTATATCAATATTAATATTATATTATATTCAGACATAGTTACCCAATAATAGCTACATTACTTTATATAAACTATCATAAATTAAATAGTCTGTCAATAAAAAAATACAATTATAGACATCTATATACTATATTATTTTCAGAATTTAGTATTTCCATAATACTGCAATTGATACCTTTTTTTGCTCATTTCCCTAAAAAGACTAGGCCTTTAAGACCTAGTCTATAAATTATGCTGTAATTTGAG
>DFOH01000018.1 GCA_002376545.1 Firmicutes bacterium UBA3546 | reverse complement strand
TTTTAAATTTCAATCTTGTTTGGCTATAATAAGCATGAAATATACTGAATGTTTCATGCTTTTATATTATAATTATATTAAGGTATGGCAACATTAAGAATTAAAAGGAGTGAGCAAAAAACATATGTCATCTAATCTGAATATTTCTGATAATAAAATTAAACTGTGGACAAGGCAGCATAAGGATGTGCTTAAAGAATTAAAAAATAATGGGGTTTATAGAGCTAAGAAAGAATATATACTACAGAAGATGGATACAATATCAGACTATTATTTGAATCTATATGATTGGTATGTAAGGCATGCAGAAAAAATTGTACCTAGACCTGAAGGAGTAGAGTACCCTATATGGTTTTCAACATCTTCAGACTTAATGCTTCAACCAACTGAAGGTACAGTAATTTTAGAGCTAGAAGTAGATAAAAAGTATGCTATAATTACCGACTCTAATAAATGGGGATATGTAGTGAACTATTTTTACTTGCCCATTGATGACGAGGATGAAAAAAGACATAATAAAGAGCTAGAAAAGTACGGAATAGGAGATGAGTCGGCTTTAATTATGGGTCACAAGGGCAATTTTTATCCCTTATTAAAAAACAAAATAATTAACAGCTGGACGAGATTATTTGAGCAATGTGACGAGAAGAATCCATTGTCACAGGCGACTATGTGGGAAATTAAAGAGGAATGGATTGTAGATATTATCCACGAATAAAGGGTAATAATTATTGATAGAGGTGTTAGAAATGGGAAAATCAAATGAAAATGGAAAAATCACATTATGGACATCTCAACGGGAAATTGTCCTAAATACTATTAAAGAAAAAGGAGTATACCATGTTAGAAAAGAATTCATACTCGAAAAATATGGAGAGGTATCAAATGTCTTTATAGAGCCCTATAACTGGTTTATAGGTAAAGCTGAAAAAATAGTACCTAAACCTGATGGCGCACAGTATCCAATATGGCTTTTTACCGATTTAAAATATGTAGAAAATTATGAAGGCAGCCATGTTTTAGAGATAGAAGTGGACTATGAAAAAGTGATTCTATTTGACCCCTCAAAATGGAATCGCATCTTAAACCTTTCATATATACCTAATGATGAAAAGGATAAGAATGAGTATTATGAGTCACTGGAGAAGCAAGGTGTTTATGATGAGACAAATATTTATATGACTAATTATTATCCACACCTAAAACAAAAAGTGAAAAAAAGCTGGGAAAGATTATTTGAAGATAATATAGATTTATCAAAGCCTAAGCAAGCAGCCCTATGGGAACTGCGAAGGGAATGGATAGTTTCAGATAATATTAAATAGCGTCATATCTAATACTAAAATCGGTATAATAAGATAGCCCCTAGGAATTTTTTTAATTCCTAGGGGCTTATTTCTACACATTAAATCTAAATACAACCACATCTCCATCCTGCATAACATACTCTTTTCCTTCAAGCCTTACAAGTCCTTTTTCCCTAGCATGAGGATATCCGCCACACTCAACTAAATCATTGAAATTCACTATTTCAGCTCTAATAAAGCCTTTTTCCATATCAGAGTGGATTTTTCCTGCTGCTTGAGGAGCCTTTGTACCTATTTTTATTGTCCAAGCTCTAGTTTCCTTTGGGCCGGCAGTTAAGAAGCTCATCAGACCTAATAGCTTATAGCTTGCGCTGATTAACTTATCAAGTCCTGATTCAGTAAGCTCTAAATCCTTTAAGAAGCTTTTCTTTTCTTCATCCTCTAGTTCAGATATTTCAGCTTCTATTTGAGCAGATACCACAATCACCTCTGATTTTTCCTTGCTAGCATACTCTATTACCTGCTTAACATAGTCGTTTTCTGGATTTTCTAATAAATCTTCTTCGGAAATGTTAGCTACATATAGTATTGGCTTATAAGATAGTAGGGTTAGCTCTTTAACAAATGCTTTTTCTTCATTTGTAAAATCAATTGCTCTTACTGAATTACCAGCTTCTATAGTTTCCTTAATAGTATTTAATATTTCCAGTTCTTTTTGTAATGATTTATCAGACTTAGCTAGCTTTTCTGTTTTTTGTATCCTTCTGCCTATAACTTCTAAATCTGAAAGCATAAGCTCAATGTTTATTATCTCTATGTCGCTAATTGGGTCGATTCTGCCTTCTACATGAGTAATATTCTCATCTTCAAAGCATCTTACAACATGTACTATTGCTTCTACCTCTCTAATATGAGATAAAAACTTGTTCCCTAAGCCTTCACCCTTACTTGCTCCCTTTACTAGTCCTGCAATATCGAAAAACTCTATGGCAGTAGGAACTATTTTTTCTGAATTAAACAATTCGGCTAACACATCTAGCCTTTTATCAGGTACAGATACTACACCAACATTTGGCTCTATAGTACAAAATGGATAATTAGCTGATTCTGCACCAGCTGCTGTTATTGCATTAAAAAGGGTACTTTTACCTACATTAGGCAGCCCTACAATTCCTAACTTCATTATTATCTTCCTTTCAACACTTTATGATAAATAATTTCATGCACTAAGGTAAATTATACAATAATATTTTTACCACTTCAAATTAAAATAAGCTTTTTTAATAATAAAAAGATATTTTTTTGGAAAACTAAAGCTTAGGAGGTGTATATAAATGAAAAAAATAGCTCGAATGATACATATTATTTTTGCTGTTTTATTAATAGTGTTATCTTTGTCAAGCTGCCAAGCTCCTAGAAAACCTGGAACTGATATGAATACAGAAGATAGAAATATTACAGAACAGGAGAAAACTCAGCAAGAAAAAGGAATTACAGAAGTAAATCAAGAAATAATTAAAAGCGAGGCAGCAGCAGATTCTTTAGTTGACCTAAGAGGAGTTGATGATGCAACTGTAGTATTTTGGGGTGATAAAGCACTAGTGGGAGTTGTTTTAGCTGAAGAAACGATGGCTGGAGAATTGAGAAATGAGATAATAAATAGAGTAAGAAATTCCAACCCGACTATTAGCAATGTAGATATTACTACAGAAAGAAGTCTATTTATCAAGTTAGATGATGTCCAGCAGTCCTTGATTAGAGGAGAGAATATTAACAACATTAGTAAGAATGTTGAGGACATACTGAATAGAATAAATAATTCAAAGTAGCTTTTAAAAATCCAGTCTTATGATTGGATTTCTTCATATATCAGTTATTAAAAAAATAGTATAGTTATATAAACTATTTTGGTGTGGGGAATGAAGATATATGAAGAAACTAAATTTTTTTAACATAAGCTTTGTATACATTTTCTTGTTTGTTTTTTTTAGTATACTCTTTCTGATTTCAGATGAACCTAAGGAGAGTATATTTCTTATTCTGTCTACTAGCATCTTATTAATAATTATAAAAGATAAGGATAAAATATTGAAAGGGAAGCCTTTTTATTATCTGATAATTATTTTTGTTTTTTCATATTTAGCAGGAACTATACTTATCAGCACTAGAGGATATTCCATGAATTTGTTAACTACAGGGAGAAGTAAAGATGCTCAGGGGAAGGCAGTGCTATTAGTATACGAAGGAGAGCCAAGCATGTACTCCTTTGAAAAGAGTATAAGAAATATCAACAAAAATGGCAGCATTAAAAGCAAGCTGTTTTCGCCTTTTATTTTATATGAGAACAAGAGATATTATCAAAGAATAGGTAAGAGCGATTATAAGAAGAATACAAGGGAAGTAAAGACAGAGCTTCAATTTTTCTTATCAGATAGTTTTAAAGTGTATCTATCTTATCTATATGATACTGTTTATGTAGAGGAAGCTTTAATTAATATTGCCAATGATGGCTACAAAGATGTAATAATTGTCCCAGTGTTTTTAACAGATGGTCAAACACTAAATACTCTAAAATCAAGGGTAGAAAAAATGAAGCTATTTAAGCTAAATATAAATGTGAAATACATAGAACCCTTATGGAATAGTGAGACAATAGTTAACTCATATGAGGATATTGTAAAGAAAAGGCTAAATAAGGATAATCTAGGGAACACAGGAATCATATTAGTTGGAGAAGGACAGAGTGGATACAGAAAGGACCAGAATTTGAATGCGGCAAGAGAGGACTCAATGTTCAGAAATAGAATTAGAACGAAACTAATAGATAACCTTGGTATCAATGAGCATAAGATAAAAACAGGCTGGTTTAAATATATAGAGCCAAATTATATGGATGCCTTTGAAGATTTATTAGATTATAACGTCGGAGATATCATAATTTTATATACAAAACCTTCTGTTACAAATATTGAAATTGCTGCTATATATAAAAAAATAGCTTCAAGAAATGATATTCCTGAAGGTATAAGAGTGACTATTATAGATGGATTTTTAAATGATTTATTTTTTATAAATGAGCTAAAGAATAGAATCGAATTTACAAATCTCCAGAAATGGGAATAGATTAAGGAGGATGGACAAATGGAGTACAACAGAAAAGAAATTGGAAGAGGCATAGGAATAAATACAATAAATACAGACAAGTTTAAATCGAATCTTATTAGCTTTAGTTTCATCAGACCTCTTTTAAATGAGGAAGCCTCATTAAATGCCTTAATTCCTACAGTGCTAAAAAGGGGTACAATGAATTACAAGACTTCTATGGAAATACAGAAAAAGCTTGAAGAACTTTATGGAGCCAATCTAAGTCTAGATGTAAATAAGAAGGGTGAGAAGCATATAATTAAGTTTTCTATAGAGGGACCAGAGGCAGAATTCACAGGAGAAGAGAATTATGCAGAGAAGCTTTTTGACATACTTATGGAAATTATATATAACCCTTTGATTGAGGACGGAGGATTTCTTGAAAAGTATACAACCCAAGAAAAAGATAATCTTGTAAAGAGAATTGAAGGACGTATTAATGATAAAAAGCAATATGCCTATGAAAGAGCTATAGAAGAAATGTGTAAGGGTGAAAAATTTAGTATATATAAATATGGAAACATTGAAAGCATAAAGAAAATAGATAATAGGAGTCTATATAACCACTATAAAAAAGTTTTGGAAACTAGTCCTATAGAAATAACAATTGTAGGTAAAACCGTAGCTCTAGATTTTGAAAAAATCCTAGGAGGTATACTTGATTCAAACAGAAGAGATATTATTCATATTCCGAGGGAAAGTATATCAAATAAAACACAAAGCGGGAAAAGCATAATATTTGAAAAAATGGATGTCAGTCAAGGAAAATTGATATTAGGCTATAGAATAAATGTTCCATATGAAGATAAGTTATTTGATGCCTTTATAGTAGCAAGTGAAATACTTGGAGGAGGACCTAGTTCTAAACTGTTTATAAATGTAAGAGAAAAAGAAAGCTTGGCTTATTATGTGTACTCACAAGTGCTTAAGCATAAGTCCATTATGCTAGTATCCTCAGGTATTGAGATTGATAACTTTGAAAAAACAAAGGAAATCATCAAGAGTCAGGTAGATGAGATGATTCAGGGAAATTTTACAGATGAGGCTATAGATGATGCTAAAAGCTCAATAACTACCTCCATAAAAACATTGCAGGATAATAACTATGCTGTAGCAGAGTATTATTTAAGCAATGCTGTATCTAAAGAGTCAAGAGCATTTGCTGACTACGTTAAAGATATCCAGAGTGTCACGAAAGAAGATATCATAAAATCCTGCCAAGAATTGAAGCTAGACACTATTTATTTCTTAACTAATGAAGATGAGAGGTGAGATAAATTGGAGATAGAAACAATAAAAAGCAAAAGATTAAATGAAGAGGTTCTTAGTGTAGAATTGAATAATGGACTAAAGGTTTTTTATATGCCTAAGAGAAACTATGTCAAGAAATATGCCATATTTTCAACTAATTATGGCTCTATTGACAATACTTTTGTTCCTATTGAAGATAAAGATGAAATGACAGTTCCAGAAGGTATAGCACATTTCCTAGAGCACAAGCTATTTGAAGAACCAGATGTAAGTATTTTTGATGAATTTGCCAAGTTAGGGTCTTATGTCAATGCATTTACTAGTAACAATCAAACTGCCTATCTTTTTTCATGTGTTGATGAGTTTGAAAAAAACTTAGAATTATTGGTTAAATTCGTTCAGAATCCTTATTTTACAGATGAAAATGTGGAAAAAGAGAAGGGGATTATAGAGCAAGAAATCAGAATGTATAATGATGCTCCTGATTGGAAGGTATATTCAAATTGTCTTTCAGCAATGTATGTTAATCATCCAGTAAAAATTGATATTGCAGGTACAGTAGAAAGCATAAAAAACATAAATAAAGAGCTATTATACAAATGCTACAATACATTTTACAATCCTAGTAACATGCTTTTATTTATGATAGGTGATATTGATTTTGAGAAAGCATTAGCTGTAATTGAGAAATTGCAGGAAAATATAGAGAAATCAGAAAAGAAAATATCAAGAGCAAATGTTCAAGAGCCGGAATCTATCAACAAAGAGCTCATAGAGGAAAATCTAAGTGTATCTATGCCTTTATTTTATTTAGGCTTTAAGGATTTTGATGTAGGCTATGATGGTGAAAAGCTGGTCCATAAAGAAATTTGTACGAATATTTTACTTGAAATCTTATATGGGAATAGTTCAGATTTTTATCAAGAGCTATATGAAGAAGGACTAATAGATAGTAGCTTTGGATTTCAGTATTCAGGATATAAGAACTATGGTTACGCCATATTGGCAGGAGAATCGAAGAACCCTAAGGAAGTTCATAAGAGGATATTAGAAAATGCAGAGAAAGTAATGAAAAAAGGCATTTCAGAAAGTGATTTTGAAAGGAATAAGAGAAAACTAATGGGATATCATATTACAGATTTAAATTCTATTGATAATATAGCCACAAGCTATATAAATTATTTTTATAAAAACTTTTCTATGCTTAACTACCTAGATATTTTAGAAAGCATTACTATCAATGACTTAGAAGAAAGATGTAAGAGATTTCTCAACAAGAAAAATTGTTGTTTATCAATTGTCAATCCTAAGTAGTTTATTGACTTTATATTCAATTAAAAATATAATTAAAGCTGCTAGAAGAATAGTGGCTTTAATTATTTAAGAGAGGGGAGTATTTATGGATCCAGTTGCATTTGAGATATTTGGAATGCCAGTAAGATGGTATGGGATTATAATTTCTTTTGGATTATTAATGGCTACAGTTGTTGCCATGAGAGAAACTAAGAGAGTAGGTATAAGAGAAGAAGATTTATTAGACTTGCTATTATTTGCTGTACCTGCTGCTATTATAGGGGCTAGAGTATACTATGTTATATTTAGCTGGAATGACTATAATGGTGACTTTATGAGGATGATTAACATCAGAGAAGGTGGATTGGCTATACATGGTGCCTTAATAGCCGCAATAATTGTAGGAATAATATTTTGCAGGATTAAGAAGATTAATTTTTGGAAGCTCGCAGATTTAGCAGGACCAAGTATTATTCTAGGGCAAGCTATAGGAAGATGGGGAAACTATGCTAATAGCGAAGCTCATGGCGGACCCACCAATCTTCCTTGGGGTATTCTAGTAAATGGTCAAAGAGTACACCCAACCTTCTTATATGAATCATTATGGAACCTTTTAGTTTTCTTATTTTTAATATGGTATAGAAGAAGGAAAAAGGTTGAAGGAGAAATATTTTTATTGTATCTTGCACTTTATTCATTAGGTAGATGTTACATTGAAGGATTGAGAACTGACAGCTTGATGCTCGGTCCTATTAGAGTTGCGCAATTAATTAGCATAGTCACAATTATTATCTGTGCTATTATTTTCGTGATATTTAGGAAGAAATATAGAATTCATAATGATGAGATATCTGAATAAATAGATAATATTTTATATATTGTCAAATATAGACAAAATACATGTCGGAAAGCTTCTGTAAATTATTGTGAAATTACATTGACAGTATTAGATAATTATTGTAAAATTCTCTCAGAAACTAATAAAGGAGACATGTATAATGGAGATTTCCGATGAGATTGTTATTATGAGGGACAAGCTTAACAGGTTTATTATAGAGGACAAAAGTTATGAGCAGATATATAAGCTTAGCTTGGAATTAGATGACCTTATTACCTCATTTTATGAAGAGCAAGCTCAAGATAACTAAGCTTTAAAAGTGTGCTCGAATTTTGCTTTGCTTAAACAGCTATCGACTTGATAGCTGTTTTTTTGTTGAAAAATGCCGATTTTTGGGGCTAAAGACCTACTAAAAATTTTAAAAAATTAATGAGTTTTAGCAGGATTTTATGAAACAATATAGAAATAATACTATAAAGTGGTGCGAAGTGGTACAAAGTGGGGAATGTTTCCTCAAATGGGGTGTAACATATGTTTATTGGTGAATATCAGCATTCATTAGATAGCAAAGGACGTTTAATTGTGCCTGCAAAATTTAGGGATGACCTTGGAGATATTTTTATCATAACTAAGGGCCTAGATAATTGCCTTTTTGTCTACCCTAAAAGTGAATGGATAATACTGGAGGAAAAACTAAAACTTTTACCACTTACCCGTAAGGATGCCAGAGCTTTTGTAAGATTTTTCTTTTCAGGAGCTACAGAATGTGAATTAGACAAGCAAGGGAGAATCCTTATACCTATAAACCTAAGAGAGCATTGCAAAATAGATAAAGATGCTGTTATAATTGGTGTTTCTAACAGGGTTGAAATATGGAGTAAGGAAGAGTGGGAATCATATAATGATGATGAAGACCTTAGTTATGAGTCAATTGCTGAGAAAATGGCCGAGCTTGGTATTTAAGTCATATATGTAAGCTAAATAGCAAATAATAGATTTAAAAAGTAAGAGGTGATGATATGGAATTTGAACACATATCAGTATTATTGCAGGAGTCAATAGAAGGACTTAATATCAAGAAGGATGGAATATATGTGGATGGCACACTTGGTGGTGCAGGACATTCTAAGGAGATAGTTAAGAGACTGGAAAATGGTCGTCTTATAGGAATAGATCAGGATACTAATGCAATAGAGAAAGCTACTGATGTTCTTAAGGAATATAAAGATAAAGTGACAATAGTACATAGCAATTTTAAAAAGCTAGATGTCATTCTCAGGGAACAAAATATAGCTGGAATAGACGGAGTACTTCTAGATTTAGGCGTTTCATCCTATCAGCTTGACCAAGAGGAGAGGGGCTTTTCATATAATAAGGATTCATTTCTTGATATGAGGATGGATACTTCTCAGGAGTTTAGTGGATGGGATGTTGTGAATAAATACTCTAAAAAAGAGCTGGAAAGAATCATCAAGGAGTATGGCGAAGAAAGATGGGCTGCTAGAATAGCCGAGTTTATTGAAGCAGAAAGAAAAGTTAAACCCATAGATACAACTGTTGAATTAGTAGATATTATAAAGAAAGCTATTCCAAGCAGTGCTAGAAAAGAGGGACCACATCCTGCTAAAAGGACATTTCAAGCCATACGCATAGAAGTCAATAAAGAGCTTGAGATACTTAGGGAATCTATAATAAATGCAGTGAGAGCGTTAAATACTGGCGGACGAATCTGTATAATTACATTTCACTCTTTAGAAGATAGGATTGTAAAAGAGACATTTAAGGAATTAAGTCTTGAATGTATCTGTCCCCCAGGAATGCCTATATGTACTTGTAATAAGATGAAAGAACTGAATATTATAACTAGAAAACCTATTTTACCTTCAGAAAATGAAATCGAAATTAATCCAAGATCAAGAAGTGCAAAGTTAAGGATTGGAGAGAAAGTTTAATGTTCTAAACATTAAAAGGAGTGAATAAACTTGTTAGTAGCTAAAAAAGAAGTATATTCATATGGTGAGGAAAGAAATATAGTTACAACTAAAGAGGCTAAGAAAATTAAGAAAAGCAAATCTAAGCTTAAAATCAAAGCCTTTGGCTTTGCACTGTTAACTCTAATTGTATGTCTAGGAGTTTTATTTGGATATGCCCAGATAACTCAGATAAAAATGGAAGTATCAAAGCTTGACAAAGAAATTGCTCAATTAAAAAAGCATAAGATAGACATATCACTGGATTTAGAAAGAATTAAAGAATCTGGATGGATTGAAACAGAAGCTGAAGCAAGGCTTGGGATGATGTACCCTACAGATGAGCAGATAGTATACGTAAGTGTTATTGATAGAGATACAAGTAATAATTTAGAAGAAGTAAGCAAAGAAGGAAAGCTAACTTTTGTTAATTTATTTAGCAATTTTGTTAGTAAAATATCTGATAATTTTTAGGAGGTCAGTTTTGTGTCGTTACCCACTTTATCAACAAAAAGAAGGCTGATTGTTACTTTGCTAACTGTGTCTTTGTTAGTCTTTGCTTTGATTGTAAGATTGGGAATCATACAGGTCGTTCAAGGTGAGGAATTAAAAAAACAAGCATTAGAGCAATGGACTAGAGGAATTCCGGTAAAAGCCGAAAGGGGACTAATACTTGATAGAAATGGTAAAAAACTTGCAATAAGCATTAGTAGAGATACTGTGTGGTGTAGACCTATTGATATTAAGAATCCTGAAGAAGATGCTAAAAAAATCGCTGGAATATTACAACTTGAAGAAGATGATGTTTATACAAAAATTACTAGTAAACAAAGTTTAGTTAAGATAAAGCAATGGATAGAGAAGGAAGAAAGCGAAGCCTTAAGAAAAGCCAATATAAAAGGTATAGAAATAGCTGAAGATAAGAAGAGATATTATCCATTTGGAAGTTTTGCAGCGCATATAATAGGTCATAATAATGTAGACCAAGTGGGACAGTATGGAATTGAAGCAGCATTCAATAAGTATTTGACTGGAACAGCAGGAAAATGGGTAAAAACTACAGATGCTGCTGGAAGACAGCTTCCCTATGATGATGAAAAGCTTTATGAGGCTAAAAATGGTTTAAATGTAGTCTTGACTATGGATGAAACAATACAGCATTTTGCAGAAAAAGCTGCACTAGAAGTTCTAGTAAAACATAAAGCAAAAAATGTATCCATCTTAGTAATGGAGCCTAAGACAGGAGACTTATTGGCTATGGCTAACAAGCCTGATTATGATCCGAATAGCCCTACAAAGCCATTGAGTGAAGAGGAAGCAAAAGCTTGGGAAGGTCTACCCCAAGAGGAGATAACGAAAAAATGGTTTGACATGTGGAGAAATTTTTCAATTAATGACGTATATGAGCCTGGTTCCACATTTAAAATAATAACTGCAGCAGCAGGGCTCGAAGAAAATGTTGTAACTCCAAGCAGCCAATTTTATTGTAGTGGATACGTTAGACAAATTAAAAGTGGTAAGCCTATAAAATGCTGGAGATATTACAACCCTCATGGTAGTCAAACCTTTGTAGAAGGAGTGCAAAACTCATGTAACGTAGTGTTTGTTGAGGTTGGATTAAGACTTGGTGCAGAAAAAATGTACGAATACCTAAGGGCCTTTGGATTTGGCGAATTGACAGGAGTACCATTTACTGGTGAATCTCCAGGAATAATACCAAGTGGACCTAAGGCAATAAAGGATGTCAATTTAGCAACTATTTCCTTTGGACAGGGAATTGCTGTCACGCCAATTCAGCTCGTTACAGCTATATCTGCTGTAGCTAATGGAGGAAATCTTATGGTTCCTAGATTAGTAAAGGAGCTAGTAGATGAAGAAGGAAATTTGGTACATGAATATGAGCCTGAAGTCAAAAGGAAGGTTATTTCAGAGGAAACCTCAAAAACCTTGATGAAAATATTAGAAAGCGTAGTTTCTGAAGGAACTGGAAAAAGTGCATATGTTCCAGGATATAGAGTAGCAGGTAAAACAGGTACAGCACAAAAAGTTGTAGATGGACGCTATGCAGACGGTAAATATATTGCTTCCTTTGTAGCAGCAGCTCCTGCAAATGACCCTCAAGTGGTTGTAGCTGTAATTGTAGATGAGCCAAGCGCAGGTGGATACTATGGAGGACAAATTGCAGCGCCTGTTGCTGGTCAAGTAGTAAAGGATATATTGAGTTATCTTGACATAGAGCCTCAATTTACTGAGGGTGAGAAGGAAGATAATGAAAAAGAAAATGTAACAGTTCCAGATGTGAGAAATAAAAACATAAAAGAAGCTAGTAAGATGGTTCTATCATTAGGCTTAAAATATAGTACAGATGCTTATTTCATAGAGGAAGGCTCAGTCGTTATAGATCAGTTTCCTTTACCTGGGACAGTTGTTAAGAGAGGAGCTAGCATGGAATTATATGTAGAATCAAAAAGACAGGATACAGAAAAGATAGTAGTTCCAGATTTGACAGGAGCCTCGCAAGAGCAAGCAATTGAAGTCTTAAATCAATTAAATCTTAGATTTGAATTCTCTGGGTCAGGAGTAGTCGTTGGGCAGATGCCAAAAGCTGGAACTGAAGTGGACTTAAATTCTCTAGTAAATGTAAGATTTGACAACGTTAATTAAGATTGACTTAAGGGGCAACTTCAAGCAAAATGTTTGGGAGTTGCCTTTTAAGTAGACTATTTTCATTTATAAATTTATGGTATTATCATATAGGGTGTAAACATTTGCGAGGTGAAGTAAATGAAATTAAATGAAATTACTTTTAACCTAGATATTGAAGCAGTAAGTGGACACACGGACATTGAGATAACAGGAATAACCTATGACTCTAGAATAGTTAAGGAAGGGGATGTATTTGTTGCTATTGAGGGACATAAGTCTGATGGACATGATTTTATAAATGAGGCGATAAAAAATGGTGCAATAGCTGTTGTTGTCCAAAGAGATGTTATTCTTAATACTGAAATACCTTTAATTAAGGTGAAAGACACAAGAAGCGCTTTAGCTAAAATGTCTTCTGAATTTTATAATAACCCTTCTAGTAAATTTAATTTAATAGGTATAACGGGGACAAATGGGAAAACAAGCACCTCTTATATTATAGAATCTATATTTAGAGTAAGTGGAAAGAAGATAGGGGTAGTTGGAACAATAGGCTGTTTAGTAAACGGGAAAAATATTAAGACAAAAAACACTACACCTGAATCCTTAGAACTTCAACAATTATTTGATGAGATACTAAAATCTAATGTTGAAAACTGTGTTATGGAGGTATCGTCTCATTCTCTGGAAATGAGTAGAGTTGCTTGTAGTGACTTTGATGTAGGTATATTTACTAATATAACAAAGGATCACCTAGATTATCATAAAACCTTTGAAAACTACTATAATGCTAAGAAGAAGCTTTTCTTTATGACAGATAAGTATAATATTATAAATATTGACGATGAATACGGTAAGATGCTTATTGATGAATTATCCGCAATTAACACGCCGTTATTAACCTACGGAATAGAATCTAAAGCTGATGTATATGCTACGGACTTGCACTTTAAAGCTACAGGAGTTAGCTTTAAGCTTCATACTCCAAAGAATAATATTGATATAAATATGAGTATACCAGGGAACTTTACTATATACAACAGCTTAGCAGCTGCTTCTTGTGCCTATGTATATGGCATAAGCATTGAACATATAAAGGAAGGCTTAGAGAAGGTAGAAGGAGTTAAAGGGAGATTTGAGGTAATTCCAACTGATAAAGATTTTACAGTTATAATTGATTTTGCACATACTGCAGACGCTCTTGATAAGGTACTATCAGTTATTGCTCAGTTTGCAGAGGGACGAAAAATCATTGTCTTTGGGGCTGGAGGAGATAGGGATAGGTCTAAAAGAGCTCCTATGGGAGAAGTAGCAGGAGCGCATTGTGATTTATGCATTGTCACTTCAGATAACCCTAGAACAGAAGAACCACAAAAAATTATTGATGATATTATAGAAGGCGTTAAAAAAGTCAATGGTAATTATATAGCTATTATAGATAGAAAAGAAGCTATAGAATATGCGATTAAGAACATCAGACCAAAAGATGTTATCTTATTAGCTGGCAAGGGTCATGAAACATACACCATTATTGGTGATAAGGTATTAGTTTTTGATGAAAGAGAGATTGTTAAAGAAGTATTAAAGCAATCATAGAGAACTTTTAGACGAACGAATTTAATTTACAGTTGGAGGAGAAATAAAATGTCAAATTACAAAGATATTATAAGAGTAATAGTTATTTCCTTTGCTATAACTTTACTTTTAGGTCCTATTTTAATACCTATACTAAAGAGATTGAAGGTAGGACAGAGCATTAGAGAAGAAGGACCAAAAACTCATTACAAAAAAAGCGGGACACCTACTATGGGAGGCATTATAATGGTAGCTGCCGTATTAATCACAACTATATCGTCTGGTATGCTCAATAAGGATATGATGATATTACTACTAATCACAGTTGGCTTTGGGGTAATAGGTTTTGTAGACGATTTCATAAAAGTAGTTCTCAAAAGATCCCTTGGACTAAGAGCATACCAGAAGCTTATAGGGCAGGTTGTTCTAGCTGTTATTCTAGCCCTGTATCAGTCAAACAATACATTATATGGAACTGAAATTATTATACCCTTTTTAGGTACTACCTTTGATTTAGGACCTTTATATGTTCCATTCATAGTAGTAGTAGTGCTAGGTACAGTAAATGCTGTTAATTTTACTGATGGACTAGATGGATTAGCATCAGGAGTTACTTTAATCGTATTATCTTTCTTTAGTCTAGTTTCACTTAATATTGGTATGAATAGCATAGCTATTTTTTCTGCTGCTCTAGCAGGAGCATGTCTTGGATTTTTGAGACATAACTCTTATCCTGCAAAGGTCATTATGGGAGATACAGGCTCCATGGCTTTAGGAGGAGCTGTTTCAGCTATAGCAGTCCTATTAAATCTGCCCTTAATTATTCCAATAGTTGGAGGTATATACTTTGCTGAAATACTATCAGTGATGATTCAAGTAACTTCTTTTAAGCTCACCAAAAAGAGAGTTTTTCTGATGACTCCAATTCATCATCACTTTGAGTTAAAGGGCTGGAAGGAGACAAAAATAGTATTAGTATTTTGGACAATCACAGTAATTTTATGTTTAATAGGCATTTATAGTTTAAGTTAATCTAATAGGAGCAGGTGAATGAAATGGAATTGAAAGACAAAAATATTTTAATCTTAGGCTTAGCTATAAGTGGAATATCTACAGCTAAGGCAATAAACAAGTTAGGCTCAAAAATAACCATAACCGATATGAAATCTGAAGAAGAGCTTAAGGAGCAGCTAGTAGAATTAAAGGATATAAATATAGACTATGTATTAGGTAGCAATGATGTGGAATTGAGAAATATTGATCTAATAGTTAAAAGCCCAGGCATACCTTTAGATGCGCCAATAATACAATCAGCCTTGCAAAAAGGAATTGAGGTAATCACAGACATAGAACTCGCCTATAGAATTTGCAGCAATAAATTTATTGCTATAACTGGGACTAATGGAAAAACTACCACAACAGCTCTAACTGGAGAACTAATGAATAAGGCTGGATTTAAATACCATGTTACAGGCAATATTGGTATAGGGATATTATGGGAAGCTGTAAAAGCAGACAGAGATGACATATTTGTTATTGAAGCTAGTAGCTTTCAGTTAGAAAGCACTAGATATTTTAAACCTAATATAAGCGTAATAACTAATATCACTCCTGATCATTTGAATTGGCATAAGACATTTGACAATTATACTAATTCAAAGAAGAAAGTCTTTACGAACCAACAAATAGATGATTATACTATATTGAATTATGATGATTTATTGCTTAGAGAGATTGGAGCTGAAACCAAATCAAATTTAATATTCTTTAGTGCTAGCAATAAATTAGAGAAGGGAGTTTATATAGAGGATAATCATATTATTATCAATAATGGACATAGAATAATTAGGATAATGGATTGTAAGGATATCAGAATACCTGGTAAGCATAATCTAGAAAATGCCTTAGCTACAGTCTCAATCGGATGGGCAATGGGAATTGATACTGAGATAATAGCAGATACTCTTAGAGAGTTTGAAGGTGTAGAGCATAGAATAGAGTTCGTGGATAATATAGCTGGTGTGAGCTTTTATAATGACTCAAAGGGTACAAATCCTGATGCATCAATTAAGGCTATTGAAGCTATTAATGAGCCAATAATACTTATAGCAGGTGGTATGGATAAAGGAAGTGACTTTGAAGAATTTATAGATAGCTTTAATAATAAGGTAAAAGCCTTAGTATTATTAGGTGAAACTAAAGAAAAAATTAAAGATACTGCAATAAGTAAGAATTTTAATAATATATATATAGTAGGTAGTATTGAAGAAGCAGTTAATAAATGCTTTGAATTAGCAGTTCCTAATGATAATGTGCTGCTTTCCCCTGCATGTGCAAGCTGGGATATGTTTAAGAGTTATGAAGAAAGGGGAAGAATATTCAAGCAAGCTGTAAAGAGTTTAAGGGAGGATTAGGGATGGCTAAAAAAAGAGCCAGTGACTTTACCTTGATGATTGCTGTGATTCTACTAGTTTTCATTGGCATAATTATGGTTTTTAGTTCTAGTTGGCCTGATGCATTATATAAAAAGAATGACGGTTATCATTTTCTGAAAAAGCAACTTATTTCAAGTGGCGTAGGTTTAGTAGCTATGTTATTTTTTATGAATTTTGATTATTGGAAGCTCAATAAATTAGCAAAATTAATTTTTGCAGCATCAATTATCTTAGGACTATTAATATTTACACCGCTTGGGTTTGAGGCCAATGGAGCAAGAAGATGGATTAATTTGGGGTTTACTACCTTTATGCCTTCAGATGCTATTAAAATAGGGTCAATAATTTTTTTATCATCTTTCTTAGCCAAAAGAAAAGAAGATACAAAAAAATTCACTAAAGGATTTATTCCTTCATTAATGATAATAGGAATTTCCTGTGGACTCATAATATTGCAGAAGGACCTAAGTACTAGTGCTACACTAGGTTTAACCTTGTTTATTCTTTTGTTTATAGCGGGAGCTAATGTGCTTCATCTTTCTTTTTTAGGTATAGTAGGATTAGCAGGAGGAGTTCTAGCAATATTAGGAGAAGAATTCAGAAAGAGAAGAGTTTTAGCTTTCTTAGACCCTTTTGCACCAGAAGTTAGGGATAATTATGGATGGCAGGCAATTCAATCACTTTTTGCATTGGGTTCAGGCGGGTTGTTCGGACTTGGATTAGGGAAAAGTAGACAGAAGTTTTTCTATATTCCAGAGCCTTATAATGATTTTATTTTTGCAATAATTGGTGAAGAGCTTGGTTTTTTAGGTTGTCTTACTGTAATATTACTTTTTCTTCTTATTATTTGGAGAGGCTTAAGGATTGCTTTAGGGACAAAGGACTTATTTGGATGTTATTTAGCATCAGGAATAGTTGCACTTATTACTGTGCAATCTATGATACACATAGCAGTAGTAACTTCATCTATGCCTACTACTGGAATTACATTACCATTTATAAGCTTTGGTGGAACTTCTCTAATGATGTATATGGCAACCGCAGGAATTTTATTAAATATATCAAGACACTCGGATTTAGATAGGAGCTGAGAACATGAAAATATTGATTACAGGTGGAGGTACGGGAGGGCATATTTATCCTGCTTTAGCCATTGCCAGAAAAATCGAAATGGAATATAAAAATGCAGATATATTATATGTAGGGACTAAAAAAGGGCTTGAAGCTGAGATAGTTCCGAAGGAAGGCTTTGAATTTAAGACCATTAGAGTAATGGGGTTTAGTAGAAAACTTTCTAAAAATACCTTTAAATCTATTAAAGAATTATTTTTAGGTCTAAATGATGCTAAAAATGTTGTCAAGGATTTTAAGCCTGATATAGTAATAGGTACAGGTGGGTATGTATGCGGACCTATTGTTCTAACAGCTGCACTAAAGAAGATACCCACAATGATTCATGAACAAAATGCTTTTCCAGGAGTTACAAATAGAATACTTTCAAGGTTTGCTGATAGGATTGCAGGAAGCTTCGAGGAATCAAGAAAGTATTTTAAAGATACTAATAAGTTAGTTATAACAGGGAACCCAATTCGTCAGGATATCGTAGGATATAATAAAGAAATAGCTTATAAGGACCTAAATATTGACCCTATTAGACCCTTGGTCTTGTCTTTCGGTGGCAGTGGAGGTCAAAAAAAACTTAACGATGCAATGCTTGATGTTATTGTTAAAAATAAAAGCAATAGAAGTATTCAAATAATTCATGTTACTGGTAAAAGGCTATATGAAAGCTTTATGAAGGAACTAAAGCAAAAAGGCATAGATAAATTATCAGACAATATTAGAGTATATCCGTATTTTTTTGAAGTGCCAAAGGCATTATCTATAGCTAATTTAGTAATAACAAGTGGTGGAGCAATAGCCATAGCCGAAATAACTGCTGTAGGTGTCCCAAGTATACTTATACCAAAGGCGTATACTACGGAGAATCACCAAGAATACAATGCCAGAGCCTTAGAAAAAAACGGAGCAAGCATCGTCATATTGGAGAAAGACTTAAGTGGCGAGCTATTAAACACGGAAATTACAAATCTCTTATCTGATAAAATAAAATTAAAAGAAATGGCAGCTCGAAGCAAAAAAATGGGTATCATTAATGCAGATGATAGAATACTTAATATAATAAGAGAATTAATAAGATAGTAGTTTTGTAAATGTAACACCTTTTTTGAATATGCATAAGATAGATATATACTGTTTTTTACATACAGTTTGGAGCATATTCTGGAGGTGTAATAATGAGTAAGTATATCATAGAAGGTGGCAGAAGACTAGTTGGAGAGGTTCCAGTGATTGGGGCAAAGAACGCAGTGCTACCTATTTTAGCAGCAACAGTTATAAATAACAATACAAGTACTATTTTTAATACTCCAAATTTAAGAGACGTAGAAGTTATGGAACAAATCTTAGTTTCTATAGGATGCAAGGTCAACAGAGTTGACAATGTTATTTTTGTAGACTCAAGAAATATTTCTAAAATAAAAATCCCAGATGAACTTGTAAGAGAAATGCGCTCTTCTATTATATTAATGGGAGCAATGTTGACCCGATGTGGTGAGGTTATTGTGAGCTACCCTGGTGGCTGTGAAATTGGACCTAGACCTATTGACTTGCATCTTAAAGCACTTAGACAGCTTGGAGCTACTATTGAAGAATCTCACGGTTTTCTTCACTGTAAGGCTGAGAAATTAAAGGGCTGTGATATACAGCTAGACTTTCCCAGTGTAGGTGCTACAGAGAATATTATGCTAGCCGCTGTGAAGGCTGAGGGAACTACAATAATTAGAAATGCCGCCCGTGAGCCTGAGTTAATTGATTTACAGAACTTCTTGAATGGAATGGGAGCCAAAATTCATGGGGCAGGAACCAGCATAATAAGAATAGATGGAGTAGATAATTTTACTAGTTTAGAGCATACTATAATCCCTGATAGGATAGTTGCTGGCACCTATATGGTTGCTTCTGCAATTACTGGTGGAGAGGTCATACTAAAAAATATAGAAGTGGAGCATATCCAATCTATAATAGCTAAGCTAAAAGAAACTGGGTGTATGATATATAATAATTGTACTACTTTAAAAATAATTGGTCCTAAAAAAATCAATGCTATTGAAACAGTCCAAACATTGCCTTATCCAGGATTTCCTACAGATATGCAGGCACAGATGATTGCTTTACTTAGCATTGCTAACGGAACAAGTATAGTAACAGAAACTATTTTTGAGAATAGATTTAAACATGTAGAAGAACTTGTTAGAATGGGTGCTAATATAAAGATAGCAGGAAAAGTAGCTATAATTAAAGGGGTAAGAGAGCTTACAGGTGCTAAAGTTACATCTAAGGATTTAAGAGGGGGAGCAGCACTAGTTTTAGCAGCTCTGGCAGCTAATGGAACCTCAGTAATTGAAGATACCTTCCACATAGAAAGAGGTTATGATAGTTTAGAAAGAGACCTTCTTGCTTTAAATGCAGACATTAAGAAAATTTAGGCAGCTTATGCTGCTTAAAGCCCGAAGGACAAGCTTATTGGAGGAAAATGATGAGTAAAGTAGATAAAAAAATAAAAAGGAAAAAAAGTAGACTTATATTTTTAATTATTATACTGCTGACTTCGACCTTCTTTATTCTTTATACTAAGACAAGCTTCTTTTATATTTCAAGTATAGAGGTTAATGGAAATGAAAAAATTACCGATGATAAGTTAGTACTTGCATCTGGTATAATAATAGATGAAAATATTTTTAAAACAAATCTTAAAATAGCAAAAGAAAATATATTATTGCACCCTTATATAAAAGATGCTAGAATACAGAGAAAACTACCGAACAAAATACTTATTAATATAAATGAAAGAAAAGAAACAGCAATTATTGAATATATAGGTTCCTATGTGTATATTGATGAAGAGGGAATTGTTTTAAATATACTTTCTGAAAAAAATGATAAAGGGATTATTGAAATAGACGGTCTAGAAATAAATAGCCCTAAAATAGGGAATAAGATAGAATTTAAAGATGAAGAAATCAAGCATAAAATCTTTGAATTTATTAACAATAGTAGAGAGCTAGGATTATCAAACTCCTTTGAAAGAGTAATCATAGATGAAGCTCATAGAGCCGTTATTTATATGGAAAATGGAGGAGAGGTTGCATTCGGTACATTGGATGATGTAAAATATAAATTGAATTTTCTTATATCTATATTAAAGGAATTAGAGAGCAAAAATCAAGGATATCGAACAATTCATCTAGATAAAGGGAATAATGCAGTCATAATTAAGGATAATGATTAGGAGTGGGAAAATGAACGATATAAAGAGTAAGGTAGCTATAATCTTGGTTTGTATCGTATTAGGTGCAATCCTAGCAGTTCAATTTAAGACCGTTGAGAATTCAATAGGCTCTGGGACAATACCTACACAAAGGGCCCAACAATTAGCTATTGACTATAAAAAGGTTCAGGATGAGAGAGACAGATTAAGAAATGAATTGGATAACTTGGAAGCTAAGCTCAAGCAGTATGAAAAGGGTGAAGTTGAGAAGGATGTCTATTTAGAAAACCTGTATAAAGATATTGAAAAATACAGGAATCTAGCAGGCTACGAAGATGTTCAAGGTCCTGGGATTACTATAGAAATAAATGACCCTCCAGCGGAAATAGTATTTGGAGGAGAATCTAGCATTATAGTAGATAATTATGAGTATCTTCTTCAAATAATAAGTGTTCTTAATGCTACTGAAGCAGAGGCTATATCTATTAATGATCAAAGATATACAGGCTTTACAGAGATAGTTATGGCTGCAGGTCATCTAGAGATTAATGGAGTATCCCTTGGTCCACCCTTTGTGATTAAGGCAATAGGAAAGGCTGATGACTTAGAGAATTCACTTCGTATTAAGCATGGACTCATTTGGTATATGGAGAATTTGCTCAACTTAGATATACACATTAAGCAGGAACAGAATATAGTTATTCCTAAATATAGAAAGATTAAAGAATTTAGATATGCTCAACCAGTAGAAGAAATATCAAATTAGATTTTGGAGGGATTAGAAATGGGCATGGAAAAAAATAAAGGGGTAACTTGGCTCATAATCCTTTCTATTCTTCTAGGGCTTCTGTTATCTTTTCAGATGAAACAGAATATAGACGACTATGACTTAGTTTCATTAAAGAATTTACAGACAATGAAAAATGAAATAAATAATATACGTAAAGAGTTAGATGATATAAAAGGACTAACAGAAGACAGAAGGAAAGAATTGGCAAAGCTTGAAGCTGTTATTAATGATGAGGAAGCAGATATATCGGAGCATTTAATTAATGAAATTAATGGATTAAAGCTAACATCTGGATTGGAAGATGTTCAAGGCCCTGGAGTTACTATTATAATAGATGATAATCCAGAAGAAGAAATAGTTGGCTTGGGAATAAATGATGATATAGTACATGATGCTGATGTTCAAATTATTCTCAATGATTTAAGAAAAGCAGGAGCAGAGGCTATAAGTATTAATGGTCAAAGGGTTATGTCTAGATCAGAAATTAAGTGTGGCGGACCAATAATTAGGGTTAATGGTAGAAGCTCTGCGCCTCCATTTGTTATAAAGGCCATTGGAGATCCTAAGCTTTTATATGCTGCGATTAATGCACCCAATACCCATGGTTGGCTGCTAAGGGAGGTTCACCAGCTTAGAGTTGAAGCAATAATGATGGACAATTTGTATATACCTAAATATAACTGGGTAGAACAAGGTTTCAAATACGCAAAACAAAGAGGAGAAGGTGAATAATTGTGATTATATTAGCTTTTGTAGGTATTATTATAGGAGTACTGATAGGTATTTATTTACCGATAACTTATTCTGCTAGCTACTCCTTATATGTATCAGTTGCTATATTAGCTTGTCTTGACTCAGTTTTTGGCGGCTTAAGAGCTGTGCTCGAAAAAAAATTTAATACAGAAATTTTTATTTCAGGATTCTTTGGAAATGCAATTTTAGCAGCATTTTTAGCTTATGTAGGAGACAGACTAGGTGTTCCACTCTATTATGCGGCAATATTTGCCTTTGGAGGAAGGTTGTTCCAGAACTTTGCTATTATAAGAAGATTAATTTTTAGAAAGAAAGATATAAACTAATGCTTTAATTTAAATTGTTTTTAAAAATATATCTAGGACCAAAGGAGGAAATATTCTTAAATACTATAATATTCTTAAATACTGTAGTATTCTGCATATGAGTGTAAAATGGTCCAATAATTTCCGTTAAAGCAGGCATCATATATTGTTTATTAAAGAGGAAATTTGAATATTTTATAGAATATTATATTCTTAAAAGAAAAAATCAAAAAATAAAGAAAAAGGAATAAAAATGGTAGCATAAGAATCAATATGTAAACTATGAAATAAATATTTTAGCATATAATAAGGGGGTAATGAAGTGTTCGATTTTGAAGTAGATGTAGAACAATTTGCGCACATTAAAGTCATTGGAGTTGGTGGTGGTGGAAACAATGCTGTAAACAGGATGATAGAAAATCAAGTAAAAGGAATAGAATTTATCACTATTAACACAGATAGACAAGCCCTTCATTCTTCTAAGTCTGAGACAAAGCTTCAAATTGGAGAGAAATTAACTAGGGGACTTGGAGCTGGGGCAAATCCAGAAGTTGGCATGAAGGCTGCAGAAGAGAGTAGAAATGAAATAACAGAAGTATTAAAAGGTGCTGATATGGTATTTATAACCGCTGGTATGGGCGGTGGAACAGGAACAGGAGCAGCACCTATTGTAGCAGAAGTAGCTAAGGAGCTTGGCATACTAACTGTTGGAGTTGTAACAAAGCCCTTTATGTTTGAAGGCAGAAAAAGAATGATGCATGCAGAAAAAGGAATTGAAGAATTAAAAAAGAGAGTAGATACATTAGTAACTATTCCTAACGATAGATTGTTACAGGTAGTAGAGAGGAAAACCTCTATTGTTGAAGCTTTCAGTATAGCTGATGATGTTCTTAGACAGGGCATACAAGGTATATCTGATTTAATTGCTGTGCCTGCATTAATAAATCTAGATTTTGCCGACGTTAAAACCATTATGCTGAACCAAGGCCTAGCACATATGGGAATAGGGAAAGCAAGTGGAGAAAACAGAGCAACTGAAGCCGCTAAGCAAGCAATACATAGTCCATTATTGGAAACTTCTATTGAAGGAGCAAAAGGCGTTTTATTGAACATAACAGGGGGACCAAACCTAGGTATTTTTGAGGTCAATGAGGCTGCTGATCTTATTAGGCAATCAGTTGATCCAGATGCTAATATTATTTTTGGAGCAGGTTTAGATGAGAACTTAAAGGATGAGATTAAGATAACTGTCATTGCTACAGGTTTTGACAGTATTAAACAAGAAAAAACAATGGATAAACCTCCAGTTTCTATTACTAACGAAAAAGTTAAAGAAAAAATTGTCCATGAACCAAAGCAATTTGATACCGACGAACTAGATATTCCAACCTTCTTGAGGAGAAGAGATAAATAACCCTTTCTATTTTTAGAAAGGGTTTTTTTCGACTTCAGTATATGACATAATTCTAATAACTCTTGTATTATAATAGACATAAAAAAGAGATAAGATGAATAAGAGTTTATTAGAACGAGGATGTACAAAAGGAGGCAGTAATTTGTACATATATGCAGAGTATCTTTTACTAGAAAATATGGTAATTAATTATATATTGCTATATTTAACTGGAAGGTTTACAAAATCAGAAGCAAATAATATTAGACTATTATTAGCTTCTTTTATTGGAGCAATTTATGCATTGGTCATATTCTTTCCTTCTTTGATGTTTATGACTAAATTTATTATAAAAGTTTCTATTTCTATTTTAATAATAATTGTAGCCTTTAATCCAATAAAGCTTAGAAAGTTCATTAGGCTTATAGCAACCTTTTATGTAATGGCTTTTATATTTGCTGGAGCATCCTTGGCATTATTCTATTTAGCTGATGTAGAAGCTTATGCAGGTAATGGTATATTTTATATTAGAGATTTTCCTGTAAAAGTACTAGTACTTGCTGTATCTATATCATATATTTTAATTAAGATTGCTTGGGGATATATTCAATCAATCTTAACAAAGAGTAAGATTTATATGCCTATAGAGATTAGTTTAAACAATAAAACTGTTGAGATAATAGGTCTCTTGGATACAGGAAATCTTTTAAGAGACCCTCTTACGCAAACACCAGTGATAATTATTCAGTTCTCAGCCATAAGAGAGCTATTACCTAAAGAGGTGCAAAGTATTTTTGAAAAATATAAAGAGAATGACCTGCAAGTAATTTCAGAAATCATGGTAGAAAATGTGACTAATTTAAAGTTTAGGCTAATACCCTTCAAATCTTTAGGGAAAGAAAATGGTATGTTGATAGGATTCAAGCCAGATAAAGTTATAGTGAAAGACGATGAAGATAAATCATTTTGCGATATCGTTGTTGGAATTTACAATAATAGTCTTTCAAATGAGGACAATTATGTTGCTTTGCTTCATCCAGAGATGTTTACTCAAAAGGAGGTAGTTTAAATGGGAAAAAAATTGAATAAGCTAAAGCTTATTTTTAGAATACATTATATAAGGATACTAAGGAAGCTCAAATTATATGATGAGGGAGAAATATATTACATAGGGGGAAGTGAAGTTCTTCCGCCGCCTCTGACTCCAGATGAGGAAAATTATCTTGTGTCTAAGCTTGAAGAGGATGAAAGTATAAAAACTGTTTTGATAGAGAGAAATCTTAGACTAGTTGTGTATATTGCTAGAAAATTTGAAAATACAGGAATAGGGGTAGAGGATTTAGTTTCAATAGGCACAATAGGTTTAATTAAAGCAGTAAATACTTTCAAACCAGACAAAAAAATAAAACTAGCTACATATGCCTCAAAATGTATAGAAAATGAAATCCTCATGTACCTTAGAAGAAATAGCAGATTTAAAGCTGAAATTTCCTTTGATGAACCTTTAAATATTGATTGGGATGGAAACGAGCTTTTATTATCAGATATAATGGGAACTGAAAATGATGTAATATTCAAGTGCTTAGAAGAGGAAATAGATAAGGATTTATTGAATCAAGCTATTTGTAAGCTAACAACTCGTGAGAAAAAAATCATGGAGCTTAGATTTGGGCTTAAAAATGGAGAAGAAAAAACTCAGAAAGAGGTTGCAGACCTTTTAGGGATTTCTCAATCCTATATATCTAGACTTGAAAAAAGAATAATTAAAAGATTAAAGAAGGAAATTAATAAAATGATTTAATTAAAGATTTTGGACAGAGATCCTGCTTAGAGATTTTGACTGGTATATTTTACCTAAACAAAACCGTAGCATGGGTCTCATTATTTTTTTTGCATAACTTAATCTAATTACATTAATTGTTGAATAATAAGAACTAAAGAAGGCAATAATTTTTATGTAAAAGGGGCAAAACATCAAGAAAGGAATGAATTACTTATATGCATATAAATAAAGTGGAAATATGCGGAGTAAACACCTCTGAACTACCCGTACTTACTAATAGTGAAATGAGAAAACTATTTGATAGAATACATGCAGGCGATATGAGTGCAAGAGAAGAATTTGTAAAAGGAAATTTGAGATTAGTTCTAAGTGTCATTCAAAGATTCAGCAAAAGAGGCGAGCACGTTGATGATTTGTTCCAAGTAGGATGTATAGGACTTATAAAAGCAATAGATAATTTTGACCTATCACAAAACGTTAGATTTTCTACTTATGCTGTCCCTATGATTATTGGAGAAATTAGAAGATATTTACGTGATAATAACTCAATAAGAGTTAGTAGATCATTGAGGGACATTGCGTATAAAGCACTGCAAGCAAGAGATCAATTAGTGAACAAAAATTCAAAAGAGCCTACGATTACTGAGATAGCTGAAGTGCTAGGGTTGCCAAAGGAAGAGGTAGTTTTTGCATTAGATGCAATTCAAGACCCGATATCATTATTTGAGCCTATATATCATGACAGTGGAGATGCAATATTTGTTATGGATCAGGTAAGCGATGAAAAAAGTGAAGATGAAACTTGGTTGGAGGAAATAGCCTTGAGAGAAGCCATTAGAAAACTAAATGACAGGGAAAAATTAATTCTAAATCTAAGGTTTTATGAAGGGAAAACTCAGATGGAGGTTGCTGAAGAGATAGGTATATCTCAAGCTCAAGTATCCAGATTAGAAAAAACGGCCTTGAAGCACATGAGAAAGCTGATTTAAATTAATTTGAATTTCAATAGGCTTGCCATTGTTTTGCCCACTAAATATTAGTAATAATATTATAGGTTCAGTTAATATATATAGTATATAAATATATTAAAGAAGGTGAAACAATGGTAAAGACTACTGATTTACGTGAAAAAGAAGTAATAAATGTAAGGGACGGGACAAGAATAGGATTTATTTCTGATTTAGAAGTGAATTTAGACAAGGGAATAATTGAAGCTATTGTTCTACCAGGACCAGGAAGGATACTAGGTCTATTTGGAAAAAATCAAGATTATGTTATAAAGTGGCAGAACATTGTTAGAATAGGTTCAGATGTTATCTTAGTGGATCTCAATATAAGTACTGAAGACTATATGTTTTATGGGGGAGAGAATAAAGAGGCTTAGAATTAATCGACTATATAGCATGTAAGAAGTAGACATTGAGTAAAAGATATAATATAATCTGATTAAGACTTAGCATAGATGGAGGGGAAAAAGATGAGATGCCCTTATTGCGATTACTATGAATCTAAGGTAATAGATTCTAGACCTACTGACGAAGGACAAGCCATTCGTAGAAGACGAGAATGTACTAAATGTAGTAAAAGATTTACTACCTATGAAAAAATTGAAGATATACCACTTGTAGTTATTAAAAAAGATGGAAATAGACAGTCATATAATAGAAACAAGCTTCTAAATGGTATAATCAGAGCCTGTGAAAAAAGACCGGTTTCTATGAAGGTTATTGAAGATGTAGTTGATGAAATAGAAAAATCCTTATTTAATTCTATGGAAAGGGAAATAACTACTGACCTTATAGGTGAAATGGTTATGAATAGGCTCAAAAATATTGATGAGGTTGCATATGTTAGATTTGCTTCGGTATATAGACAGTTTAAGGATTTAAATACCTTTATGGATGAACTTAAGAAGATACTTGATGAAAAATAGGACTCTTTTGAGTCCTTTTGCAAACTCGCTTTGCTCAGACAGTGCAAGTTGCTTAACGGATTTTATGTCTCCATTCACTAAGAATTATAATATTAAATCTGAAGTTTGCTTAGTATAGGCATCCAACATCATAATAAAAAATACTAAGGAATGCATTTGGAGAATATGGCTATAACTCCCAATGAATGGAGATGAAAAATCCGTAAAGAAATTTATATGTTTGAGCGAAGCGAGTTTATAAATTTTAGGATTTTTTATTGGAATGAATTGTAGGAGTTATCCATATTTGAAACCGCAATCCGTGGATTTTTTATTATGGTTTCATGTTGGATGCCTATATTTCTAACATGTTTCTTATGAGTTATATTGAAAAGTATAAAAGAGGTGATATTGTGAATGAAAATGTAAGATTTGAGCTAAGAGAAATTAATGGACTTGAGTATTATATAATACCTAGCTTTGAGGAAACAGGACTGGTTAACCATGGGTTTACTACAAGAATAGGCGGTGTAAGCCCTGAGCCATTTAATACACTAAACCTAGGCATGAAAACAGAAGATGAAAGTGGAAATGTAATAATGAATTACCAAAAGATTTCAGAGGTTTTTAGTGTACCTTTAGAAAAAATGGTATTATCAGATCAAGTACATGGTACAGCTATTAGAATAATTACAGAAGAGGATGCAGGTAAGGGACTTGTTAAACCATTGGATTATAAAGAGGTAGATGGGCTTTTAACTGATGTAAAAGGTCTTATGCTTTTAACCTTTTATGCAGACTGTGTTCCATTATTCTTTCTTGACGAAGCTAAGAAAGTTGCTGGAGTTGCACATGCAGGATGGAAGGGGACTGTAGGAAGGATAGGAGAGAAGATGGTTAACACGATGAAAGATATATATCATTCAAATCCTGAAGATATATTAGTTAGCATAGGTCCTTCAATCGGCTCATGCTGCTATTCAGTAAGAAAAGATGTATATAATATATTTGAAAAAAATCTATCATCTGTTGAAGAAGTACTCATGAAAGAATCTATAGATATATGGAAGTTGGATTTGTGGAGTGCAAATAAAAAGGTATTAGAGGAAAATGGGATATTAAGTAGAAATATAACTATATCTGGGCTTTGCACTAGCTGTAATAACCATAAGTTCTTTTCTTATAGAAAAGATAACGGCAAAACAGGGAGAATGGCTGCTATGATACAGCTTAAATAATCAAATGCTTAAAAAGGGATGATTGTATGAGGTCGCATGAGTTTGAAAAATTGCTACTGCAAAAAATTTTGCAGCATATAGATGTGGGAATTCATGTTGTAGATGCTGACGGTAAAACTATATTCTATAATGAATCAATGGCAATGCTAGAAGGAATAGAAAGAGAAAAGGTTATTAATAGGCAATTGCTGGAAATATTTCCTAGCTTAAATGAGCATACAAGTACTTTATTAAGTGTTGTTAATACCGGTCAGAAGATATTTGACAGGACTCAAACATATTTAAATTACAAAGGAGAAAAAATCACTACTATCAATACGACTATTCCTATTAAGAAGGATAAAACCATCTTAGGAGCTTTAGAAATTGCAAGAAATGTTACAAATATTCAAAAGCTCTCAGAGCAACTAGTAGATTTACAAGCAGAATTAATAGGAGAGCAGGAAAAAGAAATTGCATATGAGAGCAATAAATATAAATTTGAAGATTTAATAGGATATAATGAAAGCTTTGTCAGAGCTATAGATATAGCCAGAAGAGCAAAGGACTCTACTTCTAGTGTTCTTATTTACGGAGAAACTGGTTCTGGTAAAGAACTCTTTGCACAAAGTATACACTATGATGGAAGTAGGAAAAATAAGCCTTTTATAGGTCAGAACTGTGCGGCTTTGCCTGAGTCCTTATTGGAAGGAATACTATTTGGTACAGTAAAAGGCAGCTTTACAGGTGCAGTAGATAGACCTGGTTTGTTTGAACAGGCAAATGGTGGAACTATACTATTAGACGAAATAAATTCAATGGGCGTTTCTTTACAAGCAAAGCTCCTACGAGTTTTACAGGAAGGCTACATAAGAAGGGTAGGAGGGTTAAAGGAAATTCCTATTGATGTGAGAATAATTGCTACTACTAATGAGGACCCTATTGAATCAATTAATAAAGGAATTATCAGGAAAGATCTATATTATAGACTTAATGTAATATCCATCAAGGTTCCGCCATTAAGAGAAAGAAAGGACGACATCAAACTTTTATGTGCACATTTTATTAAGAAATATAACAAGATATTCAATAAAGATGTTTGGGTTATATCTCAGGATATGATGCAAGCTTTTATGAAGCATTCTTGGCCAGGAAATGTTCGTGAGCTGGAGAATTTAATTGAAGGAGCTATGAATTTAATTCCTAAAGATGAACATGTACTAAAATTTGAATATTTTCACGGATTTGCACCTAGTATATTAGAGGATGAATCTAATTATAATGATATAATTTACTCCCACAAGCCATTATCAGAAATAATAGATATGGTGGAAAGAAAACTGATACAAAAATCACTTGATGAAGCTGGATATAATATTTCTGAAGCCGCAAGAATCTTAGGAGTAAAAAGGCAAACCCTACAGCACAAAATTAAAAAGTATGAAATACCTTTATAACCGCAAATAATTTTGCACATTTCTGCAAAATTATTTGCGGTATTTTGCTTTTTTGCTCCCTATTTTAAAATTCTTAACACTATAAAGGCTTAGGTCTTATCTTTGTCAAGTATAGGTTTATTGGCAAGGATATTGCATTATAATTGATAGATTATTTTTTATTATATTTACAATATTTGGAGGTGCAGTTTATGAATAATATTAAAGTAGTTATTTGGGGTTTTGGTGCTATGGGAAGTGGAATGGCAAAGATGCTGCTAAAGAAAAAAGGAGTAGAGATTGTTGGTGTTTGTGATATGAGTCCAAGCAAAATAGGTAAGAGCATTTTTGAAGTTCTAGGTGTTGAAAGAGAAGGCAGATCAGAGGTAATTATTAATGGCAATATAGAAGAGGTTCTAACAGAAAAGTGCTGTGATGTTTGTCTATGTGCTACTGATTCCTTTACCAAAAATGCATTTCCTAAATTGAAATATGCATTAGAAAGGAAAGTTAATGTTATATCTACAGCAGAGGAGATGGCTTATCCATATGCACAAAGTCCTGAGCTGGCAAAGGAACTTGATAATATAGCTAAGGAAAACGGTGTCACAGTATTAGGTACTGGAATAAATCCAGGACTAATAATGGATTTATTAGTAGTGTGCTTAACTGGATGCATGATTGATGTAGAACATATAGAGGCAAAAAGAGTTAATAGTTTATCACCATTTGGACCTGCTGTAATGGAAGAGCAAGGAGTTGGATTAACTGTTGAAGCATTTGAAAAAGGCGTAGCAGATGGTACTTTAGCTGGACATGTTGGATTCCCTGAATCCATACAAATGATTGCAAAGGCAATAGGGTGGGACGTTAGTAAAATTAAACAGCAGATGAAACCAATAGTGACTAGTGTTGATAGAAAATCACCTTTTGGATTTGCTAAGGCTGGAGATGTTGCAGGTGTAAATATGACAGGTCAGGGATATGTAGATGGAGACGTCAAGATAGATATGATACATCCACAGCAAATAGAGCCAGAAATGGAAGGTACATATACTGGAGACTACATAACAATAAAAGGTACTCCAGAAGTAAATATGTCTATAAAGCCAGAGGTAGAAGGTGGACTAGGAACTATAGCCATGTGTGTCAATATGATTCCTCATGTTATAAACTCAGACTCAGGATTAAAGACTATGATAGATTTGCCAGTTCCAAGAGCAATTATGGGAGATATGAGAGATTTAATAAAAAGGTAGGGTGAGAAAAGTGGAATATGCAAAAAAAGGCGATTGGGTAAGAATACACAACATTGTACTTACTCCTGACCAGAGAGCAGTACAGGTGCCAGAAGATACTAGAAATGTTCCCCTTGAATTATGGACTAAAGGTTTTCTTGATGATAATGAAGCTAGAATTGGAGATATAGTAAATATAGAGACCTATATCGGAAGAAAAGTATCTGGAAAGCTAATAGAGATTGCTCCTTATTATGAACATGATTTTGGGAAATGTATTCCAGAATTATTATACATAGGCAGACAATTAAGAGGCATTCTTGAAGGTGGTGAGAATAATGAATAAGGATATAAGCTACGATGCAGTCATGGCAAGAAAAAAAGACATTATGAAGCAGGCTGTAGGCATAGACTATGATAAATTTGAAAGTGGTGGGATAGCCTTTGACTACGAAAGAATGATGAGAGAAACTGGCTATACACTACAAGAAATGCAGGATATACAAAGTGAAACTGGAGTAGGAAATACACCTGTTTTAGAGCTAAAAAACCTTACAAGACTTGCTAGACAATTGGCCCCTGAAGGAAAGGGTGCAAGAATATTTATTAAAGATGAAGCCTCAAATCCATCTGGCAGCTTTAAAGCAAGGAGAGCAGCAGTAAGCGTATATCATGCAAAAAAACTGGGATATAAAGGAGTAATTGCTGCTACAAGCGGTAATTATGGTGCCGGAGTAGCTAGCCAAGCTGCTATGAGAGGGCTTAAATGTATTGTTGTTCAAGAATGCTATGATTCGAGAGGTGTTGGTCAGCCTGAAATAATTGAAAAAGCAAGAAAATGTGAAGCCCTAGGAGCTGAGGTAGTTCAATTAACCGTAGGTCCAGAGCTATTCTATACATTTCTAAGATTGCTAGAAGATACTGGGTATTTTAATGCCTCGCTATACACTCCTTTCGGTATCGCTGGTGTAGAGACACTGGGCTATGAAATTGCTATGCAATTTAGAGAAAGAGAAGGAAGAGATCCAGATGTAGTAGTTGCAACTAATGCAGGAGGAGGAAACTTAACAGGAACTGCGAGGGGACTTATTAAAGCAGGTGCACTAAATACACAAATTGTTGGCGCAAGTGTTAACCTAAAAGGACTTCATATGGCAAGTGATAAGCAGTTTAATAGAAAATCCTTCACCACTGGGCATACTGGCTTCGGAATACCATTTTCTACTTGGCCAGACCGTTCAGATGTACCTAGATCAGCTGGAAGACCACTAAGATACCTAGATAGATATGTAACAGTGAACCAAGGTGAAGTATTCTATATAACAGAGGCTTTAGCGCAGATAGAGGGTATTGAAAGGGGACCAGCAGGAAACACATCCTTGGCGGCTGCATTTTCAATTGCACAGGAATTAGACCAGGATAAAATAGTATTAGTACAGGAAACTGAATATACTGGCGCAGGTAAGCACATACAGCCACAGCTTACTTTTGCAAGAGAAAATGGAATTCAAATTATTATTGGAAATCCTGAAGATGAAGTTCCAGGGGAAAATATTATATTACCCGAGCATCCAAGACTGATAAAAGCAAAGGATTTAGATTTAAATAAGCTCAGGAAATCTTATATTAAAAACTGTATTGATATTATGAAAATAACTTCTTTTTCAGATGAAGATATTAAGTCCTTAGGAGAAGACAGTAAATCAAGCACAGAATTTGTAATAAGTACATTAAAGGAATTAGGAATAAATATATAACTTGGGGGTGCAAGGATGAAAAGAAAAGATGATTTCGAAACAAGAAGACAGCATCTAAAAGATTTGTCAGAAGAACAGCTGGAAGCAAGATTTTGGGAATTAGCTGAGAAAATAGTTGACCCACTTGTAGAGCTGGCTTATAAGCAAACAAGTCCTTCAATTGAAAGATCGGTTCTATTAAGAATGGGGTTTTCAAGCTTAGAGGCTACTGCTATTGTTGATGGAGCAATAGATAGAGGCTTATTAGGCAAAGGAGCAGGACATTTAGTATACAGATTATCTAAGGATTATGATTTAAGTATTAGAGAAGCAGGTTTAAAGCTAGCAGAAGGACAGATGTGGGATGAGGTTATGAAGAGCTTTACTGGAGGTGAAAAATAATGAAGCTAAAGCCAAATGAAAAACTAAATATAACAAATATATTAGAAAATCTTGAAAGCTACAGACCAAGAAGAAGAGGTTGGCATTGGAGAGATGGAGCAGGTCAGAAAAGAGATATAGGCAAATTTGAATATTATGATACATCAGAAAATCTAAGTCAAAGTCAGCCTTTACCATCTGCTCACTATTTTGATGATATTGACCCACAGCCAGATTCAGTTATTACTACTGAAATAGCATCAGGTAGATTTGAGGATGACATCAGAAGAATGAGAATGGCTGCTTGGCATGGTGCAGATCATTTAATGGTTATAAGAACAGCTGGACAAAGTCATTTCGATGGATTAATCGAAGGAACTCCTCAAGGTATAGGTGGCATACCTATAACTAGAAAGCAAGTTAGAGCTCAAAGAAAAGCTCTTGATATGATAGAAGATGAAGTTGGAAGACCAATTAATTATCACTCATATGTAAGTGGTGTAGCAGGTCCTGAAATAGCTGTTATGTTTGCTGAAGAAGGAGTAAATGGTGCCCACCAAGACCCGCAATATAATGTGCTGTATAGAAATATCAACATGGTTAGATCCTTTGTAGATGCCGCAGTAGCTAAGAAGGTCATGACTTGGGCAGATATGGCTCAGATTGACGGTGCTCATAACGCAAATGCTACTGCTAGAGAAGCATGGAAGGTTATGCCAGAGCTTATGGTACAGCATGCTATTAACTCTATGTACTCAGTGAAAATTGGAATGAAAAAAGAAAATATCTGTCTTTCAACAGTACCTCCAACTGCGCCACCAGCACCTTGTATGAGAATAGACTTACCTTATGCAGTTGCACTAAGAGAGCTATTTAAAGAATATAAAATGAGAGCTCAACAAAATACTAAATATATGGGCTCTTCAACAAGGGAGGCAACTGTAACACATACTCTTAACCTGTTAATTTCAAAGCTCACAAGAGCGGATATTCAATCTACTATTACTCCTGATGAGGGCAGAAATGTTCCATGGCATATCTATAATATAGAGGGCACTAATACAGCAAAGCAAGCCCTAGTAGGTATGGATGGGCTTACAGAAATGGTAGAAATAAAAAGAGATAGTGGTGAATTAGCAGATAAGGTTAGAGAGTTAAAAGAAAGAGCCATATTATTTATGGAAGAAATGCTTGAGGTAGGGGGATACTTTAGAGCAGTAGAGGAAGGTTTCTTTGTTGATTCAGGATACTATCCTGAAAGAAATGGAGACGGTATTGTTAGAAAAATAGATGGAGGTATAGGTGTAGGAACTGTATTTGAAAGAGAAGATGACTACATGGCTCCAGTTACCGCTCATTTTGGATATAATAATGCACAGCAATACGATAAAGATGCAATAGACAATCCATCAGCACTTATTGAGGGATGTACATTTGAAGTTCCAGACAAGATTATATATATTGATGAACTAGACGAAACTGATAATGTAAATGTGAGATTGGAAGAAACAAAAGAATTAAGGGAAACTACAAAAATAAAGCCTGAAATGGAATGGCAGGGTGATGGGATAATTCAGATAACACTATTCCTTCCAACTGACGAAAGAACTGCTGAGTTTGCCGCTATTGAAATAGGAAAAAATCTAGGGCTTGAAGATGTGGAAGTAATTCATAAGGAAGTACTTCAGGCAGCAGAAGGTACTAGAATTGAGCTAAAAGGGAAAGTACCTTTTACAATAGATACTAGTACACTTGTAATTCCACCAAAGCCAGAGATTATGTCAGACGATGAAATAAGAAAAGAAATCGAAAATCGCCCAATGAAAATAGTAGCAGGAACAGTGGGAGAAGACGAACATTCTGTAGGTTTAAGAGAAATAATCGATATTAAGCATGGTGGAATTGAAGGCTACGGAATAGAATGCCACTATCTTGGAACATCAGTACCAGTTGAAAAGCTAATAGATGCAGCAATAGAGTTAAATGCAGATGCAATACTTGCTTCAACAATAATCAGCCATGATGATATACACTATAAGAGCATGAAGCTTATGCACGAGCTTTGTGTAGAAAAAGGAATAAGGGATAAAATTATTTTAGCTTGTGGGGGAACGCAGGTATCTAATGAATTGGCCGTAGAGCAAGGAGTAGATGCTGGATTTGGAAGGGGTACTAAAGGAGTTCATGTAGCTACCTTCCTTGTTAAAAAAAGAAGGGAAATGTTGAATGAGAATTAATGTTTTAGTAGCGGAAATAGGCAGTACAACCACAGTAGTAAATGCCTTTAATGGAATACATGACAATTGCCCCACATTTGTGGGGCAGGGTCAAGCTCCTACAAGTGTAGGGGAGGGGGATGTTAACATAGGTCTCAGAGCAGCAATTAGGGATTTAAGTGAAAGCCTTAAGGTAAGTGACATAGAATATGACGAACTTATGTCTACTAGCAGCGCTGCAGGAGGACTAAGAATGACTGTTCATGGACTTGTATATGACATGACAGTAAGAGCGGCAAAAGAAGCGGCTTTAGGTGCAGGTGCAAATCTTCATATGATTACTGCTGGGAAGATGAGAAGAACGGATTTGAACAAGCTGAAAGAGATTAATCCTAATATTATACTGATTGCTGGAGGAGTAGATTATGGTGAACGGGATACTGCTATTCATAATGCTGAATTAATTAGAGGGTTAAATCTCAATATACCAGTAATATATGCAGGTAACATTGAAAATCAAGAAGAGATTAAGGAAATTTTTAAAGATACTCAGATAAAACTATATATAGTAGAAAATGTTTATCCTAAAATAGACCAGCTTAATATTGAGCCAACTAGGAAAGTAATCCAAGAAGTATTTGAAGAGCATATTATACATGCACCAGGTATGGGGGAAGTAAGGGAAATGGTAAAGGGACCGATTATGCCAACACCCGGAGCAGTTATGCTGGGGGCAAAACTGCTAAAGGAAGAAATGGGGGATATACTCGTTATAGATGTTGGAGGTGCTACAACTGATGTTCATTCTGTCACAGAGGGCAGTGATGAAATAAATAGAATACTAGTTAGCCCTGAACCAATATCTAAAAGAACGGTGGAAGGCGATCTTGGAGTATATGTAAACTTGAAAAATATAGTAAACAGAATAGGGATAGACAACTTGGCTAACAAACTAGATATCAGTACGGAAGAATTGACTGCTCTGGTTGAAAACCATAAGCCTATTCCTGTATCCGACATTGAAAAAAGATTTATTGAAGAATTGACTCTTGAAGCTGTAATAACAGCAGTAAAGAGACATTCTGGAAAATTAAGAGATTTGTACGGACCAAGTGGCAAGAAAACCATAGCAGAAGGTAAGGATTTAACAAATATTAGGTATATAGTTGGTACTGGGGGAGCATTAACTAGACTACCTAATAGGTTCCAAATAATGAAAAGTATAGCCTTAAGTAATAAAGGAAATGAACTATTGCCAAATAAAGAGGTACAAATATTGGTAGACAATAATTATATTATGGCATCTTTAGGCGTATTATCAGAAAAATACCCAGAGGCTGCAATAAAGCTCTTAAAAGACAGCCTAGGCATAATGTAGAATAGTCACTGGCTGTCAAGCAGCAGTAGGGTAGCTTATTTGACCTTTGCAAAGACTTCTCCTGTTATGCTGAGCATAAGCAAAGTATCTTTCATTCATAAGCATCAAAGTATATCAAATTATTATGACTCCTACTTCTATAGGTGTGGGGTACTTTTTCAACTTCAGGTGAGGTAGAATTCCCATCTGAAGCCTTGATGTTCAGCTTTATCTGAACGAGTTCATTAGATAGGAGGAACAAAATGTATCCAAGAGTTGAAATATCCTTAGATAAAATAAAACACAATGCAGAAAAGCTAATATGCTTATGTAATAAAAATGGTATCAGCGTAGCTGCTGTAACTAAGGTGTTTTGCGGTATTCCAGAGATAGCAGAAATTCTAGTTGAATGTGGTGCTTCAATGCTTGCAGATTCAAGAATCGAAAATTTAAAACGTATGCAGTTAATAGCTGCTCCAAAACTATTACTTAGGCTTCCAATGATAAGTCAGGTCGACGAAGTAGTAGAATTTGCTGATATATCTCTAAATTCTGAGCTAGAAACTATAAAAGCACTCTCACAAAAAGCCATTGACAAGTCAAAAATTCATAATATCATACTAATGATAGATTTAGGAGATTTACGAGAGGGAATATTAGATGAAGTAGAAATTATAAATACTGTAGAAGAAGTTCTGAGACTAGAAGGCATACATCTGCTAGGTATAGGAACAAATCTTACCTGCTACGGAGGAATAATACCTAAGCAAGAAAATCTAAGTCATTTGGTAAACCTAAAAGAAAGAATAGAAAAAGAATTTTCAATAAAGCTTGAAATAGTTTCTGGTGGAAATTCAAGCAGCTTGTATCTTCTTGAAGGCGGAGATGGTATCCCGGGAGGAATTAATCAGCTTAGATTAGGAGAATCCATAGTACTAGGAAGAGAAACTGCATACGGAAATATCATTCAAGATACATATGAAGACTGTTTTAGACTAGTAGCTGAAATTATAGAGATAAAGGATAAGCCTTCTTTACCTATTGGAGAAATAGGAATGGATGCCTTTGGCAACAAGCCTGTTTTTCAAGACAAAGGTATACGAAAAAGAGCTATTTGTGCCATTGGTAAACAAGATGTAAGTATAGATAACATAGCTCCTGAAGATGATAAGATAACTATTTTTGGAGGCAGTAGCGACCATCTGATAATTGATGTGACAGATAGCTTGAATAATTATAAGGTAGGAGATAAGGTATACTTTAAGCTAAATTATGGAGGGATATTAAGTACATCATCTTCAGAATATGTGAATAAGGTATTTGTTTAATAGGTGCTATAAAATTTAACCTTCACTTAAGATATTTTCACATTTATTCTTTTAATTTTCATAATATTATAATATAATTAAGTTGTTGAGGGAGGTTGATGGAATGCTAACTACTGAACAAAAACTATTATGTGCATTGGCTCATCTTGGTGTATTTGTCGGGATACCTATAATTGCTCCAATAATAGCACTTTTAGTCTCAAGTGATGGTTTCGTTAAAACGCAAGCAAAAGAAGCTTTAGGTTTTCAAATTATGATGGCTGCTGCTGGCATTATATCAGGAATATTAATCTTTTTACTTATAGGGATACCTTTATTGATAGCAATTGGAATATCAACTGTAGTTTTTCCAATACTAGCAATAATAAAAGTTGTAGATGGAGTTGATTACTCTTATCCCATATCAGGCTTCATAGTTAGAAAAATTTAGAAAACTATACTTATGAATAAAAACCTTCTCCATAGGTGTTAAGCAGAAAACCATATGGGGAGGTTTTTTTAAGGAGAGAAGGCATATGGATTTATTTCAAATTAGTGCAGAAATGAATATGAAAAAATCGGCACCACTAGCAGATAGGATGCGCCCAAATACACTTGAAGAGTTTATTGGTCAGGAGCATATAATTGGAAAGGGAAAATTACTTTATAGAGGAATTATAGCGGATAAACTGAGCTCTGTGATTTTCTACGGCCCTCCTGGTACTGGGAAAACAACCTTAGCTAGAATAATTGCAAATTCTACTAAGAAGAATTTCGAACAATTAAATGCAGTAACATCTGGCATAAAAGATATTAGGGAAGTAATAGATAAAAGCAAGGAAATCCTAGGCATGTATAATAAGAGAACCATTCTGTTTATCGATGAAATACATAGGTTCAATAAAACCCAACAGGATGCTCTTTTGCCGTATGTTGAAAATGGAACATTAATACTTATAGGCGCGACAACAGAGAATCCATTTTTTGAGGTAAATAAGGCGCTTATATCGAGGTCTATGGTCTTTAAGCTTGAGCCTTTAAATAGTAAACATATCTGTATAATATTAGATAAAGCAATAAGCGATAGGAATAAGGGGTTAGGTGAGTTTGATATTGATATTGATGAGGATGCACTTGAACACTTAATTATAGCCTCTAGTGGAGATGCGAGAATAGCATTAAATGGCTTAGAGCTTGGGGTACTAACTACTCCACCTGACTTAAATGGCACTATAAAAATAACCTTAAATGTAGTAGAGGAATGTATACAAAAAAGAGCTATTAGATATGAAAAAAATGGTGATGAGCATTATGATATTATTTCTGCTTTTATTAAGAGTATGAGAGGCTCAGACCCAGATGCTACCTTGTATTGGCTGGCTAAAATGATATATGCAGGAGAAGACCCTAAATTTATTGCAAGAAGAATAATCATTTGTGCTTCTGAGGATGTTGGCAATGCCGACCCCCAAGCCCTAGTTTTAGCAGTATCTGCATTTCAAGCTATAAATACTATAGGTATGCCTGAAGGCAGGATTCCACTTGCACAGGCAGCTGTATATGTTGCATGTGCTCCAAAAAGCAATGCATCCTATTTAGGTATAGATAAGGCATTAGAAGATATTGAAAAAGGAAAAATGGGTCAGGTACCTGTTTATCTTAGAGATTCAACTAGCAAAAAAATGGAGGAAAAGCATATACTAAATTCTGAAAAAGACATTAAGGATTACTTATATCCTCATAATTATGCTGAAGGATATACTCCACAGCAATACTTGCCTGATGAATTTGTAGGTGTCAAATACTATAATCCTACAGAAAATGGGTTTGAGAAGACTATAAAAGAAAGAATAGATAAATTACATAAAAAGTAATTTTCTTATAGCGAAATTTATGTAAGTCGCAGTGAGCAAATAATTTTGCATTTCAAAATTACTAATGTCCTAACCTGATTTATGAAGAAAAGCTTCCTTAATTGATTGGAGCTTTTCTTATTTTTTGGATTTGGATATTGTAACTAAATAAGCACAGTTGAATAAAATAAATAAAAGAAGGTGCTTTTAGCAAATTCATATTTGAAAGAGGCGAGAAAATGGTAAATGTAAGGGTTGAATACCCAGAAAGCTATAAGGTAATATATGAGAATCTAAAACCTATACATAGAGAACAGGATGTTATTATTAAAATTAATAAGAAACACAACAGAATCAAATGGGAAGAAGAGCCTATAGTGAACTGCCCTAATAAAGAAGTTGAAATAACAGGACTAACAAATGGAGTAGTGACAAAAATTCCAGTAATTCTTGCTGTATTTACAGTTAGAATTAATATAAATTCATTAATTGAATTTTCTGAGCCTATTTTTGAGATAAAAGAAATGATAAAAAGAGTGAATATTAATAAATGCACCTTAGTGCAAAATACTAATACAATTTTTATTAAAGGCTTCATTAAAAAGGATATTAGATTTTATACTGGCTCCTCCTTAAAAGATGGAGAAGCATATGGGGAGGTTCAAGAGGTTACTGTAGAAGTTCCATTTAATTGTACAACTCTTATTAAATATAATATTATGAAACCAGAAGAAATAAGGAAAAGTAATATAGAAGAATTTAAGTATAATATTAACCATGGAAATATAAGATATGATACAGAATATTATGAGAAAGCTATGGGACAAATCCTATATGAGGATTCTAATTGTATTAATCAAGTAGTAACTGAATACTATAATGAGGCACCATATTGTGAGGTTGTAAGCAGCGAAATAGTTGAGACAGAAAGGCTAAGGTCCAATGCAATAGAAGGAGAAGGAATCCTAAATATCACCATAAGAGTTTTACAAAAGAAATTAGTATATGTACCTAAGACAATAATAAATGAATAGTTTGATTTTATAATATAAATCAGAAAACTCATAAAATGTTTATAAATAAATTTGTAAAACAAATGTAACTAAAAAAGAATACCTGAATAATATGTACTAGGAAATGAGGCAAGTGAAAAAGCCCCATAGCCAGAAAAAGTATTAAGGGAGGCAAACGAATGTCATATTCAGATAACAATCAATATGGTATGAAAGTAAGCTATGGAAAACAAGAGACAAATAGTGCCTGCAAACCAGGGAAATCTACATGTGTCGATGTTCAGTCAACAACATTAGTAGATGCAGCGAACTTCCCTGTAGATTTATCTCCTATTACAAGCGGTGTAGTAGCGAAGATTCCAGTTGTCTTGGCTGAGCTTACAGTGCAAGTAAACTTAGATTCTATAAATGAATTGCCAGAGCCAGCTATAGAAATTAAAAATATAAAGAAACATCTAAAGATTACTCAATGCCTACTGCTACAAAACACTAACATGCTGTTTGTAAAAGGTTTTGTTAGAAAGAATATTGAGTATGCTACACTTGGTTGTTCGAATGCTAAGGGCATCTGCGGAGATATTAGGCACTGCACAATAGATGTTCCATTTAAATTCACAACACCAGTTGAATATAACGGAATAGCACCTGCTCCTGTTAGAAATAGAACCGAGTCAGAATTCGAGTATTTTAGACAAAGCGACTTATTCGGACCAGAATTTGCAGATAAAGATAAACTACTATCTGGTGACTTTTCTGAATTCAATCAAACTACAACTGAATACTTTAATGAATTACCATTTTGTGAGCTAATTAGTAGCAGGATAGTTGAATTTGATGAGTATCTAAATCCAACTAAACTTTGCAAAGGTGGAGCTCCATTTGAAGAAAGAGTGTTCAAACGCTTTGAAGAAAAAATGGTAGTTTATATCACATTGAAAGTATTGCAAAAACGCCAAGTAGCTGTTGGAGCAGTAGCCGGCTCTACATGCTCCGGTGACTATGAATAGAAAAATATAAGTAATCATTATATCAGAACATCTGGGCTTAAAGCCCAGATGTTTTTATATTAATATCAAGGAACAAAAGCGTTTCATTATTACTATATGCATATTAATTATTAATGTGCATGAAATAATGATGAAATGCTAATAATTTATGTAACAAGATTTATTTATAAAAGCTCTAAGAAATAAAAATAATTCAAATAATATTTGACAAAAGAAATATTAAATAATATAATACTGGTAAATAAAACAAATTAAAGACTGTGAAGAGAAGAGTAAATATAGAAGGTAGTTATAGAGAGCTGACTATGGTGGAATGTCAGTACGAAATTTATATTGAAGAACATCTCAGAGTCTCTAACCGAAATCTTATGAGAGTAGACTTAGACGGAATCGTACCGTTACCAACGAGCAGTATTAAAATAGTACTGTTAATAATGAGTTGGTCATTTATATGACAATTAGGGTGGTACCGCGAAATATAGCCTTTCGTCCCTTTCCAGGGAGGATGGGCTTTTTTTATTGCTATGATTTTAATTCATATAAAAAATTAATTAAAGGGAGGAACTAATTATGACGTATACCTTAGTGAAGGATATTTACAGAAATCAACAGGATTACTTAAGCAAAACAGTTAAAGTCTCAGGATGGGTAAGAACCATCAGAAGTTCAAAAGCTTTTGGATTTATTGAAATAAATGATGGTAGCTTTTTCAAGAACATTCAGATAGTATATGATGAAGCTCTGACTAACTTCGAAGAGGTTTCTAAATTCTCAATAAGTACAGCCTTAATAGTTGAAGGAACATTAGTTGAAACACCTAATGCAAAACAGCCCTTTGAAATCAAAGCTGAGAAGATTGAACTTGAGGGAAAATCAAATGCAGAGTTTCCATTGCAAAAGAAAAGACACAGCATGGAATACTTAAGAACTATTGCTCATTTGAGACCTAGAAGCAATACTTTTTCAGCAGTATTCAGAGTAAGATCATTAGCAGCCTACGCAATTCATAAATTTTTCCAAGACAGAGGCTTTGTTTATGTTCATACACCTATCATTACTGGAAATGATGCAGAAGGTGCAGGAGAGATGTTTAGGATTTCTACATTTGACCTGTTAAATGTACCTAAAGAGGATAATGGCAAGGTGGACTTTACACAGGACTTCTTTGGAAAAGAGACAAGTCTAACAGTAAGCGGTCAGCTTGAGGCAGAAAGCTATGCACTAGCATTTAGAAATGTATATACATTTGGTCCAACATTTAGAGCCGAAAACTCAAATACTGCAAGACATGCAGCTGAGTTTTGGATGATAGAGCCAGAAATTGCTTTTGCAGACTTAAAAGATGATATGGAATTAGCAGAAGATATGTTAAAATATATTATAAAGTATGTCATGGAAAATGCCCCTGAAGAAATGGAATTTTTCAACTCATTTATAGATAAGGGACTAATTGACAGACTTAACAATATAGTAAACTCTGAGTTTGGATACGTTACTTATACAGAGGCAATTGATATGCTATCAAAGGTTAAAGATAGATTTGAATATCCTGTTGAATGGGGATGTGATTTGCAAACAGAGCATGAAAGATATTTAACTGAAGAGATATTTAAAAAGCCAGTATTTGTTACAAACTATCCAAAGGATATTAAAGCTTTCTATATGAGATTAAATGATGATAACAAAACTGTTGCAGCTATGGATTTATTAGTACCTGGTATTGGAGAAATTATTGGGGGAAGCCAAAGAGAGGAAAGATTAGAGGTTTTAGAAAATAGAATGGAAGAAATGGGACTGGACAGAGAAGAATACTGGTGGTATTTAGATTTAAGAAAATATGGCGGAACTAAACATGCAGGTTTTGGGTTGGGATTTGAAAGAGCAATTATGTATATGACAGGAATGAGCAACATAAGAGACGTAATTCCCTTCCCTAGAACAGTAAATTCTGCTGAATTTTAAATTTAATTGACAATGCTAATAGATGGAATTAGTCCTTAATGCCATCTGTTAGCTAATTTAAGGAGGAAATCAAGATGAATCTATACAAACAATGGACAGATATGGCTTATGAAGAAAGAGATCAAAAGGAATATAACAAGTTTTGGGAAGAGTATTTAGATAAAGAAAAAAATGTATATTCAAGTATATTAGAAAGCAAGGAAAATGTATTACAAGGAAGCTTAAAAGAGCTTGCTGAAAAATTCAGCTTAGATGTTGTCACATTTGTAGGATTCTTAGATGGTATCAATACTAGTTTAGTAGACTCTCTTAATATGGAGAATCTGGAAGAAAACAGCCAAATCAAAATGGAAATCGACTTTGAAAAATTGTATTTCAATATGCTAAATGCAAAAGCACCATGGCTTTATGAATTGCCTCAATGGGATAATATATTAACAATTGAAAAGAGAAAAGAGATAACAAAGGAATATAGAAGCTCTAAGACAGTAGTCAAGGACCAAAAAGTCGGAAGAAACGATCCGTGTCCTTGTGGAAGTGGAAAGAAATATAAAAAATGCTGTGGACAATAATGTTGCTTGAGAGATAATGTATAGTGCACGAAAGATTGGGGGAATAACAAGTGGTAAAAAGAATAAAAGTAAATTTTGATACAGTAGAAGCAATGCTGTTTTTTTGGCAAACGACAAATGATAGAGAAAAGGTTACTGAAAAATACCTAAATGATGTTGCAGGTATGGAAGGCTTTAAGTTCACATATGATGAAGAGTTTGATGGTGAATCAGTGAGAAGGGCTATGAGTGCAGTATCTAATAGGGAGCCTTTTCAAAGCAAGAGCAAAAAAGAAGGAAGGTTCTGGAATAACAACCTTTGGATGATGGAAGACTTAGAATACACTAATTCAATGCTACAACCAATAAAGAAGTTGAATTTAGACACAATAATAGATGAATTAAATTCTGTTAAAGGAAGCAAGGATTATGAAACTATAGAAGTATTTTTTGTGCCTTTCCATACAGAAGAATATATTATATCAGGTAATAAATTGATAACAAATTTCTTTAGAGTAAGACCTGATTTTGTTGAAGAAAAGACCTTTATAGGCGAATTAGAGATTACTGACTTCATTAAAGAAAAAATTATTGAGCTGTTAAGTAAATAATTCTAGTCGTGGATAGAATAAAAGTAGTAAACCTTAGCTGGGTTACTACTTTTTATATTTTTTGCTTGAATACTAATAATAATTTTGATATACTTTAATAAACACAAGCTTAGAAAATAAACAATAGTTGGTGATGATATGACCTTAAGAGAAAAAGAAATCCTTTCAATGATAAGAGCTAATCCTATGATAAGTCAACAAGAAATCGCATACTGTCTTGGCATTACTAGATCATCTGTTGCAGTACACATTAGTAATCTTATCAAAAAAGGATATGTTAAAGGAAAGGGCTATGTTCTAAATGAAGAGACTTATGTAACTGTCATTGGCGGAGCAAATGTTGATATCCAAGGATTTTCTCTAGATAAGCTAAAGCTAAATGACTCAAATCCCGGAAAGGTTAAGGTTTCAGCAGGAGGAGTAGGTAGAAATATTGCAGAGAATTTATCTAGATTAGGTATAAGAACAAAATTGATATCAGCATTTGGAGATGATTTATATGGGGAAAAGATTTCGGATGAGTGTAGAGCGGCAGGAATTGATATTGATAACTGTCTGATTTTAAAAAACATTTCTTCATCCACATATTTATCTGTATTAGATGAGAATGGAGATATGAAGGTAGCTATTTCAGACATGAATATTATTGATTTTTTAAATATTGACTTTATAAAGACGAAGGCTCATATTATTGAAAATTCATCTGCTATAATAATCGATACTAATTTATCACAGGAAGTAATAGAGTATCTTTTAAATAACTATAAAAATAAGACTTTCTTTATTGACACTGTGTCTACTACAAAGGCTAGGAAAGTTAAGGATTTGATTGGCTATTTTCATACAATTAAGCCTAACATCTATGAAACAGAGGAGTTAACTGGTATTAAAATAGTTGAAAACAAGGATATAGAGGCAGCTACAGAAATTTTACTAAATAAAGGGGTAAAGAGAGTATTTATTACCTTAGGTGAAAGAGGAGTATTATATAGGGATAAACTAACAAAAAAATTTGTTAAACCCCCGACAGTAAAGGTACTAAATGCTACTGGTGCAGGAGACGCATTTATGGCTGGTCTTGTTTACGGCTATATTAATGATTTGGAGATACAGGATACAATACAATTTTCTATGTATGCTTCAGAAATGGCACTGAGTCATGAAAACACAATTAATCCAAATATATCAGCTGAAAATATTCTTAGGAAAATGAGGAGTGTATAAAATGTTAAGAAATTATTTATTAATAAAACCAGAAATAGAAGAGGCACTTAAAAAAGGGAAGCCAGTAGTTGCTTTAGAGTCAACGATTATTTCTCATGGTATGCCTTATCCTGATAATATAAAAACTGTAAGAGAGGTTGAAAGCATAGTAAGAGAAAATGGAGCAATCCCAGCAACTATTGCAATATTAAATGGAAAGCTGACAGTTGGACTAAATGAAGATGAATTAGAGTTATTAGGAAATAGTAAGGATGTAGTAAAGGCAAGCAGAAGAGATTTGCCATTTATAGTTGCTAAAGAATTGAATGGTGCCACTACTGTAGCAGCTACTATGATAATTGCAGCTATGGCTGGTATAAAAGTATTTGCAACTGGTGGAATTGGCGGTGTTCATAGACATGCTCAGGAAACCTTTGATATTTCCGCTGATTTACAGGAGCTAGCCAACACAAACGTAGCAGTTGTATGCGCAGGAGCTAAATCCATACTAGATATAGGACTTACTTTAGAGTATCTTGAAACTCAAGGTGTACCGGTAGTGGGCTTCGGAACTGAAGAATTTCCAGCCTTTTACACAAGAAAGAGTGGTTTTAAAGCAGATTATAGAGTAGATTCTGAAACTGAGTTGGCTAAGGTGTTAAAGGCTAAATGGGACATAGGACTTAAAGGCGGCTTAGTTATAGGAAATCCAATACCTATTGAATATGAAATGAACTATGATGACATAAATAACGCTATAAATGAGTCTCTAGTAGAGGCTGAGAATAAGGGAATTAAAGGTAAAGAAGCAACTCCATTTTTACTTTCTAAGGTAAAAGAAATAACAAAGGGTAAAAGCCTAGAGTCAAATATTCAACTAGTTTATAACAATGCAAGGTTAGCAGCTAAGCTGGCATTAGAGCTGAGCAGATTATAAATTTTATTTTTTCTATTGACATATTTCGACCTATAGTCCATAATAATAGAAAAGTGAATACTTAATAGGTAGAGGTGCAGTATTTATTAGTAGCATAGCAGAGGTAAGCACGATGAAGCTATGTGAAAGGAAATATTGCCGAAACATACAGCCTACGCTTTAAGGTTGTATAGTTGGTTCTGTATAGAATATATGCAGAACTGTCACAAAGTATTTTGTGGAGAGCTATCATTCAAATTTAACACATGTATTTTTTTGTGTGTATAAACTCTGAGTGAAAGCCCAGAGTTTTTTTATTTATGATGGACTCTCCTCCAAGACATTTCACTTTACACAAAATTAAGGAGGAGATTTAAATGAAAAGAATTTTATCATTTGTAGCGATTTCTTTATCAGTAATCATGCTATTAACGGGATGTGGAGCTAGGGGTAATTCTGAAAACACGAAGGTATCAGCAGATGAAGAAAACACTTTTAGAATAGGTCTTGAAGCAGGATATGCACCATTTAACTGGACTCAGATGGATGATTTAAATGGTGGAGTAAAAATTGATGGAAACTCAGAATATGCAGGTGGATACGATGTTGAAATTGCCAAGAAAATAGCTGAAGGATTAGGGAAAAAATTAGTTATTGTAAAAACTGAATGGGATGGTCTTTTACCAGCATTAACCTCAGGGAAAATAGATGCAATTATAGCTGGTATGTCACCAACAGCAGAGCGTGCTGAGTCAATTGACTTTTCAGATAACTACTACAAATCGGACCTAGTTATGGTAGTCAAAAAAGGCAGCAAATATGAAGAAGCTACTTCTATACAAGATTTTAAAGGAGCTAAGGTAACAGCTCAGTTAAATACATTCCATTATACAGTAATAGACCAGATTAACGAAGTGATAAAAGAAACTCCTATGGACAACTTTCCAGCAATGAGAGTTGCTCTTGAATCAGGAATAATTGATGGGTATGTCTCAGAGCGTCCAGAGGGTATCAGCGCTTCTGCTGCCAACGATAATTTTACATTCGTAGATTTTGAAGGTGGATTTGTTACATCAGATGAAGATACAGCAATTGCAGTAGGCGTTGTTAAAGGCAGTAAATTAACTGAAAAAATCAATGAAATCTTAGCAGGTATATCAGAAGAAGAACGTCAGGAAATGATGGATAATGCCATTAAAAACCAACCAGCAGCTCAATAATTTTGTAGTGAAACTGACTATAAAAATAGTCAGTTTCACAATTTCATTTAGGAGGTAAAATATGAGCTTTGAAATTTTAATCAAAATTGCAGTAAATAATTGGCCAATGTTTGTTCGAGGTGCTGGTATGACACTTCTAATTTCTATTATTGGTACTATTACAGGTCTTATTATAGGATTACTAGTAGGAATTATAAGAACTATACCGATTCCAGATAGAGGTATAAAGAAAACAATACTTAAAGTAGTAAACACTATTCTTTCTATGTATATAGAATTTTTTCGCGGTACACCAATGATAGTACAGGCTATGGTCATATATTATGGCTCAGCTCAGGCTTTTGGTATACAATTAGATAAAGTAGCAGCAGCTATATTTATTGTTTCCATTAATACGGGAGCATATATGTCAGAAATAGTTCGTGGAGGTATTGTGTCAATTGACAGAGGACAATTTGAAGCAGCTCAAGCTATTGGCATGAATCATGTAAAAACAATGACTAATGTAATTCTGCCTCAAGTAATACGTAACATATTGCCAGCAACAGGTAATGAATTTGTTATTAATATAAAAGACACCTCAGTGCTTAACGTAATTTCTGTAACAGAATTATATTTCCAGACTAAATCAATAGCAGGAAGCAGTTTCAAGTTTTTTGAGCCCTTCTTTGTGGCAAGTTTTATTTATTTAGTGATGACCTTTACAGTTACAAGGATATTGCGCTTTATTGAAAGAAAAATGGATGGGCCTGCTGATTATATTATGGCTGGAAACCAAATGCAAGTAGAAAGACCTGAAGATATAGTACGCAAGAAGCAAAGCTATAATCAGATTTAGCAATAGAGACAGGAGGGGAAACATGAAAGGAATAATTGACATACAACATTTAAGTAAAACCTTTGGAACACATGAAGTCTTAAAGGACATTAATTTTTCCGTAAACAAAGGTGAGGTAGTATGCATCATCGGCTCATCTGGCTCTGGCAAATCAACCTTGCTTCGTTGCGTTAATCTATTAGAAAAGCCAACTAGTGGTCACATCATATATAACGGAGAGAATATTTTAGATGATAAACATGATATATATGCGTATAGAACAAAGCTGGGCATGGTGTTTCAACAATTTAATTTATTTAATAACCATGATGTTTTAAGTAATTGTGTAGTAGGTCAAATAAAGGTTTTAAAGCGTTCAAGATATGAAGCTGAAAGTGTAGCTATGAAATATTTAAAAATTGTTGGAATGGATAAATACATTAATGCAAAACCCAAACAACTATCTGGCGGTCAGAAACAACGTGTTGCTATAGCCAGAGCTCTTTCTATGGAGCCAGATGTTATTTTGTTTGATGAGCCAACATCTGCTCTTGACCCAGAAATGGTAGACGAAGTCCTTAAGGTTATGAAGGAGTTAGCTGAATCAGGTCTTACCATGTTAATAGTGACTCATGAAATGGAATTTGCAAAGGATGTGTCTGATAGAGTAGTATTTATGGACAAAGGAGTTATTGCAGAAGAGGGGAGCCCTGAGATAATTTTCAATAATCCAAAACAAGAGCGTACAAGAGAGTTTTTGCAGCGTTTTCTAAAGAAGATGTAACAATAGCTATTATAAGAGAAGTAAATGTGATGCTTTTGTTATCCTTAAGCAATAGGGCGTATAATATTTAAATGTCGTTAAAGAGACTTAACTGAAGTTTGGAACTGGCAAGACAGACTTTTACAGTTTATAGAAAAGACTCATTACATATAGTTCAATATCTTATATGTAATGAGTCTTTTTTTATTAGGTTTACATAATTTGTTCATTGAACTCCTAAAAGATTTCATGTAAGGTATAAAGAGGAGGGATTCTATGAGAAATAAAAAGAAGCTATTAATAACTTTTTCATTGATAATAACTATTGTCTTATCGATGTTTTTAGTCAATCCAGAAGAGGGACAAGCAGATAATAAATTTAATATGACATATTTATATTTTGGGGATGCAAATAATCAGATGAGCTTAGTTGCGAAGACTAATGGCTCATTAAATGTAATCTCTCCAAATTATTTTAATATTGACAGCGATGGCAGCTTATTATTAACAAGCCTGCTCAGTAAAGAATTTGTTAAAAAAATGCATTCCCAAAATATAAAAGTAGTTCCTTTTATAAGTAATCATTGGGATAGGACTTTAGGGAGAACTGCATTACAAAATAGAGAAAAATTAGCGGATGAGATAGTCTTAGCAATAAAAGAATATAATCTTGATGGAATTAATGTAGATATTGAAAATGTAACTGAAGTTGACAGAGCAAATTATACAGATTTTGTGAGAATCTTAAGAAGTAAACTACCTGAGGGAAAAGAATTATCAGTGGCTGTAGCTGCAAATCCAAGAGGATTTACTACAGGATGGCATGGCTCATATGACTATGAGGCTCTAGCTAAATATAGCGATTATCTAATGATTATGGCATACGATGAGAGCTATTATGGAAGTAAGCCAGGAGCAGTTGCGAGCAAAACATTTGTAGAGAACTCTATAAAATATGCTCTCAATAGAGTTAGCCCAGATAAAATAGTATTAGGTATCCCCTTTTTCGGTAGGTACTGGAATGAAAATGAAGCCGTAGGCGGTAATGGAATAAGCTTAGCAAAAGCCGACTCAGTAATAAGGCATTATAATGGTAAGATATTTTTTGACAAAGCAACAATGTCCCCATATGCGAATTTTGTAATTGGTGAAAATGATACAAAATTATTAGTCAATGGGAAAGCACTTACACCAGGTAAATACACGATTTGGTTTGAAAATGAGGATTCTATTAAGGACAAGCTTCAATTAGTTCACAAATATAATATAAAAGGTACTGGAAGCTGGTCTTTAGGGCAAGAACTGCCAAGCACCTGGGACTATTATAAGCTATGGCTTAATAATAAATACTTTGTTGACATTGAAAATAGCTGGGCAAAAAATGACATACTTTCAATAGTTGGTATGAATTGGATGAAGGGAACCTCTAGTGCTAGCTTTTCACCTAATGAAACAATTACTAGAGCACAGGCAGCAACTACTTTAGTTCGTGCTTTAGGATTAGAGGAAACTAATATTACTAACGAAGAAAAGTTTACTGATGTTTCTTCTACACATTGGGCTAATAAAGAAATCCAGATAGCAGCTAAGAAGGGTATTTTTACAGGTGTAGGGGATAAAAGGTTTGCTCCTGAGGAGCCTGTCACAAGAGAGCAAATGGCAACACTATTAAGCAGAATTACCAGCTATGACAGTAATATAAAGGATTATAAAAATCCATTTATTGATGTAAAAGCTGGCTGGTCATATGATTCGATTATGCAAATGAATAATGCAGGTGTTTTTGTAGGCTTTGAAGACAAGACATTTAGACCTAAAGTAAAAATGTCAAGAGCTGAAATGGCCACAGTACTAAATAGAGTAAAGGACTCTATTGATTTTGATTAGAACAAAAAATATTACAATAGGAAAGAATTATGATTTTTAGGGCAGAAGCATTTCTGCTCTTTTTCATGACTTAACCCGATTTTGTCAATGATTTTATCTAAAAATCGGCAGTTGGTCTAACTTAGGCGAGCACCAAATTTATGAAGTGAAGCGAACAAATAAATTTGTGTTGCGATACTTTGAAAAGTGAAAAAGAGTAAGTCAAACTAATGGATAAAAAAATATTATGTTGGTCAATATAATATATAATATAAAAAAAGTGTAATAATTATTAATATTAAAGTTTGTACAAGAATGTGATATAATAATCAAGGAGTTCAAAATGGTTTTTCAGCCAAATTATGGGGGTGGAAGCATGAAAAAAATTTTAGTGACTGGTGCTTTAGGTCAGATAGGCACTGAGTTAGTTATGTATTTAAGAGAAAACTATGGTGAAAACAATGTAGTTGCTAGCAGTAGGAGTAAAAAAGCAGGAGCAGAAAAGCTAACAGAATCTGGTTTGTTTGAGCTTGTTGATGTTACGAATGCTCAACAGGTGGCAGATGTAGTGAAAAAACACAATATTGATACAGTTATCCATCTTGCTGCTGTATTGTCTGCAGTTGGTGAAAAAAATCCATCTCTTACATGGGAAATCAATATGGGTGGATTATTCAACGTCTTAGAGGTAGCAAGAGAAACAGGAATTTCTGTATTCACACCTAGTTCTATTGCAGCATTTGGACCATCTACTCCAGCAGACAACACTCCGCAGGATACACTACAAAGACCTACTACTATGTATGGTGTAACTAAGGTTTCAGGGGAACTTTTATGTGACTATTATTATCAAAAATATGGTGTTGATACTAGAGGAGTTAGATTCCCAGGATTAATCTCTTATGAAGCCCTACCAGGCGGTGGAACTACGGATTATGCAGTACATATTTATTATGATGCAATAGAAAAAGGAAAATATACAAGCTTTATAGGTGAAGGTACTAGTATGGATATGATGTATATGCCCGATGCTATAGATGCTATAGTTCAGCTTGCTGAAGCAAATCCAGAGAAGCTAGTACACAGAAATGCATTTAATGTTACTGCTATGAGCTTTGCGCCTGAACATATTTATGCAGAGATTAAAAAACATATTCCTAATTTTGTTATGGATTACGATGTAGACCCAATAAGACAAGGCATAGCTAATTCATGGCCTAACTCATTAGATGATAGTGCAGCTCGTGAAGAATGGGGCTGGAATCCAAAATATAATTTATCCTCTATGACCACTGATATGCTAGAAAAATTGAGAATTAAGCTAGGGAAATAATTAAATAATAAACAGCTATAATTTAGAAATACCCTATGAGTGAACAGAAAAAGCTACTCATAGGGTATTTTTATGTACTTTAATCGTAAAATTATATTTTAAATCAGCTTTATTTTACATAAAAACACATGAAAATGCAATAATCTCTGAATCAAAATTGATGTATGTCGCTATTTGACTATTGCCCAGGTAATAGATGAATTATAAGTGACATATAGTAAGCTAATTCATATAATGAAATATAGATAAACAAGATTGAAATTTAAAATACACGTTCATTTGTTTCAGACATGGATAACTCCAACAATTCATGCATAAGAAAAATCCTAAAATTTGCAAACTCGCTTCGCTCAAACAAGCAAATTTCTTGTAACCCATAGGAAAGTCCTAATTTCCTTAATATAAACTTTCCGTAAAATAGGTTTCGACAAAAGCTTCCTTATTTTATAATGCTTCGATAGAAGCTTTTGTCAACGGATTTTTCTTCTCATGAATTGGGAGTTATAGCCATGTCCTGCAAATAATTCACTTAGCATTTTAAATTTCAATCTTGAACTTGTTTATCTATAATATAATTTTGAATCAAATTGCAGGACTTATGCTTACATAATTATATTTATTTGGGATTTATGGAGGTGTGTAAATGAAGGGAGTAATACTATGCGGTGGTTTAGGAACAAGATTAAAACCTATTACTTATACTTTACCTAAACAACTTCTACCTGTTTCAAATAGACCTGTTATTTTTTATATTTTAGATTCTCTTGTAAAAGCAAATATAACTGAAATAGGTATAGTAATAAAAGATAACGAGGATATTTTCAGAAATACTCTTAAAGAATATGAGAATAAAAACTTATCTTATGAATTTATTCATCAATCTCAACCTTTAGGACTGGCAGATGCAGTTGCTATGTCTGAGAATTTTGTAAAAGATGATGATTTCATTGTAGTACATGGAGATAATTTTTGCGAGTTTGATTTAAAAAAGCTAATTGATGATTACTATAATTCATCTAGCAATTGTAGCATTCTTCTTCACGAAGCAGAGGAACCTCAGAATTTTAGAATTGCAGAGATAAAGGAAAAACAAGTAATAAATGTAGAGGAGAAGCCTAAAAGCCCTAGGACTAATTTAGCTATCACAGGAACTTATATCTTTGATAAAAACATATTTAAGGGATGTAAGGAAATAGTTCCTTCGTGGAGAGAAGAATATGAAATTACCGACAGTATAAAATGGCTTTTAGATAATGACTATAAAGTGACATATAATATTTCAGAGTCTCTGTGGTTAGATTTAGAGACTTCAAAAGATATATTATACATTAATCAACACATTCTAAGCGGACTTAAAAAAAATATCAAAGGATTAATTGACGAAAAAAGCACAATAACTGGGAATATATCTCTTGGAGAAAACTCCAAAGTCTACAATAGCATCATAAGAGGTCCTGTAATTATTGGAAACAATACAATTATTGAAAATAGTTACATTGGGCCGTACACTTCTATTATGAATAATGTAAAGATTATTGATTCCTCGATAGAAAATAGTATTATATTAGATAAATGCTTTATATCACGAATTAGTAATACTATTGATTCTAGTATTATTGAAAAAAATTGTAATATTATTTCTCAAAGTTCTTATAGGAAAACTAACTCCTTTATCTTAGGTAAAGATAGTAGCTTAATACTATAATGACAGACTTAAGAGACTTCAAAGGGATTATAGGGAGATGGCAATGATAATTAAAAAACATCTCCCATTTGAATTTAAATCCCTGTCTCTTTTCTTACTTGTATTATAATAGAAATTTGCTATTATGGGCCTTAAAGAACAGATTATATGGGCAGAGTCTTAGCTCTGTCTGCATAGGATATATAATCTGTTGTACGCATAATAGGCTTACAAAACCTTTCTAGCAAAAACCTGTCACTAACCTTCCAGGTGTGAGATGCCATGGATTTACGTCTAATATAAACATGATGATACATATTAGAGGAGTAGATTCCGATTCCTTTTCTTATGCAGTTTTTACAAAACTGTGTATCTTCTCCAATTGAGACATTTGCAAATCTTACTTTTTCAAATACACTTTTTTTAAACATAAGTGTGGAACCATTAACAAAACCAACATATCTATTCTCTCTATTTGGATCCCTAATTGCCAGTAGTTTTGAATGTTGGAAATAAACTAAGTGAGAGGCTTTACCAATTACCTTTGCTCCTGTCTGCTTAAAGGCTTCAACTGAGCTTAAAAGATATTTAGAACCATAGTAGTCGTCATCATCAAATTTTGCAATTATATTGTATTCTGAAATATTTACTGCAAAATTTAAACAGTAGCCTAATGATACTTTCTCATCTATTCTGTAAACTCTCACATTACTATAGGTTTTTGCTTTAGATTTATACTTATCTATATTCAAACTATTTTTATTTAATATAATTATCAATTCTTTACTTTCAAGAATTTGTCTATTATAGTTTTCGAAAATATTATCAATAAACAACTCATTATTTGTGACAGTAATTACTGAAAAACCTTGCTTCTCTCGTTTCACAGTATTTTTCTTAATAGCTTTTTTGCTTTTTTTAATAGTCTTATTTAGTGGATTTTTAGGTTTATAGTACTCAGGCTTAGTGGGCATGAAATCTCTATACTCCTTTTAATTTTTTTGCAGAATTATATTATTTATACTTTTTTACCTAATACATGTTATTCTAATATACTCTGTTTTGCTATAAGTCTTTTTCCTTTAGAACACTTGGTGAAAAAATTACATATAATTATTATGAGCACAAATATTAAACTAGTATTTTGTACAAGGTGGGATATGATTGAATAGTAAAAAGATAACAAATCCAGTAAATAAATCTATTACAGATATTTTAAATAAGAAGTCGTTAATAAAAGAAAACAACCAAAAAGATAGGCTTTCAATTGTTCTAGTTACTAATGAGTATCCAACAGATGAGAGAAGAACACCTGGAGGAGGGATTGGCACAGTCTATTATGAATTAGCTAATGGACTTGCAAGCATTGGTCATGATGTTAGTGTAATTACATTAAGTAGAATAAAGGAAGCCAGCTATTTTGAAAATGGAGTTCATATATATAAGATTTTCCCAGTGTATTATCAGTCAGAAGAACATATAAAACTTAAGAGGGCTACGCTCAAATCATTATATTGGAGCAAGGCTGCGTCAAAAAAGCTATTTTCAATTTTGAATGAAAGAAAAATTGATATTATCCATTTTCCCGAATTAGATGGGCAAGCGTATTGCTTTTTGAAGGATGTAAAGGAACAGCTAGGAAGCAATTATAATGAGAATAATTTTAGAACTATAATACGGCTCCATAGCTTTACTAAATATTATAAAAAAATGAAAGATACTCTTTCATTAGTAGAACATCAAAGATTAGAATTAGAAAAATTTGCACTTCAAAACTGTGATTTGGTTATTTCGTCATGTAATGCAACTGCTGAAGCAGCGAAGAAGATTATGATGATAAATAATTTGAAATATGAAATAATTCCAAACTCAATTGATTCCGATTTCTTTAAACCTGAAAAAAGAAAAAACAAAGAAGAAAATAAGGGTAAATTCGTATTTGGCTATGTTGGTAAGCTAAGACATGCAAAGGGAGTAGATAATATAATAAATGCTTTTTCTGTTATTGCTGCTGAAAATGATAAAGTAGAGTTATTACTAATAGGCAGAGAACGTGATTACGCATACAGCTTAATTAATTGCTTAGAAGAAAGCATTAAGAAAAGAATTGAAATAATAGGACAAATTCCGAGGGAAGAATTAGTTAAATATTATCAAAAATTTAATTGCTTTATTCTTGCTTCTAGGTATGAAAGCTTTCCGAATACTCTTTTAGAGGCAATGTCTTGTGGTATACCTGTTATAGCAAGTAATGTAGGCTGTGTTAGTGAGATTATTGGAGGCAGCCCAAATATTATTTTTAATCCTGAAGATATTGAGAAATTAATTAAAGCAATGAATACAATGCTAAAAAAATCTCATATTAGAGAAAAAGTTGGCTCATACAACAGGCAGAGTGTTGAGTTAAATTATTCAAGAAAAATTATAGCTAAAAGATATGCTAAACTATACGAAAAAATGTTAGAAAGATAATTATCATAGATTTTAAAAAGGAGAAAGATATGGCCGAAAATGGGAAAAACCTACAAAGCATGATACTTAAGAAATATAATTTCAAAATTCAAGACATTACTTTAGAAAGAAGCAAGGGTAGAGAGGTATGGATAGTTGCCACAGAAAAAGGACCTATGATTCTAAAAAAGTTTTGCAGACTTGAACCAAGGACAAAATTTATTATTGCTGGAATGGAGCATCTAAGAAGAAATGGCATCAATATTCCAGAAATTTATCCTAATGTTGATAATAGTCCTTACACTATTTACAAAAGTAGCTGCTATATTTTAATGAAAGTAATAAACGGAAGACCGCCACGCTATAATAGTATGGACGATTTAGAGGCTATTGTCAATGAATTAGGCAGACTACACAATGCTTCAAAGGGTTTTATACCTCCAGCTGAAAGTGATATTATTGACTTATTAGGAAAATGGCCCAATATGATGATAAATGGTCTAAGAATTCTAAGTCGTGCATATATAATTGCAAAGAAAGAGGAGAAAAATACGGAATTTAGGAATATTATTTTGAAAGAATTACCCTATCTTATCCAAAGAACAAAACAGCTTATTTTAGCGTTAAAGATATCTGAATATAATTCGTGGGTAGGAAAGGCTAAGAGAAAAGGCTCACTATGTCATTTAGACTATGCTAGATATAATTTAAGAATATGCCCTGATAATATAGTATATATATTTGATTTTGACACGTTGGCCATGGAGCTTCCTGCTATAGATATTAGAAAGCTGATTTATCATATTTATTATACCAATTTATATGATAGTGATACAATTAAGAAAATTCTATCATGGTATCAGCAGAGTAATCCTTTATCAAAAGAAGAATGGTCAGTAGCAAGACTTATATTTTTGTATCCGATTGAAGCAATTAATTTATTTGAAAAATATATAAAGATGAACAGAAAGCAAAACATGGATAACATTATAAGCTTGATAATTAAATCAATAGAAGCTGAGAAAAAGCTATACGATGACTTAAGGAATTATGATGCCATTATTAATAAATTAGTAATGTAATCATAGTATTTTCAAAAAGTATTATTGCGTTTTTTAAATAGATTTAAGGAGATATGTTAATATGAAACCTTTGTGTTTTGCAGTATATGTTTATGAAGACTATACTAAATTTATACCTTTTTATATATACACTATTCTAAAAAGCTACCCTGAGTATTATGTTAAGGTTTTTTTGAGAGAATCGCTGCCTGAGAATGAAAAGAAGTGTATAGATTTGATAAGGGAAAAGCTATCAAACAATTTTGAGATTAAAGAAAATTACTATTCAAACTTTCGATTTTCAGATAGTACTATGAGAGTCCTAAGATTTTTGATTCCTTATGATGAATTTAAGGAATTTGAAAATGTATATATAGGAGATGTAGATTTTTTAATTGTAGAAGAAGCTACTTCTATTTTAGAAGGACATTTAAAGCATTGCGAAAATATTGGTCTTCCCTATAGCAATGAAATTCGTATAGGCACAAAACGACTATCAGGTCTGCATTTCTTTAAGGTAAAAGAATATTATAGCAAGATGAATAAGATTATTGAATATTATATGAATAATATAGATGAATTATATAGACTAATGAATAAATTGAAAAGCAATGAAAAATTTCTTTACTATATCATTGACAAAGGAATAGGCTTTGGCAAGTTAAATCAATCTAGAAAATATAGACCTCATCATGGGCTACACCTTAGCTGTGAAATTGAAGGATATTTTGAAAATAGAAAAGAAGCTTCAAGAGCAAGGTATAACCATCTTAAAAATCAGTTGAAAAGATATTTTTCCGATCCCCTATTTCTAGATATGCTTAAAATATTACCTGTAGAAAAGATTATAGAATTATCATTAGAATTAGAAAAATACAAAGATGAGTAAAATAAAATATTCTTAAACAAATTAGAACTAGCTAGACTTTTTAATAAATATCAAATTTTAAAATTCGACTTGGATAGTTGAAATTCATCAAATATCCAAGTTTTTTTTGTACAAAGATATCACTAATTTACAGAGTTAACATAATATATTACATGAATAGTAACTAAAATATTCAAAATTAAACTTGGAGGGAAAACAATGAGTTCTTTCAAGAACTTATATGAGAATATAGTTAATAAAAGTTCAAAAATATCAGTCATTGGTTTAGGGTATGTGGGACTTCCACTGGCTTTAGCTTTTTCTGAGATAACTGATGTAATTGGTTTTGATATAGATAATGATAAGATTGAAAAGCTAAAAAAAGGAATAGATTTGACCAAAGAAATAGATACTGAAATAATTCTTAAATCAAGTATTAAGTTTACTTCAGATGAGAAGGATATTGGAGACTCAGATTTTTATATTGTAGCTGTTCCAACACCTGTGCATGATGATAATACTCCAGACTTAAGATATATAGTAAATGCAACTAAAACAATAGGAAAAAATCTAAATAAAGGTTCTATAGTTGTGTATGAATCAACAGTATATCCTGGAACAACAGAGGAAGTGTGTATACCAATTTTAGAAAAAGAATCAAATATGAAATGTGGAGTAGAATTCAAGGTTGGATACTCTCCTGAAAGAATAAATCCAGGGGATAAGCTTCATACACTTAAATCAATAACAAAGATTGTGTCTGCAATAGACCAGGAGTCTCTAGAAATAATATCCAATGTCTATGATTTGATACTGGAAGCAAAGACCTATAAGGCAGAAAGTATAAAAGTGGCCGAAGCAGCAAAACTTCTTGAAAATGCTCAAAGAGATATAAACATTGCATTTATCAATGAAATAGCAATAATAATGGATAAACTTGATATTGACACAAAACAAGTAATTGAAGCAGCCTCTACGAAGTGGAATTTTACTAAGTTTTTGCCAGGTATAGTTGGTGGACATTGTATAGGAGTGGATCCATACTACTTGACTTATTTACCTGAAAAGAAAGGGTACACTTCTCAAGTAATTCTTCCAGGAAGAAAATTAAATGATTTTATGAGCGAATATATTGCTGAAAGCACTGTAAAAAGCTTGATTAAATCAGGGGCTGTAGTTAAGGGCTGTAAAGTAGGAATATTAGGTTTTTCCTTTAAAGAAAACTGTTCAGACATTAGAAATACAAAGGTTGCTGATATAGTATGTAAATTGAAGGAATACGATATTGAAGTCTTGGTTTACGACCCGATTGTAGATAAAGATAAAGTAAAAAGCGAATATGGTATTGGACTTTGTCCATTCGATGATTTAGATGATGTCAATGCATTGATAATAGCAGTAGCTCATGAGGAATTTGTCAAATATTATATATCTGACTTGAAAAAGAAGTATTCACCTAAGAATATTCCAGTTTTAATAGATGTAAAGAGAATATTTGATAAAAAATTGCTTGAAGAACATGGGTTTATATACTGGGGATTATAGCCATGGAAAATAGAGAATATAAATTTCATGAAAATACGAGGCTTTTAGTTACAGGAGGAGCAGGCTTTATTGGCACAAACATTGTAGAAAAACTATTGAGCTTAGGATTAGAGGTTACAGTATTAGATAATTTTAGTACAGGTAAAATAGAAAATATTGAACATCTATTATCAAATCCAAAGCTTCAATTAATTGAGGGTGATATCAGAGAAATTGAAGATTGCAACAAGGCATGCAGACATATAGATTATGTACTGCATAATGCTGCATTAGGCTCAGTCCCTAGATCTATGTCAGATCCAAAGACAACTAATGATGTAAATATTTCGGGCACATTGAATATGCTAATTGCTTCAAAGGACAATAATGTCAAAAGGTTTGTTTATGCATCATCATCTTCCGTATATGGTGACAATGAAAATCTTCCCAAGGAAGAGGAAACTACAGGAAAACCATTATCACCATATGCAATAACAAAAGTAACAAATGAAATGTATGGAAGAATATTTCATAATAATTTTGATTTGCCAACTATTGGACTAAGATATTTTAATGTTTTCGGTAAAAATCAAGACTTTAATTCTCAATATGCAGCGGTAATTCCAAACTTCGTTAAGAAAATTATTTCAGGAGAACCCCCAGTTATCTGGGGAAATGGCTCGCAAACAAGGGATTTTACTTTTGTAGAAAATGTAGTTGAAGCAAATATTAGAGCATGTTTGGCTAGTGATGAGGCTACTGGAAATGTATTTAATATTGCTACAGGGAATAGAGTGTCAATATTAGATTTGCTAAGGGAAATTTGTAATATACTCGGTGCGCAAGTGTCTCCTATTTTTATGGATTGGCGAGCTGGAGATGTGATGCATAGCTTTGCTAACATTGAAAAGGCAAAAAAACTGTTGAATTATATTCCAATTTATGATTTTAAATCTGGAATTAGAAAAACTATAGATTGGTATTTAGAAAAGCTTAGATAGTTAAATTGAAATAGTCAGCCTAAAAATCTAGATTTGGTCAGATTATTAGGCTGACATATATTTTTCTGCTAATATTATTTTGTAATATATTTAATGAAATTATCTGTCCTACAGATTATTGAACACTCTTTAAGCAACCTATCATCTGTTATTTTCCATGAATGACTGTCTAAGTTTTTATGCCTAATGAAAGCATAATTGTATCTATCTGCTGAAAATATTTTAAAACCATTTTTTAAGCATTTTTTCTGGAAGGAGAAATCAGCACCAGATTTCATAGTTGGAAACTGTATTTTGTCAAAAACACTTTTTTTAATTACCATACTGGAATCCAGAACAAATCTTACATAGACATTCTCATATCTAGGAAATCTTATGGCTAATATTTTGCTTTTAGAAAAGTAAACGAATGCTGATCTTTTCCCAATAATATCTGCTTCTACTTTATTGAATACTTCTAGTATATCTTTTAGGAAGTTTTCTGCATAATAATCATCATCATCAAAATGCGATATATATGGGAATTTAGCCATTGTTATGGCATAATTTTTACATTCTGAAAATGTGACAGACTCATCCTTTTTAAATACTTTTACATTTGAAAATTTTTTAGATGCGATCGTCCATTGATTTAAGCTCATAGAGTTATTATTCAGTATAACTATCAGTTCTTTTCTTTTAATTTTTTGTCGATTATAATTATCAAAAACTTGATTTATATGGTTGAGCCTATTTGTAACTGTTATAATTGAAACCCCATGATTTATACTATTTTTTGTATTATATCTATTTGATCTGTCAATTTTTTTATTCACTGGTTTATTTATAATTACATGTTTCATTTTATTTTGCATATATAATCACCTTCAGATATTTACACATTTATTTCAAAAGCGCTAAGATATACTTTTTAAACTATTTTTTGAGTAGTAAAGTCTTATTGTAATACTATGCTTTGACATCACATTTGTTGCGATTCATAATACCTAATAGAAATAAAATATGAAAGACAGCCAAGTATTAACTATTTCCTTTGGCTGTCTTTGTTTCTGTTCTTAGAATTTTCTATAAAACCCACGTAGTCATCAACTTCACCAATAATTTGACATAGCTTCTTATATAGCTCATCTCTAATATTCCAAGCATGTTTATCAGTTGAAGTATGTCTGATGTATACATAATCATACCTATCAGTTGCATATAGCTTTATTCCATTTTTAATACAATCCTTACAGAATTGAATATCTTCTCCTAATGACTTATCCTGAAATTTTACTTTATCAAATACTTCTTTTCTAAATACCAAGGTTGGACCTTCTATTCTGAAGACATATCTATTTTCTCTTTTAGGGTTTCTAATAGCTAGGGTTTTACTATCTTCAAAATATACATATGTACAGTACTTGCCAACTACATCAGCATATTTTAGTGCTTTAACAGCTTGAGTAAGATAGCTAGGTCCATAATAATCATCATCATCCAGCTTGGCAATAATACTATACTTAGCTTTTGTGATACCGTAATTCAAGCAGTAGCCTAAGGATTTTTTTTCATCTACCTGAAAAACTGATATGTCTGGACAGTCCTTTGATTTGGATATCCATTTATACTTGTTCATTTTATTATTATTTAATATAATTATGAGCTCCTTATCCTTATATAATTGTCTATGATAGTTTTCAAATATATTTTCCATATATTTAGGTCTATTAGTACAAGCTATGACAGATACTTTCATATTGGTGTTTTTATTGATATTTTTCATTTGCTGATAAATTCCTGAGTTCAAATTAGTATTATAATCTGGTATTTTTCTAACTTCTTTGTTTAAAGGTTTTGGACTGATTGCTATTTTTTCTTTTTTCACACTTCTCACCCTGCTTAAAAATTCTGTAACAACTTTAACTACAAAATACATATTTATATCATATAACTTAAAGGAAGTGATAAAATGGACATTAAATCTATTACTAGTGAAAAATATTATATTGCTGTATTTAAATCAAAAAACTATGCAGTTCAATTGTACTACAAGCTAGAAAAAGCTGGTTATGGCATGTTTCATCTAATATCTACTCCCTGTCAATTAAAAGGAGGGTGCAGCTATTCAATTAAATTTTCAAGACTCAACGATTTAAATTATTTCAAAAACTACTCGACAGACTTTGAAAGTGAAATATCAGGCATATATAAAGTAGAAAGAAGAGAAGGAGTCAAGTCTTACAATCTCATAAATCTAGGAAATAGTATTTAAAAACGATTGAAGAGTCTTGAAAAGAACCCTTTGTGTAAGTTTTTTCCGTTTAATTGTTCAATATTTTTTTGGACTTCCACAAGACATTGATTATTGATATCTATAGATTCCTTAAGTGCAAGGATAGTATTGTCCATATCCTTAAATTGTGAAGCAAAACTTTTGTTTATGTCTTCTATATTTTTCATATTATTTGATAGCTCTGATAAAGTATCAATTATGAGGTTTTTATCCATTATACTATCAAAATAATTCCTCAGTTGTTCTAAGTTTACTTCTTTATTGCTAGAAGTGAAATTATTATCATCTATGTTTTTTAATGCTCCTATTAGCTCATTGCCTTCGGGATTTATTTCTTTGTTGCTATTTATTCCCGAATCAGTGCATTTGTGTATGTGTTTCATTAATTCTTCTTTTAGTATAATTTTATTGTCACTTAAAATATATATTATATGAGGTGTTTTCTGAGAGTTTCTCTCTCCTGGGTGATTAGTTAGGTATTTTGAGCCTTGAATTTTAATTTCTGAAGGAATAGATAATGTATTGTCTATATTCCAACTAAAACCGTAATCATAGGAAGCTAAAGAAAGAGCCCTATTTCTATTTACTATATACATTTTGAGATAGTCTTTCTCTTCATAAATCATAGGATATGAATACTCAAAAATTGAAGTAGGGAGAATTTCTTCCTTCCATGTATTTTTACAGCTCCCTAACTGAGGCATGTGCTTGTATTTTATTTCATAGCTGTTAATTTTATTGACTATCCATAAGGCATGAATATTATCAATTTTATCGACAAGGATATATGGAGCACTGTTGCTATTTTGGGACTCAGATAGTTGCTTAGGGGAGCTATTCCATTTTTTTGCAGAAGCATTAAAGAAGATGTAATAAATATGTCCAGTATTTTCTATAACTGAAGTATAGAGCATGTGCATATTATCAAACTTATCGAAATCAAAAGAAAAGCAGGGTGTATTTTTACCAGATGTAAAACTGATTACATTTAGCTTTTCCCAATTACCTTTGGTTCCAATTAGATGTTGTATAGTCCACACATTTGGATTTATGAGGTTTGAGAATGAATATAATATATGAATATTCTCTTTATTGATTTTTATTGCTAAAGCACCATAGGAATTTGATCTAATATCAAATCTGGTCAGAGCTTTTTTTGCCCACTTTTCATTTGAGTAGAGGCTATAAAACACATTACCTTCGTTAGTAGAATAAATTAGATGTATTCTGTCTTTAGTATCTATATCTATGGAGAAATCGTTGACTATGTCGTCTGAAAAAAGATATTTATCAACTAATTTGAAATTAACATCAAATAAGTCATAATTAATTCTTTTGTTTTTGTCTAAATAAAATCTTAAAATTTCTCCTGCTGAGTTTTTTACTATATAATCATTAATGTTAAAAATATTCATTTAACAACACCCCTTTAAACATATTAAAAAACAATCACAATTCTATCTATAATTCATAATATGAAAGTAAAGATGATTTTATTAAAATATATTTGGTTAAAGGAGTGAAAACTATGGTAAACGGATTCGATCCAAGTCCTGGTGAACCATTTGTGCCAGATGATCTAAGTTATATTACTGAAACAGTATGTATTATTACTGATAAGGTATATGCGCATTGTCAGCAGAGAGAATGTTTCCCAAAAATAGATGTAGATTTAGGGGAGAAAACATTCTCGAGTATTAGATTTAGACCAGGTTTTATAGTAGAAAACACTTTAATTGTAACAGACATACAAAATAGACCTAATTTTAGAAGAGTAAGATTTACTTTAAGAGTACCATTTGAAGTAATAACTACTGATGGATGTGTTATAAACGGATTTTTACCAGACATTCTAAAAGACATAATATTATTTATCCCAGATGCAAGAGATGAATTTGACTTCAGAATAGTGGTGGAGACAGCTTCAAGAGTATTAGGAGAACCAACTCAAAGTGGTTGTGGGTTATCATTTGCTGTTGGGGTATTCATAATTGTAAAAGTAGTAGGCAGAGTGCAATTACTTATTCCAGCATTCGGATTCTGTCCAGAACCGCCTGAGTGTGAAGAGTTTAGCCCAACTGGTATTTGTGACAATTTTGACTACGAACCATTCCCTGACTTCTTTCCTCCACAATTTGAAGATTTATTCCCAGATGCATAAAAAGAGGAGCAATTTGCTCCTCTTAGGTTGCTAAACAATTTAGTAGCCTTTATTTTTTTGATTTTTTCAAGGTTTATAATAGGACATGTTTTTCAATAAGAGAGTTAAGCCTACTATAATTCCAAAAAAGAAAAAATAATTTTTTTTATTGAATGTTGACAGAAATACTAGGGTATAATATACTAAGAAAGAAAGCCTAGTAATATACTTGGAATTATAAAGAGGTGGTTAAATGAAGCTTTCAACTAAGGGCAGATATGGACTTAAGGCTATGTTTGAGCTAGCTCTCCATTATGGTGAAGGGCCCGTTGCTTTAAGGAGTATAGCTGAAAGTCAGGGTATATCTGAGCATTATTTAGAACAGCTAATTGCAGTTTTAAGAAAGAATGGATTAGCTACTAGTGTAAGAGGAGCTCAAGGAGGATATTTACTTAATGATGACCCTAAAAACATTACAGTAGGAGAGGTTATTAGGGCTTTAGAGGGTGATATTGCACCATCGGAATGCGTACTTGATGAAAATTCAGGCAAATGTATAAAAGAGGATTGCTGTGTCACTAAAAATGTTTGGATTAAAATTAGAAATAGTATTAATGATGTAATTGATTCAATCACTTTGCAAGATATGGTTGATGATTTTATAAAAACTAATGGAAAGAAAGGATACATGTACTATATTTAGTTTTATTTCTAAATACGTACATTTTATTGGGAGGATGAAAGATGGTAAAGCAAATTTATTTGGATAATGCAGCAACTACTCCTGTAAAAAAAGAAGTGCTTGAAGCAATGCTTCCATACTTTACTGAAAAGTATGGAAACCCATCTAGTATCTATAGGTTAGGGCAAGCAACTAGAGCAGCTATAGACGATGCTAGGGAAAAGGTAGCTAAAGCTATAAATGCTAATTCTAGGGAGATATTTTTCACAGGTGGCGGTTCTGAGGCTGATAACTGGGCAATAAAGGGAATTGCTTATGCAAATAAAAGTAAAGGCAATCATATTATTACTTCAAAAATAGAGCACCATGGAGTACTTCATACATGTGAGTATTTAGAAAGAAACGGCTTTGAGGTCACCTATTTGGATGTGGATAAAAATGGAATAGTTGATATTGAACAATTAAAAAATACAATTACTGATAAGACAATATTAATTACAATAATGTTTGCAAATAACGAAATTGGAACTATACAGCCTATAAAAGAAATTGGAAGTATAGCTAAAGAAAACAGAATTTATTTCCATACTGATGCTGTTCAGGCAATTGGAAATATAAAAATAGATTTAGACGAGCTAAATATTGATTTATTATCTATGTCTGCTCATAAACTATACGGACCAAAGGGTGTAGGCGCTCTTTATATAAGACAAGGCGTAAAGCTTCACCCACATATACATGGAGGTGCTCAGGAAAAGAATAGAAGAGCCGGCACAGAAAATGTTCCCGCCATAGTGGGATTTGGCAAGGCTGTAGAATTAGCTTATGAAACTATAGATGAGCACAACAGAAAGCTTATGACATTAAGAGATAAATTAATAAATGATATTTATAAAAAAATAGAGTATGTTAGGCTAAATGGACATCCTGAAAACAGGCTTCCTGGCAATGTTAATTTTTCCTTTGAATTTATTGAAGGTGAATCACTATTACTTAGTTTAGATATGGTTGGAATTTCAGCATCTAGTGGCTCAGCATGTACATCTGGCTCATTGGATCCTTCACATGTTTTATTGGCAATAGGGCTTCCTCACGAAATTGCCCATGGCTCCTTAAGGCTTACACTAGGAGACTTTAATACAGAAGAAGAAATGGATTATGTAGTAGAGAATTTGGAAAAGATAGTCGATAGATTGAGACAGATGTCACCATTATATGAAAACGTAGCGAAGAGATAAGGGGGTAAAAATATGTACTCAGAAAAAGTAATGGAGCATTTTATGAACCCAAGAAATGTTGGAGAAATTGAAAATGCTGATGGAATTGGTCAAGTTGGAAATCCCAAATGTGGAGATATAATGAAAATGTACTTAAAAATTGAAAATGATACTATTACTGATGTGAAATTTAAGACCTTTGGATGTGGCTCGGCAATAGCTTCTTCAAGTATGGCAACTGAGCTAATAAAAGGTAAAACTATTAAAGAGGCGATGCAGCTTACTAATAAAGCTGTAGCTGAAGCACTAGATGGTTTACCTCCTGTTAAAATGCATTGTTCGGTGCTAGCTGAACAGGCAATTAAATCAGCATTATATGACTACTCTAAGAAAAATCACATTACTATCGAAGGTTTAGAGGACTTTAATCCCGATGAAGATGTCCATGAGCATGAAGAACATGCCCACGAGTAAAAGACTATAGCTACTGTTATTCAGTAGCTTTTTTTGTGGAAATCTAATATGCAAACTCTGGAAGCAAATCAAAATAATAATAGCTTCCTAATGTGGAATAATAATTATATAGAATTTTATAAAGGAGTAATACAATTGAGGCGAGAGAGTGAATTAATTGGACTCCCAGTAATAAGTAAAAAAACAGGAAAAAAGTTTGCGACTATAAAAGATATAATATATTCGAAGAAAAAATACAAAGTATTAGGGTTTGTATTGAGCGAAGGAAATATTTTCAGGGAAGCTAAAATAATACAGTTTTGCAATATAGACTCAATTGGTAAGGACGCTTTGATTGTAGAAAATGAAAATGTAGTTGAAAAATCTAGCCAATTGCCAGAGATAAACCAGCTAATTGCTGAAAAAAAAATAATAGAAGATGAAATATTAACTGAAGATGGAGAGAGTTTAGGTCATGTAAAAGATATAATAGTAGATGCTGAAGGAGGGAAAATAATAGGGTTTATCCTTACAGATGGTTTTATTCAAGATTTAAAAGAAGGTCGTAATGTATTACCTTATACAACAGAAACAATTTTTGGAGAAAATTCAATTATTATAAGCAATGAAACAAAAAACCTTTTTGACAGATATAAGGAGGATTACAAAAAACTGCTAGAATTACTTTGAGGATTTGTATCAAACTATGTATAAAGAATTTAATTTAATGGGGTGAAAATATGAAAGGTAGATTTATATCAGGAATTGTAACAGGAAGTTTGATTGGTGCAACAGCTGGAATGTATGCTATTACAAGAATGAGTCCAAGACAGAGAAGAAGAGTAATGAAGGTAGGAAGAAGAATAGTTTCTAATGTTGTTAGCAATATAGGAATGTTTTAATAGGGCAGCTTAGCTGCCTTTAATTTACATCAAAGGGAGCCATATTATGGATAACCTTCTAAAACTAAGCGATTATTTGAAAAGCATATTTTTAACTGTATTACTTGGACTTAGCATATATTTTTTAATGAATATTGGCAATAAATATGTTAAACCAGAAAATAGACTTCAATTCTCACGTAAAAAAGTTATTTTGACTCTTTCAGTAGTTATTTTAATAGTAATTATCTACAATCTATTAAAAGGACCTAGTAAGGTAGCTTCTATATTGTTGTTAGTATTCTACTCCATTGTATTATCGTATTTACTCAATCCTTTAGTAAATTTAATAGAGAAAAAAGGACTTAAAAGGTCCTACAGCATATTACTTATTTATTTGGTCTCATTGACTTTAATAATTCTGGCTATTGTATCTATTGTGCCTAAGTTATCCAGTGAGTTTGAAAATCTTATAAGATTACTGCCTAATTATTTCAATAGAATATACGACTATTTAAATAGTATTTTTCTTAAGTACTCTAAACAAATAGATAGATTGCCTCCAGAATTTCATGCTATAAAAGGAGTGTTTTTAGAAAATCTTATGGATATTCAAACATTACTTTTGAACTATTTAAAAGGTATAACAAATTCTGTAATAGGCTTTTTTACAAAGATAGTGAGCTTTATAATTGTACCTATTTTAACTTTTTATTTTCTAAAGGACAAAGATTACTTTAAGAGAAAAATTACACTTTTTATTCCAAAAAATCAGAGAAATGATATATTACAAATTGGCAGAGAAGTAGATAAGGTTCTAGGTAGATTTATTAGAGGACAGTTGTTAGTTTGTTCCTTTGTAGGAATCACTACTTCTATTGCGTTATTAATCATAGGTGTAGATTTTGCAATAATTATAGGTTTAATTGCTGGAATAGCGGATATAATTCCATATTTCGGTCCTATAATTGGTATTTTTCCTGCAATAATCTTTGCTTTATTAAAAAGTCCAGCAAAAGCATTATGGGTTATAGTTTCTTTTATAATTATTCAGCAATTAGAAAGTAATGTAATTGCACCTAAAATAGTTGGGGAGAGCGTTGGAGCTCATCCAGTAGTCATAATGCTAGCTTTATTAATTGGAGGAAGCTATTTTGGAGTTTTTGGGATGATTTTTGCTATTCCAATAACTATAGTCCTGAAAATTATTTCAGGTTTTTTGATTGACAAAATTTCACGTATATAACCTATATTGACAAAATACGGCTTTTAAATTATAATCCTATCTATAGATAGTTTCGTATAGTAAATAAAAGCTTTGTTTAAATACAATATTAAATAGCTATGAAAGGAAATAGTAGATATTATGAACCTTACAGAGAGAATGCCCTAGGGTGGAAAGGCATTTAGGCAAGTATATTGAAGCAGTCCTGGAGCTAGAATCTTGAACATTTAGTAGAGATTCTCGGTTTATCCGTTATCTTTTTGAGAGGCTAGCTTTTAGTAAGTAGGGTGGTACCGCGGGTAAACTCGTCCCTAAGTAAGGATATAGGGGCGGGTTTTTTTGTATTTAAAAAGAGAATAGAAGGGAGAATGATTATGAAAAAAACAGGTTTGAATGAAATTAGAAAAGAATTTCTAGATTTTTTTAATGAGAAAGAACATTTAGTTGCTCCAAGCTTTTCATTAGTACCTAAAAATGATAAGAGTCTACTATTGATAAATGCAGGAATGGCACCATTAAAACCATATTTTACTGGAGCTCAGGAGCCTCCTAGAAGAAGGATGGTAACTTGTCAAAAGTGTGTTAGAACTGGGGATATTGAAAATGTAGGAAAAACTGCAAGACATGCTACCTTTTTTGAAATGTTAGGTAATTTTTCCTTTGGAGACTATTTTAAAAAAGAAGCAATTGAATGGGCATGGGAGTTCATGACTGAAAGAATGGGAATTTCAGAAGATAAGCTATGGGTTTCGGTTTATTTTGAAGATGATGAAGCATATGAAATATGGAACAAGCATATAGGGATTAATACTGAAAGAATTGTTAGATTAGGTAAGGAGGATAACTTCTGGGAGCTTGAAGTAGGACCATGTGGACCTTCCTCAGAAATATACGTAGACAGAGGTGAAAAGTACGGATGCGGTAGTGAAAACTGTAAGCCTGGCTGCGATTGCGATAGATATGTAGAAGTATGGAATCTAGTTTTTTCACAATTTGATAAGGATGAGAAGGGCAATTATAATTCAGTTCCACATCCAAACATTGATACAGGGATGGGGCTTGAAAGAATTGCTGCAGTAATGCAAGAGGCAGGAAGTATATTTGATACTGATGTTATCAGATCATTGAGACAAAAAGTTGAAGAAATAAGCAAGACTATTTACGGACAAAATGAAAAGAAAGACATGTCCATAAGAGTAATTACTGACCATATTAGAGCTGCAACATTCCTAGTTTCTGATGGAATATTGCCAAGCAATGAAGGCAGAGGATATGTTTTAAGAAGACTTATTAGAAGAGCTGCAAGACATGGCAAGCTTTTAGGAATTGAAAATGACTTTCTAAATTCATTGGCAGAAACTGTGGTTGAATTGTGGAAGGAAGCGTATCCTGATTTAACAGACAGACTTCCACAGGTTCAAAAAATAATAAGAGTTGAAGAAGATAAGTTCCAAGAAACCATAGATCAAGGAATAAATATACTAAACGAATATGTTGAAAGCATGAGAACAAGTAATGAAAAAGTATTGAATGGTGGATTAGCTTTTAAACTATATGATACCTATGGCTTTCCTCTTGATTTAACTAGGGAAATTTTAGAGGAGCATGGAATGGCAGTCGATGAGACTGAATTCAATTCTGAAATGGAAAAACAAAGAGAGAGAGCTAGAAAGGCAAGAGAAGAAGGAGACAATCAGGCATGGAGCAAGGATAGTCAATTGTCTATTAACAGTGAAATAGATACTGAATTTGTTGGATATACTGAAACTACTTTTAATTCAAGAATAATTGCAGTTTTAGAAGATGAAAATGCAGCTGAAGCTTTAAACTCAAATAAGAAGGGTATAATATTATTAGACAAGACTCCTTTTTATCCAGAAGGAGGAGGGCAAGTCGGCGATACTGGTATGTTAAAAGGAAATGGATTTGTTGCAAGGGTAACAGATACGAAGAAAAACGGAAGCGGACAAATTTTACATTTTGTTGAGGTTGTTGATGGCACACTTGAAAATGGAGCTGAAGCTTATGCAGAAGTTGATAAAACACAAAGACTATCTACTGCTAGAAATCACTCCGTAACTCACCTGCTTCATAAGGCTTTAAAAGAGGTGCTTGGTGACCACGTTAACCAGGCAGGCTCATTAGTAATGCCAGACAGATTAAGATTTGACTTTACTCATTTCGAGGCTTTGAAAAAAGAAGAGCTTGATAGAATTGAAGAGATAGTTAACGATAGGATTTTTGAAGGATTGGAAGTAAGGGCTGTTGAGACTACCTTAGATGATGCTAGAAAACAAGGAGCAGCTGCATTATTTGACGAAAAATATGGAGACGTAGTTAGACTAGTTAAAATGGGAGATTACAGTAAAGAGCTTTGTGGAGGTACTCATGTTTCAAATTCTAGTCAAATAGGTATATTTAAGATAATAAGCGAATCAGGCATAGCTTCTGGGGTTAGAAGAATCGAAGCTATTACAGGAAAGAAGGCATATGAAGAATTTGTTCAATTAGATACTCAGATATTAAAGATAGCAGATATTTTAAAAACAAATAGAAGAGATATTATTAATAGAGCTCAGCAGATATCTGATGAAACTAAGTATTTAGAAAAAGAGCTTGAAAAATTAAAATCAGATTTGGCTATATCTAAATTAGATGATATAATTAATGAAAGCTTTGAAGTAAATGGAATTAAAGTAATCAGTAAAAGAATTGATGGAATGGATATGAATAGCCTTAGACAACTTGGAGATAAAACAAGAGATTCTATTAATTCTGTAGTAATTGTTTTTGGCTCAGTACTGGAAGATAAGGTTTCTTTTGTGGCTATGGCAACAAAGGACTTAGTAGGTAAGGGAATTCATGCTGGAAATATTATAAGAGAAGTAGCAAAGGTAACTGGCGGAGGCGGAGGCGGACGCCCAGATATGGCTCAAGCTGGAGGTAAGGACCCTTCAAAAATTGATGAAGCATTAAGTAATGTAAAAGATATAATTTTATCTCAGCTCAAGTAATTTTTATTTTGCAGTGTTAATAAGTGAAACACAATGGGAACACTAAGTATAAAGCTTCTATTGTGTTTCCACACACTGCAGAGTTTTAACAAATATATGTATACAAATAAAAAAATATGATATAAATATATAAGGGGGTGTTTTCATGAACAGTTTCAATCAAACAATGAAATTCAGTGTTTCTAAGGATAATAAAAGTGAAGCTGAAGAAATTCTGTTTTCGGTTTATGAAGCGTTAGAAGAAAAAGGGTATAATCCAATAAACCAAATAATAGGTTATATTTTATCTGGAGATCCTACTTATATAACTAGCCATAATAATGCAAGAACTCTAGTTAGAAAATTAGAAAGAGATGAGCTTTTAGAAGAAATTCTTAAAAAATATTTAGGGAAAAAATAGGAGAGGTCTAATTGCTAGGTAATTTACAGAAGAAAAGCATATTTATTGCTGTCTTATTGCTGTCTATGTTTTTTTCATCAGTTACATATGGAGAGAAACCTAATAGCTATAACAATAGAGTTTTTATGGTTATAGTTAATAGGTTGTCTTTATCTGATGTTGAATACATGAAAAATCTACAATCTATAATCGAAGATGGAAGTATAGGCTTAATGAATACAAGAGGAGCTTTAGGATATAAAGGCGCAGATAGTTATATGACTATAAATGCTTCATCTAAATCCTACTCAAGCTATGAGACGGCAAATTCTTTTAATTTGGACAAGGAAGTTAGAGGCATATATGAAAGAAGAACAGGAAATACTGTAGAGGGCTATAGTATTGCAAATATTGAAATTAATAAACTAAATAATTTAAACAATAATAGAACTATCAATTCTGTAATAGGTGCTTTAGGAGATAATTTACATAACAGAGGTCACAAGACAGCAGTATTTGGTAATGCAGATACTGCTGATAGTTTTATTAGAACTAGCTGCCTTATCGCAATGGATAGTAATGGTTTAATAGACTTTGGTAATGTTGATAACATACTGATGGAAGATAGTAGCTATGCCTTTGGTATTAAAACAGATTATAACAAGATGCTGTCCGAAATACAGGATGCAAAATCAAGGGCATCTCTTTTTGTAATAGAAACAGGTGATCTTGATAGACTTAATCAATACAGTAACAATCTTACTGAAGATACGTTTTTTGAACAAAGAAAAAAAGTGTTAATGGACATAGACCATTTTCTTGGAAATTTGTTTTCAGATATTATTGATGAAGGCTCTATGCTCATAATAGCTAGCCCAAATTCACCAGAAGATAAATTAGATAACAGCAGGCTATCTCCACTTATTATTTGGAATAGTGGAGAAGCTAAAGGAATTTTAACATCAGGAACTACCAGGAGAGAAGGCATAGTATCCAATATTGACATAGCGCCAACAATTACAAATTATTTAGATGTAGATAATGAGAACTTCATTGGACATGTAATAAATACATTAAATATTGACCATAAATTAAGCTTTATTAAGGAGCTTAATAGCAGAGTTAATATGGTTTCAAGCCTTAGAGCACCATACTTGAATTTTTACAGCGTATTAGTCATGATTATTGTGGTACTAGGCGTATTTGTTATGTCTGTAAAAGGATGTAAATTTAGTAGAAAGCTTGGAGTAATGAACTCTTTAATTTTATTAATATTGACTTTACCTCTTGTTTTTCTATTAATATCATACTTTAATCTGTTTGCTTCTTCTGCTTTTTTTATAGTTGTACTATTGATGGTATTAATTATATTTTTTATTACGAGATTTATTAAAGAAGGCAATAGAATAATATTTTTGTTAACTATCACTTATCTATCATTAATCATAGATTTAATTTTAGGCGGCAGGCTTTTAAGATATTCTATACTAAGCTATGATCCAATTATTGGAGCTAGATTTTTTGGAATAGGTAATGAGTTTGCAGGTGTTATTTTAGCTTTAATGGTTATGCTTACTGCGCTTTATATGGAAAAAACAAAGGGAAACAAGCTATTTTTATTAATTTTATTTATTACTATTTTCTGTGTTTCACATCCTAATTTAGGGGCGAATTTGGGTGGTACTATTTCAGTCTTATTTGCATCTATTATTTATTTGTTGCTCATATTTAAAGTCAATATTAATTTGAAAAAAACTATCATTATTGGTATTATAGTTTTGTTATTTGTTTTATTTATGGGTATAATGGATATTTATATAAACCCTAATCCTACACACTTAGGAAGAACACTTCAGATGATTATTAATAGTGGACCAATGTCTTTAGTAAGTGTTATATTAAGAAAAGTACAGATGAATATAAAACTAATGGGAAGCTCTATATGGTCCAAGGTTTTATTGATAACAGTTTTTGCTGAGATATATATGCTATTAAGCTGCAGAAAAAAGGTTATTTCATTTATTGAGAACAATAAATATTTTTCTGCTGGAATTATTAGCACTTTAATAGGCAGTATTGTAGGATTATTAGTTAATGATTCGGGAGTTCTTTTAGCTGCTATAGCAAACACTTATTTAGTAGCTATTATAATGTATTATATGTTGGATTATATGCTTGAAAAGTAGGGAAGTGACATAATGGAGAACAGAATATTAGGAGACACTGGTATAAAAGTATCTGAATTGTGTTTTGGTTCACTAACAATTGGACCTCTACAAGCTAATTTAGATATAACAGAAGGTGCAGAAATTATAAGCTATGCATTTAGTAAGGGTATTAATTTTATTGATACAGCAGAAATATACAATAATTATGGGCATATTAAAGAGGCATTGAAAGCTGTCAATAGAAAAGATATAGTTATAGCCACAAAATCATACTCATATTCAAATGAAACTGCTGAAAAAAGTCTATCTAAAGCCTTAAAGGAGCTGGGCACAGATTATATTGATATTTTTCTGCTGCATGAACAGGAAAGCATACATACTATCCGTGGACATTATGAGGCAATAGAGTATTTTATAAAGGCTAAAGAAAAGGGAATTATTAGAGCCGTAGGCATATCTACTCATAGAATAGAGGCTGTTTTAGCTGCTAATCAATATAGGGAAATTGAAGTGATTCATCCTATTATCAATAAAATAGGTATAGGGATACAAGATGGAAATGTGGAAGATATGATAAATGCACTTAAAATATCCTATAATAATGGAAAAGGCATTTATGGTATGAAGCCATTAGGTGGAGGACATTTAATAAAGGATGTAGAAGGAGCAGTAGAATTTGTTAGAAAGGTACCTTATTTACATTCATTTGCTATGGGAATGCAAAGCAAAGACGAAGTGGATGCAAATATAAATTTAATAAATACTAGATATATTCCAGATGATATAAAGAAAAGAATTAATAAAAAAGAGCGAAGACTTCATGTTGCTGATTGGTGTATAGGCTGTGGTTCATGTGTAGATACATGTAAAAATGATGGTATACATTTAATTGATGATAAGGCAGTTCCTGATATGGAAAAATGTGTTCTATGCGGCTATTGTGCAAGAAAATGTCCAGAATTTTGTATAAAAGTAATATAATTGGAGGAGCTTATGAAAAGAATAATGGGGCTAGATGTGGGAGATAAAACTATTGGAGTAGCTGTAAGCGACCCATTAGGTATTACAGCCCAAGGAATTACCACTATTAGAAGAAAGGGAATTAATAGCGATTTCAGTGAACTAGAGGCTTTGATTAAAGAATATAGCGTTTCTGAAGTGATTATTGGATTACCAAAGAACATGAATAATACTATTGGTCCCCAGGGAGAAAAAGTATTGCAATTTGCAGAAAAGTTTAAGAACAAATTTGGTATGGAAGTAATCCTACAGGACGAAAGGTTAACTACAGTGTCTGCTGAGAGACTGCTTATAGATGCTGATGTAAGTAGAAAAAAGAGAAAAGGCGTAATTGACAAAGTTGCTGCTACCTACATCTTAAATTCATATTTAGAAAAAACCAAAAAAGGAGAATGATTATATGGCAAATGATGATAATATTATTTCATTAATTGATGAAAATGGTAAAGAACAAAAATTTGAAGTAATGGCTACCTTTAATATTGAGGAAGATGAATATGCAGTATTATTTCCATTATCAAAAGAAGAAGCTGAAGAAGGGGCTTATATATTGAGAATAGAGTATGATGAGAATGGAGAACTACTATTAGTAAATATAGAGGACGAAGAGGAGCTAGAAAACGCTATAGCTGTCTATGAAGCCCTTGCGGACGAAATATTATAGGAATTCTCTTTAGTTTGTCAAATTAAAATGACTATAAATGCTTACATATTTGTTGACTTTTGCTTGTTATAATAATAGACTATAAATTAGAAAGCAAATAAGCAGGTGGAACGATGGATAATTTTTTTGACGATTTAAAAAATAGGCTTAAAGAAAAAGGATATAAGTTGACAACACAGAGAAGAGTTATACTAGATGTGATTTTGGATAATAATGGCAGACATTTGAGTCCTGAAGAAATTTACGATAGTGTAAGAGATAGATATCCTGAAATTGGGCTTGCTACTGTTTATAGAACGTTGCAGCTATTTGAACAATTAAATATTATTTACAAATTAAACTTTAATGATGGGTGTAGCAGATATGAGTTAAGTTCTTCTTCTAATGACCACCAACATCATCATCTTATATGTTTGAATTGTGGTAAAGTATTAGAGGTAGAATTGGACCTACTAGAGAATCTTGAATCGGAAATCGAAAAACAGAAAAATTTTAAAGTTATGGATCATAATGTAAAGTTTTTTGGTTATTGCAAAGATTGTAAGTAGTAAATCCCAATTTGGGATTTATTTTTTTATCAGTAGGTAATAGCAAAAAAGAAAAAAATACCATTAGAAAAGCTATTGTATACTTAATGTGTTTGAAATTTTTAATGATTTTATGGATAGAATAATGTTAGAAGAAAAAAGGTACATAAAATGGTATTTGAGTTTTAGGGTAGAATATAGGGCGTGAGCATTTATATATTTATGTAACATAAAAGGAGAGTGAAAAGGTGACAAAAAAACCATCAAAATTTAAAATAATTCCCTTAGGAGGATTATATGAAGTAGGAAAAAATATTACCGCAATTGAGTATGAGGATGATATTATCATTATTGATTGTGGAATGATTTTTCCCGAAGATGAAATGCTTGGAATAGATGTAGTTATTCCGGATATAACATATCTTATAAAGAATAAAGATAAAGTAAGAGGTATAATTTTAACTCATGGACATGAAGATCATGTTGGAGCATTGCCATATGTATTAAAAAAGATTAATGTACCTATATTTGGAGCTAAGCTTACTCTTGGATTAGTTGAAAATAAATTTAAGGAGCATAATATAAATAATGCTGTATTAAATATAGTTAATCCATCGCAAAGCATAAAGCTTGGCCAATTTGAAATTGATTTTATAAGAACAACCCACAGTATACCAGATTCTTTAGCCTTAGCTATTCACACACCAGTAGGTACTATAGTTCATACTGGAGACTTTAAAGTGGATTATACTCCTATTAACGGAGAAGCAATGGATTTTCAAAAATTTGCTGAACTAGGGAAAAAAGGAGTTTTAGTTTTATTAGCTGATAGTACAAACGTAGAGAGACCAGGATATACAATGTCTGAAAGAACAGTGGGAGATACATTTAATGATATATTCTTAACTGCTAAACAAAGAATAATCGTAGCTACATTTGCTTCAAATATTCATAGAGTACAACAGATAATTAATGCAGCAGTTCTTTTTGATAGAAAAGTTGTTGTATCGGGAAGAAGCATGGTTAATGTAGTAAAGGTAGCTACTGATTTAGGCTATTTGGACGTACCAGAGGGTACTATAATTGATATAAACGATATGAATAGATTTCCAAGCAATAAAATAGTAGTTATAACTACTGGCAGTCAAGGGGAGCCTATGTCAGCACTTGCTAGACTTGCATCATCAGACCATAGAAAGATGGAGTTAATGCCAGGAGATTTAGTTATAATATCAGCCAGTCCAATCCCAGGCAATGAAAAGACAGTATCAAAGGTTATCAATCAGTTGTTTAAAAAAGGAGCAGACGTAATTTATGAAGCTTTAGCTGATGTACATGTGTCAGGCCATGCTTGTCAAGAGGAGTTAAAGCTAATTCATACTTTACTTAGACCCAAGTTCTTTATTCCAGTACATGGTGAGTATAGACATTTAAAGCAACATGCTGGTCTAGCTCATGAACTTGGGATGCCAAAAGAGAATATATTTGTAGCTGAAAATGGCTCTATAATTGAATTTACAAAGGATAGCGGAACTATAGCTGGTACTGTACCTTCAGGTAACATTCTAGTAGATGGACTAGGTGTTGGAGATGTGGGGAATATAGTGCTTAGAGATAGAAAACATCTTTCAGAGGATGGACTTATAGTTGTAGTAGTTACTATAAGCAAACAAGAGGGATACGTAATTTCAGGTCCTGACATAGTATCTAGGGGCTTTGTATATGTTAGAGAATCAGAGGATTTGATGGAGGAAGCCAGAACAGTTGTAAGAGATGTATTGGCTGAATGCGAGAAAAATAAAATTACAGATTGGGCTACATTAAAATCTAGTATTAAAGATGCTTTGAGAAATTTCTTATATGAGAAGATTAAGAGAAATCCAATGATTCTTCCTATTATTATGGAGGTATAACGGTCGTAGTTTTTACTACGACTTCTCTTTGCAACGAATAGGAAAGTTCTACCTTATAATCTTTATAGTTGAGAACTTGACCTTGGCAGGTTTCAAAAAGGCTACCTTAAAAATGCTTCTATATATAGAAGCATTTTTACTGAATTAAAATTTTTATTTGGAGGAAAAGTATGAAGAACACTAAATATTTATCAAAAGCGGGAATGATAGCTGCCTTATACGTTATTTTAGTAATGATTGAAATACCTTTTGGGCAGCTTGCGTATGGACCTATTCAAGTGAGAATTGCTGAAGCATTAGTTTTACTGCCATTAGTAGAATTAGCAGCTATTCCAGGAGTTTTTGTTGGCTGTCTTATTGCAAATTTAATACTTACCTTTTCTTCAGGATTTGGTCTTATTGATGTTGTTGGAGGGAGTTTAATAACATTGATTTCAGCATATCTAACTAGCAAGATGCCAAATAAAATTTTAGGAATCTTACCACCTGTAATTCTAAATGCTTTAATTGTTTCTATCTGGGTATCTTCTTTCTTCCCAGAATTGAGCTATTGGGCTGTAGCAGCAGGAATAGGAGCAGGAGAATTAATTGCTGTAGGCTTGTTTGGAAATGTAGTATTATATGCATACAGTAGAATGAAGAAAAGTGGATATGATAAATTTTAATGATATGAAAAATATCTATAATATACCTATTTTGAGGGATGTTGCTATTGGTCTAACGTAATATAATTATGTAAACTCATGTTATATTGTCTTTTATTGCTGAAATTTGTTTACACTCCTTGTATTTACGATAGTAAGTATTGTATAATTTAATAAACAATAATGTAAAGGGGGAGAGTTATGACCCAAATCATTGATAATAATAAAAAAAGAAAGAAAAAACCCGTTTTATTATACTCTTTTATTATTATACTTGTCATTATCTCAGTGAGTATATACAGTCTTAAAGAATATGTGGACAACCAATTGCAGCCAGTAGCAATGGAAAATATTAAGGAAATAGAAGTCATAATTCCAAAGGGCTCATCCTCAAATAAAATTGCAAAAATGCTAAAGGATAATAATCTAATTAGAAATGAATTAGTATTTCGATTTTTTGCTAAATATGAAAAAATGGATGGGAGATTTAAAGCTGGAAAATATATTTTTAACAATGGAATGACCCAAGAAGAGATTATGAGCAAATTAGTTGAAGGAGGAATTGCAAAGGATTCAGTTACCTTTACTATACCAGAAGGCTTTGAATTAAAACAAATTGCAGAAAGATTACATGAAATGAACATAGCAGATAAAAATACTTTCCTTGAGCTAACTTCAAAGGTTTCAAATTTTTCGTCTGAGTACGAATTTTTAAAGGATGTACCAGAAGAATTATCTCTAGAGGGCTATTTATATCCAGACACTTATGAGATTTATACTGATGCAAGTGAGAAGGATATAATACGAAAGATGCTAGATAGATTTAACAGCTTATATACTGATGATATTAAATCAAAAGCAGAGAAATTAGACTTAGACTTGAATCAGATTATAACTCTAGCATCAATTATAGAAAGAGAAGGAAGAGCAGAAAGCGAAAGAGAAATAATATCAGGTGTTTTTCATAATAGGATAAAGTCAGGAATGGCGTTACAATCTTGTGCCACTGTACAATACATTCTAGGAGAAAGAAAACCAGTTCTATCAATTGAGGATACCTTAATTGATTCACCATATAATACCTATATTAATCAGGGACTGCCACCTGGACCTATTGCTTCTCCAGGTATAAAGTCAGTTGAAGCTGCTGTTAATCCTGCTGATGTAGATTATATGTATTTTGTATTCAATGAGAATGAGGAAGGAACTCATACTTTTAGTGTAACATACGAGGAACATTTAAAAGCAAAAAACAGAATACAAAATAAAAAATAGCTTAGAAAAATTCCTAGATTCTATTATGTTTTATGGACTAGATAGTATTTAAGCTAGTATTTTAATCATTATTGATGGACAAAATATTTCTAAGTAAAGCTAATACGTGGAGACTTTACCCACGTATTATTTATGATTTTTTACAGCAAGGAGAGAGTTTGTTGAGTAATATAAATGAGAGTAGTGTAGAAGAATATATAAGAAATTTAATTCCACCAAGGGAAAACTTTCTTTTAGAGCTTGAAAAGTACGCAGAGCTTAATCATGTTCCAATAATACATACTGAGGTAGCTCAGTTAATCAGGGTTTTACTCAATATTGCTAAACCAAAGAAAATCCTCGAAATTGGTACTGCAATAGGCTACTCTGCATTAGTAATGGCAAGTGCTATGGAGAAGGATGGAGAAATTGTATCTATAGAAAAAAGAGAAGATATGATAAGTGTAGCCGAAAGAAATATAAAAGACAGCAGATATCCTAATATGATAAAGATAATTAAGGGTGAGGCAGAGGAAGTATTACCAAATATAAATGATAGGTTTGATTTTATATTTATAGATGCAGCAAAAGGTCAATATATGGAGTTTTTCCCCCATTGTTTAAGAAATTTAGCTGATGGCGGGATTATTCTCTCTGATAATGTCCTATATAAAGGTATGGTTGCTAGTGATGAGCTAGTACTAAGGAGAAAAAAGACTATTGTTAAGAGAATGAGAAGCTATTTAGATTATATAACTAGCAACAAGGCTCTAGAAACCAGTGTAATACCTATTGGAGATGGAGTTGCTATTACTTACAAAAAGGAGGTAGAAAAAAATGAATAGACCTGAGCTTTTGGCTCCAGCAGGAGACCTAGAAAAGCTTAAGATGGCAATAATTTATGGAGCAGATGCTGTATTTTTAGGTGGAGAGGCATTTGGACTTAGGGCCTCCTCAAAGAATTTTTCAATTGATCAAATTAAAGAAGGTCTTGAGTTTGCTCATGCCAGAGGAAGAAAAGTATATGTGACCTTAAATATTATTCCACATAATGAGGATTTTGATGGACTACCTGAATATGTAAAAACCCTAGATGAAATAGGAGTAGATGCAGTCATTGTTTCTGATCCAGGTGTACTTTTAGTAGTGAAAGAAAATGCTCCAGATATGGAGATTCATATTAGCACTCAGGCTAATACTACTAACCATTTATCAGCAAAGTTTTGGTATAATATGGGGACAAAAAGGATAGTGCTAGCTAGGGAATTGTCTATAAATGAAATCAAGGAAATTATAGCCAAGATACCACCTGAGTTAGAAATAGAGACCTTTATTCACGGTGCTATGTGCATATCATATTCAGGAAGATGCCTTTTAAGTAATTATATGACTGGCAGAGATGCTAATAGAGGTGAGTGCGCCCAGTCTTGCCGGTGGAAATATAATCTAGTAGAGGAAAAAAGACCAGATGAATACTATCCTATATATGAGGATGAGCAAGGCACTTTCATCATGAACTCTAAGGATTTATGTATGATAGAACATATTCCTGAGCTAATAAATTCTGGAATAGCAAGCTTTAAAATAGAGGGTAGGATGAAAAGTCCATATTATGTTGCTACAGTAGTAAGAGCATATAGAATGGCAATAGACGAGTATCTTACTGACCCAACAAATTATAAATTTAATCCAAAATGGTCTGAGGAGATTAAGAAGGCAAGCCATAGAGATCATACAACTGGTTTTTATTTCGGAAAACCTTCAGGAAATGAACAGCTGTATACTAGCAGTTCATATATAAGAACATATGATTTTCTAGGAGTTGTACTTGATTATGACAGTGATACAGGTATAGCAACAGTAGAACAAAGAAACAGAATCTTTGCTGATGATGAGATTGAGGTTTTTGGACCTAACAAAGAGCATTTTAACCAATTAGTTGAAAAAATGTGGGACAAAGATGATAAAGAGATTGGTGTGGCGCCTCATGCACAGCAAATTATAAAAATTAAAATGGATAAACCTGTAGAGGCTTGGGACATTATAAGAAAACCTAGAGAGGAATGATAGTTTTGGATAGACCAATATTGATTGGTATTACTGGAGGTACAGGCTCAGGGAAAAGTACTGTTGCTATGGAAATCTTCGGTTCATTACCAGAGAAGAACATAGTTATTATTGAACAGGATTCATATTATAAGGATCAGAGTCACCTATCCTTTGAGGAAAGGGTTAAAACTAATTATGACCATCCTTTTGCTTTTGACAATGATTTACTTATTGAACATCTTAAGACATTAATGAATGGAGAATCAATTAATAAACCTATCTACAACTTTGAAGAACATACAAGAGGAAAAGAAACTATAACAGTTTTTCCAAAGGAGATAATAATATTAGAGGGTATTTTAATTCTTGATGATGAGAGAATTAGGGAATTATTAGACATCAAAATATTTGTAGACACTGATTCTGATGTAAGAATTATCAGAAGAATAACAAGGGATATTAAAGAAAGAGGAAGAACCTTAGATTCAGTTATAGAACAGTACATGACAACTGTCAGGCCAGCTCATATGCAATTTATAGAGCCAAGCAAGAGATATGCAGATATCATCATTCCAGAAGGTGGATACAATAAAGTAGCTATTGACCTTATGGTTACAAAGGTTAAATCAATAATTTCGAAATAGATATTATACCTCCATGTTAAGTTGGGAATAATTATTCTTAGACTTATGTGGAGGTTTTATTATGGATAAGAAAACTAGAAATAAAATTTATAATAGGGCAATAAAAATTGCAACTATCTCATTTATGGTATTTATTGCGCTTTCAATGAGACTATTTTGGATACAAGTGGTAAAAGGACAAGAATACGGACTTGAGGCAGAAAAACAACAAGTAAAAGAAATTAGAGTAGCTCCTGCACGTGGAAATATTTTTGATAGAAATAATGTCCAATTAACGAATAATAAAACAGAAAAAACTATTTATATATTAAAGGATGTTGTATTAAACGACAATAAAATATTGGAGAGTATAAAAGAAACATTTTATTTTTCAGAAAAGGATATTGAAGCAATAAAGAAATCAAATAGTAGGGTTATTGAAATGCCTATAAGTAGAGAAATTGAAGATAATACCATTATTAGAGGAGTAATAGTAGAAGATAGAATACTGAGATATGATGGTAACAACCTACTCTCACATGTTATAGGATATATAAAGAGAAGTGAAAATGCTGGAGAATACGGAATAGAGAAAGAATATGATAATATTTTAAAAATGAATAATAACTCTGGAATTAAGTATATTGCGGTGGATGGCAAGCAAAGAGTTATACCTGGCATAAAGGACACAGAAGTCATCAGTGATAAAAAATCTATTACTAATAGTATTAAATTAACAGTAGATATTAATATGCAGAAGGAAGTAGAAAGGATATTAGATGCTAAGAAAGCTAATGGTGCTGTCATAGTTACAGATGTTTCAACAGGGGATGTTTTAGCAATGGCAAGCAGACCCAATCTTAATCAAAATGATATAGGAGCTAATTTCGATAGCAATAACATGGATTTTTATAATAAGGCTATAGAAGTTGCTTATCCGCCTGGTTCAATATTTAAGATTGTAGTTATGATGGCTGCTCTTGAGGAGAACATCATTGATTTAGATGATACTTATACATGTTTAGGCTATGAAGATTTAGGAAGCTTCCAAATTAAATGTAATAAAGAAGATGGTCATGGAGAAATAACAGCCTATGAAGCATTTTCTGAATCCTGCAATTCTGTTTTTATCCAGATAGGAAAGAAAGTAGGAGCAAAAAAAATTATTGAAATGGCAAAAAAGTTAGGCTTTGAGAGGAAGGTTCAAAATATATTGCTTGAGTCGCCTGGAAATCTTCCTAAAAATGACGAATTATTGGGTCCTGCTATTGGAAATATATCTATTGGCCAACATAACATAGAGGCTACGCCAATACAAGTAACCAATATGATGATGATTATAGCAAATGAGGGAATTAAGAAAGACATAGGTATAGTAGATAGTATTGTAACAGAAGATGGTAGGTTTGTTAAAAAAATTATAAGAGAAGAGGAAAAAAGAGTTTTATCTGCAAGCCTTTGTAAGCAAATTAAATATTGCCTTGAGAGTGTTATCGATAGTGGTACTGCAAAAAATACTAATTTGTCAAATGTCGGTGGTGCTGCTGGTAAAACTGGCTCAGCGGAAAATAGTAAGGAGAATACACATGCTTGGTTTTCAGGATATTTTCCAAAGGAAAATCCTAAATATGTTATAACAGTATTTGTAGAGGAAGGCGGTTCAGGAGGCAAAATAGCAGTACCCATATTTGAGGAAATAGCAAAAAGTATATACGCTATTAATTTAAAGTAAAATGTACGTGCACAGAAAAGGAAGCATCTTCATATAATTAATTATAGTGCATTATATTATGGAGGTGTTTGCTTTAATGCTAGCAACTGTATTAGCAAGCCTAAGCTTTTTTGTTAAGCCTGTGCTGCCCTTAATCGGCTATGTTTCAAGTAGCAGTTCTTTTCCAAAGCCCCTTTCTCAGGAAGAAGAGGAGCATTATTTGATGCTTTATGAAGAGGGAGACGAGGATGCGAAAAATATTTTGGTGGAAAGAAATTTAAGATTAGTTGCTCATATAGTAAAAAAATATCATAACACAGGAAGAGAAGTGGATGATTTAATATCTATTGGGACAATAGGCCTTATAAAAGCTATAACCACATTTGATAGATGTAAGGGCACAAGGTTAGCCACATACGCTGCAAGATGCATAGATAATGAAATTTTGATGACTATACGTGCCTGTAAAAAAACTAAATCAGAAGTATCCCTTCATGACCCAATAGGAGTAGATAAAGAGGGCAATGAATTATCGTTAATAGATATTATGGGAACAGAACCAGATGAGGTAATAGATGAGGTAGATTTAAAAATACAAGTCAAAAAACTGTACTGCAAAATGAATAAGGTTTTAAAGGATAGAGAAAAGATTATAATCCAGTTAAGGTATGGCTTATTAAATGGTGGATGCAAAACTCAAAGAGAGATAGCCAAGATGCTAGGCATATCAAGGTCATATGTGTCGAGAATAGAAAAGAGAGCTATAAAGAAACTAAATAAGGCGTTGATGTAAGAATATTTGAATAAATTAATATATATTCAGAGACAGGTGATGATACACCTGTTTTTTGTTGCAAGTAATGAAGATACTCTGTGCTTTTTCTGGGCTTTTAAAGAAAGAGAATTAGTGTTTATGTACAAAATAATAAAAATTAAGAGGAAAAGCTTGGATTGTATAGAATGTACTATAGAGTCTTAATTAGATAATTTTTGAAGTAAAATACACTTGTGACTATAATTTAATATTTGGGGGTAAAGATGAGAAAGGGTTCTAAAGTAATTTTTTTGATATGGGTAATACATTGTTACATTTTCATTTTGGAAAGACTGATGAAGAAAAAGATATTGCCGGGATAAATTACCTCACAAACTTTCTTAAGCAATTTAATTTCCAAGTTGAATTTGACGATGTAAAAAAACATTTTTTTGATGAATGGCAAAAAGTTATACCTTTAAGAAAAATTAATCATACAGAATATGCCGTAGAAGATTATTTAAATGGCTTTTTGGTGAAATATGGTGTGGAGTTAGATTTAGATATGTGCATAAGAGCACTAGATATTTTTTATACAGAATATAGGAATAATGTTTGGGTTGAGGAAAACATTCAATATACACTAGAAAATATCATACAAAAAGGATATAGAATTGGTGTGATTTCAAATTCAAGTCTTTTTGATGAAATCATGATTAATTGTTTTAAGAAGGCTGGACTAGCTAAGTATATAGAAACATTTACATTTAGTTATTATCTAAAAATATGTAAACCAAAGAGAAAATTGTTTGAAATTGCTTTGAATAGAATGAAGGCTAATCCAGAAGAGGCCATAATGGTAGGAGATAATCTTCAAAGTGACATTGAACCAGCACAAAAATTAGGTTTGACCGGAATATGGCTTAATAAAAATTTTATTTCGAATGATACTGATATTAAACCTGATAATGAAATATTTAAGTTGAAAGAGTTGATAGATTTGTTGTAATCCAAGGCATTTTGATTTGAAATTCAGCTAACATTATATTTGCGCAAGGGTGCACAGAGGTACAAGCCTAGGGCATTGTGCACCACATCCCTTCGCTAGGGAACGAAGCCCCACCAAGAGGTCTATCTTTGGGGTCCGACTCAGGAATGTCACAAATACGAGGACTTTATGTGTCATAGTTTGTGCTGAGGCACGTTTTCGTGGGTCATGAAAAACCTTTTTTGATAGTGATGTATTTGAGAAGTTGTAGAATTAAAATTGTCAGTATAGTAATTATAGTCTTTGAGATAGATAAAAGCACTGCTTGTAGAATTTTTAATTAAATTGTTTAGAACTAAAATTATTAGAAAACTGAGTAGGAGGACTTGTTCATGGAAAAGTTATTAATAGTAGATGGACATAATCTATTATTTCAGATGTTTTATGGAATACCTGCAAAAATACTAGGTAAAGATAACAAACCTATTCATGCGATTATAGGTTTTTTAGGTGCGTTGTTAAAAATAATAAAAAATGTTGAACCATCAAATATTATTGTCATTTTTGATGGTGAAAAAGGTAGTGACCGTGTAGAAATTAATCCAGAATATAAAGCTAATAGAATAGATTATAGCAAGGTTGAAGAAATAGATAATCCTTTTTCACAGTTAGGGGATATAATGCGAACCTTAGAATACATGAATATAAGATATCATGAAACAACTGATGGCTTTGAGGCAGATGATGTTATTGCAAGTTATGTAAAAGTGTATAAAGAAAAAATGAAAATATTTATTATTTCAAATGATACAGATTTTTTACAGCTTGTTGAAAAAAATGTATCATTATATGTTTATCGTGGTAAAAAAACAGTTATATATGATGAAGAAAAAGTATTTGAACGTTATGGAATAAAATCATCTCTATTTGCAGATTACAAAGCTCTCATTGGTGATAATTCAGATAATCTAAAAGGAGTTCCCAAAGTTGGACCAATAATAGCCACAAAGTTAATCAACCAATATGGTGGTATATGCAATATTATAGAGAATTTATCCAATATACAACTTCCATCAATAAAAGCTACACTTAATGAAAATATTAATAGAATTGAAAATAATTTTGAATTAATTGGGCTAAATAGAAATGCCCCATTGCCTTATTTAATAGATGAAACGATATATCATTATAATAATGAAAAGTATGCAACAATGAAGATTCTTAAAGATATGGATTTGCTAAAATAAAATTAGAATAGGAAATTGAATAAGTATCAACTGTAAGTAAATAAGTTTTTGAGTTAGCTATAATGAGCGTATTTATCTAACTGACCTCAATTAACAATGGATTGCAGTTTGTTGTGGTAGGGGCTTAAGCTACACAACATGTTTTTGTGACCGGCTCAAGCACGTATGCAAGTAGGAAAATCTATATATCATAGTTTGTTTCAGGGCATGTCTTTGGGGACCATTAGGAAACTTCCTTTGATAGCGCAGTAATTATAGTCTTTGAGGTGGATAAATGCACTGCTCAAGGACTTTTTTGCTGAAAAGATAAAATATAAAATTTTTGAAGGTATTTGTAAAACGGTATTGAATATTATGAGAAAGGAAATTATTACTAATGTTATTTTTTATATGAAAGCCAAGATGTAAGAAATAGGCTAGAAAAAGACGTTATTGTATGTTTTTGTGGGTCAGGTGCTGAGGTCTATCTTTAGGGTCTCGGTTATGTAGGTTTCTGGTTACAAAGTTGATGAGTGATGAACTTAAGGGAAGGAATTGATGTTGACTCTAGGTTTACATAGACTGTTGAAGTTAAATTAGTTCTGTGCAGTTCTAAGCTAGGGTAAGTCTCTGTAAGGCAAACTACAGAATATAAACAATGTATTTACGCAAGGGTGCCCCCGGGCACAATCCTAGGGCAATGTGCACCACATCCCTTTACTGAGTGCAAAGCTCCGCTATGTGGACTATCTCTGGAGTCCAGCTCAGGGATATCGCAAATACTAGGGTGTTATATGAAAGTAACGGGTGGTTTTCGATTATATAAAGACGTAATTAAAAGAGGTATTTTATAACTATGTTTAAAAGAATTAGAAACTATAGTATGTAGTTTTAATAATATGCGTAATACTTATATTATTCTTGCCATCAAGGACACCACAAATTGAAGGGAAGAATAGTATTGCAACTATACAATGTGGGGACATAATTTAGATTTAGATTTTATAAAAGATGTATCAGAAGTAAAGGTACCTATTTACTTTTGTGCAGGAAGATATGATTATAATACATTAGTGGGCATCTCTTCACCGGGTGCAAGCACCGCTAAAGAAGTAGGGCTCTACGTCACCAGCTCAGAGACGTTAGACGTCATATTAATTTTACAGAATAGTTGAAAAGAGGGATAGGTTAAAATGAAAAAAAAGCAAATTGTTTTCGTTACATCAAATTTGGGAAAAGTTAAATCGGCTCAAAGAGATCTTAAGGATATAGATGTTATACAATATGAAGCAGAACTTATAGAGCCTAGAAGTAATAGCATTGAAGAAATTTCAAAAACAAAGGCGATACAAGCATATAAAATGATAAATATACCATGTATTTCTATGGATTCAGGTTTTTTTATTGAAGAATTAAGAGGTTTTCCAGGAACCTATGTGAATAATGCACTTGAAACTATAGGTGTAGAAGGAATTTTAAAATTAATGGAAGGTAAAGAAAATAGAAAGTGTAAGTTTCGAGAATGCTTAGTTTACTATGACGGTGATAGTATGAAGTTTTTTGAAGCAGAAACAGAAGGTAAGTTGTCAAATGAAATGAGAGGATTAGATAATAAAGAAAATTGGTCAAAGCTAAGTTGCATATTTGTAGTTGAAAAGATAGAAAAGACTATAGCTGAATTAAATAATGATGAGAGAGAAATATATTTGGGTCAGGAAGAACAATCTTGCTTTAAAAAGTTTATTAAGTGGTATTTGAAAAAAGAAGAGAATTTGCTTCTCAAAAATACGAACATCTAACAATGTATTTGCGCAAGGGCGCACTAGGGCGCGTTTTTGAGGCATTGTGCACCACATCCCTTTGCTTGGGAGCAAAGCTCTACTATAGGGTCTGTCCAATTCAGGGATGTCGAAAATACGGAACGTTAAGCGACATATACTTTAAGGCGGGATATCTATTAAAGGTCAAGTTGAGTTGCCAGCGATTACTTATTATTTGTTGGATTTTTACATTGAGCCTAAAGAACAATGCTTTAGCTCCAGTGGAATATTAACTATAAAAAATGATTCAGATATTGAGAAAAAGAATATTCCTTTATTGCTTTATTGCGATTTAAATATTAAAGAAATAAGATACGAAAATAACGTTGGCATTAAGTTTACTCAAGAAATAGTTTCTTTTCAAGAGTATGATGGTTTTAAGGTCAATTATATTAATGTTCATCTAGATAAGCCTCTTATGAAAAATGGAGAGTTTAAATTATATATTGAGTATGAGGGCAAATTAAATGGATATACAAGTGTAATGCAATATGTTAAAGATAGCATTGATAAAGAGTTTTCAATAATACGAAATGATTGCATAGCATATCCAGTTATTGCATATCCAAATGATAAGTCATGGATGAAAAGTTTTTTTAATCCTATTAGATACAGAGTAAGTGTAAATGTTCCCAAAGAATATATAGTTGGCTGTAGCGGAATTCTTAAGAATATCAATAATGATAATGCATAGAAGAATCTTTATCTTTGAAAAAAGTGAACCGACCAAATCAGTTCATAGATTTGATATATGTATCTCAGAGTATTGTTTAATAGAAGAAAAAGATATGAATTTAAGTATTTATGTTTTTCCAAAGCATAAGGAGGTTGCTGATACTCTGGTTAAATATGAGGTAAAGAGAGTCTATGATTATTATAATAGGGTATTCGGTTCTTATGGAGACAATGACTATTTTACAATCATTGAAATTAAAGAAGGTTATGGTTCACAGGCAGGAGATAACTATATTCTTATGGAGGAGCATGCATTTGATAATAATGGCACTGATTATACTCATTTATATCATGAAATAGGGCACATTTGGAATCCGAATATTAAGTTATACCACGAGCAAAGAAGCAGGTTTTTTGATGAAGCTTTTGCTAGTTATTTTGAAGTATTAGCAATCAAGGAATTTTTTGGTGAAGAAAAAGCTAAAGAAAAGATGGAAAAGTATAGGCAGCAATTTATTAAAAATGTTAATCAGAATAGTAAAAATTTTAGTATACCAATTAGCGAATATGGAAGAAATGAAATGGGATATAATAGCTATACTAAAGGGCCTTGGGTTTTATATGTATTACATGAAATAGTAGGAGATAAGAAATTTTTTGAAATAATTAGAGTTTTTCTAAAAGAGAATAAGAAAAAGGAAGTAACGTTTAAGGACTTTGAAAAAACTTGCGAAATGATCTCTAGATTAAATCTAAAAAATTTTTTTGGTAAGTGGCTATATGGCATAGAATCATCTAGTTATTTATGTGAAAATTTCAGTATATCTATTATGGTAGATATGAGTATATAGGCGGCTAGTATGTCTATGCATTTAGGTATAAAGAAGACACAGACAAATTCTACAGATATTGGGGTGAATTTATGAAAAATTATAGGTTTGGGTTTTCGCTCAAAGGTCTTATAGCGTTCTTGCTAGTGATGATTCCTAATGTAGTATGGATGATAGTACCGCCAATGAATAATCCGATTGCTGAAAACAGTGCATCATATCCTATATTTGATATAGTAGTAACTGTCAGCCAAGTAACAATGATTGCTTTACTAATTGCTTTAATTCCTGAAGAGAGCAGGAACAGTAAAAGCATAAAAAAATACTTCAAATTGGCATGTTTTTGTTTGGTTGGATACTATATTGGTTGGATTGGCTATTACATGGGAGTGATATATCCATGGATTATTTTTAGTATGGCGGTATTGCCATCCGTATACTTTATATCTATCGAACTTTGGCTAAAAAATTATATTGCGATTATACCAAGTATTGTCTTTGGAATAACACATATTGCTATTACCTACTCTAATTATATATAATGGGACTTATTGTAGAGTTAGGTTAAATCGCACTCTTTACACAACTGTAATACTTAGAAAGATAAACATATTTAATTTTGGGGGATACGATGTCTTATGAATAGGGAAGAAAAAAATAATAAGTTTCTAGAACGGAATAAAATAAATAAGAGACTATCTATTGTCTGCAATAGTACGATTTATACCAAAGAAACGGTTATGGATGCAATTTATCTACCTCATTGGATGCAATTGAGCGAAGAGGGGAGAGCCCAGTGTATAGTTTGGATTTTTGATAACCTAGTAAAAGAGCTAAATCTAGAAAAATACGTGGAAAAAGTTTTATTTATACCTAAAGCTGGATATGAAGACGCTTTTGCTAGTTATGATAAAGAGGATAAAGGAATTTTTATAAATCCTAAATACATTGAATCAACAAGTCTTCTGTGTATATGGAACATATTCCATGAATTCCAACACGTGATTCAACATAAGGATGAGGACTTGATAAAAAAGGGAATACTTATGACCAATGATTTTTACAATAGTTTTGCTTATTATTTTATGTATGATGGAACAAGCTATAGGTTTAGTGTTAGTGAGGAATTTGTTTATAAAATAAAAGGAACAGAAGATTTTTGCCTTGAATTATATTTGCGGAATCCTATGGAAATAGATGCTAATCATAAAGCTTATTTAAAGTTAAGAAAAGTAATTGAAAGTAACCTGAGTAGATTCGGAAATGATGATGAAACAGTGAAAGACTTGCAAGAAATTAAGGATATGTTACTTCCAGAATTTAATATTATCACGAATGATGTTGCAATGGATATCGTTAAATACTGCCAAGCATTAGTAGAGTTGGCTTATCAGTTTTCTAAAGATAATATTGACGAAAGTGACTACAATAAAAAGGATGCAGAACTCTATAATGCTATTAGTCAATTGACTAAGAATAAAGGACATGTTCAACTATCTTTTAATTTAGAAGAATTATTATCTTAAAATGATTATTTTAGTGCAAAGGAATCATAGAATTGTATCCTTGCTAACCACATCCCTTTACTGGGAGCGAAGCTTCTCCAAGAGGTCTAGCTGTGGGAACCAGTTCAGGGATGTCGCAAATATTGGGACGTTAAGAGACATTGGCTTTTACATTTCAGAGAATTATTTTTGATGTTTAAAAAATGGTGAAACAAAGATTTAATTGTGTATGGAATAGATGAATTTACATCTACAACATGATATAGTTTTTCATCCATTTGTTATTGAGACCTAATCTATTATTGACATCTGTAATCAAATCTATATACTGTATATTACAATACTTGTGTGAGGCGATAAAATGGCAAAAATACCTACTTTGGAAGGAAACATGATACGCTTACGTCCAATGGAAATTGAAAAGGATAAGTATCATTATTATAATGTTTCTTTAGATGAAAAAATGCATAAATGGACTGGAAATATAGTTCCAAGGACGGTAGATGAAGTTGAGGAACTATTAAAGATATATGAAAAGGTATTTCATATATGGATGATAGAAGAAAAGGCAAGTAATAAGGTCATTGGTATGGTGAGACTTTCCTTTCCAGAAGAACATAATGGAAAATTAATAGCAGGAGATTCTCAAAGACTTCACTCTGATTATTGGAGAAAAGGACATATGAAAGAAGCACGAAAACTTATGTATCACTATGCTTTTGATGTATTAGGAGTAGATATGCTCTTAGCCGACGCCTTAAAGGACAATATAAATTCTTGTAAATCCTTAGAATCGGTAGGTTATAAATTGTATGATACCAAAGAAGAGTTCTTTAAAAAACATGACAAAAATCTTATGAAGCATTACTATAAATTAACTAAAGAAAGATGGTTAAAAGAATAACTACTACAGGATAAGATGGCTAAAATAATTACTGAGTGTTTGGAAAACATAGATAATCATAGAACTGTTTATTTAAATAATATTATAAGAATTCTATAGGACAAGCAAAAGTATTTTCAGTTCACCGATGATTGAGGGCTATCCTTTCGAAGTTCTGCCAACAATGGCTTGCAATTCGTTGTGGTAGCCAGAAAGCCAATCTCTAGGGTCGCCACAACACATCCCTTTTCCTCATGAATGTGGCAAGTCGGAACGTTATAAGACGTTGCAATTTCGTGGCAGTTCTTCGGGGTTCTTTGATAAAAATAGAGGTTGTACAATCATTTAAATACTTGAGTAAAGAAAACTGGGGGGAAATGCATTGTATTATGTTGTCGTTTTAATGTCATTGATAACACTATTGCTATTTTGGGGTTGTGTCAAAACTTATAGTATAAATGGAAAAGTTTTTGTAGATGGAATGGGATTTCGTAGTTTTGAATTTTACTGGTGGATAGTATTAGCAACTGTTCTAATTGTTTTTGTAATATTTAAAAATATAGGGAAATGGGTATTGCTAATTTATTATTTGCTATGGGTTATAGCCTTATTTATGAATCACTGGAAGTTTTATTTTTTTGGGGCAACAGAGAAAAAAATCAAAGGATATAATACCTGCTTTAACAATACGATTAAAGTATTGCAAACTTCAGAGAAACGAGTTGTTCCAGATCTGTACCATATCATATTGAGTGTGTTAGTAGCATCTGATCTTTTGATCGTATTGTTGTTTTTGTTATAACGTGTAGGAAGAAATATGTAAGAGAAAACTCTAAAAATGAGTTAATTATTGAGGGGGCATGCATTGAAGGATTTACACCATAATTATTATGTATAGAATTATAGGAAAAATATTGCCATATTTTCTATCAAAATATTTGCATAAAGGTGCACCCGGACACAATCTTAGTGCGATATGTATCACATCCCTTTATCATGTGCGAGCACCGTTAAGGATAATCCTAATATGTTCAGTTCTGAAACATTGGATATGCTAGTACGTTAGATGACATGCTGAATTAATAAATATCATAATAAACCTTATCATAATTAATAATAATTTTTATTTTTTATATATTATCATACAAAAAGCATTAATAATATGTTTCATATTTAAAAATTACAAAGTGACATACTAAATTGCCCATATCGAAACTTAATGTTAGTATATATTTTCTGAGGTATTACTTATTAGACAAAAAAGTTGGGTAATCTTTAAATATTACAAGAGGATGAGTTACTTATGGATATTAAAATAAATGTAATGCCAGATATGATGGGATTATTATTACAATTATTGACTACTTTAGTATTGATATTTATACTTAGAGTAGGTATATACCTAATATTTTTACTTATAAAAGTACTAAAATTATATATAAAAAAGAATTCTTAATCTAAAACAAATTTGAAGTAACTGCGTGTTTTGAGAGACTATTTAAGACAGGCTTTTTAGAAAAAGTAGTAATCAAGTTTGTTGTACGGGAGGTGCGACAGAATGAAAAAAAGAGGAGCTATTATATGTATCATATTAGTTATTTGGTCTGCATTCATCATTACTGATTTTTCTTTAGCGAGGGCAAATAAATTACCTATCTTTGCAATTCCAATCATAAGGTATAAAGATGGTGGTTCAATAGAATATTATGGGTTGGATTATAAGGTCATAAAATATGTAAAATTAACTGTTGAAAGAGGTCCAGAGGTAGTAAAAGTCGATTTTGGAACATGGTTTATGAGATTCTCATACCCACAATAGAATAACAATATGAATGATTAACTGAACAAACTCTTTCTTTTGAATCATTTTTAATAAAGTATTGGAGGACAGGTTTAATAAATATGTTTTGAAGAATTGACAAGTGGCTGAATATTATCTCTATTAGTAGGTCGAAGAAAGTATCAAGATATGGGGGGAAGACATGAAAAAAAATATAATCTATCATTATTGTAATATGGAAGCATTCTTTAGTATAATTACTAGCAAACAGATAAGATTAACGAATGCTTATAAGACAAATGATTGTTATGAACTTGAATGGCCATTTCATATTATAGAAAAATTTCAAATTAAGAATTTTAATCAAAAGTTCATTACTTCACTCAGAGAAAGCTACAGGGAATGGGTAGAAAGCTTTTACAATACACATATTGCATGTTTTTCAAAAGACGGAGATTTGTTAAGCCAGTGGAGAGCTTATGCAAATGATGGAAGAGGTGTAGCAATAGGATTTAATAGAGACTATTTTGAAGCAATCAAGAGTATAGAGAATAAAGAATATGAAATTAGAGATGTAGTCTATGAAGCTAAAGAACAAGAAAAATTACTTGAAGATATGTTTTCTCTTATAGAACCAGAAAAATTGAAACAGTTAGAAGAATTTTATATTAAAAAAGGAAATAAAAAATATATAGATGAAATGTTCCATGCTGGTATTATATTAAAGTATGGAATGATATTTAAAAATGAAACATTTTTAGAAGAAAAAGAGGTTAGGATAATACATGGTTATGACCAAATGGCTGCAGAACCAGATATATTTGAATATAGAGTTACACAAGATGACTTAATCTCATTTGTAGAAATCCCGATAAATCTTAAGAATAAGGGTAGACCAATTGAAGAAATTGTTATAGGTCCAAAATGTAAAGCTAGTTTTAAGAGTATAACACATTTTTTAGAACAAAATTTAGGTGTTCATTCTATTGGAATTGAAATCAAGAAGTCTATTTCGAGTTATAGGTAATCAAATATTGATTAAAAGTAAGCGATCAATAATTGAT
>DFOH01000043.1 GCA_002376545.1 Firmicutes bacterium UBA3546 | reverse complement strand
ATCATGTGCGAAGTTTGAGTTTATTATTTGAAACTAGGACTCCCTTAATCCATACTGTTACTAAAGCCTAACTCATAAAAGTTACAAGTGTCCTTCTTTTTTAGTCTTTAAATCTATGATTTCAATATGAACTACTTGAAATTTTCTCAGGTAGTATTTTCTTGATAATAGACTAATTTTCTCCCTAGCTTTCTAAGATTTAATATATCATAATTATTGAATATACTATAGGTAAAATAGTGGCATAATAATATATGCTTCATAGGAATCATAACTATAAAGGGGTGATTATTTGTGAATTGGTTCGTACCCACGCTCTCTGTACTTCTTGTATTAAATATTTTTCTAGCTTTTATATTAATTTTCCTTGAAAGGAAGGACCCATCAGCAACATGGGCTTGGCTTATGGTTCTACTGCTAGTGCCTTATTTAGGCTTTGTACTTTACCTTACTTTAGGACAGAATCTAAGCAGACAAAAAATCTTTGATACAAAGACAGAAGAAGACCTTATAATACGAAGAATCATGCTAGAGCAAATATCATTCCTACAAAACAATGAAATAGTCTTTGATGATAAAGAAATGATAAATTATCAGGATATGATAAGAATGCAGCTAATTAGCGATGATTCTATATTTACACAGGATAATGAAGTTGAAATATTTACAAATGGAAGTGAAAAATTTGAATCACTTTTAAATTCAATTGAAGATGCAAACCATCATATTCACATGCTTTATTATATAATTAAAAATGATAGTCTGAGTAAAAGGGTAGTAGCAGCTCTCACAAAAAAGGCTAAAGAAGGTGTTGAAGTAAGACTTCTTTATGATGCCTTTGGAGGCAGAAGTCTTCCAAGGAGCTTTTTTAAGGAGCTGATTAGGGCAGGTGGAAAGGTAGCATCCTTTTTCCCCTCTAAAATACCTCTTATCAATTTAAGGATTAATTATAGAAATCATAGAAAGCTGGCAATAATTGATGGTAAATGTGGTTTTATTGGAGGTATCAATATTGGGAATGAATACATAGGACTGAGTAAAAAATTTGGATATTGGAGAGATACTCATCTGAAAATCAAGGGTAGCGCAGTTCTCATGATGCAAACTCGTTTTTTCCTAGACTGGCGACATGCAGCAAGAGAAAGAAATACATATAATGAAAGGTACTATCCTGTAATAAACTCCAATGGAAAAACTGGAATACAAATAGTCTCCAGTGGTCCAGATTCTGAGCAGGAGCAGATTAAAATAGGCTATCTTAAAATGATAAATTCTGCAAGAAAAAGCATATATATTCAGACTCCTTATTTCATTCCAGACCAAAGCATACTAGAAGCTCTCAAGATTGCTTCTCTTTCTGGTGTTGACGTAAGGATAATGATACCAAACAAGCCAGATCATATGTTTGTCTATTGGGCAACCTATTCCTACATAGGTGAATTGCTGGATTCTGGTGTAAGGGCTTACACATATGAAAATGGATTCATACACGCAAAGACAATAGTAGTAGATGGTAAAATATCTTCAGTTGGAACTGCAAACATTGATGTAAGAAGCTTTAGATTAAATTTTGAAGTAAATGCTTTTATTTATGACACAAGGACATCGACAAAGCTTAAAAAAATATTTGAAAATGACTTAGAAAGCTGTAGTGAAATCACCATAGAGAAATATAAAAAGCGTTCTAAAATAATAATTTTCAAGGAATCTATTTCTAGACTCCTATCTCCTGTTTTGTAATCTCTTTAGTTTATATTTTTATGATACTTAATTGAAAAACTGGGTAATATTAGATTAAAGAGATTCAAGGAGGAGTCGTTATGAAAAAAATAATTAGTATTGAGTATTGTACTTCCTGAGGCTATTTATCAAGGGCAGTTGCCCTAGCAAAAAGTCTTTTAAGTGAACACAAAAACTCTCTTGAGACTGTGAATATAATTCCTTCATCAGGTGGAGTATTTGAGGTTACTTTGAATGGTAGCATAATTTTTTCAAAAAAAGAATCAGGAAGATTTCCTGAAAAGAACGAGGTTGAAGATTTTATAAGAAACGCTTAAAATACAAAAAGGGTATTTAGAATTTATTCTAAGTACCCTTCATATCTATACTATGATACGGTATTTATATCGTTTTTCTGCTGTTTCGAGTTTTTATATATTAAATATATGAATACCATATTAAAAAACAAGCATATTGGAATAGTGTAATATGCCATAGGCACTCCTACAATGTCGTTTAACCATCCAATGACAAAATTTATGACCATGCTTATTGCAGATGAAGCGGTAGTCAATATGCCAATAATATAGGTGGTATTTTTCTTAAATACTTCATTTGTTGATAATATAAGAGTAGGAAAAATAATTGAAAAGAATAGTCCAGAAAATCCAATTAATCCTAATCCCTTTTGTCCAATTATAACTCCTGCAATATAGAATAAAAATGCTAATATTGAGGAAATAAATACGGTTTTAACAGTGCCTAGCTTTTCGATTATAAAGCCTCCTAAAAGTCTTCCTAAAGCAAATGTACCAAAAAATAATGTAGTAAAATATGTTCCCTGATTTTCATTATATGCATATGTTTCCTTCATATAGTTAATAAACCAGCTTCCAGTACCCATTTCAGCTCCAACGTAGAGACCCAATGCAATCATATAATAATAAACAAGCTTATTCTTGAAAATAGACTTGTAATCAATTTTTCTATCTTCCTTAGTCCTTTTTATAGTAGGCACCTTCACAGGAATAAATGCAATGAAAACTATAATATATAGCACTGAAATGCATAAATAAATAGTTCTCCACTCTATTCCATTGAACAGTAGCAGACCTGCAGTTTTTTGAGTTATAGTAGCACCTATCCCGTAGCTAAAATGTACTAAATTCATTATTATAGCCTGAAAGCTCACGGCTATTATAGGTATTACTGTATTTACAGCTAAGCCTATAAAAGCCCAGCCAGCATTTAATAGGAACATTCCGATTAATAAAACAGTAAAGCTAGGACTAAGATACAATGTTACTAAGGAAATACTCATTAGGACTAGTCCCATGCTCATTACCTTCTTTTGTCCTAGGGTCTCACATAGCATTCCCCCTGAATAAGCAAAGATTATATAACCTATGGAGCCAACTACTATCATGGCACCCATTTGAGTATCCTTTACTAAAAAATCAGCCTTAAATGAGGGTATAAATACTCCTCTTAAATTATCACTTATTGCAGATAAAATCATGAAAGCAAATAAAAATGCAATAATTAGATAATTGTTTTTTTCCTTTGACCCGTTAGTTTTGATCAATATTTTTTACCCCCTAAAAGAAATTCTCCTCATCATATTCTACCAGAAAAATAGATACTTTACTAACAATTAAATCTAATCTATCTTTCTCTTAGCTTTCTAAAAAAATCCTTCATTATTTCGGAGCATTCCTTTTCCATTACACCCCATGTAATATCAGCTCTGTGATTAAAGCTAGGATTTCGCACAATATTTACTACAGAACCACATGCACCCATCTTAGGATCACTGGCTCCAATAACTATTCTTCCTATTCTTGCATTTACTATAGCTCCTGCACACATAGCACATGGCTCTATAGTTACATACATAGTACAATCTACTAATCTCCACCCACCTAGATGCTCACTAGCTTTCTTAATGGCTACTATTTCAGCATGGGCAGTAGGGTCCTTCTGGGTCTCTCTCATATTATAGCCTGTAGCTATGATTTTTTGGTTATTTACAATAATAGCACCGACAGGAACCTCGCCGATGCTATAAGCTTTATATGCTTCATCTATTGCAATTTTCATAAAATATTCATCCATGGCTTTCACCTTCAAAAAATAATAGTGGCGCACCCGAGAGGAGTCGAACCTCCGACCTACGCCTTAGGAGGGCGTCGCTCTATCCTACTGAGCTACGGGAGCACCTTAATATCATACCCAAATATTATATAATATTATTGTTCCCTTGTCAAACATACAATTATTATCTATTATTACCCCAACACCATATTTAATATTAGTTCAAAAAGCATGTTTATAACATTTTTTCTTTGAACATTCTCCTTGACAATTAAATCTATATTATACTTCTGTTCTCCTTCATAGGATATAATAGCTTTTCCAACTACTGTACCAGCCTTAATGGGAGCCATAATATTTTCATTAATCACCGTTTCCTGTTTGATTTCTTGTCCCTTCTTAACTAGCATATATAAATCTTCTTGGGGGAATATCTTAATATTACTTCTTTTTGCATTCGTGATATTTATTGTTTTTATAGGTGCATCCTTGCTTAGAATTTGATGGTAATAATAGTTTTCAAGGCCATATTCAATTAATTCCTTACTTATGTTTTTCCTATCTTCTTCATTTTTAGCTCCCATGACAATGCCAATTAATCTAAAGGGCTTCTTGTTTTCTTCATTTTCTTTAACCTCAATAGTAGAAATCAAGCAATGTCCTGCTTTATCAGTAAATCCAGTTTTAAACCCATCTACATCCTTAATCATGCTAAGAAGTGGATTTGTATTCTCTCCACTAAATCCTCTAGACTCCAAAAATACTTTATTTAGTCTTGTAATCTCTAGTACTTGAGGATATTTTTCTATTACATGTCTTGTAATCTTGAATAAATCCCTTGTACTCATCATATTTTGTACTCCGCCTTTTAATGGATATCCACTGGAGTTAATATAATGTGTTTTTTCAAGACCAATCTCTTTTGCCTTATTATTCATTAGCTTTACAAACTCATCCTCACTTCCAGATATATATTCTGCTATTGCAACGCAAGAATCATTTGCAGAGACTATCATAATCGAATAAAGTAGTGTCTTAAGGTTTACTCTCTCTCCTTCCTTAAGCTTAAAGGATGAGCCTAGAGTTTCAGCAGCTTTTTTACTTATGTTTATGACATCATCTAGGCTGATTTGTCCAGTTGATACGTAATCCATTGCAACTAAGTAGGTCATTATCTTAGTTAAGCTAGCTACTTCTATCTGAGTATCTATAGAATGCTCATAAAATATTTCACCACTATTAAATTCACCCAGCAAAACAGCCCTAGCATCCTTATGCAAGTCTTCGCCATATGAAATACTAGAAACTAAAAGTAACATAATCACTACAATACTAATAACTCTTTTCTTCATCCCATCACCCCTAGATGTGTTTTAAAAATCTTATCCATAAAGAATATTATATAAGAAAAATAAATATTACCAAGTTGCTAAATTTGGTAATTCTTACAAAAAAATGAAGCCTAGATTTGCTTAATAGCTTATCTAGGTCTTCTCATATTCAACTTCCAAGACAGTTCAGGGTTAATAATTCCTATAATTAAGAATATACTTACTATAATTTTAATAAGCAGCAACCTGCTCTGCATTTTCTACTTCAGATACCTTATAGTATACTAATTCTCAATTCTTAATTACTTCTGCTCCACCTACATAATATCTTAAAATCTCTGGAATGATTACACTGCCATCCTCTTGTTGGAAGTTTTCTAGAATTGCTGCTAGTGTTCTTCCCACAGCAAGACCTGAGCCGTTTAATGTATGAACGTATTCGACCTTACCAGTTTCCTTGTCTCTATATTTTAGATTTGCTCTCCTTGCTTGGAAATCTTCAAAGTTACTACAAGAGGAAATCTCCACATATCTGTTATAGCTAGGCATCCATACTTCTATATCATAAGTCTTAGCTGATGAAAAGCCTAAATCTCCTGTACATAGCTCCACTACCCTATATGGGATATTTAGTAATTGTAAAACTTTTTCTGCATTGTTAGTGAGCTTTTCTAATTCATCATATGATGTTTGTGGCTTTACTAGCTTTACTAGCTCTACCTTATCAAATTGATGATTTCTTATAAGACCTCTAGTATCTCTTCCTGCTGAGCCAGCTTCTTGTCTAAAACAAGGCGTATATGCAGTATAGTATATAGGAAGCTGAGATTCATCTAGTATTTCATCTCTATGGATATTTGTAACTGGAACCTCTGCAGTTGGAACAAGGAAAAAGTCTTTATCAGGAATCTTAAATGCATCCTCTTCAAATTTTGGAAGCTGTCCCGTACCAGTCATACTAGCTCTATTTACCATAAATGGTGGTGATATCTCTGTATATCCATGCTCATAAGTGTGAAGATTAAGCATGAAGCTTATTATAGCTCTTTCTAAAGTAGCGCCTAAACCTTTAAACAGTGTAAATCTAGCCCCTGTAATCTTTGAAGCTCTCTCAAAATCCAGTATGCCAAGGTTTGTACCTATATCCCAATGTGCTTTAAGTTCAAAATCAAATTTTCTAGGCTCTCCCCATTTTCTTATCTCAATATTATCTTCATCGCTAGAGCCTGCTGCAACATTAGGATTTGGAACATTAGGAATTCTAAGAAGCAAATCATTAAGCTGTACCTCTACCTCTTTTACATCACCATCATAGTCCTTGATTTTTTGAGATAGCTCCTTCATTTCATTCAGTACTTCTGTAGCATCCTTGCCTTCTTTTTTTAGCTTAGGAACTTCTTTTGAAACCTGATTTTGTCTTGCCTTCATTTCTTCAACTTTTACTAGAATTTGCCTTCTTTTTTCGTCCAATTCAACTATTTTGTCTATGTCAAATTCTCCATTTCTTTTAGCAAGACCTTTTCTTACTTCTTCTGTGTTTAGCCTAATTCGTTTAATATCAAGCATTTTTACTCCTCCTTAAATGATTTATTATATAATAACCACTTCCTGTGAAATTTAAATATATTCCTCTTAACCTTTAGATGCAGTTATCATCCTAGCTCAAAAAATATACACTTTTATAAATAAAAAACTCCCGTCCCCTATATAAAATATAAGGGACGAGAGACTTCTCCCGTGTTGCCACCCTAGTTAGCTAAGTAATACCCTAGCTCACTCTTTGCAGTTATCCCCTGCTTAGGTTTTACCTTTTCAGTAAAATACTCAAGGATGGATTCAATATTTAATATCACCAATTCCCACCAGCCATTGGCTCTCTTAAGATATTAGTATATTTACTATTTCCTGTCATTGCATTGTATTAATTTAAATTGTATTATACCACATTACCTACTAAATTACAACAACATTATAAAAAATAATTATGAGGTACTCCGGTACTTCGACTATTATATCAAACACATAATATATTTCTATTTTACTATCCATAATATCTACGTTCAACTACTACAGGTTGACTAATCCAATGATTTAAGTGACCTTAATTATAACATCAAAGGTTTTTCTACTATATAAAATAGCATCAATATTTAGTGATGTTATGACTTAGATAAAAAAGCCATTAGTTATTTTCATAGCTTGGTAGCCTATCCTCAATTGATGTGACCATCTTATTTATAAGCATTAAAATACATACCACAATTAAAAGAATTCCACATAAAATAAAGATAAGTCCAATCCCTCGCCCTGCACCTGCTCCAATTAAATTACCTATGAACCTGCTACCAAGAGCACCTTCTGAAACCATAAGTGGCTCAAATATCTTATCTGCCATAGGTCCCGCAAGAACACAAGCAATCGGAGTTACAAGCTTTAAAATTGCATTCATAAGCGCTCCAACTCTTCCTAGAATATTAGACTCAACCTTAACCTGAATCACAGATTGGAGTAAACTGTTCACGTAGGGAACAGGAAGCATAAATAAGAAGAATCCTAGTGAAATAATCACCCAACTAGCTGAAAATCCTGATACAGTTATTCCAATACCAGAAATGATAAGAGCAAAAAACATAGCTTTAACCTTTTTAGTAACATTCGGCAAAAGTCCTGCCACAAGTCCACCTATAACCATAGAAGATCCATAGATTGCCTGAACGGTTCCGTAAATTTTAGAATCATAATTTGACAATACAAGAGGTCCTAAAAGAATCATAGAAATATTTGCTATAAAATTTAAAATTCCAAGTACAAGCATGAGACTCAAAAGTCCCCTCTTTTTAACAAGATAGTCCCATGAAAACTTGAAGTCCGAAAAAGCAGTCCCAACCATCGATTTATCTGTTTTTTCGACTTCTGGTTGAGGAATCTTAACAAACGAGATAATTACGATAGCTATAATAAATGTGCTAAAATCTACAGCCAAAAGCCCAGTAAGTCCTAAAATTGGGTAAAGAGCTCCAGCTAGAATAGGAGCAAGCATATTCTGTGAACTTTGAGAAAACTGCATCATTCCGTTTGCACGACTTAAATCTTTTTGAGACACAAGTGCTGGTATTGAAGCGTTAAATGCTGGTCCTTGAAATGTTTGAAGAGTTGAAGAACAAAATAAAATTGGATAAACCATCCAAACCTCCATCATCTTAAAATAAAGGAGGAGAGCCATCAAAACCTTAAGAAAAACGTCAAATGTATCAGTCAACATTATAACAAGCTTTCTCCTCTTCCTATCTGCAAAGGACCCTGCAAAGGGTGCAAAGATAATTGTAGGTAAAATTGTTGATAAAAACGACATTGCAAAGGGTGTTGCACTTCCTGTCTTTTCAAAAATCCAAACTGAAAGACCAAAAGCGGAAAGTCCCGAGCCCAATAGAGATACGAATTGCCCAGTCCACAGCACAGTAAAGTGCTTGAGACTCTTCACTTTTTCTATAGATTTGTCTTCCATAAAACCCCTCCCCTATTCAAACCATATTTTGTCTACTACATATTATAATACCATATAAGGTAAAATTTTCAACTATTTATCTCTAATTTATTTTAAAAAATTTTAAAGTGATAATCACATACAACATTCTTAAGAATTAAAAAAAGTGGAAGCTAGTAAATACGAAGCTTCTCACCTTTTTAGTTTCTACTAGCTGTCGAAAACGGGGTTTTATTCAAAATTACAATATCTTTGTTTTTGGGCTGTACATTCAAAAACATTAATACAAAAAAGCCCATGAAATTAGGATTATTGGCTGTATTATGTCACCAGCGATTGGCTAATGGGCCAGGAAAATGGCAAAACTCCTTGGGCAGGACTTGTAAAACGGGAAAAAATTGTATAATATGATAGAAAGGATAACTAGAAAACAATTTTAGAACAATTAAAAAAATCTACTAGTCAATGAAAAAATGATTTGCGCTGTGTTCATGCAGATAAAGTAGAAAACTTAGGGAGCACAAATTAAGCAAATCATGGCTTCTATGAATCAGTACAAGAAATAAATTAGGGGGTGGAACACATGAAAACAAAGTGTGTGGGATTTTTACATGCTGCACTCCATGCAAAGTTGAAGGGAAAAAAGCAATCCTTTGCATGGAGAATATAATTCTATTGCTGTGATTTTATAAGTCATTTTTCCCTCCGACTTTGCACCTTATTATATTTGATAATGATAAGGGGTTGAGCCGGATGAAGTATGTGAAAGCGTATGAAGTATTTCCCAAGCATCTATTGGACGAAATACAGAAGTATGTTCAAGGGGATTTAGTTTATATACCAAAAATTCCATCTAATCATGAAAAATGGGGAACAAATACGGACACGAAAAAAATTGTTTCAAAAAGGAACAAAGAGATTATTGACGCACATAAATCAGGAATTTCTGTTGCACAATTGGCAGAATTGTATTTTTTATCCGAAGAAACAATTAAGAAAATAGTTTACTGCTAGAAAAATAACCTGTTAGCCATATCGTCATCGGTATGGCTAATTTATTTATAAACCAAATGATGCATATTGCCTAAGCGTCCAATAAGATATAATTTTATGAAAATATAAAACTTCAAAAGGGGTGTCATAATGAAGCCTAAATTTTCATTTTATACTGCAAATGATTTTGGACGTGTACATCAATTTATTAGGAGCAGAGAGTTAAGCGATTATCTGCCATATGAAAGAGTGCGTTTCCAATTTAGTCTTGGTCTTCACATTGATTTTATTGATAATGGTCTGCAAGGCGGATTCGAACGCACATGTGGTATCTGGGAAGATAACGATGGTATCGTCTCACTGGTATTAACTGAAGGCGGTACTTGCTGGGCAGAAACATTTTTTGTTTTTCGCTCAGAAAAAGATAAAACAGAAGAATTACTTAGCAGAATGTGTGATTTTGGTGAACGATTCACAAGCAAAATATCAGATGACCGCAAAATTAATAGCTATAAACTCAGCGTATCAGAAGATGATGTTGATTTATCTAATTTCCTAATAGCTAGAGGATACACAAAAACTGCCTATAAGGAACGAGTATTGATTAAGGTGTATTCAGAGGAACCTGAAAGAGTAGAATTGCCGGACGGATTTTCGATCCAAGATGCTCGTACAATTTCACCTTTTTATACAGCACTGGCACATAATCACTCTTTCAGATACAATCAAGATAATGATGGTGGTGAAAGAGGGTTTGCCAAAATACGGACAATGCCTGATTATCGTCCAGAACTTGATTTAGTAATTTTTGACCCCGAAGGACAGCCTGCTGGGCTTGCTAATTTTTGGGTAAATGAAAAATCAAAGATTGCATACTTAGAGCCATTAGGAACAGTTTGGTGGTACAGATGTATGGGATTAGGCAAAGCATTAATTACAGAAGGCATCAATCGGACGCGAGCATATGGATGCACCCAGCTTGTCGGTGGAGACCAGCAATTTTATTGGGACTTAGGATTTGAACCACAAAAGGAGCATTATTTTTGGTCTTGGACATCAAAATAAGTTCTTGTTCGTAAATGTGTAGTTGAACGAGATGATAAGCACTAAAAAAGGGGGAAATAAATATGTTTAAAGAAAAACTTACTAAATTAACCTGTTGTGCTAGT
>DFOH01000062.1 GCA_002376545.1 Firmicutes bacterium UBA3546 | reverse complement strand
AGCGAAAGGAATGTGAGTTAAGATGAAACAATTTTGCTACTATGCTCCAACAACAGTTGAAGAAGCGATAAAATTACTAGCTGGAGCAAATAATAATACCCAAATTATTGCAGGAGGAACTGACTTTATTGTTCAAATAAATCATAAAATGATTTCTCCAGAAAAAGTAGTGGATATTAAAAAAATTGAGGAATTAAAATATGTTAAAGAGGAAAACGGCTTCATAAAGATTGGTGCTGGTACCAATTTTAGTGAATTAGACTGTTCAGAAATATTATTAAAAAAAGCTAAAGCTCTTGCTGCAGCCTGTGGAGAAGTTGGCTCTACACAAATTAGAAATTTAGGAACTATTGGAGGCAATATAGTAAATGCTTCTGCCGCAGGAGACTCTATAGCCGCTCTTATGGCACTAGATGCTTCAGTTGTTCTAAAAAGTGAGAAAGAAGAAAGGGTCATGAGACTTGAAGAATTCTATCAAGGTCATGGAAATAGTCAAATTAGAAAAGATGAACTATTGACCGAAATATTCTTCCAAACTCCTAATGAAAATACAGCTACTAGCTTTAAAAAACTAGGCAAAAGGAAAGCATTAGCTATAGTTGTTATAAGTGCTGGAGCCTTAATTGAAAAAGATGATAGCAATAAATGTACAAAAGCTCAAATAGCATTAGGAGCTATTTCTAGATACCCAATAAGAGTGAAAGAAGCTGAAGAACTACTAATTGGAAAAGAATTGAATGAACACAATATAGAAATATGCTTAGAAAGGCTATCTGAAATAACAAACATCAGCGTCACTAACTCACCTTTTAAACATTTGGCTCTATATAAGGGCTCTGCTATGAAGGGTATTGCCAGAGAGATGTTTGCAGATATTTTAGCAGATTTAAAATAGCTTTAGTTATCAAAAGAGGAGGTATATATTTTGGAAAAAATAAAAATATCATTTGATCTCAACAATGAATATGTAACTATAGAAATAGCTCCAAATAGAAGATTGATAGATATGCTTAGAGAAGACTTTAAGCTTACTAGTGTTAAGGAAGGCTGTTCTGAAGGTGAATGTGGTGCTTGTACTATAATAGTGGATGGCAAAGCAGTGACTTCTTGTATTATGTTAGCACCTCAAGTTAACGGAAGCTCTGTGATTACTCTAGAAGGTTTATCAAAGAATGGTGAATTAGATAAGCTTCAGCAAGCATTTATTGATGCTGGTGCTGTTCAATGTGGCTTCTGTACTCCGGGAATGATACTTGCAGCTAAAGCTTTATTTATGAAAAAATCTAATCCATCAAGGGAAGAGATTAAAAAGGCAATGTCAGGAAATATTTGCAGATGTACTGGATATAAGAAAATAATTGATGCCGTAGAAATAGCAAGAGATAAATAAGCGAAAGGAGGAACTAGAGTGGACAAGTTAAATATAATAGGCAAGAGCGTCGAGAAAAAGGATTCATTTGGCAAAGCATTAGGTACAGCAATTTTTTCCGCTGATATAGAATTAGATAATATGCTATATGGTGCCGTTAAAAGAAGTACTGTAGCTTCAGCTATTTTAAAAGATATTGATACCAGCAAAGCAAAGGCATACCCAGGAGTTGCTGCTGTACTAACATATAAGGACATACCGGGAGACAATAGAGTAGGTATCATAATTAAAGATGAACCTATACTAGTTGATGATAAAATTAGAAGAATAGGTGATGCCTTAGCAATAGTTGCTGCTGAAACAAAAGAAATTGCAGAGGAAGCCTTAAATCTAATAGAAGTTGAATATGAAGAGCTAGAGCCAGTATTTAGTATAGAGGATGCATTAAAAGAGGATTCACATAAAATTCATGGAAATTCAAACGTTCTTCAAACAAAAAATCTTATAAGAGGAGACGTAGATGAAGCCTTTAAGCAATGTGATGTAATAGTTGAAGACACTTACAAGACAAATTACTTTGCACACATGTTTATTGAACCTGAAGCTGGTGTTGCCAAGTATGAAAATGGAATATTGACATTCTGGAGTTCAACTCAAAATCCTCACTTTGATAGAGGTGAAGTTGCCAGAATGCTTAAATTTCCACAAAGTAAGGTTAGAAGTATTCAAGCTACTACAGGTGGTGGATTTGGAGGAAAGCTTGATATATCAGTGCAATGTCATGCTGCCTTATTAGCATATTATACTGGCAGACCTGTAAAATTTGTTAGAAGCAGAGAGGAATCAATGATAGCTTCTTCAAAGAGACATCCTATGACTTTGAAGCTTAAAACAGGAGCATCAAAGGATGGAAAAATATTAGCTCTTGACGCACATATAACAGGAGATACAGGTGCATATGCGTCATATGGTCCTGCTGTTATAGCTAGAGCAATGACTCACTTAACTGGACCTTATGAGGTACCAAATGTAAGAATTACAGCAACCTTTGCATATACTAACAATCCAATGGCAGGTGCATTTAGGGGCTTTGGAGTTCCTCAAGCAGCTATAGCTCATGAAGGGCAAATGGATTTACTTGCTAGAGAGCTAGGAATGGACCCAATTGAGTTGAGATTAAGGAATGCACTAAGAGTTGGTTCTGTTACACCTACAGGACAAGTGCTACATGATGGTGTTGGTATAGTTGAAACAATAGAGAAAGCAGTGGAAAAAGCAAAGGAAGTAATATTTGTTGAAGGAGAGGTGAAGTAGGATGAAGAAAAGAGGAACTGGAGTAGGATGTATGTGGTATGGAATAGGAAATACAGGATTACCAAATCCTGCTGCAGCCTTTGTAGAAGTACATGGAGACGGCTCTGTAACAGCCTTAATTGGATGTGCTGATATAGGACAAGGCTCTTCAACAGTAATGGCACAAATTGTTGCTGAAACTCTGGGAGTTGATTATGAAGATGTAAATGTGACTGCAGCTGATACAGGAGTGACACCAGAAGGTGGAGCTACATCAGCAAGCAGACAAACATATATTTCTGGGAATGCATGTCTTGCAGCAGCTGAAATGGCAAAAAAAATCCTAGTAGAAGTAGCTGCTGAAGCTCTTGGTGTAGATGAGGAACTAGTTGATATCAAGAATAAAAAAGTAATTGTTAATAATGATGAATCAAAACAAATGGATTTCTCTGTTCTTATGGGTGAAATGAAGAAAAGAGGAAAGATTGCACTTGGAAGTGGTTCATTTAATCCTGATACAACAGCTTTAGATCCTGTTGATATGCATGGTATTCCATACGCTTGCTATGCATATGCAACTAATATAGCAGAAGTAGAGGTGGATACAGAAACAGGAGAAGTACAAGTGTTAAAGGTAGTTGCAGCTCATGATGTTGGAAAGACTATTAATGAAAGAATGGCTGAAGGACAAATAGAAGGCGGGGCTGCAATGGGAATGGGACTTGCCTTATTAGAAAAGCTAGAAGTAGAAAAGGGAGCTATTAAAAACCCAGGATTTTCAAAGTATTTAGTTTATACGGCTATGGACATGCCAGAAATATACCCAATACTTGTAGAAGATCCAGCATTAACAGGGCCTTATGGTGCAAAGGGATTAGGAGAACCTGCTCTAATACCGGTAATACCAGCAATATTAAATGCTATTTATGATGCCATTGGAGTTAGATTTACCGAAGTTCCTGTAACACCTGAAGCAATAATAGAAGCACTAAGCAAAAAATAAAAATTGTGTAGGGGGTAATTTTATTGAGTCAAAATGAAAACGCAGCAGCACCAAAGCAAAGTTTTTTAAAGAGAAAGAACATTGAAATCTCTGTAAAAAGGTATCTAATTGATGCTATGAGTTTTATGGCATTGGGACTTTTCGCGTCATTATTAATTGGTACTATAATGAACACTTTAGGAACAAAACTAGGAATCCCATTCTTATCAGAAACAATTTGGCCTATATGCAAGGATATGACTGGAGCAGCAATAGGTGTTGCTGTAGCTTATGGTTTACAAGCTCCGCCGCTAGTATTATTTGCTTCTGTTATCACAGGTGCAGCTGGAAATGCATTAGGGGGACCAGCTGGAGCCTTTGTTGCAGCTGTACTTGGTGCAGAATTTGGTAAGATTGTATCTAAAGAAACTAAAATTGATATCATAGTTACACCAGCAGTTACAATAATTATTGGAGTTTTAGTTGGAACAGCTATAGGCCCAGCAGTTAATGCATTTATGACAGCAACTGGAGAATTAATAATGTATGCTACAACTTTACAACCATTCCTAATGGGAATAATAGTTTCAATTATAGTTGGTATGACATTAACGCTTCCTATAAGTAGTGCTGCTCTATGTATGATGTTAGGACTTGCTGGATTAGCAGGAGGGGCTGCTACGGCAGGATGTTCTGCACAAATGGTTGGCTTTGCGGTAATGAGTTTTAAAGAAAATGGTTGGGGTGGATTAGCGGCACAAGGATTAGGAACATCAATGCTTCAAGTGCCAAATATAGTTAGAAACTGGAAAATATGGATTCCTCCAACATTAGTTGCTGCTATAACAGGACCTATGGCAACATTGATATTTAAAATGGAAGGGACTCCAATGGGTTCAGGTATGGGAACTAGTGGACTAGTAGGACAGTTTGGTACCATAGATGCTATGGAGGCTGCTGGTAAAGGTGGTGCTATGATGTGGATTGGAATTCTAGTATTACACATTATAATACCAACAATACTTACTCCAATAATAGCTAACGCAATGAGAAAAATAGGTTGGATTAAAGAGGGAGATTTAAAATTAAACTTATAATAATTTAAGTTTAAAAAAATTAATACTTATTAGGTTATATAGGATAATTAGGTTAGGAAGATTTTATGCCACTAGCAGAGTAGAGATACTCTACTAGTGGCTGTTAACTATGTAAGAGCATATCACAAGAAAATCAAAATATTAAGGATAATCCATTTAAGTAAGCTACAAAGAAAGAGCATATTTAACGAGGAGGCTTTGGATGAATGACTTGATACTTTACATCATATATGCATTTGCTGTATTAGGGTGTATAGATAAAATTATAGGAAATAAATTCGATTTAGGAGAAAAGTTTAATGATGGATTTCTAGCCATGGGTAATTTAGCCATACCCGTAATCGGAATCTATGCATTGGCGCCTATAATTACAAATTTATTAGCAAAGATTGCATCCCCTATTTTTAAACTAATCAATGCAGACCCTTCTGTACTGCCAGCTTCCATATTTGCAGTTAATATGGGAGGATATACTTCAGCTATGAATATGGCTCAAACGAAAGAGATGGGAGTTTTTTCGGGGATTATTTTAGCATCTATGCTAGGAGCAACAGTGGGATTTACAATTCCAGCTGGAGCAGAAATTATAGAAAAAGAAGATCAAATTCTATTTGCTAAGGGAATACTGGCAGGGATTGTTACTATACCATTGGGGTGCATTGTTGGAGGTATGCTTTTAAAAATTTCTACTCCAATTCTTCTCAATAATATTTTACCAATTATAATAATTGCTTTTACTTTTTCAGTTGGTCTCATAAAATGGCCAAGCAAATTATTAAAGGGGTTTAGTTTTTTCAGCAAGATAACTACAACTATAGGTGCATTAGGCGTTATATTAAGCATGTTTGAACGAATATCTGGATTATATTTAATTCCCGGTATGAGCTCTTTTGATGAAGGATTAAAAATTGTAGGAAGTATAACTATTGTATTATGTGGGGCTTTCCCAATGATTCATGTAATAACAAAGGTATTTAAGTCTTCTTTTTTAAGGCTTGGAAACAAGATGGGAATTGGTGAGAATACTATTGTTGCTATGTTAATTTCCTTATCAAGCAATGTTCCGGCGTTTATTATGATGAAAGATATGAATAGCAGAGGCAAAGTACTGCTGTCAGCTTTTATGGTAAGCGGAGCCTTTACCTTTGGTGGTCAGCTTGGTTTTGTTGCCAGCGTAGACAAAACAGCAATGATTCCCTTTATTGTTTCCAAAATAGTAGCTGGTGCCAGTGCAATTGCCCTAGCTATGGTTCTTACTAGAAAAACTTGTAAGATGTTGGAAGTTTAACATTTTGTAACGATTTCTTATTATTAATACATGGTTAAAAAAGCAAAATGAACATTTCAGAATCGAATATATATTGCAGTTTTGAAATGTCATATAATATGATTATCATAGCAATTTAACACATACTTAATAAGGCATTTCATAAATGAAACGTTTGAACAAAAAAAACCCGTTTTTAATCAAATTTAAAGAGAAAAAAGTTGGCATGAAAATTGCTATATAAATATACATGATAAATTAAAAAAATATATGAATATAAACTAAACATAAAATCAGGAGGTACAGCATGAAAATAGGCTTTATTGGTTTAGGGGTTATGGGTAAAAGAATGGCTGTAAACGTGTTAAAGGGCGGATTTCAGCTTGTAGTATCTGACCTAAATAAAGATGCAGTGAGAGAGCTTAAAGAAATGGGTGCAGAGGAAGGTCTAACGCCTGCCGAAGTTGCAAAAGATGCAGATATAGTTCTTACATCTCTTCCAAATTCATCAATAGTAGAAGGTGTTATATTAGGAAAAGATGGTGTTTTAGAAGGGATTAAAGAAGGGAGTATAATAGTTGATTTAAGTAGTATTACTCCAAAATCAATACAAAATATTGCTAAGAAGGCTGGTCAAAAAGGTGTAGAAGTATTAGATGCTCCTGTAAGTGGTGGGGCAGCAGGTGCAGAAAAGGGCACTCTTACTATTATGGCTGGAGGAAGCAAAGAAGCTTTTGAAAAGGCTCTTCCAGTATTAAATTGCATAGGAACAAAAGTAAATCATGTTGGTGATGTAGGGGCAGGAGATACAGTAAAATTAGTAAATAATCTTTTATTAGGAGTAAATATGGTGGCAGTTGCCGAAGCTCTAGCTTTAGGGGTTAAGGCAGGACTTAAGCCAGAGGTTTTATACGATATAATTAGTCAAAGCTCAGGCTCTTCATATGCACTAACTGCAAAATACAATAACTTTATAGCTAAAGGTAATTTTGAGCCTGGATTTATGATTGATTTACAATATAAAGATTTACAGCTAGCAGTAGATACTGCTAAGGATTTAAAAATGCCATTAATTATAGGAAATTTATCACAGCAAATGTTTGAAGCTGCAAGAGCAAAGGGATTAGGAGCAGAAGATATTTCAGCTGTTCTAAAATTATATGAAGATTGGGGAAATATTGAAGTAAGAGAGGAGCAGGCTTAGTTATGGAACTTAAGGCTATGATTAATGAAAAAATGCCCTTAACTCTTGGGGATATAGTAGAGGTTGCAGGTAAAGCAGATGTAAGGTTTGTCGATGTAGTTCTAGCCGAAGCGGAAATTCAGACAGGTAAAAGCAGAGAAGAAGTGCTACAAGACGTACTAAAAGAGTTTGAGCACAATTTACAGGCTATAGAAGTTGGGTTAACTACTGGAAGTAGCTTGCTTCTTGGTACCGCTGGTTCAGAGCTAAATAATATGGAAGGCTTCAGACTATTTCAAGATGAATTTATAGATAAAGCTCTAGTGTACACAATAGCGGCTCAAGTAGGAAATCATGGAGTAGGACTAAATCCATGTGCAGGTACTGGAGACTCTTGTCCTTACACAGGCTTTATTAAGGCAATGCTTGAAACTGGATATGAAAAAAGTAAAGTGGCAGAAATAGCTGCAATAATATTAAAAGTAGGTGCAATGTTTAGGGTAGGCAAGACAACAACTGGATGCAATATGGAAGGCTTTGGTGCAGGCTCAGCAGCTATTGCAGCAGCTACAGTTGAATTATGCGGCGGTAGTGCAAAGGATGCAGAACGTGCAATGGTAATAGCTATATCTCCAACCATAGGTGTTCCTTGTACTCCGAGGGTTATGGTGCCAGCTTTATGTGCAACTCACATAGGTGGGGCTATACTAAATGGTGTATTATCGGCTAAATTAGCTGTTAAAACAAGCATAGAAGTAAATGTACCTATAGATGTAATGCTAGCTATGGCAACTGAGATACATCCAATATCAGCTAAAGCCTTAGTACCTACAGTAGTAGAGTTTATGCAGCCATTTTTTAAGACAAAGGAACCTGTAGAAAGATTAATAGCTCAGGAGATTAAGGATGAAGAAAAGGCCCACATAGAACAAACATTAGTTAAGGCAAAGGAAGTAGCAAAAAAATTAGCTAAAGGTGCAAAACCAATTACTAATACCCTAGGAGAGGCGGTAGTTGGAGGTAGCAGTCAAGCTGTTGGGTCACCAACAAATACAGGAAGAATCGCTCACTTTTTAGCAAAAGGCAAAATAAATAAAGTAAAAATCGAGCTTTATCCAGAGCTATTTGCGCGTAGAGGAATAAATGTTCCTGGTGTACTAATGGGAGCAGTATATGGCTCATCAACTGCGGATGGAAAAATGTATAAAGAAGTAATGGAATTAGTTGAAAAAGAAGGAATTGAAGTAGAAATAGTTAAAGTGGATGAGTACCAGGTTCAAAGGGTTACAATTGTAACAGAAGCAGGAGCATTCACGGTAGATGCATTAAATAGAGGTGGAGGAAGACTGGTTCTTCGTGATGCCACACCTTCAAGACAGGAAGCTGTTGATATAGCTAATAAATTAGGCATAGTATTAGTTGAAGCGTAGAAAGAAGGTGAAATAAATGAATATTATAGAAAGAATTATTGCAAAAAAAGCCGATAGAGAGACTGTAAAGGTTGGAGAGGAATTAAGCGTAAAAGTTGATTTAGCAATAGCTCATGATGTTACTGGACCTTTAGCAGTGGAGCAGTTTTTAAAAATAGGATGTAAAGAGGTATTTGACAAGGATAAGGTTGTATTCGTAATGGATCATAATATACCTTGCTCATCAGTTGACTCTAGAATTCAGCATAGGACAATACATGAGTTTTGCAATAGATTTGGTGCTAAAATATATGGAAGAGCTGAAGGGGTTATCCATCAGGTTGTACATGAAGAGGGCTTATATAAAAAAGGCGATATCATTGTGGGAGCTGATTCACATACGTGTACAGCAGGAGCCTATGGGGTAGTGGCTATACCATTGGGTTCAACTGAGCTTGCAGCAGTGATGGCATTAGGAGAGCTTGACCTAGAGGTGCCAGAAACTTATTTAATAAATATTGATGGGAAATTAAATCCAGGTGTCTATGCAAAAGATATCATTTTGTATGTAATAGGCAGGTTTGGAACAAATGGATTTACAGATAAGGCAGTTGTTTTTAGCGGAAGCACAATATTAGGACTAAGTAATGAGGACAAGATGACAATCTCCAATATGATGATAGAAATGGGAGCTATGATTGGATACATTGACCAGGGAGACGAGGAAATCGGAGAAATAAAAACTGTATATAATATAAATGCAGCTAATATTCCTCCTGTAGCTGCATGTCCTTCATCACCAGGAAATGTAAAGCCTATTAAAGAAGTAGAAGGGCAGAAAATAAATCAGGCAGTTATTGGAAGCTGTACAAATGGTAGACTGTCAGATATGAGAATAGCAGCTGAAGTGTTAAAAGGCAGAAGGATTGCCAATGGAGTAAATATGGTAATAGTTCCTGCTTCAAAGAGAATCTTAGATAAAATGGAAGAGGAAGGATTAACGAAGATATTCAGGGAAGCAGGTGCAGTAGTTACTAATCCAGGATGTGGACCATGCTTTGGAGCTCATCAAGGGCTATTATCAAAGGATGATGTAGCCATATCTACAACAAATAGAAATTTTCCAGGCAGAATGGGACACAAAGAAGCAAAAATTTATTTAGCTTCTCCTAGAACAGTAGCAGAAAGTGCAGTAAAAGGATGTATTACATGTCCTGGCACAGTAATTCCATTGGAGGGGTAGTTAGAATGGACAAGATAAAAGGAAAAGCATTTATGCTAAATGAAAATGTAGACACAGATCAAATACTTCCGGGATATGCTATGAGCTACCCAGTTGAAGAATTAAAAAAAGTTACACTAAGAGGAAGTATTATTCCGGATTTCCCTGAAAAAATTCAGCCTGGTGACATCATTTTTGCTGATGATAACTTTGGATGTGGGTCTAGTAGGGAACAGGCACCTGTAGCTCTAAAAAGCTCTGGAGTAGGAATAATCATAGCTAAATCATTTGCAAGAATCTTTAGAAGGAACGCAATAAATATTGGACTTCCAGTAATGACCTGTGAATATATAGAGGAAATTAAAAATGAAGCAAAAGAAAATGATGAGTTTGAAATAGATTTAGTTAAAGGCATAATAACTAACTTGAGAACGCAAAATCAGTACAGACTAAATCAAGTATCAGAAACTACACTTGAAACACTTAAAGCAGGTGGATTGATTAATAAAGTTAAGCAGAAACTTACGGAAAGAGGTGCTATCTAATGGCTAAATTAAGACCAAATACAGAAAGAATTATTAGAGAAGATATAGATAGAATAAAGGCATATGAAAAAGCTTTCGGTGTTAAAATGCCATATATAGATGAAAACGGAGAAGTACAAGGATTACCTGATGCTTATCCGAGAGAAGTGAATGGTGTAGTTCGCAGTGGCTATAGATTAACAGAGCTTGGAAGACAAGCTGTTGAAACAGGAAATCCAGTTCAAAATCCTATACTTGGAAGAAATAGCTCTGAGGAAACATACAAAGAATCACAGCATATGTACGATATGGCCGAAAAGCTTGGAATAACACTATTTCAATTCGTACACTCAGAGGCAACAAGACATATTGATCCATTAGATGGTATAGAACTAATAGAGCAGTCTAGAGGCAAAGGCGGGATTACTCCGGCTGGAGAAAGAGAATTTGTTCAAATGGGTGGAGGTACAAAGCATCCTATTAGAATAAATGCTACAGGTGATACTACTCACCTAAATGTATTAAATGCATTGATAGCTGGATTTGATGGCACAGACTTAGGTCCAGTAATCCACGTACACTTTGGAGGAAGAGGAATCCATGACTTCAGAACAAAGGTAGTAAATGGTTATAAGGCAATACAAATATGTGCAGAGAACAATATATTTGTTCAGCTTGATACCCACAAGCATATTAACAATATAATGGGTACAGACGGAATGGCATTGGCAATGGTACTACTATCTGAAGGATTAGCAGTAAAAGCAAAACTAGACAGAGCTTTAAGTGCTATTCAGATGAATGTGGCTGGGATAAATATACTTGCTGACTTAGCTCTAGTAAAAGCATTTAGAGAAACAATTTGGAGTGAATTTATCATAGCAGTACCTGAAACATTCCAAAACCCACCAGCAGACCTTATAGCAGAGCAAGCACACTTTGCCAGAATGGCAGTTGCTGCTAAGCTTGCAGGAGCTAACTTCTACAGACCAAAGGCTGCAGAAAATGTGGGTATTCCTACTGGCGAATCCATGGCTAAAGCTATCTGGGCCACACAGAATGTATTTGAGGGAACATATAAAGTGGAAATCCATGACTCATTCATAAACCAGAGGAAAGAAGAAATAAAGGCTGAAGCAATGGCAGTACTAACAGCAGCATTAAAGAGAGAGAAAATGTTAAAACCTGAAGAAATAAATGCAGAATTCTGGGAGCAATACGATGAGCATGAGCTAATTGATTTAATAGTTGAAGCTGGTAAAAACGGTATTTTAGATACTCCTAGAGCTGGAGGATGGGATCTTAAGAGATTTGTTAAAACAAATAGAGATAAGGATGGAATTAGAAGATATGTATCAGGCTACACTCCATTAGGAGTAGATGAAAAATATATGCCTATTACTAAAGAAAATATAGAGATTTCAAAGGAAGTCCCTATAACTAAAAAAGAAAAGGTAGTCCTAGCAACTGTAGGAGCAGATGCACACGTAGTCGGTATAAACATGGTAAAAGAGGCAATACAAAAAGCTGGATATGAGGTAGTATTCCTAAGAGGAATGAACCTTCCAGAAACAGTTGCTGAAGTTGCAGCTGAAACTAAGGCAAGTGTTGTTGGAGTCAGCAATCTATTAGGATTGGGAATGACATTATTCCCTAGAGTAGCTAAAAGACTTGAAGAACTTGGACTTAGAGATGATGTAGTGCTTTTAGCAGGCGGCAGAATAGCAGAAAAAGAAGAAGAGCATGCTATGTACGAAAAGAAGATAAAAGAAGAGGGAACAGCCTTCCTTGGTGTTGATAACTTCTTTGGACCAGGAACTGATCTGGATGAATGTGTTAAATGGATAGAAGAAGAATTAGCTAAAAAGAAAAATAAGTAAGTTTTAAAATAAAGCATATTTGACATATATTATGAGAGCTTAAGAATGTGAGGAGGCATAAATATGGAACAGATTAAAACGCCTGTGGTTATTATGAGAGCTGGAACAAGTAAGGGAATCTTTATAAAAGAAGAGAATCTACCTAAAGACCAAAAAGAAAGAGACGAATTGATATTAAAAATATTTGGAAGCCCAGATATCAGACAAATTGATGGCTTAGGTGGTGCAGACCCATTAACTAGCAAGCTAGCTATCATAGGACCATCTACAAGAGAAGATGCTGATGTTGACTATACATTTGGACAGGTGTCCTATGTGGCACCAAAAATAGATTACTCAGGAAACTGCGGAAACATTTCTGCCGGTGTTGGACCATTTGCAGTAGATGAAGGTCTTGTAAAAGCTGAAGAGCCTTTTACAACTGTGAGGGTACACAATACTAATACAGGCAAATTGATAATTGAAAAAGTTGAAGTTGTAAACGGTAAAGCTAAAGTAACAGGAGACTATAGTATAGCAGGCGTTCCTGGAACAGGCTCAGAGATAGTAATTGACTTCTCAGATACTGCTGGAGCAGCTACTGGTAAGCTTTTACCAACAGGAAATGTTATAGATAAGATTGATGTAGCTGGATATGGAGAAATAGAAGCTTCTTTAGTAGATGCAGCAAATCCTGTTGTATTTGTCAGAGCTAAAGATTTAGGCTTAACTGGAATAGAGACACCTTCACAAATAGATGAAAACAAGGCAATGCTAGCCACTCTAGAAGAAATAAGAGGAAAGGCAGCTGCTATGATGGGATTAGTCAGCGATTGGAAAAATGCAGTTAAAGAAGCTCCTGCATTCCCAATGATAGCATTTATTTCTCCAGCCCAAGACTATATTGATTTTACAAAGGGAAAAGAAATAAGTGAAAATGATGTAGACTTTGTCTCAAGACTTATGTTCATGCAAGTTGTTCATAAAACTTATGCTGGTACAGCAACTATCTGTACAGGAGCAGCTGCAAGAATAGAAGGTACTATAGTAAATGAAGCAATGAATGCTAAAAACAAAGGTAAGGATTCAATTCTTAGGATAGGTCATCCTGCTGGGGTAATAACTATAGAGGTTGCTGCTAGAAAAGAAGATGGCTGCTGGAAGCTTGAAAAAGCTGCAATAAACAGAACAGCAAGAAGAATTATGGATGGTAATTGCTATACAGTAAAATAAAGGAAGGTAAGCTTATGTGCAAATATGATTATTTGATTATAGATATAGGAAGCACATATACTAAGCAGAGGTTGTTTAAAGACTGTGAATTAGTGGCGACTGTTCAGTCGCCTACTACAGTTGAAAATGTTTATAAGGGAATAAAAGCTGGACAGGACATTATGAAATCAGCATTAAATGAAAGCAAAATAGAAGCGAAGCATGTCCTAGCCTCTAGTAGTGCAGCAGGTGGACTAAGAATGGTAGCCATGGGATATATGACTAGGGTTACTGCAAAGGCTGCAAAAGAAGTGGCTATGAATTCAGGCTCAAAAATACTTGAGATAGTTTCTAACGAAAATCCTCCCGAGTATAGGATACAGATTTTAAAGGAAATAAATCCTGACATAATACTATTAGCTGGTGGAACTGATTTTGGTGATGAGTCTTCTTTAATAGAAAATGCCTCTTTAATTGTAGAAAGCGGAGTTAAAGGTGTAGTAGTTATAGCTGGAAATATTAACGCTCAGTCTGAGGCTGCAAGAATATTAAAGGCTGGAAATGTAGCACATTTAAGAGTACCAAACATAATGCCTACTATTCATAAGCTAAGAGTAAAGGAAGCTAGAGAGGCCATTCATAGAGAATTTATCAAACAGATTACAAAGGCACAGGGCTTGAGCATACTACAGGAAGAGATTACTAACGATAAAATCATACCTACTCCTGGAGCAGTTTTAATGGCCTCTGAGCTATTAGCCAAGGGAACTTATTTAGGAAAAGGAATAGGGGAGATAATTGTAGTAGACTTAGGCGGAGCAACTACAGATATTCACTCTGTAATACCAGGCTATGCTAATCTTGAGGATGAAGAAATAGGCCTCATTGTAAGCAATGAAAAACAGATATCTTATAGAACAGTTGAAGGCAATTTAGGTATGCGTATTAGTGCCATGGGAGTTCTGGATGTAGTTAGTCCCAAGGCTATATTTCACAAAAGAGGAATTAAAGATGAGGAGCTATTAGAAGAATTTATTCAGTACTGTATGGAAGTAGAAAAAACACCTAGACATATAGCACAGAATGAGAAGGAATATATGTTTGACACGTTTATTGCAGAAACAGCCGTTGAAGTAGCTTTAAAAAGACATGCAGGATTTATTTCTACAGTTGCTGACCCTATAACTGGTCTTATGCCGGGAATGCCTGTGGGCAGGGATTTAAGGAATGTGAACACTATAATAGGAGTCGGGGGCATCTTTTCACATAGAGATGCTTCAGAAGGAAAAGAGATAATAAGAAATGCACTAAAAGATAAAGGCATCTCACTTTTACCAAACGATCCAAAAATAATAATAGATGAGAACTATATATTATATACTGGAGGGCTTATAGCTCAGGTTGATGAAGATGATGCATTTCAGGTACTAAAGAATAGTTTTAAATTATAATAGTTGGAGGTAACAACATGAAAAAGACTACAATGTTAAGACAATTACTAAATTCTAAGGAAATACTCGTAGCTCCAGGTGCACACGATGCTCTAACAGCAAGAGTAATAGAAAAATCAGGATTCAAGGCAGTGTACATGACTGGATATGGACAAGCAGCAAGTGTCCTAGGCAAACCAGATATAGGTCTCCTAAGTATGACTGAAATGCTAGATAGAGCTAGAAAATTTGCCAGTGCAGTAAATGTGCCAGTTATAGCAGATGGAGATACTGGATTTGGAAATGCTATAACAGTAATGAGAACAGTAGAGGAATATGAAGCTGCAGGAGTAGCGGCTATTCAGCTTGAAGACCAAATAGCACCTAAAAGATGTGGACATATGCTTGGAAGAAAAGTTGTAAGTCTAGAAGAAATGGTCGGCAAAATTGAAGCAGCTGTGGCAGCTAGAAAAGACCCAGATTTTGTGATAATAGCACGTACAGACGCACGTACAGTTCATGGAATAGATGAAGCCATAAGAAGAGCAAAGGCTTATGAAGCTGCTGGAGCTGATGTAATATTTGTAGAATCAGTTGAAAATGAAGAAGAGATGAAAAGAGTTCACAATGAAATAAAGATTCACACACTTGCTAATATGGTTGAAGGTGGAAGAACTCCATTATTAACAAATAAGGAATTAGAGGAAATTGGATATAGCTTGGTTATATATCCAACAGCATCAACATATGTAACCGCAAAAGCGATGTTTGACCTCATGGAGGCATTAAAGGCAGATGGAACAACTGCGAAAAGCATTGATAAAATGATAACATTCCCAGATTTTAATGATTTAGTAGGATTAGGAGAATTTGCGGAACTAGAAAACAAATATGTAAGAGAATAGTAAGAGTTCTGAAAATCTAAACTAGAGCTTGGTTCAGTAGAGCATTATACAGATTGCCCTTACTGGATTTTAGTTAATACTGTCATAATGTTTACAAATATTACTTTATGTCTTAGATGAGCTAAAGAAAATATTTGTAGACTGTGATTAGTATCTATATAAATTAATTAGCTAAAATAAAGGGAGGTAGTTATAATGTCAAGATTAGGTATTAAAAATATAGGTATTTTAGTAACAGGAGATGTAAAAAATCCTATTTCAAAGGCTACTACAATTATAGTGGAGGACGGTAAAGTCCTAAAAATAGGCGATGAAAAATTGCTAGATGAATTTAAATGTGACAAAATAATAGATGCAAAAGGAACAACTGTAGCACCTGGCTTTATCGATTCACATGTTCATCCAGTGCTAGGAGACTTTACACCTAGACAAAACACAATTGGGTTTATTAATAGCTCTCTACATGGTGGAGTAACTACAATGATTTCAGCAGGAGAAGCGCATACTCCAGGCAGACCAAAAGATCCAGCTGGAACTAAGGCATTGGCGATTTTAGGACATAAGAGTTCAAAAAATGCAAGACCAGGCGGAGTGAAGCTTCATGGTGGAGCTGTAATTCTTGAGAAAGGCTTAGTTGAAAAGGATTTTGAAGAGCTTGCAAAAGAAGGCGTGTGGCTAGTAGGTGAAGTAGGCTTAGGCTCAGTAAACAATCCTGAGTTAGCAGCACCAATGGTAAAATGGGCTAAGAAAAATGGGTTTAAAGTTATGATGCATACAGGTGGAACTTCGATTCCTGGAAGCAGCACCATAACAGCAGATGATGTTATAAAAACAGATCCAGATGTGGTTTCACATATCAATGGAGGACCTACTGCAATAGCTCCAGAAGAAGTTGATAAGATAATTGAAAATACTAATATGGCCTTAGAGCTTGTACAATGTGGGAACTACAAGATAATGAAACATACTGTTAATCAAGTAAAAGCAAAAGATCAGCTTGAAAGAATTATTGTGGGAAATGACTCTCCATCAGGCTCAGGTATAATACCTCTAGGAGTTCTAAGAACTATTTCCTATGTAGCTTCAGAAACAGATGCAACAGCAGCAGAAGCAATCTGCTTTGCAACAGGAAATACAGCTAGGACTTATGGATTAAACGTTGGACTTATAGAAGAAGGAAGAGAAGCAGATTTTGTAATCATGGATGCACCTTTAGGTTCAATAGGAGAAGATGCATTAAAAGCTCTTGAAGCTGGAGACATACCAGGAGTTTCTATGGCAATAATAGATGGGGAAATAATGTTTACAAAGAGCAAGAATACACCGCCTGCAACTCATGGTGCTGTTATCTGCTAAGCTATTTTTTACTTGGTAAATTAGAAAGGGGAAAAATAACTTATGATTAAAGTTATTCTTGATAAGTGCAAAGGCTGTAGCATATGTGTTAAAAATTGTCCACTAGATGCTATAGAGGTAAAAGAAAAGAAGGCTTATACAAATGATAAATGCGTTTCTTGTGGTATATGCGTAAGAGTCTGTCCTTTCAAAGCAATTGAAAGAACAGATGAGCAGGCTCCAAATACAGTAAAGTGTACTCACTGTCCTGTTAACTGCACAATACCTGAAGGTAAAACAGGAGCATGTAAGAGATATACAAATATCAACGGAGAAACTGTAAGAAACAGAAAGTTAGTTGTTGACGCAATAACAAGCATTCCAGAAACAGAAAAATTACCTTACAAACCTCTTATAACAGCAGTGGGCAGTGGAACAAGCTATCCATGCTGCCGTCCTGCACCATTTATCGTTCAAGATAATATAGAAGGTGTAGATGTTGTAACAGTAGTAACAGAAGCTCCTCTTAGCTATAGTGGTGTAAAAGTTAAAATAGATACCAATATGCATATTGGCGAAGAGGGTGCAAAGGTTAAAAGAGATGGAAAAGTCGTTGGAATGGTAACAACTGAGGAATATGGAGCAAAAATGCTCACAATAGGTGGAGCTAACCTTCTAAGCAATGGCAATGATGGCTTCGTGGTTGCAAAAACTATAGTAGATTTAGCAAATGGTAGAAGAGTAACCCTTAAAGTAGAAAATGGAAGTACACTTGAAGTACAACAAGGAGAAGCTCCAATAATAGATGGCTTAGAAGAAAAATTAATGAGAGTAGGCTGTGGTAGTGCTACTGTTGGAATGTTCGCTAGACACCTATGCAATGTTGTAGATGAAGCAATAGTATTAGACTACCATGTCATTGGACTTCTTTCAGAACACTTTGCAGGTCAAGAAGTAGGCATGACATATAGTGGAGTAGTTCCTTATGGAGTAAAAAGTACAAGAGGAAGATACTTTGGAAATCATGGACATGGCTGGGGCGGAACAGAAATTGTAAATCCAATTGATGCAGTAGTGTCTGTTGATATGAATCTATGTAAAGCTGGAAGAAAAATACTTGTAACTGAAACTACTGGACAAAAAGCTGCATTATTAGAAGTTCAAGCAGATGGTTTAGTTAAAGAGATTCCAATGACAGAGGAAGTATTAAATGCAGTAAGACTAATTTCAAATACTTGTGAGGAATCAAAGGTTGCAGTTATTTACACTGGAGGAACTGGTGGAAGTGCAAGAGCTGGTGTAACTAATTATCCTAGAAAATTAACAGATGCTATTCACAATGACCAGATTAGAATGACTGTAGCTGGCGCACCAGTATTTATTCTTCCTGGAGGAGGAATAAACTTCATGGTAGATGTAGCAAAGATGATTCCAGAAGCAACAACTTGGGTTCCAACTCCAGCTACTGTAGCTCCAGTTGAGTACACCATGACAAGAGAAAAGTACGAAGACCTTGGAGGACATACAGAACATATAATCACTAAGGATGAGCTTTTAAAAATGCTTGGAAAAGAGGAGTAATTATGATTGAGAGGCTTCAAGATGAAAGAATATTTGTAAACCACGGTCCTATACAAATGGTAATAGACGTATCTGTAAAAGGACAAAGGGATTCAGAAATAGGGGTTGAAGTAGGCAAGCATGTATTAGAACAATTTAATAGGCTAATACAATACATTCCCGAACTAAAAAAAATGCGGGCTTATAGAAGCACCAGTAATGAATTCCCAGAAGTTCTAAATAAGATGATTATTGCCGTTGAAAGGAGTGGGTATGAAGAACTTAATACACTTGGAGCTGTAGCAGGTTCCTTTTCTGACATAGCTCTTCAAAAAGCAATAGAGCTTGGTGGTACTAGGATTATTGTAAACAATGGTGGAGATATAGCACTAAAGGACTTAGAAGGAAAATCAATTAAGGTAGGTATTCCATATACAAATAATAATGAGCAGGGACAACTTGCTTTAACAATTACTGAAGAACAAGGTATTAATGGCATATGCACCAGTGGAACGGGTGGAAGAAGCTTTACCAAGGGCATAGCGACTGCTACAGTGGCCTTAGCATCTGACGCAGCCACAGCAGATGCATGTGCCACTTATTTAGGCAATATGACTAATGTAGAGGATGAAAATATTATTCGCTGTCTTGCAGAAGAAATAGATTCAGAAACTGATATAAAAGGACAGCTGGTTACCATAAAGGTAGGCAAAATTAGCAAAGAAAAGAAATATAAAGCGCTCTTAAACGGACTTAATGCAGCAGAAGACTTGTATAATAAGAAAATAATAAAGGGCGCAGTGCTCTTAATAGGAAGTACCATAGTAAAGTATCCCGACAGCTTAATTGTAGAGTCCATACAATTATAAATATAATTAAAATTAAGGAGGTTTTACAAATGGATGTTAAAATCAGAAAATATTATACTTTTGTAGAGGAAATTAAGGCTGATGGTGGAAAAGAAGTAGAAGGAAGCCACAAAAGAGTATCTATAGCAGTAGTATTTGAAAATCCATATGCAGGAAAATACGTAGAAGACCTTTCACCATTATCAGACTGGTCAGCGTCAATAACACCAGATTTAGTTGAAAGAGCATTAAGTGCAGCAGGAATTGATAAGAGCGAGGCTGAAAGCTATGGTAAAGCTGCTATAGTTGGTGGAAATGGTGAGCTAGAGCATGCTGCCGCACTACTTCATCCAACATTAGGAAAACCATTTAGAGATGGTCTTGGTGGAGGAAAGGCTATTATTCCTTCAGCTAAAAAAATGGGCTACCCAGGCTGTGCAATAGATGTGCCACTACACTTTAAGGATGCAGCCTTTGTTAGAACTCATTTTGATGCAATGGAAGTAAGAGTACCAGATGCTCCAAGAGATAATGAATTAGTATTAATTCTATCAGTAACAAATTGCGGAAGACCACATCCAAGAGTTGGAGGGCTTCTAAAAGAAGAAGCTAAATGTGAAGACGGTTTAAGATAGCATTTTCTAAATAGAAAACAAAATAATAAGAATAAGTAATAAAAAATGTATACAACATTCCTCAAAATGACCACAGTGAATATCTGTGGTCATTTTATAATACTGTAAAGAATTCTTTACTAAAGACAGTTTAAATGGTTTAAATATTGCTGAAAACCAGTATGATTGTGGTATAATAAAAGATGTGGTTATTTGTATATATACATATATAGTTAAGTATGTAAAAAAACTAAATATATAAAATGCAATAATAATATTACATTCTCTTACTTGTCATTCTGAGAGCAAAGCTCGAAAAATCTCTAGATAAGTGTAACCTAATAGAAGATTCTTTGCTATCGCTCAGGCACCATAAAGGCAATGTAACTTGTTTAATGCATTTTACATAGTACATATGATTAAAAATTTAGGAGGTAACAAAAATGCTAAGAAAAATAGGTACTCTAATGCTTGTATTGATATTAATGGCAGGGATTTTTACAGGATGTGCTCCAAAGGCGCCTAATAATGAACCTGCTCAAGACCCTGGCAAAAATGAAGGCGCTCAGGAAAACATTGAATCAGTATATCCACTGGCGGTAGAAGATGCATTTGGATATAAGACTACTATTGAAAAACAACCAACAAGAATTATTTCAATAGCTCCAAGTCATACTGAAATACTATTTGCATTAGAACTAGAGGACAGCATTGTCGGAGTCAGTGCATATGATGATTATCCAGAAGAAGCAAAGTCAAAGGCTTCAGTTGGAGACGCTTTTGCAGTTAACATTGAGAAAGTAATTGAATTAGAGCCTGATGTAGTATTTTTCTATGGACCAGGCAGTGAAGATACAAATAAGGCACTTAGAGATGCAGGAATTAAACTATTATGTTATGAGCCTGAGACTATTGATGAAGTTATAGCTTTAATAAATGAAATAGGAAAAATAACTGGCAAGGCAGATGTAGCTAAAGAAATTACAGATGGCATGATTGCTAAAAAAGAAGAAATTATAAATAAAGTAAGTGGTGCTGAAAAAGTTAAAGTATTTTATGAGGTTTGGCATGAGCCTCTAATGACTGCTGGTCCTAATTCATTTTTAGGAGAGCTAATTACTTTATCTGGCGGTGAAAATATTGCCAATGATGCACAAGGAGATTATGCTGAATTTGATTTAGAGCAGATGATAGAAAGAAATCCTGATGTATATATTACGGCTAAAGATAGTGAAGATAAAACACCTGAATCTATAAAAGCAAGACTGGGCTATGATGTTATAAATGCTATTAAAAATGATAGAGTATATACTTTAGAGCCAAATATTATCTCAAGACCTGGTCCAAGAATAGTTGACGGACTAGAATTAATGGCTAAGGCTATACATCCAGAGCTATTTGAGGAATAATTATATAAACTTTATTGCATAGGGATTCAAAGCTTTGAATCCCTTATGTCAGTTCTACATTAACTAAAAAGTAGGGATATATGTGAAATTTAAAATAGATATAAAACACAAAGGAAAATTAACACTTATATTGCTATTTGCAGTATTACTTTTATGTGTTGCTTTCTTTTCTACAGTTGGTTCTGCAGATATTCATGTAAAAGATACAGTAAGAATTACATTATCGAAAATACCACTTGTTGGCAAACATATTGATATAAGTGATATTCAAAAAACTCATGAAATTATAATTCTAAAAATCAGAATACCAAGAGTGTTAATAGGGGTACTCGTAGGCTCTGCATTAGCAAGTGTAGGCGTTGCTTACCAGGGTATGTTCAAAAACCCTATGGCAGATCCATATGTACTAGGTATATCCTCAGGAGCTGCATTGGGAGCTGGAATTGTAATTATAGCTGGCGCTGCCTTTAAGAATTTTCCTATTTCTTTTATTACTGTAGGTGCATTTATAGGTGCAGTATTAACTACATTTTTAGTTTACTTTATATCTAGAGTTAAGAAAAAGGTTCCTACTACTACACTACTTCTGTCAGGGGTAGCTATAGGTCAGTTTTTAACAGCTATTCTGTCATTCTTAATGGTCATTTATACAAAAGACATGACAAAAATAACATATTGGACCTTAGGCAGCTTTTCGGGAAAAGGATGGGAGCATTTAGCTTCAATCTCATTGCCTTTAATAGCTTTTATAATTGTATTAAACTTTTTTTCAAAAGATTTAAACGTGCTATTACTTGGTGAAGAATCAGCTCAGAACCTTGGAATAGAGGTTGAGAAGCTAAAAATACTACTGCTATTAATTTGCTCAGTAATAACTGCAATAGCTGTCTCGGTTAGTGGAATAATTGGATTTATAGGTCTGATTATACCGCATATAATGAGGTTAATTGTAGGACCAGATCACAGGATACTAATGCCTGCATCAATACTTGCTGGCGGTATTTTTATGATTTTTGCAGATACAGTAGCTAGAACAATAATATCACCAATGGAAATACCAGTTGGTATAATAACAGCTATATTTGGAGGACCTTTTTTCATATATCTTCTACGAAAATCAAAAAAGAATATTTAATAACAATGCCATCTAAGCTTATAATTTAAGCTTGGGCATGATTTTTTGATTAAATAATAGTATAATGGTTATATTTAGTTTAGAAGGTAAATGAAACTGTATGGGAGGGAAAAGTCAATGAGATACGATATTACTGAGGAAAATAACCAAGTGATTATTAAAAATATTAGAGATTTTGAGCCCAAGCATATATTCGAATGTGGACAATGCTTTAGATGGGATAGTGAAGAGGATGGTAGCTATACAGGAGTGGCTTATGGAAAGATTTTAAATGTCAAGAAAGAAGGAGAAGATATTATCTTTTCCAATACGAACCTAAAGGATTTCAATGAAATCTGGGTGAACTATTTTGATTTAGAGACTGATTATGGGGTCATAAAGAACGAACTTTCAGATGTCCCTATATTAAAGGAAGCCATTAATTTTGGTCATGGGATTAGGATACTCAATCAAGACGAGTGGGAGATACTAATATCATTTATAATGTCTGCCCGAAATAGTATTCCTATGATTAAGAAATCATTAAATATGTTAAGTGAAAGATATGGAGAATACATAGGTGAGTATAATGGAAGAAAGTACTATAGCTTTCCTGAAGCGAATGTATTAGATAAATTATCCCTTGAAGAAGTACAGGATTGCAAAGCCTCCTTTAGAGCTAAGTATATTATAAGTGCTGCTACAATAGTATCTAGTGGAGAGATAGACATATACAGATTTAAAAACCTTTCAACAGAAGATGCTAGAAAAGAGCTTATGAGATTCACAGGAGTAGGTCCTAAGGTTTCAGATTGTATTATGTTGTTTTCAATGGGGAAGCATGATGCATTTCCAATAGATGTTTGGGTCAAAAGAGTTATGGAATATTTTTATTTGAAAAAAGATACAAGCCTAAAAATAATACAAGAATATGGACAGGATAAATTCGGAAGGTATGCAGGATATGCACAGCAATATCTATTTTATTATGCAAGAGAGTTAGGGATAGGGAAGTAGCAATTGAAAATTGATAATTGAAAATTAAGAAAATAATTAAGGATTAAGGATGATAGTTTAACCATTGCTAATTAACAAGGGGGAAAAATCTTGATAGGAAATTTAGCAAATGCTTTTGCAATAATCTTGGGAAGCCTTATAGGAGTATTTCTAAAAGATAGATTTAAAGAAAGCTACAAAGATACCATAATGAATGGTATAGGTCTTGCAGTTTTAGTCATAGGTATAAGTGGTGCCATAAAAACAGAAAACATGCTCTTAGTTGTTGCAAGTCTTGTAATAGGAAGTATATTAGGAGAATGGTTAAGAATAGAGAATAAACTTGAATCCCTAGGAAAATTCATTGAGAATAAGGTAGGAAAAGGGACATCGAATATCTCCAATGGATTTGTCACTGCATCATTAATATACTGTGTAGGGGCTATGGCCATAGTAGGTTCTTTGGAAAGTGGATTAACTGGGAATAATGGGACTCTATTTGTGAAAGCTATACTAGATGGAGTTACAGCCATAATATTTGCTTCAACTCTAGGCATAGGAGTAGCTTTTTCCGCTGCATCCGTATTTGCCTATCAAGGAATAATTACATTAACAGCGAATATAATGAAGGTTTTTTTATCAGATCCAGTGATAGTAGAAATGTCTGCTGTCGGTGGAATATTAATTATGGGTATAGGTGTAAATCTTTTAGGAATTAAGAAAGTCAGGATAGGTAACATGCTTCCGGCCATATTTATACCTATTATATATTTTGCCGCTATTATACTCCTAAGAAGAATCATATCATATCTTTTGTAACTTCTATACTCATAGACAGAGTTATACGATATTTATGGGGCTTATTTTAGAAGAATAGGATTATGTAGTATTCTAGCAATTTTTGAAATAAAACATCTGATTAGTAAAGTAATTATTAGAAAAACTGTAAATTCAAGAAAAGCAGAGATATTTTGAAATATCAAGTGAGATATCAATAAAAATTAACATAAAGTTAAATGCTAGTGAAATAAGCTTAAATATAGTCAAAAAAGACATTTGATTATGCAAAATGCTTTAGATAACATATATGTTGTAAGAATTAGCACTCAATGATGCAGAGTGCTAATAAATAAAAAAGAAAAGATAAAATTAAAATAAACAGGGAGGGTAAAACATGAATATTAAGCCATTAGGAGACAGAGTTGTTATTAAAAAGGTAGAGGTTGAAGAGAAGACTAAAAGTGGCATAGTTCTTCCAGGTTCAGCTAAAGAACAACCACAAATAGCTGAGGTTATTGCAGTAGGTGCTGGAATAACAGAAGATGAAAAGAAAAAAGATGAAATCAAAGTTGGAGACAGAGTAATATTCTCTAAATATTCAGGAACTGAAATCAAAGTTGATGATGTAGAGTACACTATAGTTAAATTAGCTGATGTATTAGCTGTAGTTGAATAGGATGACTAGAAATTATAGTCATGTTCTGCAAATGTTCACTTAATTTTTAATTTTAATCTAATTGTTTGTAAATGTTGAATGACAAAAATTTTAAGGAGTGTGAATATAATGGCTAAAGAAATTAGATTTAGCGAAGAAGCACGTCGTGCTATGGAAAAAGGTATAAACAAGCTAGCAGATACAGTAAAGGTAACTTTAGGACCAAAGGGAAGAAATGTTGTTTTAGATAAAAAATTTGGCTCACCATTAATCACAAACGATGGTGTTACAATAGCTCGTGAAATAGAGCTTGATGATAAATATGAAAATATGGGAGCTCAATTAGTTAAAGAAGTAGCGACAAAAACTAATGATGTTGCAGGAGACGGTACTACTACAGCTACAATATTAGCTCAAGCAATAATCAGAGAAGGATTAAAAAACGTTGCTGCTGGTGCTAACCCAATGATAGTTAAGAAGGGTATACATAAAGCAGTAGAGGTTGCAGTAGAAGAAATAAAAACTCTTTCAAGACCAGTAGAAAGCAAAGAATCTATAGCACAGGTTGCTTCTATTTCAGCAGATGATCCGGAAATAGGAGAATTAATTGCAAATGCTATGGAAAAGGTAGGCAAGGAAGGCGTTATTACTGTAGAAGAATCCAGATCAATGGGAACTACTTTAGAAGTGGTTGAGGGTATGCAATTTGATAGAGGATATCTATCAGCATATATGGTAACTGATACAGATAAGATGGAAGCAGTATTAGAAAATCCATATATTTTGATTACTGATAAGAAAATATCTAGTATTCAAGAAATTCTTCCAATATTAGAACAAATAGTTCAGCAAGGAAAGCAATTGCTAATTATTGCTGAAGACGTTGAAGGAGAAGCATTACCTACATTAGTAGTTAACAAGCTAAGAGGTACATTTACATGTGTAGCAGTAAAAGCTCCTGGATTCGGCGATAGAAGAAAAGATATGTTAAGAGATATAGCTATTCTAACAGGCGGGGAAGTTATATCAGAAGAATTAGGATATGACTTAAAGGAAGCAACACTAGACATGTTAGGAAAAGCTCAAACTGTAAAGGTTGACAAGGAAAATACTACAATAGTAAATGGTGCTGGAGAACAACAAGAAATTCAAGATAGAGTTAAACAGTTAAAAGCACAAATAGAAGAAACAACTTCAGAATTCGACAAAGAAAAGCTACAGGAAAGACTTGCTAAGCTTTCTGGTGGAGTTGCAGTTATCCAAGTTGGAGCAGCGACAGAAACTGAGCTAAAAGAAAAGAAACTTAGAATTGAAGATGCTTTAGCTGCTACTAGAGCTGGAGTAGAGGAAGGAATGGTTCCTGGTGGTGGAACTGCATTAATCAATGTTATCCCAGCAGTTAAGGCGCTACTAGAAACTACTACTGGAGACGAAAAGACAGGAGTTAGCATAATCCTAAGAGCTTTAGAAGAGCCAGTAAGACAAATAGCTGCAAATGCAGGATTAGAAGGTTCAATTATCGTTGAAAAGGTAAAAGCAAGTGAAAAAGGTATTGGATTTGATGCATTAAACGAGCAATACGTAAATATGATAGAAGTGGGAATAGCAGACCCAACAAAAGTAACAAGATCAGCTCTACAAAATGCTGCATCAGTAGCTGCAATGGTGCTTACTACAGAAGCTGTAGTAGCTGACCTTCCAGAAGAAAATGAACCAGGCATGCCGGGAATGGGTGGTATGGGCGGAATGGGCGGAATGATGTAATTTCCCCTACAATCTCGTTATTTTCAACGGCTCAGCTTACTGTTTAAGACTAAATGTTGGCAAATTGTAGTCAGACTTAAATAGCCTAGAGACTTTTCGTAGGTGAGCAAATATTTTAGAGGTTTTGTACGAGTTTTTTGAACTCAAGCAAAACCTCTTTTCTATTCTAAAAACTAATTATTCTTCTATTTTTGGAGTAGGGATGATATCCACTAAAAGCTTGCCTTCTTGTTCATAAGCTAGAATAGTAACTGATTTGTTATTTTTTTCAACTACTATACCATTAGGCTTCAAGTTTCTTGCAGTTACCCAATTATCTTCGTTTAAGCTCTTTTCATACTCAAATAAGAACGAATCTAATGTACCACCTTTTACTATATAAGTAGAAACCTCAACCTTTATATCCTCTACTGAGCTTTCATAGCTGGATTCTAGAGTCATATCTTCCCTTATAGGGAAACTTAAGGATTCAACTGATTCTATTTTTGATTGATTACATCCACTCATTATTATAACTATAGAAAGTATTAAAAACAGTATAAAATATTTTTTCAATAAAAACACCTCGTTAATATATTTTGGTAATATTATTTTCAATAGTAGAGAAATTTATGTAGAAAGTATATAAATAGCAGTCAGAAACCGTACCTAGCCAAAGATACGGTTTGAATGATACTTTAAAATAATTATTTATACTTAGTGATTAGATTCTTAATTTCCTTTTCACTTGCAAAATTACCGCTGTTCCAACCTCTAATTTCAGCTGCATCAAGGATATTTGATTGTATTTGCCTAATATTTGATTGACATTTCGAGAGTATCTGTCTGAGCTCTAAACATGAAGACTCCATTATAGTGCTGTCATAGGAATTTGATATTTGCCTTTCAGAGTAAATAATATCAGTCAACAAATCCTTTTCAGTAAGGTGCTTATCTATGTACAAGATAATCCTCTCCTTATATAGATTTTTTCACTAAAGAATCTTACTGCTTTAGATATTATGCCGTCAAGAATTCAAATAAGACAGTAGCAACCTATAGTTTTCTTCATGCATCTTGCCTGTATTATAGCAAATATTTTTTAGCTCACTATCGAAGATTGTATTGCTATAAGAAGAGCATTTTTTTGAAAGAAGTAGCTCTTGGTTTAAAAGCTCTTCTAGAAGATGAAGTGTCTTATAGTCAACATCTTTTCTTAACATGTTTTTTTCCAAAATAACACCTCCACACCTTGATAGCCTAAATTATAGTATAATTATTATGTCAGTTTATTTAAAATATATAGCATGTAAAATATGTGACTTAAAACAAAAATATATTATAGTGAAAAGTTGTGTAAGATATTTAGCCTTTAACACTGATATTATGGGGAATATAATATTGTATTAAGAATTGTTAACATTAATGTTGTACATATTTTCCTTGACAAATGTGTAGTTTTTTGTTAAGTTTATATGAAAAATAGATTTAAAACTCATATATACCCTAGGATATGGCTAGGGAGTCTCTACCAGATTACCGTAAATTATCTGACTATGAGTGGGATAGAACAACTAGAATTATCATAGATTCTAGTATTTATTGTGCATTTAAGTACACATTCCACTCAAGGACTGTGTACTTTTTTTCATGAGTTTTTAGCGCACTTATTGTTTTATGTTTTTAATTCTCAATTCTCAATTTTTAATTAATATTTAGGAGGACATACAATGGAAAAGTTTGTTGGAGAAGGTTTAACGTTTGATGATGTACTATTAGTACCCGGGAAATCTGAAGTGCTTCCAAAGGATGTACTAACAAGAACAAATTTAACAAAAAGGATTAGACTTAATATACCTATTATGAGTGCAGGCATGGATACAGTAACAGACTCCAGAATGGCTATAGCGATTGCAAGAGAAGGAGGCATTGGAATTATTCATAAGAACATGTCTATAGAAAGTCAGGCATTAGAAGTGGATAGGGTAAAAAGGTCAGAGCATGGCGTTATAACAGACCCTTTTTATTTATCATCAGACCATATCTTAGCAGATGCATTAGAGCTCATGGAAAGATATAGAATATCTGGAGTACCAATCGTAGATGAAAATATGAAGCTAGTGGGCATAATTACCAACAGGGATATAAGATTTGAAACAGATTCTTCAAAAAAAATATATGATGTAATGACAAAGGAGAACTTAATTGTAGCAGAGCCTGATATAACCTTGGAGGAAGCACAGGAAAAACTGAAGGCACATAAAATAGAAAAGCTTCCTTTGGTAGATAATAATAATGTTCTAGTAGGACTTATTACTATAAAAGACATTGAAAAGAAAATAGAATTTCCTAATTCTGCAACAGATAGCACAGGCAGACTTTTAGCAGGAGCAGCAGTAGGAGTTACAGCAGATGTAATGGATAGAGTAAAAGCATTAGTAAAGGCTAAGGTTGACGTAGTAGTTGTTGACACGGCTCATGGGCATTCAAGGGGAGTTATAGAAACAGTTACGAGGATAAAAAAGGAATTCCCAGAGCTACAGATAATTGCAGGCAATGTAGCTACTACAGAAGCAACAGAGGAGCTTATAAAGGCTGGAGCAGATGCAATAAAGGTAGGAATAGGTCCTGGTTCCATATGTACTACAAGAGTAGTAGCAGGAGTTGGTGTGCCACAGATTACTGCAATAATTAATTGCTCTCAGGCTGCAAAAAAATATGGTATACCTATAATTGGAGATGGAGGTATAAAGTATTCTGGAGATATTGTAAAGGCAATAGCAGCAGGTGCAGATGTAGTTATGATTGGTTCAATGTTTGCAGGTACGGAAGAAAGCCCTGGAGAAATGGAGCTATATGAAGGCAGAAGATTTAAAGTATATAGAGGTATGGGCTCACTTGGAGCCATGGCTGCTGGCAGTAAGGACAGGTATTTTCAAGAAAACAGCAAAAAGCTCGTACCAGAAGGAATCGAAGGAAGAGTACCTTATCGAGGGCCTCTTAATGATGTAACCTATCAGCTAATAGGAGGATTAAAGGCTGGTATGGGATATTGTGGGGCTGCAACTATAGAAGACTTAAAAGAAAAGAGCCAATTTATTAGAATAACCAATGCAGGTCTGTTAGAAAGTCATCCTCATGATGTTCAAATTACAAAAGAAGCTCCAAATTACAGTAAGACTTATTAAATAAATAAAAATGGAGGAATAAAAATGAGCGATAAATTACCAGAGAATTTTGTAGAAGAATCAATTCAGGAGATTAAAAACCAAATTGGAGATAAAAAAGCAATATGTGCATTATCAGGTGGAGTGGATTCTTCAGTTTGTGCTGTATTAGTGCATAGAGCTATAGGAAAAAATCTTACCTGTATATTTGTAGATCATGGATTGTTAAGAAAAAATGAGGCAGATCAAGTAGAAGAAGTATTTAGAAATAAATTTGATATGAATCTTATAAGAGTAAATGCTCAGGAAAGGTTTTTAAGCAAATTAAAAGGTATCATAGACCCTGAAACAAAGAGAAAAATCATTGGGGAAGAATTCATTAGAGTATTTGAGGAAGAAAAACAAAAGCTAGGTAAAATTGATTTTCTAGTACAAGGAACTATATATCCAGACATAGTGGAAAGTGGAACTGAGGGAAACGCTGTTGTAAAAAGCCACCACAATGTAGGAGGACTTCCAGAGGATGTAGATTTTGAACTAGTAGAGCCTGTAAAAATGCTTTATAAAGAAGGTGTAAGGGAAGCTGGAAGACGTCTTGGACTTCCTGAAGAAGTAGTAAGCAGACAACCCTTTCCAGGACCTGGTTTAGGAGTAAGAGTAATAGGAGAAATAACTGAAGAAAAGCTTAAGCTTGTAAGAGAGGCAGACTGGATATTTAGAGAAGAAATCAAGAAAGCAGGACTAGACAAAGAGATATGGCAATACTTCGCTGCTCTTCCTAATATAAAGAGCGTAGGAGTAGTTAATGGAGAGAGAACATATTTCCATACAATAGCACTTAGGGCAATACACACAAAAGATGCTATGACAGCAGACTGGGCAAGGATACCATACGAAGTGCTTGAAAAAGTATCCAGAAGAATAACTAGTGAAGTAGAGGGCGTAAATAGAGTAGTCTATGACATCACAACTAAACCACCAGCAACTATTGAATTTGAATAATATATAAGGCTTAGAAATCCCATATAACACACAGGAGAATATTCTAATTGTGACCCCTTTTGGTGTTTTTCCTGTGCTGTTTTTCATATAAGGCTGTTGATAAATAAATTTGTCAACAGCCTTAATAATTTTATTTATATAATATCTTAATTTTTATGATATAGTAAATGTAATTAAATATGAGAAAGGAAAATATAAATGAATATCTTATTATATAATTACGACATTTTGCCAATTATTATTGTATGTATAGTCTTTATGTTAGTTGCAGTAGTACATAGAATTTTTTTGCCACATATGTATAGTTCTATATTAGAATTTAAGTATGAGGGAAATATTAATAAGACACTAAAAAGCTCCTGTATTAGAATTTTATATGTTGTTCTTTTGACTATACTATTCGTTAAAATTTTTAAATTTAGCGAGAAACAAGTTTATTTTGGAATTTTATTATCATGTTTTTTGAATGTATGGCCTGCTATTATACAATATAGATTAATAGAATTTCATAGGTCAAAAGAGAAGGCAATTTGCTTATTTGGATATATAAGTTTTATAGGTCTTTCAGTATTAATATCATATATAACAAATCAATATATTTCTCCTATGCTATTTGATGGGAAGGAATATTTCTTATTAGATAATTCTGGACTTGGAATAATTAAGGGAATTATATTATTAATACTTCCAATGTCATTTGAAGCCTTTCTAGCTAAGATTTCCTCAGTAGTGGTATCACAAGACATTCAATCTTTTCGAGAAGAACTACGTATATTGAATTACCAGATGGATTTTGAAACCTACATTACAGATTTATATGAATACGAAATTAAAAGTGTATGCGAAAGAAATGATATAAGTACAGATTTGCTTAATACTATAATAAAGTTAGAATATATCCATAGAGGTAAATGGTACTATAATTTATTCGAGAAAATTATATCTAAGTTTTTTACTAATGTTGCTATAAAAAAAGATATTTCAATAGGAATATCACAAATTAAAATATCTACAGCTAAAGAAGTACTAGAAAAATCACCAACTAAGTTTGTTAAAAAGTTGGCAGATATAGATTTTAATTTAGAAGTATGTGGCAAGCTATTGAACATACTTATAGAAGATTACTATAATACTGAGAAAGACGACCTTATACGTGATGAATGTGAAGATGTATACGAATATATTGCTAATAAATATTTGTGCTCAATTTATTCACCTATGAATAGAAGCGTCTTAATCTATTCAGCTGTTTTAAGGAGTAAATGTCCAAACTTGAACTTTATGACAGCTTAGCATTAAAAACCTCTAGTAATGGGGGCAGGCTTGAATTATTTACTTACAAGAATTTCGATTATGAAAACGGCAAAAAAATAATGAGTTCATTATTTAGGAGCAATATATTATGGACAGAAAAAACAATGTAGAAAATGAGTTAGATAAAGCAATACGTAAAGGCTTATATTATTTTCATCGAAAATCTCAAGAATAAAATCTGGGGAAATCAAGGGTATAGGATATAGAGGAGGGCTTATTAGCATGAATTACATAATCAAAAATGTTTCATCTAAACAAGAACTTAAAAAGGCATTTGATTTTTTGAGAATAATTTTTTCAGGTATGCCTGTTGTTGAAAATCCAGTATATTCTCTTGAAAAATGGGAAGAAAGGATGAAAAATCACAGTGATTTGATGTTGTATGCAAGTTTAGATAGTGAAGTAATAGGTATTGTTTTTGGCAGGATTAATGATAACAATAGTATTACAATAGGACCAGTTGCCGTGCATGAAAATTATAGGGGTAGCGGAATAGCAAAAGAAATGATCTACCTGCTTGAGGAGCGCGCAATATATTATGGAATTTATTCCATCAATCTTGGTGCAGTTGAATCTGCTGAAAAATTCTATAGTAAACTTGGATATATAGGTTCATTGCTAATACAATCTCAAATCCATAGCATAGAGCAATTACTTTCATTAAATAATAATAGATATAATGTTAAATTTACAAATATTTACGATGGTAAAGTTAGTCAGGTGTGCTTGGAATTGACGGAACCAGATAGAGATTTACAGAAAGAATATGAGTCTTTTTTTCCAGGTTGTTATACTCAAATGATGTATTGTAAAAATATTGGGACTAAAAATTAAGACATCAGTTATTACAGTGTGTCAAAAATATTCAAAACTTTATATTTGAGATTTTTTCAAGATTATTTTAAATGAAGGTGCTGATATGTGTATTTTGTGAAGGAATATACTATAAATTAAAAAATACTTGACTTGCCATAGTATCTGAATTTGTTGAGGAAGTTGTATTGATGGAGTTGGTGTATCAGTAATGTATCGCAGAGTGGGAGAAAGATTGTTTTTACTGAATCATAACATGCCAGAATGCTGTATTATATGCAACATTCTGGCAGTTTTGTTGGGGGAAATTTATATTGTCTATTTGATTTTTTTCGAGTATAATTTTCATAGAATGTTGGTAAATTCTGCTTTTAGCAGATAGAAAATGTTATCTACGGTGTTATACCGTTTCTCAATAAGAGAGAAAATTTATATTTTCTACAGAAAAATAGCATTACCTTCTTGACTCTTCCTTTGGGGAATCCTTTATACTAAGTTTATTCCTTATAATTTAGAAAGGAGGTCGAAACAAATGAACAACCTAATCAAAATCAAAGATGTGTCAAGCAAATATGACATTACAGCGCGTACACTGCGTTATTATGAGGACATGGGATTGCTGTCCAGCACTCGAAGTGATGACTACGCATATAGAATGTACGACGAAAACGCTGTTAGGCGGCTTGAACAAATACTTATTTTACGCAAGCTGAATATCAGCATAAAAGACATTCAACGTGTTTTCAACACTTCTGGTTCCGATGTAGTTTTAGAAGTGCTGGGGAAAAAAGTACAGAGCATAGACGACGAAGTTGCGCTTTTGCATGAGTTGAAAGAAATCGTGCTAGATTTTATACGCGAAATCGAACAAGTGAACTTTGCAGACAACTCCGACATAAAACTGCTGTATAACAAGGCTAAAGAGATTGAAACACAGTTGATAAGCGTTGACTATATTGGCAAGCCCTCCAATGTAAACCGCTTGATTGAAATAACGGAAAAATTAGATAAAAAAATTCCTGATATAATGGTTGTCAGGATACCGGAATTCAAAGCGGTGACGTGTGGCAACCAATCGTGGGGGGAAATGTTCAAAGAAGGAGGATATATGTACCAACTGTGGCAGTATTATCATTTGTATAAGAGTGTGATTTTCGATTGTTTTGATTTTTTGCTGTCTAAAAATGATAAAGCTGAATGGATATGTGCCGTTAAAGATGGTGTTACCAATGTGGATGTAAGCCCTTTTAAATTGTTCGATTTTCCGGGAGGCTTATACGCTATGGCAGTCAGTATTGACGAAGATAACGAGAGCATACATAAAGTGGAAGAAAAAGTTCACCGATGGATTGAAAGCACAAATTTTGAGCTTGACAAGGATCGCAATGTTATGTTCAATATGCCTTATTTATATGAAGATGGAAGAGATATTGTCTATAAAGACATAGAAAAGGGACTTGGCTATAAACAAATGCAAAGATATTTTCCCATTAAGCTAAAAGAAGGAATATAAAAATACAAGGAATTTCCTATGCATTATTTAGGTAATTGCAAAATGCAAAGTATGACAGAACCCATAGGGAAATAAAAAATAAATGGAGGAATTATCATGAACAAGTATGAAAACGCGATGAAGCTTATGGAAGAATACTGCGGAAACGGAAAGGACAACCTTATTGCTCTTGCAACTATTACATTGTCCCCGAACGCCGTCGGTAATCCCCGTCCTGCTGTCCGCATGGTTGACGCTTATTATGAAGACGGTGTGTTTTATGTTTCTACAGACGCGAATAAAAATAAAATGCTGGAAGTTGGGAAAAACAACGAGGTTTCCATCTGTGGATTAGACTTGTTTGTTGCTCAAGGAACGGCTGAAAATCTCGGTTGGGTAAAGGACGAGAGGAACGCGGAAATAAGAGCGAAGATGAAAAAAATCTTTACATGGTTCGATGCACATGGTGACGAAGACAACCCTAACTCAATCGTTCTTCGTATCACTCTTACGGAAGGAACGATAACTGATAACGATAAAAAATACGGTGAATGGCAGTATAAAGTTGACTTTGTGAATAAAGAAGTGAAATAAATGCGAAAGACACTAAATCAGTAAGTCAAAAAAATATGTGTAATTGAAATAAAAAATCGGCATAAAAAGCACCAAAACTAAACATAAATGTTTAGAAACGCCGTTGAACTTGCCGAGTTTGAGTAAGATATTAGAAAGACGAATCTCTTTAGAAAAAAAGATTTGTCTTTTTTTATTATATTTGTAACTTTTTCATCTTTTTCTCGAATAACCATTGGAGGGGATGAAATGGAAATAAAAATACAAAATCTGAGTAAAAAATATAAAAGCATCAAAGCTTTAGATAATATTAATCTAACTATTAGCACACCAGCCATGATTGGACTTGTAGGCCCAAATGGAGCTGGAAAGAGCACTCTCATGAAAATCTTAGTAGGGCAGCTTTTAGCTACAGAAGGAAATGTTATCATAGATGGTGGTTCACTTAACAAAAGAGAAAAGTATTTAAAAGAAAGACTAGGATATTTACCTCAGGATTTTGGGCTATATGAGGAATTAAGAGTAGAAGAATATTTAGACTATATAGCTTCCTTAAAAGCAATAAAGGAAAATAGGAAGGAAGAAATAAAAAGAGTTTTAGAAATGACCAATCTAAAAGAAATGAGAAGGCTTAAAATAAAGACCCTTTCTGGAGGGCAAAAACAAAGGGTTGGGATTGCCCAGGCAATGCTAAATAATCCTGAGTTGCTTATAGTCGATGAGCCAACTGTAGGACTTGACCCTGAAGAAAGAATTAAATTTAGAAACCTTTTTTCCGAGGACTCAATCGATAAAATAGTTATATTATCTACCCATATTATTGAGGATGTAGAATCCATATGCAATCTAATTATTGTCATAAATAAAGGCAGAATACTTTTTACCGGAGAGCCTAGCGCACTAGTTAAAAAAGCCATAGGTCATGTGGGGTCTATAGAGATTGAAAATAATCATAAAGATAAGTTTTTAGAAAGAGAGGCACAAGGAGAGTTTAAGATTACATCTACAGTTATAACTCCTAATGGTACTAAATATAGGGTTGTATCTAAAAACCTTTCATCATCCTTTGAGGAAATAGTTCCATCACTAGAGGATGCATATATTTACTGTATGTTGGAGGAGGATGAATATGCTCTTACTTAAAAATGAAATTAAATTTATGTTAAAATCAAAGACAATGCTACTATTAGTTATCACAGCTTGTATCATCATGACCATAGGCATCAACTCAGTAAATATGTCTAATGATTTTGATTTGTTCTACATAAAAAGGTCATCCTCAACTATTTCCTTTGGCTCTGCCAAGTTTGGAGCTTCAATATGCTCATTGTTATTTGGCCTGTTTACTGTATTGACATTGGATAAAGATAAAAGAAAAAGAAGCAAGGCTATTATTGAGTCAAATCAAAGCTATTATAAATTAATGGTGATTCGGATTTTATCCATAGCTTTCTATGAGCTTTTAGTTACCTTACTTGGAATGGCAATTGTTATGGCTATGCAAAAGCTTGCATATGGTATTCCAATTAATTTTTCTTATTATCTATTTAATTATTTGGTAATATTTTTTCCATCACTTTTATTTTCCACTTTAATAGTAAGTGGATTATATCTTTTAACAGATAGCCTAGATATAAGCTTTATAACCTTAGGAGTAATTTTTATTAAGAGCTTGACTTCTACTAACTACTTATTTACTTGGGTGCAGACTAATATAGACATTCTTTCTGACTTTGCGGGAATTCAGCCCGTAGGAAATACGATTCTTTATAATAGACTATTATGGCTTTTTATTTGCATAGCAGTATTTAGCATAGGATTATTATTCAAAAGAAGATATGAACTCAATTTAAGAAGTTCATTTTTTGTCAATATAAAAAATAAAGGGTTAATAGTACTACTTATAGCTGCTATACTGGGAAGCGGCTCTACTTACATAAAAGAGCCTTATACTATGGAATTAGTCAGAAACTCTGATGCTGTCATTGCTGAAGAAATTTATCTAAATAAGCTTAGCCCTAGAATCATTTTTGATAATGAAAAAGGAGAAATGAGTGGTGAAGTTATATATAATTTCACAAATAAAGGCTCTAGCTCAATTAAATTTAACACAAACGAAGGTCTTAAAATTAACTCTATAAAGGTTAACGAAAAAGAAACAGAATATGAAAAAGCTAAATATGACAATATCATTGAAATACCTATACCTAATACAGAGAAAATAGAAGTAATCATTTCCTATGGGGGCAAGATAAAATCCGATAAGAATAGTGTAGGCAGAGGTATGCCAGGATATATTTCTAAAGACAGTATTTACTTACTTGAAAACTCCAATTGGATTTTCAGGCCTTTAGTTAAGTGTGGAGATTCCATAAGGATTTCTGGATACTATTCTGTACCAGATTATTTGACAATGGTGGTGCCGGGCATACTTGTAGCTACAGAAACAAAGGACGGCATGAAAAAGTGGATGTTTGAGTATGAGTCCCATACAGCAGATATTGGAGCATTTGCAGGTAAATATAAAAAGTCTCAGATTACCTTTGAAAACATGAATGTAGAATTTTACTATTCTCCTAGACATGAGGAGTATGTGGCAGATATGAGGATAGAAGACCATATAAAAGACATAATGAAATATTACACTGAAAATATGGGACAGTATTATTCAGATATATATCCTTTAAAGATTGCAGAGGTTGCCTTATATAAGCGAGGAGGACATTCATCTGAAAATGTTATAACAATTTCTGAAAACATGTTAAATCGTGACAAGAGCATGTATCAAACAATAAGTGATGGAGGCAGCACCCAATATGTAAATACAGATGTTTTTGTACAAGACATAAGTGTTATAGCCCATGAAATGGCACATCAATGGTGGGGTACAGGAGTTAATGTTGTAGAGAACAGCCCTTGGTCTAGTGAAGGACTTGCTCAGTATTCTTCATATAAATATATACAAGAAAAGTTTGGGGATATGGAATCTCAGCTGTTTCTAAGCAGATGGGAAAGCCGCGTAAGAGAGCTAAAAAACTACTATTATATAAACAATAGCGAAATGCTAGATAAGGTAAATGAGAAATATAGACAATCCTTAGAAATGGAAAGGCTCCAAAGTGAGCTATATTATTTGATGCCTATAAAGCTATTAAGAGGGGAAGAAGCTTTAGGAGAAAAAGAATTTTTAAAAAGATTAGGAAGAGTTTATAACAACTATTTATTGAAAGATTTAACCTTTGATGAATTCCTAAAGGAAATGGGTCTTTCAGAGGAGGTCATGGAAATTGAATAATATTACTTTGCTAAAGTATGAAATCATGAGAACTATTATGTCAAAGAAATATTTTTATATGCTTCTCCTTACTATGGGATTGACCTATGATTCACTGACTAGGCTAGTAACAGGAGGATATTATGGTACTGCCCCATTTTCAGAATGGACCTATACTTTTTTTATTCAATTGATTTCACCCTTAGTAATAAGTGTTATTATATTTATGATGACAAATATCTTTAATGAAAAGGAGCTAAGGGCAAGAAAAATAATATTTTCGGCACCAATATCTCAAGGAAGATACTATTTGCTGAAAATTATCACCATGATCGTTACCTTCATATTGACGTCTTTAGTTCCTATTATCATGAGCTTTATATATTATAAGGTTTTATTTAATTACATTAGCTTTAGCAGTTATGCAAAGTTTATTTTATGTTTTTTAATTCCCACATTTATATTTATATTGGGACTTAGTATGGTTTTAGGAAGAATTAGCATAAAGCTATTATACGGATTGATTCCTATTACTTTTTTATTAGGAACTATAGATACATCAAGCATTCTTCCATATTGGCTAGATATTTTTGGTGCCCATTACTTCAAAATATGTACATATGCAGAGCTTTTAGGGAGAACAAGAGAAGCTGTACCATTTAGTTTATCAAGCTCCTTTATACATACTAGGATTATATTCATACTTTTAGGAGTTATATTTTTAACCTACACATGTGTGAAAACAGTAAAGGAATAAAGGATATTTTCTTATACAGCAGGATTATAGAAAAACATAGTCCAGCTAAGAAATGTCAATAGTGAAATAAAAAACATTTGATATTTTTGCGGGACTAAAAAAGGCGGTGGAAAGGTGGATGAACGGCTAAAGCTATTAAAAGACGGAAATGAGAGTGCCTTTGAGGAGTTTATACAAAGATATAGGAAAGAAGCCGTAAATTTTGCATTGAATATACTCAAGGATTACTATATAGCAGAGGATATTGTACAAGATAGCTTTGCTACATTTTATGTATACAGGGATAGGCTGAAAAGCTATAGCACCCTGAAATCTTATTTATTCTCAATCATACACAATAAATCCGTAGATTATATTAGAAAAAACAATAGAAAAACCTATTATGATTATGACTCTGCTTCTACTATTTCTCCTGAAGAAATTGTTATAAATAAAGAAAAGAAAGAGAAATTTATGAAGAGCTTTAGTAAATTAAATGAAGAGCAAAAAAACGTACTTTATTTATATGCATTTCAGCAGATGACCTATAAGGAGATTGCAGAAGTATTGGGTATGAGCTTAGCAAAGGTGAAAATCACTATTTTTAGGGCAAGAAAGGAACTAAAAGCTTCATATGCTGAAAAATAAATTTATAGGAGGTAGAGCTTATGCATTCTGAGAAGAATAGTCGTCAATATCTGGATGAAATATGGACAAAAGTAAGAGTACAGGAATATGACAGATATCAACTAGAGAAGGCAGAGAAAAACAAGAGGCTTTTAAGAAAAATAGAAATAAAAATGTCCTGCTTGGTATTTGGCAGCTTGGCTCTAATGAGCTTAATACTGTATTTTATTTTTGGAATAAGTATGCAGTTGCTAATTATATGTGCGTCAGCGTTTTTATTAGGAACTCAAGTATATGAATATTTAAGCTTTATGGAAGCTAAGAGGAGGATTTATCTTGAAAATTGAGATTAGAGAATTGACAAAGTATTATGGCTCATATAGAGCATTAGACAATATAAATCTTATCTTTAATGAAGGAATCCATGGTCTTTTAGGTCCTAACGGAGCAGGAAAGACAACTCTTATTAGAATATTATCTACACTATTACCTCAAACATCTGGACAAATCTGCTATGATAGCACAAGTGTGGCAGATAAAAGAGAAATACGAAGGATAATAGGTTATCTTCCACAGGAGTTTTCCTTTTATCCAGGCTTTACAGTTTACGAAACTCTAGATTATTTTGCCTCTCTTTCCAATAAGAAATTAAGTAAAAAAGAAATATTAGATAGATTAGAGGCAGTAAATCTTCAGGATTTATGGAAAGCAAAGACTAAGACTCTTTCAGGAGGCATGAAAAGAAGGCTTGGCATTGCAGTAGCCCTAGTGGGAGAGCCAGAGGTATTAATCGTAGATGAACCTACAGCAGGCTTAGATCCAGAGGAAAGAATAAGGGTAAGAAATATGCTATCTCAACTTGGGAAGACAAAAACCGTATTATTATCTACCCATATAGTTGAAGACATTGCTTTAAGCTGTAAAAGCCTATCTATTCTTAATAAGGGAAGACTTGTCTATAATGGTACAGTAAAAGACATGGTAAAGAGCTCAGAAGGATATGTTTGGGACCTAACTGTAGATTTTAAAGAGTATGAAGGGTACATGGATAAGTATAATGTAATTTCATCCATAGTAGACGGAGATAAAGCTTTATTAAGACTACTATCAAAGGAAAAGCCTTCCTTAAATGCAGTTAGTACCTCTCCAACCTTAGAAGATGCATATATGAGACTAATAAAGGATGTGTAGATAGAAATGTTTAGAAAGATTTTTAAGAAGGAAATTAAAGAGAAGCTCAGAAGTCTAAGCGTGTTGATTTTAATGGTATCTATATTTCTATTTTATTATACTCAGTTTATAGGAGACATAAAAATGGATGGTATCAAGCCTATACCTCCTAGAACTAATTTAAGTACTCATAGCTCTGAAGACAAAGAAATTAATTATGGTGTTACCCTAGAGGATTTTATAGAATACACTTATGAGACTATGAAAGCTGATTATGAATCAGGAGATACTTTAAAAATCAACGGAATAAATATGTTTTATGAAAAGATAAATGAAGAGCAAAGACAATTTTTAGCTAAGGCAATAAGAGAAATGGAAAATACAAGCTTTGAATATAACTATGAATATGATGCTTTTACAGAAAAAGTGGATAAATCCTTAGGAGGGAATACAGTATATAGTGAAGAAAATAATTTTTCATCACTTATTCGCAGCAGAGCTTATAGTAAAGAAGCAGAACGCTATAATTCAATTCTTAAAGAAGATAAGCTAACTAATGCTTATGGAAGAATTTTTGCTGACTATATAGGAATTAGCATTGGATTTTTTACAGTATTTATAACTGCTTTTACCTTGACTAAGGATAAAAGATACAATACTGATGAACTAATATATACTACTGAGGCTTCCTCATATAAGTACATATTAGGTAAATATTTAGGTGATGTATCCATAACAACTTTTATAATGCTTTTAGTAGCAGGTCATGCAACCTGGGTATTCCACGATTTTTCAAAGCTAACAGGAGATACTATTTCCTATACAGCATTTTTAAAGTATTCTGTACTATGGATTATTCCTACTATTATGTTTGTAACTTCTCTAAGCTATGTGCTTCAGCTTATATTTGATAATGGAATAGTGCCTATTATTGTGCAATTTTTCTACTGGATGCATAGTATGACTCCTTTAGCACCAAAAGGAGTTCAACCTACAAAATATTTTATAAGATTCAATAAAGTAATTCCCTACTCTCAATATCAACCCTTTATTAAGGACATATATCTAAATAGAATACTGTTTACCATATTTTCTTTAGTACTATTATTTTTAGCTATAAAGCTTTGGGATAGAAAGAGAGGGGATATAAATAATGGATTTAGCTTTAGAAAAAAAGGTGTTTCGCAGCAATATTAAAATAATATCATTCAATATTATGGCTTTGGCATTAGCATATATAGGAGCTATTTATTTTATGATTAGTAAAAGCAGCTTGTCAGAAAGCACCCTGGCCTTTATTGGAGAGCAGCTTTTATCTCCAGTTGGAATAATACTATTTGTTAGGGTTGCATTGATTGAACAAGAGCATAGGATAGATGAAATGGTTTATTCAAGAGTGTATCCCCATTGGAAGACTATCTTATATAGAATAATAATTATTTCAACACAGCTATTTTTAATATTAGCTATTGCATTTATGCCAATGAAACTTTTTGGAATAGATTTTGATATAACCAGCATTTTACTTGGAAGCTTCGTTACATCTTTTTATTTAGGGGTTATCAGCATGACATTAGGATATATAACCAAAGAGATATCTGTTGGAGCTTTAATACCTTTTTTATATTATTTTTTTGAAATGTTCTCAAAGGGTAGATTTACAAAAGGCTTCTATTTATTTGGATTGCTTGAGGGAAATTACATGAGTAAAATAAAGCTATTTTCTATAGCTATATGTCTTGTAATATTGCTTCTCCGGATTATAAAGCAAGATAAGTGAAGTGTGTCCTCCTCTTGACAATATAAAAAAGTTAATATATTATTTAGACATGTGGTACGTACCAGTTATAATATAGTTGTAGGTGATAAATGTGAAGAGCATAGACAAAGAAGGTAGAATACCGTTATATTACCAGCTGATGGATATAATTATAGAAATGATAGAAGAAGGACTTCTATCTGAGAATGATCAACTGCCTTCAGAAAGAGAATTGTGCGAAACATATAATGTTAGTAGGTCTACTGTAAGGCAAGCCATACAAGAGCTTGAAAAAGACGGATACATATATAGGCAGCATGGAAAGGGAACCTTTGTTTCTCCAGAAAAATTCAAGCAAGATTTGTTGAGCTTCTATAGCTTTACAGATGAGATGAGAAAAATCGGAAAGATACCCTCTTCTCAGGTTTTAGATTTTAAAGTAATAGAATGTAGTGAAGAATTAGCAAAAAAGATGAGGCTAGATGCAGGAGAAAGGGTTTATATGTTCACAAGACTTAGACTTGCTGATAATGAGCCAATGATGCTTGAGACAAGCTATGTACCTTGCAATAGATTTCCAGGCTTGACGAAAGAACAATTAGAAGAAAGTGCTATGTATGAAATATTCACAAAAAAATATAATACAGTCTTTACCTGTGCCGAGGAGATATTTCAATCAGTACTAACTAAAGAAGAGGAAGCAGCATTTCTTTCATATCGTTCTGGGTTACCTGCGATGATGATAGAAAGAATAACCCATGAAAATGATATGATTATTGAATACACAAAGGGAATTGCAAGAGGAGATAGATTTAAATATCATGCACTATTGAAGAAATAAATTTTTAATATAACTGGTAATGACAACACGACAACATTATAACATAATAAATAAAAAGGGTGATTAAATGTTTGGATTAGATAATGAAAGATGGAAGGCTCTAAATGGACTTAATACTGCTACAGAAATATATCAGCAGCCTAAGCTCTGGTTAGATACATTGAAAATGATAGAGGCTAATAAGGACAATATAAGCAGATTTATAAATGAAAGATTAGAAAAAGAAAAGGTTAGGGTCATATTCACAGGTGCTGGGACCTCCGCCTATGTAGGAGATATAGTAGTCCCTTATTTAAATAAGAAAAAAGAACACATTTATGAGTCAATTCCTACTACGGATATAGTGGCTAACCCTGAATCGTATTTGAAAAAGGATATTCCCACAATACTAGTATCCTTTGCTCGTTCAGGCAATAGTCCTGAAAGTGTTGCGGCTTATGAATTAGCAAATCAATTAATTGAAGATATAAGCCATATATTTATTACATGCAATTCAGAGGGACAGCTAGCAAAAATATCTAAAGGCAGGGAAAACATATCCTTATTGTTGATGCCAGATAAATCCAATGATTTAGGTTTTGCAATGACTAGCAGCTTTTCATGTATGACACTTGCTTCCTCATTAATATTTGACATGGAAAACTTTGCAGACAATAAAAAACAGGTACTCGAAATGGGGTCAATTGGCAACTACATATTGGAGGTTAAATACAAAGAATTACAAAGACTATTGGACTACGATTATAGGAGAGTTGTATACTTGGGTTCTGGCAGCTGTTGTGGCATATCAAAGGAAAGTGCTTTAAAGCTATTAGAGCTGACAAGAGGACAAGTTATTTCCTATAATGAGAGTGTACTGGGCTTTAGACATGGTCCTAAGTCAATAGTAGATGACAATACTTTAATATTCTTGTATTGCTCACCAGATGAGTATACAAAAAAATATGATATAGATTTATTAAATGAAATCTACTGTGATGCAGGAGAACACAAAATAATAGCTATTTCAAAAAATTATGATGAGAAAATTAAAAGCATATCAGATCATCAATTGTATTTAGCTCACGATTTGGTTAAGACAAATAACGAAGCTTTTATATCATTACTCTATGTACTATATGCTCAAATATTTGCTTTGCTATATTCGATAAAAATGGGAGTAGAGCCTGATAATCCTAACCCTAGCGGGATAGTTAATAGAGTAGTCAAAGGAGTAACTATTTATAGCTATACAAAGAGCTAAAACAGTTCAAATGATTTAGGAGGGGGAAAAATGTCAAAAATTAGAGTCGGATTAATTGGAGCAGGACAGCGTGGTAAGGATGTATATGGGAACTATGGGCTTTTGAATCCTGAAAGTATTGAATTTGTAGCAGTAGCGGAACCAAACGAAATAAAGAGAAAAGAGTTTTCTGAAAAACACAATATAAAGCCAGAATATCAATTTGAGTCATGGGAAGGACTTTTAGAAAAGGATAAGTTCTGTGATGCAGTGATTATCGCTACTCCAGACAGGATTCATTTTGAGCCTGCTAAGCTTGCATTAGAAAAAAACTATCATATTCTTCTAGAAAAACCTATGTCAAATGACCCTAAAGAGGTAATGGAGCTAGGAAAGCTGGCAGAAAAGAATGATAAAGTATTTATGATATGCCATGTTCTTAGATACACTCCTTTCTTCAGCACTATTAAGTCAATAATTGATAGTGGAGAAATTGGGAGCCTAATGTCTATACAGCACAATGAAAACATTGGATATTTCCATTTTGGCCATAGCTTTGTAAGAGGGAATTGGAGAAATTCAGACCTATCAAGCCCTCTAATGCTACAAAAATCCTGTCATGATATGGATATACTATTATGGCTAGCAGGCAGCAGCTGCTCAAAGATTGCTTCATTTGGAAAGCTAAGCCATTTCAAAAAAGAAAATAGACCTGAAAGCTTTGGAGATAGATGTGTAAGCTGTCAAATAGAAAGTGAATGTCCTTATTCAGCAATCAGGCTATATTACAATAATGTAGGGAAATGGCCAGCTACTGCAATATGTGAGATACAAACCATTGAAGAGGTTAAAAAAGCAGTTGCAGAAGGACCTTATGGTAGATGTGTCTATAACTGTGATAATAATGTAGTAGATCATCAGAGTACTATTTTAGAATTTGAGAACAATGTTACAGCTACCTTCAACCTATCTGCATTTACAAATAAGGTTCATAGAACTCTTAAGATAATGGGAACTAAGGGTGAAATTCGAGCAATAGATAGCAAAAATGAGATAGAAGTTCAGATATTTGATACTGATGAGAGAAGAGCTATTAACCCTAGACAGGTATTAGGCGGGCATGGTGGTGGAGATACGGGAATAATGGAGGATTTCATAGCTTTAATCTTATCCCAAAAAGGTAAGGCTCTGACATCAGCTAATATATCTGTACAAAGCCATATGATGGCCTTTGCAGCAGAAGAATCAAGGCTAAACAATAAAGTTGTAAATATGAAAGAGTACTATAGTGAATTTTAGCCATAGATTATATTGATTGGGGGAGTTTGTTTGAAATTTTTAGGAATAGATGGTGGTGGAACTAAAACTGAATTTATCATCATAGATGAAGCAGGACATGTTTTTGGACATGCTATACAGCCTGCCTGCCATTACAAACAAACATCTTTAGAAACTTTTGAAAATGTCATAAGAGAAGGTATAATGGAAGCTTGTCATGAATCAAACATATCTATAAAAGATATAGATTTTTCTGTTATTGGAGTTCCAGGATATGGAGAAATACAAGAGGACATTCAGAGTATTGATGAAATAGTTAAAAAAATCTTAGATGAAACCTCATTTAAATGTGTAAATGATGCTGTAGTTGCATGGGCAGGGTCTCTAGGCTGTGAAGCAGGAATAAATATTGTGGCAGGTACAGGTGCAATAGGATATGGAATTGACTCTAAAGGCAATATGGCTAGAGCTAGCGGATGGGGACCCTTCTGTGGAGATGAGGGTTCCGCATACTGGCTTGGGAAGAAGGCTATAGAAATATTTGCTAAAGAATCTGACGGACGATTAAAGAAGACTCCTTTATATAATATTGTCCGTTCAGAACTTGGTATAGAGAGTGATTTTGATTTACTAGATATTGTAATAAATAGAATGGAGATGAAGAGAGATGAAGTAGCCAAGCTTGCCAAGCTATTATACAAGGCCGCCAAAGAAGATGATATATATGCAATAGAGCTCTATTGTAATGCGGCCTATGAGCATTTTTTAACCATAAGAACCATAATAGATAAACTAGATTTTGAGCCTGAGGAGAGGATATTAGTTTCTTATTCTGGAGGAATATTTAATGCTGGAGAATATGTATTAGCTCCATTAGAAAAACACTTAAAAAAAGGAAGCAGACATGTTGATCTAATCACTCCTATATTAAAGCCAGTATTTGGAGCGGCACTATATGCCTTAACCATAAAATTAGGAAAACAAAATGCTGATATTATAAAAACTCTAATGACAGAGCAAGAGAAATGGGAAGCTAACTAATCATTAAAGAGACAAATTACACTCATAATTAGTAAATTTGTATTAGAGAGGTAGATAAAATGGATATTGCTTCAACAAAAGAAATGCTATTGGATGCAAAAAAAAGAAAGTATGCTATTCCTGCTTTTAATATTCATAATTTAGAGACTATGCAGGGAGTATTAGAAGCAGCCAATGAACTAAATTCACCAGTGATAATAGCTACTACACCAGGAACTGTTAGCTATGCTGGGGCAGATTATCTAATAGCTATGGCTAAAGTAGCAGCTAGAAGATATAATATACCAATTGCATTACATTTAGACCATTGCTCAGATATTGACATATTAAAAGGATGTATAGAAGCAGGCTACAAGTCTGTAATGATAGATGCTTCATTAAAGGATTATGAGGAAAACATTAGAATAACAAAGGAAGCTGTAGCATTTGCTCAGAGCTACAATGTAACAGTAGAAGCTGAGCTTGGTCTAGTATCTGGACAAGAGGAAGAAAGAAAAGTAGATGAAAAGGATAATGTACTAACAGACCCTTTTATGGCAGTAGATTTTGTAGAAAAAACTAAAATAGATTCATTGGCAGTCGCCATAGGGACAGCTCATGGAGTCTATAGAGCAGAGCCAAAGCTAGATTTTGAAAGATTGACTAAAATAAATAGTGTAGTAACTATTCCACTAGTATTACATGGAGCATCAGGAGTTCCAGCTAAAAGTGTAATAAGGGCAATAGAAAATGGAATTTGTAAGGTGAATATTGCTACAGAATTAAAAATGCCCTTTGCCAACGCAATTAAGGAATACTTTCAAAAAAATCCTGATGCAAGTGACCCCAGATATTATCTAGTACCTGCCAAAGAGGCACTGAAAAAAGTTGCAATAGAAAAAATACAAATCTGTAATAGTGTGAATAGGGGGTAGTGCATATGCTTCTTACTATTACCCTAAACCCTTCTATTGACAGAAGATATAATGCTAGGGGATTCGAGAAAGGGAAGGTTTTTAGAACTGATGATTTTCAATATACACCTGGTGGTAAGGGGATAAATGTATCAAAGGTAGTTAAGACCTTAAACGAAGCTGTAGTAGCCACGGGTTTTTTAGGAGGTAGAGCAGGAAGCTTCATAAAAGAAAAGCTGGACGAAATGAATATTGCAAATGACTTTGTTTCTATTAAAGGAGAAACTAGAAGCTGTATAGCCATACTTTCAGATGATGGCAGTCAAACAGAAATATTAGAGTCAGGTCCATTGATATCACAAGAGGATATGAAAAGCTTCTACAATTTATATATGACACTTATCAAGGACTCTGAAGTTATATGTGCCTCAGGGAGCTTACCGAGAGGATTAAGTATAGATACCTATAAGGTCCTGATAGATATGGCACACGAACAAGATAAACACTTCATATTAGACACCAGTGGAGAAGCACTAAAAAAGGGTATAGAAGCCAAGCCTTATCTAATAAAGCCTAATAAAGAGGAATTAGAAAATCTTATCGGCAATACTGTGTACTCAGAAGGCGATATAATTAAAGGAGTAAAAGCTATAATAGATAAGGGCATAAGTATAGTTGCTGTATCTCTCGGTAAAGAAGGCTCTTTAGTATTCAAAGATAATTATATGTATAGACTAAAAATACCCAAAGTCAATGCTGTAAATCCAGTAGGCTCAGGAGATTCAATGATAGCAGGCTTTGGAGTATCCATAAAAAGAAATTATGAGCTAAAAGATATGCTAAGACTAGCAGCAGCCTGTGGTACAGCTAATGCCATGGAAGAAGAAACAGGTAAAGTTAATATTAATAATTTTAATAGACTTATGAATGAGATTGTTATTGAAAAAATCAGATTATAGTGAAGGGGTCAGGCTTGAATAATTTACTTATTTTAAAATAAGTAAATTATTCAAGCCTGACCCCATTTGCCCATTTGCCACCATTTGCTTCATTTGCCCTTCATTTGCCCGTTGAACGGTTATATGATATTAAATGAATTTGTTTCAATGTAATAATAAGTAAGCTCATCTTCAACATCAGATTTAAAAATACCTGTTAGCTCAATTTCTGTTCCATCCACAGGGAAATCATCTGGATATTGATGTTCTCCAAGCAGTATAAACTCAAGACCCTGCTGACAGCAGGCAGTAGCATCAGCAATAACGATAAAATGATAATATTCTTGTTTTTCTTCGTGATAGTATGAGTAATACTCCCCACGTACCTTAATAGTTTTCTTAAGGTACGATTCTGGTTCAAGCATAATATTAAACACTTCAGCATATACCATGGTGCTGCTTAAGACAGTTAAATCTACATCTATTTCTTGTTGTTTGTCGTCATTTCTATCATCTTCACCGTCATTCACATCATTTTTTTGTTTAGAAGTGTAATTATCTTCTGAACTAGTATTGTCTTGTATTACAGATTTACCGCTTCCTTTCTCAGAGCAGCCAGATAGAATGCTACTAATTAATGATATTATAAGCAAAGCTATGATTCGTTTTCTCATTTTTTGCCTCCCTTTAAAAATCCAATAAGGCTGAAAATGCCAAAGGTGGCTATATTAACTGCCACAATTGTGGAGCCTACAGGTGTACCTGCCAGTATAGAAACTAAGATGCCAAGTGTTGCACAGATAACTGAAATTGTTGCTGAGCAAATTATAACAGATTTAAAGCTTTTAAATACACGCATGGCCGACAGAGCTGGACAAATGACAAGTGCAGAAATCAAAAGTGAGCCCACCAAATTCATAGCTACTACAATGACAAGTGCAGTCACTATAGCAATCAGCAGATTGTACCTGCTTGCTCTTGTACCAGTTGCTGTGGCAAAGTTCTCATCAAAGGTCACGGCAAATATTCTGTTATAGAACACCACAAAAATCACCATAACTAAAACTGACATAATGATGCACATCCATACACTGACCGGTGTCAATGTTAGAATGGAGGTTGAGCCGAAAAGTGTACTGCATACATCTCCTGAAAGATTAGACGATGCTGAAAACATATTCATGAGCAGATAACCGATGGCAAGAGAGCCAACAGAAAGCATTGCAATAGCTGCATCTCCCTTTATTTTGGAGTTTTGTCCAGTGCGTAGGAGCAATATAGCGCATAAAACCGTTACTGGAGCAACTAAAAGCATACTGCTTGTGAGCTTCAGTATAGTTGCTATAGTCACTGCTCCAAAAGCAACATGTGATAAGCCGTCACCTATATAAGAAAAACGTTTAAGCACCAGTGTCACACCTAGCAAAGAGGAGCACAGTGCAATCAAAACACCTACAATCAATGCGTAACGTACAAATGGATATTGAAAATACAAAATCAGCTTATCTAATATGGCATTCATTATGCATCACCTCCATATGTGGTGTTGAACACTTTTCCAATGTTTGTTTCAAGGTAGTCTTTTTTTCTGCCCGAAAATAAAGGCTTCCTAGCAACATGAAGAATGTGACTGGCGTATTGAATTGATGCTGAAATATCATGAGAAATCATAATAATTGTAATGCCATGTTTCTGATTCAGTTCTTTTATTAGCTGGTACATATCCTCAGTTGCTTTTGGATCAAGTCCTGCTACAGGTTCATCAAGCAGCAGCAGTCTTTGTGTTGCGCAAAGGGCTCTTGCTAAAAGAACCCTTTGCTGTTGTCCCCCTGAAAGCTCACGATAACATCTACTTGAAAGATTATCGATTCCAAGTCGTTCCATGTTTTTCTGAGCAAGCTGTTTTTCTCCCTTAATATAGAATGGGCGAAGTCCACAATGATTTAGACAACCTGATAGCACAATTTCCCTGACAGAAGCGGGAAAGTCCTTTTGTACCACTGTTTGTTGGGGAAGATAACCTATTTCATTTTGTTTAAGACCTTCACCAAATTGTATTGTACCTTCAATAGCTGGCATAAGCCCTAAAATAGTTTTCATAAGAGTGCTTTTGCCAGAGCCATTTTCGCCGACAATACATAAATAATCTCCTGTATCTATTGAAAAGGATAGTCCATCTACAACTTTTTTTCTCTCGTATCCAAGAGATAGGTTTTGACAGGTTAATAATGCCATCTTTTATTTCACCTACCTTTAATATAGTGCTTTTTTTAGTATCTCAAGGTTGCTTTCCATTATAGAAAGATAAGCTACTCCTGAGGAGATATTAGAGGATGTTATTGATTGTATAGAATCTAGTACAAGAATATTTTGATCCTTGTTATTTGTATTTTGAATAACTGTTTTAGCAATTGACTGGTTAGAGCTCTCAATTACCATAATATTTTTTAGTTTAAGCTCATCTGTTTTTTTCGCAAGAAAAGCAATTGTTTCAAAGCTTGCCTCTGTTTCAGCAGAGCATCCAGAAAATGCTGCAAAATAATCCAAGCCATAATCATCAACCAAATATCGGAACGGGAAGCGGTCGCCAAATAGCAAGGTTTTGACCGTTGCAGCATCTATAGATTTCTGATATTCCATATCCAATGCGTCCAGTTTAGAAATGTACTCTTTTGCATTAGCTGAATACACGGATGCATTTTCGGAATCCAGCTTACCAAGCTTAGTTGAAAGGTAGCTGCATATAAGCTTTGCGTTTTTTAAAGAAAGCCACACGTGTTCATCTAGCTCTGCTTCATGCTCATGTTCATGCTCGTGTTCGTGCTCATGTTCATGGCTATGCTCCATGCCTTCAACAATTTCTTCTGTCTTGGCATTATCTCCCATAATGTCTAAAAGATTGATTACAATCATATCTTTGTTTGTTGCTGTTCTTAGTGCGTCATGTACCCATGAATCTGATTCGCCGCCAACATGAATAAACATATCGCAGTTAGATATTTTTGCTATGTCGTCTACAGTAGGCTGATAGCTATGCAAATCAATGCCATCATCCATTAACAGTGTCAACTCTACATTTTTTATCTCGTTGCCTAGTATTTGACGTATCCAATCATATTGCGGGAAAGTAGTCGCAACAATACTGAGCTTTGTGCTATCTGCTTGTTCTATTTTACTCGCTTCGTTTGTACATGCTGAAACTGAGAACACTAAAAGTAATACCGCCATCAGGCAGGATAGTATTTTTTTCATAATTAGTAACCCCTCCAAGTATTTATAATTAATATAGGAAATAAAGCATCATTTGATGTTAGGAGGTTACGTTTAAATCGTAAGTTTTACCTTCAAAGTAACAAGTGTAATTTTCCTAAAGTTTGACAGACTATCATTGCATAGATAAAAAATATCATCGGAAATATAAGCAAAAGTGCATAACAATGCTACTGACAATAAAACATTGCGAAGCAACAGCTTACATTCATTTATTTCTGTACATATATGACAGCTTTCACCAATGCAATTATGGTCTGTTTCCAATATTATAAAAGCAAAGGAAAAGACTATGGCAGTACATAGAATAAGACAGGTGAATGGTATGATTCTTTTAATTTTATTCAAAATCTCTTCCTCCGTTTTCTATTTACATGATAAACAAGAACCGAACAAAATTGTTTTGTTTATATCTATATTAAAATCAAAGTTATTTCCAACAGTCTCCATAACTATTTCCATAGATTTATCATCCATATGCATAATACGGCCACATTTATTACATTTTAAATGCAGATGCTCTGTGCAATCACTATTACCAATATACTGATAAAGGGATTTCCTGCTCCCTTCCTTTTGAAAACGTTGAACAGAGCCTTCCATTACCAGCTGATTCACATTTCTATAAATAGTACTAATACTGATATCGCTTATAGAATCAAAGAGCTCATCTATTGTGAATTGCTGATCACAATGGCTTGCAAAAAATGCAATAAGACGTTTTCTTTGCTCAGTTTGATATTCTTTCAAATTCAAGACCCCCTTAGTAATTTGCGAATAATTCTCAAATTATCTTTAGTTTATCATATTGAATTTGACATTGTCAATTTCAGAATGACCCCATTTGTGAAAAAGTTTGTACAAAAGTTAGCTGACTTTAAGATTTAAATAGCATATAATTAATCTAACGATGAAATTGAAGATTCAAAGTAATATCTGACACTAAATAATTTATAAATAAAACAGGTGAGAGCATTGAATGAATGTAAGAGAATTCAATTTGAAGGCTATGTAAAAAATTATTTAGACAAGCATTTAAAAGATACAGGACAGAATAAAAGTAATTTTAATGAAGAATTTTACGATTATTTACTAAAGGAAATCCTTTCTAATTCTATGAAAACACTACTAATACTATTCTTTGCTTTTAAAAAAGAGAATTTATTGAAAGGGAATTCTCCAGAAGAGAGATATGATTATTTTGATAATTATTGTTCAACAAAAGAATTCCAATACTTACTTGATGAAATGTACCCTTTACTTAAACTGAGGCTAGATAAAATTCTTCATAACCATATAACAAATTATAATACTTTAAAACTAAGAGCTGAAAAAGATAAGAAAGAAATCCATGACAAGCTTGGATTCAATATAGAAGACATAAGAGAGTGTCATATAAAATATGGAGCTTCAGATTATCATAGAGGGCTAAAATCCACTTGCATAATTGAAAATAATGAGAGAAGAATCATCTATAAACCTCGCTCTGGCATGATAGATAAATATTGGAGTAGCTTCATTAGTTGGTTCAACTCTAAGGAACCATCGTTAAAGCTAAATACTATTGAAATACTAGATAAAGGAGAATATCATTGGCAGGAGTTTATTGATAATAGGACATGTAAGTCAGAGCTAGAAATTCAAAATCTATACTATAGAATAGGTATCTTAGCTGCCATATCATATGCATTTAAAATAGAAGATTTACATATGGAGAATATCATAGTAAATGAAGAGTTTCCTTACATAGTAGATTTAGAAACGATTTTTCAAATAGATGAGTTCCAAAACGGCAACTTAGAACTAAAAAGTGCTACTGATATCTTAAATAAAAAAATAAGACAGTCTATTCTAAGCACACAGCTTTTTCCAACTCCTATTAAATTTCATAATTCTGATGTATATATTTCAGGTATAACAGGAAAAGGCGGTCAAATAATAAAAAATGGAAGAATAAAAATTATTGCTCAATTTACTGACGAAATGGAAGTAATTCGAGTAGATGGTATGACAGAAAATAAGTGTAATATTGGACGTATAGAAGAAACTCCTGTTGAGCCAAAGGATTACATTAAAGAAATTGTAGAAGGGTTTAGAGAAGGATATAGTATACTTGAAAATAATAAAGAAGAAATTCTGAAATTGATAAATTCAGAGGAGTTATTTTATGATGTCTGTTCAAGATATCTTTATAGAAACACAAATTTGTACGCTGCAATTCTTGAAATGAGCAAAAATCCTAAATATTTAAAGGATAAATCTGATTTGGATAGATTATATCATCTTCTTTTCAAAACAGGTGATAACCCTAAGCTTAAAAAGATATATCAATCAGAGTTGCAGGATTTGTTTAATGACGATATTCCATATTTTTATGGACATATTGGCAGTAAAACAATATATAATTCCAATGGGGACAGCTGCTTTGAACTGGACCAAACTCCTTTAATGGAAGTAAACGAAAGAATTAAAAATCTACACCAAGGGGATATGTGTACTCAAGTAGATTTTATAAAAAAGACAATGGCAAAGCAAAAAAAGACATGGAATACAGTCAGAAATGAAGAAGCCCATAGCTCAAATAAAAATGCAAAAAATAATGATAATTTATTAATAGAAGCTGCTAAGAAAATTGGAAATATGCTGATTAATAAATCTATAATTCATGAAGACTCAGGAACAATCAATTGGTTAGATTTACAAAATACGTTTCCTACTTGGACTATTAGAGCTCAAGATGCTTCTCTGTATAATGGATTAGCTGGTAATGCCATATTTTTTTCCAGTCTGTATCTATTGACTAAGGATATAAAGTATCAAGATATATTGAATAAAATATTAAATACCATAAAAATAGATATTGATAAGATAGATAATAAATCTACATCAGCATTTAACGGAATGATTTCATTGGCCTATTTATATGCTTTCTTATATAAACAAACAAATGATAAGGATATGCTTCAGAAAAGCCTTGATATCATAAGGAAAAATAAAGATAAGATTTTAGAGAATACCTCATATGATATAATTGACGGACTGTCAGGTATACTTGTAGTAATTCTAGATATATATGAGCTAAGTAAAGATAAAGAGATAGAAGACCTGTCTGTCGGGGTTGGGAAAAATATAATAAAAAATATTCAATTAGAAAAAGAGATGGCGTATTGGAAAAAAGGCAATGACGATGAACTTATGATAGCAGGATTTTCTCATGGTTTAGCAGGAGTGTCCTATGCACTTGGTAAATTGTATAAGCTGACTAATTATAAAGATGGTTTATCCATAATCTATAAGCTTATAAAAATAGAAAACAACTATTATAATGATAATATAGAGAATTGGACAGACTTAAGGAGTGACCATCCTTCAAGCTTAAATGATTCTCCTATACACTGGTGTCATGGAGCTGCGGGAATAGGACTATCAAGGTTGAAAAATAGGGGTACTATAGATACTTCAAAGGATATTGAAAAGGCTTTAAAAGCCGTTATTAAAAATGGGCTATATAGAGATAGTGATTGCTTATGTCATGGAAATCTAGGAAATATTGAACTTTTACTAGAGGCATATAAAGAAAATGGGGACTTAAATTTATATAATAAAGCTATTCTTAGGGGAAATGAAATAATAAGAGAAAGTGAAGATAAAAATGGCTATAGAAACGGTGTAGGACAAGAATTTGACAGCCCCAATTTCATGTTGGGACTATCAGGAATGGGATATGAAATGCTAAGACTATTAGACCCAAGTAAATATCCTTCTGTATTGTTACTGGAGGTTTAAGATGAATAAAACATTAACAAAAGCTTTAAATAGACCTATCAAAAGAAAAGCTGTTCTCAAAATTCATATTTATATCCAGATGCTTCTACATTTTTTAGCACTTAAAGCACTGAATAACCATGTATACAATATAGTAGAATATTTATCTATAATTCTAGCTTTAATTTACAGCTTTGTTGTTTATATAGCTATATTATTGAACAATAAAAACAAACCAATGGTATATTATTATTCTGTATCAACTGTTGTATTGAGCTTTTTCTTAATAATGGATTTAATATACTTAAAATATACTAATATAGCCTACAGCTATGTTCAAGTTGCAGTCTTATTTATTGTATTAGACATAACTTTAAAGGTTTTAACACAAAACATCAATAGGGGATTATTCTATAAGTATATAATAGTTGCTCTATGGACCATAATCGTAGTATTTGGAATTTTAAAAATAGAGATATATATGTTAGTTTATCAAGTTACCTTTTTAATCATTAGCATTTATCCAATCATTTATATGGCGTTAAATCTAAAAACAATTAAGAATTATGGAAGACACTTGATACCAAAACTTTTATCATTTGTTGCTGCAAATACCATATTTGTTACATGGATTTTTTTCATTTCTCAATCACATAGTGGAGCGTATAATTATGATTTTTACATATATCTAAATTTAGTAGAGATTTTTCTAAGCTATTTAGTTTTATCAGCCTTGGGACTATGGGAATTGGTAAAAAGTAAAAAAAATAAGATAAATAAGCATATGGTAGTTTATTTTGTTTTTATTATACTATATTTATACTGTGTAAAAGATAACAAAGAAAATCTAAAGATAATTATTTTTTCGCTTTTCAGTTTTTTTATGATATCAAAGCAGTTTCAATTGCTAAATTATTATATAAAGCTTGAAAATGATAGGATAGATGGTAAGCCAAAAGATTTGATACATTCTAGTTTGTTTAAGGATATAGTAGAAACCAGTATTTTGGATTTTAGAAAGGAAGAAATATATAAGGAAAGAGTAGCAGATTTTCTACATGACGAGATATTACAGGATGCTATATATATTAAAAGGGAGCTTCGTGATAAATACAAAATATCTACAAATGACAAGATATTCAGTATTGTTGATAAGATGATAAATACAACAAGAGGACAAATAAGCTTATACAAGCCTTATATAAATTATAATACTAGTTTAGCAGAAAATTATTACAATCTGATACAATCCTTAAAAAAAAGATTTAGTAATGATAATATATTGATAGATTTTATATGTGACGATAAATTGTTTTTAAGCTCACCTTATGATTTTGTAATTTATAGAATAATACATGAATTGGTTACTAATATTTTCAAGCATTCTAAAGGAGACTTTTCTGTTATAGAATTAAAGATTGAAAATAAGAAAATTTTATTAACTGTAACGAACCATGGAGATTATTTAGTAAATGATACCATGAAGAATATGGATAGTAGAGGTCTAAAAATCATAAAAAGAGAGGTTGATAGATTTGGAGGTACATTAGATATAATCTCGTCAATAGAGCCTGATGTTTTAGGGAATAAAAATATATTTGATAATTCTACAGTTAATATAAGCATAAAGATACCTATTAAAGGAGAGATAACCTATGGACATTTTATTAATAGATGACCATGGAATGTTCTGTGAAAGTCTGAAGATTACTTTAGAGAGAGATGAAAGCATTGAAAAAGTACATATATTGCAGGATATTAACGAAGCAAAACAAAAAATACTTAACAAAGAATACGATATTATTCTAATGGACATAAATATCAAGAAAATTACAGGAAATGAAGATGGTCTTGCAATAGCAAAAGAACTTTTGGAGAAGGATGATACACTGAAAATAGTAATGCTGACAGGATTCGATATGCCGGGATATGAAGTGGAAGCCCAAAAGATAGGAGCTAAAGGCTTCATATGTAAAGATGAGCATACAGAAGTTTTAATTGAGAAGCTTAAAAAAGTATATACCGGAGAAACAGTATTTAGAGAAGAAACTAACTATATAGATGAGCTGACAGAAAGAGAAAAAGAGATACTACATTTGTATAGCTCAGGATTTTCAAGAAAAGAAGTGGCAGATAAATGCAATATATCAGTCAGCTCCTTAGCTGTAGCATTAAATAGAATTTATGAAAAACTAGATGTTAGAAATTATCAGGAAATGATAAATAAAGCGTTGGAGCTAGGATATATAAAGCCAAGCTTTTTCTAAAACATTAAGACATAGAATCGGTAGATGATTCTATGTTTTTATTTTTGAAAAGTTATAAAATATGTACAAAAGTTAGCTGACAAAAATTTTATCATAAAATATACTTTAAATATAAAATGAAAGGGGGCAGTCAAGGTAAGCGATCAATAATTGATG
>DFOH01000059.1 GCA_002376545.1 Firmicutes bacterium UBA3546 | reverse complement strand
ACGTTCTATTTTTTTATATATAAATTCTTGGTTTCCTATGAGTACTGCTATCCACCAAGCTTTGCATCCTGTAACAGCCATGTAGTGATGGCATTGTATTTCATAATGAATTGGTATTTTATCGTCCTTCCAATCTGACATACTATATGACCCTATAGTCTTACACTCTAGTTCCTCATCTACACCTACCATGACTCTATCTATATTAGCTATCATAAATTCATATTCTGGATGCTGAAGGATAGAATTTCTTCTTCTGGCTTTTATTCCTGTAGCTTCCATAAATCTAGCAGCTACATAACCTTCCAAGTCTCTTCCTATTCTCATCCTTTCATTATCTTCTTGTTTAGGTGCTTGTCCTATTTTTTCAAGATATACTGCTATAGGGCTTTTCCAAGGATTAAGTCCTGCTATGGCAGCTGCATCACTGCCACCTATTCCTTTGTTTCTCCATTTAAGCCATTCTTCTTTATCTAGATTAAGTGTATTTATTAACACATTAGCCTGCATTATCAAAACCTCCCTGATGAGCTAATACCTTCTATATCTTGTAGGCATCTGAGTCCTCTTACTAGTCTTTCATTGTCTAGTTCAAGCTCTAATACTCTTTTACTTAGCTCTTCATATGTAGGCTCATCGAATAGATATTCTTCTAATTCGATGCAAAGCTTTTCTAATTCTTCTGAGGTAACTAGTATGACTTGTCCGTTAATTTCTATTCTGTGTATTTCTGCAATCTTTTCAATTTGTACTCTATTTTCAACCATGAGCTCTCCCCCTCTTGTATTATTCCTGCGTTTTAGGTTATAATATAGTTACATAGAATTTTATTTTTCTCGGACCTTTTCAGTGCCAGCTGGAAGGTCCTTTTCTTTAAAATACTGATTAACTTTTTCCTGAATAGTATTTAGTTCAAAAGTAGCAGCATCTATGTATTCATTTGTAGCATTATTAAAATTATCTTCTGCTCTTCTTAGTTCATTTAGTAGTTCGCTATACTTGCCCATCTAATGCACCTCCTTATTTAGCTAAATCTACTAATTAAGTGCCATCCCTATTGAACTTCCTATAATCAATGCTCATACAAAAATATTTGCCTCTCTTTCTTTTTGTTTTGCATACTCATTATTTCTATCGTTTTCCCAATACATCGCATTATCAAAATTATTTTTGTGTAGAATAGCGTGTCCGAGTTCATGAGCTAAAACAAAGTTTTTCTTTTCAGGATTCCCAAGTAGGTGTTTACCTAGAATAATAGTATCTATGTCATTTTTAACACTCCAAAAACCATTAAACTTTTTTTGATTTTCGGGGAGCTCTTCATAAATAACTTTTATTTCTTTTATCTTAGCTATATTAAGTAAAATGGAAAACAACCGTTCTTCAATCTTATAAGCCACTTAACTCACCTCCTACACTTAACATTTTTTATTTTTGTCTAGCCATCTGTCGAGGAATTCCTTCTTGTAGATGTAACTAGTCCCGTTTGGAACGTATTCAATATCACCTATCCTTGTAAGACTTAGGATAGTATAATAACCAATACGTAAATACTCTGCAGCTTCCCTTGCATTAAACACTTCTTGATTAAAAGTTCTTAATCTTTTGTTTAATTCTTCAAGGTTTTTATTTAGCTCAATTAATAACACTTCGTTCACAGTTAGACCTCCTATGCAACCTTATACTTTATAGACATTTCTTTAATTATGGCAACATACCCCTCTATAAGTTTTCTGTCATCAGCTATTATGTCAAGATAATTTAATTTATCTCTTTTAGACTTAGAGATACCTTCATCTACCATCCTTCTACGTTTATTAGTCAACCTAGTAGCTAATGATACTCCCATCCTTTGATCTAACAGTTTATAGCTTTCTTCTCTAATAGTTTTGATGTGTTCATATCCTCCTAATGATCGAGCCATTTTGTTTATTAAATTTGAAGTATCTTTTCTCCAAGAAGTTGTGTCAAGCTGTATTACATCCCTCATGTCTTGAATTTCTTGTTTTGCTTCATTGACATCTGACTTTAATTTATTAAGCCCTAACTCTAAATTTATGAGTACCTGTGTTCGAGGACTCAATTGTGAGAACATATCTGATTGAGTCTTCTTAATTGCTTCTTCCATTTTATTAAATGCTTCTATATATTTAAGTTTCCATATATCAGCTTTAACCCCCGTGAATCCCATCACTATAAAGCTAAAACCGTCACGTGTTAATAGATACTCTTTATAGGTGTTGCCTCTATGCTCATATTCTGATTCAATAAATAAATCTGATATTTTAACCCCCGAATTTTTGTGGGTTAGATTTTTTGTTTTGTTTTCTATAGCGTCTATTACATGATAGTGCTCCTTTTCAAAATCTCTTGCCACCTCCCTACTACTTACTACTAAATTTCCATTGCTGTTACTAATGTTTATTAAATTATTCATTTACTTTCCTCCTTTAGCTCTAAAATACAATCAACTAAAACCCCAAAATAATTGGCCACCTTTAACACTTTATCCACTGATGGGGAACTATCATCCCACCTCCGAATTGTTCCATTTCCAAAACTCAATTCTTTTTCAAGTTGAGCAAGCGTTGTATTTGCCGCCTTACACAGTGTTTGGATTCTTTCTACTATCATTTTGATCCCTCCTTACAAATTTGCTAAGAAAATATGCAAATAATGTTGACAGCCAAATAGCATATATGCTATTATATAGGTATTAAAAGAGCACAACAAAAACACATTTGGATAAATCGTTGGAGAACGAGTTAGTATTTTTATGGTTTTATTGTGCTTAAATATCTTGCTGTAATCATAGTATAATAGCATATTTTCTATTTGTCAATATAATTTTAGCAAATTTGTTATTTTATTTTAATTGCAGCTATATTGGAGTGGATGAAATGAGTTTAGTTAAAAGAATCAATCTTTTATGTGAAGAACACGACACCACGTTTGCAGAAGTTGAACGTAAGTGTGAATTATCTAATGGAAGTATCAGAAGATGGGATACGAATACCCCGTCAACCGATAAATTAGAAAAGGTTGCAAATCACTTTAATGTATCAGCAGATTACCTATTAGGTAGAACTCCTTTCAGTAATAAAGATGAAGCTTTAACATCAATTAGTATAGCTTCAGTTAAATATATAATGTACAATCGGATTGATTTTGATCCTCATTTTGCTGATGGCTCTATGGATTATTATTTTGATTTACTATATGAGTCAAATTACAGATTATATAAGTATATTGATAGATTAATTACAATGTATTTAAACAAGGACAATAGAATTTCAAATTTGGAGTGTTTTGAATTAGCTAATATTCTTTTCAAAGATATTAAATACGACAACAAAAACTATGACGGGCTTATATATCTAATGGATTTTTATGGAGAAGGTGGTATAGTTAAACTCAATTTAAGCGAAATTCCTAAATTTACAAAGGATAGTATTAATTTCGATAAAAGTTTGTTATATAAAATAAGGGATACTAAAGAGGATAATTATATTACTCACACCTCTTTACTTACCGCTATAACTATCAATAACCAAGAAGAAGTAGAAATAGACAAATTAAAACAAAGTTTCTCTCATGAAGCTTTAGAAGTTGCAAAGGCTTATGATTCTGCTACAGCAGATAAAAAAACCATCATTAAACTGACATTAGGATTATCTAATATTTATAATGACAACTCTTACTTACTTCCCGATGCAGCGCATGAAATTGAAGGAGCTTCCGATGAGGACAAGGCTCATGATGATTCTATATTGGACGACGAGGATTTTTAGGTTGTAAACAGGGGGACTGATTATATGACATATGAAGATTTATTAAAAGAGGCAGAATCTCATGGATTAATTATAAAAGAAAAGCCTCTTAGAGCTTACAAAGGAAGAATTAAAGGGAATAGAATAGCTATTAAAAAAGACCTCAATAATACGGATAAGAAATGTACATTAATTGAAGAGATAGGACATTACCATACAACTGTTGGTAATATTTTAGACCAATCAGATGTTAGAAATCGGAAACAGGAAAAGAAAGCTCGAAGATGGGCATATGAGAGATGTGTCGGTTTGATTCATTTGGTACAGGCCTCTAAGGAAGGCATAAGAAATGCTTATGAGTTAGCAGAATATTTAGGAGTTACAGAAGAACTATTGAACGGAGCTTTAAATTACTACAAAGAGAAATACGGATTATATTACGTACTTGATAAATACATAATTTATTTTGACCCTTTATCAGTATTTGAAATATGGGGATAAAAAAGTCCCTCACCTGTTAGCGCAGATGAAGGACTAGCAACCTGAGATTAATAATATAATCCCAAGCCTTCAGACAGCTTAATGATATCATTAATCTCCTTATAATACAATTTTTTAAGGAGGTTTTTTAATGTCAAAAAAGATGAAGAAATATAAGACATTTGTGTTAGATGGATTCAATCTTGATGGATCCAGGAGAAGCTTTTCTAAACATGAAGATATAAATGCCTTATTAAAATTACTTCCTACAGCACCAATCAAGTACCAACTATCAACCTTGCTTGCCCTTACCCTTGGTCCTAAATACGGAGAAGTCACGGCGGTCAGATGTAAATTATGATAGATTAAAGATAAAATTCTTTGAATCTAATGCTTATGTAGAAGGTGTGGGTAGCTTTATTAAGGAAACCAAAACTGATAGTTCAGCAAGAGAAGTAGCTTTTCCTAGATTCTTAATTTCCTTTTTTAAAGAACATGAAAAAATGAGCTGGAGAAGAAGGAGTTACTAGGAGACAAATAGTTTTATGGAAAGGACCAAAAGCGTGATGACGATTTTGTATTTACCCAAAGAAATGGAAAAGCAATGTATGTTTCTACTCCTTCACAATAGTTCCTAGAATTCATAAAAGAACACAACCGTATTAATTTCTGAAGGTGTAGGTATAGTTGATATATCTAAAGGATTAGGACATGCTAAAACTTCAACCACAACAGATTTTTATGCCCATGTTCTTAGGTCTAATGAAAGAAAGAAGGCAGATATATTTGATGATATCTATGCAAAAAATAAAGAGGAAGAACAATCCAAAATTGAAAGTGGCATGCGAACTGGCACGCGACCATCATATTTAAGAGTTATCAAGTAAATTACAAAACCCTGTATCCGTTGAGAATACAGGGTTTATGTATGGTGCATCTTCAGGGACTCGAACCCTGGGCCCACTGATTAAGAGTCAGTTGCTCTACCAACTGAGCTAAAGATGCAAAATTGACTACAAGAGATATTATACTACCAAATTATCCTCTTGTCTACAATAAATTTTATTTTCATTTAATTCACCTTTTTCACCTTTTTCACCCTTTTTCACCCTTTTTCAACTTTTTTGACTCTATTTATATAGAACCTTTATGCTTTCATTTTAGTTTGTTTCATTATAATCTTCTCTTAATATACTCATAATTATCTCATCATAATATCTGCCGTTTCTAAAAATTGATTGCTTTAATCTGCCTTCTTCTATAAACCCAACCTTTTTATATGACATTATGGCTCTTTCGTTAAATGAAAATACAAAAAGCTGAATTCTATTGATATTCATTTGATTGAATATAAAATTAACTAAAAGTTTCATGGCTTCTGTTCCATAGCCTTTTCCTCTAAAATCTTTATCTCCAATATATATTCCGACTGTTGCCACTCTGTTTTTCCAATCTACTTTATTTATTCCACAGCCTCCTATATAGAGGCCTGTCTCTATATCTTCTATTGAAAAATTATATATATCCTTCATAGCTATTTGACTTTCAAACCATTGCCTTTCTCTTTCTAAAGTCATTGGATATGGTATTCCAGGACTTAAATTCAGTAGAACCTCTGGGTCGCACATGTACTGGTACGCTGGCTCCACATCTTCTATTCGTAATCCTCTAAGTTTTACTCTCTTGCCTATAAACATAATATCTCCCCCATTTAATAAAACCTATCTTCAAAATTTTTTTTATTTTTTTTCTTTGATTTAATTCCGTCTTTCATTAGGTTTATAATGTTATTTATATAGTCATTAGTTTTTTCATAATCTAAGTTAGCCTCATAAATATAGTATTCCAATATAGAAGTATTTAAAGACTCAAGCAAATAAGTATTAAGCTTAGGCTCAGCGCTATCGTCTATATTCATATTATCTATACCCCTTAATATCAAATCTTCAAATATACTAGTAGTATCAAAATTACCCCTTAGTATTTCATTCTTTAATTCAATGTCTCGAATATTTTTAAAATCAAGAGCTATAGCAGCTAGCTTTGGCAGCTCCATGGCAAATTTAATTTCCGCAAGAAAAATATCCTTTAGTGAATCAAAAAAATTGGTAATTGTCTGGTTTTGTATAGGCTCTAAAATATATGTTTTTCTTTTCTTCTCCACTTCTTCTATTATATACCTATATAAGTCTTTCTTGTCCACAAAATACTGATAAAAGCTTCCCTTAGCTATATCTGCACTTTCAACTATTCTATTAACACTTGCATTTTCATATGAGTATTTTGTAAATTCATCAATTGCTGCTTCTAATATTTTATTTTCCTTTTCTTTTGGCAAATTAAAGAATGTAGCTTTTGGCAATTAATGACCCCCTTTTGTTGAATAGCACTGAAAAAACATAATTTTTCAATATCCTCTTTCGCTATAATTTTATGCTATGACTATATAGTCATAGCATATCATATTTTATATAGTATTTGTATATAAAATTACCTTTTTTCATATTTTTGACTGAAATCCTTTACAGATTTGACAACTAGTGAGGATAGTCCTACGAGTGCAATAAGGTTTGGTATTACCATAAGAGCATTGAACATATCTGCCAAGCTCCACACAAGCTCTACGTCTAATAGGGCTCCAACAACAATACCTGCTAAAACTAATACTCTATAGAATAATACCCCCTTATTTCCAAATAGGTATTTTATATTTTGCTCACCAAAGAAATACCACCCTATTATTGTGGAAAAAGCAAAGAAAAACAAAGTAACTGCTATGAGCTGTACTCCAAATCTTGATGTAATTCCACTAAACCCAAGACGAAATCCTTCTTGTGTCAATTCAGGACCAGTAAGTCCAGTGCCTAATGCTCCAGTCATTATAATAACAAGTGCTGTGATAGTACATACAATGCCCGTATCTACTATTACTCCAAGCATTGATATGAGCCCTTGCTTGACTGGATGGTTAACTTTAGCTACTGCATGGGCATGTGGTGTAGAGCCCATACCTGCTTCGTTTGAAAAAAGTCCTCTTGCTACACCATATCTAATACTCTCTTTTATAGTAGCGCCTATAAGTCCTCCGGTAGCTGCTCTTGGATTAAATGCTCCGTAAACTATCATTTTTAGTGAAGGTAAGAGCATGTCTATATTCATAATTATTATTGCTAATCCTCCTAGTATATAAAGAGCTGCCATTATAGGAACTACTTTTTCTGTAAATGAGCCTATACGACTTATTCCCCCGATAAAAATCATTCCTGCTAATATAGCAATAATTATACCTACTAAAATAGGCGGTATAGTTGGTATTGCATTTTTTACTGCGGTAGTTATGGAGTTGGATTGCACAATATTACCCATTATTCCTAATGCCATTACTATGGATATGGCAAAAAATCCTGCTAAAAACTTACTCTTTAATCCCTTGCTTATGTAATAAGCTGGACCTCCTGTAAGTACTCCATCTCTTTCTTCGTTAAATAATTGGGCTAATACTGCTTCCGAAAAAATAGTACCCATACCAAGAAAAGCACTTAGCCACATCCAAAATACTGCCCCTGGACCTCCTGATGCTATTGCAGTAGCTACTCCTGCTAAGTTACCTGTACCTACTTGAGCAGCTATGGCAGTAGTAAGTGATTGAAAGGGTGACAGTCCCTCTGCTCCTGATTCATTTTCCTGTTTACCAAATATTTGTTTAGCAGCAGTTCCCAACTTTGTAACTTGTATAAATCTAAGCCTTATTGTGTACATTAACCCTGTTCCCAGTAAAAGAAACATCATAAATGGTCCCCATAAGACATCATTTATTTTATCAACAACTTCCATAATATTAGCCATTATAAAGAACCTCCTAGCTTTTTTCTTTCTTTATAGTTTTTTCTTTGTGTGAGTTTTATATTATCATAACTATATGGGAAAAAAGGATTATATAGGATTTCTATTTTTAAATGACTCAAATCTAAAAAACTAAAGAGCAAAAAACAATTTTTTAGAATTATTTTTTACTCTTCATAACAATTATTTTATTTAGTTTCTCTTTCAAGAATTAATTTATCAATATCAAAAACTCTTAAGCTATCATTAATACCTTTTTCTATAGCAAGCTTTCCATATTTATCTACTTCATTTCTATCTTTAGGGCCATGATGCAACGATGCTGCTCCACCAATACAACCTCCTGTACACACCATTCCTTCAATAAAGTTTGCATCAAGCTTATTAACCCTGGCAAGTTTCAAGGCTTTGTCACACTCTTTTATTCCGTCACAACTTATTGGCTTATAGGCTATATCTATATTATCTGTTTCGAGCACATGTCTTACTGCTTCTGAAAGTCCTCCTGTTCTAGCAAATATTCTTCCAAAAAATGATGCATTATCTAGCACCGCTTCATCACAATATTCAACCTTAATTTCTGCAGCATCTAATACTGCCGCTAACTCCTCAAAAGTCATTACATAATCTACACTCCTACTTAAATCTTTCTCCTTAATCTCCATTTTTTTTGCAATACATGGTCCTATAAAAACTACTTTTGCATTCTCATCAGTACTTTTTATAAGCCTTGAAACAGCAATCATTGGAGATACTGAATGTGATATTTTGCTCTCTAGCATAGGAAAATTTTTCTTGATAAATGATACAAATGCTGGACAGCATGAGCTAGTCATAATTTTATGATTTTCTATATTCTGAGCAAACTCTATAGCCTCGTGCTTAGCTACTATATCTGCACCTAAAGCAGCTTCTACAACATTATGAAAACCTAGCATCTTAATTCCATTTACTACCTGACCAATCTTTGCATATGTAAATTGACTTGAAATTGCAGGAGCTATTACTGCATATACTTTAGTACTTTTATCATATTTAGTTTCCTTTAATAATTCTATTATCTCTACAATACTTGACTTATCCATTACTGCTCCAAAAGGACATTGATAGACACATGCTCCACATTGAATACATTTTTCATTATCAATAACAGCCTTTTTATCTTCATTAATAGATAATGCAGATGTAGGACATGCCTTTTTGCACGGTCTCATTACATCAGATATGGCATTATATGGGCACGATTCTTTACACTTCCCACACTCTATACATTTGTTGGGATTTATATATGCCCTATGTCCTACAAAATGTATAGCATCTGCGGGACATGCATCATAGCATCTATGTGCAAGACAGCCTCTGCAAGCTTCTGTGACTACAAAGCGATTTATAGGACAAGCATCACATGCAGTTTTTAGAACTTCTACTATATTATCATTATTTTTGTCTCCTCCTAATGCTAACCTTACCCTTTCAACTGTTATGGCTCGTTCCTTATGAATACAGCACCTAGTTCTTGGCTCAGGTCCTGGATCTATTATTGATGGAATTGTATCCAGACTTTCACTAAGTCTCCCTTCCAGAGCTAACCTGGATACTTCTCTTAAAACTTCATATTTAATGAGCTGCACCTGATTCTCAAATTTTCTCATGCAAATCCTCCCCCTTTGCTCCCATGCTAAACATAATTAATTTTTACTATTTTGCCCATGCTTTCCATTAATGAAGAAAGTTCTTTGACCACTTTAAGCTTGATACTTAAATCAACTGGTAAGCTAGGGTTCTGGTGGGCTGGATTGATAGCCTTTCCTACCCAAAGATTCAAATGTGTGCAGTCTTCTATTAGCATCTTAGCCAAACAAGATGCTCCATCTATGCCGTTTAGATTATATATTGTTTCTCCATTGGAGGAGCTATTTCTATATTTTCTTATTTTATCTACTGCTCTACTAAGAGTAAGAACGCCCTCAGTAACTAAATCTATTCCTTTTATAATAGCCATAGGTGGAACATCTACAGTCATTGAAGCTAAATCCACTTCAATATCACGCTTAAGTTCCCTACCCACTATCTTTGCAGCAGTACCTCCGCAAACTATTTTTTTCCCTTTACTCTTCATAAAATCTTGAACAAGTTTTGTATCGTTTTCTTCATTTTCCGGTGGCCCTGTAAATAAATCTACTACTTCAGGCTGCCGAACTTTTATTGTAACAACTGTAGTATCATCTCCTGGCTTGCCTGCATATAAGCATTTACATGTATCTATAAGTCCTCTAGATATACTTCTAGCACTCTTTTTATTTTGGACTTGTCTTATTAGATAATCTGATACATTGTCCCACTGCCAGCCTAGATTTAATATTCCTCCTACACCAGCATGTATTACCCCATCACTTACAAGTGTGATAACATCTCCTTCTTCAAGTTTTATATAACTTTCTTTTATTTTTTTTTCATTTATGACTATATCATTCTTTTCAATTGTTATAGCTTTATTATTTCTAGTAAAAAATAAAGGAGGATTATCATATTCTATAATATAAGCTGTTCCATCCTCTTGAATTTTGATTATGCCGAAGGTTGAGTATGCAAGCTTTCTAACGTTACATACAGGAAGCGTATTGGCTATTGTATCTACAGTTTCTAGAATACTTACCCCTTCTTTTAGCATAGTACCTGCTATTTTAGTTGTCAGAGTTGCTAATATATTTGCTTTTACTCCACTGCCTAATCCATCTGCTAACACTACTATGATACTATTACCAGTATTGATTACTTCTACCTTATCTCCACAAAGCTCTTCTCCATATTTGTTTAGACTGTCATATGCAACGTCTGCGAAAAAATCCATTAAATATCACCCGCTTCCCCTAGCGCTATATCCTTTAGCTTTGTAAGTATGACCTTTGTCTCAGCAGTAGTTTCCCCTAAAAGGCTTGCAATCTCTTGAGCTACTCTCATCTGTTTTTCAATTACTTCCTGTGCTGCATTTATAGTCTTTTCTTTTACTATGGCAAGCTCTTCTTTATTTTTTTCCGCCAAAGTCACATCGGTCATAATTACCATTAAAACTTTTTCCTTTTCAAGATATATAATATTTCCTATTAGAACTAGACCATATTCAGGATAAATAACTTTTTGACTCACTAAATTCTCTTTAGTTGAAATAACTCTCCTAAAAATATCTTCATCTATAAGCTTTGATATGGGCTCTCCTTTCATATCCTCAGCCTTTATTCCAAAGGCTCTCTCAGCTTTAGGGTTAAATTCTTTTACACAAAGTCCTTCATCTAAAAGGAAAATTATATTTGGGCTATTTTCAAATATAACATTTCTTAGACTTTCTGCTTCTGCTCTCATAAAAGGTAGACACATATTTATATCGGACATTCCTTCAAATACAGATTCCGCCTTTTCCCTACATGAAAAATAGCCACATGCATTACAATTAAGCTCATCTTCTGGCTTATGCTTACCCATTTTTCCCAATATCTCTCTAAGCTCTTCTTCGGAAGCAGTTTTTCTATTTGCTTTTCTACTAAAAAATCTCTTAGTAAAATCAATTTTTTCATAATTATATTCAATATCGCCTTGATTGCGATTTTCTTTTTTATTTATATATCTCTTTATTTTGTCCTTCCTGACATAATGGTTGGTATTGTCTCTAGGCATTCCTGGTCCATCTATGCAGCTGTTATTACATATATTTAGTTCTACAAAGATACCACTTATACTGTTATTTTCAATGCACTCAAGAAATTCCTTACAGTTTTCCACTCCATTTATCCTCATTATTTCATATTTACTTTCGTTAGAACCATTATGAGCAACCAAACCTCCTTCAGCAGGAAATGAGCTTCCCCTCCTGTATGAAGTATGTTTAAAGGGCTGAGGTTCAAGATTGCCCAATATTATATTTTCTTCTGCAAACCAGTGTGATAATTCTTCAAAGGTCAAAACAGAATCAATTATTCCCTTGTGCTGAAAATCTTCTGCTTCAGCTTTCTTAGCAAGACATGGACCTATAAATACTACTACACTATCCATTCCATACTTATGCTTTAGAAGCTTTCCATGGGCAATCATTGGAGATACTACTGGTATCATGTATTTAGTCAGCGAAGAATAGTATTTTTCTATAAGATTATTAACTGAAGGACAGCTTGTGGTAATAAGGTTTTCATATTTTTCTTCTTTCAAATACTTATCATAATAATCCAGTACTATTTCAGCACCTATTGCCGTCTCTTCAACCATCTCAAATCCAAGAAGCTTTAACGCTGTTACAATTTTATACTCATCATCTACATTAAATGCTCCTGGAAATGATGGTGCTATGCTAGCTATTACTCTCTTATTACTTTTTATAGCTTCTTTTACTTGCTCTATGCTGCTCTTAATATGTAGTGCCTCTTTTTGGCATACAACTTGACATTTTCCGCAGAAAATGCATAGCTCATCAACTATTTCAGCATGATCTTCGAGAATAGTTATGGCTTTAGAAGGACATGTTCTCAAGCATTTATAGCAGTTGATGCAATTTTCTCTCGTAAAACTTATAAATTTCATTTTATAGCCTCCCAACTACATGCTGTTCAAAAAATTCCTTCACAGTTTCCTCCCCAACTGAAACTACTCTATCTTCGTCAATTTTTACAGATACTGCCTTTGTGCATTCTCCCAAACAAAATGCCGCCTTTACAATAATCTTTTCTGACAGCTGCCTTTCTTCTATAATATGTTGCAAATTATTTATCACTTCATAGGCTCCCTTTAAGTGACATGCACTGCCAATACAAACATTTATGGTTACCATAATTGTAACCCCCCTTTTTTATTGTTATATAATTAACAATGTTCGATAAATTTTTTTATATATAATTCGATTAATGTAGTCTATAGATATAGTATACTTCCTTGTTATATTTTTATCAAAGTTGTTGCTAAATTATAATATTCTACCAAGCTATGTATTTAAGCCTGTTGTAGCAGATTAAAGTATTTATTACGAAAAGATAAAAACTATGCTTAAATATTGTTTATATATGAATGAAACTAAAATCAAGTATACCCTTCATCTATAACTTTTTCACTGGATACAAAAAAGCTTCATAAAATCTTTTTATGAAGCTTTTTTATATGTGTATTTATTTTTCTTTGTTTAGAAAGAATATTGCCAATGTTCCCGGACCTGAATGGGCTCCTACAGCACATCCTACATCTCTTATGACAAAATCCTTGCAGCCGAATCTTTCTTCTATCAACTCTTTAGCCTTCAATGCTATTTCCAAATCATCACCATGAGTTATACCTATGGTCTGCTCACTTAAGTTTGCTCCTCTTTCTTCAATTATATCCATCATTCTTTTTAAAACCTTGTTCCTACCTCTGACCTTTTCTAATGGTACTAGTCTTCCACCTTCTACATGTAATATTGGCTTTATGTTTAATAGTGAGCCTATAACTGCCGCAGTTCTACTCACTCTTCCTCCTCTAAAAAGATATTCTAAATCATCAACTGTAAATATGTGCTCCATATGTCTAGCATTAAATTCAGTAGCTTTAACTATGTCTTCCTTTGAGGCTCCTTCCATAGCCATTTGTGCAGCCTTTAACACTACTAATCCAAAGCCTCCTGAAGCACATTTGGTATCCATTAAGGTTACATCAAAATTGGGGTATTCTTCTAATATTTCTTCCTTAGCTATAGTGGAAGATTGGTATGTACCTGATAGCTCCGATGAAAAGCCTATATATATGCAAGACTCATTATTTTTTGCATATTCCTCAAACTTTTCTTTAAATGCTTGAGGTGCTACTTGTGATGTTTTATATACTTTTCCAGCCCTCATATTGTTATAAAGCTCTTTAGGTCCTATTGTTTCTCCATCTTCATACTCCTCATCCCCTAATAAAACTGAAAGTGGTAATACATCTATTCCATATTTTTTAGTTAATTCAGATGGTAAATCACTTGCACTATCTGTAATAATCCTAGTCTTCATAAAAACACCTCCAAAATATAATACCTTAACCATTATTATATTATACTTGTCATAGTCTGTAAATCTATACCATCAAACTAAATTTTATATATGGAATAATATACGTTTTATGAATATATCTTCAGTCATACAAATAGATTATAATATGGAATACTGTACCCTAACTTAGAGGAAATATATTCAAGGGGTGATATTATGGCAAGGATTTTTTTCATAAGAAAAAAGGTATTGTATAGTGTTATTGCCATTGTTGTGTTTATTGTAGCACTTTTAGTTATTCTTTCAATGCTCTAAGCAGATGCATAATACAGTCCACATAATAACATGAGAAAAGCCCTAGCTTTGTGCAAGGGCTTAGTTCATGCGGTTATTTTCTGTTTTTGGGATTGTTTCTTGAATTATCCCCTGAATTATTTTTCTTGCTGTTATTTGTTTGTTTACCTTTAGATTTATTATTTTTATCCTTATTCTTTTCACTGTTCTTATTATTGTACTGATTTCTATCCTTTGAATTATTTTTTGAATTGTTTTCTTTGTTTTCTTTGTTTTCCTTATTATTTTTATTCTCTTTCACCCTTTTATTACTTCTATTTTCTTTCTTATTATCCTTATTGATTTCCTGTCTATCCTTTTCTTTTTCTTTATTAACATCTAGTTTGCTTTCTTTTTTCTCTTTTTCCTTTTCCATTTTCCTAGTATTTTTTTCTATTTCTTTTTTTTCTCTCTCTATGTGTCTAATTTCTCTTTTTGATTTTCTATCTTCCTTTTTGTTCTCTTTCCTGCTTTCTTTTATGATACTCATTATTTCCTTGACTGATTTATCTTTAATCTCACTTGGATTTATATTTTTATTTTCATCTGCTGCTTTTTCTATTAGCTTAGTCTTTCCAGGAGATATGTTATCTTTTTTTGCTTCTTCATAGGATTTTTTATCACTTTTTATAACTACTACCTCAGCTTTAATTGAGGAATCTTTTATGTGAGTATCTATTTCCTCTAATATTTTATTATCATCAATCTCATTTTTACTTTCTGTTATTGTAACAAGAACTGCATTTTCATCATTTTCCTTTATATAATTTTCTTTAATGGCACTGTCTATGACTTTATTTATTACTACCCCTATGGGTTTGTTTTTATAATCTTTTACATTCATTAGAATGTTTTCACCATCTTCGTTAAGACCTCTTACACCTATTACTCTTTTATATAAATTATATGATAGCTCTACTCTTGGATTTATATCCACATCTACATAGCCATATACAGTGTGATATCCAAATATACCATATCCACCTGATAAAAATATTATGATTGCGGCTGCTATTGAAGCAACTTTCCTAAATATATCAGAATTATGATTAGTAATATTTTTAACTTCTATTTCTTGTCCAATTTCAGTTTGGCTAATATGATTCTTTATTTCTAAAAATTGACCATCACCAGTCATTACAATGAGTCCATTTTTGTTTTTTTCCATTACTATTCCTCTCACCAGCTCACCTCCAGTTTGTGTATTCTTTTAAGTAAGGGTAATCCCCCTCCATCACTATTACTAATGATATTATATATGTTCGACCTCTTTCTAGTTTTTTTCGATGTATTCCTGTTAGCTTTTCAATTTCTTTTATTGGCAATCTTTTTTTATCTACTAATATATCAAGTAGTTCTTTATTATCTATTATCAATCTTGCTACGTCCTTATAAAGTCTCCTTAGTTTTTCCTGCTTTGGAGATATCTTTACTAAATCTGAAAACTCAATTTGCCAATTACTTAGCTCATTTTTGTATTGGAGGATTTCGAGCTTTCTGGCTTCGTTCTCCTTTTCTTTCTCATATTCTTCTAATGCTCTTACCGCTCCTATATCAATAATGTTTTCATCATCCTGCTGATTAATTAATTCTAAGGAAATAATACTTCCTTCTTTTTTTGTTTTTCTATAGTAATCTATCATTCTTAGATTAATGACGTGTTTTGCAAAGTTTAAAAATCTTCCTTTGCTCTTGTCAAAGGAATCTATTGCTTCTTTAAATGCCAGCATTCCAATAGTCAGCTCATCATCACGTCCATATTCTAAAAAGCGTCCAGTTCTTTTCTGGATTGTGCTTGCTATAAAAGGCTTATATTCTTCAATAAGCTTGTTTATTTCATCTAGATTATTTTTTGCTTTCTCTACTCTATCTTCAAGAGAACTCTTAAAAAGCATCAGGTCACCTCTCTTCTATACGGGCATTAATATATGTTCGTTAAATTACAAGCAATTATTAAGGTAATTTGTCACCTTGTTATATTTCAATTATATTGAAAGTTTATTACACTTTGCATACAAAGTATACTATAGTTTTTAACAAAAACTCCTATAGAAGCGTTAACAATGCAGTTTTTGCTGAGTAGAACCTTTCTACTCTTTATAGAAATAATTATAATAAAACTACTAATTAGGAATTTTTTACCAACTATATATTTAGATTAATTTCCTAATAATATTAATAATGGAGGTGTTAGGTTGAAAGAAAAAACCTA
>DFOH01000052.1 GCA_002376545.1 Firmicutes bacterium UBA3546 | reverse complement strand
ATGTCCTTTTTTTGTAGCATCCATACCAATTACTGGCCCCTAAGCTTAAAAAACCTGCTATTTTAATTATTTTTCCTATTTTTGTGTTATCTTTTGAATAACTAAATGCAATCCTAAGCCATTTACTCTGACAAAGTTGCATTTACTTTGTCAACTCACCATTATAGTATAATTATAGTATAATATAAAAATAAATTAATTTACTAAAAAATAGCGTTGAGCTATGCAAAAATTTTGAGTAGGAGTACAGATATTAGGGAGACAAAAAGGGGACAAAAGAAAAAATTACGCCTTCTATTAAACAAATAAATATTAATAAAATAATGTAAATTTTCATTTTCAGTCTCAGATCTGAATATATTAATCATATATCAGATTTGGAGAGGTGAAATTGTTGAAGAAAAAAATTAGGATTGGAATTATAGGATATGGAAACTTAGGTAAAGGAGTAGAACTAGCTATAGACAAAAATACAGACATGGAGCTTATGGCTATATTTACCAGAAGACCTACAGAATCTATAAAAAATTGTAATAATAATATAAGGATTTTAGATATTAATATGGCACAGGACCATGTAGATAATATTGACGTCATGATTTTATGTGGGGGCTCCGCTACAGATCTTCCCATACAAGGTCCACATTTTGCAAGCTTGTATAATACAGTTGATAGCTATGATAATCATGGAAGCATTCCAGATTATCTAGAGGCTATGAACAAGGCTTCTATGGGTAATGGCAAGACCAGTGGTGTTTGCATTGGATGGGACCCCGGACTATTTTCAATTAATAGAGCTTTATTTGAATCCATTCTGCCACAGGGAGCAACATATACATTTTGGGGACCGGGAGTTAGTCAAGGGCATTCAGATGCCATAAGAAGAATAGTTGGAGTTAAAAATGCTGTTCAATATACTGTTCCTAAAGAAGAAGCAGTTAAGAGAATAAAAAGTGGGGAACTCGCCGAGCTAAGCAATAGAGATGGACATTTTAGGCAGTGCTATGTTGTGGTTGAAGACGGAGCAGATAAAGATGAGATTACAAATAAAATTAAATTAATTCCAAACTACTTTGCAGATTACGAGACAAATGTAGTTTTTGTGACGGAAGAAGAACTAATAGAAAACCACTCAAAAATGTTTCACGGTGGTTTTGTTATTAGAAGTGGTTGGACAGGTAATAATTGTTCAAACAATAATATATCAGAATTTTCCCTAAAACTAGATTGTAATTCCGAATTTACTGCAAGCATATTGGTAGCATATGCAAGAGCTGTGTATCGATTGAATCGAGAAGGGCATATTGGGGTAAAGACTGTATATGATATACCATTGAAATACATATCAAATATATCTATAGAGGACTTATGTAAAAATTTACTTTAGCTTTTTTCAGGCTCATATGGATCCTCTTCGTAATCAAATTCTGTCTTTTTCATGGTGGATTTGTTAGTGAAAGCTCTATATTTATTTTTATTCTTATTTATATGTTTTAATTTATCATAGTCATCTTCTTCATAATTAAATTTTGTTTTAAAGAAATTATCCTTACTAATGATAATCACTACCTTTCAAATATTGATATGCATATTTTCAGCTAGGAGATACAGTGATATTCTATCACATTATTGTGTACTATTCCAAGAATACTATATTGAGATATTGGCAACTTAATATAATTGCATTTTAAATAACTAAATATTACAATAGATAATAGGATAGAAAATATCTATTAAGTATTTTCGCAATGAAGAGGTATTGAAAAAACACATATAAAATATGAAAGAGCAAGACAAATATTACAATAAAGAAAGTGAGTACCAAATGATGAAAAATTGTTTTGTTTCATGGAGCGGCGGGAAGGATTCTTGTCTTGCTTTTTATAAAGCTATGGAGCAGGGATATAGTCCAAAAAAGTTAATTACAATGTTTAGTATGGAAAACAAAATAAGTACATCTCACAGACTAAAGGAGGAGATTATTAAAGCACAGTCAGATGCAATAGACATTGATTATTCAATTGGCAGTGCATTATTTAATGATTATGAGAAAATATTTATCTCAAATATTAAAGAGTTTAGAAATCAGGGAATAGAATACGGAATTTTTGGTGATATAGATATAGATGAGCATAGGCAGTGGGAAGAAAATGTGTGCAATAAGGCTTCCGTTACTGCGGTATTACCACTATGGAATAGAGACAGAAAAGAGTTAGTTAAGGAGTTTATAGATTTAGGCTTTAAGGCAAAGATAGTTGTCATCAATACATCACTAATGGATGTAAGATTTTTAGGACAAGACTTAAGCTACTCAATGATAAAAGAAATTGAAGAGTATGGTGCTGATATATGTGGAGAGAATGGTGAGTACCATACATTAGTGTATGATGGACCAGTTTTTAAAAAACCTGTTGACTTAAAATTTGGAGATGAGATTATACCTGTTGGAGATATGTGGGCCCAGATTGATGTAAGCATGTAACAATTGGATTTTGAGCAAATAAAACATATTTTAGCAGATAACTATTTTTGACGAAGGTATACAATAGTTGTTAAATAAACAGAAAAGGGGTAATTCAAGTTGAAGAAAAAGGATTTATTAATATTGATTATTCCCCTATTAATAGTTGGTATAGTTTATTTTATACTACCAGAACAGATTCCAAGACAAATAGGCTTTAATGGAGAGATTAGATATGCAAGTAAGGAATTTATTTTCATATTTGGCTTCATACCTTTTCTAATATATAAGCGCAATCAGATGAAGAAATAGAAAAATTGATATTTATTGACTGGCCTATAAATCCTCTCAGACTTACTGAGGAAATTTATAGGTCAGCTTGTTTAATAGCTTGGTTACATAATTCTAGAGAAATTCCTCTACAGGCTGTTATGGCTGTGTCACATTTTGCTCACATCCTTCGTATAAAATAGTAATAGTCCTAGAGTCAAAATCAATAAGACCTTCTTTTTTCATTTTGCTTAGCTCTCTGAAAAAAGAGGGTCTTTGTATGCCTAATCTTTCAGCCAACTCTTTTTTCGTGACACTTAAATTAATAATATTACTTTGCTGCATATAGCGCTCATAGTTGAGAAACTCAAATATTTTATCTCTAATACTTTTGATAGAGATCAATTTAACCTTATCAGCAAGTATCAAAGTTTTATCAGAAAAGCATTGTAAAAGAATAATTAAAAATTCTCTATTTATTTGACAAAGCTCAATCATTAAATCCTTTTTGATATGCAGTATCTTGCACTTATTGGTGGCGATAAGAGTCATAGGATATTGATTATTAAGTGAAAAGACTAAATTTCCACCCATAATGTCTCCTGGAAATAGAGTAGTTATAGTTAATACATCACCATTTTCATCAATTCTTTGAACAGCTACACTGCCTTCTAATATAATATCAAATGTAATACATTTCTCATTTTGTAGGTAAATTATTGAATTTTTATTATATTTTTTAATTTCATATTTATCCTGCTTAAAAAATTCAACAATTTCATCAGGAGAAAACATATTAAATAAATGGATTTGAGCTAAAAAGTCCTTATAGTTAAAAATATTCATAAAAGCCTCCAAAAAGTAACCATCGTTACTTTTTATTATATCATTAGAAATTATAATAGAGAAGAAAATACTTATAAGGAGATGGACTATGGATATCTTTACAAAAGGCTTATGGTTAGTTACAGGAATATGGTTTATTGTATCTATAATCAAGGACAAAAAAAGAACATTAAACGCAATGAAAATGTCTAAAAAAATGATGGGGAACATGATTGGGCAAATCATTGGGATATTGTTTTTAATCGGGCTTATCCTTACCTTTATACCGCCTGAGGTTATAAAACAGTATTTAGGTAACTCTAACGTATGGTTTGCTACTATACTATCAGCTTTGTTAGGAAGTATTACCTTGATTCCTGCTTTTGTTGCATTTCCATTGGTAGGTTCAATAGTGAATATGGGAGCAAGTATAGTTCCAGCAGTAGCATTCTTGACAACATTAACCATGGTGGGCTTTGTAACATTTAATCTAGAAAAACAAGCTTTTGGTAGCAAATTTGCACTTGCAAGAAATGGTCTAAGCTTTGCATTTGCACTGCTAATAGCAATAGTAATGGGGGTTATACTATGATAATAGAAAAGTTAAAGAAAAATGGATTTCTAGTATTTGTAGGAGCTATATATCTAGTATTAATATTTATAAATACTGAAAAAGCAATGTTATCTGTGAATAATAGCTGGTACTACATTAAAGAAATGCTCATAATTATGCCAGTAGTATTTTTACTTACATCCCTATTGGAAGCATGGATACCCAAGAAAGTAATAATGAGCAACCTAGGTGAAAAATCGGGTTTTAAGGGTTCACTCATATCTATATTATTGGGAAGTATATCGGCAGGACCCATATATGCAGCTTTTCCAATATGTAAAACACTGATAAAAAAAGGTGCTAGTATATCCAATATAGTTGTTATATTAAGTACGTGGGCTGTAATAAAGGTTCCAATGCTGGCAAACGAAGCTAAGTTCCTTAGCCCAAAATTCATGGCTACAAGATGGGTTTTGACGACCATAGCTATACTCATAATGGGATATATAGTATCAAGTCTAGTAAGAAAAGAAGATATACCCATGGAAGAAGAGAAAATAGAAGAAGGAGCTATAATAGTGAAATCAGAGTTTTGTATAGGCTGTGGAGTATGCGAAAAGATGGTTCCAGAGCACTTTAAAATAGAAGGGAATAAAGTCGTAGTAATCAATGATAAGGTTACTGAAGAAACGGAAGAGAAAGTTAAAAACATTCAAGAAAAATGTCCAACAAAAGCAATACAAGCAGGATTGACCTATGGGAGACCATAGGTTTTTTGTTGATGAATGTACGACAAGGATATATAATATAATCAGAATAGAGCATGAGCTTAATAAGAAAAAAATAGGGGGGATATTATGCAGGTTAAAGCTTTGAAAAATGAGAGAATTGGAGACTTTGTAGAATATTGTAAGAGACATAGGATGGAGATAGATGATTCGTTTTTGTATGATGAAGATTTGAGAGATTTCAAACCTAATGATGAAAATCCTACTTACATAGTTACTAATCAACAAGAAGAAATAAAGGCAACAGCTTCTCTCATAATAGATGAGCATAATAGAAGAGGAAGAAAAGCCAGATTTAGAATATTTCATTCGGAAATAGAAGATGTAGAATGCTATAAACTACTTATGCATGCTATCTTAAAACATACGGAAGGCTTAGACAGGATTTTTGTATTTATACCAACAGAAAATAAGAAGTTAATAGAGTCTATTGAAGAATTGAATTTTACAGTGGAGAGATATTCTTTTCTTCTAGTAAGAGAGGGGTCAGAGGTGTCAGAAGTTAAATTGCCAGAAGGATATTCAATAAGACCACTAATATTAGGTGAAGATGAAGAAACTTGGTGTAAGGTCAGAAATGCAAGCTTTGCTAATCTTAAAGGAAGTGAGACGCCTATAACTCCAGAAAATGTTGCCAAAATGATTTCAAGTGATGATAATATAGAAGGTGGTTCAATGATTCTATATCATAATGAAAGACCTGTAGGAGTAATCAGATGTACAAATGATGAGTATGAAGAACTACCAATTATGAATATAGGACCACTTGCGATAATACCAGAATATCAAGGTAAAGGCTTGGGTAGATTGTTATTAAGAACCTCTTTAAAATTTGCAAAGGAAAAGTCATATGACAGAGCAATACTTTGTGTAAATGCAGAGAATGAGAGAGCAAAATCATTATATATTCAAGAAGGATTTGAGCAGATAGAGGCTGTTATATGCTATGAATATAAAGTAAACTCCTTATGTTGATTTATTATAGAATATAGCTTTTTTAGTATGTAAATTTCATTGGCATGTACAATAACTACATATATAAAAATATTGGAGGATGCAACTACTGCATCCTCTGCTTTTATTTGACATGAATATATTTATTTGGTTAAGGCTTTATTCTGCTATATTTTTGGACAAATAACGATAATCTTATATGGTGTAGTTTGAGCAGGAATACTCCTTGTTGTTGGGCCATACAACACAATTAAGTCATGGTTTGAAGGGCTTTGGGTAAAAGGCTGCCCATTTTCTAGTACTATTTGAGTAAAAGGAGATATGTTCAATCTTAAGGTACCATCACTGCTTACTAATTGTTCATTAAAATAATCTACTTTTACATTATACTCTGGTACAAGCTTAGCCATAGCAAGTGCTCGTAATTGTGGTGGATAAATTAAAGGAACTGGAGCATTCCTATCATAATATCCTATTACTGTATCTCCTATTGACATTATCTCATGATTTACAAAATACGTAGTTGGCGATATCACAAAATTTATAATACCTTCATCTTTATTTTGCATACTAATCATTTTATAGCATCCCGTTGAATCTTCAGTTCCTGACCAAATAATATCATAAATATTAGTTATTGTACCGTAGAAAAATCCCCAATTTATCATTTTAATTCCTCCATATCTACATAGACTCTCCTTCTATATAGTATATGATTACTTTAAAACAAATGTTATTACCGTTAGTTATTATGTTAGTTTTCAGTTTGAGCTTAACTTACTTGTGTAAATTTTATAACTGCTTACCCATTACGTAGCGGTCTATAATATTCCTGTCATCTCCAATATATAGAAATCTTTCTAGTCTATCTTCTAAAGAATATCTATTTGCAATTAATTCATCATCTTCGATAACCAATGCATCAAAGGAATAACCTTCTTCAAAGCTTCCAACTTTTCCAAAGAATTCTCCCCCTCCTTTAGTTCCTAAATAAAAAGCTTCAGACACACTAAGTGCTGGATATTCTGGATGATCCATACTATATAGCTTTGATAGTTGGATTGCTCTAACTATTGCTTCATTTAAACCTATTTTATGTCCTCCTGCGATATCACTGCCTAGTCCAACCTTAAGTCCTATATTTAGGTATTTTCTAATAGGCATTATACCACTTCTCACATTGATATTTGAATCAGGGCAGTGAACTAAAATAACATTGTTTTTCTTTGCTATTTCAATTTCATCATCATTTAAATAGATTGCATGTGCCATAACTGCTGAGCTTAGCAGACCATACTGCTCATATACTCCAAGGTAATTTTTTGAGTCAGGAAATAGCTCACTTACCCATTTGACCTCATCTATGTTTTCATCTACGTGAGATTGTACAGGAGTATTATAATCTTTTGCTAATTCACCTAGTTTTTTTAGAGAGTCTTCTGCACTTGTAGGTGCAAATCTTGGTGTTATTATAGGCTTTACAAGCTTTTCATCCTTATATTTTTCTATAAGATATCTAGTTCCTTCGATTGAATCTTCTGTGCTCTCAATAATAAAATCAGGAGCATTTCTTTCCATATTTACTTTACCTACAAATGCTCCTACTCCTTTTTCCTTTAATATATCAAACAGTATCTCAGTACCCTCTGTAGATGAAGAAGCAAAGATACAAGATCTAAGGGTGCCATGGGCAACTAAATCGTCTGCAAATCTAGAATAAACCTCCTCGGCAAATTCCTTATTTTGAAATTCTTTCTCCAAATTAAATGTGTAGTCATTTAACCAGTCAAGAAGCTGTTTTGTCATGCCCATTCCACATTGTAAATATTGAGCAGCATGTAAATGTAAATCAGAAAAGCCTGGAATAATTAATCGATTTCCATAGTCTGTGACAGAATGATTTGCATATTTTTCAGGTAGAATTTCATAAATCCTTTCTACTATACCATCTACAGCTACTATATAGCTATCCTTATGGATCTGAAAATCATCTAATCTTTCCGTGAATAAGATGTTTCCTTTTAGTATTAAAATATCTTTCATAACTATTCTCCTTTTTATTTTATTGTTAAAATCCCCCAATCTAATTAAGATGGGGGATTTTTTGAACTAAATATTTTATATTGGTCTCCTATAGGAATATAAGTCTAGCAGCAAATAATACTGCTAGTATATAGATAACAGGAGATACTTCTTTTCCTCTACCTGTAAATAGTTTAATAGCTGCATATGACATAACTCCAAATGCTAGTCCTTCTCCTATACTGTAAGTAAGAGGCATCATAATTACAGTCAAGAAAGCTGGGAATGATTCTGTTATATCATTGAAGTTAACTTGAAGTATAGATGACATCATAAACAACCCAACTATTATAAGTGCAGGTGCTGTTGCTGCAGATGGAACTACAGTAAATATAGGTGCAAGGAATAACGCAACGATAAACAATACACCTGACACAAATGCTGTTAAACCAGTTTTTCCTCCTTCAGCTACACCTGTTGCACTTTCTGCAAAAGTAGTAATTGTACTAGTTCCTAATATAGCTCCAAAAGTTGTTCCAAAGGCATCTGCAAATAGGGCTTTTTCCACTCTAGGAAGCTTACCATCTTTATCGAGCATACCGGCTTTAGTTGCTGTACCGATTAACATTCCTATAGTATCAAACATATCTACAAATAAGAATGTTATAAGTATCATAAACATATCAAATGTAAGAATTTGATCAAATCCAACAAATTTAAAAGCTATTGGTGCAACTGATGGGGGTAAAGCAAATATTGAAGTTGGAATAGGTGTTACACCTAAAGGAATACCTGCAATTGTACCAACTATAATACCTATTAACATAGCACCTTTTACATTTTTAGCTAATAATATAACTGTTACTATCAATCCGATTATTGCAACTATTGCATTTGGGTCCTTTACACTTCCTAATCCAACAAGAGTAGCTTCGTTTGCTATTACAAGCTTAGCGTTAACAAAACCTATAAATGCGATAAACAATCCTATACCTACACCAACCGAATGCTTTAATGTTATAGGAATAGCGTTAACAATGGCTTCTCTAACCTTCAAAAATGTAAGAAGTATAAAGATAATACCTTCAATAAGTACTGCTGTCAAAGCAAATTGCCATGAATGTCCCATCCCGAGAACTACTGAGAATGCAAAGAAAGCATTAAGTCCCATACCGGGTGCTAATACAAATGGGTAATTAGCATAAAATGCCATAATTAATGTAGCAGCTGCTGAAGCAATAGCTGTAGTTGTAAACAAAGCGCCCTTATCCATTCCAGTATTAGATAGGATATCAGGGTTAACTACTAGTATATAGGCCATAGCCATGAAAGTAGTTAGACCAGCAATTACTTCTGTTTTAACATTTGTCTTGTTCTGACTTAACTTAAATTGTTTCTCTAAAAATCCTCCGCTGTTACTCATAAAGTTTCCTCCTAAGTTTTTAAATAAATTACCAATCTTGACGGTTAACGTTTTCCGACAAAATAAATGTTATTATTACATATATATTTTATGATAAATATTAGCAGAAATCAATAATTAGTTTGTTTTTTTGTTCGTAAGATAGTACCAAAAAATATCTTTTTATAGACAAATACTAGAGAGTCAACAATATCTATAAAAGTATTTAATAGAAGTATTAGTCTAAATCTGAACAACTATGTATAATACACAAAGAAAATTTTGTCAAACTATTAATTAATTTAGGAAGTAAGTAAATATACAACAATAATAAATTAAGAAAATATTGGTATAATCAAGCTTTATAGCCAATCTAGAAGAATTGAGAACAACGTGAGTGTACTGATAAAAAATATGCTTATCTATAGGAATAAAAGAAAAGAGCTGTTGGACAATGAATACAATCATTCATTATCCAGCAGCTCCTGTGTTATTCTGAAAAAAGCTTTCTTACTATAATGTAATTTGTTGAATACCCTGAATAAAAGAATATGTTATAAAATATATTCCTATGGCTGCGGGCATTTTAGCTACAAGTAATAGTGCCATAACTAAAGGCAATATAGCGGTTTGTATGGATAGCTTAGGGATGCTTTTGCTTTTTACTAGGTTGAAATAGCCTAATATGCTAGGCATTAGCTGTACTAGTACGTAAATGATTGGTAAAACAAAATATGGATCTGGTAACGATAATGAAGAAATCCAGGGCATAATCCTTGTTGTTGTATTAACGATGTTTCTAGTAAACAACTTATGCATTGTCATGAAGATAGGAGCTTGAACAAGCAACAGAACAATACCTAATAATGATTTTGAGCTATTTTGATATACACCTTGTAATTCTTCATTCATTTTTCTTTCATTGTTCTTATATTTTTCCTTTATTTCATTGACCTTATTATTTAACGCCTGCATATCCTTCATGGATTTTCTTTGTTTAATAACTAAGGGTAACAGCACTATATTTATTATAAAGGTCACGATTATAATCGTAATACCGTAGTCATTAGTTATGGCATTCATAAAATTGAATAATGATTGAAGTAAATTAGTTAACATAACTAGTCATCTCCTTCTGATATTTAGATTTCTTGTAAGCATAAAAACAAAATATCAGAATTCAATATAATAAATCCAAATCTTATATTTATTATAGGCATCACAAATTTTGGTATATAGTTTATTGACAATAAAATATACCATTAGATGGATAGTGTTATATGATTTAACTGTTTCAATAGATATACAATGCAAATTATTTATATTTATATTATTAACTAAATATACAATAGCGAAACTCAATATAAATAAAGATGATATTAAAAATACAATATCAAAATCGAACATATCACATCACCACTCTTATTATCATGAATTGTATTATATCATATTTTCTATATAGAATATAGTATATGTTATTTACACTTACCAAAACTCATCAAAGCTCATCAAACTCTAAGTTGACAAAGTAAATGCAACCATCTTGAGTAGATAAGGTTTCATTAACTTTGTCAACTGAGCTAAAATCTTTTCGCTTTTTCTCTATAGAATTGACATAAGCTTATTTTCTTTTTATATTGACAAATTATAGACATTGTATTAATATAATATTGTACAATATACAGTATTTTGTACAAGATAAAAATATGCTTATATGACTTTTGAATAAGAAAAGAGGAACTTTTTATGTCGCAATTTAAGTATAAAGGTAAACAAACTATTGTGATGAGGTCTTTAGCGAGGGAATTTTTATTATTAAATATTAATGATAAAATTCTTTCAGTAAAAGAGTATGCTAATAAATATTCTGTAGGAACAGGAACTGTGCAAGCAGCTCTTACTGAGTTAAAAAGCATTGGAGCAATAGAACTAAATCCATGTGGTACACTGGGAACATTTATATCTAAGATTGATATTTGCAAATTATGTGAAGTAAGTGGATATGGACCTTTTCTTGGATTACTGCCACTAGACAACAACATTAATATTAAAGGTCTTGCAACTGGAATCTATGAATGCTTTGTAATCGCTAATTTACCTATTCATATTCTTTTTGCACGTGGCTCTGCTAACCGAATAAGTATCATGACAAGAGATAAGTGTGATTTTATAGTATTAAGTAAATTAGGATTTGATTATGCAAAAAAAATTGGTGAACCTATTGAATTAGTTGCTAAAATCAACACAAGTGAAAATCAATATGGATTTGTTGTTCCAAAAGGGAAGAAATTTGATATTAATACGTCCAAAATTGCTATTGATTCTTTCTCCTATGAGCAGAAAGCTATAATGGATAGTCTTATTGAAAAGGGAATTCCATATTTCAATTATCTCGGAGTTCAACTTGTGGATGTTGTTGAAAAAGGCGAGGTTGATGCTGCCCTAGTTAACAAATCAAGTTTTAATGAAAAGAGGTCTTTTGATTTTATTCCTCTTAATGAGATAGACAATAAAATGGACTATTCTGGATCAGAATATGTTATTGCAATAAAAGAAGGTAATGATGAACTTGCTAAGGTATTGGAAAAAGTAATCTCTGTTAATGTAGTGACAGAGACTCAAAAGCAAGTGATAAATAAAGAGAGATTAGTAACTTATTAACATTCATAGAATTATTATATGTTAATTAATAAAATAATTTGGAGGTTTACATGCAGTGGTTTAAAGGTGATATAAATGATTTTATTAATAATGAAGACTTAAAAGATAATCCATTATGGGTCGATTATCAAGTTCTAGGGCCTATGTTTTCTGCCATGAGAGTATTTTTTAGTATGAATGATGTATTAGTTGTAATTGCTGGTGCTAAAGGTTGTGCATATCATTTGAATTTTACAATGACTGCATGGGGGGAAACCGATTTCTTTTTAGGGAAGAGACCGTTACCTGTACTGGAATACAGTCAACAACAAATAATTAGTGGAGATTTATCAGTAAATAAGCACTGGATGAAGAAACTATGCAAGCTTATTGAAATCAATAAAACTAAATTTATTGTAATATTACCAACAGACTCCATGACAATAAGTGGTGCAGATATGAGTAAAATCACTGAAGAAATTCAAAGAAATACAGGGATAAAAACAGCTGCTTTGGATATCTCAGCAATTTCTGGACCTAATCAGTGGGCAGGTTACGATGCCGCACTGAAAACACTATATATGCCGTATATGAATGAAGAATTTGAAAAAGAAAAATCAGTTAACTTAGTAGGATGGATGTGGCCCTCTAGACACAGAGGGCATGAAATTGGATGTTGTGTGGACATGCTTGAGGAGATTGGGGTGAAAGTAAACAGCGTAATAACAGGCGGTACCTCAATAGAAGATATAGAAAAAAGCATGAAAGCTTCTGCAAATGCTGTAGTGTGTTCATCAGTAATGGGTGAGACATTACAACTTTTAGATGAAAAAGGCATAAAGCTTGCTGGGCCACGTTCACCATATGGATTTTCAGGAACACGTGAGTGGCTAATAAGCATAACTGAGGCACTAGATATTGATGCAAAAGTACAAATTGATGAGATGGAAGAACGTTATAGGAAAAAGTTTGAGGAAAATAAGGAAAAACTGAGAGGCAAAAAGGTTTTTGTTAGTGGAGGACCTGGAAGGCTTATAGGATTACTTCATTGTATGATAGATTATGAAACGGATATTCAGGTAGCAGCAATGTTTTGGCCTCATGAATGGACAAAATCAGACATTAAACATATGCTAGCTCAGCACAATTTAAAAGTCAATGAGTTTATACTTTCTCCTGGACTTGATGATTTAGAAAGAGTAGCAAACGAATACGATTTTGATGTATGGCTAGGAGGATATCAGGAGCAGCATACGTGCAAGCGTCACAACATACCGTTTGTACCTATCACTGTTTATACTGTGCCTCATGTAGGCTTTGAGGGAGCAGTAAATCTTGGAAACAAATTAATCATGGCTATGGATGGATATAGTTTTACAGAAAGTGTATTTCAAGCAAAGGAGATAGAGGGATGCATATGTCCAAAGAAAGATTAGAACCTATGACTGGGTGCGGAATACTAGGAATCCTAAAAGGGATAACTGGAATAGAAGGCTGTTATTCATTAATTCATGGGCCTGTAAGTTGCTCATCTGGCCACAGACTAGCAATGCTATTTGCAGAAAAAGAGCCTATATTGCCGACTACAAATGTTACAGACATTGACATAGTACTTGGAAGTATGGATAGACTATCAGCGGCTTTAGATAAAGTATGGGAACTATATCACCCAAAGCTTTTAGTAATAATACTTACTTGTGCTACTAGCATTGTAGGGGAAGACTTTTCATTAGTTATAGAAGAGTATGAAAACAAGACAGGAAGCAAGGCTTTAATTTTAGATGGAAGTGCCCTAGCAGGCGATGAAGTATCAGCAATTTATGAAGCCTATGAGGCAATACTTGAAAAATTCAATGAAAAAGATGTTGAAAAAAATAGAAATCTTATTGCATTAGATGGGATAACAATAACAGATTATAATTTTAAGCTTTTTTATAATATTTGTAAGGAGCTAGTATTAGAAAACTGCAACATTGAATTAGCCCCATCCATATTTGCTGATCTTGATTTAGATAATAACTTAGAAGAGTATTTATCCGCAGAAAAAGTCCCAGTTGGATTATTGTGGAACAAAAATAAAAGACAATGTCCTGCTCCATATGGTGCAAATGGTACATATGATTTTTTGAAATGGGTTTGTGAAGAAACAGGACATACAATTAGTCTGGAAGCTTCAGCTAAAAAAGAGAAGTATAATTCAATTATTGAACCGTTAGCAGATATCATAAAAGGCAGCAATATTAAAGTCGCTATTGAATCATCTGGATGGCATGGTTATGGACTGGCAAGATTTTTAAAACAAGAGCTTGGATGCAAAGTGCTTCTCTGTGTTGATAGCGACTCTAATGTTATGGATTATACAGAAGTATGTGATGATTTTTATGTTGATGTTGGAAGGTATGAACTTGTCTCCATAATTGAAGACTTCGGTGCATCATTAGTATTTGGGTCTTCAAACATCCAAGATAACAAAAAATGGAAGTGGATTCCGTTTTTTCAACCTGTCTGGCATGTAGTAGAAAAAGAAGAATGCTATGCAGGATATGATGGAGCAATAAAGCTTGCTGATTTTATCATAGAAAATTTTATAAATTCAAATGAAAGGTCTAAATAGTATGAAAAGAATTTCGATTTATGGAAAAGGTGGTATAGGTAAATCCACAATAGCTGTCAATATTGCTCTAGCTATGGCGGAGCAAGGGGAGAATGTACTACTTGTTGGATGTGACCCTAAGCAAGATACAACTAGACTAATAACAGATAAACCACTGACTTCAATATTGGAGTGTTATCCCCAATTAGTGGAGGGTTCAAGCCCTATGGAGTCAGTAGTTGTAGAAGCAAGAAAAAACTTGTTTTGCTGTGAGGTTGGTGGACCAAAGCCCGGTGTAGGATGTGCAGGTAGAGGGATAATAATTGCTCTTGATTTGTTAAAAAAGAAAGGTTATTTTGATAGAGCTTCGGTTGTTATTTGTGATGTTTTAGGAGATGTAGTATGTGGTGGCTTTGCTACTCCAGTGACAAAAAAATACACAGATGAAGTTTATATTGTAACATCAGGGGAGCAGGCATCATTATATGCAGCTAATAACATAATAAAAGGTATGGTTTCCATAAAGGGTAATGTCAGAGGTATTATATTTAACGAAAGAAACTTCGAAAGTGAAAATGACATAGTTAAAGATTTTTGCAAAGAAGTAAATGTACCAGTGATAGCTAAGATTAATTATTCCGAAAAAATTAAACTAGGTGAAATCAAGCGAACAGCAATATATGAATATGAACCTTGTGGGGTTGAATCTAGTCAATATAAAAAATTAGGTAATATTATTCTAAATAATGAAAACAGTGTAAATCCTCAGCCTCTTGACTTAACAAATTTCTATGAACTGGTTAGCAAATCATATTACCAAGATACATAAGAGGGGGCAAAAGTATATGGTGGATTCCAATGTGCTACTAAAAATTGAAAATCTACGTACAGCATTTCAAACAGATTATGGATTTCTTTATGCAGTAGATGGGGTTAGCTTTCATGTAAATAATGGTGAAATATTGGCAATAGTAGGAGAATCAGGCTCAGGAAAATCAGTTACTTGTCTTTCTATTCTCAATTTAGTAGGAGGAAAGGAAGTAAAGATTTCGGGGAGCATTAAATTAAGTGATAGAGAGTTAGTTGGACTTTCGGAAAAAGAGATGAGAGATATTAGAGGAAAGGATATAGGTATGATTTTTCAGGAGCCTATGACATCACTAAATCCTGTCTTTACAGTTGGGCAGCAGATAGATGAAACAATACGTGCTCATCAAAACATGAGTAAGCTTGAAAGAAAAGAAAGAATTATTGACTTGCTTAGCTTGGTCGGAATTCCTGAACCTAGGGATAGAATAAATTGTTATCCACATGAGCTTTCAGGGGGAATGAAGCAAAGAGTTATGATAGCTATGGCATTAGCATGTAATCCTAAGATGCTCATAGCTGATGAACCGACTACAGCCCTTGACGTAACTATTCAGGCTCAGGTATTAGCATTACTTAAAGAACTAAGAGATAAGATTGGGATGTCAATTGCTATTGTAACTCATGACCTTGGAGTTGTATCACAATTTGCAGAAAGAGTTGTGGTCATGTACGCAGGCAGAATTGTAGAAGAAGGCAAAACTAAAGATGTTTTAAACAGACCGTATCATAGTTATACGAAAGGATTGATAGCTTCTATTCCGAAGATATCAAGTGATCCTGAAAAAGAATTATCTTTTATTCCAGGAATGGTTCCTGATCTTTCTAAAATGCCAGAAGGCTGTAGATTTAGTACAAGATGCTCAAACGCAAATGACAGATGCTTTGAAAAAGTACCTCCGTTTACAAACATAAGCTATGAACATAGGGTATCGTGCTGGAGATACGTTGAAGGAGGTATATAAACTAATGGATAGTAAAAAGATATTAGTTGAAGTAAAGGATGTAAGAAAACATTTTCCAATCAGAAGAGGAGTATTCCTAAAAGAAGTTGATAGTGTAAAAGCAGTTGATGGTGTGAGCTTTGAAATAAACGAAGGAGAAACCTTTGGACTTGTGGGTGAGTCAGGGTGTGGGAAAACTACACTTGGTATGTTGCTTTTAGGTCTAGAAGAATTAAGTGAAGGACAGATTGTTTTCGACGGCAATGCTTATTCAAGTACTAATTTAAAGAAGATGAAGGAATTGCGTAAAGATATTCAGGTTATTTTCCAAGACCCATATGAATCCCTTAATCCACGTATGACAGTGGGTGAATTAATTGGAGAAGGCTTGCGCATACAGACTAAACTATCTAAATCTGAAATAAAAGAAAAAGTCCAAGATATTCTGAAGGATGTAGGACTTGCACCTGAACATTATTATAGATATCCCCATGAATTTTCGGGAGGGCAAAGGCAAAGAATTGGTATAGCAAGAGCTTTAATTGTAAACCCAAGGTTTATAGTTTGTGATGAACCAGTTTCAGCCCTAGATGTTTCGGTACAAGCCCAGATTATGAATCTTCTTAATAAAATTCAAAAACAGTATAGTTTAACATACTTATTTATCGCGCATGGATTAAATGTTGTTAAGTATATTAGCGATAGGATTGGGGTTATGTATTTAGGTAAAATTGTAGAAATTTCTAAATCAGAAGAATTGTTTAATAATCCGAAACATCCTTACACTGAGGCTCTGCTTAATGCTATTCCTCAAATAGATGAATATGAACATAAACAGAATAAAATTCTAAAAGGAGATATACCAAGTCCAGTACGTCTTCCTAATGGTTGTCGCTTTCATACTAGGTGTGAAAAATGCATGGAGATATGCAAAAAAGAAGAGCCAGTGCTGAAAGAAGTAGGGGATGGGAAAGTAGCCTGTCATCTTTATAATTAGTACATATTCATTTATAAGCAATTAATTCTATAGTCTTCAGTTCATATAGGGAAAGCCCCTATATGAATTATTTTAACATTATATACATAATAAAGGGGGACAAAATAATGAAAAAGAACAAAATGATTAAACTGATGGCATTAATAATGGCTACTGCTATGCTATTATTAACAGCCTGCGGGACATCAACTCCATCATCTGTAGATGACTCGCAAAATGATACAAATCAATCAAGTACAGATGAAAATCAAGAACCTAGTAATACCAATGAACCTAAATATGGAGGAACAATGACTGCTTTTACTTCAGCAGATCCTAAAACACTAGATCCAGCTGCAATAAATGGATGGGATCAAAATATTGTTGCAGCAAATTTACTTGAAGGTCTAGTAAGGCTTACCCCAGATGGAACAGATATCGAACCTGGTATTGCAGAAACATGGGATATGTCTGATGATGGGCTTACTTGGACGTTTAAGTTAAGAGAAGGAGCTAAGTTTCACAATGGTCGTGAAGTTTTAGCAAAAGACTTCAAGTACTCCTTTGAACGTGTTCTGAATCCTAAAACAGCATCTCCTGCTGCATGGATGTTAAATAAGCTTCAAGGAGTAGAAGAGTTTCAAGCTGGAACAGCATCAGAGGTTAGTGGAATAAATATCATAAGCGATTATGAGCTTGCACTTACACTAAAAGAGCCGTTTGCTCCATTTATTTCTATGCTTACATCAGTAAATCTTGCAGTTGTACCTCAAGAAGAAGTAGAAAAGCTTGGAGAGGATTTTGGACAACATGTAGTTGCAGCAGGTCCATTTAAGCAAGATGGATGGAATTTTAATCAAGACTTAACACTTGTTGCATTTGATGACTACTGGGCAGGTAGACCATATCTTGATGCAGTGAAATTTAAGGTTATAAACGATGAAAATACAAGAATTGTTGAATTTGATGCAAAAACTCTTGATGTTGCATGGATAACACCAGCACATTATGAAAGAATTACAAATGATCCTGTACTTAAAAATTCAGTAGGTAAGGCTCATACTCTTCATACAAGCTTTTTAGTATTTAATATGGACAAAGAACCATTTAAGAGTAATCAAGGCTTGAGAGAAGCTATGTGGTATGCCCTTGATACTCAGGCAGTTATCGACATGCTTCAAAATAGAGCAACTGTTGCAGATTATTTGTTACCATCAAGTATGCTAGGTGCTCACGAGATGGCAACAACACCTCCTTATGATGTTGAAAAGGCAAAAGAATCGATGAAATCTGCTGGCTATGAAAGTGGTCTTGATAAGACATTTGATATAATCACTCCGCCTTGGAACAATAATATAAAAATACTTGAAATTTATCAGCAAAACCTTAAGGAAATAGGAGTTAAAATTAATATAGTGCCAATTGAGTTTCCAGCATATATGGATGCTTTAAACAACGGTCAATTTGATATCGCTTGGGCAGATAGAGTAGCTGCATATCCTGATTCTGACGCAATGTTCTATCCTTTATTACACTCATCCAATATAGGTTCTGGTGGAAACTACTCTAGATATAGCAATCCAGAAATAGATGCACTAATAGATAAAGCAAGAGCATCAGTAGATGAAGCAGAAAGAGAACAATTATATAAGCAAATTGATGAGTTAGTAGTTAAGGAGCTTCCTTATGCATATCTTTCACACAACATCTATGTAGATATAGCTCAACCTTATGTTAAGAATTATTGTCCATCTGCACTTGATGTAACTATGTATCATAGAGTATGGTTAGATAAGTAAAATAGTGCTATTGATGATTAGTCACTTTTCAAGTATATGCTTGAAAGTGACTAATCTATATAAATAATCTTTGTTTTAAAAAAGATGAATACAAAATTCTATTTCAAGCAAAGGTGAGTGTTTTAATGATTAATTATATAATGAGAAGAATACTTATACTGATACCAGTGACTATTGGGTTGACTCTAGTTGTGTTTTTTTTAGTTAACATAGTTCCTGGTGATACTGCTAGATTAATAGCAGGAGAATATGCTGATGAGGCAACTGTACAGCAGATACGTGTAGAAATGGGACTAGATAAACCCATTTTTGAGCAGTATATGAACTATATGAAAAATCTCATAAAAGGTGATTTGGGAAGATCATATCAAACTCATAGACCAATTGTTGAGGAGATAAAATCTGTATTTCCTAAAACTATTAAGCTGGCATTAACAACAGAGATTGTAAGTATTGCTATTGGGGTTTTATTGGGTATGGCTGCTGCATTAAAAAGAGGAACACTGTATGATAGAGGGATTACAATGTTTGGAGTATTAGGGCTTTCAATGCCTTTGTTTTGGTTTGCACTCATACTTCAGTTATTTTTTGCAGTTAAATTAGGTATATTGCCACCTTCAGGCTATAAGAATGGTTTTGATATTTATATACTGCTACCTGCAATAACTTTGGGAATACCGTCAGCAGGTATGATGGCAAGAGTCTCACGACAAGCTTTCCTCGAAATAGTTCCTCAAAATTATATAAGAACAGCTAGGGCTAAAGGCTTAAAGGAGAACTTAGTTATATGGAAGCATATTTTAAAAAATGCTATGATACCTATACTATCATTAGTAGGAACTGACATAAGTCGCTTGTTGACAGGTATGATGATAGTGGAGAGTATATTTACTTGGCCAGGAATAGGAAAGTATGGATATGACGCTTTATTTTATAAAGACATGCCTGCTCTACAAGCAACGGTCATTGTATTAGCAGTTAGTATTTGTATAGTAAACTTAATTATTGATATTCTCTATGCACTTTTTGATCCTCGCATTAGATACAATTAAAAGGAGGATGGGTATGATTACATCAAATAACTATGAACCCAAAAACAAAAAATACAAAGCATTGCTTGAGAAAAATATGAAGGAAGAAAACATGGGAAGCTTATATAAGGATGCTTGGATAAGATTAAAAAAAGATAAAGCCGCCATGATAGGACTAGTAATAATAATTCTACTTACACTAGTAGCCATCTTTGGCCCTATGTTTCCATCCTTAGACCCTGAAGCAATAGAAAGTAGAAGATTAGTAGATGGCAAAAACACATTTCCACCATTTTCTCCTAGCTCAGAAAACTGGATGGGAACTGACCAGCTAGGAAGAGATATTATGAGTCGTGTAATATATGGTATTAGAATATCACTCATTGTTGGTGTTATAGGCAGATGTCTGACTATGATAATAGGGATGACCTTTGGAGTAATTGCAGGATATTTTGGAGGTTGGATAGATATGTTGTTAATGAGAATTACTGACATATTTCTATCATTTCCAGTTATACTGTTAGCAATGCTTATAACTATGGTTCTAGGGCCCAGTTTATTCACTGTTTGTATCGCACTTGTGGTTGTAGGTTGGCCAGATGTTGCGAGACTTATTCGAGGACAAGCTATGACTCTAAAAAATAAAGATTATGTAAAATCATCAAAAACTTTGGGTGCGTCTAATTTCTGGATAATCCTTAGACATATAATTCCTAATTGTCTTCCTTTAATAATTGTTTCATTTTCAATGGGAATACCTGGAGCTATTATGTATGAGTCAGGACTTAGTTTTTTTGGATTTGGAATACAGCCACCTATCCCCTCTCTTGGTTCAATGATTGCTGATGCAAGAGGATATATGACGATTTGTCCTTGGTACATTTTATATCCTGGTCTTGCTTTAATTTTAATAGTTGTATGTTTTAATATATTAGGAGATGGACTTAGTGATGCACTAGATCCTCATGCAAAAAATAAAAACTGATATTTTTTCGAAAGAAAGGAGTTTCATCATGAATCATTCAAAGCAACCTTCATTCTACCATTCTTGTTTCAGTAACACAGGTCCAGAAGTTTCAAGAGTTCATCTACCTGTTGCAAAATTTTGTAATATAAAGTGTAATTTTTGTAAGCCCACAGTAAATCCTTGTTTACATGGATGCAGGCCAGGATTATCTAGTAACTTATTCACACCAGAGGAGGCTATAATTTGGCTAGAGGATATAATGGCTAGGCAAAATATTTCTTTAAAGATTGCTGGTATTGCTGGACCAGGTGAACCTCTATATAATGAGGAAACCTTTGAAACAATTGAATTAATAAGAAGAAGGTTCCCTCATATGAAAATATGTCTCAGTACAAATGGATTATTACTGAGTCATTGTATAGACAAAATTAAAGCCCTTGACGTAGAAACCCTAACTGTAACTATAAATGCAGTTACTGTAAAAACGGGAGTAGAAATATATGAACGTGTTGGAAATGTTTACGGGGAAGAAGGAGTTAAAATACTGATTGATGCTCAAGAAGAAGGAATAGCAAAGGCTATTGAAAAAGGACTTGTAGTTAAAATAAATACCGTTTTCGTTCCAGGAATAAATAATAACGAAATTGCTAAAATTGCAGAAAAGATGGGGAAATTAGGTGCATTTATACATAATGTGATTCCTCTTATTCCAAATGACAAATTTGCACATCTTAAGGAACCTAGTCCTTACCAAATTGAAAAGGCAAGAGCTGAAGCAGAAAAATATATAAATCAATTTAATCGTTGCAAGCGTTGCAGAGCTGATGCGGTTATCTTAGGTAATGAAAATAAAAACATCGCATCGTGCTACGCTTAATCACATTTAAAAAAGAGATTTATTTGATATAAAGGTAATGGAGGTAAAATATGAGAGCTTATGATATTATAATCAAAAAGCGAAACGGTGAATCATTGACTAAAGATGAGATAGACTTTATTGTCGAAAATTATAATAAAGGTAGTCTGCCTGATTATCAAATGGCAGCATTTACGATGGCGGCGTTCATCAAAGGTCTAGAGCCTATGGAAACTGTTTGGTTTACAATGGCTATGGTTAACTCTGGTGAGCAACTGGACTTATCTGACGTTAAAGGTGTAAAAGTTGATAAGCATAGTACAGGAGGAGTTGGAGATAAAACTACATTAATCCTTGGACCTATTGCAGCAGCTGCGGGAGTGAGGGTAGCAAAAATTTCTGGACGTGGACTTGGGCATACTGGAGGAACACTAGATAAACTTGAATCTATACCTGGATTTAATATCAACATATCAGGCTCAGATTTTATAGATGGAGTAAATAAGTATGGTATAGTTGTCGCTGGGCAAACAGAGAATCTTGTGCCTGCAGATAAAAAACTCTATGCACTAAGAGATGTAACAGGAACAGTGGATAATATCCCTCTGATAGCAGCAAGTATCATGAGTAAAAAAATAGCATCTGGAGCTGATGCTATTGTCTTAGATGTAAAAACAGGAAATGGCGCATTCATGAAGACTGTTGAAGATTCTATAAAATTGGCGAAAACAATGGTTGAAATAGGAAGTAGAGTAGGCAGAAAAACTATAGCTGTAGTGACCAGCAATGAGCAACCCCTTGGGCATGCAGTAGGAAACGCACTTGAGGTAAAGGAAGCTATAGAAACACTTAAAGGAAATGGTCCCGAGGATTTAGTAGAGCTTTGTTCAATACTTGCAGCACAAATGATAAGGCTGGCTGGGGAAAGTAAGGATATGGAAGAAGGAAGATTAAAGGCTCTGAAGACTATTTCAGATGGAACAGCACTTGAAAAGTTCAGACAGATGATTTCAAATCAACATGGAGACCGTCGAGTAATAGATGATTTAGACATATTGCCAAAGGCAACGAAAATAATAGATGTACATGCTCCACAAAATGGCTATGTGCATAGCATAGATGCAGAACAAATTGGCATAGCAGCAATGATGGTTGGCGCAGGCAGAGAGCTTAAAGAAGATAAAATTGATTATGGCTCAGGAGTAGTATTATGTCATAAAGTTGGAGATAAAGTTACTAAAGGTGATGTAATTGCGCAATTGCACACATCAAATGACTGTAGAGTTAAGGAAGCTACTGAAAGAATTCTAAATGCATATTGTGTGAAATCTGAACCAAAAGAAAAAGAACCTCTTATATATGCTATGGTAGATTCTGATGGAACAAAGATAGTTTAGAATTTATATCAAGAAGAGCTTAAAGATAAGTAGATAAGTTTTAATATAGCAGAGAAACTTTTTTAAGAGGGAAAGATAATTGTATATACTTTATGATATAATTTTATTAGCTAGTTAATATTCGTGAAGTTATACATATAACGAGTTCTTTATGGGGGGATCATCTTGGGGAACAAAGGGGAAATAAAAGAAATGGACTATGTAGATGCCATAATGGTAATAGACAGAAACGGGAGAATAGTTTACTCTTTAAGATTTAATCCCAGATTTGATAAAGATGGTTGCGATGGAGATTTTGAGAATATTATCAATAAACATTTTTTAGAGGTTTATCCGAGCATTAATCCTAAGGATAGCAGTATGATAAAATGCATGGAAAAAGGCGAATCTATTTATATAAAACAACAAATGTTTAAAGACTATAAAGGTAGAATAATTAATTCTGAAAATATTACGATTCCAATAATCAAGAGTGGTAAGGTCTTAGGGGCTATAGAATTATCAAAGGATATAACTAAAGTAGAGGAAAATGTCAGCACATTTTTAGATATCAGAAATGACTCTCAAAATACTTCTAATGCTTCTGCCAACTATGTATTTTCAGACATAATAACATGTAATGCAGATATGATAAGAAATATTGAGAAGGCAAAAATAATTGCTGCTTCTTCATCACCTGTATTAGTTTATGGCGAGACAGGGACTGGTAAGGAGCTATTTGTACACTCTATACATAATCATAGTGATAGAAAAAGAAAACCATTTGTTGTGCAAAACTGTGCAGCATTACCTGAGACTTTATTTGAATCTATACTTTTTGGTTCTACAAGAGGAGCTTTTACAGGAGCCTTGGATAAACAGGGATTATTTGAGGAAGCTGACGGAGGAACACTCTTTTTAGATGAAATTAACTCTATGCCGCTTAATTTACAGGCAAAACTATTAAGAGTACTACAGGATGGCAAAGTAAGACGATTAGGCGCCAACAAAGATAAGGAAGTAGATGTAAGAATTGTTGCGGCTACCAATGTAGAGCCTACTAAAGCTATAGAGCAGGGTCAGCTTAGAGAAGATTTGTTTTATAGACTCGGCATCATCAGCCTAAGATTATTGCCTTTAAGAAAAAGAAAAGAAGATATAATGCTTTATGTGAATCATTTTATTAATCTTTATAATGAAAAAGATAAAAGAAATATTCAAGGTATTTCAGATGAGGTAAAGAATTTATTTTTCTCATATGATTGGCCCGGTAATGTACGGGAACTACAACATGTCATTGAATGCTCTTCGAACTTTTCTGATAACGACGCAATTGAAATAAAACATTTACCTGTATATTTATGTGAAAAGCTAGAGAGAGGCAATGGAAATAATGGACCTTGTTTAAATGATAGGTTGGATTTGGGTGAGAAGGATAATTTAGATAGTATAATAGAGAAAATTGAGATAGAAATGATTAACAAAGCTCTAGAAAGTTCAGGAGGTAATATATCTAAGGCTGCAAGTTTATTAAAGATTACAAGACAAAGACTCCACTATAAACTAAGTAAGTATAATATTAATGTAAAATATAGATAAACAAGATTGAAATTTAAAATACACGTTCATTTGTTTCAGACATGGATAACTCCATCAATTCATGCATAAGAAAAAT
>DFOH01000055.1:898-33530 GCA_002376545.1 Firmicutes bacterium UBA3546 | reverse complement strand
CAATTATTGATCGCTTACGAAGGGTAGAAAACAAGTAAATTTGTGTAGCGATACTTCGGAATATGTAATAAAATCACCTTCTTAAAAATATAAATATACTAAACTGAAAGAAGGTGATTATAATAAGTATAAAAGATAATTTGAATAGAAAAGTAAATAAGATATTAAATAATCTAAGGAAAAAAAGAACATATAATACATATAACAACAGTAGTGGAACAAGCTTTTATAGAAGACAGCTTAATAAGATAATAATTTGCATTGCAATTGTGTTAGTAGTACTGATAATTAAAAAAGCAAATCTTAAGTTGACTAATAATGTAATTAGAATTGTAGATGAATCTATAAATTATTCATTTGATATAAAGGAAGATACAAAAAAAATCTTTGACTTTGTAAAAGGTATAGTCAAAATACCAGACAAAGTAATAGAGACATTTAATACAAATACTTCTAACTTATAGGAAGGTTCTCTGAATGAATATATTAAAGAATAAAATTATTAGTATCAAGATTAATATCTTTATGCTAGTTGCATTCATCTTATATTCTTTATTTGGCTATATTGTAGAAATTTCTGTCATAGCTTTTACTGTTTTAATTCATGAGATTTTTCATAGTATTGTTGCAAAAAAGTATGGATTTGAGGTAAGTGAAATAGAAATATTTCCCTTTGGGGGAATAGCAAGATTCGAGCACATAAAAGCAACTTACCCTAAAGAGGAAATACTTATTTGCATAGCAGGACCACTAAGCAATTTTATAATGGTCATTATATTTATGGGACTTAAAAGGCTATATTTAGACAGCTATTTAATTGAATATATAATCAAGATTAATAAACTAATGTTTATATTAAATATTCTACCCATATTCCCACTTGATGGAGGTAAAATTATTAGAGCAATATTATCCTTATTTATGGGTTATAAATCTGCAACGATTAAGCTATCATATATTACACATATACTATGTACAATTGTTATACTCTATGATATATTAAATGGGTTAATGGTTAGTGGTGTATACATAAGTCTAATAGCAGTATTTATTATAATAGCTGCCAAGAAAGAAAGAGAAATGGCAGCTTTTGTTTTCATAAAGTCTATTACAGGAAAAACAAGTGACATTTATAAGAAAAAGAAAATGAGGGTACATATTTTAGTATGCATGAGAACAATTAGCATAAAAGAAATACTAGACTGTTTTTTACCAAATAAGTATCATATTTTTATTATTATTAAGAGTAATGGAGAAACTATTGGTACTATAACTGAAGGCCAGCTGCTGGAAGGAATATACAACCATGGTTTTGATATTACGTTAGAAGACCTACTAATGCAAACTAAAAAATGATAGAATAATAGAAGAAAACAAATATAAGTTAACTAACTTAAAGGAAAAGGATGAGTTGAATGTTAAAAAAGGAGCAGTTTGAAAAGATTTTAAATAGAGTTGAGAAACCAGCTAGATATATTGGAAATGAACAGAATATTGCAATTAAAAATGTTACAGAGGATACTGTTAGATTTGCATTTGCTTTTCCAGATGTTTATGAGGTAGGAATGTCACATATGGGAATGCATATTCTGTATAACCTTCTAAATAGCAAGGATGATATTTATTGTGAAAGAGTTTTTGCACCTTGGTCTGATATGGAAAGAGAAATGAGAAATAATAATGTGCTATTATATGCTTTAGAAAGCAAAGATTTAATTAAGGATTTTGACTTTATAGGATTTACTCTGCAATATGAAATGAGCTACACAAATATAATAAACATGATTGACTTAGCAGGCGTACCTATTATGCCAAAAGATAGGAAAAAAGATGAACCATTTATCATGGCTGGAGGTCCGTGTGCATATAATCCAGAACCATTAGTTGGTATTGTAGATTTTTTTGTAATAGGAGAGGGTGAAGAGGTAACTTTAGAAGTAATTGAGCTATATAAGAAGTGGAGAAAAAGTGGCGGAGAAAGAAAAGAATATTTAGAGATGATAGCTAGTGTTGAAGGAATTTATGTTCCAGAGTTTTACAATGTAGATTATAACGAAGATGGTACTATTAAGGCTTTTTCTCCTATAGATGCAAAATACCCTGCTAAGATTAAAAAAAGAATAATTAAAAATCTTGATGAAGCTTTTTTCCCTGAGAAAATAGTAGTTCCCTTTATTGAAACTGTTCATGACAGAGTCATGCTAGAAATATTTAGAGGATGTACAAGGGGATGCAGATTTTGTCAAGCAGGGGTCATATATAGACCGGTAAGAGAAAGAAGTACAGATACATTAATTAATTATGCTAGGAAGCTTATAGAGGCTACAGGACATGAGGAAATATCCCTTTCTTCTTTAAGTACTAGTGACTATTCCCAGATACTTGAGCTAGTGAGCACACTTATGGAAGAATATAAGGATAAGAAGGTCGGTTTGTCCTTACCCTCCCTTAGACTAGATTCTTTTCCTTTAGAGGTGATTGAGGAGATTCAAAAGGTTAGAAAGACAGGTTTAACCTTTGCGCCAGAGGCAGGCACTCAAAGACTCCGAGATGTAATAAATAAAGGTATTACTGAGGAGGATTTACTTAAGTCCACGGAAGAAGCATTTGGCTCTGGATGGTCAACTGTAAAGCTTTATTTTATGATAGGCTTACCTACGGAAACCTTTGATGATGTTATGGGAATCAAGGATTTAACGTATAAAGTAAAAGACCTTTTCTTTAGACTGCCTAGAGAACAAAGAAAGGGCAATTTAAAAGTAACTGCAAGTACTTCTTGTTTTGTACCAAAGCCTTTTACAGCTTTTCAGTGGTATCCTCAAGATAGTATAGAGACATTTAATAAGAAAATAGGACTATTAAGAAGCAGCATCAAGGATAATAAGATAACATATAATCACCATGATTCAAGGCTAAGTTATTTAGAAGCAGTTCTAGCAAGAGGAGATAGGCGTGTATCTGAGGTGTTAATAAAGGCTTGGGAAAAGGGATGCAAATTTGATGGCTGGGCAGATAAATTCAACTTTGAAAAATGGATTGAAGCATTTGAAGAAGCGGGAGTAGATCCAGATTTTTATGCAACTAGAGAAAGAAGCTATGAAGAAGTTCTGCCATGGGATTTCATAGATGTAGGTGTTTCAAAGAAATATCTTATAAATGAAAATGAAAAAGCCAAGAAGGGTGAACTAACTAAAGATTGTAGAAAAGGATGTACAGGATGTGGTATAAATAATAGTTTTACAGGTGGTGTTTGCTAATGAAGATAAGAGCTAAGTTTACAAAAAAAGAGGATTTAAGATACATTTCTCACCTTGATTTAATGAGAGTTTTTCAGAGAGCATTTAGGCGTGCAAATATTCCAGTTAAATATAGTGAGGGCTTTAATCCTCACCCGCAATTTTCTTTAGCTACAGCCTTAGCTTTAGGAATATCTAGTGATGGAGAATACATGGATGTAGAGCTGGATACATGTATTGAACCAGAAGAATTTAAACAAAAGCTGAATACTATATTGCCAAATGGGATAAAAATATTAAAGGCAGTGTCTTCAGATGACAAGGAGTCTGTAGTATCGTTAATAAGATGGTCTACTTATCTAATAGGATTTAAAACTGTAAGAGATATGAGTGCTGAGGAGATTACAAGAGAGATTGATAGTTTTTTAGATAAAGAAGAGCTTATATTAACTAAAGAGAAAAAGAAAGGTAATAAGATAAGCGTAAAGCAACATAATGTTAGAGAAAGAATAAAAGAATTATTTCTTCTATCAAATGAAGATGATACAATTATACTCAAGACAACCTTAATGACAGGGAGTCAAGGAAACTTAAAACCAGAAGAAGTAGTAGTGCTACTTGAAGAACACACAAAAATTAATATTGAAGAGGATAGCTTAAAGTTACATAGACTTGAGTTATTTACTGAGAAAGATGGTACTATTTCTTTGCCTATATAGTTTAAGACTAATGACAATAATGATGTATTGGCTAATATAGGCTATAGTACTCTTAGCGATTAAATTCTGCTTTAGGAGAGATTTTATGAGTCAAATAGTGATTGACGTAGGTTTACAAGAAAATAGAGTAGCAGTTCTAGAAAATTCTGAACTAGTTGAGTTATATATAGAAGAGGATGATGATAAAAGAACTGTTGGTAATATATACAAAGGCAGAGTTGTCAATGTTTTACCAGGTATGCAAGCAGCATTTGTTGATATAGGGTTAGAAAAAAATGCTTTTCTTTACGTAAAAGATGCAATTCCTAAGGAGATGCTGGCAAATAAAAAAATTAATCTTAAAGATATCTCTATTAAGGATGTTATAAAGTCTGGACAGGATGCAATTGTACAAGTCATAAAAGAGCCCTTTGGCAATAAAGGTGCAAGAGTGACTACTCAAATAACAATACCAGGTCGACACATTGTGCTTATGCCCTATACTGATTATATTGGTGTGTCAAGGCGTATAAGTAATGAATTAGAAAGGGATAGACTACGAGAAATTATTGAGAGCATTAAGCCTGCCAATATGGGTTTAATACTAAGGACTGCAAGTGAAGGATTAGAGCTAGAAGATTTTAAAGATGACATTAAATTTTTGCTAAAGGTTTTAAATAAGATTGATAGTGAAAGAAATCTTGGATTTGCTCCTAGAGTTATGTATAAGGATCTTGACTTAATTCATAGAACAGTGAGAGATTTATTCACAAGTAATGTTCAAAAGCTGATAATTAATAGTAGAGATGAATATAAAAGCATAGTTGAATTAGTAGATATGATATCTCCACAATTGAAATCGAGAGTTGAATATTTCGATTCCAGCCATGACATATTCGGCTACTTTGGAATCGAGCAAGCAATTAATAAAGCTCTTGACAAGAAGGTCTGGCTGAAAAGTGGAGGATATATAGTAATAGATGAAACAGAGGCTTTAACCTCTATAGATGTAAATACAGGTAAGTATGTTGGAAGCATTAATCTAGAAGACACAGTCCTTAGAACGAATATTGAAGCAGCTAAGGAAATAGCAAAGCAGTTAAGACTAAGAAATATTGGCGGTATCATAATTATTGACTTTATAGATATGAACAATGAAACACATGAAAAAGAAGTTCTGAAGACATTGGAAAATGAACTTAAGAATGACAGAACGAAGTCTACTGTTCTAGGAATGACTCAGCTAGGCTTAGTAGAGATGACTAGAAAAAAAACAAGAAGTAGGTTGACTACTAAATTATTAAAGGAATGTCCTTGCTGTAATGGTACTGGAAAGGTTTATTCAGAAAGAACGGTCCTTAGTTTAATAAATAAGGAAGTAAAGAGGCTCAAGCTGCATACTAGTGCAGAGGCGGCTATTTTTGAAGTAAGTATACATATTGAAGAGTATTTAAAGAAAAATAGTAACAGTTTTATAAATAAGATTGAAGAGGAATATGGAATTAAATTGTTCATTAAAGGCAACTATGCTATTCATCATAATGAAATAAAGGTAAAGAATATAGGGAAAATAGATTTTATTAAAGGAATTTTAGGAATATAGTGATATGTTGTTTGAAATATAAAGTAAATAATTCATCGTATGCTATAATTTTTAGGGAATGGAAATAAAAAATTATATTTCCTTGACTTTTTGCCCTTTGTCTGATAAAATTTTACTTTGTAAGTAGCCGCACAGTGCGGGTTTTAAAACTTCGGTACCTAGCATTGGCGAGACTGGTTAGAGGAGGTGTTGTGTAATGTACGCAGTAATTGAGACTGGTGGAAAGCAATATAGAGTTCAAGAAGGAGATGTTGTCTTCATTGAAAAGGTTGCTGGAAACGAAGGTGAATCTTTAAGCTTTGATAAAGTACTTCTAGTTTCTAATGGAGAAGAAGTAAATGTTGGTAAACCTTATGTAAATGGTGTGTCTGTAACAGGTAACATTGTTGAGCAAGGTAAAGCAAAAAAGATAATTGTTTATAAGTTTAAAAGAAAAAAGGATTACAGAAAGAAACAAGGACATCGTCAGCCATACACAAAGGTTAAGATAGAAAAAATTAACGGATAGTGTTGAATATGACGAAAATAACTATACTTAAAAATGATGATGGCAGTATAGTAGAGTATGAAATTAAAGGTCATGCTGATTATGGTGCATATGGAGAAGATATTTTATGTGCATCTATATCTATTTTGAGTCAGACCGCCCTTATTTCATTAAATGAAGTATGTGGTATTGAAGAGAATGACATAGCTTATATAATAGATGATAAAAAAGGATACTTAAAAGTATCTATGCCCTTTAAACTCTCTAAGGAGCAAAGGGAAAAAGCAGACATAGTCCTGCGGACTATGGAAGTAGGGTTAAAAGGATTGATTGATATCTATCCAGATTATGTAACTCTCAAATATAGGGAGGTGTAATGAGATGATTAGAATAAACTTACAACTATTTGCGTCTAAAAAAGGAGTAGGTAGCTCTAAGAACGGTCGTGATAGTGCAGCTAAAAGATTAGGCGTAAAAAGAGCTGACGGACAATTCGTTCCAGCAGGAAATATATTAGTTAGACAAAGAGGAACAAAAATCCATCCAGGTTTAAATGTAGGTAGAGGCGGCGACGATACTCTATTTGCTACAATCGATGGAGTTGTTAAATTTGAGAGAAAAGGTAAAGACAAGAAGCAAGTAAGTGTTTACCCAGTAGAAACATTAGCATAAGTATAATATAAACCTACCAATTAAGGTAGGTTTTTTTGTTTTATTTTCCTATTTTTATGTTAAAATATATAAAGAAGCTTATTGAGGGAGGTGTTAGTATTACTGTTCAAATAAATATTTTTACTGCAATTATATTGTTTTTTTTATCTTTGTTAGGTATATGCTCATTATTCTCATTTACTAAGAAAAAAGGGCATGGAGGTAAATCAAGCAAGGAGCTAGAACTTAATTTCATTAAGAAGACTAAATATTTGTTAAGAGAGCAAAGACATGATTATATGAATGTATTTCAGATTATTTATGGATACCTGCAGTTAAACAACAAAGATATGGCTATAGAATATATCAAAAAATCAATAAATCTATCACTTAATTCCAGTAAATGCTTTTGTATATCTATATTTTCTATTTCACTGCTTTTAGAGAAAAAAATGAAATTAGGGGAAAGTAAAGGAATAGAGATTATCTATGATGTTGATAGCTGCGTAAATAGCGAAATTAGAGATATTAATGATGAAAGTGGAGTAATAGATTATATTTCAAAACTATTTGATTTTTTCTTTGATTGTACATATAATGGAAACCAAGGTGCAAAGCTTTTTATAGAGGTATATGAACATATTGATAAAATTGAGTTCGTTTTTAGTGGTGATATTGATATAAGTTTATTTGAACAAAATAGTAGAGGTATTAATAATATTACTAAGGTCGATGATGGTTACGAGGTTGTACTCTATTTTGATAAAACCAAAGATTTATTAGTAGGAGATAATATTTGCTCAATTTCAAATAGTTATTAATTTTATACTTACTTGGAATACTAATAAAGAGTTTACATATTATGAACTATTATTATAATAAAATAATTATAAAGTAAGGATGGATATAATGTTTATAGATGTGGCAAAAATACATGTAAAAGCAGGAAACGGTGGACATGGAGCAGTAGCTTTTAGAAGAGAGAAATACGAGCCAGCTGGAGGTCCAGCAGGTGGAGATGGAGGGAATGGCGGTAGTGTAATACTTGAAGTAGATAGAAATATTAGGACCCTTATGGATTTTAGATATAGAAAAAACTATAAGGCTGAAAATGGTGAGGATGGAAAGTCTAAAATGCAATATGGGAAAAAGGGTCAGGATCTTATCCTAAAGGTACCTCAAGGAACTATAGTTAGAGATGCGGAAACTAACAGAGTTATTGCAGATTTAACAGAGGATGGCTCTAGCTTCGTGATTGTCAAAGGAGGTCGTGGCGGAAAAGGAAATATGAAATTCGCTACATCTACAAGACAAGCACCTAGATTTGCTGAAGGGGGCTCAAAGGGAGAGGAGCTATGGATTGTACTAGAGCTTAAGCTTTTAGCAGATGTGGGACTAGTAGGCTTTCCTAATGTAGGTAAATCAACTTTATTATCTATAGTAACCGATGCAAAGCCCAAGATTGCTGATTATCATTTTACAACTATTACTCCAAACCTAGGGGTTGCAGAGCTTGAAGGCGGAAGAAGCTTTGTAATAGCTGATATACCTGGATTAATTGAAGGTGCACATGAGGGTGTAGGACTAGGTCATGAATTTCTTAGACATATAGAAAGAACAAGGATTTTAGTCCACTTAGTTGATGTATCATCACGTGAAGGAAGAGACCCAGTAGATGATTTTTATAAAATCAATGAAGAACTTAAGGAGTATAATCCTAAATTAGCTACGAAACCACAAATTGTTGTGGCAAATAAAATTGATATTCTAGGTGATGGAGACGGCTATGACAAACTAGCAAATGAAGCAGGTAAGCTTGGCTATGAGATATACGCCATATCTGCAGCCACTGGTCAAGGCATAAAGGAGCTTGAGAATGCTATTTGGAATAAACTGCAGGGGGCTGGGGAACCAGAGCCTACCGACGAAATTATAGAAGAAAATAAAATATATGAATTGACAGATAAGAAGGATGAAATTATAATTAGAAAAGAAGACGACAAATATTTTGTAGAGGGATATCAGATAGAAAAGCTTCTTAATTCTACAAACTTTGATGATTTAGATTCAATAAGATACTTTCAAAAAATTATTAAAAGAAAAGGGGTTGTGGACAGGTTAAAAGCTTTAGGAATTAATAATGAAGATATTGTAAATATTTGTGGTTACGAATTTGAATTTTTTGATTAATGGAGGTCAAGGTAAGGAAATGAACTGCATAAATTGTGGGAATTGCAAAGATAATCAACCAACTTATTATTGTGTGGCTAAGGGGGATTTTGTGATCAATACTAAGTATGAGCCTTCTGAGAAATTAAGAAGCGGATGGAAAAAAGGAATGCAAAATTATGAAGTTCATAGAAGAAAAACAAAGAAGGAAGTAGAAGTATAGAATAAGGGAGTGTACTTTTTGATAAGTGGAAAACAAAGAAGCTATTTAAAGTCATTAGCTAATAGATTAGAACCTATTTTTCAGGTAGGCAAAAATGGTATAACAGAAAACCTTCTTAAGCAATTAGATGAGGCTCTTGAGGCTAGAGAAATTATTAAAATTAATGTACTTAATAACAGTCTACTAGAGGCAAAGAACGTAGCTTTGGAAGTAACTGAAAAACTAGATGCTGAATTTGTTCAAAGTATAGGTAACAAATTTGTAATCTATAGAGAATCAAAAGAAAATAAGAAGATTGAATTGCCTCATTAAAATCAAAAATCTATGATGAAATAAATAAATATGGGAAGAATAAAAGAGATTGGGAGCCCAATCTCTTTTTATGACCTAACCTGATTTCCTGATAGCTTCTATCAGGAAATCGGGTTAGGTCAAACTGGGCGAGCATCAAATTTATGAAGGGTAGCGAGTAAATAAATTTGTGATGCGAGACCGACACCTATATCATTATTTATGGAGGAGAATATACATGTGTGATTGCTTAAATCGGATAAAGAGCTTTTATGATAATGGCTTTAAATGTATTAGATATGAACAAAACCAAAATGGCGAATTAGTTATTTATCTAAAAAACTTTGAAAGTGAAGATATAGAGACTCTTTATTGCACAAATAAACAAGAAATAGATCAAATTACTAATTTTATTGATATAAACTAAAGAAATATGCTATATTAATATTTATCCAAATCTAATATTATTGTATAATGTAAGACAATATCTACTGCAACTAACAAATTAAGATTGTGAGGATATTTTATGAATAACTATAAAAAAAAATATGGGATAATGGGGGGAACCTTTGATCCCATTCATGTTGGACATCTGGTAATTGCAGAAGAGATAAGATGTAAGTTTAAATTGGACAAGGTTATTTTTGTGCCTGCTGGAAACCCTCCTCATAAGGATGCTACCAAAATTACATCTGGTGAACATAGGTATCAGATGACTTTGCTAGCTACTATTTCCAATCCCTATTTTGATGTTTCTACTATGGAGCTGGAGAAAAAAGAAATTACTTATACAATTGACACTATGAGGGAATTAGAACAGTGCTGCAAAGATACAGCAGAATTTTATTTTATTACTGGAGCAGATTCATTACTTGAGCTTTCAACCTGGAAGGATGTAGATCAATTACTTTCTATGTGTAAATTTGTTGCTGCTACTAGACCTGGATTTCAATTAGCTAAAATTGAAACAAAAGTTAAAGAACTTGAGTCTAAATATAATAAAGGCATATATACTGTTTCAGTGCCTGCATTACAAATATCTTCCACTGATATAAGAAATAGAATTAAGGATGGTAGAACAGTAAAATATATGCTTCCCGAATCAGTTGAATCATATATAATAAAGCATAAGCTATATTTGGATAATGTTAAAAAGGACTGTTTGTAATATGGAAAAATATAAAAAGCTCATAGATAAGGTGGAGAATAAGTTAATAAATAGTATTGGAGATGAAAGATACCTACATTCGATTAGAGTGATGGAGGAAGCTATTAAGCTGGCAAATATATTTAACTGCGATGAGAGAAAGGCAGCTATTGCAGGTATACTTCACGATTGTGGAAAATTTAAGAATGAAGATGAATTATTGAAAAATGCCTATAATTTTGATATAATTCAGAGAGATGCTTATTCTACTAATTTTGCTCTAATTCACGGCGCATTAGGTGCTGAAATAGCTAGAAGAGAGCTTAATATTGAAGATAGGGATATATTAAATGCCATACAGTACCATACAACAGGTAGAGAGAATATGACTCTACTTGAGAAAATAATATATATTTCCGATTATATAGAACCAGATAGGAATTTTCCCGGGGTAGATGAGATTAGAAAACTAGCCTATGAGAATTTAGATTTGGCTTTACTTAAGGCAATGGATAAAACCATAAAGTATATAATAGATAAGGGATATTATATCCATCCTTATACAATTGACGCAAGAAATTACCTAATAAACAAAATTAAATAGGCTTGGAGTGGTTTATATGAAAAGTTTTTTAAAAACCTTCGTTGTAGCATTTTTAGTGTTTACAATTATATCTGGAGGAATTATTGCTTTTATTCTTAATGATAAAGATGGTAAAAATACTTTTGTATCTAATATAGCAGACATAGTTAAGGGAGATGATGGAAATAAGGATATAACCTTTCTACTTTTAGGTGTTGATGCAAAAAGTGGAGAAAAAGCCAAGGGACAAAGAACAGATACTATGATGCTATGCAGATATGATGATACTACTGGGAAAGTTTCAATATTATCAATTCCTAGGGATACTATGGCGACTATAAGAGGAAGAAAAAATAAAGAAAAGATTAATCATGCGCATGCCTATGGAGGACCTGAATTATCCGTAAAGGCGGTGAAGGATTTACTAGGTATTAGTCTTGATTATTATGTAAGAGTTGATTATCAAATAGTTAAAGATGTAGTTGACCTAATAGGAGGAGTAGAGATTGATGTGCCTATGGATATGAAGTATTCAGATCCAACAGCAGATCCACCTCTATATATAAACCTTAAAAAAGGAGAACAGAATTTAAAGGGAGAAGAAGCATTACAATTTTTAAGATATAGAAAAGGATATGCTGATCAAGATTTAGGGAGAATAGATGCTCAACACCAATTCATGAGCAGCGCTATAAAAAAAGCTTTAAATCCAATTAATATACTAAAGCTTCCTAAGTTTTTAGACACCTACATCAAGAATGTAGATACAAACATACCTTTGGATATTATAGCTAAGTTTGCACTTAAAGCAAAAAACGTAGATACTGAAAACATTGAAATGGCTACTTTACCAGGTGAGCCTAAATATATAAGCAAAGTATGGTATTTTATTCATAACGAAGGAAAGACTCAAGAAATGATAGATAATATGTTCAATGACCATAACGTAGTTATGAAGGATGGAGAGAATGAAAAGTCTAATAATTAATATTAATCAGGAGGTAAGATAGTGACTGAACAACTGTCTATAATTATAAAGTCTGCTGATGATAAAAAGGCATTTGATATGAAGGTTTTGAAAATAACTAAACTTACTAGCATAGCAGACTATTTTGTAATATTAAGTGGAAATTCAGAAAGGCAAGTAATGGCGATTTCAGATGATATCGATGAAAAAATGCATACTAATGGCTATGAACTAAAGCATAAGGAAGGGTATAGTTCAGGAAGGTGGGTATTGCTAGATTATGGTGATATTATAGTCCATGTATTTCATAAAGAAGATAGGAATTTTTATAATCTAGAAAGATTATGGGCAGATGCTGAAAATATTGACACTGAGTCATTTATTTAGGAAGAAGGTATAGCTCATGGCTATTGATTTAAATGACTTAGCTAATTATCTTACTTCCTTTGCAGATGGTTTAGGAAGATTATTTGGTCAAAATTGTGAGATAGCCTTATTTAGTAGTAAAGGGTCATATCACGAGCTAATTTTTGTTGTGAATAATCGTGTAACAGGTAGAAAATCTGAAGATCAAATGAACTATTATGAGCTTGAAGCATTTAAAAAGCTCCAAGCTCATAATGGTCATACTGTTTTTTCTTATACCACCAGAGAAGGACGAAGTATAAAAGCTGTTTTATTTATTATAGGGGATGTGTTAAAGGAAGAATACATGATTATGGTAATCAGTTTTGATATAACCGATTATTTATTAGCTAGCAAGGTTTTTCAGGGTTTTTGTTCAATTGATGAAACTGCTGAAAATAAGGTCAATGAAAATAGTGTGAGAGATAGTGAGAATATAACTACCTTAATGGAAAGGCTAGTGTCAGAGGTAGTAGATGAAATTCGAAAACCCATATCTTATCTTAGTAAAGAGGACAAGGTTAAAATCGTTAACATGTTGAATATTAAAGGTATATTTCTCATAAAAGGTTCAGTTGAATATGTTGCCGAAAAGCTTTGTGTTTCAAGATATACAATATATAATTATCTAGAGGAAATTCATAAAAATTAAATATATTCAAGGAGGCTACATAAATGGAATTAAAGTCAATATTTACTGAAAAAGCACCAAAGGCTATAGGCCCGTATTCTCAAGCAATAAATGCAGGAAACATGGTTTTTACTTCTGGTCAGCTAGGAATTAACCCCGAAACTGGTAATATTGTAGAAGGGACAATTCAGGATGAAGCAAGACAATCCTTAAACAACCTTAAAGCTGTATTAGAAGCTGCAGGGGCAACACTTAACAATGTTGTTAAGACAACAGTATTTATAAAGGATATGAATCAGTTTGGATTAATCAATGAAGTATATGGAGAATTCTTCAATGAACACAAGCCAGCTAGGTCTTGTGTTGAAGTAGCTAGATTACCTAAGGATGGAAATGTAGAAATAGAAGCAGTAGCAATAATATAAAGGTGACATTGTCACCTTTAATTTTGCTCTAATAAGTTTTAATATAAGTTAGGGACATTCCGACGCTTCTCGGTATGTTCCCTGAACTTATAAGCATAGACCCCCATTATCTCATATACAAATAGGATTTTTTCCTTCTGATCTTTTTTCTCTTAAATTCAACAGAGATTCTCCAGGCTAATAGCAATAAAATTAGCCATAACCACCATTTTCTAAAAATTGACTCTTTGCCATTTATATTAACTACATCAAAGGTTGCTTTTTGATTTATTTCCATGGCAGATACAATATTTGCAGTTTCAATCACTTTACCATTTAATTGAAGTTCAATTTTTCCTATAACTTGCCCTTTAGATATTGGTGCAGAAATTTTTTCAGGTAAAACAATGTTTCTTTTTACTTCACTTTCTTTTCCCTTGGGTACAAGGCTGTATAGGTCATTGTCTACTATCCCAGTAACTATTGATTTATCTCCATTTTCAACATCGATATTGTCAATAAATTCATTTTTGAAAGCAAGTTTTACACTAGCAAAGTTATCAAAACCATAATTCAAAAGCTTATGTGTATCTATGAAAACATTGTTACCAGTAGTTTTTAAAACTACACTTATAAGTCTTTGTCCATTTTTTTCGGCTGAAGACACTAAGCAGCTTTGAGCCTGAGGAGTATAACCAGTTTTAATGCCATTTGCACCATCATATTTTATAGATACAGTTTTCCCATCTACATTTATCTTTTCTACTCCATACAACAATTTATTTGATGATCCTATGGGCCTCGAAGCTGACTTTATATTGGTAGGCTCTATTGTATAAGTATATGTAGACACAACGCTTCTAAAAAAATCATTTTGCATTGCATATTTTGCAATCATAGCTAAATCATATGCAGTAGTGAAATGATTATCATCATGTAGTCCATTTGCATTTACAAAATTGGAGTTTTTTGCTCCTATTTCTCTAGCCTTAGTATTCATAAGTTTTGAAAAATCTTCTGTAGAACCAGATATATGTTTGCCAATTACTGCCGCAGCATCGTTAGCTGACTCTATAAGAGTTGCATAAATTAAGTCTCGCATACTTAAAACTTCATCGGGCTCAAGGGCTATATGACTTCCCTCAATCTCATAGGGGGTCTTTTTGTCCACAGTTACTTTTTGATCAAGATTTCCTTTTTCAATAGCTATTATTGCAGTTAACATTTTTGTTGTACTTGCAGGAAACATTTTTTGATGGATATTTTTCTCAAAAAGTATTGTTCCAGTATCCGCATCAATTAAAATTGCAGCTTCAGCAGATATATCTGGTTCATCAGCAAATACGTGTTTTTCAAAATTAAAAACTAAAAATAATAGTAGAAAAAAAACAATGATTTTTTTCAACATACCACCTCCGCTTTTTGTCTTCTTATAGTATATCAAAATATGACAATATTTTTAAGTCAATTACTGAATTTTTTTAAATTATTTTTTAGCATTCAAATTTTTTAAGCTAAGTTGAAGGATATACATGTATCCTATAGAATAATATGGTAAGAATATTTATTATTGGGGTGATTTTTGTGAGCAACTTTACAAAAAGAGAACAAATAGTTATACTAATATTTGTTATTATATTAATAGTAGTATTTGGGTATAAGTCTATTATAAAAAAGGATATAGAACTAATTAAAGCCGATACAAGAAGCGGAGACAATGAAGAAATTAATGGGAAAATAGTAAATACTGAAACAAACAATCCAAGTATAGAGAATACAGAAAATTCTCCGAGAAAAATAGTAGTACATATAGATGGTGAAGTAATTAATCCGGGTGTAATAGAGTTAACTGAAGGGGCTAGGGTTATTGATGCAGTTAATATCGCTGGAGGATTAACACAGTATGCAGATGAAAAAAGAATAAATCTTGCAAGAAGAATTGATGATGAGGAAAAAATCTATATTCCTAAAGTTGGGGAAGACATATCTGAATTAGAAGATATATCTGTAGCTCATGAAAACAGTAAAAGCACTAGTCAAGGAAAAATTAATATCAATACAGCAACAAAGGAAGAGCTTCAAAGCCTTCCTGGAATAGGTCCTGTAACAGCTGAAAAAATAATTGAATATAGACAAAACCATAAATTTTCTAACATAGATGATATAAAAAAAGTATCTGGAATAGGTGATAAAAAATTTGATTCAATTAAGGAACTAATAATAGTAAAGTAAGGGGCGATAAAATATGTCACAAAAAGAAAAAAGACTTACAGAAATGACAAAAAGCTCAGGCTGAGCAGCGAAAATAGGTCCTGATACCTTGGCACAGGTTCTGTGTCAACTACCAAAAGCTACTGATGAAAACCTTATTGTTGGAATAGAAACTTCTGATGATGCAGCTGTTTACAAAATAAATGAAGATACTGCACTTATTCAGACAATAGATTTTTTTACTCCAGTTGTAGATGACCCCTATACATTTGGTCAAATTGCAGCTACTAACTCATTGAGTGATATATATGCAATGGGAGGAGAGCCTAAGCTAGCAATGAATATTATCTGCTTCCCCACATGTCTTTCACCAGACATTATGGCTGAAATATTAAAGGGGGGATATGATAAGGTTGCAGAAGCAAACGCAATACTCATAGGGGGGCATACTGTAGAGGATGATGAACCAAAGTATGGGCTTAGTGTAAGTGGGTTTATGCACCCAAAAGAGGTTCTTACAAACTGCAACGCTAAAATAGGAGACATACTAATATTGACCAAGCCAATAGGTATTGGTGTAATAAATACTGCTATAAAAGCACAATTAACAGATGAGAAAACATATAATGAAGCTGTTAAAACAATGACTACATTAAACAAGTTTGCTAAAGATGCGATGTTAAGTGTAGGGGCTAACAGCTGTACAGATATTACGGGCTTTGGACTTCTTGGCCATACTTTAGAGATGGCTGAAGGCAGCGGCGTCACAATAAAACTTTATTCTAATAAAGTACCAGTCCTACCACAAGCTGTAGAATATGCAAAAATGGGACTTGTGCCTGCTGGTGCATATTCAAATATGGGATTTATAGGTGATAAGGTTAGCTTTAGCCATAATGTAGCCCAGGAAATAAAAGACCTTTTCTTTGATCCTCAAACATCAGGAGGGTTATTGATTTCTGTAGATGCAGAAAAAGCAGATAAACTGCTGAAATTGCTAGAAAATAGCCCTACGGAGTATGGAATTATTGGGGAAGTAATTGAGAAGCAAAATGAGTATATTATAGTAGAGTAGTTTAAAAAACATAAGAATAGGAAGGATTATATATGAATAATAGCATTAACATGTATAGTAGATTACCTAAGGTTGATCAGCTCTTAGCTAATGAAAAAGTTGATCAGCTTCTGACAATATACCCTAGGGAAGTTGTTACTGAAGTAATAAGAGAAGTAATTGCTGAGCTAAGGGAATTGATATCAAATAAAAGTCTAACTTTAGACGAACTAGACTACAAAATAAGTAGAATTACTGAGGTTATCAAAGAGAGGGTAGAGGCAGCCTTAAGACCAAGGCTAAGAAGGGTAATTAATGGCTCAGGAGTCGTTATTCATACTAATCTAGGTAGATCCCTCATTAATGGAGAAATAATGGAGCATATTATGGAAATAGCTTCAAGCTATAATAATCTAGAATTCGACCTTGAAAGTGGCATGAGAGGCTCCAGATATAGTCACTTAGAGGATATTATTTGTAAAATCACTGGTGCTGAGGCAGCAATAGTCGTAAACAATAATGCTGCGGCTGTAGTATTAGTACTAAGCAGTTTAGCCAAAAATAAAGAGGTTATAGTATCTAGGGGAGAACTGGTTGAAATAGGAGGTTCTTTTAGAATTCCAGAGGTTATGGAGCAAAGCGGTGCCATATTAGTGGATGTAGGAACCACAAATAAGACCCATTTATCAGACTATGAGAATTCTATAGGGGAAGATACAGCTGCCTTAATGAAGGTTCATACTAGTAATTATAGGATTCTAGGCTTTACTGAAGCTGTATCCTTAGAAGAACTAGTGAGCTTAGGGCAAAAGTGTAGTATACCTGTAATAGAAGATTTAGGAAGTGGTGTGTTATTAGACTTAAGCAAGTATGGTCTCCAATATGAACCAACCGTTCAAGAATCCATAAGAGCAGGAGTTGATATAGTTACCTTTAGTGGTGATAAACTTCTAGGAGGACCTCAAGCTGGGATAATAATTGGCAAAAAGAAATATATTGATATGATGAAAAAGCATCCGTTGAACAGAGCATTGAGAGTAGATAAATTTACTATTGCTGCCTTAGAAGCTACATTAAGATTGTACTTAAGCGAGGAAACTGCAATTAAAAAAATTCCAACCTTAAGAATGCTTACAATGACTCAGGAAGAGATAAAAACTAAGGCAGAAAGACTAATGCTTGAGATAGAACAGAAGAACTTAGACAAACTCAAAATAAGCCTTGCTGATGATTATTCACAAGTAGGAGGAGGCTCTATGCCTCTTGAACAGATACCGACTAAGTGTATAATGCTATACTCAGATGACATAAGCATTACATCATTGGAGAAAAATCTAAGAGCCTATAGTACACCAATTATTGCACGGATTTTTAGAGATAGATTATATATAGATTTAAGAACTATTGAGGAAGATGAATTTAATGAAGTAGCTGAAGGATTAAAAATTGCTCTTGAGAAATGTTTAAAGGAGTGCATTTAATGAAGAATGTCATAATAGGAACTGCTGGTCATATAGATCATGGCAAAACTACTTTAATTAAAGCAATTACAGGAAGAGAAACTGATAGATTAAAGGAAGAGAAGGAAAGAGGTATATCAATTGAGTTAGGCTTTACATACTTTGATCTTCCTAGTGGTAGAAGAGCAGGTATTATTGATGTACCAGGTCATGAAAAGTTTATAAAAAACATGTTAGCAGGTGTTATGGGAATCGACGTAGTATTGTTAGTTATAGCTGCTGATGAAGGAATTATGCCACAAACTAAGGAGCATCTAAATATTCTAAATCTATTAGGAATAGAAAAAGGACTTATTGTACTTACTAAATCTGATTTAGTAGACGAAGAATGGTTAGCACTAGTTGAAGAAGACGTGAAAGATGGTGTAAAAGGTACATTCCTAGAAAATAGTCCTATAATACCAGTTTCTTCTGTCACAAAGTCTGGAATAAATAAAGTAATTGAAATAGTAGAGCATCTTACTGAGGAAGTAAAAGATAGAGATGACACTGAAACTGCAAGATTGCCTGTAGATAGGGTATTTTCCATGTCAGGCTTTGGGACTGTAGTTACTGGAACATTATCTGCTGGGAAGTTTAAAATAGGAGATGAAATTCAAGTATTTCCAGGCACTAAAACTGGAAGGGTTAGGTCAATCCAGGTTCATGGAGCAGATAGTGATGTTGCCTATGGTGGACAGAGAGTTGCCATAAACATAGCTGGACTTAAAAAAAATGAAATCGAAAGAGGAAATGTAATAGGCCCTGTAAATTCAATGGAAGCCACAATGATGGTAGATGTTAAGCTCAAGCTTTTAGAGGATTCTCAAAGAATCATTGATAATAGGACAAGACTCAGACTTTACACTGGAGCTAGTGAAGTATTATGTAGAGTAGTTTTTCTAGATAGAGAGCAATTAACACCTGGAGAGAGCTGCTATGCTCAGCTAAGGCTTGAGGAGGAAATTGTTGCTAAAAGAGGAGATAGGTTTATTATTAGATTTTATTCACCGATGATGACTATAGGAGGAGGAGAGATTTTAGAACCAAATCCTCCAAAACGAAAAAGGTTTGATGAAGATGTAATAAAAGAGCTGGAAATCAAAGAAAAGGGACAAATATCTGATGTCATTGAAGAGATAATAAAAGATAAAAGTAATACATTCCCTACTTTAAGGGATATATCAATATCTACGGTTCTGGCTGAGGAAAAAATAGAAATAATAATTGATCAGCTTAAAGAGGAGAATAAGATTCTAACGTTTAAATTATTAAAAGACCTGCATATAATTCATATAGATTATAAGAAGTCCTTATTAAATAAAATTAGGGAAGAGCTAAATAGATTTCATAAGAATAATCCTTTAAAAGCTGGAATGTCAAAAGAGGAGATAAGAAGTAAATATTTAGGCTCTGTTAAACAAAAATTAGGAGATAGTTTCATAAATAGTCTTATAGAAGATAAAATTATAAAGCAGGTTAATGAAAGTCTTGCCTTGATTGATTTTGAAGTAAGCTTTAATTCAATACAAGAAGAAATAAAAGCTTCAATAGAGAAAGAGTTCTTGAAAAACAAATTTAATTCTTTTAAGAAAGAAGACCTATATAATGCATTAAAGCATAGTACGAAAGATATAGACCAAGTGTTTGAGGCCTTACTAGATGTTGGGATATTAATAAGACTAAAAGATGATAATATTCTTCATAGAGATGCATATATAGAAGCAGTTGATATTGTGAAAGACTATATTATCCGAAATGGTTCTATTTCAGTTGCTCAGCTCAGGGACTTGCTAAATACAAATAGAAAGCTTGCGATAGCCCTTATAGAATATTTAGATGACTTGAAAATTACAAAACGTTTAGGTGATACAAGAGTACTATTCTAATGTTTTTTATTACTCAATAAAAAGAGGAATAATTAAAATTATATAGAATTCCTATATTAGGAGTGTTTCCTGATAATATATGAAAGTTTGGGGTGATATTTTGGACACCAAAGTATTGATTGTCGATGATGAGGCTCTATTAGTTAAAGGACTTAAATATAGCTTAGAACAAGATGGATATGAAATAGACGTAGCCTATGATGGACTAGAGGCATATGAGAAGTTCAAGAAGGGGAATTATGATTTAATAATATTAGACCTTATGCTCCCGGGAATTGATGGGCTTGAAGTTTGTCAAAAAGTAAGAGAGAAATCACAAGTTCCCATTATTATGTTAACTGCAAAAGGCGAGGATATAAGCAAAATATTAGGGCTAGAATATGGTGCTGATGATTATATGACTAAGCCATTTAATATCTTAGAGCTAAAGGCAAGAATAAAGGCAATTTTGAGAAGAGTAAGTAACAGAGAAACTAAAATTGGAGAACAAATAATTCAGTTAGACAACTTTACTATTAATACCTTAGGAAGAAAGGTATCAGTAAGAGGACAAGATATTAATTTAACTGCGAAAGAATTTGACCTTCTATTATTATTGGCATCAAATCCTGGAAAAGTATTTACTAGAGAAGAACTATTAGAGATAATATGGGGCTATGAATACTTTGGAGACTTGAGGACAGTAGATGTTCATATCAGAAGACTAAGGGAGAAAATTGAGAAAAACTCTAGTCAAGCAGAATATATCTTGACAAAATGGGGAGTTGGTTATTATTTTAGGAATAAGTCATAGTAGAAGAAAAAAATTTTTCAGTATAAGGTGGAAACTTGTTTCCACCTATTTGTTATTAGTAATTGCCTCACTTCTCATTATAAATGTTTTTATAAGTAGACTAATACTAAATATATATATTGAGCAAAGAAAGTCAAATGTATTAATTAAGGCTAATATAGTTGCAAATGATATTAAAAACTATTTATCCGTAAATGCCTACCATGAGGCTATAACAAATATTAACCCGATAATAGAAAAATACAGTAAAGAAATTAACGGAAGGATAATTGTAGTAGACGGGAACGGAGTAGTAAGAGGTGATTCTAATAAAGAATATCTAGGTAATACTTTTAGGCATACTGAGATTCAATATTCCTTAAAAGGTCAAACCTCTGCAAATATTTATAATTTCAAGGAGTATGGGCATGTTTTATATGTTGCTGTACCTGCAATTGTTCATAACAGAATAGTTGGAGCTATACTTGTATCTGTTTCAATAAATGATATATATATAGAATTAAGTCATATAAATCAAAATTTGATTTTAATATCAGTTGTGAGTATATTACTGATTGCTCTTATTAGTTTTATATTTTTGGATTTTTCCTTTAAGCCTTTAGAGAGATTTACAAAGGCTATAAATAATATGACAAAGGGAGATTTTAAGCAGAAGATCGAAATCAACACTAATGATGAATTTAAGAGCATGGCTGATGCCTTTAATGCTATGATAATGAAATTGGATCAAGTTGATAAACAAAGAAATGAATTTGTTGCAAATGTTTCCCATGAATTACGCACTCCTATAAGCTCCATAAAACTTTTATCAGAATCACTTCTTCATCAAGATGAAGATAATATTCATATTTACAAAGAATTTATGGAGGATATTGCTGCAGAAGCAGACCGATTGAATAATATAATCCTTGAATTATTAGCTCTTGTTGATTTAGACAAGGAAAAACTTCATATCAACTATAAACTAACCTATATTAATTTTTTACTTGAGAAAATTGTAAACAGAATGAGACCTTTAGCAGAAAAGAAAAAAATGAAATTAACTTTAAAGTTAGATGAGAAGATACAAATAAAGGTGGATTCAGAGAAAATACAGCAGGCAATAATAAATATTATTGATAATGCAATTAAATACACGCCTGAAGGTGGAAAAGTGAAAGTCAGCCTGTATTCTCAAGGTAAATGGTGCTTTATTGAAATAAAGGATAATGGTATAGGAATTCCCGAGAAAGAAATTAATCAAATATTCGATAGATTCTATAGAGTGGATAAGGCTAGGTCAAGAAAAACTGGGGGAACAGGATTGGGCTTATCTATTTCAAAACAGATAGTATCATTGCACCAAGGAGCTATTGAAGTTGAAAGTAGTGTAGGCAAGGGAAGCGTCTTTTATATTAAAATACCTAATGATATAAATCTATAGTTAAATAATTCTTTAATTGGAGATTTATTTTTAGTTATTGGATAAAAGTTATGGAGGGCTTATTATGGGAAATAAACCTAGAATTATTTCAATACTAATTTTGATTACATTTTTGGTTGGATGTCAAAACTATACAGTAGTACATGAAAATGATGTTAATTATCCATCTATTAACCCAATGCCGGAAGGCTATCAGGTAAGTATTAGTTTGTTTTTTCCACAGAAAAAATCTGACATATTAGTAGAGGAAGTTCGAAAAGTAAACCTTGGAAACAAGACTTTAGAGGCTGCTGTCATTGATGAACTATTAAAAGGAACGCGTAATGAGAAACTAAGAAAAGTGATTCCCAATGGTGCAAAAATGTTATCTATTCATTTACAGGGGTCAGTTGCATATGTAAACTTTAATAAGCGCTTGATAAAAGAAAAAATATCTGAAAATGATGAGGTCCTTATAATCTATTCCATAGTAAATAGCTTAACAGCAATTGAAAATATTGATAAAGTACAAATACTTATTGAAGGCGAAAAAAGAGAAAAATATAATAGACATAAATTAAATGAACCTATAGGTTTTAGTAATCTATTATTAGAAGCACCATACAATAATCCAGGAGACATACTTGAAGAATATTATAGTGCACTCTTAGATAGGGATTTTAGGAAAATGTTTATGATGGAAACAGGTCAGGACGTAAATGAGACAAAATATAATATATTTGCTGCATATTATGAAGTAAAACAATTGGGGTTGGCACATTATGAAATTAATAACATTGAAATAATTAAATATGACAATGAGACAATAGTACTGTATAATCTAAATCTATATTATACAGATGGGCGTATAATTAAAAGTAATTGGATGGAAATGAAATTACAATACGATGATAATAGATTTTTAATTACTTTAATCAAGAACTATGAATAAAATTACTAAAATAAATAACTTGCTGATTAAATTAGAAACAAAAGAGAAGGGATTAAATATGAGAATTAACAAATATATTAGCGAAACTGGTATTTGTTCTAGAAGAGAGGCAGATAAAATCATTGAAGAAGGAAGAGTAACAATAAATGGACAAATTGCCCATTTAGGCAGTACAGTTGAAATTGAAGACAATGTATGTATTGATGGAAAGCGAATAGGCAAGAAAAGAAAACACATATATATTGCATTAAATAAGCCAGTGGGGATTACATGTACAACAGAGAGACATATTAAAGGCAATATTGTTGATTTTGTTAATCATCCCGAGCGAATTTTTCATATTGGAAGATTAGATAAGGATTCACAGGGTTTAATATTATTAACTAATGACGGTGATATAGTTAATAAAATATTACGTGCTGAAAACAATCACGAAAAGGAATACATTGTGACTGTAAATAAACCAATTACCCCTTATTTCGTACAGGGCATGTCTAAAGGAGTTAAAATTTTAGGCACAGTGACCAAGCCATGTAAAGTGACACCTATTAATGATAAAACATTTCGTATAGTACTGATCCAAGGCCTTAATCGTCAAATTAGGCGTATGTGTCAGGTCTTTGGCTACCAGGTAGTTAAGCTAAACCGTATTAGAATAATGAATATTAAGCTAGGGGATTTAAAAGTTGGGCAATGGCGCTCTCTTAGTTCCGATGAACTAAGAGAGCTAAAGAAAAATTTATAATATAAAAAAGATATTTTATAATAGTACTAGGCAAATAAAATGGTGGATGATGGTATCGGATATTGTTTTTTAGAATTATTTTACTGAATAACAGAGGATTTTTCTGGACAAGCCTTTATCGAGTTTGCCTTTGAACGGTGTAAGGTTATGAATATTTATGAAAATGAGAGTGAAGCAATATCAGACTATAACTGGTTCAAAAACATTAAATAAAAGTTATAAATTTTTTTGGTGCAACAAGTTTAAGCAAAAATAAACTCATATCTTATTGACATCTTCCAAAAAATATGATGATATAATGCTTGAATACATTTTTTATGATTAATTTAGGAGGAATGATTTAAATGGGAGATGAATCTGGAGCCCCGATAACAGGACAACTGCTTTTAATATTGATATTAACTTTATTAAATGCTTTTTTTGCTGCATCGGAAATGGCAATGGTATCAGTTGACAAGAAGAAACTAAGTGTACAAGCGGAGGAAGGCAATCAAAAAGCCAAGATGCTACTGGATTTACTAAAGGAACCATCAAAGTTTTTGTCAACAATTCAAGTAGGTATTACGTTTGCAGGATTTTTCTCATCTGCATCAGCAGCTGTAGGAATTTCAGGTGATTTTGGAAGGCTATTGGAAAGCTTTAAAATTCCTTTTGCTAAGGATATAGCTTTTGTATTAGTTACCTTAACATTATCTTATATTACTCTTGTACTTGGAGAACTTGTACCTAAAAGAGTTGCTTTGCAAAATGCAGAAAGGTTTTCAATGTTTGCAGTAAAATCAATAAATATTATAGCTAAAATTATGAATCCTTTTGTTAGGTTTTTATCCTTTTCTACAAATGCAATAATGCGTTTATTTGGATTTAGCACAATAGGAGTAGAGGAAAAGATTACATTGGAAGAAATACGCTCAATGGTTGAAGTTGGTCAAGCACAAGGTATTATTAACCCAATAGAGCGAGAAATGATAGATAGTATAATTGGATTTGATGATAAGCTAGCCGAGGAGATTATGACGGCTAGAACCGAAGTATTTATGATTGACTTGGAAGATCCAATAGATGAGTATCTAGAGGATATACTTGAACTTAAATTTTCTAGAATTCCTGTATATGAAGGAGATGTTGATGATATATTAGGAATACTTTATATTAAAGACTTTCTATTGGAAGCATATAAAGTCGGTTTTAATAATGTGGATATCAGGAAAATCCTACGTCCAGCATATTTTATACCAGAGCGTAAGAATATTAATGATTTATTTAATGAGCTTCAAACCAAGAAAAAGCATATGGCTGTTCTAATTGATGAGTATGGCGGATTTTCAGGAATAGTTACTATGGAGGATTTGATTGAAGAAATTGTAGGTGACATCGATGATGAATATGACCATGATGAACCAGATATTAAAAAGATAGATGATAAAAACTTTATTGTGAAGGGTGTAATTTCTATTAAAGAATTGAATAGCAATCTTAACACAAAGCTAGATGAAGACTCAGAGAATTATGACACTCTTGGAGGCTTTCTAATAGATTTAATAGGCTATATACCTAATGATGGAGAGCAAGTAACCACACAATTTGAAAACATCGAGTTTCATATTGAAAAAATTGACGAAAGAAGAATACAACTAGTTCATATCGTACTAAGAGAAAATGAAGAAGATAGTCAAGAAAAGGATTTAGTCGAATAATAAACCTATCAAGCACTCAAATTTAAGTGCTTGATTTTTTATGACCTAACCCGATTTCCTGAATGCTTTTGTCAGGAAATCGATGGTAGGTCAAACGCAACGAGCACCAAATTTATGTGAGCGATAGCGAACAAATAAATTTGAGTTGCGAGACTGAGGAAAATGACCTAACCCGATTTCCTGAATGTTTTTGTAAGGAAATCGATGGTAGACGAAGTATATATTTTATGATATTTTTTTAGAGTAGTTGTATAACTATATTTACATTAGGCTATAATTCAAATGGGACTTCTACTAGCTTTCTTAAATATTTTCTGGAAAGTCAAAGCATTAAAGTTAAAATATCAGTAAAAAATAGAAAGTTATATCTTGACAGATTTTGTCGATATGCTATAATATAATGGTTGCAATAAAAATAGAAACATGGGAGTAGATGGGTGCTGGTGTGCCCTCTGGTCTTCAAAACCAGCGCGAGGGGTTAGGAGCCTCTTGGGTGGGTTCGATTCCCACATATTCCCGCCATAGTATTATCAAGGCTTGTAGCAATTTACAGGCTTTTTTATTGCCTAAAAAATCACTTTATTATCCTAACGATCCACAAGCCTTATACCTTCTAATCACCCTTAAAATGAATAAAACTCTTTTGTATTATCACTTTATTATCACTTGCTATTATCACTTTTTTGGTTATAATAGTATATATATTGGTTATAATAATATATAGAGGTGATAACAGTGAGTGATAATATGAAAAAGCAAAAGGCTAAAGATGGTGAAGGTAGTATATATCAGCTACCAAATGGAAAGTGGACTGGAAAATTATATCTAGGTAAAAAACAAAATGGAAAGCCAGCTAGGAAAACCTTCTCTGGAAAAACCGAAGCTGAGGTAAGAAGAAAAATAAAAGCATTCAACAAGGAAAAGAATAAATATCTAGCTGAAAATATAATATCTATTTCGTTCGAAGAATATATAAATAAATGGTTATATAATTACAAGAAGAATGAATTAAAAGACTCTAGTTTTGACCGCTTAGAATATACCGTTAAAGGTGACATTATACCACACCTTGGATATCTGCAATTAGGGAAAATAACGGCAGATGATATTCAAGAAGTAATCAATAATATGTTTGAAGATGGAAAATCACATTCAACTATTAAGAAAATGAGAGATGCATGCAATGGTTGTTTTAGGTACGCTATAGAAAAAAGAGATGTTCAATACAACCCTGTCAGCGGAGTTAGTACACCATCGAAAAATAAATTTGAGAGAAAGGAAGTACAAATATTAAAAGATGATGAAGTCAAACTATTCGAAGAGGAGGCAACACGTCAATTTCGAACAGGGCGATACGTTCATAAATATGGATATGTATTTATTTTAATACTTAACACTGGGTTGAGAAGAGGGGAAGTTTTAGGTATTGACAAAAATAAAGATATTGACCTAGATGAAAATACATTGCATATTAGGAACGGTGTAGCTAAAATTAATGCAAGAGATAAAAAAGATATATCAAATGTAATAGGACAAAAGATAGTACTCCAACCAAATGTAAAAACTGATGCAGGTGATAGGATTGTTCTACTTAATAAGAAGGCGAAAAAGGCAATAAAGTATTTAATGGAAAATCCTTTTAATAAGGATAGCAATTTATTAATTTCAAATGAAGATGGGATGCCGATATCTCCAGATTTATTAGGTTCAGCACTTCATAGATTATTAGATAACATACACATGGAACGTTTTGGATGTCATGTTTTAAGACATACTTTTGCTAGTAAAATGTTTGCAAAGGGTGAAGATATCAAAGTTATATCAGAAATATTGGGACATGCTACTGTGTCCATAACTTATGATACGTACATTCATTTGATCAAAAAGCAAAAAGCGAAAGCAGTTGAAGCAATAGATTTTTAAAATAAAGGGTGATACAATATGTCAGACATAAAATACCTATTCAAAAACCTAATCATATGTACTAAATGCAATAAAAATTTCAACACAAAAAACAACAATGGCACAATAAACTATATCTGTCAGACTAGAAAAAATCGTGGGAAAGATTATTGTGATTCAGAAATTCTAAAAGAAGATTTCTTGATAGATATCATACAAAAAAATAGGGGATTGAATGGAAAAGACTTTAACTTATCTAAGGTAAAGCAAACGATTAAAATTATAGAAGTGAATGGTACAGATATCAACATTAAATTTAAAGATGGTTCTGAAATTGAACTAGCAGATAATGTTATGAATTTTGGCTTATAGGTCTAAAATTGTAGTATGTCATTAATTGTCGAAATTGATAGGGGAGAGGTTTAATGTTGAAACTTCAACAATCCATATAAATTAAGAATAATTATCACTAATAAAAAATCACAAAGCACAAGAGGGAAGTTGGACGTTGAAAATCTCCCATCTTGTGCTCTCCTTATAGGTCTAAAAAAGTACGTTTGTTAGGTTATTATTTGTCGTTTTGTAGAGATTATGCATTACAAATTTTACAAAAAAATAACCCACCTACAGAGAAACTATTCTCTATAAGTGGGCAAAGGGGGCTAATTTTGGTTTGTTTCTTCTGATTGCTGGGGACTTCTATTGGCATCTACATAGCCTTCAGTAAGAATATATATTACTAATGTACTTCCTGCTGTTATAATACCTGCTACTTGTGTAATGTTTGTTTCTGCTACATTAAATGCATATAGAATTGCTGTGACAAATCCAATTAATGCTGCCCAAAATTTTCTTGATGATAACTTTTGACTCCAATTAATGTTGTTCATATCTATCTCTCCTTTTTATTATTAAACTAGTATTCTTAAAATATTTTCTTTCAAAAAATATTTAAACTTCTTTCAGTAATACAACATTATTAACTTTTCTAGTTGATTGGTAATATCCATTAGGATGACGTAATTGTGAACTTCCTCCGCCGTCCACAACAATACAACCATCGAATTTCATTTCTTTCACAAATGGAAGAATATCTTTAATCATGTGATTGGGTTTTACAAATAAAAATATACTGTTTCCTTTGTAAGCAATATAACTATGAGCTGTTTTGTAATTAATTCCTCCAGGGCACTTTTCTTCGCCTAAATTAAAAAATGGATATACACTATATCCACCTATTGACCATATATGAGGTTTGCTAAATTCATTAATACTAACTGCACGTCTTACTTCTATGGCATTATCTTTGTAATATATTATCGTTCCTCTTGGTATATTTGAGTAATTATTAAACATAGAATTCCCACCAATAGGTTGTCCATTATCGGTTGCTATAGCCCAACAGCTATTAGGTAATGAAGGTTTTGGTGTGTCGTAAAATGTTCCATTAATCCCATATACATTTGCTTGATGTAAGGTATTCCCTAGTATTTTAATTTCTATATTATCGGGTGTAGTTTCTATAATATGTATGTCACCTTTTTTGTAATATTTTGATTTAGCTATTGATTGACTAGATTGATTAGATTGTTTATTTAGTAACAATTCATTGATTCGGTTATGAGTAGCAATACCTGCCCACCCGTCTATCGCCAATTTATTATCTTTTTGGAATTGAATAATTGCTGTATGGCAGCCGTTTCCACAATGTCCATCAATACCATTGACAAAATAACCTAGTTCAGTCAAAGCTATTTGTAAATTCCTAACGTGCTCTCCCTTGCTACCTTTTGTTATAGATGTTACAAATTTAATTTGCATTTTAATATAACCCCTTTTCTTCATCATAATTGGGATTATATCCCTCATCCATATGTTTTAAATTAATTTTAGTATTGTTATTATCATATATTCCATACATTATAGGTAATATACCTACTCCTGCTCCTGCTAGTATTGTTAAAGAAGTAGTATCTTTTCCTAAAAAAATCATAACCATTGTAAATGATAATAAAATTATACAAATTCCAAATGCAGAAAACAAAGCCCTTTTGCCAGATTTCATTTTTTTCCTTTTCGTTTTTTTCTTAACCATATTACCACCCCTTATATTCCATATCTATATCTGGTCGAGCTAATCTTGGGGAAATTACTCTGGTACTTTCTATTTCTTTCATCATACGAACGATATCTGTGCCATATGTAAGACTACCTGCCCATTTGCCACCAAGACTTTCTACTGTAATAGCCGTTCCTTTTATAGACACGAAGTTCCTCGGGTCTGGAGAATTTGATTTAGGAAAACCATCTGCATTTGCGTAGAGAGCTAAATGATGAACTTGTGCGGTTATCCCTTCTTCCCAAGTTTTAAACTTTTGATGTGCGTGTTTATCATAATCGCCGCCACCAGTTCTTGTTTTCATGCCACAAGGATTACAATAGCTAGCGTCTAATACTCCCCCAAACCTAAAATATCCTGTTTCTTTTGCACTTTGAGCATAAGCAATTACAGGATTAACTCCTGTTTGCAGCGCTACTCTATAAAATGTAGGGGCTAGTTCAATAAATAGCGGGCTTGCTTTTTTACTTTTTGCCCATTCTTTCATCTGTTCGATTGTTGCTGTGGGCTTAGATAGAATGGGAGTTAATTGATTTTTCTTTTTAACCCCATAATAATTAGCTATAACCTTTGCTTGTACTTCTGCAATTTTCTCGTGGTTGTCCTTAAAAAATCTACAATCTTGTGCGTTAGTATGGAAGCCATTTTCAATTATCATAGATGATTTTGCTTGATTAAATCTTAGTTCACCATACCAATTATAGCCTGGCTGACCTTCTCTATATCTTGCTTTTCTATTGTTATGGTTAAACAATTTAGCAGTAGCATCACATATCGCTTGCGCAAGTGATATGTTAGGCTTTTCTACACTATCCCATACTTCAGTGCCACGAACGGAAGGTTTATCGATTGCATTTGAATGTATCGAATAATACAAGTCATACCCCTTGCCCATAGCAGACCTTTCAGCAAGATTAGGATTATCATTTATATTTTTTCTTATTAAATCAACGGTTATGCCATTGTAAGTTTCTAATTCTTTTTTTAATACTAAACTAAAGTAGTAATTGTTATCACCCTCATTGTAATAAAGTGCGCCACGGTTGTGTGACTTTCCTGCTCCATGACCAGCGCTAAGTAGAATTTTTGTCATTATATCACCGCCTTATAAATATTTTTTTATTAGCTCAATAAGCCCTATTCCTAATCCTATAGGTAGGATATGTTTAATAAATAAATTTTTGATCCATATAATTATATCTACTTTCCCCTTTTCCTCACTTTCATCAACACGCTTAGAAAGATTTTCTTGTCCTTTTTCTAATTTTTCAACTTTATTATTTAATGTTTTTTGACCTTCGTTGAGCTCATTTAAATTTTGGTTCATTTTGTCCAACGTTTCGTTTTGCTTTTCATTCAATTTATCTTGTCTCTCAACATGTCCTATTAAATAGTCCATTGATGTTGATATTTTTGTTACTGCAATTTTCACATCGGTCATATTATCTACCTTAGTTTCAATGTTATCAATTCTTCTATTGATCACTTCATCTTGCTTAAATAAAGTTCTAATTTGCTCTGTATGAGTATCACACGGTAATTTCTCCTTTTCCATAACGGTATTCCTTCCTTCTGTTGATATAGTGAAAAAGATACTTAAAAGTATCTTTGGTAGAGAGTAAATTGGTGTTTTGGTTACATAAATCTACTTCCTGTTTTATGTTGTTTTGTCATTAGATTTTATAAATATATTCCAATTGACATTGATATAATTTTTAGCTATACTTTAATAGATGATATCTTTCACTTGAATCTATTTCAGTGAAAAACAAAAAGAGATTTTGGGGATGCCCTTTATCTCTTTTTGTTTTTTGTCCAAAGCCACGCAAAAAGAGAGATATTATTAAAACATCCCTCAAAATGTGTAGTTTTGGACATTTTAACCCCTGTACCCCTTGTAAATACTAGGCTACAAACTCTTTAAAATCAGCATTTTAAAGTAGAAAAACTAAAATGAACAAACATAAAAATAACACCTTATATTTAGGTGTTTGCATTAAAGTATTAGCTAATTTAATATTAAATCCTCTCTGTCTCTTCCCCTCAAATATCTATCTATACCCTCTTTTAGATCAGGTCTTTTACTTATTACATAAGAATAATCTTGTGCTCCATCGATGATTCTTTGAGCCATGAATTCCGCCATTTTACATACCTCCTAGGATTAAATCTTCTACTGCTTTTTCTAATAATGTTAATCGCATTTTCTGAGACTCTTCTGGAGTTAATTCTCTGATTTCTATTTCAAACCAGATATCTTTAGTAGTTGGGTTAATATACATGATATGATTAATCCCAACCTTCGGTGGTGGGTATTCAGGTATATTTTCTGTATCTACCTGAATACCCCCATTTGAAGTATCATTAGTTAAATATGCGATACTCATTACCTTAAGTTTGTTATCTTCTATTAGATTACCATAAACTACTGCCATTTTATATTCCTCCTCTTATTTAATATCTATTATTCTAAGACTATCATTGGGTTCTACTAAATAATATTTTTTACCTTTGTATTCAAGAACAGTAGGAGCTTGGGTATGATATGTCCCACCAGCCTTTAATAGAGTAAAACGAGGTGAATTAGTATGAGCAACTGCTATATATCGACCATCGGGTGAAAATGAAACAGATCGACAAGTACCAGATAATGTATAAGTAGAGGCTAAACTAACTGTATCTCCGTTTCTTTTTAATAGAGTGAAATAAGGTGAAATTGAGTGACCGACTGCTATATATTGGCTATCTGGTGAAAATGAAACACCATAACCAGTACTAGGCAATGTATAAGTTGAAACTAAACTAACTGTATCTCCATTTCTTTTTAATAGAGTGAAACGAGGTGAATTAGTGTGGGCAACTGATATATATTGA
>DFOH01000055.1:0-847 GCA_002376545.1 Firmicutes bacterium UBA3546 | reverse complement strand
TATATATTGGCTATCTGGTGAGAATGAAACACCATTACCAGTACTAGGTAGGGTGTAAGTTGAAGCTAAACTTACGGTATCTCCATTTCTTTTTAATAGAGTGAAATGAGGTGAGCCACCATGGACAACTGCAATATATTGACCGTCAGGTGAGAATGAAACACCATTACCAATACCAGTACTAGGTAGGGGGTAAATTGAAGCTAAACTTACGGTATCTCCATTTCTTTTTAATAGAGTGAAACGAGGTGAATTAGTATGAGCAACTGCTATATATTGACCATCGGGTGAAAATGAAACACCATAACCAGTAGCAGATAATGAATAGTCAGAGGCTAAATTAATATTACTATAATCATTTCTAAAAGCTACTTCCTTTATATTAGCTAATTCCATACCTGTGGTTTTTTCCTTAACTCTATAGGGGATAATAGTACCGTTTCTTTTTAATAGAGTAAAGAAAGGGGAGCCAATATGAGCAACTGCAATATATTGACCATTAGGGGAAAATGAAACACCGTTACCAGTACTAGGTAGGGTGTAAGTAGAGACTAAATAAACTGTCTCACCATTTTGACCCCATACAGTAAGATAAGGAGAACTACTATGAACAACTACTATATATTGACCATCCGGTGAAAATGAAACACTATTACTAGTGCTGTGTAAATTATAAATCGATACTAGATCTACTATATCTCCATTTCTTTTTAATAGAGTGAAATAAGGTCCAGTAACATGGGCAACTGCTATATATTGACCATCAGGTGAAAATGAGATCCCACTACCAATACTAGGTAGATAATAAGTTGAAGCTAGACCCACTGTATCTCCATTTCTTTTTAAT
>DFOH01000011.1 GCA_002376545.1 Firmicutes bacterium UBA3546 | reverse complement strand
GTCCCTGAAGGCCCACCATTAAGTAATTAAATTAGAGATATAGTTAAGTTGATAGAGATTAGGTATTCAAAGCTATTATTATACCTAGAATATAGGGGTGTGGTGAAGTGGTATCACACTGGTCTCCAAAACCATTAGTGGGGGTTCGATTCCCTCCACCCCTGCCAATAATTTTATAATAAAATATTACAATGATCGGGGTGTAGCGCAGTTTGGTAGCGCACGTGGTTTGGGACCATGGGGCCGGGGGTTCGAGTCCCTCCACCCCGACCAATAAAAAATGATGGGCTTGTAGCTCAGGTGGTTAGAGCGCACGCCTGATAAGCGTGAGGTCGGTGGTTCGAGTCCACCCAGGCCCACCATCAATGATTGCCTGGTAGGTAGTATTTTATACTCATATTCGTGAGGGCCTTTAGCTCAGTTGGNNAATCCCTCCTTCTCCGCCATGTTTATTAGGGGCCTTTAGCTCAGTTGGTTAGAGCGTCCGGCTCATAACCGGCAGGTCCGGGGTTCGAGTCCCTGAAGGCCCACCATTATTACCTAACCCGATTTTCTGAATGTTTTTATCAGAAAATTGATGGTAGCTCAAATGCAACAAGCACCAAATTTATGTAAGCGTTAGCGAGTAAATAAATTTGTGTGTGAGACTGATTTATATGCCCAGATAGCTCAGTAGGTAGAGCAGGGGACTGAAAATCCCCGTGTCGGTGGTTCGATTCCGCCTCTGGGCACCAGAAAAAGTTTAAGCGAGATTATTTTTAATCTCGCTTAAACTTTTTTTTGTTACCTATTGTCTCATAATATAAAATATAATTTTCTATACTATATCCTTTAATACTCCCATATTACTAAAAAATTTTACTTACATTTTACATAACCCTACCTTTTCTTTTTACTTACATAAATTATAATGACATTGAAAACAAAATAAAGGAGAGTATGGAATATGAAAAAAACAATATCTGCTATGTTACTTTTAGTATTAACTTTGACTTTATTTACAGGATGTACTAAATCAGAAGAAGAATTCAACACGAGCAAGGATATCTCAGTTATATCTAGAGAAGATGGTTCAGGAACAAGAGGAGCGTTTATAGAACTTTTTAAAATCGAAGAAAAGGATAGCGATGGAAAAAAGGTAGACAAAACAACTAAGGAAGCTACTATTGCAAACAAAACTGATGTTATGTTGACTAATGTTGCAGGTGATCCTTATGCTATAGGATATGTTTCTATGGGCTCCTTGAATGACAGTGTAAAAGCATTAGCCATAGATAATGCTGCTGCAAATGTAGAAAATATTAAAAATGGAACCTATAAAATTTCTCGTCCATTTAATATAGCTATAAAAGGCGAGGCAACCGGACTTAAGAAGGATTTCATTGATTTCATATTGAGCGCTGATGGACAATCAGTGGTAGCTAAAAGCTATATTCAAATTAATGATAATGCACCTGCTTATAGTGGTACTAAACCAAGCGGTAAGATTGTGATAGCAGGCTCTTCTTCTGTAACTCCTATAATGGAAAAATTGAAAGAAGCTTATATATCTATTAATCCTAATGCCAATATTGAAATTCAGCAAAGTGACTCAACAACAGGAATCCAGGCAGTGATTGATGGGACTTGCGATATAGGCATGGCATCTCGTGAATTAAAAGATAGTGAAAAGGCAAGCTTAACACCTATTGAAATTGCATTGGATGGCATTGCTGTTATAGTAAATACAGATAATCCATTAAATAATATTTCTAGTGATGAAGTAAAGAGTATTTTTATAGGAAGCTATACTAACTGGAATGAAGTGATTAAAGAAACAAAATAATGAAACTATTGAAATAAAGCTAAATAAACTCTTTATGATTAGGAGAACAACATGAAAAATTTCAGGGAAGTATTAATGAAAAATGTATTTTTGCTTGCTGCTCTTACTTCTATTATTGCTGTAGCATTAATTTGTATTTTTCTGTTTGCTAATGGTATTCCTGCTATGAGCAAAATAGGTGTATTTAGATTTCTTTTAGGAAAAGATTGGTCACCAGGAAATGAGCCAGCGACTTATGGTATTTTTCCAATGATACTTGGTAGCATATATGTGACCGTAGGTGCACTTATTATTGGTGCACCAATCGGTGTTTTAACTGCTGTGTTCATGGCAAAGTTTTGTCCAAAAAAAATTCATAAGATTTTAAAACCAGCAGTAGGACTGTTGGCGGGAATCCCGTCGGTTGTATATGGTTTTTTTGGGCTTGTAATAATAGTTCCATTTGTAAGAAATGTATTTGGTGGCAATGGAAGTAGCATGCTAACAGCTTCTATTTTACTTGGAATTATGATACTGCCTACTATAATTGAAGTAAGTGAGTCTGCCATTCGTGCTGTTCCTGATAGCTATTATGAAGGTGCCTTATCATTGGGAGCAAGTAGAGAAAGAAGTATATTTTTCGCCACTCTACCCGCTGCAAAATCAGGAATAATGGCAAGTATAGTACTTGGAATTGGAAGGGCAATTGGTGAGACTATGGCTGTAATTATGGTAGCAGGGAATCAAGCAAGAATGCCAGTAGGGCTATTGAAGGGTATTAGAACCTTAACTGCTAATATTGTTATAGAAATGGGTTATGCAGCTGATTTGCATAGAGGGGCACTTATTGCTACGGCAGTAGTGTTGTTTGTATTTATTCTCATCATCAATTTTATTTTTTCGATGATAACAAGGAGGAAAATATAATGGAGCATATTAATAGACAGACTTTTAAGGGTCAGATAAAAGCTTATAAGAAAAACCCATTATCAGTGATACTATTTTTGATGGTGACAATATCGGCTATTCTGACTTTTTCAATTCTATTATTCTTAATTGGTTATATGTTAATTAAGGGTGTTCCTCATATTTCTCTTGATCTTTTTTCATGGAAATATACTACAGAAAATGTTTCTTTCATGCCAGCTATAATAAATACCATAATTATGATTGTGCTGTCATTGCTTATATCAGCTCCATTAGGGATTTTTTCAGCAATTTATTTGATAGAGTATGCTAAACGTGGCAACCGAATTACTAGAATAGTGAGATTGACTACAGAAACCCTTTCAGGTATACCTTCTATAGTCTATGGATTATTTGGGCTGCTATTTTTTGTAACAACACTTGGATGGGGTTTTTCATTGCTGGCTGGCGCCTTTACCCTTTCTATTATGATACTACCATTAATCATGCGTACTACTGAGGAAGCATTAAAAGCAGTACCTGATTCATTCCGTGAAGGTAGCTACGGTCTAGGTGCTGGAAAATTAAGAACTGTATTTAGAATTGTGCTGCCATCTGCTCTTCCCGGAATATTAGCAGGAATTATTCTTGCCATTGGAAGAATTGTTGGAGAAACGGCTGCATTAATGTATACGGCTGGTACTGTAGCTGAAATACCATCGAATTTATTTTCTTCAGGACGGACTCTTGCCATTCATATGTATGCACTTTCAAGTGAAGGATTGCATACGGATAAGGCATATGCTACAGCCGTAGTATTGCTTGTTATAGTTTTATTTATCAACTGGCTTTCAGCATATGTGGCAAAAAAAATAGTGAAAGGATAACAGCTATGAAAGATAAATTTAAAATAAATGATTTGAAACTCTATTATGGAGAATTTATGGGACTTAAGGGTGTAGAGCTAAAAATACAGAGTAACGAAATTACTGCCTTCATTGGTCCATCAGGATGCGGTAAATCCACTTTACTGAAGACTCTTAATCGTATGAATGACTTAGTAGAAAATTGCAAAATTACAGGAGAAGTGCTTCTTGATGGAGAAAATATTTATGGAGATATAGATATTAATCAACTTCGAAAACGCGTGGGTATGGTATTTCAAAAACCTAATTTATTTCCTATGAGTGTATATGACAATATTGCCTTTGGACCGAAAACTCATGGGATTCGTTCGAAAATGAAGCTAGATGAAATTGTAGAAACTTCTTTAAAAAGCGCAGCAATATGGGATGAAGTTAAGGACAGATTAAAAAAGAATGCCCTAGACTTATCAGGTGGGCAGCAGCAAAGGCTTTGTATAGCAAGAGCTTTAGCAATTCACCCAGAGGTTCTGCTCATGGATGAGCCTACCTCAGCCCTAGATCCTATTTCAACCTCAAAGATTGAAGACCTTGTACTTGAATTAAAAAATGACTATACTATTATTATGGTTACGCATAATATGCAGCAGGCAGCTAGAGTATCAGATAAAACAGCCTTCTTTTTGCTCGGAGAAGTAATTGAATACGGTGTTACTGAGGAATTATTTTCTATGCCAAAGGATAAACGTACTGAAGATTATATTACGGGGAGGTTTGGTTAAAAGCTATGCGTAATAAATTTGATAGAGAATTGGAATTACTAAATACAGAATTAATAGAGATGGGCTCACTCATTGAAAATGCAATTAAGAAAGCAGTTGAAGCGTTGATTAATAAGGATGAGGTTTTAGCAAAGGAAGCAATTCAATTCGATGAAATAATAGATGAAAAAGAGAAGGAAATCGAAAGCCGATGTTTAAAGCTATTATTGCAACAGCAGCCAGTTGCGTCTGATTTACGTCTGATTTCCACTGCACTAAAAATGATAACTGATATGGAGCGTATAGGTGACCATGCTTCAGATATTTCAGAGATTACGCTTAGATTGAAAGACAAGGAATACATTAAAAAGCTTGAGCATATTAACCAAATGGCTCAAGCTACTATAAAAATGGTAAAGGATAGTATTGATGCTTTCGTAGCACGTGATTTAGTATTAGCTTATGAAGTTGAGGATTATGATGATGTTGTAGATGATTTATTTAATACCATAAAAAACGAGTTAATTGCTTTAATTCGTGAAAATGCCGAAAATGGAGAGCAGGCAGTAGACCTATTAATGGTTGCTAAGTATTTTGAACGTATAGGTGACCATGCAGTAAATATTGCAGAATGGGTTGTTTTTTCTATAACAGGAAAACATAAAAATGAAAGGATATTATAATGATTTATATTGTAGAGGATGATATAAATATACGAGAATTAGAGAGCTATGCATTGCAGAGCAGTGGCTATTTAGTAAAATCCTTTGAAAATAGCTCTGATTTTTATAATGCGTGTAAAGAGCGGCTACCAGATTTGGTTTTACTAGATATTATGCTGCCCGATGAAGATGGGATTAGTATTTTAAAAAATCTACGAAATCAAGAAAGAACAAAATATATTCCAATAATTATGGTCACAGCTAAAACTACTGAGCTTGATAAAGTAAAGGGGTTGGATGCTGGTGCCGACGACTATATTTCTAAGCCGTTTGGCGTGATGGAGTTAATTTCTCGTGTTAAGGCTTTATTACGACGAACTAGGCAATCAGATAATATTAAAGTTTTAAGATTCGGAGATATTGTTCTTGATGATGAAAGGCATCATGTGACAGTTAAAGGAAAAGACTGTGAACTAACCTTTAGAGAGTTTGAACTACTCAAATACTTGCTTCATAATCAAGGAATTGTTTTATCAAGAGATAGAATAATGGAGCAAGTATGGGGTTTTGAATTTGAGGGAGAGAGTAGAACAGTAGATATGCACATAAAAACACTGCGACAAAAGCTTGGAATAGGGGGAAAAGCAATAAAAACTGTACGAAATGTCGGATATAAAATAGGGGATTGATATGAGAAGAAAAATTAATTTTCATTTATATCTTGTTGGTGGTATATCTATTTTGCTTACTACTATATTTACTATGATGATATACTATGGGTTTATTGAACAGCAGACTAAAAGAGATTTAAGAAATTATGCAGGGCTATTGGGGCAAAACTATGTTCTTTCCGGCCACAATATTCAACTTTATGAAACTAAATCTCAAGATATACGTATTACTATTATTAAACCAGATGGAAGGGTTATCTATGAAAGTGCTGCTGATGCTGATCAAATGAGTAATCATAGTAATCGTCCTGAAATTATTGAGGCAAAAAAAACAGGTACAGGTGAGGCAGTTCGCTATTCTAGCACCTTAGAAAATGATACTTTTTATTATGCTGTGCTGCTGGACGATGGCAATATCCTGCGTGTTTCAAGACAAACTCATAGCATTATGGCTTTATTTCTAGGAGTTCTTCCACTTATCATAGGGATTGGAATGATCATATTTCTATTATGCCTTTTGCTTTCTAACGCTTTAACTGAGCGAATAATTAGTCCTATTGAAAAAATGGCAGAAAATATAAACTCACTAGAAAATAATTTAGCCTATGAAGAACTGATTCCTTTTGCTAAAATAATTAGAATGCAAAATATACGTATTATAAGGCAGATGGAACATATAGAACAGGAAAAAAATAAAATTCAAATGATATTGGAAAATATGTCTGAGGGATTTTTATTATTAAGTATTGATAAAAATATTTTATCTGTTAATCATAGTGCAATTAATCTACTTTCTGCAAAGAAAATAGATTACTTAGGTAAGAGTATTCTATATCTTTCACGTAATGAGCCCTTAAATAACAGCATCAACCACGCAGTTAAGGGGGAGAGTATATCTAATGACATTTTTATCGATGGCAGGTACCTACAGATATTTATTAATCCTGTCTATGACAAGGATGAAATTATCGGTGTCATGTGTATCCTGTTAGATGTTACAGAAAAGAAGGAAAGTGAAAAAATCAGACGAGAATTTACAGCAAATGTATCTCATGAATTGAAAACGCCTCTTACTTCTATATCTGGATACGCAGAATTAATTGAAAATGGCATAGCAAAGCAAGAAGATATAAAGGATTTTGCAAAAAAAATACACAATGAAGCTACTCGACTAATACTTCTTATAAATGATATCATCAAGCTGTCTGAATTAGATGAGAATAGTACAGAATTACAGCTTGAACAAGTAGACTTATTAGATATAGCTAAGGAATGTGAAAGCATGCTATTAGTGCCTGCTCAAAAGAAAAAAGTATCTATAATGGTTGTAGGCGAATCATGTAAAATACTTGCTAACCCTAGTATGATAGAAGAACTTATCTATAATCTTTGTGATAATGCTATTCGCTACAACAAACCGAATGGCAATGTAACTGTAGCTGTGAGGGCTGAAGATACACATGTCATACTATCTGTTGAAGATACTGGCATTGGAATTCCAGAAAAGTATCATAATCGTATATTCGAGAGATTTTATCGTGTGGACAAAGGCCGTCTTAAATCTACAGGCGGAACAGGGCTTGGATTATCCATAGTCAAGCATATTGTTCAACAACATAATGCTAAAATATCATTAAGCAGTACTGTCAATGTTGGCACTAAAATTACAGTCATGTTTACTACCTAAATCATTTAAATTACTTAGGTAGTATTTTGTTTTTTGAATAATAAATTTTTTTCATACTTTTGCTTCATAGCATCAATTACATTTCTTTGATATAATTTACTAGAATACTTTATAGCATTATATGGTGAAATTGAAAGGAAGATAGGTATGGAAGTTATTAGGCATGTATTAGATGAGCAAATTAATATTCCAGATACACTTAAAAATCAGATAGAAGATAGAAAAATTTGCTTTATGGATATTGAAACTACAGGTTTTAGTAGAAAGTACAATCATATAATTCTAATTGGGCTCTTGTATACTAATAATTCGAAAACGGAAATCATACAATTTTTTGCCAATAACGAAAAGGATGAAAAAAATCTACTATGTGACTTTATTAGATATGCATCAGATTTTGAAGTAATGATTACTTTTAATGGCGATGCTTTTGATATACCTTTTATCAATTGCAGGCTTGCTCACCATAGTATAGATTATCAAATAAAAAATCTTCAAAGTATTGATATATTGAGGATTATTAGAAATAAGAAAAACTTACTAGGCTTAGAAAAATATAATCTCAAGAGTATAGAAAAAACACTAGGAATAAATCGAGAAGACACTATAAGTGGTAAAGAAAGCGTAGAAATGTATTACGAGTATATTAAAACAAAAAATAATGATATTAAGGACATTATTTTAAGACATAATTACGAAGATATATACAATCTTCCAAAAATCATGAAGATATTTGATATTATAGACCATAAAAGCAGAATCAATTTTAAAACAGAATATCTAAATTACAATATTGATATAGCTATTGAAATAGAAAAAATTGAATGTAAGGGTAATATGATGCATGTAGAAGGTCAAACTAATACTCTTAAATTACCAGAGGAAATGCATTATGGCGCTGCCTATACATTTAAGTGGTATCCGCAAATAGGCAAAATTCAAATTAGCCTAGAAATAGAAAATGGAAAATTATCTGATGGGAGTAAATGTATATATTTTGATTCAAAAGCCATAGAGCTAGATAGTGACCAGATCAATAGATTAAGGTATAATTTGCCAGATAACATATTAATACTTAGCCATAATGGTAATATTGTAGCAGATAATATTGAGATTTTAATGAAGTATCTATTGCAAGAGCTTAGTAAAAATCAATTTTAATCAGTAATAGAAGAGAGGGAAATATGTGGGTACTAAAAATAGTTATACCTTGAGCCTAAAAAAAATTGCTAAGGATACTTTAGGGAAGATAGATAAAGAACAAGTGGATGCCTATATTAGGGGAGTAAAAAATATTTTATTCTTTATAGGTAAATCAGTATTAGGTATTAAATATTTAAAAGAAAATATGCGCATTAGTTTAGAGGAGATAGACGTAGAATTAATTGAAAAAACATATTCAATATTTTTATCTAGTGAATTTAAGGAAGCGGAGAAATTATTTGATGATGAGAGATTATTAAGCGAAGAGCTTAAGACTAATATTGTTAAAGTACTTAGAGCTATAGATAAAGATGAATTAACAAGATTTTCATTAGGTGAGCTTTATGAGGCTTTTATTACCAATAAGCAGAAAAAGCTCCTAGGGCAGGTTTATACACCAGAATATATAGTAAAACACATGATTTCCTTAGGGATAACTGATGAAGTAATTATAGAAAATCCATACTTTAGGGTTGTTGATCCAGCCTGTGGTGCGGGATATTTCTTATTAGAAGCCTATGATAAAATAAAACAAATATTTGATGAAAACCGTACAGTTATGGTTCAGAACCATCCTAAGCTAGAAAAAGAGATAAAAAATGGAACTCATTCATTTATATTGAAAAATAATTTAATAGGATTTGATATAGACCCATTTGCAGTCTATATGACAAGAGTTTCACTGATACTAAAAGGGGAAATAATAGACAGCCTTGAAGCTAATATATTTAATAAAGATATTCTAGTGGAAAGGGGCTACAGTCTATTAGATTATTCAGAAGAAATGACATTAGAAGAATGTAGTATAGGTAAGTATGATTTAGTAATAGGTAATCCCCCTTATATTGGTCATAAAAGCATTGATAAGGATTACAGAAAAATACTTCAAGGAATATATTATGATATTTATTCAGATAAAGCCGATATTTCCTATTGCTTCTTTAAAAAAGGATACCAGCTTCTTAATAAAAATGGTAAATTGATTTTTATTACATCAAGATATTTTCTTGAAGCACCTTCAGCCAAGGAACTGAGAAAGTTTTTAAAGAATAAATATAAAATAGAAGAGATAATAGATTTTTATGGAGCAAATATTTTTAAGGGGATAGGTATCAGTCCAGTAATAATTAAACTCCTTAAAACCCAGTTGAACAAGGAAAATATTTTGGTATATAGACATAAGGATGTCATACTCTCTAAAGAAATGAGTCTTGAGCTCAATAGAGATTTTGAAAAATATTATGTTAGCCAAGAGAAGCTAGATGACAGTGGATGGTTATTGGCAAGTGAAGAGGAAAGACAGCTGTTTTGTAAAATAGAGACTCAAGGTGAATATCTTTTAGATGAGGTTTGCCTGTGTAATCAAGGAATAATAACTGGATGTGATAAGGCTTTTATTGTAGATATTGAAACTATTGATAGAGAGAAGCTAGAAAGAGACATTTGCAAACCTTGGGTGAAAAATAGTGAAGTAAGGAAATTTAGAAATATTCAAAGTAAACGATTTATTTTATATACAGATTTAATTGAAGAGATGAATGAGTATAAAAATACTATAAATCATATTACATATTATAGAGACAAGCTTGAAAATAGAAGAGAATGTTTAACAGGTGCAAGAGAGTGGTATAAGCTTCAATGGGGACGGGATATTGATATTTTTAAGCAACCTAAAATTTTATTTCCATATAAGGCATCTTCAAATGAATTTACAATAGAGTATGGAGAAATGTGTTGTAGTGCTGACGTATATATAATAAGCCTCAGAGAACATTATAAAAAAGAAATATCACTGGAATATCTAGCTGCCTTTTTAAATTCTTCATTATTTGAGTATTGTTTTAAATCAGTTGCTAAAAAGTTGAACGAAGGTATGTATGAATACTATCCAAATAAACTAATGACGTTAAAAATCAAATTAGGAGCAGAAAGAGAACTGATAGAAAATAAAGTGAAAAGGATAATGAGCTTATTTAATGAGCTTTCTCAGATTGATAATAAAAAAGGGAACAAAGAACCTGATAAAAGCGTTAAATATAAAAGCTGTGAAGTTGAAAAAGAGATTAATTATCTAAATGACTACTTTTTTAAATTGTATGAGCTAGAGAAGAATGAAATTGATATCATCAATGAATTTTTACATCCATTATAAAAACAAATAAATAACAAGGAGGATTTGCATGAGACTGAAAAAAACATTTGTTACTATATTTGCCTGCTTATTATTACTATTTAGTGTTAACACAACAGATGCAAGGATTTACTTTTATGATGTTTTCGGTCATTGGGCTGAAGATGCTATAATGTGGGGTTCTAATACTGCAAAGCTATTAAGTGGATATGAGGATGGCTCATTTAAACCAGATGGTAATATAAGTAGAGCTGAATATGTGTCCTTATTATATAGAACAGCACAAAAGCAAGGAATAATTAGTGAGCAGCAGCTTAAAGATAGTACCCTTGACTATGTAGACGTTGAGAGTAGATTTTGGGCGCATGACCATATCTTAAAAATAAAATCATATATAGATAATAAAAACAGTCACATTAAATTTCAAGACATATTCTCTGGAAACAATTTTTTTCCCAATGAAAAAATAACTAGAGAAGAGGCAGCAGCTTTAACCTATTTTTTTGCATCTGCACCTATAGAGCTAAAGGATATAAGCTTCAATGATATTTCGAGCAATTATGAATATCTTAATCAAATTACAGCATTAGCTAGGGCTGGTATTATTTCTGGTAATCCAGACGGCACCTTTAGACCTGAAAATAATATTACTAGGGCTGAAACAGTTACTATAATACAAAGACTGTATAAAGATATGGAATACCAAAAGAAGTCCTATATTGAAGATATAAAGCTTATAGAAAGCAATGGGTTTTCTATGGAATATCCTTTATTTGGAGATTATATTAACAGGAAGCTTGACACTAATGACTTGATTTATAAAAGGGCAATTGAGACGCTAGAGTATAAGTCCTTGGTTGGGATTATACCCTTTGAAGAGCAGCATCTTTATGACCCAGATCCTATAAGAACCATAGAGAATTTAAAGAAAAACAAATATAGTAATGTTATTGGAATGAACTATTATTTAATTAAGTATGAAAGTAAAACCTATAATAATCAAGCACAGCTTGCAGAAGAAATGCTAACTTCATATTCTAATGGTGCTTTAGTAAGTGATGATGAATTACAGCTTATCTTTAAAAAGTTCTCAAACTTAATAGAAGATACTGATATAATGCTAAGGGCACTAGAGCGTTGGGAAAACTCATCAACAAGTGAAGTAGCTAGTAATAATGCTCTTTTTATGAAATCTAAAGTTTATATGATAGAAGGAAATACTACTGAAGCAATAGAATTGTATGAAAATATTAATAGCTCAAACCCAAGTATTAGAATAGCACAGTTGATGAACTATAGCCATATACTTACTTCTTTAAAGGAATATGAGGTAGCGGAAAAAATTCTAAGAGAAGGCTGGGAACAAATTAAAGGTTTAGATGCCTATAGGGCTAATAGTGGTAAATTTGATGAGCAGTTTATAGGAGCATTGAAGGAAGTTTTTAGATTAAAACAAAGTTATTAAAGTCCTGTTTTTACAGGGCTTATTTTATTGCATTTTTCATATTAGGTTATAAAAGAAAGACATTATGCCCATAATATACTAGTGAGATTGGAGGGGTTTAATGTCTTTAAAAATTGGCATTCCGCAAAGCTTATTTTATTATGATTATTTACCACTATGGAAGGAATTCTTTAGTGAGCTTGGAGCAGAGGTAATAGTTTCTTCAAGGACAAACAAATCTATTTTAAATCATGGGGTTTCAAACTGTGTTGATGAAGCCTGTCTTCCTGTAAAAGTGTACCATGGTCATGTAATTGATTTAAGAGATAAAGTAGACTATATTTTTATGCCTAAAATTATCAGTACCCATAAAAGAGAATATGGATGCCCTAAATATTTAGGACTACCTGAAATGGTACAAAATTCTGTAAGCAATCTTCCCCCTTGTATTGATGTAAATGTAAATTTGATAAAATCCAATTCTGGGCTGATGGATGCAGTTATTGAAACAGGAAAATATATTACTCCTAATATTTCTAAAATTAAGAAAGCCTATAAGGTTGCAGCTAAACATTATGAAAACTATAAAAGGCTTATTAATAAAGGGGTGATACCTATTGAGGCCATAAAGAGCTATAATAATGCTGCTAAAGCAATAGGACCAGTAAATAATAATGGGCCTATATTTATGCTAGTAGGTCATCCATATAACTTATACGATGAATATATAAATATGAATTTAATTAAGAAGCTCTGGAGCTATGGTGTTAGGATTGTAACCTCAGAGATGATAGACACAGAAAAGGTAGATTTTTATTCAGATAAATTACCTAAAAGAATGTTTTGGAGCTATGGAAAAAGGATTATAGGTTCTTCCTTTTACATGATAAATGAGAATGAAGTAGACGGAATAATCTATGTATCCTCTTTTGGATGTGGAGTAGATTCAATACTAATAGATTTAGTACAACGGGAAGCTAGGGAAAAAGGTATCCCCTTTACATTGCTAACAATAGATGAGCACACAGGAGAGGCTGGAATTAACACAAGGATAGAAGCATTCATGGACATGATTAATCGGAGGAATAGAAATGAAAATTACATTTCCACACATGGGTAATACATACATAGCTGTTAAAGGACTACTTGAAGATTTAGGGAATGAAGTGGTCTTGGCACCTAGATGCAGCAAAAAAACTCTTGAGTTAGGAACTAAATATTCACCTGAATCAATTTGCTTACCCTTGAAAATAAACATAGGTAACTATATTGAGGCTATAGAAAAAGGGGCAGACACTGTATTAATAACAGGAAGCTGTGGTCCCTGTAGATTTGGCTTTTATCATATTATGGAGCAATATTTATTAAATGATTTTGGATATGACGTAAGAATAATAGCCTTTGATCCTCCAGATGGAAAACCAATGGTATTATTTAATAGAATAGCTGAAGCAATGAATACATCAAATCCATATAAAATAATTAGAAGCGGCAAGAAAGCATATGAAATATTATGTGAGGCAGATGCTTTGACAGACCTTGCTAACAAAAAACGTCCAATAGCTATAAATAGATATGAAATAGATATGATAGTTGAGGAATTCTACAGAGATATTGAATATACACATGGAGTACAAGAAATACTTCAGCTTATAAAAAATACTAGAGTAAGACTTGAAGAGATTGCTATAGATACTGAAAGAAAACCTATTAAAGTTGGAATAATAGGAGAAATATATACTATTATAGAGCCCTTTGTGAATTTAGAGGTAGAAAAAAAGCTAGGCTATCTTGGTGCAGAAGTTGAAAAATCTTTAACACCAAGCGATTGGGCAAGACATCATATTTTTTCTTTTCCATTTGGCTCCAAAGAAGAGAAAAGCAAATGGGAGGCAGCAAGGCCGTATCTGAGTACCTTAGTAGGTGGACATGGAAGAGAAACAATAGGCAGTGCAGTTCAATATGCCCAGGCTGGCTTTGATGGGCTAATACAGATATTCCCTTTAACCTGCATGCCTGAAATAGTTGCAGAAAGTATTTTGCCTACAATTCAAAGAGATTATGATATACCTATACTGACTTTAGTAGTAGATGAGATGACAGGTGAAGCAGGATATCTAACTAGATTAGAGGCTTTCATTGATCTTTTGAAGAAAAGAAGGGAGGACAAAAACTATGAAGGAATGTTACTTAGGAGTTGATGTTGGCTCTGTAAGTACAAATATTATTTTAATAGATGAAGAAGATAATATTATATTGAAAAAATATGTACGAACTCAAGGTAAACCTATAGAAATTTTACAGAATGGATTAGGAGAAATTAAAAGAGAATTGGGGCAGCTTAATATAAAGGGAGTAGGAGCCACTGGAAGCGGAAGATATCTAGCTAGTATGATACTAGGTGCAGATATAGTAAAGAATGAAATAACCTCACATGCTGTAGCTTCAATAAAATATGTTCCCAATGTCAGGACTATTTTAGAAATAGGAGGACAGGATTCAAAGATAATATTGCTTAGAGATGGGATAGTTACTGATTTTGCCATGAATACTGTGTGCGCTGCAGGAACGGGCTCTTTTCTAGATAGGCAGGCTTCAAGGCTTGGTATAAAAATTGGGGAGTTTGGTATGCTAGCCCTAAAGTCAAAAAATCCAGTTAGAATAGCTGGCAGATGTGCAGTTTTTGCAGAATCAGACATGATACATAAACAGCAGCTAGGACATAATCAAGAAGATATAGTAAGGGGGCTTTGTGAAGCCTTAGTTAGAAACTATCTGAACAACGTGGGAAAAGGAAAAGAAATATCTGATTCAGTAGTATTCCAAGGCGGTGTAGCTGCCAATGCAGGAATCAAGAATGCCTTTGAAGATGCACTCAATACAAAGGTCATAATTCCAAAAAACTATGATGTAATGGGAGCAATAGGAGTGGCTTTGTTAGCCAAGGAAGAAATAAAGGTCAAAGGGAAAACAAGCTTTAGAGGTTTAGACATTTCTGATGTGCCATATAAGGTTAAGGGAATTGAGTGTGGAGACTGTTCAAATATGTGCGAAGTAATTGAAATAGTTGCAAATAACTCTGTAATAGCTAGATATGGTGATAAATGCGGCAAATGGACTGGGCAATTGACAGCATCAAATAAAAATCTAGCATGAAAACAGATGCCCTATGATATGATACTTTCAAAGTAGATAGTCTAATTAATTAAAATTAGATTATCTACTTGGGGGTATTTTTTATGCCCTAACCCGATTTTTCGAATGCTTTTGTCGGAAAATGCCCTAACCCAATAGCTGTGCAAAGCATCATATGCTATAATATTATCATTAACATGAAGAGGGGATGACACTATGGGTGAAAACTGCTTAAAGGACAGCTCTTTAAAGGCAGAAGATGACAATGAACACAGTAAAAAAGTGTGGGACTATAAGCAAACGTTAATTAATGGTCTAAAAAGCGGATTAAGTACTACCTGGACTCTGACTAAAATAATAGTACCTGTTTATTTTGCTGTAACGATTCTAAAGCATACTTTTCTATTAGAAGCCATATCTAACTTTTTTAAGCCCTTTATGAATGTCGTAGGGCTGCCAGGAGAGGCTGCAATAGTTTTAGTATTAGGGAATATTGTTAATTTATATGCTGCTCTTGGTGCTATAGCTACTCTTACCTTAACAGCAAAAGAAGTGACTATTATAGCTGTGATGCTTTCATTTTCTCATAGCTTATTCATGGAAACTGCAGTAGCCAAAAAAACAGGAATAAACGTTATGGTCATATTACTTATTAGATTGTTGCTGGCAATAGCATCAGGGCTAGTATTAAATATAGTCCTATAACATGGGGGGAGCGCGCGTGGATATCATTGAAATTTTAAAAGAAGGAGCGGTAGGAAGCCTTAGTTCAGTTTTAAATATGGCAAAGATAGTTATTCCGCTTATGATAATAATTCAAGTGCTAAAGGATTTAAATGTATTAAATAAGCTATCGAGTAAAATGAAGCCATTGGCAAAATTACTAGGTATTTCTGAGGACTCCACATTTCCTATAATTATTGGTCTGATACTAGGACTTGCGTATGGGGCAGGAGTAATAATAAATAGTGCTAAAGAAGGAAATTTAAGCAAGAAAGATCTTTACCTAGTAGTTATTTTTTTAGTGGCTTGTCACTCAGTATTTGAGGATACATTACTATTTGTTGCAATTGGGGCAAATGGCTGGTTATTATTAGGTGTCAGGATTATAGTAGCATTATTTTTAACCTCATTAACAGCAAGATACATTGATAAAGTACTCTCCAACAGCAAAATTAATTTGTAGAAAAAAGGAGGATTGTGCTGGAGAATAGAGAATATATATTCTATGATTTGCGGTAAGGGGGATAACCAATGGCACTCTTAGGTATTGAAGATGTAAAAGCGGGAATGGTTCTTAATAGTAATATTGAGAATGAAGTGACAGGTGCAATTCTTTTAACAAGTGGTACAGTGTTAAATAGGTATAATATTTTATCTTTGAGAAACTTAGGAGTTAAATTTTTAGACATTTATCAAAATAAAAACAAACAAGATGAATACTTGGTCGTTAATAATGATTGCTTTACAGAAAAATACAAAAAGTTTGCTGACAAAACAAAAGCAATTTTTTATAATGCAAGGTTTGGAAAAAAATTAGTTATCTGTGAAATAGGGGAAATAGCAAATGAAATGCTAGAAGAAATAGTTAAGAATAATAATATCTTATCTAGACTGAGACAAATTCAAGAAGATGATGATTACACATTCCAGCATTCTATTGATGTTTGCTTACTTGCTACAATGATTGGTAAATGGTTAGGATACTCAGCAGCCGAGCTTAAGCAGCTTTCTCTAGCTGGGCTATTCCATGATATTGGCAAGGTTAAAGTTCCAGATCAGATTATTAATAAGCCTGGAAAACTGACTGAAAGTGAATTTGATTTTGTGAAAAACCATACTATTTTAGGGTATAACCTACTCAATGAAACCGTTGGCATAAGCAAAAACGTAGCTATTGGTGCTCTACAGCACCATGAAAGAGAAGATGGAAGTGGATATCCTTTAAGATTAAAATCAGAGAAAATTCATGAATATGCAAAAATTATTGCAGTATGTGATATATATGATGCAATGACAGCAGAAAGAGTATATAAGGGAAAACATTCACCTTTTTTAGTAGTTGAGCAAATTTTTAGTGATAGTTTTGATATTTTAGACCCTAGGATAGCCAATGTATTTATTAATAACATATCCAAATTTTATGTGGGAAATATTGTGAAGCTTAATAGTGGCGAAATAGGAGAAATAGCTTATATTCATAGACACATTCCTACAAGACCAGTAGTGAAAATAGAAGGTAGATTTATTGATTTGTTAACTGACAAAAATTATTATGTAGAAGATGTAATTTACTAATACAAAAAGCTCAAATCCTTGGGATTTGAGCTTTTATTAGCTACTGCAAAAGCGACTAGCGCAGAACCATAGATTCTTGTCATCTATTTTTAGTACTATTCTTCGATATTTTCTGCTTCAGCAGTTTCTGGTCCACAGCGGCGTGGTTTCGTGTTATCGATTTGTCTAGGGAATAAGCTTGGGAAAGTTCCACAAATTGGAGACTCCTCAGCAGATAATACAGGGAATCCTGTAGATAGTACGCAAAGCTGAACAGGAACTATAATTTTCTTTTCACAAGTTATACAAAGAGCAATTAGTAGGCTAGCTCTAACAACTCCTGTAACTGGATTGATAGTAATATCTCTTAAAATGCTGTTTGTTGCCAGTCTTGTTTCACAAGAAATATTGCAAAACTCTGTAAATCTTGGAAGGAAAGCGCCTCCAAATACTGATGGTAAGCATAGCTCAAAGAAGTTTGTTAGCATTAATGGATTGTCTGCCGTTCCAACTGGTACATTAGCAGTTAATGTAGCAACGCACTCTTTATCACAATCATCACTATATAGAACGTCTAATTCCACAACCACATTTCCTGTGATTCTTATGTTTTGTGTTCCGAATATAGGAGTTCCTCTTCCTAGCTCATCGCAATCCTCCGTATCAGTATAGACTAATCTCTCACTAGCAAACCCGTCAGGACCTATTGCTGTTACAGGCGTACAGTGTGCAGTCTCAACAAACTCAGCACCTGAAAGAGTAGTTTCTGGAGTAGCTACTAAATTTTCTATATCTCCTATGTTTCTTGGATTAAAGAACTTCCTGCATCTAATATCAAGCACTCTTATTATTCTTGTACCTCTTCCCAATGCTGGAGAGAATGTCTGATTAGCCACTGTTCTAATTGCTTGAAGGTTAAATAATTTTGCATCATATACTTTCTGTACATATATTGGTTCAGTTACAACCCTTCTTAAATTACCATCAAATGGTGCACAACCAGTTGTAGCTGTACAGCATCTATCTGGTAAAGCAAGGTTTATTGGTCCAGATTTATTACCACAAGACATAACTAATCCTCCTTTTCTAAATATGAAATACTTTTTATTTTCAATATATTCCTTTGTAAAAATTATGTTACATTCATGTACCTTTTTGTCATATTTTTCATAGTGAAAAATAATATTATATAAAGAGCAAAACTATGGTTATACAATATATTATGAATCTGGCAATGGATGGGTGACAGAATATATTATGTAAGGAGGCGTTTAGATGGGTTTTATGAATATTCATGATGCACTGATAATGGATGATAAAGAAAATATATATAGCTTTTATATGTATGAGAAAAAAATAAAGATGATACTGTATGATAAAAATACTGACAAAGCGATAAGAAGGGTTATTATAAATGATTGTCTAGATGAGTACGACTCTGCAATATCTGAGGATGGGAAAATATATTTAGTATGTCAAAAGCTAGAGGGTAGTATTGTATTAGTATCAATAGACGGATATAGTCAAGAAGAACATTTGCTTGCTGAACAATTTGATTCAAAGCTTAGAAACATAAATATTAAGCTAATAGGTGACCAAATACATATTATATACTGTCTTGAATCTAATGAAGGAAATAATATGTTCAGAATATATCACCACAGGTTAATAAATGATGAATGGGACACTAATGTAGTCTCAGATATAACCATAAGAGATATTTTAAATCCTATTTCTATTATTAAACTTCAAGATGATATTGCAATAGGATACTATGACTTAGTAGACAATGCTGAACAAGTTTTTATAAATATCTATAGCATTGCTAATTCTAAGTGGTCTGATAAACTACAAATTACTACAGATAATTCTACTAAGATGTACTTGGATATGATAAGCCACAAAAATAATGAAATAGATTTATGCTATAGCAAGCTCGTAGAGGGAAATTTTGTAGTAACATATGAAAAATATAGCATATTAAACGAGGAAATAACTAAAATAGCCGAGCATATGCTATCAAATCCAGCAAATTGTATGTATCCTACTTTTATGTACAGTGGTGGAGCCTTATGGACTATATGGATAGAGTACAATGGATTACTAAGCTGTTTTACTGAAGATGGAGGATTAACTTGGAGTTCACCTTATTCCTGGAGAGATTCTAATAAAGCTGATTTTGCCAGATATAAATTCTCTACCAATAATAGTGACATAAATGATGTATATAATTTTAACTATGGATTTGGAACATACGGTGAAAGTACCTCTTTTATTGGATTTGGAGATATTGAAGCCGCAGTAGAAGTTACTTTAAAATCTCAAATTAAAAAAAAAGAAGATGAGGAAAATATAGATAAGGAAAGTATTGTGTCAGAAGGGAAAGTGAGTAAAATCGAAGAGAATATAATAAATGAGAAAGAAGTAGAGGAAATAAAAGTATTGGATGAGCCAAGGGAGCTAAAGGAGTTACAAGAAAGAATAATTATAATAGAACAGGCATTGAAAACTATTACAGAAATATTAGAAAATAAAATATCTGAAACTAGTCTCCAAAAACAGAATGTAGAGGAAGGGCTTGGAGAAAAAATCACGGAACTTGAAAAACGTGTATATGATATTGAATCTTATTTAAGTAGAAGAAGAGGAGCCTTAAGAAGATAATCAGCCTGAAAAATTGGCTTGATAGAGCCATCAAGCCAATTTTTCATTTATTTATTGTCATTCTGAACGCTAGTGAAGAATCTGCTATTCGTTATATATATCCTTTTCAAATATTTCTCTTATGGTATTTATATCATCGGTGATGCTTAATATGAGCATTAGCTTGATACGGGCCTTTTGACCCGGAAGATTATCACCAAAAATAGCGCCAGCTTCTCTAAGCTTTTTACCACCGCCAGAATATCCATATGTATCTAATACCCTGCCTGTAGGACATCTTGATACTATAACCACAGGAATACTTCTATCCAGACTTCTTTTAATACCCTCTAACATTTCCGGAGGCACATTACCACGCCCCATAGCTTCAACTACTATACCCTTGTATCCAGAATCTATACAATAATCAATTAAATCAGAATCCATACCAGCAGCGCATTTAATCAATGCAACCTTAGATTCAATGTTATCAGTTTCAATATGATGATGACTGACAATATCTCTATAAAAAATAACCTTATCATTGTCCACTATTCCTAATGCACCAAATTCTGGAGACTTAAAGGTATCAAGTGATAGAGTATTTGTCTTTGTTACATGAGATGCAGCATTAACTTCATTATTCATTACAACCAGTACACCTTTATTTCTAGCTTCCTTAGATATAGCTGTACAAATAGCTGCGGATAGATTGCTTGGACCATCATAGCCTAATTCTGAAGAATTTCTCATTGCTCCTACAACAACAATAGGCTTCTCGGATTTAATAGTTAAATCCAATAGATAAGCCGTTTCTTCAAGGGTATCTGTACCATGAGTTACTACTACTCCTGTGATATCATTTCTTTCTACAGTCTTTTGTACAAGCTTCGATAATTCTAGCATCATTTTAGGAGTTATATGAGGACCAGGATACTCTCCGTAATTAATTGTTTCAATATCTGTGAATTTTTCTATGTTTGTAACCATAGCCATGATTTCTTCGCTTGATAAGGCTGGAATAGCTGCATTTAATCTAGGGTCAACCTTCATAGATATTGTACCGCCAGTGAAAATTACTGCAACCTTGTTATTCACAATTAGCACCCCCATAGAATGGAATTAACTAATAGTATTCTATCATAAAAAAGAAGTTTTTGATATAGGGGTCAGGCTTGAATAATTTACTTATTAATGATAAGATAAATTTGGTGATTAATATGGCGAGGAAACCAAGGCTCCATTATCCAGGAGCACTATACCATGTAATGGTCAGAGGAAATAATGGAGAAAATGTGTTAAATGAAGCAATACATAAGAATAAATATTTAGACATATTAGCCTCATATAAAGAAAAAATAGGCTTTATGTTATATGCTTATTGCATTATGGATAATCATGTACATCTTTTAATCGAAGTAAAAGATACTTCACTTTCACAGATTATGCAAAGAATTCAACAGGTGTACACTCAGTGGTTTAATCGGAAGTATGATAGAACAGGTCATGTATTCCAGCAAAGATTTAAGGCTTTGCCATGCGATAAAGAAAACTATTTATTTCAGCTAGTAAAATATATTCATAATAATCCAGTAAAAGCAAATCTTGAAGGAGGAATAGAATATAGATGGAGTAGCCATATATATTATATTGGGAAGAAGAAAGACGGTATAGCTGATGTATCTTATGTATTAGGTATGTTTTCGGAAAATACAGGCAGAGCAATAAAACTATATCAACAATTTATGAATCAAGAAGAGAAAGAGATAAAATATATAGATGCAGATGAAATTCAGTCCAGAATTTCATTAACAAAAATGGAAATGGAAGAAACAACAAGAAGAACAAATATTGATGAAATAATAGATGAAGTATGCATTAATGAAAACGTTACCATCAACGATATCACCAAAAGAACAAGAATCCAAAAAATATCAGATATTCGTAAAGCAATTGTTCTCATAGGTGACAAGTATTGTAATATAAGCAACAAAATATTGAGCCAAAAACTTAATCTATCTTCATCTATGATATCTAAAATTAAATCTGGAGATAGCAAGGGAACGGCTCATGTTGAAGAGATTATAAAGAGATGGGAGGGAGAAAATAAGTAAATAATTCAAGCCTGCCCCCCAAGTCCACTGAGTTACTAAGATTTATGGGAGAGGATAAAATGAGTATTTTGATTAAAGGTTTGAGTAAAAAGTATCAAGATGGAACACAAGCACTAAAGGATATAGAGCTAAATATTGAAAAAGGTTTGTTTGGCTTAATGGGTCCCAATGGTGCTGGAAAAACAACTTTAATGAGGATATTAGTTACCATTATGCCCTTTGATAAAGGACATATATCTATTAATGGACTAGACATTAAAAAAGATAGTTATGAGATAAAAAAAAGAATTGGTTATCTTCCACAGGAGTTTGGTCTTTACTCCAATTTAACCCTTATTGAGTTTTTAGATTATATGTGCTTACTACATGAAGTATCGGGAAAGGAAGAAAGAAAAAGACGAATAGACAATGCAATTGAAGTGACAAACCTTAAGACTGTTGCTAATAAGAAACTCAAAACCTTTTCAGGAGGAATGAAAAGACGAGCAGGCATAGCTCAATGCTTGTTAAATGAGCCTGAGGTTATTATAGTAGACGAACCTACTGTAGGACTAGATCCTGAAGAACGCTTAAAATTCAAAAATCTTCTAAGATTATTAGGGGAAGAGAAAACAGTTATTATATCTACCCATATTATATCAGACCTTGAAAATCTCTGTACCCAAATAGGAATAATGAAAAAAGGAGAGGTATTGTTTCAAGGCAATATAAAAGATTTATCTAATAAAGTAAAAGCAAAACCTTGGGTTGGAAGATGTAAATTAGATGAAATAAGTGGAATTGAAGAAAATTACATTATAGTTACAAAAAAATTAGTTGAGGATACATGGCAGTATAGAGTTCTTGGAGAAGAGCCACCATCTACTAATGATGAATGTGACTCATTAAGCTTGGAAGATGGATACATAGCTTTAATGAGAGGTGATGATTAGAATGCTTTTTTCTACAGAATATTTTAAGACAGAAATAAAGCCATATCTAAAGAATATTCTTCTATTAGCTATTCCAGGCTATATTACATTTACAATATATGAGGAAATGAAGTTTTTTATTATTAAGGGAGGACATGAGTATTCTAAATTAATTTCCCAGAAAATATTAACGATGAATCAGGAAGTTTCTTTAAGAGTACTAGCATTTTCTACTTTTTTTATATTATTAATTACTGCATTTATATATTCAGCCCATTTTAATCAGCTTATGAGCAAAGAATATTGCGAGCTTACACTAACAAAGCCAATTAAGTCTAAAAAATTGATTATTTATAAGCTAGTGTCTGCATACATAATTTTTATTGTCATTACTTTCATTCCAATGTTTTTAGGTATATGGATTGCATCGTTAGTTACTAAAAACGTATTTGATATACTTTTCTTTGTAATATCTTTTCTAATACATGTTCCACTAATGGCTTTTTTCTGGATAAGCTTTATATTGTGGATAAATATTATATTCAACGAACCTAAGGTGATATACCCTATATTGTTAATAACTTCACTAATTAATGCTTTTCCAAATAAATATTCTTTAGGCTATATAGATTATAGAGATTATGATTATAATTCCGTATTTCTAGATGCTGGACTAGTAGTTAACAGGGTAGTACTAGCATTGTTATCTATATTGCTAGTTTACTTAAGCATCAAGTTATTAGAAGCTAGGAGAAAGAACATCTTTGAAAGCACAATAAAAAGAATGCCTAAGATATTAAGATATGGAAACTATAGAGAATATAGGTTTAGACGTGAAAAGGCAGCTAAGCTTATATTAAGCTTTAAGATAAACCTATCATGGAAAATAATTATAGGAATTGCTGTAGTTGCGATAATGCCACTATTCTTATACAAAGTAATCCCTCAAATTACTCATACTCCAGCAACCAGTGAGTTTATAGTCCCAAGGATACTAAGGTTTGGTGAAATATTTTTACCCTTTGCTACAATTCTATATTGTATAAATGGATTAAATATAGAGAGAGCTTCTGATATAGAGAAGTTGATTGCTAGCAAGATAAAGGGAAAAGAAAATAGTAATTGGCATAAGCTAAGTATTTATTCTTTATTTAGTATTGTTTTAATTATTTCATATTATTTTGGTATATGTATGTTCTCTTATAAGATATCTATTACTCATCATCTCATACAAATTGCTCCACCCGTTATATTCTACCTGATGTTGGTATTTATAGTTACAAGCCTAGTAAAAAGAAATTGGACAGCTTATGTAACGGCGATTGTAGTTTGGGCTTTTAATATCTTCCAAGAAAAGAAATTACCATTTTACTTAAGTACTTTTCCTAACAGTATAAGATATAGCGAAATTGATATCATGATAAATAAAACAGAACTATTGGTTTTATCTGCCATACTTTTTATTATATTTATTTTTCTTAACAGACGTATTACTTTAAATGAAACAATTATGAAGGAAGATAGAAAATAAAGTGAAAATATTTTTTTCTTACTTTGGATTGTAACATGAATTGCTTATATTGTTACGTCAAGGATAAGTAAATAATTTAAGCCAGACCTCTTTTTACAATTAAAATATTATAGACTAAGGAGTAGATATTAAAATGAAAAAGAAGATTTTTATTGGTGGTGCATGGCCGTACGCCAATAACTCATTACATGTTGGCCATCTTGCAGCCTTGTTGCCAGGAGATATAATTGCTCGTTACTTCAGAATGAAAGGTGATGAAGTTATCTATGTATCTGGAACTGATTCACATGGAACACCTATTACAGTGAGAGCAAAAGAAGAGAAATGTCATCCTTTAGAGATTGCAAATAAATATCATGAAGAATTTAAGTCTAATTTTGAAAAATTAAACTTTTCTTATGATTTATACACAGCTACATTTAATGAATACCATAAAAATAAGGTAAAGGAAATGATAAAGAGTATTTTTCAAAATGGTTATCTATATGAGCTAGTTGAAGAGCAAGATTATTGTAAGGAGTGTAATAGTTTTTTAGCAGACAGAGAACTCGAAGGAATATGTCCTAATTGTGGAGCTGTTGCAAAAGGTGACCAATGTGACAATTGTTTAGCTTCATTTGATGCAAAGCAATTAAAGGATAAGCATTGCCTTACTTGTGGTAGCAAAACAATCAATAAATCTAATAAATATATTATGTTTGCATTATCAAAATTTCAAAAAAGAATTGAAGACTTACTTGAAGAAAATCAGTCTTTTTGGAGATTAAATGCAGTAAAAGAGACAAAGAAGTATTTAATACAGGGTTTGCCTGATCGAGCTGCAACAAGAGATTTATCGTGGGGAGTTGATGTTCCTTTTGAAGGATATGAAAATAAAAAAGTATATGTATGGATTGAAGCTGTTATGGGTTATCTTACTGCTGGAAGATATGTAGCAGAAAGTAAGAATATTAATTTTGATGATTTTATGAAAGATAGTAATAATCTAGAGAGTTATTATATCCATGGCAAAGACAATATTCCATTTCATACAGTAATATATCCAGCTTTATTATGTTCTTTAAATAAGGATATTCAGTTGCCTAAACATATTATTTCAAGTGAATATGTTAATATGAATGACGAAAAAATGTCAAAGAGTAAGGGAAATTTAATTAGTGTAAACGATTTAGTTGTCCTATATACAGCTGATACTATAAGATTTTATATTATCATAAATAATCCAGAGAGAAGAGATATAAATTTTTCAGTTAGCGACATGATAGCTACACATAATAAAGTTTTAGTTGGCGGTTTTGGAAACTTCGTTAATCGTAATTTAGCATTTCTCAAAAAGAAATTTGAAGGTAGAATACCCTGTGGAGAAATTGATGAGGAAGTGATTACTAAAACTCAAAGATTTTACAACATAATTGGAGAAAAAATAGAAAAAGGAGAGTTAAGAACTGCTGCTGAGGAAATGGTTTCATATATACAATTTGCTAATAAGTATTATGATGATAAGAAGCCATGGGTTCGAGTAAAAGAGTCAATCGAAGAGTTCAATAAGATAACATCAACCTGTATATATATGATGGCTAATATGGCTAATCTTTTTGCACCAGTTATTCCTAACTCAACAATGAAATTGAGGGAAATATTAAAATTGAAAAATTATGTATGGGAGCCAATAAATATTGAAGAAGGACTTGTATTAGGCGAAGTGCCAATATTATTTGAGAGGATAGATAAGTAAGATTACATGAATCATATATAGCAATATCAGCAACAAAATATTGAGCCAAAAACTTAAATTATCTTCATCTATGATATCTAAAATTAAATCTAGAGATAGCAAGGATATGGCTTATGTTGAAGCGATTATAAAGAGATGGGAGAAAGAAAATAAGTAAATTATTCAAGCCTGACCCCATTTTGGGGGCAAACAAAAAACAAAAAGACCCCTCGGGGGGTCTTTTGTGCATTCCTATACGTTTAGGAAGCAAAGTAAACCGTTCAAAAGGGGTATTGGGAATAGAGATCTCATTTGAGGTTACCAGGGGGATAACCACAAAACAAATTATAACAAATTACGACAAGCTTTGCAAGCCTTTTTGTTGAAAATCTTTTAAATTTATCGAAAAGTTTATTTTTTGTGTTAACACATATTTTAACTTCTATGTATTTTCTATTTTATGCAAAAAACATCTATATATAAAAAGCAATTACTTATATAATACTATATGTATAAGGGTATATTTTAATAAATGAGGTGAACTTATGAAGGTTTATTTAGATAATAGTTCTACAACTAGACCTAGAGATGAGGTAGTAGAGGAAGTATGCCATATGCTAAGGATTCAATACGGAAATCCATCATCTTTGCATAGAATGGGACTAGAAGTTGAAAAACGAATTGAGAATTCAAGAAAAATAGTATCAGAATTCTTAAAATGTGATAAAGATGAGATATTCTTCACTGCTGGAGGTACAGAATCTAATAACATTGCCATTCAAGGTATAATAAACAAAAATATGAAAAGAGGAGAACATATAATTACAACAAGATTTGAACATTCCTCAGTTTTAAATATTGTAAGGCACTACGAAAACAAGGGATTAAAAGTGACCTATCTAGATTTAGATGAATATGGTATGATAAATTTAGAGCAATTAGAAAACAGTATTAAAGATAGCACTATTTTAGTAGCTGTAATGATGGTAAACAATGAAATAGGCACAATACTACCTATAAATTCTATTAGCAAAATAATAAAGAATAAAAATAAAGACACAAAAATTCATGTAGATGGTATCCAAGCTTTTAGCAAGCTAGATATAGATATGAGAAAGCTTAATATAGATACATTTTCCTTTAGCAGTCACAAGGTTCATGGTCCCAAGGGAGTAGGTGGACTATATGTTAAAAAGGACATTATACTTGAGCCAATAATTTTTGGAGGAAATCAGGAGAGAGGTATAAGATCAGGAACTGAAAATGTACCTGGAATCATAGGCTTTGGAAAAGCTGTAGAGATTCTAAAAGATAAATACAGACAAGAAATAGAGGATATAAAAAAACTTAAGAGCTATTTTGTAGAAAAGCTTAGAAGTAGTATTGAAAATATAAAAATCAATAGTCTTCTTGATGATAGATGTGCTCCTCATATTCTAAATGTTTCATTTACGGGTATAAGAGGTGAAGTATTATTGCATTATTTAGAGGATAATGGAGTATATGTGTCTACAGCATCAGCCTGTTCTTCTCATGGAAAGGGAAAAAGTCATGTACTTAAAGCAGTAGGCTTAAAAGATGAGGAGATAGAAGGTGCAATTAGATTTAGCTTTTCACATTACAATACAATAGAAGAAATGGATTATGCATTTGAAAAACTTGAGCAGTCAGTAAAAGATATTAGAAGAATAACTATGAGGTGAGAATATTGGATAAAGTAATAAGTGTTAGCTTTGGTGAAGTGGCATTAAAGGGACAAAACCGTTATTTTTTTGAAAATAAGTTAGTTAGAAACATTAAGAACATTGCAAAAGGAATGGGACAAACTAAAGTTTACAAGGAGCAAAGTAAAATCTACATAGAAGTAGAAGAAGAGTATGAAGAAGAGTTAATTAAAAGACTAAGAAGAGTATTTGGTATAGTTAACATCAGCCCTAGCTATAGAATAGAAAAAAATATTGATGATATCAAGGAGAGCTCACTAAAGATATTAGAAGAAATACGAAGCAGAAGAGACATAAAAACCTTTAAGGTAGCTGCCAATAGAGCCGATAAGAGATTTCAGCCTAACTCAGTCGAGCTTGCAAAGGAAGTAGGAGCATATATTTTAAACAATTCAGAAGGCTTAACTGTAGATGTACATAATCCTGATATTTACGTATATATAGATATTCGGAGCAACTGTTACATATATACTGATAAGATTAAAGCCTTTGGAGGATTGCCGGTAGGCACAAATGGTAAAGGACTACTACTCTTATCAGGTGGTATTGATAGTCCTGTAGCCGGCTTTATGATAGCTAAAAGAGGAGTACAAATAAGTGCAGTCCATTATCATAGCTACCCATTCACTAGTGAAAGGGCAGAAGAGAAGGTTAAGACACTTGCAGAAATACTAACTAATTATTGTGGGAAAATAAAGTTGTACAGTGTTAATCTGCTAAATATTCAAAAAGAGATTAATGAAAAATGTCCTGAGGATGAAATGACTATTATTTCTAGAAGATTTATGATGAGAATAGCAGAAAAAATAGCTATGAAAGAGGAAATTGATGCTTTGATTACTGGAGAAAGTCTAGGGCAAGTAGCCAGCCAAACAATTAAAGGAATTCATGTAACTAATTCTTCAGTCAGCTTGCCAGTATTGAGACCTCTTATAGGCATGGATAAAGTAGAAATTACAGAAATATCTAAAGAAATAGGTACATTTGAGACTTCAATCCTTCCATTTGAGGATTGCTGTACAGTTTTTCTTCCAAAACATCCTGTTACTAGACCTAAATTAGAGGATATTGAAGAATCAGAAAAGGTCTTAGATGTTAAAAAGCTTGTAGAAGACGCCATAGACAAGATGGAAGTCTACGAAATGAGACCCTAAAAAATATTAGTAAAGTTTGCATTTTTGTAGTATTATATTAATAAAGTTAATACAATTTTATTAGTATAGAAAATATTTTCAGAATTTAAAGTAAAGGAGATTAATATTATGAGGGTAGGATTAATTATACTTGCTGTAATACTTGTAATAGTTATAGGCTTTGGCGCTATTTTTGCAGGTAGCTACAACAATTTAGTAAAATTAGATGAGGAAACCAATGCTAAATGGGCACAAGTAGAAAACCAATTAAAAAGAAGAGCTGATTTAATACCTAATTTAGTGAGTACTGTGAAGGGTTATGCTGCTCATGAAGAAAATGTACTATTAGGAGTTACGCAGGCTAGAAGCAAACTTGAAACAGCTAGAACACCAGGTGAATATGCGGCAGCAGATGCACAACTTACAACTGCACTAGATAGATTAAATGTAGTAGTAGAAGCTTATCCAGAGCTTAAGGCTAATGAGAATTTTATAAGATTCCAAGATGAATTGGCAGGAACAGAAAATAGAATTGCTGTATCTAGAATGGACTATAATGAATCAGCAAAGGTATTAAACAATAAGGTAAGATCATTTCCAACCAATATCATTGCAGGTATGTTTGGATTTGCCCAAAGAGAATACTTTGAGATAAGTGAGCAAGATAAAGACGTACCACAAGTAAACTTTTAGCAGGTGACGTAAATGAAAAAAAACAGATTAACCCTTTGTTTTCTGTTGATGATTCTTTTACTAGTTACTAGTATTAGTGCCTATGGAAGTGGATTTGAGCTTCCAGAGCCAAGCAGATATTTTTATGTATATGACGAAGCCAATATTATAGATAACTATTTAGAGGATTATATAATTAATACTAATGAACAGCTATATAGCAAAACTGGAGCACAAATAGTAGTTGCTACATTAAATTCATTAGGTGGAAACAGCGAACAGGAGATTGCAGTACAGCTTTTTAGAAAATGGGGAATAGGAAGTGAAGAGAAAAACAATGGTGTTTTAATGCTTATAGCTCCTAATGAGCAAAGATTATGGATTGAGGTAGGCTATGGGCTAGAAGGAGCATTGCCCGATGGAAAAGTAGGAGAAATTCGAGACAAACAAATATTTCCCTATTTTAAAGAGAATGACTATAATACAGGTATCCTAAAGGGATTCGATGCTATATTATCTGAAGTGGCTAATGAATATAATATAGAAAGACCTGACAGCTCAGATTATCAAAGTGATTATTATGATAATGATGAATATAATAGTACCGGAATAGGGGTAAATCCTTTATTAATAGGCATAGGTATTATAATATTTTTGATTATTGATTTTAAATTTTTCGGTGGATTTCTCACTATGATGATACTTAGGTCCTCAACTAGAGGTGGCTTTAGAGGAGGAAGAGGTGGAAGAGGCGGCGGCGGAAACCGTGGAGGAGGAGGCTCCTCTGGTGGTGGAGGCGCTGGTGGTGGATGGTAGGGCGTAGACTAAAAATCTACGCTTTTTCTTTTACGGCGAAATTACTTGTTTATCTAAGTATATAGTATGCCTGCATAATTAAGTGAGCTACAAACTCTAAACATAGCAGTATAACAGCTATTGTGCATATTATTAAATCCTTTATTTTGACGTAAAATATAGTGGTTATAAAATTTATTAAATGGGTAACAATAAACTAGTAAAGCAAATGCAAATCATTTGCATTGACAGGAGGAGTTTGTATTGAAAATTAAACCAATTAAGAAACTATTTTTTATTACTATAGCACTAGTTCTATTATTAAGCGGATGCCAAAACGAAAAACCAACTGAGAATAATTCAGATAAGCTAAAAGTATATGCCAGCTTTTATCCCATTTATTTTGCAGCAGAACAAATTGGCAGAGAAAAAATTGAGCTGCATTCTGTGATTCCAAATGGCTCTGAACCACATGATTATGAGCCATCTATAAGAGAAATTGTAAGTGTTGACAGTGGAGATATCTTCATCTTCAATGGAGCGGGGATGGAGCCTTGGGCAGAAAAACTTTCTAATAGCTTGACTCAGAAAGGAATTAAGTCACTAAATTTAAGCGAATATGTTGAGCTTTTGAAAATTGATGATGAAGAGCATGGCCACGAGGATGATGATCATGACGACCACAAGCATGATGACCACGATCACGGTCCATACGATCCTCATATATGGCTTGACCCAATTAATATGGATAAAATGGCTTATCAGATAATGTTAGAGCTTTCTAAGTTAGATAATACTAATGAGAGCTTCTATAAGAAAAGCTATGAGGAGTTCTCAGAAAAAATAAAAGAATTAGATTTATCCTATAGCTCACAGCTTAAGGCCAGGAGCAGTGACACAATATTAGTATCTCATGAAGCATTTGGATATTTAACCAAAAGATATGGGCTAGAGCAGGTTCCGGTTACAGGGATAACCCCTCACGAAGAGCCAAGTCCAGGTACCATTGCTAGGCTTCTAGATAAAATAGAGAAAGAGAATTATGAATACATTTTTCTAGAAAGCTTGGCAAGTCCAAAAGTAGTAGAGCTATTAGCTAAAGAGGGAAATCTTAAGGTACTAGAGTTAAATCCTATAGCAGGCTTAACAAAAGAATATCAGGAGAATAATGAAGATTATTTTTCCTTAATGTATCAAAATCTTGAAAACTTAAAAAAGGCATTGGTGAAATAGATGGGTGAAGCAATAGTGAAGGTAGATAATTTAAGCTTTAGATACGGAAAAAGGTCAGTGCTTAATAATATAAGCTTTGAAATCAACAAGAAGGATTATATTGGAATAATTGGAGCTAATGGCTCTGCTAAAAGCACATTGTTAAAGCTGATGATGGGATTTCTTAAGCCTAACGAGGGCAATATAAAAATGTTTGGCTTTAATATTGGAGACTTCAAAGACTGGAACAGAATTGGCTACCTCCCACAAAATGCAAGGAATTTTAATACCAGATTTCCTGCTACAGTGGGAGAAATAATAGGGAGCAGTCAGTACTCTAAAATGAGCATATTTAAAATTTTAAATAGAAAAATAAAGCAGGATACAGTAAAAGCATTGGAAGCTGTGGATATGGTCAAATTCAAGGATAGTCTTATAGGAAACCTTTCTGGAGGACAGCAGCAGAGAGTCTTTCTAGCAAAGCTTTTAGTAAACGATCCTGAAATCATTTTTATGGATGAACCATTAATAGGAGTAGATACAGAAGCACAGGATATTTTCTTTGAATTGATAGATAAACTGAATAAAGATTACGGGATAACCATAGTCTTAGTTACACATGACCTTAGCACAATACAGCAGAGGGCAAACAAAATGTTTCACTTAGATAAGGGGAAAATCAGTATAGTTAATTTAGAAAATTTCTAAAAGCTTTAGTAAATAGATTCGAAATAATCCGAAGACGACCTTTTCTAAGTAGACTCGGATTTATTCCAGACATGAAATTTAACTATAAAGGGGAAAAACAATAATGAGTATTTTCGAGTATGCTTTTATGCAGCGGGCATTATTTATTGGAATCATCATATCCATAATTAGTTCAAGTATGGGACTTTTTTTAGTACTAAGAAGACTTTCAATGGTAGGAGATACCCTTTCTCATACTGCCTTAGCAGGTGTAGCAATAGGAATGATTACAAATATCTATCCATTATATACAGCTATATTAACTACCTTAGCAGCTTCATTTGTAGTTGAAAAATTACGCAAGGAATACAAGGAATATGCAGAGCTTTCTCTTGCCATTGTAATGGCAGCAGGAATAGGTACTGCCAGTCTCTTAATAAGTATAGGAAAGAACAAAACCATGGGAATTATGAATTACATGTTTGGTAGCATATCCTTAGTTACAGAAGAAGATTTAAAAATAGTTGTTTTTCTAGGTATGATCATTATTGCAATAATATTATTGGTTTTCAGGGCATTATTTTATATGACCTTTGATGAATCCGATGCAAAGCTAAGAGGTATAAAAGTAAACAGACTTAATCTACTATTTGCAATGCTTGTAGCAATTACCATAACATTATCTATGAGAATTGTAGGCATTTTGTTAGTTTCTTCAATGATGACAGTGCCAGTAGCTACTAGTATTCAAATAGCAAAGAGCTTCAAACAAGCATTTATTCTTACTAATATTTTTGGAATATGTACGGTTACAACTGGATTAATTGCTTCTTTTTATCTTGACATTGCTCCTGGAGGCTCAATAGTTATTATTTCTTTACTCCTATTGTTCATAGTCATAATCATAAAGAATCTGTATATAAGTCTTGTGAAAAAGACAATTAATACGCTGGATGGTGATGTTTATAATGAATAAAGTATATAGTCTATATGAAAGCATTCAGGAAAAGGGATATAAGCTTACAGAGCATAGGAAAACAATACTAGATGTACTTATAGAGAATGAAGACTATTTATTAGAGCCATCTGAAATATTTGAAAAGATTCTTAGAAAAAATAAAAACATTAATTTTTCAACTATATATAGAAATCTCGAAATATTTGTTCATAGTGGAATTGTTAGAAAGATAAACTTAGATGATGGGAAGAGTTCCTATCAAATTATATTTGAAGACCAGCACATTCATAGTATGATATGTAAAAAATGTGGAAGAGTTGAGGCTCTTAAGGGCTGCCCCTTTGAAAAAATAGATATGAAGGAAATTGAAAAGAAAGGATTTAGACCAGATTCACATAAATTCGAAATATATGGTTTTTGCAAAGAATGCTTATCAAATAAAAAATGCTAAGAGCTTCTATAAATGAGGCTCTATTTTTTATTATTAAAGACTAGATAGTTTACAGGTTTAAAGTCGAAAAAATATTTTTTAATTCTATTGACTTTTTAAATATATTTTGATTATAATATAATAGTTTAGTAATTATAAACAAAAAGTTTAATAAAGAGCTAATTTAACAAGGAGGATTTTCCGTGAAAATAGGTGAAAAAATTAGGAGACTTAGAGTTAAGAGCTCTTTAACCCAAGAAGAGTTAGCAAATAGGTGTGAGCTTACAAAAGGATTTATCTCTCAGCTTGAAAGAGATCTTACATCTCCATCCATTGCTACTTTAATGGATATATTAGAAGGCTTAGGAACAAACCTAAGAGATTTCTTTAATGAGATTGAGGATGAGAAAATAGTCTTTTCAAAGGATGATGTGTTTGTAACTGAAAATGATGAATTTAAATACACTTTAAATTGGTTAATTCCAAATGCTCAAAAAAACCAAATGGAACCTATTCTTTTAGAGCTAGATCCAGAGGGTAGCTCTAAAGAGGATTATCCCCATGAAGGTGAAGAATTTGGATATGTTTTATCAGGTGCAATTTGTATACACATAGGAAATGAAAGACATAAAGCAAAGAAAGGCGAAAGCTTTTATTTTAAAGCCCATTCAAATCATTACATTGAGAATATTGGTAAAACTAAAGCAAAAGTATTATGGGTGAGTACACCACCAAATTTTTAATAAGCTAGGGGGAATATAATTGGAGAATAGTATGATAATTGAACTAAACAATATATCAAAGCAGTATGATGGAGTAGATGTACTTGAAGATATTAATCTCTATATTAGAAGAAACGAGTTTTTAACCTTGCTTGGACCAAGCGGATGTGGTAAAACTACTACACTACGTATTATTGGGGGTTTTGAACAGCCTTCAACTGGTGACATAATTTTTGAGGGAAACAAAATAAATGATGTTCCCCCATTTAAGAGGCAAATAAATACAGTGTTTCAGAAATATGCACTATTTCCTCATATGAATGTATTCGAAAATATAGCTTTCGGTCTTAAAATTAAAAAGGTTCCGAAGGATGAAATAAAAGATAGAGTACAAAGAATTCTTAAGCTAGTTAATTTAAGTGGATATGAGAAAAGAGATGTTGACTCATTAAGTGGCGGTCAACAGCAAAGAATAGCCATAGCTAGGGCATTGGTAAATGAACCAAAGGTTCTACTATTAGATGAACCTTTAGGGGCCTTAGATTTAAAGCTTAGAAAAGATATGCAAATGGAACTAAAAAACATGCAGAAGAGAGTTGGTATCACATTCATATATGTAACTCATGACCAAGAAGAAGCTTTGACAATGTCTGACACTATAATTGTTATGGACAAAGGTAGAATTCAGCAAGTTGGTACTCCAGAGGACATATATAACGAGCCTAAGAATGCATTTGTTGCCGATTTCATTGGAGAGAGCAATATCATAGATGGCATTATGATAAAAGACTTATTAGTTGAATTTGCGGGTGCTAAATTTGTATGTGTTGATAAAGGATTTGGAGATAATGCTCCTGTAGATATTGTCATAAGACCTGAAGATATAAAAGTTGTATCAGAAGAAGAGGGAATGCTTTCTGGAATGGTGACCTCCGTTACTTTTAAGGGAGTACACTATGAAATGCTAGTGCAGGAAAATGATAGGGAGTGGATGATACACAGTACAGTCATGGAGCCAGTAGGATCATATATTGGTATGGTACTGGAGCCTGAAAGTATTCACATTATGAAAAAGGTGGGGTAGGAATGAAAAAAAATATATCGGCTTTCCCTTTTTTAATATGGGTGACTCTATTTACAATCATTCCACTATTATTAGTATTGCTTTTTAGCTTTACAGAAGGCGATATACAAAATATAAGTGAAATGAAGTTTACACTAGATAATTTCAAGAGGTTTATGCAACCAAATTATCTAAACATAATAGGGCGTTCAGCAGGACTTGCTCTAATATCAACAGTGATTTGTTTTATTGTAGGATACCCTATGGCTACGATATTAGCAGGTATGGAAGAGAAGAAAAGAAGCTTTTGGGTGCTGTTATTTATCGTACCTATGTGGATGAATTTTTTATTAAGAACATATGCCTGGATGACACTTTTGGGAAAACAAGGAATAATAAATAGTTTTTTAGAATTTTTAGGATTGCCAACCCTAAATTTACTATATAATAATGGCGCTGTTATTCTAGGCATGGTCTATAACTTCTTACCATTTATGGTTCTGCCAATATATACAGTATTAAGCAAGATAGATAAAAGTGTTATAGAGGCAGCAGAGGATTTAGGCTCTAATAGATTTACTGTATTTAGAAAGGTTATTTTTCCCTTAAGCATACCAGGGGTAGCATCTGGTATAACAATGGTATTTATGCCAGCAGTTAGTACATTTGTCATCTCCAGATTACTAGGCGGAAATAGATATATGCTAATAGGTAACTTGATTGAGCAGCAATTTCTAACGGTATATGATTGGCATTTTGGTTCAGCCATATCTATTATTATGATGATTATAATACTTATATCCATGGGCTTTATGGAGAAGTTTGATAAAGATAAGGAGGGGGGCAGACTATGGTAGAAAAATGGTTAAAAAGAATTTATGCCTTTTTACTTTACTTATTTCTTTACGCTCCCATAATAGTTTTAATGGTGTATTCATTCAACAACTCAAAATCCAGAGGAAATTGGGATGGATTTACTTTAAAGTGGTATGTTGAATTGTTTAAAGACAGGCAGATAATGGAAGCATTATATTATACAGTGTTAGTTGCATTTTTAGCTTCAATGATATCAACTATAATAGGTACTCTAGCAGCTATTGGAATACACAATTCAGGACATTTACAGAAAAAGATTTTGTTAAATCTAAACTATATTCCTGTTTTAAATCCTGATATAGTAACAGGAGTTGCATTGATGACGCTGTTCATTTTTGTTGGCAAGAAAATGGGATTAGTGACTATGCTATTGGCACATATCACATTTAATATCCCATATGTAGTGTTATCTGTTATGCCAAAGCTGAAGCAGTTAAATAAGCACTTAGGAGAAGCAGCAATGGATTTGGGAGCAACACCGTTTTATGCCTTTAGAAAGGTAGTATTGCCAGAAATTATGCCAGGAATTATTTCTGGTGCACTGATTGCCTTTACTATGTCAATAGATGATTTTGTAATTAGCTTTTTCACTACAGGCTCAGGAGTGCAAAATTTATCAATTAAAATATTTACAATGGCGAGAAGAGGAATCAATCCTAAATTAAATGCTTTATCAACCCTTATGTTTTTAAGTGTTTTGATTCTTCTGTTGATGATAAATAGAAAGAGTTCATTAGAGATTAAAGGAAAGGATGATGTAGCTTGAGAAAAATTGTAAAAGTATTATCTTTAATTATAGTATTCTCAATGGTTTTAGTTAATGTAGGCTGTAGCAAGGATGACAGAGTTGTACTTAATGTGTACAACTGGGGAGACTATATAGACGAGTCAGTAATTGAAGAGTTTGAAAATGAATTTAACATTAAGGTAAACTATGAGGACTTTGCTACTAATGAAGAAATGTATGTAAAAATTAAATCAGGTGGAACAAATTATGATGTGGCTTTTCCTTCAGATTATATGATAGAAAAAATGATTAGAGAAAACCTATTGTTTAAGCTTGACATGAATAATTTACCTAACTACAAAAACATAGATGATAGATTTAAAAATCTTGACTTTGACCCTAATAATGAATACTCAGTTCCATACATGTGGGGAACTGTAGGAATATTATATAATGAAAAAATGGTAGATGAAACTGTGGATAGCTGGAATATATTATGGGATAGCAAATACAAGGGACAGATACTAATGCTTGACAGCCAAAGAGATTCTATAGGCGTAGCCCTAAAGAAATTAGGATATTCTTTGAATACTAGAGATATAAATGAGCTAGATGAAGCAAAGAATGAACTTATAAAACAAAAGCCTTTATTATTAGCATATGTAGGTGACGAAGTAAAGGATATGATGATAGGTGAAGAAGCTGCTCTAGCAGTAGTTTGGTCTGGAGACGCAATTTTCATGATGGAAGAAAATGAAGATTTAAGATATGTAGTTCCAAAGGAAGGTAGCAACTATTGGTTTGATAACATGGTAATTCCAAATACGAGTAAAAATAAAAAAGAAGCAGAAATGTTTATTAATTTCATGAGCAGACCAGAAATTGCATTAAAAAATACTGAGTATATAGGATATTCAACTACAAATAAAGAGACTATGAAGCTGCTTGATTCAGATATAATAAACAATGAAGTAGCATATCCTAGTGATGATATAATAAATAATTGCGAAGTTTTCCTAGATCCAGGAGAATTCATAAAAGAATATGATAGAATATGGACTGATATAAAGAGCTAAACCACAGATTTCTGTGGTTTTTCTTTGTTTTGACAGGTTCCAATTATTTATGATATATTAATTATGAGGATAAAAAGTAATATGGTTTACAAATCTCTTGGTGAGTTGCAATAACATATAAAATGTTAACCTATGAACTTTCAGAATCAGGGGGAGAGTGTTTTGATAGTTGTTTTTTTAGGTGTAATATCAGATGATGAAAAAGATTTAATTAATAAGATTTTTTCAAAAATGAATGTAAAAATGTATAATATATCTTTTAACATCTTAAAGAATAAATATGATGCAGAAGAGGCTGTAGCACAAACATTTTTAAAAATTATTGCCAATATTGAAAGAATTTCTGTTTTACCATGTCCCCAAATAGAGCCCTACTGCGTTATAATATTGAAAAACGAAACTATGAATATTATTAGAAGACATAAGAAATCTGTTTGTGTAGAATGTAGATTATATATCTCAAAGCAATGAAGCCTATGATATTGAAGAAGAATATTTAAAAACAGCAAATAGAGAGAAATTGCTTTTATGTATTAATAAACTTTCGGATGATGAAAAAAATCTTATTTACTTGCGCTTTGTTAATGATTTGAGCTTTAAGCGTATTTCAGAACTTTTAGACATTACCGAAGAAGCGGCGAAAAAACGGGGTCAACGTACTTTAAAGAAATTACGCCTATATTATGAGAAAGATGATAAAAATGGACAATGCAGTTAAAAATGTTCTAAAAGATGCATGTGAATTATCTTTTCAGGATGAACTACAAAAATTAGTTGAATTAGATATAAGTAAAATTGTATATCAATCATTACCTACGGCTCAAATTAATAAACTAGCTCACAAAATAGATTTATTACCTTTTGAATATAAAAGCATTCTTTTTTTTCGATATTGTTTTAATAGTACACCTTCTGAAACAGATAAGATATTGAAAATAGAAAATTCTAAAAATAAATTACGTTGTATACAAAAAATGCTATCATGCTTTATGGATTTAGGGAATTCATGGATTGATGATAATTCTTTGAAAAAGGCTTGTGAAATAGCTCTTGTACGAGATTCAAAAGATTATAATAATATCGAGATACTACGAAAACCCAACTATTCTAAAAATTTTAGACGAAAACTTAAAGATATTAGGATTAGACAAAGTACTAATAATATATTTATGTTAATAGCTAAAAGAGTAGCAGTCTTTGTATTGGTATGTGTACTGAGTTTCACTACTGTATTGGTGGTTAATGTAGAAGCACGTGAAGAGGTGTTCAATTGGATTACTGAAGTATTTGACAAATTTTGCATATTTAATCCTCAAAATATAGATAAAGACAATAATTTAGCAGAACCAATATTACTTAAAATTAACTATATTCCAAACGGATTTAAATTGAAGGATACACAAGAATTTAGAAAAATGCTAGTTTATAACTATTTATCTAATAATAATCAAGAGTTAATTATAAAGTTATTCTCTTCTGATAGAAAAGGTAGATCATATTACGATACTGAAAATGTTGAAATAGAAGAGTTTATTTTTAAAGAATCTCAGGCATTTACTTGGCAAACCGATAAAATGACTTATTTGATATGGCATCAGGACGGTATTGAATGCCATGTTTCAGGAAATTTAAGTAAGGATGAAGTTATAAAAATTGCGGAAAACATTTTAAAATAAAAAATAATTTAAAAAACATGTCCCTTTTTTCCTCTTCGTGCGTTATATAGTTAAGAAACTAAATAACAACGAGGAGGATTTTTATATGAAACTAAAAAAATTGGGATTAACAGTAATAGCTCTTTCATTAGCGATTGGGGGTGGTATGTCAAATATGACTTATGCAATGGAATCAAAGAAACAGGCACTAATAGATGTTAATTATCATATGATTACCCCTCTCTGGAACAGTATTAGTGATATTTCTCCTGATATTTCAGTAGAAAATAATATTATTTACTCAGAAGTATACGTAAAGGCAAAAAGTTTTTCAGGTTCAATTAGCGGAACAATGTATTTAGAGAAATATACCTCTGGTAGGTTGACAACCGTAACATCGTGGAGTTTAAAGGGAACAGGTAGCGCATCTGCATCTAAAAGTTATATAGGAACTGTAGGAACAAAATATCGTACTAGGGTTGTAGTTACTGTGGATGGAGAAAGAGCTGAAGCTACTTCTGGTACTTGTGAAATTTAAAGATATTGACAACTAATGAGTTGGAAGTTGACAGGATAGTGCGGATTTTGAAAACTAGTCCCTTTTTTAACATTTGCGTACATATATAATGAAGGTATAAAAAGTCAAGCTAAAGAATGGACACATTACTTTTGTGACAATTTTTATCAACCCTAAGAGAAAACTTTTAAGTATAAGTAGTACACAAGTAATACGGTAAATTAGTAATCATATGGAGCTAAATTTTTATGGAGTAACAGTATAGGGAGGTGATTCCATTAGAGTATATTAAAAATAAAATATTTTGAATTTTAAAAGCCCTAAAACTTTAGGGCTTTTTTAAGATAAAAACAAAGCAGAATTTCCTATTCTAATAATGAAAACACAAATTTTTTGGTGATTTTTTATATAAGTAGGAGTTACGTTGAAAAGTCAAATATAACAATAATCAATTTATTTCCCACAATTATATCATTGACACCATAGTAAATAATTACCATAAGTATAGATGATTACATAATGTGTTTTTTGGTATAATAGTATAATTATTCCATAGTTCATTCAAAATTAATTTAATAAAATTATATGGGGGAGTCGTTTATGAAAAGAAATCTTTTAAAAATATTTATTGCTATTGGGTTTATAATTATATGTTTATTTTTTTATGCAATCAATAGTAATTTCCCAAATCATAATAGTTCTATAGATTTAACAGGAAGTGATTCTTATTGGAGAGCATCTTTAAATATACAAGTAGGCTACAGAAGTGAATTAATAATTAGAACTAGTAAATATGAAGAATTTGAAGTACCATCTGAAATTAGTATCGAGATTATTGCTAAAGATAAAAGCGTATATTCTGATAATTTAAAATTCATTCCTGATACTAATTTTAAGAATAGCGGTAAGTACACAATTCACTTAGAATCAAATAAATATTTAGAAAGAAACTACAGAAAACTATATTTAGTTATAAGATTTGATGACGAAACTAGTAAAATTCCGTTGAGAGAAAAAATAGTAATAGAGAATTGACGAGATGAGGCTTGGTTCTTATAGTTGTCTAGCATAGGTGAAAGTTTGATAGGAGAATTCAGTATTATTTCAAAAATATAGAATAGTTAATAGGTACACTTACACTTAAATAGATAATTATAAATGTAGTAGCGTATGAGAATATATAAGAAAGAAATAAGAAATAGTGAGTCTTAAAGGAATGTAAAAACAGTAGATATATTAGGAATAATTGGCAATGAAAGATAAGAGCTAGCATCTAGATGCTAACAGTTTGTGTTATTTGGCTAATAGAAATGCTGATACAGAAGTAAAAAATGTTTTGGGGAGGATTATGGTGAATAAGGACAATCAATTTCTATTTGGAGGTATACTGGTACAATCGATTTGTATACTAGGAGCTTGTATTTCAAGTTTGAATAATTTCAATGAATTATATGAAATTGTTTTCAGAATTCTACTTATTCCTAATATAGCAAGCTGTTTTTTATCATTGGTTTGTTAGGTGTTTTCAATACAAATATATTTAGAAAAAATAGATAATTTACTAAAATAAGTTTTTTAGCCATAAGAAAGCAGTCGCTGTGCTCTTAATTAGAGGAAGCTAAGAGCAGAGGGTTCTCGGTTCCTATAGTAGTCAAGCACAGGTGAAAGCCTGACTGGAGAATTTAGCATTATGTCAAGAATATAGACTATAAGGAGAAATTAAAATGATTTCCTTAATAAAAAATAATATTAGGCTGTTTCTTAAAAACAAATACTTATCATTAGGATTTATCGCATTTTTTGCTATAATAAATACATATTTAACTGAAATGAAGGGATGTATAAACTGTGTTAATTCATAAAGAAGCTTTATATTATCTTCAAACTAGTCAATAATTGAACATGGTATATTTCATTTTCTTTTTTTCTCTCAGTTTTGAATATTGGCATGGTGGCTATATCCAAGGATTTAGAAAGCTCCTATTTGTTGATATTTAGAGAAGCCGAAAAATATATACCTATTATGTCTATATGGTGGATTACTTTTATATTTAAAGAATATATATCAGAAGATGGAAATGAAGTCTTGTACTGTATTGACAGTCATGATAAAGTAAAAGTCTTTGAGATACTTATAATATGCCTTTTGTATATTATACATATAAGCATATTATTTCTAGTTTACAGTATATTTTGGGACAATGTTTTTTTGAATTTTTAAAAACAGCTATTCAATGCTTTTTTTCACATCATTAGCATATATTCTAATATATACGTTAAAATCAACTATTATTAGCTTTATGTTCTTACTTATCTACGAACTATTTGCAATTTTTATAAAACCTGAGCTTGCTACATATATAAGTATATGTGAAAATGGAAATAAGGTAACAAATTATATGATTATAACAAAATACTTAGTAGTGTTATTACTATCAATTGTTCTTTCTACAAGACCCGCTTCCAAAACACATAGAAAATAGATAGAAAAAATTATAAGATATAAAGATTAGTTCTATTTTTTCGGATAGATACTGGCTTTTTCTATAATGTTCAGATTGGGAAAAATTCAGTAAAATTATTTGCCGAAGTTTCTCCAAAAACACTTGCCAGTAACAAAAGGGGTGATTCCGTTGGGGGTATATGTCAGATAAATACTTGTTATTATTATCATTATGGCAAAAAATCATATAGTAGTCTGGCAAAAAATCAATATGCTTTTGACAATACCTAAAATGATAGGAAGGATTTAGTATGAAAAAACAGAAAATATTTAACATTTTAGAATGGCTCGGCTTTATTATTTGCTTGTTTGGCATCTATTTATCTGGATATACCAATTTAGATAATAGCAAAATAATTATTTTTATAGGTGTTACAATTTCTTTCACATTTTTTTTTATAAAAAGAAAAAGTGGGAATAGTTAATATATGAAAAGAATAATATCCATTTTCTTAAGTTTTATTATGATTTTTTATTTAGTAGTCAGTCAGTAGCAAGGTAATCTTAAAGCAGGAGAAGCATTTTTTTTAGATGATAATTTAGATTTCTTAAAATTTGATTTTTATCGTTAGTTAACCAAATTAGGCGGATATTCGACTGAATATTCACCTAAAGTATGTTTATTAGATTGAACTTAACTTTAAATCAGGATTAATAGGACTCTTCTTTATATAGTAGATATGATTAAATTTTTGACAAAGGGGTAATTAATAAAGAGGTAGTAAATACGTAAAAATTATATAATTTAGGAGGGGTTTTGTGGTTTCAAAATATGTGATTGTTGGAAACGGTATTGCAGGACTATCGGCAGCTAAAGAAATAAGAAATTCTGATAAAGAGTCAAGTATAACTATTATCTCATCAGAGGAATATTTAACATATTATAGGGTGAAGCTTTCTCATTATATCAGCAAAATATTTGATGATAATGAGCTTTTAGTCAATAAAGAAAGCTGGTACGATGAAAATAATGTCGAAGTAATACTAAATAAAATTGTAGAAAAAATAGACATAGATAATAAGCAGGTTAAGCTAGATGATGGGAAAGTAGTGGATTATGATAAGCTTTTGTTGGCAAACGGAAGCAGACCATTTGTTCCTCCAATAGCTGGTAAATTCAAAGAAGGTGTATTTGCATTAAGAACATTAAAAGATTTAAAATACATAAAAAAATACTTTAGTTCATGTGAGGATATTACTGTTATAGGAGGAGGACTTCTTGGGCTTGAGGCAGCTTGGGCAATTAAGGAATTAGGAAAGAAAGTAAATGTGGTAGAGTTTTTCCCGTATCTTCTTCCAAGACAGCTAGATAAAGAATTAGCAGATATAGTTTCTCAAAAGCTAAGAGATAGTGGATTAAATCTATATTTTGATACTGCTGCAGAAGAAATATTAGGAGAAGTAAAGGCTGAAGGTCTTAGATTTAAGGATAATAGTGAAATGAAAACAGATGCTGTTCTATTCTCAGCAGGCATCAGACCAAATATTGATTTAGTAAGGGAAACAACTATAGGCTTTGATAAAGGAGTTAATGTTGACAGCTATTTAAGGACCAATATAGAGGGTATATATGCAGCAGGTGATATTGCAGAGGTAAATGGTGTGGTATTAGGACTTTGGACAGCAGCAAATGAACAAGGCAAAATTGCAGGAGCTAATATGGTAGGAGCTAATAGAGAGTATAAGCTTCCTGAGCCATTTACTACACTAAATATTGGAGATATATCTCTTTTCTCAGTTGGAAATATAAAGGATTTTAGCACAGTATTGAAATTTGATGAAGAAGATACTCATTTCAGACTTTTCATAACTGACAACAAATTAACTGGTGGTATTCTTCTTGGAGATTTGTCTAAGATGTCAAGTGTAAGGAAAGCGGTAACTAGCAATATGGATATTTCAGAGTACTTACAGGAAGCTCTTAGCTGTACAGATATTATCAAAAGACTTTAGTAAACAAAAATGAGATAGGGCAATCCTATCTCATTTCATTTATTAAAGCCTTTAGCTATTCTTCATTAATTTGCTTCTTAAATTTTGGAAAGACATGTCTGTATTTCAGTATAAGTCCAGTAGATAAAGCTGTTATTGGAATTGCTACTATTAAGCCAATGCTCCCTACTAGTGCTCTCACTATTTCAGTTGCTATCATATCTAAGTTTAGTATTTTAATCAGAGGTGTATCATAAGCCATAAAAAGCAGTAGTAATGGAACAGAGCTGCCTGTATACGCCAATATTAAAGTGTTAGACATTGTCCCCATAACATCTCTTCCTATATTAAGACCAGAAGTAATTAATTCACTTGGAGAAATTTCAGGATTTATGGTTTTCATCTCATACATAGCTGAAGCTATTGACATACCTATATCCATTACTGCTCCTAATGTTCCTATAATTATACCTGCAAATAAAAGACCACGATAGCTAAAATTTATTTGCTGAGGTATGTACATGAGCATATTAGATTCCTCGCTGCTTAATCCAGTTAACTTAACTAAAGAGCCTACAATATATGCCAAGATTCCTGCAGACACGACGCCACCAACAGTACCTATTATAGCTGAAAAGGATTTTATATTAACTCCTGCAATCAAAATAAAGGTTACAGAGGTAATAATAATAGCTGAAAAAATTGCTACCCAAATTGGGTTAAATCCCTTGAGTATCAATGGGAGCATAAATTTCATTATAACTATACCGGTTATAGTTAAGGAAATAACAGATTTAACACCCTTCATTTTTCCAATTAGTATCAATAGACCAGCAAAAATAAGCAGAAGTATACCAGAATATCTATCTCTAGCAAATTCAGTAATAGCAATTTGCGGGGCACCATTTTCATTTTCCTCTATATCTAATATTACATTATCACCTTTTTTAACTATAATATCAAAAACTGGATTTCCACTAACGTAATTTTCAATAATAAATTCCTCATTCTTATATTTGCCACTAGTGACTTTGATTTTCACAATTTGATGGTCAATGATAAGTTCACCCGTATTATTTTCACCAGTATTTTGCAAATCAGATAATACCTCTATTACCTTACCTCTAGCATAGAAATAACCAACTTCTGAATTTTCTAATTCATCTTCGGCAAAACTAAAAGAAGAACCGAGTAGAAGTAATACAACTACTAAATATATAATTTTTTTCAACATAAATTCCTCCTTTAAAAAAGGTCTTTATACATTATACCATAATAAAAATAAAAAAAAGCTTTCATTTTTGCTAAATATTGATATTTGTTCATAAATACAACTTGAATCTGGTATTAGTATCTGGTACTATTAACATATACTATAATAGAGGTGAGGAAAAGACATGAAAAAAATTCAGATTGTAACAGATAGCACAGCGTATATTACTAAGGCAAATTCTATTAAAAATGATATAAATATAGTTCCTCTTTCAGTAAATTTTAGTGGTGATGTAAGTTTGGAGGGATTTCCTGGTGAATTTAAGGATTTTTTTGATAAGCTAAAGAATTCAAATGAATTTCCAACAACATCTCAACCAGCAGTTGGGGATTTTGTAGAAGCTTATAAAAAAGCATTTGAGTCTGGAGAAGAAATTATAGCAATAGTCATTTCAGCAGAATTAAGCGGAACATATAATAGTGCAAGATTAGCTGCTGATATGGTAGCACCAGATAAAATAACTTTAATAGATTCAAAAACCTCTGCAGGTAATCTTAAGCTACTTGTAGAAACAGCTATTCAGTTATCAGAAGAAGGAGCCCCCAGAGAAGAAATAGAAAAAGAAATAATAAAGCAAAGAGAGAACATGAGTATAAATTTAACGGTAGACACTTTAGAATACCTAAAGCGTGGTGGCAGATTATCTAATACAACTGCCTTTATTGGAACTTTACTTAATATCAAACCAGTGATTGGATTAGTTGATGGTAAGCTAGTTCCAGTAGGCAAGGAAAGAGGAAAGAAAAAGGCCATGGAAACTATTATTTCAAAGGTGCCTGAAAATGTAAAGAAAATCTCCATAGCACATGTACAAAATATTAGTGAGGCAGAGCAGTATAAAATTGAACTGGAAAAGAGATTTGTAAATGCAGTAATTACAATTGATGAGCTTGGTCCTGTAGTAGGTTCACATCTAGGTCCAAAGGCTATAGGATTATGCTCAAGCTGGTAAAGAGAAAAATCACTATATTATAGTGATTTTTTTACATTTGTATGGTATTCTCATACTTAGAGGAGGTATGTTTATGATAGTATCATTAACTGAATGCAGAAGCTATGACTATGCTCAAGTAAAAGAATCCATAATTGAAAGCATAAATAATCTTGGAGGAATAGATAAATATATTAACAAGGGAGAAACTGTTTTACTGAAGCTAAATCTGTTGATGAAAAAGAGACCAGAAGAAGCAACTACTACTCATCCTATGTTTGTTAAGGCATTAGCAGAAATATTGATTGAATATGGTACAAAGGTAGTCATAGGAGATAGTCCTGGAGGACCCTTTAATGAGAAAATGCTAAAAGGATTATATAAATATTGTGGAATAGAAGAGGTTGCCAATGAAGTAGGAGCGGAGCTAAATTATAATACAAACACTTTAGACGTGAAAAATGAAAAAGGTATTATATTGAAATCTATGGAAGTAGCAGAAATGATAAAAAATGTTGATAAGATTATTTCAGTTTCCAAGCTAAAAACTCATGGAATGATGTTATTTACTGGAGCAGTAAAAAACATGTTCGGAATCATCCCAGGCTTACATAAAGCAGAATATCATTTTAAGATGCCTCATATAGAAGACTTTTCTCAGGCATTATTAGATATTAGCTTGTATGCAGACCCTGTCCTTTCTTTTATGGATGGAATAGTAGGTATGGAAGGAGCAGGACCTTCAGCAGGTGAACCAAGGGATATAGGAGTTGTATTAGCATCTACATCACCTTCTCATTTAGATGTTGTAGCTACTACAATAGTCAATATAGACCCATTAAAGGTTCCTACTATTCTAAGAGCTGTAGAAAGAAAAATTATCAAAGGTAACTTAGATGATATAGAGCTTGTTGGCGATAGCATAGATAAATTTAAGATAAATGATTTTAAGGCTCCAAATATAAGAAGTGTTCATTTCATCAAAGATAATGAACCTTCCCTCATAAGAAGCTTATCTAATAAGCTTTTACAGCCTAAACCAGTGTTTAATCATGCAGAATGTATAGGCTGTAGGGATTGTGCAAATAATTGTCCAGCTAAGGTTATTGAAATGGTGAATAAAAAGCCAGTTGTAAATCTAGAAGGCTGCATAAGGTGCTTTTGCTGCCAAGAGCTTTGTCCTGAGAAAGCCATCGACATACACAGACCTATATTAATGAAGCTATTGTCAAAGCTCTAAACTATTTAATTTTTGGGAGAGAGTTATAATGCTATATGAGCTTGAAGTTAAGACATCACAAAAAAGCTATCCTATATTAATAAGAAAAGACATTCTCAAGAGCATAGGATATGAGATTAGAAAAAACTGCAACAATAAAAGAATCACTCTAATAACAGATAAGAATGTAGAAAGGCTATATGGTAAAGCGCTAATGGATAGTCTTATGACCTATGGCTTTGCAGTAAATACTATTTCCTTAGAGCCTGGAGAAAATAGCAAATCTATAGAAACACTAACTTATGTTTATGACAAATTACTTGATAATCAAATGACACGAAAAGATTTAATAATAGCCTTTGGAGGTGGAGTTGTAGGCGATTTAGCAGGCTTCGCAGCTTCAACCTTTCTTAGAGGCATCAATTACATACAAATCCCAACTTCTCTACTAGCACAGATAGACAGTAGTATCGGAGGCAAGGTGGCAGTCAATCTTCCAAGAGGTAAAAATTTAATTGGCAGCTTTTATCATCCAGAGGCAGTATACATAGATTCAGATATGTTAAGAACCTTGCCAAAAAGATTTTTATACGATGGAATGGGTGAGGTTATCAAATATGCTTGCATTAAGGATAAAGAATTATTTGAGAGACTTATCGAAATGAAAACAGAGCCAGAGCTATTCTTAGCTATAAATGAAATAATATATAAATGCTGTAGTATAAAAAAAGAAGTAGTAGAGAAGGATGAAAAGGAAGCAGGAGACAGGATGCTTTTAAACTTTGGTCATACTATAGGTCATGCCATTGAAAAAGCCTTTAATTATGAAAAGTATACACATGGAGAAGCAGTGGCCATAGGAATGTATTCTATTACACGAAAAAGCGAAGCTCTAGGCATAACCAGAATAGGCACAGCAGATTTATTAAAAGAGCTTTTAAATAAATTTAACCTGCCTTATGAGTTGCCTGAAGTAGATGAAGATGTGCTTTTAAAAGCAGTAGCTCTAGACAAAAAAAGTGAAAATGATAATATAAATTTAGTTTTACTCAATGAAATTGGAGACAGTTTCATAAAGAAGATAGAAAAAGAAAAAGTATCTCAGTATATACTCCCATAAATTATTGCTATTTATCTTACATCATGTGGAGCTGGATGAGTGTCATATTGGGCTAAGCAATGTATCTATTTAGGAGGACACAATATATGAATTGCGTTAAGATAATACCTTCAAGCCTAAAGGGTAATATCAATATCCCACCATCAAAGAGCCTAAGCCACAGAGCAATAATATGTGCAGCCTTAGGGAATGGAATTAGCAGTATTGAAAATATTATTTTTTCAGAAGACATACTAGCTACATTAGAGGGTATGAAGACCTTTGGTATGGAAGTTATAGACATAGAAACCAACAAAGAAACTAGCAGGAGCAATATAATTATAAAAGGTAAGGGTTACATAGAAAAACTAGGAGAAATAATAGATTGTAGGGAATCAGGCTCTACTTTAAGATTTTTGATACCATGTGCATGTTTACTCGGAGAAAATATAACATTTATTGGTAAAGGAAAGCTAGCCGAAAGACCACTAACTACCTACTATAAGATATTCGATTCTCAAGGAATTAAATACTCAAATCATGACGGCAGACTTCCTTTAAATATTGAAGGGATACTTAAAACAGGAAAATATGAATTAGAAGGCAATGTAAGCTCTCAATTTATTACTGGTCTTATGTTTGCATTACCTTTGCTGAATGAAGACTCTACAATAGAAATAACAACTGAATTAGAATCTAAGGGATATATTGACCTTACATTAGATGTGCTGCGTAAATTTTCTATTGATATTAAAAATGAAGACTATAATAGGTTTTATGTTACAGGAAATCAAAGATATACTCCAACAGATTATAAGGTAGAGGGAGATTACTCACAGGCAGCGTTTTGGATAGTAGCAGGAGCATTGAATGGAGATATCACCCTAAAGGATTTAAATAGTAAATCCCTTCAAGGAGACAAGGTAATACTAAATATTGCTACAAAAATGGGTGCTAATATTCTTTATGAAGAAGAAAACATAAAATCTGCTACTTCACAGACTAAAGGAACGGTCATAGATGCTTCACAATGTCCTGATTTAGTGCCAATTCTAGCTGTTCTTGGTGCATTAAGCAAGGGCAACACTAAAATAGTAAATGCTCAAAGAGTAAGAATAAAAGAATCAGATAGATTAAAGGCAATAGCAAGTGAGCTAAATAAAATAGGGGCGAATATTGCAGAAACACCTGACGGATTAGATATAACAGGTGTAGATGCCTTAAATGGAGGCGTAGTAGATAGCTGGAATGACCACAGAATTGCCATGGCATTAGCAGTTGCAGCTACTAGATGTAAAGAGCCTCTAACTTTAAAAAATAGCAGTGCAGTAAATAAATCATATCCAGAGTTTTGGCAGGATTTTGTTAAATTAGGTGGTGTTATAGATGAGCGGAGTATGGGGTAATAATTTAAAGCTTTCAATATTTGGAGAGTCCCATGGTGAAGGAATAGGAATTGTAATTAATGGATTACCTGCTGGAGTAGAAATAGACTTTGAGCTAATAGATAAAGAAATGAAGAGAAGAGCTCCAGGCAGAAATAAAATATCTTCCCAAAGAAAAGAGACAGATTCATTTGAGATAATTAGTGGTTATTTTAACAACAAAACTACAGGAACTCCTTTATGTGCAATTATATCAAATAAAGATAAAAGAACTCAAGACTATGACAAGATTAAAAGCTGCTTACGCCCAGGACATGCTGACTACACTGGTTATGTTAAATATAAGGGCTTTAATGACTATAGGGGAGGAGGGCATTTCTCTGGAAGGCTAACAGCTCCCTTAGTATTTGCAGGTGCTATTGCTAAACAAATTCTAATGAAAAGCAATATAATCATAGTAAGTCATATTTTGAGTATAGGGCATGTACAAGATGAATATTTTGATCTAGTAGGCGTAAACTCAGATATTTTAAATCAAACAGGTGAGAGAGCCCTTCCAACTATAAATGTTAACAGGGGAAAGGAAATGATAGAGATTATTGATAAAGTTAGATTAGAAGGGGATTCAATAGGTGGAATTATAGAGACAGCAATTATAAATCTACAGGCTGGCATAGGAGAGCCCTTCTTTGATTCAGTAGAAAGCAAGCTGTCCCATCTGTTGTTTTCAATCCCAGGAGTTAAAGGTGTAGAATTTGGAAGAGGTTTCGAAATAGCAAGGCTAAAGGGCTCACAGGCAAATGATGAATATTATATTGAAGATGGTAATATAAAAGCCTATACAAACAATAACGGTGGCATTCTAGGAGGAATAGCTAACGGAATGCCTGTAATTTTTAGAGCTGCAATAAAACCAACTCCCTCCATAAGCCTAAAGCAAAAAACAGTAGATATAGAGCATATGGAAAATACTGAAATAGAAATTGACGGCAGACATGACCCATGCATAGTACCTAGAGCAGTACCAGTAGTAGAAGCAGTAGCTGCATTAGCTATATTGGACTTACTAATGGAACATGGAGGATAAATCAATGAGTGATTTAACAAAGCTTAGAGAAGAGATAGATAAAATAGATGATGAGCTTGTAGCTCTTTTTGAAAGAAGAATGAAAATTTCAAAAAAAGTTGCTGAATATAAAAAAATTAACAATATTCCTATATATGATGAAGCAAGGGAAAATGAAATAATAGAGAAAAATGTAGATAAATTAAAGGACAAAAGCCTAAGCAATGGGCTAGAGGAATTTTACAAAATGATTTTTAAGTTGAGTAGAGATTTGCAGAAAAGAGAAATAGAAAAAAATATAGTCTTAATAGGAATGCCTGGCTGTGGTAAAACAACTATTGGAAGAGAACTAGCTAAGAAACTAAAGGTAAGGTTTTATGACAGTGATAGACACATTGAAAAAACTACAGGTAAGAGTATTTCAGAAATCTTTGAAAATGGAGAAGAGCATTTTAGACAATTAGAAACTGAAACTATAAAGAAATTAGCCTTAAAATTGCATTGTGTAATATCTACAGGTGGAGGAATTGTCAAAAAAGCTGAGAATATTGAAGTATTAAAGAAAAGAGGAACAATCATTTTTGTTAACAGACCATTAGAAAAAATAGTAGAGAGCATAAACATAAGCAAAAGACCTTTATTGAAAGATAATAAGGAAAACTTATGCAAGCTTTATGATGAAAGAATAGAGCTGTATAAGAAATACTGCGATTATGAAATAGAAAACGATACTAATATATACAATGCAGTCAATAAAGTGCTTTCTATTCTAACTATGGCTAGGGTATGAAGCTAAGGTAGAGAGTAATCCAAAGTACTTAAATGGGAGAGTGAGTATTTATGAAGCTTTTGATTTTAAATGGACCTAATATAAATTTACTAGGAATAAGAGAAAAAGACATATATGGGAATACCTCATATGAAAAACTCTGTGAGGAATTGAAGGAAACCGCAAAGGAGCATTCCATAGAAATTGACATAGTTCAAAGTAACATAGAGGGTGAAATAATCAACTACATACAAGCTGCTTTAGGGGTTTATGATGGGATAATCATAAACCCTGGGGCATATACCCATTACAGTATAGCCATATACGATGCAATTAAAGCTGTAAGTTTGCCTACAATAGAAGTACATATAAGCAACATATACAACAGAGAAGAATATAGAAGAAAATCCGTAATAGCTCCTGCATGTATAGGGCAAATTAGTGGATTTAGAAAATATGGATATACTTTGGCAATGATGGGGATAAAAAACTATCTGACAAAAAACTATTAAACTAAATAGAAGCATAAAGTACAAAGCATTGAGGTTTCGGCACTTCTAGTATCGAAAATTCAATGTTTTTTTATGCCTTTTAGTGCAATAAAAATTATCTATATATTTATAGCAATCTATGGATATTTTCAATAGTAAGATACTTCCTATTTTATTGTTAATAGAATATCTATCTGTTAAACTATCTTTGTGATATCAATCAATAAAAATATCATACTACTACACTATTAAAACAATGTATTGATGAGTTTGCTAAGGATTTTGAGTAATAGAACATTAACAGATTAATTTTTAATATAAAAATTAGGGGGAATTAAAAGATGAGACCAGAAATAATGGCGGAAGTAGAAGGATTAAGAGGAGTTAATTCTGTAAAAATCAAAGAAGCTAGCGAAGCAGGTAAAAAGGTAGTGGGAATGTACTGTGTATTTTCACCACAAGAAATAGCTCTTGCGGCAGACGCAATATCTGTTACACTTTGTGGTACAGCACAAGCACCTATTGAGGAAGCAGAAAAAGAGCTTCCAAGAAACTTGTGTCCACTTATAAAGTCAAGCTATGGATTTGCAATTACTGACAAATGCCCATATTTCTATTTTTCAGATGTTCTACTAGCTGAAACAACTTGTGACGGAAAGAAAAAAATGTATGAATTAATGTCAAAACTAAAACCAATGCATATAATGAATCTTCCACAAACAGCTAATGCTGAAAATTCTTTAGAATTATGGAAAAATGAAATGGTATATTTCAAAGAATTCTTAGAAAAACAATTTGAAGTAGAGATTACAGATGAGAAGCTAACAGATGCAATTAAATTAATGAATAGAGAAAGAAGAGCTATGAAACGTCTTCATCAGTTAAATGCTCATAAACCTGCACCATTAACTGGCATTGATATGATGTTGGCTCAATGGTTAAAAGGCTTTAATGTCGACAAAGAAGCTGGAATTGAACTAATAGAAAAGCTAATAAAAGAAGTTGAAGAAAGAATGGAAAAGGGAATTTACGCAGTTGATGAAAAAGCACCACGTATCCTATTAACAGGATGTCCAATCGGCAGCGGTTCAGAAAAAGTTCTAAGAATTCTTGAAGAATCAGGTGCAAGTGTGGTAGCTTTAGAAAACTGTACTGGTTACAAAGGACTAGACGTTCTTGTTGATGAGGAAAAAGACCCAATTACTGCATTGGCAGAAAAATACCTGTCAACTCCGTGCTCATGCATGACAAACAATAATGGCAGACTTGATTTAATTGAAAGGCTTGCAAAAGAATATGAAGTAGATGGTATAGTAGATTTAACTTGGCAAGCATGTCACACTTACAATATAGAATCATTTACAGTTAAGAATTTTACAAAGGATGTTTTAAACCTTCCTTTCCTACAAGTTGAAACAGATTACTCTGATTCAGATGTAGGACAAATAAAGGTAAGAGTAGAGGCATTCTTAGAAGGAATAAAATAGTCAAAAGGGCCTAATGGCTCTTTTGGTTTTATAGATATATAAAATGCAATAATAACATTACATTCTCTTGCTTGTCATTCTGGGAGCAAAGCTCGAAGAATCTCTATATAAGTGTAACTCAAGAGAAGGTCCTTCGCTATCGCTCAGATATCCTAAAGGCAATGTAACTTGTTTAATGTATTTTATATAGCTTTCAATATATTTTGTTATATAAGGTAGGAGTGATTAGATGTATAGTGTTGGAATTGATGTAGGCTCTGTGGCAGCTAAAGCTGTAGTGTTTGACGGAAAGGAAATAGTTGCTAAAGAAATAATTCCTACAGGTTGGAGTCCAAAAGAATCAGGTGAAAAACTATTTGAGATGGTCACTTCCATGGCGAAAGTAGAGAAAAATGAGATAAAAAAAATAGTTGGAACTGGTTATGGAAGAGTTGCACTTCCATTTATAGATAAAAAAGTAACTGAAATCACTTGTCATGGAAAGGGTGCTCATTTTATAGATTCCAATATAAGGACAGTTATCGATATTGGAGGACAAGACAGCAAGGTAATAAAGCTAGATGAAAAAGGTAATATCATAGACTTTTTAATGAATGATAAATGTGCTGCAGGAACTGGACGATTTTTGCAGGTCATGGCTCATGCGCTAGAGATAGATGTAAGTGAACTTTCAGATATTGGAAAAGGAGCTATTCCTGAAACCATAAGCAGTATGTGTACTGTATTTGCAGAATCAGAAGTAATAAGCCTAATGGCTGGTGGAGCCTCTAAGGAAGGAATAGCAGCAGGATTATTGCAGTCTGTTTGCAGCAAAACCTATACTCTAGTAAGCAAGGTTGGAGTGAAAGATAGAGTGTTTTTTTCTGGAGGTGTATCTAAAAACTCCTTATTAAAAGAATTTTTAAGTATAAAGCTAGGTGTAGAAGTATTTTCATCAGAGCTTTCACAATATTTAGGAGCCATTGGTGCAGCAGTAATTGGATATGAGGAATAAATATAGTGGCAGGGATATGAATTAATTTAAGCTTAAATTAATTCATATCTTTTTTTGTAATAGAATTAACTTCAAAGTTAGTGGCAAAATAAGAATATTAAGATCAATATATTATAAAAGGAGTTAATGAAATGGATAACAATAAGGAAACTATTAAATCTCTTAATCAATTACTGCAAGGGGAATATATGGCTGTGGAGTCTTTTAATTCCTTTATATCAAAAACAGAAGACGACAAAATAAAGAAAGCCTTTCAACAGATTCAAGATAATCACAGAGACAATATAAAGACACTAGCCAATTATATTCAAAATATTGGAGGACAGCCTGAAGAAAATCTTGGTTTAAAAGGGAAAATGGCTGATATAAAAATGAACATAGAATTTGGTTCAGATTTTGATACACAAGACCTAATTGAAAAAGCTATTGAAGGTGAAACTCTAGGAATAAATAAAGCTGAAAAAATACTTAGAGGAAAATTAGATGACAAATCAAGGGATATTGCAGGAGAAATACTTCATAGGGATAGAAGAACCTTAGATCAGTTAAAGGATTTAACATAAGTAATCAAAATTGCTTCAATTATTTTTGTATATTTATTTGCCTTAAAGTAAAAATAACCACCCTGCATTCAAAGCCATGCAAGGTGACTAAAACATTTTAACCATTTAGGTGGTAATCACATCTTGTGATGTCGATTACCTTATTTTTATTGTGCCACAATAATTATCAAAGTAAACATAAATGTAATTTTTAATATAGCCGTAAAATTAAGCTTACTTTTCAAATATCTTTCCATAGTAATCAGTTTCAAGTATCTTAGCAGAATAATAAAATTTATTTTTTATGATGGAAGAAATTTGTTTTACATACCCTTCTCCAATTTCTGCACCATCACTTGAAGTAAATTCCTTAGTCAGTGAATTATAGCTTCCCTTATCAGTAATAAAGCTTCTATTTGAGAAAATAACTAAAAGCTCAGAATCAGAAAAAATATCTTTTCCCATCAAAAGTCTTGAGTCATATTCAAGTCCTAATAAGTTTGATATAGTAGGGATAATGTCCAAACTTGAGCAATGCTTATCTATAGTAACAGGCTCCATGCCCTTTGTATATAGAATAAAAGCACTTTTATATAGCTCAAAGTTCCTTTCAACCTCATGCCCAGCAAGGTCATCAATTTCTTCATTTTTAAGCCCATATGGATAATGATCCGCACTTAAAGCAATAAGGGTATTATCTGCAATACCAGCCTCCTCAAGCTGATCTAACAAATATTCTAGTGCTTTATCAAGCTCTATCTGACAAGCTAAATACGCCCTTCCTGCCTCTGTATAAGGAAGTTCTTTTACGTATTCCTTATTTTTCACGGACATATAGTTTCCGGTAAAATTATACTGCATATGACCGCTTACAGTCATGTAATAGGCATGGAAAGGTTGATTATTAATATATTCAGGTATAGTTTTTTCCATCATTTCAAGGTCGGATTCGGGCCATGTATTTTTTACATCAAGACCATTTCCCACACCTTTATATTCATAGCCCATATTTGGGTGAGACACATCTCTTTTATAATATGTATAAGAATGGTTGTGATAAGCAACCGTATTATATTCAAGTTTTTTTAACTGGTTCCCCATTGCAAAAGGCATATAGTTTTTACCAGAATGATAAAAGCTCCATACGCCGCTCTTAGGAATGAGTCCGGTGCACGCCACATATTCACCATCTGAGGTACTCACTCCCCATATTGGATTATAAAAGTTTGTGAATTTGTAACCCTCATTAACTAACTTATATAAAGTTGGGGTGACATCTTTATTAACAGCGTAATGAGAAAAGCCTTCTGCCGTAATTAGTATAAGATTATATCCTTTGTATTTTCCAGTATATTCGTTCTTCTTTGAAGGTTGTATATCCTCAAAGTACTCATGCATGTTTCTGATAGTCTTATCTTTTTCCTTTAAAATCAAAGCGTTAAAATCTATATCAATAATATTATATTCGATTTTCTCTTCATTTTCTTCTTCAACTACTAGCTCACTAATTTCATCTATAGGGTTTTGGATTTTAACTGAGGCAGTAATTGTTTTATCTGTAGAATAGGAAGTTTCTTCATCATAAAAATCTGATAAACCAATTGCAGACACTTCTAAAGAAGGAGACCAACCCAAAATCAATCTCTGTAAATCAAGTCTCATAGTAGTAACTAGTCCCAGTTTTTCTACTGATAGTACAGGATAATTATTGTGAAAATATAAATCATATGCTGAGTTTTCCTCTGTTCCAGTAATATAGATTGCTTCCAGATTAGTAATATGCAGAAAAACAATAAGATACATTAGGGAAGATTTATAGTCCCTATTAGTATTTTTAAAGCTAAATATTTTTTTACCTAATACTATAAATAATATTGCAGGAGCGAAAAATAGAATAATCCATAGTATATTTTGGATTATTAGTAGCAAGATATCTCTCCAAAATTCAAGAACCTGGGACCCATTTCCCAATGAATAGGTAGTATAAAACATTCTAAAAAACTTGTAATATACCAACTGTGAAGAAAAAATAACAGCTAAAGTGCTAAGAAAAACTAAAGATACTATATAATTAATCTTATCTTTAAATGAGCTGCAGATAATATGAAATAAGGCAGCTATGTTGAGCGAAAATAGTAAGGGAAATATAAGAACAGAGGAAAATACACTCTCTATAACTAAAATCCTTAGCAAAAATTCCATGAAAAATATGGATACTATATAATATAACAATAGGTATTTGTTTTTATCAATATTAACTTTAAACATTTCCATAACCCCCCTCAATTACATTATAGTAGTACAATATGTTACAGTAAACAAAATAAGTAGAAAAAGATATAATAAGATAGGACAAGAATTACATTAGGTAATCAAAAATTTATTTGTAGTTTTTTAATTTGACATAAGGAACAAATAGTATAAAATGAAGAATAGAAAAAGTATTTGGGAGTTGAGTAAAGAGCATGAAAATAAGATATCCAAAAGAAGTTGATATCATATTCAAGGAGCTTAGTAAAAGTGGATATTCTAGATATGTAGTTGGAGGATGTGTAAGAGATTTTCTATTAGGTAAAGAGCCTTTTGATTGGGATATATGCACTGATGCAAAACCAGAAGAAATACAAAGAGTTTTTAAAGACTTTAACACAATACCCACTGGATTGAAGCATGGCACCATAACAGTAGTAGTGAATAATAAAAATATTGAGATTACAACCTTTAGAACAGATAAGGATTATGTGGATAATAGAAGACCTAGAGAAGTAGAGTTTACTAGTAGCATATACGAGGACTTAAAGAGAAGGGATTTTACAATCAATGCCCTTGCTTATAATGAATTTGATGGATTAGTTGATTGCTTTAATGGGCAAAAAGACTTGAATCAAAAAATAATCAGAGCAGTAGGCAATCCTATAGAAAGATTTAGTGAGGATTCATTAAGAATTATTAGAGGAGTTAGATTTTCGGCACAACTAGGCTTTGATATTGAAGAAAATACAGCTTTGGCAATGACAAATTGTAGAGAACTGCTCAATAATTTAAGCAAAGAAAGAATCAGAGAAGAATTTCTTAAAATACTTATGACGGATAAGCCGTCAGACGGGATTAGAAGGCTGATTTTACTTAAGCTTATGGACTATATAATTCCTGAGCTTATAGAATGTATTGGCTTTGAGCAAAAGAATCCAAATCATAATAAGGATGTATTTGAGCACATAATGGAGGTTCTTGACAATACTGATAAGGATATTGTTTTAAGACTGTCAGCTCTTCTCCATGATATAGGAAAGCCACGATGCTTTACAGTAGACGAGAGTGGCAAAGGACATTTTTATGGACATCATAAAATCAGCACTGAAATAGCAGAGGAAATATTGACTAGATTTAAATTTGATAATAAGACAATACATGCTGTAAAGCTCTTAGTTAATGAGCATATGTCCAGATATGAGCATTTAAGAGAAAAGAGTATCAAAAAATTTATTAATAAAGTAGGCATAAATAATCTAGATAAGCTTTTTAAGCTTCAAATTGCAGATATAAAAGGCTCTACACCACCTCATGATTTTGCAAATATTGAGTATTTAAAAAATGAGTGCATTAGAATAATCAATGAGAAGGAGCCAATGACTGTTAAGGATTTAGATATTAATGGTTATGATATAATGAATTTAGGATTGGCTCAAGGTAAAGAAATAGGAGATATTCTAAATTACCTGCTGGAGATTGTACTAGAGAATCCTAAGCTAAACGAAAAGGGACTTTTAATAGGCCAAGCAAGACAAAAGCTACAGCAAAAAGATATTGAATAAGGGAGAATTCTATAATGACATTAACTGATTTTTTAAGCAACTTCTCACATACAGAAATAGCATTTGCAGTTTATAGAATAGTCATAAGCATCATTTCATTCATTGTAATAGGAATAGATAAGTCAAAAGCTAAAAAAGGGGATTGGAGAGTTAGAGAAGCCACATTAATCATATTGGCTATCCTTGGAGGAGCTATTGGTGTTCTATTTGGAATGGTGTTTTTTAATCATAAAACTAAAAAACAAAAGTTCTATATAGGTATTCCTGCTATTTACATATTAAATAGAATAATGACTACAATAATAACAGTATATTTTAACAAATAATCAGGGAAGCTTTAGGAGTGATAACATATGGAAGATATAGCATTATTAATAGAAGATATTATACAAGATGAAAAGCTTATTTATACAGTACTCAGCAATTTAAAAAAGAAAGGTGAAGCTACTTTTAGTAAAGTCAGTATTAAGCCTGTATTATTAAAAGAAGGGAAAAAGCTTCAATTTACTTATGAATATGAAAAAAAGGTTACTCACAATAATATGGATTTTAAAGAGGCTACTCTAGAGATTAACAAATTATTAAATGATTATTTTAGACAGGCAATGATTTTTACTATAGAGGCAGATTATCAAATTCTAATTAGTAAAAAAGGTAAAGCTACAATACTAAAGAAGAAACCTACAAAAGAAAATATAGATTTAAGTCATAACAGAAAAAAGGCTTATATTATTGAAGAAGGAAAGCCTAACAATTTTCTTATAAGGCTAGGTGTCATGAATGAAAATGGAAAAGTTCTTTCAAAAAAATATGATAAGTTTAAACAAATTAATAGATTTCTAGAAATGGTAGCTGATGTCATACCTAAAATCAAGACTGACAAAACATTAAATATAGTAGATTTTGGATGCGGAAAATCATATTTAACCTTTGCCCTATATCATTATCTAGTAGACATGCTGCAATTAGATGTAAATATTATAGGACTAGATTTAAAGCATGATGTTATCAATTTTTGCAATGAAGTAGCTTGTGACTTAAGCTATGACAGATTAAAATTCATCCATGGAGATATTAAAGATTTTAAGGAGCTTGACAGGGTTGACATGGTAGTGACACTTCATGCCTGCGATACAGCCACTGATGCTGCATTAGTTAAGGCAGTGAACTGGGAGGCTCAGGCAATACTTTCAGTGCCATGCTGCCAGCATGAGCTTTTAGATATTATTCACAATCCTATAATGATTCCAATGGAGAAGCACGGAATTATAAAGGAAAAGCTGTCTTCTTTAGTGACAGACAGCATTAGAGCAAATGTTTTGGAAATATTAGGCTACTCAACACAGCTATTAGAATTTATAGATATGGAGCATACACCCAAAAATGTACTTATCAGAGCCATAAAGACAGATAATCAAAGCAAAGATGCTGTAAAACAATATCTAGACTTTAAAAAATTCTGGGGCATAGAAGAGCTTTATATAGAGAAAGCATTAGAGGAGAGGTTAAAGAAGTATATTCATTCAAATTAATAAAGATTTAAGTATATTTAATAAAACTGTTGATAGCAATGTCGGCAGTTTTATTTTATTCTGGCAAATGTATTTTATTTATCTATGGACTTGTACAAAAGAATAGAAATATTCGATTTCAAATTCTACAATAAAAGTGTTACCCTTTAATTTGGTGCGAATATAAATTAAATGATGTAAAAATTATTCTTTATAAATGCAATCTTGAAAGCTCTTAATGCTATTTTTTATAATCAAGGATTGCCTTATATAATGGGGTGTTGACATGAGAATAAGCTTAGAAAATCTATCAAAGAAATTTGGTACAGTTGAAGCAGTTAAAAAGCTCAATATAACTATTAATGATGGAGAATTAGTTTCTATACTAGGTCCTAGTGGATGTGGGAAAAGTACGACACTATTTTTAATAGCAGGACTCCATAAATTATCCTCTGGGGATATTTTTTTTGGTGATAATAAGGTGAATGATGTAGAGGCTGAGGACAGAGAAATCGGAATGGTATTTCAAAGCTATGCCCTATATCCTCATATGACAGTTTTAAAAAATATTATGTTTCCATTGAAGATGAAAAAGGTCCACAAAAAAGAAGCAGAGCTTCAAGCAAAGGAAATTGCTAAACTAATGCATATAGACGAGCTGCTAGAGCGTAAACCGTCCCAATTATCAGGAGGACAGCAGCAAAGAGTTGCCATAGCAAGAGCCTTAGTAAAAAAGCCTAAGATATTGCTTTTAGACGAGCCCTTATCCAATTTAGATGCAAGATTAAGGATAGAGCTTAGAGATGAAATTAAACGTATACAAAAGCAGGTTGGAATTACAACAATATTTGTAACTCATGATCAAGAGGAGGCCATGAGTATATCAGATAAAATACTTTTGATGAAGGATGGAGAGTGTCAGCAATATGCTGCTCCAAAAGAAATGTATATGAATCCTGCTAATGAATTTGTTGCTAAATTCTTAGGAAATCCTCCTATAAATTTAATTAAGGGAACACGGGTGGGAGATACAAGCTCTGTGCAAATAGATGGTACAGATATAAAGCTTAATTTAGATAGATATACACCTAATTTTAATACCACCAATCAACAAATAACTGTAGGTATACGACCAGAGGATTTATTTATAGCAGAAAAAGATTATTCTCTAATAGGGGAAATTGCAAGTCTTCAAACTCTAGGAAAAGAAATATATGTGAAAACAAAAGTGGGGATATATGAAATTACTATGGTAACTCCTTGGGATATAGATTTAAAAATCGGAGATAGTATTGCATTAGGAATTAAGAAGATACACATTTTCTAAGAGGTGGCAAGATGAAAAACAGAGGAATTGTCAAAGAAATAACAAGCAATAGGGAATTTAAGGCTTTTTTATATTTGCTGCCAGCACTATTAATCATAACTATATTTCAAATTTATCCTATATTAAAGTCTCTAGCAATGAGCTTTTATACTGATTTTGATTATCTTACGGATGAAGTATATAAAAGAGGATTTGATAATTTTCAATATGTATTGACAGACCCAGACTTTTATCTAGCTCTTAAAAATACTTTTATATTTGTATTAGGGGCAGTGCCATTATCCATTATAGTATCTCTAGGCTTTGCCTTGCTTCTAAACTCAAATATAAAACTAAGGAACTTTTTTAGAAGTGTATATTTTATCCCCTTTATTACATCTACAGTTGCTGTTTCTATAGTGTGGCGATGGATGTTTAATAAAGAATTTGGAATGGTGAATTCATTATTGATGATGATTGGAATAGATAAGATAAACTGGCTAACAAATCCTAAGATGACTATACCCATGCTAGTTTTGCTTAGTGTATGGAAGGGCATGGGCTATAAAATAATTATTTTTCTAGCGGGACTTCAGAATATAGATGAAAAATATTATTTAGCAGCTAAGATTGATGGGGCATCTGTGTGGAAGAGATTTACCTCAATAACTATTCCGCTTCTTTCACCAACACTATTTTTTGTGTCAATAACATCAGTAATTGGCTCATTTAAGCTGTTTGACGAGGTATTTGTTTTATACGATAAGCAGACAGGTCCACTTAAGAGTGGTCTGACTATTGTTTATTATATATACAACAAATTTAATAGGTATTGGCAGTTTTCAATAGCCTCTGCAGCAGCATTTGTACTATTTATTATTATTTTAGTATTCACTTTAATTCAACTTAGGATAGGTCAAAAGAAGACTAATTATTAATTTTATCAAAGGAAGTAGAATACAATGAGAAAAAGACTTTTATACAAAACAATCATATATGGGCTTTTACTAATTGGAGCTATATTTATACTTTTACCTTTTGCATGGATGATTTCAACATCCCTTAAGCCATCTAATGAGGTTCTGATAATGCCTCCAAAATGGATACCATCAAAGCTAGTCTGGGAAAATTACAAGATAGCCTTTGAATCTGCGCCATTTAAAAGATATTTTCTAAATAGTGTATTTGTAGCAGCCATGGTTACAGTAGGTGAGCTGATTACAACTATACTGGCAGCATTTGCTTTTTCGAGGATTAAGTTCAAAGGCAGAGAGATACTGTTTTCTATTTTAATAGCTACTATGATGGTACCAGGTGAGGTTTTGATTATTCCAAACTTTGTTACTCTTGCCAAGCTTGGATGGATAGATTCATATAAGGCTCTAATAATTCCTTGGTGTGCAAGCATATATGCAATATTCTTACTTAGACAGTACTTTCTTGGAATACCGGAACAATTGTATTATTCAGCAAAAATAGATGGATGTTCTGATATGAAATTTTTATGGCTAATTATGGTTCCACTAGCAAAGCCTGCTCTCATAACCTTAGCTATACTAAAAATCATAGGCAGCTGGAACTCATTTATGTGGCCTTTAATAGTGACAAATTCAGAGCATATGAGAACATTACCTGTAGCATTATCAGTATTTTCCTCAGAAGCTGGAACAGACTACAATGTGCTGATGGCAGCTGCAACAATGATTATAATTCCTGTATTCATTATTTACTTAGTTCTTCAAAAACATATAGTAGCAGGTGTATCACGTACAGGTATAAAAGGATAATAACCCTTATGTACTAACCCGATGCAACAAGTACCAACATTGTTGCAGGGTTTTGATAGGAGTGTCTATAGGGCCAAATTTATGTGAGCAAAGCAAACTAATAAATTTGAGTTGCGAGACTGCTTAATCAATAAGGGTTTATATATAAAAAATTAAAAACAAAAAACATGGAGGGATACTTGATGAAAAGAATTCTAGCATTATTATTATCATTGGTATTAGTATTTGGACTTGTAGCATGTAATAGTCCAAAGGATACAACAGGCAATGGAGTAAATAATGAAAGCAACCAAAGCAATCAAAGTGACAACTCAGAATCAGATGTAGAAGAAGCAATAATTGCAACTGAAATCACTAATCCAGTAGAAATTGAGTTTTGGCATGCAATGAGTGGAGCTAGTGGAGAGGCGCTACAAAAATTGACTGATGATTTTAATGCAGCCAATGACAAAATAACTGTAAAGCTAGTAAACCAAGGTGGATACAGGGATTTATTTGACAAATTAATGGGTGCAGCAAAGGCAAATCAACTACCTGCAATTTCTCAAATATACTCAAATAGGTTATCTTGGTATGTGTCTAAAGACTTAGTGGAAGATTTAAAACCATATATGGAAAATGAAAAGGTAGGCTTGACAAAGGACGAGATTGAAGATTTCCCTCAACTATTTTTAGATGACGGTATATGGGATGGCAAACAATACGCTATGCCATTTAATAAAAGTCAAATGGTACTTTTTTATAACGTAGACATGCTTAAAGAAGCAGGAATAGAAGTACCTACAACATGGGAAGAGTGGAAAGAAGCAGCTAGAAAATTAACTGTAGATAAGGATGGAAATGGCGAGCCAGAAATATATGGACTAGTATTAGCAAACAATCTTTCAACAGATATAGCACCATGGGTTAAACAAGCAGGTGGAGAAATAATCAATGAAAAAGAAGATAAAATCAATTTTGATACTCCAGAAACAAAAGAAGCTGTAGAATTCTTAAATAGTATGATACAAGAAAAAATAGCAAGATTAGCAGGAGAAGACAAAAACGCAAATGTTCCACTACAACAAGGAAGAGCAGCTATGTGTGTAGCTTCAACATCAGCAATCCCTTATTTAGAAAAAGACTCTATTGAAGGACTTAATTGGTTTGCAGCGCCACTTCCAGGACATAAAACGAATGACCAACTATTCTATGGTACAAATGTAACTGTGTTTAATACATTATCGCCAGAAGAAAAGCTAGCAGCATGGGAATACACAAAATTCCTTACAGATGTAGAAAGCACAGCTTATTTTTCACAACAAACAGGATATTTACCAGTTAGAAAATCAGTTCAAGAATTAGATAGCTATAAGAGCTTCCTAGAAGAAAAACCTGTTAAAGCTATTTCCTTCCCAAGCATGGAAATTGGCTTCCAAGGAGCAAGAAATATTGGAGAAATAAATGCTCTTGACGTATTAGGTGAAGAATTGGATCTAGTATTCAGCAATGAAAAATCAATAGAAGATGCCCTTAAAGATGCTCAAGAAAGAGGAGAAAGAGCTATGAAAGAGGCTAGAAGCAACTAACTATAATAAATGTAGTTAAAATAAGCATTAAAAAAATGCTCTTTTCTGGCAAGAAATTAAACTATTTAAAAGCCAGAAAGGAGCATTTTTTATGTCATCAATTTCATTTAATAATTGGTTTCGCTTTTTCCATAAAAGCAGCCATATCATTTTTATTAAAATCAATAAGTGGAAAGGAAATGCTGTTTTCGCTAAGAATGTTTTTTATTTCTTCTATTAAAATTCCACTTTCTTCTGCTAGCTTTATAGTACTTAAAGTATCCTCAAGATAAGGATTGTTGCCTAGCTGTCCTCCCCATTTACCAGAACAGGTCTTATATATTCCGCAAGTAGGGCTGCCTTCTATACCAACTAAACCAATTATTTCGTATTCATTAGCTAGATACTCCTTAATTTGCTCAAGATAAGGCTGAAATAGCTCTCTACATACTTTTCTATAGTGAGGTGTATCGAACTGTTCCTTAACATGTCCCCAGCGTTTTAAACCATAGCAGGTGAGCTCAGGGCATGGCAGCTGTATAATTCCTATTTCATTATCTATAAGCAAACTAATGAATTCTTTAATATCTCCAGGTGGATTAATTTCGATTTTCTTTACCTTTGATTTCTCATTTATAACACAATGGCATAACAAAATAACTTTTTTAACTTTATCCAATTCACTCACTCCTCATTTAATTAGTCATAACTGCATACTTATTAAATTTTATTAGTCAGTATAGAGTAAGTCAAATTGCATTTTTAAATAAGGAAGCTTCTATTTATCAATTTTTTCAATTGAAGTAACATAAATTATTGGAGCAGTATGAGTATGGTCGTTGTCTGCTTCCTCAGTAGTTCCAATTTTTCCAGTGACCTTTATCCAGTCAAATTCTCGTACTGTTTCTGGCAATTCAATATTGCTGAAATCAGCAGGAATATCAAATAATAGAGAATCTCCACCATCAAAGAAATACTCTATTCCAATAGAATATCCATCTTCAAATTCAAAAAACTGTGTTTCAAGGGTTTGGGTAGTATCTATATAATCATCAAGATTTTCATGAATATCAATTATACTGAGGACAGCCTCATCATCAATGGAGCTCTTTAATTCCTCGAATTGCTCCGCAATCAGCTTTGCTATCTCCTCTTCACTAAGCTCAGATGGCTGTGGATTATTCTCAGCTGGATTAAACCCACCTAATAAACCTATAGTACCTGCAGAACCTAATATTAGTGCAAGCACTATAGGTATGACAATAATAGCTTTCTTGTTAAATAACTTTGTTTTTTTCATGACATCACGCTCCATTATTGTAATAAAAACATTTTAACATATTTTACTTAATATTTATTCGTATATTTTTACTTCATTCTATCCATTATTATAGTATAATAAGACATAAAAGGACAAATTATATTTAAAACTTGAGGAGGGATATTGTGGCAGATATAAAGTACGAGATTGTGGAGGAGTTAGCTGTAATTTCTGAATCATCAAAAGGTTGGACTAAGGAATTGAATTTGATTAGTTGGAATGACAGAGAGGCAAAGTATGACATTAGAGATTGGTCTTCCAATAAAGAAAAAATGGGAAAAGGAATAACTTTAACAAAAGAAGAGCTAATGAGCTTGAGAGATGCTTTAAATAAATTGAAATTATAATTATATTGGATGGGATAAAATGGAGAATAAAATCATTGTATATACGGATGGCGCATGCTCGGGAAACCAACATGATGAAAATATAGGGGGATACGGAGCAGTACTTATTTATAAAGATAATAAGAAGGAAATATATGGTGGAGAAATCAATACTACTAACAATAGAATGGAATTAATGGCTTGCATTAAAGCGCTTGAGGCACTAAAAAGGAAAGACATACCTGTACACATACATACTGACTCTGCTTATTTATGCAATTGTTTTAATCAGAAATGGTATGTTAAATGGCTAAAAAATGGTTGGATAAATTCAAAAAAAGAACCTGTTGAAAATAAGGAGCTATGGAATCAGCTAATTGATTTGGTCAATACCTTTGAAAGCATTAGCTTTATAAAGGTTAAAGGACACAGTGGGGTTGAACTTAACGAACTAGCAGATGCATTAGCAAATAAAGGCATGAAAGAAATAAAGAAGCTTCTTTGAAAACCATTTTATAGAAGGATAAAGTAAGATAAATTAGGACTTTTCTATAGGTTATAAAGAAATAATATTGTAGCTTATGTGTAATCGTTCTGTAACATCTTTGGTTTAGAAATAGAGTAGAATATATTTATTAGCATTTTCAAACAAAATTAGACATAATAACAAATAATTCTATGGAGGTCATCGTAGCATATGAAGAAATATCCATTCATATCAACATTAATAGTACTTTTATTAGCTTTATCTTTATTAATCACAGGCTGTCAAGCAACAAAGGACCCATCAGGCGGCAAGGTTGTACAAGCTGACACAATTGATGGAGAGAATGATGAGCAAAATGAAGATAGTAAAGACAAAGAAGAAATGACAGAAGAACAAAAAAGAGCAGAGCAGGAAAAGAAAATAGCAGAAAGAACAGCCTTAGAAGAGCAAAGAAAGAAGGATTTAGGAGATTTTTATGTACCCTTGCTACCTCTAGATGATGACAGTGAAATAGAAAAGGTAGAAGCTAAGGGGCTTTTTGTAACAGGTAACGTAGCAGGAATGCCAGTAGACAAAGCTAATGTAGAAATGTACGCAGAATATACTAAGGCATTACATGAAAAGAATAATGCAAAAGCTAATGAATTAAAACCTCAGATGGACAAGCTTAATAAATTCGAGAAAATACTAGGTATTGCAGTAGCTACTGAAATCAATACATTAGTTATAGATGTAAAAGATGATAATGGATTGATGACGTATAAGAGCAATATCGCAATGGTCGAACAGGTAGAGGCAGATAAAAATCCTAGAATTAAAGATGTAAAGGCACTTATGGAGCTACTTAAAGAATACAATATTTACCCTATAGCTAGAATTGTAGCATTTAAGGATAAAAACTTTGCCAGCCATAGAACAGACCATGCTATACAATTAAAGGCTGGTGGAGTATGGAGAGACAATAAAGGCGTAGCATGGGTGAACCCATATGATAAATTTGTTTGGAACTACAACATAGCCATTGCAAAGGAAGCAGTGTTAAATGGTTTTAAAGAAATTCAATTTGACTATATACGTTTTCCTGATAATGCAAAGAAATACAACCCTATAACAGATTTTCCTGGCAGAGACGGAAGAGCTAAAGATGAAGCAATAGAGGATTTCCTAGAATATGCAAAACAAGAGCTTGAGTCTTATAAGGTAAATTTAGCAGCTGATGTTTTTGGTGTTATTACAAAATCTTGGGACGATAAGCCTGAAGATATTGGGCAAACATGGAGAAAAATGGGTAAAAGTATAGATTATATGTGTCCAATGATTTATCCTAGTCACTACAGTACAGGATGGTATGGATACCAAGTACCTGACCAAGAGCCTTATGGAGTATTAGCAGGGGCACTAAAGGAAGCTATTGAAAGAAATGCTTCTCTAGAGAATCCGCCGGCTATTAGACCTTGGATTCAAGGCTTTACAGCTTCTTGGATTAAAGGATATATAAAATACAATCCTAAGGAAGTAAGAGAGCAAATATTAGCTGGTAAAGAGCTTGGAATCAATGAATACCTTGTTTGGAATGCAAGTAACGTGTATGACCCTCTAGCATATTTCCCAACAGAGGTCGAAAACAATGTAATTGCCCCAGATAAAAGACAAGATAAAGAAAAAGACTTAATAGGCAGAACGCCTGATAGTGTACTAAAGGATTATCTAAGCGCAGAGAAAAACAAATCTTACTCAAAGCTGTATCTTCTTACTCCAATTGAGGATAGAGTATTCAACTTTGAAGAGTTTAGAACTAGTATTGAATCACTAAATCTAAAACTAGTTAAATTTGATGTAAAAGATTATACATTAATTGACGAAAACAATGCTGAGATTAAGCTTTCATACGAATACAGTCAAAAAATCGAAGAAAAAGAATTAAAAGCAATAAATGAAGATGATACATGGAAGGTTAAAAAGGAAAATGGAATTTGGAAGGTTATTAGACCCGAAATAAAACCAGTAGAAGTTCAGTAGGAATGGTGCCCCTTCGTTTTGCTTAAAGTGACTCTTATCTTTGTCATTTTGAGCATAATCGAAGGGGCTATTACTTTCATATGAAATTGCTTTAGGCATTTTGTTTATTGATATATGTCTATTTATAAATTAAAATAGATATATGCATAAAAATACTTTTTGAAAGAGTGGAGCACATTGTTTGGATACGTCACACCATATAAAAGTGAGTTAAAAGTTAAAGAATATGATATGTTTAAAGCCTATTACTGTGGCCTTTGCAAAACCCTTGGAAAAGAATTTAATCACATAGTTAGATTTGGTTTAAATTATGATTTAACTTTTCTAGCCTTATTGCTATCTTCAATAGAAGAGGACAAGGAAATAATAACTAGAGAAGGCTGTATAGCTAATCCTTTAAAAAAGAAATTTATAGTAAATACAAATAAATCCTTAGTCTATGCCTCAAATATAAGCATTATTCTCACATATTATAAATTAATAGATGATTGGAAGGACGAAAAATCCATTAAATCTTTAATAGGTACTATTCCTTTTCTTTCACCACTTAAAAAGGCAAATAAAGCATATAATAATAAGGCACTTATGATAAAAGGATGCTTAGATAGGCTTACAGAATTAGAGAAAAACAAATGTAGGAGATTAGATGAAGCAGCAGACACCTTTGGAAAGCTCATGGAAGAAATATCAGTTCCAGATTATATAGAAGACAATAAGACAGAAAGAGTGCTTAGGTGGATAGGATATAATCTTGGAAGATGGATATATATACTGGACGCTTTTAATGATTTGGAAGAAGATATTAAGAACAATACCTACAACCCTATTCTTCTACAATATAGCTTCAGAGAAAATGAAGAAATAGACCAATTCAAGAACAGAGTGATGGAACCTATAGAATTTTCCCTGACTATGTCTTTAGAGGCAATTGCAAAAAGCTTTGAAGTGCTCAATATAAGAAAAAATCAAGGTATAATCGAAAATATAGTATATATGGGAACTCGACACAAAATGGACTTAATACTAAATAAAAGGGAGGGCTTAAAGCATGAGAAATCCATATGAAATTTTAGAAATTAAAGAAGGTGCTAGTGAAGAGGAAATAAGAGCAGCGTATAAGAGATTAGTTAGAAAGTATCATCCAGACCAGTATGCTAACAATCCTCTATCAGACTTGGCAGAGGAAAAGTTAAAGGAAATTAATGAAGCGTATGATTTTTTAATGAAAAATAAAGGCAATTACAATAGAAATCAAGGAAGTAATAATTGGGATAACCAGCAATATAATAGTAATAGCTCAAGTCTTTATTCACAGATTAGAGTTTATATTGAAAGAGGAAATATTAATCAAGCAGATGAAATGCTAGAGAGAATAACAAATAGAGATGCTGAATGGAATTTTTTAAAGGGCGTTATATTTTTAAGGCGTGGATGGTATGATATGGCTTATCAGCATATACAAGCGGCAGTAAATCTTGATCCTTATAATACAGAGTATAGAACAGCAATGAATAACTTAGCTTCCAGAGCAAATACATATAGGAATGTAGGGACAAGTAGAGGCTATAGAAACGATACTTCCTTATGTGATGTATGTCAGTGCTTGATTTGTAGTGATTGTCTATGTGAGTGCTTAGGAGGAGATTTAATAAGCTGCTGCGTATTTTAGGAGGTAATATAATATGAGGAGATATAACAGTAAATCACAGAAAATTGCTTTAGGCGGTATAGTGACTCTTTTATCAACTGTATCCTTATACATATCTTCGATACTACCTACAAATAGGCTATTTTTCTTTGCTTTAAGCACTTTTTTCCTTGCAGTAATTATTATTGAAAGCAATGTCAGTTTTGCAGTATTAGTGTATTTTTCATCATCAATACTTAGCTTTATACTAATACCAAACAAAGCCATAGTGTTACCATATCTTATTTTTTTTGGATACTATGCAATAGTAAAATCATTAATTGAACGAATAAACATTCTTGCAGTTGAATTACTGATAAAGCTCCTATTATTCAATTTATCTATCTATGTTATATATACAATTGTGAGCACGGTCTTTCTTGGAGAAATAATAATTAAGCTTCCTATATGGGCTATATTTTTATTGATGCAGTTAGTATTTTTAATCTATGATTATACTTTCAGTCTAGGAGTGTTTTTTTATCGAAACAAGATAAGACCCAAAATTAGATAAGCACTAGTAAAGAGGGGGAATATAAGACTTGAAAAAACTTACGACAATTTTTGCACTGATTATAGCAGTTATTCTACTTACTACAGGCTGTGTAAATGTAGAAATATTAAATGAGAACAAAGTATCTGGCATTGGAGAAAAAGATAATTTATTTGTACACTTTATTGATGTGGGTCAAGCAGATAGTATACTTATACAGCTACCTAATGGTAGTGTTTCACTCATTGACGGCGGAAATAGAGGAGATGCACAATTAATTATAGATTATATTAGAGGACTTAATATACAAAAGATAGATTACCTTATAGCAACACATCCTCATGAGGACCACATTGGAGGGCTTCCAGAGGTGATTAAGAGCTTTGACATAGGAAATATTTATATGCCAAAGGTATCAGCTACAACTAAGACTTATGAGAATCTATTGAATGAAATAAAGAATAAAGGACTAAAGATTATAGAAGGAAAAAGTGGAATAGACATTGTATCTGAAGGTCAATTGGATTTTAGTATCATAGCTCCTAATTCTTCTGAATATAGTGAGATAAATGATTATTCAATAGTTGCAAAGCTAGTTTATAAAGATACATCATTTGTATTTACAGGGGATGCAGAAAAACCGTCTGAGGATGAAATGTTAGAAAAAGGCTATGATTTATCAGCAAACGTGCTAAAAATAGGTCACCACGGTGGCAGAACATCTACATCAAAGGAATTTTTGGATAAAGTAAATCCTCAGTATGCTGTAATATCTGTAGAAAAAGGCAATGATTACGGACATCCACATAAAGAAACAATTGAAAGGCTGGCACAAAAAGGGGTAAACATACTGAGGACAGATGAAATGGGGACAATAGTACTTGTCTCAGATGGAAGTAATATAAAGATAAAGGATTTTAAAGCCACTGAAAATAATGCAGAGAAAACTTTTGAAGAGAATGCAGGGAAATATATTGGAAATAAAAATACTAAGATATACCATTCTGAAGATTGTGGAAGTCTGCCAAATAAGGAAAACCAAATAGAATTTAGCTCGATGCAGGAAGCAGAGAATTCAGGCTATAAGCCGCATAAATCATGCATTAGCAATTCCAACTAGTCACTCCAAGGAGTGGCTTTTTATTTTCCCTTCATTATAATGTATAAATATGCATTATTCATTTATTATACAATTTGCAGAAAAAGATATTCCAACAAATATGCAAAATGAAAACGTTGTCTCATCATTTAAGCATTAGCATCACAATTATAATTATTCTTAAAACAGCAAATACAAAATTTTCATATTGTAAAAACTGAAAAAAGTGTTGCAAATATATTCAAAACAATGTATTATTATAAAATCGACATTAAAACTAAGGGGGAGTACAAATGATAAAAAAATTTAAGAGCATTATTGCAGCATCTATGATTTTGTCAATAACAACAATAGGATTTACTGGATGTGGAAAGGCAACAGATAAGTTAATTCTTGGTACAAGCGCAGATTATCCACCATATGAATTTCATAAGGAGGTTAATGGAAAAGATACTATAGTTGGCTTTGATATAGAAATAGCAAAAGAAATAGCAAAGGATTTAGGTGTAGAGTTAGAAATAAAAGACATGGAATTTGGAGGATTACTAGCTGATTTAAAAACAGATAAGGTTGATTTTGTTTTGGCGGGGATGACACCCGACTCAGAGAGAGCAGAGGAAGTAGATTTTTCAACTATCTATTATAATGCAGAGCATGGATTAGTAATAAATAAAAAAGATGTAGACAAATACAAACAGGTATCCGATCTAAAGGGAAAAATTATAGGAGTCCAAAAGGGTTCAATCCAAGAAGATATTGCTATAGAACAAATTGAATCTGCACAGATAAAAGCTCTTGGGAAGGTATCTAATTTAATGCTTGAGCTTAAAACAGGAAAGGTAGACGCAGTAGTAGTAGAGCAACCAGTTGCCAGTGCTTATGTAAAAAATAATGATGCATTATATATGACAGATATTGTATTCCAAGATGAAGAAGGTGGTTCTGCAGTTGCTGTAAAAAAAGGCAACAAGGAATTATTGGATTCAATCAATAAAACCATAGAAAGACTTATAAAAGAAAATAAGATAGATGAATTTGTAATTAATGCAACTGAAAGCATAGACAATGAATAGGGCTGATTTATAGCATTAGCCCTATAAAAGTAGGAGGTAAAGATTTGTTAGATTTTAGTTTTTTAAATAAATACTATATGTTCTTTCTAATAGGTGCAAAAAATACTGTGGTAATAGCATTCTTTTCAGTAATATTTGGAGTGATATTAGGAACTCTTTTAGGTCTGATGAAACAATCTAAAATAAAGGTATTGAAAATAATTTCAACTGCTTATATAGAGTTTGTAAGAGGTACCCCTCTTTTAGTACAGCTATTTATAGTTTATTATGGATTACCAATTAACCTTTCAGCAATACCAGCAGGTATTGTGGCATTATCTCTTAATAGTGGAGCTTATGTAGCTGAAATAATCAGGGCAGGTATAGAAGCTATAGATAAAGGTCAAATGGAAGCGGCAAGATCTCTAGGCATGTCACATGTTCAGTCTATGAGATACATTATACTTCCGCAGGCATTAAAAAATATACTGCCCGTGTTAGGTAATGAGTTCATAACTGTTATAAAGGAATCCTCTATTGTATCCGTAATTGGAGTACCAGAGATAATGTACAATGCTGAAACTGTAAGAGGTAATACTTTTAAGCCCTTTGAGCCTCTTTTAGCAGCAGCCGTATTGTATTTTGTATTGACTTATACATTATCTAAGTTAGTTGGCAAAGTAGAAAGGAGACTAAAAACAAGTGATTAAGGTTAGAGATTTAACCAAAAAGTTTGATGAACTAGAAGTTCTAAATAATATAAGTACAGATATTAATAAAGGTGAAGTTCTCGTGATTATAGGTCCTAGCGGTTCGGGAAAAAGTACTTTCCTAAGATGCCTTAATCTTCTTGAAGAGCCAACATCAGGAGAAATTATCTTTGAGGATATTTCTATAACAAGTAAAAACAATGATATAAATATGCAAAGACAGAAGATGGGCATGGTATTTCAACAGTTTAATCTATTTCCTCATTTGACAGTTTTAGAAAATATAACAATTGCACCTACAAAAGTCAAAGGGATATCCCAAGACGAAGCTGAAAGAATTGCAATAAATCTTCTAAAAAGAATAGGTTTAGAGGACAAAGCAAAAGCCTATCCTCAAAATCTATCAGGAGGTCAAAAGCAAAGAATAGCTATAGCTAGAGCCTTAGCCATGTCACCAGATGTACTTCTGTTTGATGAACCTACATCTGCTCTAGACCCTGAAATGGTTGGTGAAGTCCTTGATGTAATGAAAGGTTTAGCCAAAGAAGGTATGACTATGATAGTAGTTACTCATGAAATGGGCTTTGCAAGAGAAGTAGCAGATAGAGTTTTTTTTATGGATAAGGGTTCTATAATTGAGGAAGGCACAGCTGAAGAAATATTTAAAACACCTAAGAATCAAAGAACAAAGGACTTTCTTGCTAAACTATTGATTTAACAAGAGAGGCAATATGAAATTCATACAATAGTTGTTAAATTTTTGTCAGTAACCTATGACGGAAATTTAATTACATTTGCAGTTTATTCTATTGCCCTTTAGATAACTCCTAGATATAATTTGAAGTGTACTGAACAAAAATACTATGTCTAAAGGAGTGGAATTATGCAAATTATTGCAGCGAGTAAAGACAGAAAGAGAATTCCTTATTTAGATACACTTGCCTTTCTAGCAATATTGGTAACGTTTTTCGGGTATATAGTTAGTAAAATGGGTATTAGCAATATGTTTTCGACCATAATGGCAACAGCCTATGAACTTCTAGTAGACACAGTATTATATATAATGGCTATTGCAGTACTCGCAGGAGCTTTTGGTAAATTAGCCACAGAATTCGGATTAGTTAAATTATTAAACAAAGTTTTTTCACCGCTTATGAGACCCTTATATAATCTTCCGGGGGTTGCATCCCTTGGAATAATAACTACGTATTTATCAGATAATCCTGCTATTATATCATTAGCAAAGGATGACGAATATATAAGCTATTTTGAAGAATATGAAACACCTTGTTTATGTAATCTTGGGACAGCATTTGGAATGGGATTAATTGTCACAACATTCATGATAGGGTTAGGATATTTTAAGGAAGCAATGGTAGGCAATTTAGGAGCAATAATTGGTAGTATAGTAAGTGTTAGAATAATGGCATATAGATCGAGAAAAGCCTTGGGTATAAGTAAGGCTACTATTGAAAAAAACTTAAGCAAAAAGGATTTATCAGATACATTGATAGAGACATCAGAAGGTACCTTTTTTGAAAGATTTCTTACAGCTTTTCTTGAAGGCGGTAAGCTTGGAGTAGATATAGGGCTAAGCATTATTCCTGGTGTGCTTGTAATATGTACTATTATTATGATACTGACCTTTGGACCATTAGACCCTTCTATTGGATATCAAGGGGAGGCTTTTGAAGGAGTAGGTTTATTACCTAAGATTGGAGAGTTAATTGCACCTATTTCAAAAATATTATTTGGATTTGAAAAACCAGAGGCAATAGCTTTTCCTATAACTGCATTAGGTGCTGTTGGTGCTGCTCTAAGCTTGATACCAAATTTCTTAAAAAACAACATTATTAGTTCAAATGAAATCGCAGTATTTACGGCTATGGGAATGTGCTGGAGCGGCTTTTTAAGTACGCATGTTGCAATGCTTGATGCATTAGGACATAGAAAGCTAATAGGTAAGGCAATAGGAAGCCATTTAATAGCTGGAATAGTTGCTGGAATATCAGCCCATTACATTTTATTATTAATAGAGCTATTAAATAAAATGTTCTAACATAAAAAAGAAAATTAAATAAATTTATTGACAACTTAACATAATAAGATTATAATAGTTAAAATATTATGAATTAAAACTAAAAGACTATGATTAGAAGAGTAGAATAAAGCAAGTGTCAAAGAGAGTCGGCGCTGGTGAGAGTCCGATACATTCCTTTATTTGAAGAACATCTATGAGTTTCTAACCGAAATCGACAGAAAGTAGGCTTAGACGGAGCCATACCGTTATATCTTGGACAGTATCGAATATTTTCTGTACTGATTGAGGGAGCTATTTATTAGCTAATTTAGGTGGTACCGCGGAAGCATATGCTTTTCGTCCTTGTTAATGGATGAAAGGCATTTTTATTTTTTTGATATATCAATATATGCAGAAAGGAAGAGAGAATGATGAGAGGTTTAATTGTACCAGAAGGATATGCACCAAGCTTGGATGTTATTAATACAGAAATGGCAATAAAGGAGCTAAAGGATTATTTTGAGAAGGAGCTTGCAGAAGAATTAAATTTGATAAGAGTATCTGCCCCATTATTTGTTAAGCCTGAGACTGGACTAAACGATAACCTAAGTGGGGTTGAAAGTCCTGTTTCTTTTGATATGAAATACGATAATCATGCAAAACTAGAAATAGTCCATTCTCTTGCAAAATGGAAAAGGATTGCTCTTAAAAAATATGGTTTTAAACTGGGCTCAGGCCTATATACAGATATGAATGCCATTAGACCAGAGGAGGATTTGGATAATATTCATTCTATTTATGTAGACCAATGGGATTGGGAGCTAGTTATAGAAAAGGCTCAAAGAACTGAAAAGTATCTAAAAGATGTAGTTAAAAGAATTTATAAAGTATTTTTAAGAGTAGAAAAACATATTACAAGTATTTATTCTCAATTAGAAAGGAACCTGCCCCAAGATATTACATTTATTACAGCACAGGAGCTTGAGGACATGTATCCTAATCTTACACCTAAGGAGAGGGAACATGCTATAGCAAAAGAAAAGAAGGCAATTTTTCTCATGAAAATTGGTGATGAATTGAATTCAGGGAAGAAACATGATGGCAGAGCTCCCGATTATGATGACTGGAACTTAAACGGTGATATAATCTTTTGGAATCCTGTTCTTAAGCAAGAGATTGAGCTATCATCAATGGGCATCAGAGTAGATAAAAAAGCATTATTAGAGCAGTTAAATAAGTCAAATTGTGAGGATAGGCTAAAGCTAGAATATCACCAAATGCTTCTAAGTGAAAAGCTTCCATACACAATAGGCGGGGGAATAGGACAGTCAAGAATATGCATGTTTTTTCTCAATAAAGCTCACATCGGTGAGGTTCAAGCATCTGCTTGGCCTGAGGATATGATTAAGAATTGCGGTATGGCAAACATTTTTTTACTTTAACAAAGGACATGACTATCATTTATGTCATGTTATATCATAAATCTGACAGACTTTATTAGAGTAGGTATACTTCCTTTTCTTTTCATGTTATTATAAATAATAGATAAGAGAGTATTTTATGAGGAGAGATGCCCGTGGGTACAAATAAATTGAATAAGCTATTTTTGATTTTAGGTATTGGTATAGGACTTCTGGTTTCTAGTATGCTAAACATAGCATATCCGAATATAAAATACATGCCCTACTCAGAATCGCAAATAATAGAAAAAGCTAAGGAATTAGGAATGGTATCCTTAAAAGAAGCAATTTCTACAAATGATGAAAAATCAGCAGAGATTGACACAACTGACGTAGAAGATGAAGTAGATAATATAGAGGAAAGTACTGTTCCACAAAACGAGGACAAGCATGAAGTAGAATTTGTTATAAATAAAGGAGATAATAGCGAGCGGATAGCAGAAAAACTGCTTGAAGCAGGTATAATTAAAAATAAGGAAGAATTTATTAAAGAAATAATAGCGAAAAATGCTCAGAAGAAATTTCAGTATGGAGTTTATGAGCTAGAGACTGAGATGGACTATGAATCTTTAATTAAAATATTAACAAGTAAATAACTTTTATTTGATTTATCGCCTATCAAAAATGAAGTAGAAAAATTAATACTTGAACAGATTCTTCAAAACTTTTATATCCATTTGTAAGGAATTTAGTTGGAAGAATTAAACGAAGATTGACCTTAACATGCTCAATATATCTCATATATAGTATGAAATCCAATAATCAGTGTGCATAAAGCGAATTGCATATAAAATTAGAATATTTTATTGCAAATTAATTCATACTATTAATGAATTCAGGCTTAAAAATAGGGAGATAAAAGGAGCGATAGTATGCAAAATAATGTTAATTTTGAAGAAGTAAAGCAACGATTTAAAGATGCAGATTTAGATGGGAAAATACAAATATATACTAGTACACAAGGACTTTCCGTAGAACAGTTCAAGGAATTGCTAAGAATGTTCCCAATTCAGCATTTAGATAAATTAGAGAAGGCTATGTCATAAAAAACCCGATGCATCGGGTTTTTTTGTGAAGAAAAAATCATATCGTGATATAATAAGTATATAATTATTGAAATTATGTTTATTTTATTATATATTCGTATAGTAATTGTCTTTTGAAATTTGTAAGATTAGGGGGAATATTGTGGAAGGGTTTATAATTGATTTTGCAGAAAATATTGTTATGGAAAATGTATTTCTATCTTTTTTATTTTTCTTTGTTTCCCAATCGCTTCAAGTATTATTTCCACCTTATCCTGGAGATATGATACTAATATTGGAGGGGTATCTATCTGAGATTGCTCAATTAAATATCTATTTAATTATTATAAATGCAGCAGCTTCAACATCACTTTCTTCAATACTGCTATACAATATAGGCAGAAAGAAACAAGAAAGAATATTACATTCTAAAATTGTCACATTTCTATTTGGAACCAGCAAAATTACTAAGCTAAATAATCTCTTTAAAAAACTAGGAGCTTTTGTAATAATTTTAAGTAAGTTTATACCAGGGATTTTTTCATTAACGGTACTATCCGCAGGTGTATTTAGAGTTAAAAAGAAATCTGCATATATGTCAATAATATTAATATCTTTTTTTCATAACCTTGTACTTATATCTTTAGGAAAACTAGTTGGTGAAAATTGGACTATTATTTTAAAGAAAATGGATGTTTACAACAGATATATTATCATTATAGCAGTAATTGCACTGGTAATATATTTTATCATGCTTCAATTGAAGAAGAGATTGCTGGATTAAATGGGGGAGTTTGCATGAAAAAAGCATTATTATTTATTATACTTATTTCAATATCATTACCTTTCGTGTTATTGCTGACTGATCTAGAAGTCATAGCTTTTGAATTAGGCTTCTATGAAAAGAAGTATGAGGAGTATAATATTTCAGAGGTAACTGGCATAGAAAAGAAAAATCTAATGATTATTACCAAGGAAATGTTAGATTATCTAAAAGGCAATAGAGAAGATTTAATAATGTTTGCAGAGGTAAATGGAGAAACTGAACAGGTATTTGAAGAAAGAGAAATATTACATATGGTAGATGTAAAAGAGCTATTTTCAAAGGGATATATTATAAAAAATATTATGCTAATTGTGTTGATTATAGCTTTAGGATGGTTAGCTATTTACTATAGAGAGGCAATAGGGAAGACCTTAATTGCTTCATCACTATGGCCTATGATTTTAATGAGTATCCTAGGCTTATTAATGTATGTGGATTTTAACAAATATTTTACATATTTTCATCATATTTTTTTCACCAATGACTTATGGTTGCTAGACCCAAATACAGATATACTTATTCAAATGCTGCCCATAGAATTCTTTAGCAGCATTGCATTTAAAATACTATCCTTTTTTGTTGTAGAATTATTAATTGTTTTAGTAATAGGAATTATACTTAATAGAAAAATTAAATGTAAATCTCAATAATTATGTATTTTTTGTTATTATTCCTTTAAATCTGGAGATAATCTAAGATAAAGGAGGGTAACAGTATGAATATAGAGCATATAAAAGAGAAGGTATTAAAGAAATCTTTAAAAACTGTTAATGGTCTGAGGTTAAGAAGGTATTACAGTGAAAGCTCTGGAACTGGGAAAACATACATGGCAATTGTTTTTGATAAAATTATCTTTAGAATGATTGTGCTTATTGGTTTTATTTTTGTTTTTTATTTCATAAGTGAAAGCTTTTTGTTTTCAATTATAATTTCGCTTCAAGTTTTTATTCTCTATAATTTTCTTTTGTATAAAATAAACAAAAGCAGAATGCAAAAGAAGATGAGCTCAGTAAATCAGCAGGTAGTCCTAAAAAAAGTACTTAGAGAGCTTTTAAATCAGACTCCACATGACTTTTTAGATTATATAGTTGATGTTTTAGAGAAATACGGTTTTGATAGTATTACAAGAGTTGATGGGAAGGATTTAGACGTAATTGGCACTATATCAGAAAGAAAAATCGGCATAAAATGCTTACAATATGATAATGACTATAAGGTAGGGGCAGATATAATAAGAGATTTCTTTATTAGTCTTAGAAAACATGAGCTTACTGAAGGAGCTATTATAACCACCTCATCTTTTACTCAGGAGGCTAATAATCTATTAATTAAGCTAAAAAAATATGCACATATTCAACTAGTTGATATCGAAGGATTATTGGAAATCATGAAAAAGGTGGACTTATATCCATCTGAAAACGAAATAAAAAGAATAATACTAAATGAAATCTCTGACAGTAGAATGCATTTTAAAAGCTATAAGGATGTTGTGCTGTCAAAAGGAAAGATAATAAAATATATCTTGTTAGGGATAACAATGATTATATTTGGAAGATTCACGCCATATTCTACTTATTATAATATTATAGCAGTTATTATTTTTTCTATGGCAATAGTATCATTAGTAATATCATTAATTAACCTGTTAAAGGTAAATGAGGAAAAGCATGAGAATAAGGTTTTATAGTTTTTCTATATTTACAACTAGAGTTAATTAGTGTAATATATAGATGTTAACGACAGAGTAGGTAAAGCACGTTAAGTGTTAAAGGATGGGAAGTTGCCTTTAAACGAAAGATTCACAGTTTATAGTGAGTCTGCGATACTTTACCGCGTCCGCTGTTACATTAGGGAGCCTAACTCTCTTTAGTGTGACGGTATACTGTCACTAAAAAGAGAGGGAGGTGAAATAAAGTGAATGATAGAAAACTATTTAATACAAAAGCATTAGTTGGGGCAAGCTTATTAACAGCAATAAGTATTGTTTTAACTAGAGTATTTTCAATTATGGTGCCACTTGCAGGACTTCCAGCACTTAGAATTGAATTTGGTCCAGTTCCTATTATGATAACAGGGATTTTATATGGACCATTTTGGGGAGGACTTGCTGGTATAATAGCAGACTTAATTGGTGTAATGATTAATCCAATGGGTGCATTTCACCCTGGCTTTACGTTAAGCAGTATGCTATGGGGAGCAATACCTGGAGTTTTATATTCACTTATCAAGAAAAACAGCATAAAAATTAATTATAATATCATTAATGGAGCAGTGCTTACTTTAATTGCTACTGGTATTGTGTTTGTTTTATTCGATAACAAAGTCTTAGCTATAGAAAATGGGACGTATTATATGTATGATAAACCAATGCCTATAATATATGCTATATTTTATGTCTTAATAGTGGTTCTATTTGTCTCTATACCATTTGTTATTACAAGAAATAGAAAAGCTAAAGATGAAGTATATTCTATAGATAAGATAGCTTTTATGATTACAGTACCTTATATTATGGTATCTTTAGGTTTAAATACATTATGGTTGTCAATGATGTTTGATAAAGGGGTTATAGCATTTTTACCAGGAAGAATCCTTGCAGCCTTTGTAATGATTCCACTTCATACAACTATAATTTACACTTTATCAAAATCATTTAAATACGTGAAAGTTAGATAATCATTAGGCTACTAGTTCAAACTAGTAGCCTTAATTATAAGCTAAGGAGGTCTTTATGAAAAAGGTATTAGCAGTTATGGGAAGTCCCAGAAAAAATATGAATACAGATAAACTATTAGACAAGGTTATTGAAGGTTTAAAGACAAATGATGTAGAATTAAAAAAAGTTTACTTAAAAGACCTAGAATTTTCGCCCTGTATTTCTTGTGGCAGCTGTGAAAGAACGGGCGGCTGCTTTATGAATGATGATATGAAAAGCATATATGAGGATTTCAACAATAGCGATATCATTATTGTCGCTTCACCTCTGTACTTTAATACAATCAGTAGCTTGACTAAGATGATGATAGATAGGTGCCAAGTATACTGGTCAAGTAAGTATGTTTTGAAGAATCCATCCATAGACGTTAACAAAAAAAGAGTAGGAATGTTTATTTGTGTAGGTGGGGCACCCAAAAGAGAAGACCATTTTAGTGCTTGCATTCCAGTAATGGATTTGTTTTTCAAAGCAATTAATACTGAATATAGTGAAAATATCTTTGCTTCTCATACAGACGAGATACCAGTATGGGAAAGAAAAGAGCTTATGGAGCTGGCTTTTGGGAAAGGGAAAGAACTAGGTTGCTAGGATCAAAACACTAAAAATCTGAATGTTTGATTTTTATGCCTAAAAGAATTATAATTTTACTTGTAGAGGTAGAATTTTAATTTTAGGAGGAATTCAATATGAAAAATATGCTCCCAATAGCATTGTCAAATAGACATGCTCATCTAAGTAAGGAACATATACAAATACTTTTTGGAGAGGGTTACGAGCTAAAAAAGATGAAGGACTTATCTCAACCAGGACAATATGCTTGTGAAGAGAAGGTTGATGTAGTAGGGACAAAGAATACATTAAAGGGCGTAAGGATATTAGGACCTGCAAGAAACAAAACCCAGGTCGAGGTATCTTTGACTGATGGATTTACATTAGGTGTAGTGCCGCCTGTAAAAGATTCTGGTGATTTAGCAGGCAGTCCAGGAGCTAAGCTAGTGGGGCCGAAGGGTGAAGTTGAAATAACAGAAGGAATTATTGCTGCGGCTAGACATATACATATGCATACTTCAGATGCGGAGGAGTATGGAGTAAAAGATAAAGATAGAGTTAAAATAAGGGTAAATGGAGACAGAGGTCTGATATTTGAAAATGTTTTAGTTAGAGTACATAAGGACTATGCATTAGAAATGCACATAGATGTAGACGAAGGAAATGCAGCAGCAGTGAAGAATGGAGATATGGTAGAGTTAATAAAAGAATAGTGGAGGTGAGTAAATGAAGAATATTGCTACAATGATTGATCATACGATATTAAAACCTGAAACGACTAAAGAAATGGTAAAAAAGGTTTGTGATGAAGCAAGAGAATATAATTTTGCATCAGTTTGTGTAAACCCATACTATGTAAGCTTTGTAAAGAGCCAGCTGGGAGGCTCTCGAGTTAAAGTTACATCAGTAATAGGATTTCCACTAGGAAGCAGTACAAAAGAAGTAAAGGCATTCGAGGCGAAAAACGCCATAGAAAATGGTGCAGATGAGCTAGATATGGTTATTAATATAGGAGCACTTAAGAATAAAGAATATGATATAGTAAAAGAAGACATAGAAGCAGTAGTAAATGCAGCTAAAGGTAATGCCCTAGTTAAAGTTATTATTGAGACCTGTTTGCTTACAGACGAAGAAAAAGAGATTGCATGTAAATTATCAGTAGAAGCTGGGGCTGACTATGTTAAAACATCTACTGGCTTTAGCACTGGAGGAGCTACTGTAGAGGACATTAAGCTAATGAGAAAGACAGTGGGTCCTGATATTGGAGTAAAGGCTTCAGGTGGAATAAGAGATTCTAAGAAGGCTAAAGAAATGATTGACTCAGGTGCATCAAGAGTTGGTGCAAGCTCATCAGTAGAGATAGTTAAAGGCTTAGAGGCAACAGACAATAGTTATTAATAATAGATACAATAAATCAGTAGAGTAGCGGACATATTTTGTACTAGCTGCTCTATTTTTTTGATGTTGCTTAACTTTTCAACTATACATTGTAGTTGAAAGTATTGCACAGGATACAATATAATAGTATTAGAGTTATTATCTAAAATGGAAGGGATGATTAAATGAGAGTTCAATATCTTGGTCATGCAGCAGTTTTAATTGAAGCAAAAGAAATGAGAGCAGTAATAGACCCATTTATTTCAGGTAATCCAAATTGCCCAGTCAATGTTGATGACTTGAAGAATATTACTCATATTTTTGTAACACACGGTCATGGGGATCATCTAGGAGATACCATAAAGATTGCAAAAAAATGGGATTCTAAGATTATCTGTAATTTTGAAATAGGAAACTATTTGAATAGGTTTGGTTTAAACACACATACCATGTATATTGGAGGAAGAGTTAATTTTGAATTTGGCAGTGTAAAGATGACAACAGCACTACACGGCTCTGGAATAACATATGGAAAAGAAACCATAGATGGTGGCAATCCTTGTGGATTTGTAATTGAGACTGAAGGTAAAAAGATATATCATGCTGGTGATACAGGACTCACACTAGATATGCAGCTGCTAGAAGATGAGGGTATAGATATCGCTTTTATTCCAATAGGCGGCAACTACACAATGGATATAGATGATGCAGTAAAAGCAGTGAAATTTATAAAACCTAAACTTGCAGTGCCAATGCATTATGATACATTTCCAGTTATAAAAGCTGATCCAACTATATTTAAAGATAAAGTTAAGGAAGCGAAGGTAAGGATATTATCCTTTGGAGAGTTCATAGACTTTTAAGGAAATTTAATTTAGATAAATAGTGTATTTACCATCCACTTTGAGGGGGGAAATGAATTGAAAAAACATAAAAAGAATTATTTTTTGTTGGTGCTTACAATTTTAATGGCATTTAGCTTTTTCAATATAGCCAATGCTGAAGAATCTTTAATTATACCAAAATGGCACATTGAATCTCAACTACAAGAGAATGGAGATTTATCAATAGTAGAAGATATAACCTTTAGGTTCAATGATAAGTTTAATGGTGTATTTAGAGAAATTGTATTAGAAAAGACATCAGGACTTCAGGATATTAAGGTAGCAGAAGTTACAGAAAGCGGTGAATTTCAATATAAAAAAGTGAAAGATGCTAAAAAAGGTGACTATGGAGTTTTTATTGTGTCAGAAGAGCGTAAAGTAAATAGACTCCAGATATTCTCACCCTCAAGAGATGAAGAAAAAACCTTTAGAATAAGCTATATAGTTAAAAATGTTGCTATTATGCATAATGACATTGGAGAACTATATTATAAATTTCTAGGAAGTGAGAACGAGACTCCTATAGGAAGCTTTACTGTAGAAATAAGACTTCCGCAGAAGGATATAAATGATGAGGTCAAGGTTTTTGCACATGGACCTTTAAATGGCAAAATAACAAGAAAGACAAATGACATTGTCTATATGGAAGTAACTGATGTTCCTAAGGATACATATATTGAGGGAAGAATTCTCTTTCCAAAAGACTTTATTCCTAGTTCTACCAATATTGTGAACAAAAATAGTTATAAAAGCATTTTAGATGAAGAAGCATCCCTTCAAAAGAAAATAGAGAAAAAATCAGCATTAGATGAAGCAATAACTAAGATTTTAGGAAATATTTCACTTATTACCTCTATAGTAGAGCTGCTTATTTTTGTTTTGTTATTGATAATATTCAGAAGAGATAAAAATATTTATGAAACCATTAATAGCAGTCAAATACCAGAGGATTGTACTCCTGCAATAGCAGGATATATAACAAATATGGTTATAGATACAAATACTATAATGGCTACAATATTAGATTTATTTAGAAAGAGTTATATCAGAATTGAAGATGGTGAAGAGTATACAAAGAAAAGAAAGAAGTTAAAGGATTTTACTATTACTAGAGTAAAAGAAGACGATGCCTCTCTCCTTAGCCATGAAAAGTATTTTTTGGGCTGGTTATTAGATGAAATAGGAGATAAAAGCTCTGTAACTACTCGAGATATTGAGCAATATAGTAAGGATAACAATTCAAAATTTATGACCGATTACTATGATTGGCAGAAAAAGATAAAAGAAGATACTATTAGTAAAGGGTACTTTGAAAAAGGAAGAGGAAAATACGCTGCCTTTTTAATTATTTTTTCTTCTATTACATTATTAATCAGTATTGTAACCTTAATTTTTGAAAACTTGTTAGGATTGACATTACTCCTTGCTTCTATATTGCTATTAATATTTGGAATCAGTTTAATACACAGAAAATCTGATTATGGATATGGTCAATATAAAAAGTGGCTAGAGTTCAAAAAATACATGAATAATTCTAAAAAACAAGCTACGATAGATGATTTTAGTAGATATCCATTAGATATATCCTTAATATACGCTTTAGGTCTTGGTGTTGACAAAAAAATACTTAAAAAGTTTGACATCGAAACAACAAGCAGTAGCGGAGAACATTTGTATAGTAACGGATGGCTGTACTGGTATTTAATATTCGCAAGTGATAAAAATAACTTATTTAAGAGAAGTATAGATAATTCCTTCAGTGGAGCTTCTTCATCGACTGGAAGTGGCGGCGGATTTTCTGGCGGTGGCGGTGGAGGCGCAGGAGGCGGAGGTGCAGGAGGCTTCTAGAAGTGAATTTTTATGCAGCTTGACATCTCTTTGAAATGCAAAGGCTAAAACAAAAGACACAGGAGGAATAAACTTGACTATATGGAGCTTTCTTAAGCTAGTCGAAATTCAAACTAAGGTAGCCAGTATGATACCATTTTTTCTTGGAACAGTATATACACTTTATAGGTTTCAAAGCTTCAATCTAAAGAACTTTATCATATTATTTATATCATTAATTACAGTAGATATGGGAACTACAGCTATTAACAACTACATGGACTATAGAAAGGCTGTAAAGAAGCATGGGTATAATTATGAAGAACATAATGCAGTTGTAAATTATAATCTAAAAGAATCTGTAGTAATAGCTACTATTGTAATATTATTTTTATTAGCTATAGGATTTGGATTTCTTTTATATATAAATACTAATTTCATTGTTTTAGTGCTTGGAGCCATATCCTTTGGGGCATCAGTGCTATATTCCTATGGACCTATACCTATATCCCATATGCCATTAGGGGAAATATTCTCAGGGCTGTTTATGGGCTTTATAATAGTTTTTATTTCAATATTTGTACATGTATACGATAGCAATATTGTTTTTTATACATTTTCAAATGGAGTTTTGAATGTTGGACTTAATATAGTGGAACTAATATATATATTTCTGTTATGCATTCCAGCTATAGCAGGGATTGCAAATATAATGCTGGCTAACAATATTTGTGATATGGATGACGACATTGTAAATGAAAGATATACATTGCCTATTTTTATAGGAAAAGAGAAAGCATTAAGCCTATTTAGGACATTATATATAATTGCGTATATAGATGTGATTTTGCTTATTATCTTGAAAGTCATCCCTATAGCTTCAGCTATATCTTTATTAACATTTATACCTGTAAGCAAAAATATTAAAATGTTTTTTGAGAAGCAATCAAAAAAAGATACTTTTGTTTTTGCAGTTAAAAACTTTGTTATGCTAAATATCGTACAAGTTCTCACAATAGGCATAGGGGTTGTAATTAAATCCTTTTTTAGTTAAAAAACATGTGAATTCATCACATGTTTTTTGATTTAGTCACTATGTAAGTGACTTATATATTTGATTGCTGAGCAGATGTTTCTATTATAAGCTCCTGCTCATAAATATCCTTAGTTTTATATATGAATAAGCTTAAGAAAAATCTGCAAACTAAATCTATACCCATAACAATCCATATAGCTTTAATATCCAGTTTAAAATAATATGTCATTAGTAGTGCAAATGGAATTCTAATTCCCCATATTCCCACGCCTGCAACTATCATAGGAACCCTAGTAAAGCCTGCTCCTCTAAGAGCACCATTTAAAACCCCTGAGATATTTTGAGGAACCTGTACTAATCCCATAATAACAAGATATATAGAGCCTAGTTTAATTACCTCCAGATCATCTGTTAATAGCCTCATAACTCCACCTGGAAGAAAAATCAAAATACCTGCGCAGAAAATAGTTATGAGTAGGCTTCCCTTCACAAGCTCTTTTAAATAAATTTTACCTAATTCCTTGCTTCTAGAACCAATTGCTTGACCTATGAAAGCTGTAGCAGCGATACCGAAGCCTGCTGCAGGTGTAAATGAAATTGATTCAGCTTGAAGTCCCAGCTGGTATGCAGCTAATGCAGTCTCACCAAATGATAATATAATCTTAGTTAATATAATAGCTGATATTTGCCAAAATATTGATTCCAAAGCACTAGGCATTCCGATTTTATATACTGAAAATATTTCCTTAAAATCAAGCTCAAAAAAGCTTTTATTATACATAGAACCAAGAACACCATTCTTGTCAAAGAGAACATATAAGCCTAGTAATGCAGAGATTATTTGAGCAATAACAGTTGCTATGGCAGCACCCTTAAGACCAAAGGCAGGGAAGCCAAAATTACCGAAAATAAGTACAAATCCACATATGATATTTACCATATTCATTATAAAAGCAATTTTCATGGGAGTTTTTGCATTCCCCATTCCCTGCAATACTCCTGTAACCACAAGAGATATGGCTAGAAAAGGCAGACCCCATGAGACTATCTTTAAGTAAGAAGTGGCACTTGTCATAAGCTCTGCGGAAGGTTTGAAAATACTTAAAAGCGTCGAAGCCTTCCAGAAAATAATTTGCTGAAAAATCAACACCAGTATAACAGTAGATAATAGTGTTTGCTGTACTACACTTTTTAGCTTTTTAATGTTATTTGCACCGTAGGCCTGAGCCACAAATACAGATGCACCAGTAGTTACTCCCTTAAACAATGCCCAAACAATCTGAGTTAGCCTTTGACTAATTCCCAATGCTCCAATGGCTATTGCATCAATTCTTCCAATCATAGCCATAGAAACAAATCCAGCTAGCATTTGAAGGATGTTTTCAATAGTAATTGGTAAAATCATTGATAAGATTTTATTTCTGATTTCCTTTGAGTTTATTTTTTTTATGCTTTCCTCCATCTTCCTCTGCCCCTCTACAATTCAATTAAACTACAAATAATTATACAACAAAATTATTAAATAATCTGTTACTTTTCTGTTATAACTTTTGGATATAAACCCATATATTTCTTTAGTTGCTTTTTCATTTTATTGAGGTAAAATAATACATATACCATATTCTAATAAAAGGGGATGACGGGTTGAATAATGAATTGAAACCAAGAAAAGAAATAGATATATTGTTAACTTGGGATTTATCTCACATTTTTAAGACAGAGGAAGAATATGAAACGGCAATGAAAGAAGTTGCTGAAGAGTCAAAAATTATGGAAAGTACATACAAAGGTAAGCTAGATAATTCAGAAACAATATTAGAATGTATTGAAACGGTAGAGAAATTATACATTAAAGGAATGTTAACTGGTAATTATGCATCTTTAGAATTATCTGTGGATCAAACGAATACTGATAGTCAAACTAGAGCTGCAAAAAACGATATGATACTTTCAGAAGCCTTTAGTAGACTTACCTTTATTGAAAGTGAGCTAAAGGAAACAGAAGACAAAGTCCTTGAAGAAGCTATTAATAAAACAGAAAAGTATAAGATATTTCTTGAAGAGATAAAAAGAAGCAAGCCTCATACCTTACATCCAGAAGTAGAAAAAGCTCTTGCAAGCTTATCTCCAGTATTAGAATTCCCTTATAATCTATATAATCAAACTAAGCTAGCAGATATGAATTTTGACAAATTTAAAGCAAATGGAGAAGAACATCCTCTTAGCTTTGTATTGTTTGAAAATACCTATCAAGGTGAAAAAGACACAGGAATTAGAAGAGCAGCATTTAATGCATTTTCAAAGAAAATTAAAGAATATGAGAATACAGTGGCTTCTGCTTATCAAGCCCAGTTACAAAAAGAAAAAATTATATCTACAATGAGAAAATTTGACTCTGTATTTGACTATTTATTATTTGAACAGAAGGTTGAGAGAGAGCTCTATGACAGGCAAATAGATGTAATAATGGATAAGCTAGCTGCTCACATGAGAAAATATGCAGGACTCATTAAGAAAATATATAATTTAGATGAAGTAACTTTTGCGGACCTTAAGGTATCCATAGATCCAGATTATGACCCAAAGGTAACAGTAGAAGAATCTAAAAAATATATTAAGGGTGCTTTATCTATTATGGGGGAAGATTATCTTAATCTAGTGATGAGAGCCTATGATGAAAGATGGGTAGATTTTGCACAGAACATAGGTAAATCCACTGGAGGTTTCTGTGCAACACCTTATGGAGTACATCCATATATACTACTATCGTGGAATGGGCTTATGAGTGAGGTATTTACACTAGTACATGAATTAGGTCATGCAGGGCATTTTATGCTATCTCAACAGCACAATAATTTATTCAATGAATCTCCATCACTTTATTTTATAGAGGCACCTTCAACTATAAATGAAATGCTTTTAACTAATTATCTAATGAAGCAGCAGGATGACCCTAGATTTAAGAGATGGGTACTATCATCCATGATAAGCAATACTTATTATCATAATTTTGTTACACATTTATTAGAGGCTGCTTATCAAAGAGAGGTATATAAAGTTATAGATGAAGGCGGAAGCATTCATGCCCAAATGCTTAGCGAAATCAAGAAAAATGTATTAGAAAAATTCTGGGGAGACTCTGTAACTATAAACGAGGGAGCGGAGCTGACTTGGATGAGGCAGCCTCACTACTATATGGGACTTTATCCTTATACATATAGTGCTGGTCTCACAGTAGCAACTCAAGTAAGTCAAAAAATATTAACTGAAGGTGAAAAAGCGGTTAAGGATTGGGAAAATGTATTAAAGGCAGGAGGGACAAAGACTCCTGTAGAACTTGCTAAAATGGTTGGAGTTGATATAACTACTGATAAACCGCTATTAGATACTATAGAGTATATAGGAAGCCTTATAGATCAAATTATAGAGCTTACAGATGAAATAGAAAAAAACTAATACTATGTTTTGGTCACCAAACCTACTAACTTACATAATTTATTATTAATAAGAATTTTTTAAAATAGATTATTATGAAAGTTAGGAAGGTGAAAATATGGATTTTATGTATCTACCTGTTGCGATTCAAACCAATAGATACTATGTACCTATTACAGATACCCTATACCCTACAGATATTCTATATCCTACAGTTATTGGACTAGAAAATCTAGTTGTACAGAGAAAAATAAATGGGGAAATCTATAGATTAATGCTAAATATTGCCACGGAGCTAGGGCAACCTGAGTTCATTACCTATATTTCAGGCTCATATGAAATAAAGGCAAACCAAAGAAATTTTTTAAGCCTTACATTAGGTCAGATAGGAGATTTTGGAGGAGCACATCCAATGACTATTATAAAAGCGTTAAATATGGATGTATCCACAGGAAAAGTCTACAAGTTAGAAGAGCTATTTAAACCAGGCAGTAACTATGTTGAGAGAATATCTAAAATAGTTGCTAGAGAAATTAAAGAAAGAGATATTCCAGTTCTTGAAGAATTCAAAAGCATCAGACCAGATCAAGATTTTTATATAGTAGACAATAATCTAATAATATTCTTTCAGTTATATGAAATTTCGCCATACGTAGCAGGTTTCCCGTACTTTTCAATACCTATTTATAATCTACAGGATATTATTGTTGAGGATGGGGTCTTAAATAGGATGATGGGAATATAAGTTTATAATAATTTATACAACATGGTAAAAGAGCAAAATTAACAAGTCTTAAAATATATTTTTTCTTATAGATAAACAAGTTCAAGATTGAAATTTAAAATGCTAAGTGAATTATTTGCAGGACATGGCTATAATTCCCAATTCAAGTAGAAGAAAAATCCGTTAAGAAATCAAATCAAGGTAAGGTCAGCATACGCTGACATAAGGAGTTACTACGAAATCAAAGATTTCTGTAACTCCATTAACCGAAGCGAGTTT
>DFOH01000035.1 GCA_002376545.1 Firmicutes bacterium UBA3546 | reverse complement strand
TCATGTGCGAAGTTTGAGTTAACAATTTGTATGTTGTTTATAAAACCTGATGTTTGAAACATTATAGGATACACTTCACCAGTTATTAAATCAAAATCATAAATTCCTCTTTGATTATCTACAAAAGATATTGAAAAAATATGTTGACCATCTGCCGAATATCCAGCATCTCCAACTTGTAAACGGTATGTATTCCACTTGCTAATATCGATCACTTTCTTATTTCTCTTATAGCGATACAATGTGGATGGTTCTGCAGAATTATTATATTTCTGGTCACACAACCAATATACATCACTCTCATGAACCATTATAGTTCTAATCCACAAAGCTTCTTCAAAGAGTTTATTTGTATTTTCAAAACTGTAATCAATTTCGTAAACAGTATGTGTGGGCATTTTAAAATTATCTTGCCCAACTGGTCCATCTTGATGTGTAACATTATATACTCTTTCTCTTTCAGAATAAGTAGAGACAATAACCTTTTTTTGCTTTCTATCAATAGCAATAGCTTCAACATTTGTGTCCTCATCACCCCAGTAAGATATACTGTTAGTTTTCAAATCAATAACCCCTAACTTGAGAATTTGACTGCCATTTGGACGACCTACAAAAAATACTTTGTCACCATCAGAAATTATGTAATTAACGGCGAAAAGATCATTGGTTAGCTGTCTTTCTTGAGAAGATTTTGTATCAAAAACAAATATATTATCTCCCAAATTCTCGTTTATGCTTATGCGTTTAGTAAAATACACCGACTTTGACTTTGCATCGTAGAATCCTAGAGGATATTGTGCACTATATTTAAATTGAAATACTTCTTCTGTTGTTTTTGTTTTAATATCATAAACCATTATTTTTGTAGTTATCTCGCCCGTGTCAATATCTTCCTGAGAGTTTGTTATTGAAATATAGTTATTTAAAGGGAATTCTTTCCTAATTATAAAAATTATTAATAACACGAGACACACTAAAATAACAATAGATATGATAAGTAAAAGTTTTTTTTTCAAAATGAAAATCCTCCTAATAGATATAATCTTATCAAATTGGAATATAGAGTTTTTTATCCCTACTCAATTTTCTAACGCGTTAATATTTATTTCTTCATCGCAAAATCAGAATAAATCTGTAGATTTTTCAAATATATCATAGCTAAATCCTGTCTACCTAATATATTCATATTCCGCATAGTTTTCTAAACCTCATAGATTAAAGCCCCCCAATTATTTGTTTTCTGGTATATTAATATCATATCATGGAGGTTGCATAAATTGTTTAAGGAGTTATTACAAAAAAGCATAAGCTACAATTTCAATATTGTGCAATAATAATATACTTATTACTTTTTTACCTAAGAAAAAAGAGACTGGAGCTTATTTTTTTATTACTAACTTTTTCAGTATTATTGTTTTTGTGCTTATTAAATAGACTCAAAAGTGTCAGAAAGTTAACATATTAATTATAGTAAATAATTATTTTCTTTTTATGACTTTAGCTGTAAGGATTTGAAATCCTAGGCTTGAAGTCATTTTTGTTTTTAACTAATGCTCTTTTAGGATGATATGACAAAAATTTAACAATAAAAAATTGCTTTATGGCAAACTATGGAATAAGGTCAAAATATGCAAGAAGGTTGGTATATAAATTGCATACAAGGATTTTGCATCAGTTGATAATGACTTATAAATAATTGAAATAATGCCATTTAGAAAAATAATGCTATTAGGCTATGAATTTATATTTATAACACTTGCAAAATAAAGTATGGTGTATATTGGTGGGGTTATATAAAAAATGTAATATTTTTGGAAAACAGACATAATCAAAGAAATACGTAACGAAATGACTAAAGAGGGATGTAAAACTGAATTCATAGCAAATCCATCAAAAATGAACAATTTTTAATGAAATACGATGTTAGGCTACTTCCAAAAAGCATGCTACTATGTGAATGGCATTGATTAGATTAACAAATTGATATTCTAGGAGGTGATTGCTAGAACGATGAGCTTAGTTCAAGCAATTATATCTAAAGCAATGGAGATAAAAAGACATTTGTAAAGGGAGAGAAATTTTTATGAAAAAAAATATTGTACTTGGCGTTATAGGGGCAGATTGCCATGCAGTGGGAAATAAAATTCTTGATTATGCATTTACGCAGGCTGGTTTTGAAGTAACAAATATTGGGGTTTTAAGTTCTCAGGAGGATTTTATAAATGCAGCTATTGAAACAGGTGCAAGTGCAATTTTAATATCATCTCTTTATGGTCATGGAGAAATTGACTGTAGGGGATTAAGAGAAAAATGTGAAGAGTCAGGACTAAAGGATATATTGCTATATGCTGGCGGCAATCTAGTTGTAGGAAAGCAGGATTGGCAATCAGTAGAAAAGAGGTTTAAGGACATGGGCTTTAATCGTGTGTATGCTCCGGGAACATCACCAGAAATGGGAATTAAAGATTTAAAAGAAGATTTACATATTATTTCATAAATATTTTAATATAAAGGTGATAAAAATGGATGGACTTTTATTAATCGACTTTGGCAGCACTTATACAAAGCTTACAGCAGTTGATTTAGAAAATGAGGAAATTGTAGGAAATGCTAAGGCTTTAACTACGGTAGAAAGTGATATAATGATTGGATTTGATAACGCTTTTAAGATATTGAAGGAAAAGTGTAAGGATAAGGATATAGATTTTAAAGAAAGGCTTGCTTGTAGCAGTGCAGCAGGTGGCTTGAAAATGGTTGCTATTGGATTAGTACCAGATCTTACAGCAGAAGCTGCAAAGAGAGCTGCTTTGGGTGCAGGCTCCAGAATTTTAGGTGTTTACAGTCATGAGCTTACTCTAAGAGAGATTAGGGATATAATACAGAAAAAACCAGATATTATTTTATTAGCAGGCGGTACAGATGGAGGAGAGAAGGACTGCATTATACACAATGCTAGGATGATTGCAATGAATATAAAGGATGTACCTGTAGTAGTTGCAGGCAATAAAAATGCCAATGACGAAATAGAGGAAATATTTGAAAGTCAGGGAGCCTATTATCGAATAGTAGATAATGTAATGCCTAAAATCAATATAATAAATGTGGAGCCAGCAAGAGATGCCATAAGAGAAATATTTATGAAAAAAATCGTTGAAGCAAAAGGAATGAGCAATGCTGAAAAATTTATAAATGGTATCTTAATGCCAACTCCAGCGGCAGTACTAAATGCAGCTAAAGTACTAGCAGATGGAACAGATAAAGAGGAAGGTATAGGAGATTTAGTTATTGTAGATATAGGTGGGGCTACAACAGACATTCATTCTATAGCAGATGGCGAGCCTACAAAAGCAGGAGTTATGCTAACAGGCTTACAGGAGCCTTATGAAAAAAGAACCGTTGAAGGGGATTTAGGTATGAGGGTAAGTGCAGAGTCTCTTTCCCAAGCTGTACCAACAAGAAAAATCAAAAAATTTGCTCCGAATTTAAAATATGACGTGAAAGAAAGGTGTCACTACCTTTCACAAAATGTTAGCGAAGTTCCACAAAACTATGATGAAATAGTATTTGATGAAGCTATAAGTATGGCTGCGGCAGATATAGCAATGGAAAGACATGTAGGCGTAATAGAAGATGTATATACTCCAATGGGGAGAATATATTCGCAGAAGGGAAAGGATTTAACAAATGTTAAATATCTAATAGGTACAGGAGGAATACTTGTTTATAGTGAAAACCCAGAGAAAATTCTAAAAGCAAGTTTATTCAATGAGGAGAATCCAAAATATTTAAAGCCCATGAATCCTAATCTATTAATTGATAAGAATTATATTCTTTCCTCTATGGGACTAATGGCAGTTAAATACCCTAATAAAGCAATTAGAATATTGAAAAAATATCTTATTAACCTACAATAGGAGGATAAAGAATGGAGCTTAAGAATAAAAAATGGAGTGAAGCTGAGTTTTACAAGGTTAGAGAAGAAGTGTTGAACCAGTGGCCTACAGGAAAAGATGTGAATTTACAGGAAGCAGTAGATTTTTTGAAAAGTATACCTGAACATAAAAACTTCTCAGCAAAGCTTAGAAAGGCTAAGGAAGATGGTATTACCCTAGCACAGCCTAGAGCTGGTGTTGCATTAGTAGATGAGCATATTAAGCTTTTACAGTATCTTCAAAACATAGGTGAGGCAGATCTTTTACCGAGTACAATTGATAGCTATACAAGGCAAAATAGATATAATGAATGCCAAGTCGGAATAGATGAAAGCATTAAAACAAACCGTTCCATGTTAAATGGGTTTCCAGCAGTAAACCATGGAGTGGAGAATTGTAGAAAGGTATTATCATCAGTAGATACTCCCGTACAGGCTAGGCATGGTACACCAGATTCAAGACTATTGGCAGAGATTGTCCATGCAGGTGGATGGACATCTAATGAAGGCGGAGGAATATCCTATAATATTCCTTATGCTAAAAGTGTAAGCCTTGAAAAGTCAGTTCTTGATTGGCAATATTGCGATAGACTTGCAGGTCTATATGAGGAAATGGGTGTTGAAATCAACAGAGAACCCTTTGGACCTTTAACTGGGACCCTAGTACCTCCTAGTATGTCAAATGCTGTGGCTATTATTGAAGGATTGCTTGCTGCAGAGCAAGGTGTGAAAAACCTTACACTAGGGTATGGACAATGCGGAAATCTAGTACAGGATGTAGCTGCTATTAGGGGACTTGTAGAGCTATCAGAACAGTATTTTAGAACCTATGGATATAGTGTAGAGTTGACTACGGTGTTCCATCAATGGATGGGTGGTTTCCCAGCTGACGAATCAAAGGCCTTTGGTGTTATATCTTGGGGAGCGGCTACTGCAGCCTTAGCAGGTGCAACAAAGGTTATTGTTAAAACACCTCATGAAGCTGTAGGGATTCCAACTATGGAGGCTAATGCGCAAGGAATAAAAGCAACAAAGCAAACCTTAAGCCTTCTAAAGGGTCAAAGACTTCAAATGTCAAAAGAACTTCAATGGGAAATTGAATTGATAAAAGCAGAAACAAAATGTATATTGGACAAAGTTCTTGAGATTGGAAAGGGAGATTTGGCTATAGGTACTGTAAGAGCCTTTGAAGCAGGAGTTCTAGATATTCCATTTGCACCAAGTAAATTTAACTTAGGGAAAATGCTTCCAGCTAGAGACAATAATGGTGCAATAAGATACCTAGAATTTGGTAATATTCCTATGAATCAGGAAATAAAAGATTTCAATAAACAGCTATTAGAGGAAAGAGCAAAATACGAAGGAAGAGAAGTTAGCTTCCAGATGGTTATTGATGATATATATGCAGTAGGTAAAGGTACACTTGTAGGAAGACCAGAAAAATAGTGAATATAATGGAGGCGTATTGACGTGAAAATCATTAACATTGTATGTTCTGCAGGACGAACAGGATTTTATTTTGATGACCAAAGAGCAATAAAAAAAGGTGCAGAGTCTGATGGCTTTACATATGTAGGAGAGCCTGTTACAGAAGGATTTACAAAGATTAGACAGGCTGGTGAGTCCATATCGGTAATGCTTGTTTTAGAGGATGGACAAGTAGCTCATGGAGACTGTGCAGCAGTGCAATATTCAGGAGCAGGAGGAAGAGACCCTTTGTTCCTTGCTGAGGAATTTATCCCAATTATAGGAAACCATATTGCACCTAAATTAATTGGAAGAGAGCTAACATGCTTTAAGGAGCTTGCAGAAGAAGTTGACCATATGTCTATAGAAGGGAAAAGGCTTCATACTGCTATAAGATATGGTATTACACAGGCTATTTTAGATGCTACAGCTAAGGTAAAGAAAATCACAATGGCAGAAGTAATCAAAGAAGAATACAACACTAATGTAGAATTAAAGAGAATTCCTATTTTTACTCAATCTGGTGATGACAGATATAACAATGTAGATAAAATGATAATTAAAGGTGCTGATGTACTACCTCATGCATTGTTCAACAATGTTGAAAAAAAGCTGGGAAAAAGTGGTGAAAAGCTTAAAGAATACATTGCTTGGCTAAAAAACAGAATAGAAACCTTACGAGCTAGAGAAGAAGATACCTTTGTTCTGCATATTGATGTATATGGAACTATTGGTATTGCTTTTGATAATGATACAGAAAAAATGGCAAATTATCTTGGCGAATTAGAAAAGATTGCATCACCTTATAAACTTAGAATAGAAGGTCCAATGGACGTTGAAGATAGAGAAAAGCAAGTTAAAGCACTTAAAGAACTAAGACTAGCTCTAAGAGAAAAAGGAATAAAAGTTGAGCTAGTTGCAGATGAATGGTGCAATACATTTGAAGACATTAAATTATTCGTAGACGAAGGTGCAGCTGATATGGTTCAAATCAAGACACCAGACCTTGGAGGTATAAACAATACCGCAAAAGCTATTCTATACTGCAAGGAAAATGGTATAGGTGCTTACTGTGGCGGAACATGCAATGAAACTGACAGGTCTGCTCAGGTATGTGTGAATGTGGCTATTGCTTGTGGTGCCGATCAATGTCTAGCAAAACCTGGAATGGGCGTAGATGAAGGATTTATGATAGTTCATAACGAAATGAATAGAGTGCTGGCATTAGCTAATAGAAGAAAGAATTTTCGTTGATGCTTAGGATGGCAAAAAGAAGCTTTTTCAATGAGCTAAAAATATGTCATTGATTATAAAAAATGAGGTAGGTGTTACCTATGAACATAAAGACTCCTGCGAAAGCAGGGACTATGGAGTCTAATGATATATACATCATGGTCAGCCCTAATGCTGATGGCGGAATTGTAATAGACCTTGAAAGTATTGTCATGAAGCAATTTGGAAAGCAAATCGAAGAAGTTATTTTAAAGACCTTGAATAAGTTAAATGTTAAAGATGTCCACCTTGTTGCCAGAGATAGAGGAGCTTTAGATTATACTATAAAAGCAAGAGTGGAAACTGCAATTAAAAGGGCAATATAAGGGGTGATTTTATGGATAGACCTAGAAGAACCATGCTTTTTATTCCTGGCAACAATCCAAATATGCTGCAAAATGCAGGAATTCTAGGAGCTGATAGTGTTATATTAGACCTTGAGGATGCTGTAAGCATTACAGAAAAGGATGCTGCCAGAATACTTGTAAAAAGTGCCATAGAGGCTTTAGATTTTAACGGTACAGAAATAGTTGTGAGGATTAACCCCTTGTCATCTGCCTTTGGTGTCAAAGACATCGAGGAAATAGCCCTAGTAAAACCTGATGCAATTATGGTGACTAAGGCAACAGAGGAAGATGTACGTACAGCATGTGAGCTCCTCACTAAAATAGAAGAAAAGGAAGGCCTTGAACCAAATAGTATAAAACTATTTCCGTTAATAGAAACAGCCCATGGTCTTGAAAATGTGCATGAAATAATCAAATCATCTCATAGAGTAATAGGTGTTTTGCTAGGAGCAGAGGATTTAACTGCGGATTTAGAGATAAAAAGAACCTCAGAAGGAAAGGAAATCTTCTACGCAAGATGTAAGCTAGCAACTGCATGCAAGGCTTGCAAAATAGATGCAATTGACACACCATTTGCTGATATGAATGACCCTGAAGGCTTCGTAAAAGACATTCATACTGCAAAATCTCTTGGAATGACTGGAAAGGCTGCAATAAATCCAAGACAAATAGATACGATTCATGAAATCTTTGCACCTTCACAGGAAGAAATCAGATATGCTAAAGACGTGATTAAAGCTATGGAAGAGGCCCAAAGCCAAGGTAAGGGTGTATTTTCTCTAAATGGGAAAATGGTGGATGCACCTATAATTACAAGGGCACAGAATGTATTGAAGAAAGCAATGCTTGCAGGATTGCTATACGAGGGGGAGATATGATGAAGAATATTCTTGGAAGAGAGCTCCCCAATAGTATTAGCGGATATAAAGCAGTTAAGCCCTTTACAGGTGCATTTGAGTCATTAGGTGAAGTCAAAAAAAGAGCTGTAAAGCTCCAAAGTGCTATATCAAACCATCAGAAATTATTAGGCTCTATTAAAGAAGCTTTGGAAAAATGCAATATTAAAGATGGTATGACTATTTCTTTTCATCATCATTTAAGAAATGGTGACTATGTGATGAATATGGTTCTTAAGGAAATATCTAGTATGGGCATCAAGGATATAAAGGTAGCAGCCAGCTCTATTTTCCCAATACATGAGCCGCTTGTAGAGTATATGAAAAGTGGAGTAGTTACTGGAATATACGCAAACTATATTTCAGGACTTGTAGCAGAGGCTATTTCAAGAGGAAAATTAAAAAATCCTGCTATTATGCATACCCATGGAGGAAGAGCAAGAGCCATTGAATCAGGAGACCTTTCAATAGATATAGCATTTATTGCTGCTCCTACTTGTGACAGCTATGGGAATATAAATGGTGTAGATGGTAAATCTGCATGTGGGGCATTGGGCTATGCAGTACCAGATGCTCTATATGCTGAAAAAGCTGTAGCTATAACAGATAACCTAGTGTCATATCCTGCATGTCCAATTGAAATAAGTCAAGAATACGTTGATTATGTTGTGCAGGTAGGAAGTATTGGAGATATAAAGGGAATTGTATCTGGCACCACAAAGATTACTAAAGACCCTGTAGGGCTTAAAATAGCTAAAATGACTTCCAAGGTCATAGAGGCATCAGGACTGCTTAAAGATGGGTTCTCATTCCAGACAGGAGCTGGAGGAACATCCTTGGCAGTGGCTGCTTATGTTAAGGAATTAATGCAGAAGAATAATATTAAGGGAAGCTTTGCAGCAGGAGGAATCACAGGATATATTGTAGAAATGTATGAGGAAGGATTATTTAATGCATTATTTGATGTACAGTGCTTTGATTTAAAGGCAGTGGAATCCTACAGAAATAATAAAGGACATCAAGGAATGTCTGCGTCCATGTATGGAAATCCTCACAATAAAGGCGCTGTTGTAAATAATCTTGATGTGATGATTTTAGGAGCTACTGAAATAGATGTAGACTTTAATGTCAATGTTACTACAAGCTCCAATGGCATGATAATGGGAGGCTCAGGAGGGCACAGTGATACAGCTGCTGGCTCAAAGCTGGCCATTGTAGCTACTCAGCTTATAAAAGGAAGACTTCCTATTGTAATTGACAGTGTCACTACTGTAACTACTCCAGGAGAAACCATAGATGTATTAGTTACAGAAAGGGGTATTGCTGTAAACCCTTTAAGACAGGATTTGATTGAGAAGCTGGAAAAAGCTAATTTGCCCATTATGTCCATTAAAGAGCTAAAGAAAATAGCTGAGAGCATGACTGGAGTACCAGAAAAAATAGAGCTGGATGATAAAGTAGTAGCTGTTGTTGAATATAGAGATGGCACAATAATAGACGTTGTTAGAAAAATAAAGGATTGATATTATGTATGGTATAAGAATTGAAAGCATCGATTTAAATACCAATGAAAGGCTAAAGGTTGAAGATTTTCTTTCAACCTTTAATCTGCTTTTGGATAAAGATGTGGAGCACACAATTGCTGCAAAGTATGAAGACGAAATAATAGGTACCTGTTCACATTCAGGAAATGTATTAAAGTGCTTTGCAGTAAAGGAAGGATTTCAGGAGCAGGGTATAGCCTCTAAGCTTATTACATATATGACTAATGAACTCTTCGATAAGGGGATTTTTCAGACTTTTATATTTACTCAACCTAAAAATGTCTCTTTATTTAAAGGACTGAATTATAGAGAGGTACAAAGAGTAGAGGAAGTTGTTTTGTTGGAAGGCGGAATGTCAGGTATCAACAATTATGTAGATAAAATGCTTCAAAACAACAGTCTAGATAATAAGAGAAAGGCTGCTCTTGTAATGAACTGCAATCCTTTTACATTAGGACATAGGTATTTAATCGAGAGGGCTTCTAGAGAGAATGATGAGGTAATAGTATTTGTTGTTGAAGAAAATCGTTCGCTTTTTCCCTTTGAAATAAGAAAAAATTTAGTTAAAATAGGAATAGAGGATTTAAGAAATGTACATGTCTTATCAGGCGGGAATTATATTATTTCATCTAATACATTTCCAACATATTTTTTAAGGCAGGAAGATATTAGGATGAATGCGTATGCTAAACTGGATGCGGAAATATTCGGCAGGTATATTAGTCCTGCCTTTAATATAGAGAAACGATACGTAGGAACAGAGCCTTATTGTAATATTACAAATCAGTATAATAAGGCTTTAATTGATATATTATCTAAGCATGGTATAGAGGTAATTGAAGTGGATAGAATGAACACAGACAATGCTCCTATCAGTGCTTCTGAGGTGAGAAGGCTCATTAAAGCTGAAAACTTCCACAAGATAAGAAGCTTAGTTCCAAAAACGACTTATGAGTTTTTAATGTCTAGAGAAGCCAAACCAATTATTGAGAAAATAAAAAGGAGTGATTCTCCTCATTGATGGACAATATTTTAATAGACAGAGAAAAAAGATACAATGAAATACTATCTTTAATAGATAAATATAGATATCCTGTGATTTGTGGGAAGATTAACTATCCTGGCATTGATAAAAACACTATAGAGGCTAAAAAGGCTTTTCAGGTTCTTAAACAATTATTGCTAGAGAAGCTATACAAAGATATTATCTATTCAAAAACACTGTTTGGCGCTGATGGAAGCAGTATATTAGCAGTAGCTAATATGGAGCCTTTGGAGTCTAAAAAAGTAGCAATAGCCTTAGAAACAAGCCATCCATTGGGACGAATATTTGATATAGACATATATGAAGGTGAAGGAGAATCTTTAGGCAGAGAAAAGATAGGCATGGAGCCTAGGAAATGCTTGCTCTGCGGAGAAAATGCAAGGATATGCATGAGAGCAGGCAATCACAGTCTTCAAGAAGTAATAGATAGTGTGAATCATTTAATTAATGATTATATATTATAAGGTGCTAACAGATAAAGTCAAACTTGGATGCCATTGAAAAAGTCTATTTTACTTTCTTAATGCCCATAAAAACTATGGAATTTGTTGGAGGAGAATAATTTGCCTATAAATCTTGAGTTTTGCGAACATATTAGTGAAATAGCTATTGAATCCATGTTATTAGAAGTCTCTGCTACTCCAAAACCTGGTCTTGTAGACAGAAATAATTCAGGGTCCCATAAGGACATGGATTTTTGTACGTTTATGAAAAGCAGTGCATCTCAAATACACACTTTTTATAAATGTGCTCTAGAGGGTTTAAAATTTGAAGGCAAAGATAAAAAAGAGCTATTAAAGCTCATTCGCCCTATAGGAATTGAAGGCGAAAATAAGATGTTTAAAGCTACTGGAGGCATCAATACTCATAAAGGATTGATTTTTTCCTTAGGGATTATTGCAGTTGCCGTAGGTGTACAGTATAAAGAAACTAGACAGCAAAATATGGATGTAAACGATATTTGTCATCAGGTTACTGAGATAACAGAAGGCATAGTATCTAGGGAGCTAGAGGATTTAAATAACAAAACTGCTCTAACCTATGGTGAGGAATTATATAAAAAATACGGTGTTAAAGGAATTAGGGGAGAGGCAGAATCTGGATTTCTTACTGTAAGAAATCACTCACTACCAGTATTACAAGAGCTTATGAAAAATAATGATAACATAAATGACAACCTAGTTCAAGTACTGCTTCACCTTATGACAGTTACAGAGGACATAAATATATTAGGAAGACATGGAATAGAACAGCTAGAATTTGTCAAATCATCTGCAAAGAAAGCCTTAAGCTTAGGGGGCATATTCACAGAAAAGGGACGAAAAAAGATTTTTGAATTAGATAACGAATTTATTCAGAAAAATATCAGTCCTGGCGGGTCAGCAGATTTGTTGGCGGTGACTCTTATGCTTTATTCTTTGGAGAATCTATAAAATAAATTATAAAGGGAATAATAACCTTTAAAAGTCTATCAAATTATTTATTAGAAGCATGCAATACAAAAAAGAGAGAAGGTAGCAGAATGGATTTAGTATGTCCTCTATGTAATGGAATTAATGAAATGAATATGAACTGTCCAAAATGCTCTGCCAGAATGAAGGATGATGGACCTATAGTAAACTACCTTGATGATTATAGCCCTTATTTATCCAATGATATTACACAGCTTGTAGATGGAGTACCTCATGATCAGTGCATTCATTTATTTAGCTGTGAAGAATGTGAATATGATGAGCGCGTTAAAGTAGATAGAGTAAGGATGTAAAACCCTTACTCTATTTTAATAAACTGCTTTTTTCTATTTTTAAAAATTGTAATATATTTAAAATCAAGTGTCCTTAGAAGCTCAACAGCTTCTCTGTAATTAAACCCAACATGCTCTGGGTTGTGTGCATCAGAGCCTATAGTGATTATTTCCCCTCCAAGCTCCTTATAAAGATTCAATATCTCTACAGTAGGAAGGAAAGAGCTGATACCGTAGCGTATCCCAGAGGTGTTTATCTCTATGCCCTTATCCTTATCAATTATTTTCTTCAAAACCTTTTCAATAAGCTCCTTGTATTCCTCAAGCTTTACCGTCTTATTATTCATATGCTTTACATACCTATCTATTAAGTTTATATGTCCGACTACATCAAAATCATTAAAATTATCTAGTACCTTATACATTTCGTCATAATAAAGAAAATAGGCATCTATTAAATCTCTATCCTTAAATAGTTCACCTTCATGCATTTCCTTACCCATAACAGTATGGAGCGACATAATAATAAAGTCAAAGTTATCTAGAGCTATTATTTCATGAATATTTTTTGCTAGATGAGGCTGCATACCTAACTCAATTCCACTTAAAATTTCTATCTGTCCTTTATAATTACTCTTTGCCTTTTGTAGTTCATTAAAATAATCGTTCTTGTCAAATACAAAATCTATTTCAGCACTACCATAATCATAGTCAATATGGTCCGTAAAACAAAGATACTTAATATTTTTTTCTAAAGCACCTTTTACCATATCTTCCATAGAGTATTTGCAATCACCTGAAAAACTGCTATGGACATGATAATCGTACATTTCAACCACTCCTATAAATATAATTAGAACTATGCAACTTATTCTACCACATTCTCCTCGGATTGAAAATTTTCCTTGTACTGTAGCTTGTAAAGCTCGTAGTACATGCCTCCATTATTTAATAATTCTTGATGTGAGCCTATTTCTCTTATTTGTCCTTTATGAAGAACTATTATCTTATCTGAACGCTGTATAGTTGATAGCCTATGAGCAATAGCTATAGAAGTTCGTCCTTTAACTATTTTCCCTAGGGCATCTTGAATAAGAATTTCTGTTTCTGTATCAATATTTGATGTAGCTTCGTCTAATACTAATATGTCAGGCTTAAATGCTAATGCTCTTGCAAATGCAAGGAGCTGCCTCTGACCGGCTGAGAGAGTAGAGCCTCTTTCCATGACAGGCTCTTCATACTTTTTAGGAAGCTTTTCAATAAAAGTATCTGCGTTGACATATTTAGACACTTCTATTATCTCTTCATCAGAGATTTCTTCATTGCTTAATCTTATATTTTCCTTAATAGTTCCAGTGAATAAGAACACATCTTGGAGGACTATTCCTATCCGTCTTCTTAGCTGATATTTATCCATTTCTTTAATATCAATTCCATCAATTAATATCTGACCCTTTTGTATATCATAAAATCTGTTAATCAAACTGATGATAGAAGTTTTTCCCGCGCCTGTTGCGCCGACAAATGCTACAGTCTCCCCAGGGTTTATTGTGAAGCTTACATCCCTAAGCACCCAATTATCTTTTTCATATGAAAACCAAACGTTTTTAAACTCAATTCTTCCCCTAATAGTATTCTCATGAATTGGATGCTCAGGATTTTTAATATCCTCTTCAGTATCCAATATCATAAAAATTCTTTCAGAGGAAGCCATTGCAGCTTGAAGAATATTATATTTTTCAGTTAAATCTAATATTGGCTCGAAAAACATTTGAAGATAATTTATAAATGCATATAGTACCCCAAATTCAATAGCTCCATTTATAACATTGTTGCCTCCAATCCATATAATTAAAGTAATGCCTAAGGAGCGTACTATTTCAATAATAGGTCTAAACACAGCATATAGCTGAATTTCTTTTTTTGTTGCATTCAAATAATCCTCATTTATTTCGTCAAATTCTTTAAATTTCTTATTTTCCTTACTGAATATATGGACTGTTTTCATTCCAGTAATATTTTCATTTAGAGATGAATTTATTTTGGCAAGTCTTACTCTTACCTCTCTATATACTTTTCTAATATGAATTCTAAAAATATTTGATGCAATAATTATGAAAGGTAAGACTGTAAATGAAAATAAGGCTAATTTTGCATTCATATTAAACATTGTTATCACAATACCTGCTAGTAGAAACAAATCCTTAAATAGTGTTACCAAAACACTTGAATACATTTCATTCAATGCTTCTGTATCATTTGTAACTCTAGTAACAAGCCTGCCTACTGGGTTTTTATCAAAGTATGAAAGAGACATTTTTTGTAAATGTGAAAAAATCTCCTGTCTTATATTGAAAATTATTTTCTGACTAGTATAGTTCAATACATAAACCTGAATATAGTTAAAAGCAAAGCTTAAGACAATTACTGCAAGAAATATTAATCCGATGGTCTTAAGACTGCCTATATCCTTTTCTCTAAAGAGCCTGTATTCCTCTATTGAAAGCAGACTTGCAGTATATCTATCATTATTTATTTCTACAATATAACTGTCATTTTGCATATTTACAGTAGGACTAGTATTATCATTATCTATATAGCCATTTACTAGATAGTAGTTACTATTGTATTTAACTATAGTTTTTACTTCCGCATCCTTAAGTGTTTCTCTCTCAGAATCAGTCAGTTGATTTTCTCTGACATAAACCTTATCCTCATACAATATACCTTCCTTGGCAGAGTCTTTATCAAATACATACATTGGATTGAGATAACCTCTTATATTATCGTCAATTGCATATTTCAATATATATGGACGTGCCAAATCACCGGCAGTTACTGCCATAAGGAGGACTATACATATTAATATATATATCCAGTATGGCTTTACATAGGTTAGAAGCCGTTTCATCAGCTTAGAATCATAGGCTTTACCTAGGGTTTCTTCTTCATGAAAATTAGTCATTTGCCAATCCCCCCTTATAGATTTTGAATTCTATCTTCTAATAGTTGTTTTTCGTAAATATCCTTGTAGATGCCTTCATATTCTACTAATTCATCATGAGTACCTCTTTGAACAATCTCACCATTGTCTAGAACAATTATCTCATCAGCGTTTTTTATTGTGGATATTCTATGAGAAATAATTATTGTTGTACGAGAGCTCATAATTTCATCTAGATTCTCTAGTATCTTTTCTTCAGTTTGAGTATCTACAGCAGATAAGCTATCATCTAATATCAATATTCCAGGGCTTTTAATTATTGCCCGAGCAATAGAAGTTCTTTGTTTTTGTCCGCCAGACAAAGTAACTCCTCTTTCTCCAAGTATTGTGTCAAACTTTTGAGGAAACTCTATTACATTAGAATATAGTTCTGAAAGCTTTGCGGCTTTCACAATTTTTTCTTCTTCTACTTCCTCATCAAAGGCAAATCCTATATTACCACTTATGGTGGTAGAGAATAGAAAACTCTCCTGAGGAACATAGCCTATGTTTTCTCTTAGAGACTTAAGAGCGATGTCCTTAATATTAGCTCCATCAACTGAGATGCTTCCTTCATTTATATCAAATAACCGAACAAGTAAATTCACTAATGTAGTTTTTCCACTTCCGGTTCTACCAATGATAGCTAAAGTATTTCCTCTTTTAACATCAATATTTATGTTTTTGAGGGCATAGATGTCAGTACCAGGGTATTTGAAAGACACATTTCTAAACTCTATATCTCCTTTTATTTCAGGAAGCTTTTGCGCGTTTTCACTATCTACAATTTCAGAGCTTTCAATAAATATCGCATTTAATCTTTCCATAGAGGCAATTCCTCTTTGGAACATATTGATTACCCAACCTATAGCCATTATTGGCCACACTAGAAGTCCAAGATAGCTATTAAGTGCTATAAAATCTCCTAGTGAAATCTCACCATTTATAACTGACAATCCACCATACCATATTAGAATAAGAAAGCTTAAGGCAGATATAAACTGAATCAGTGGAGAGAACATACCCCAGACCTTAATTAGATTCATATTCATTTTAAAATTATGCTTATTTGCATCTGTAAACTTGCCAATTTCTTTTTCTTCTTGAACAAAGGATTTTATTACCCTTACTCCTGCAAAGTTCTCTTGAACCCTGTCAGTTAATTTAGAAAAGACATCCTGAACATCTCTGAATCTACCATGTATCAACTTACCAAATTTCATAACTAAAAAAGCTAAGAATGGTAATGGTATAAGAGATATTAAAGTAAGCTTTAAATTAGCAGTTTTAATCATTGCATATATAGCTGATATTGTTATGAAGACAGCGTCTGTCAGCATTATAACACCCGGACCAAGTGCCATTCTTACTGCATTAATATCGTTCGTTGCATGGGCCATTAAATCTCCAGTCTTGTGATTATTAAAATAGTTAGTTGAAAGTGTCTGTAGATGGCTAAATAGCTTGTTTCGTATATGATATTCAAGCTGTCTTGACGTTTTGTTAATATAAATTCTCCAGAAATATCTTCCTACGCCAATCATTAGTCCCGTAATAATTATGTACGCTGAGTACTTAACAAGATTTTGACGAGTTAATGTTCTTGTTTCAAGTGAGTCAAAAATTATTCTGAAAATTTGTGGCACTAACAATTGAACGATATCAACTATTAAAAGCCACATGATACCTAGCACATACTTCCATTTATGCTTGATAAAAAAATCCTTTAATGTTTTGAAATTATGCATACTATGCCTCCTTAACATGACAGAAATGACATTCCTATATTTATTTCGACACTCAAAATATTATACCTTCTAAAAAATAAACTTTTTTAATAAATTTTCAAGTGATTAATACGAATATTTTTTAATCTATGTTAAAAACTAAAGTCAATGTAATTGTTAATATAATTAGCATTTACTTATGGGAGGTGAAAAGTATGGAAATGAATAATATGGACATTTTGAAAAAGAAGCTTTTAGACGCACAGGAAATGGTAAGAGATTATGAAATGTTTTCAAAGCAAACAGACGATGAGGAAATTCAAAGGGTATTTAAAAGATTTGCAGAGGAATCAGGAATGCAGGCAAGTAAAATGCAGTCCATAATAGATAAATACGAAGGATTCAAATAGACAAAAAGGACTCCATAGTACTAGTGTTGCATTAAAGAA
>DFOH01000009.1 GCA_002376545.1 Firmicutes bacterium UBA3546 | reverse complement strand
TACTTCCTTATATGCTTCAAATTGCTCTTCTTCTGTTGGTAATCTGTCTCTATCCATATAGAGAAATTCTGTTCTATATAGTCCTACTCCTTCTCCGTCATTTGAAAGTATTCCTTCTACATCTTTTGGAGTTCCGATATTTGCTGCTATCTCAACCTTGAAGCCATCCCTAGTAATACTCTTTTGTCCTCTCATTTGCTCTAGTTTTTCCTTGTATTCAATGTAGTCCTGTCTTTTTCTTGTGTATTCGTCTATGACTTCTTTTTCAGGATTTATTATAACTTTTCCAGTATCTCCATCTAATATTACATAGTCTCCATTTGATATTAGTTCAGTTGCTTTTTCTATACCGACTACTGCTGGTATTTCTAAGGTTCTAGCCATGATTGCTGAATGTGATGTCTTTCCTCCTATTTCTGTTATAAACCCAATGACTTTATTTCTATCCATCTGGGCTGTGTCTGATGGAGTTAAGTCTTCTGCAACTATTATTACCTCTTCTGTTAATTTGCTTAGGTCAGCTTCTTCTATTCCAAGTACTATTCTTATTAGTCTTCCTGTTACGTCTCTTATGTCTGCTGCTCTTTCTCGCATATATTCATCTTCCATGGCATCAAACATTTCAATAAACAAGTTAGCAGCTTCTGATATAGCCCATTCTGCCTTTACTGCTTCTTCTTTTATTTTGCTTTCTATCTGTCCAATAAAATCAGGGTCCTCAAGTATCATTTTATGTGCCCTAAATATATCCGCCTCTTTCTTTCCTATGGTATGAAGGGCATGCTGATACAAAGCTTCTATCTGTTCTTTTCCCTTTTCTATTGCACACTTAAACTTGGTAATTTCATTTTCAGTATTATCTATAAGGCTCTTCTTTAGTTTGAGCGTTGGTTCTTTCTTAATTATGACCTTACCCATTCCAATTCCAGATGATACACCTATACCAATCATAACAAAAGCCCCCTATTCTCCAAAGTTACTGTCTATCAGCGCTATTAGAGCTTCAACAGCTTCCTTTTCATCTTCTCCTTCAGCCTTAATTGTCAATTCAGTACCTTTACTTGCCCCCATACTAAGTATTCCCATTATACTTTTTGCATTGTATTCTTTACCGTCTTTAATAATAGTGATATTAGATTTAAACTTTGATGATGTAGAGACAAATTGGCTTGCTGGTCTTGCATGAAGACCTGTTTCATTTTTTAGTTCTACTTCTATACTAAGCATTTTGATACCTCCTAATTATATACTTTTTTATATAATCTTTCTAATTGGTTTAGAATTTTAATCAGCTCAAGATCGCTAAAACTACGTACTTCTGAATTAATAGCTATCTTATAAGCTACAATAAAAATAATCTTTTATATGAGAGGTTATTAAAAAGCCAAGTTATGGAACCATTATAATCAGTTCACTACCTGTATCCTACTCTGGTTTTGTAATGAAGTATAACACGCTTCGACGATAGCTTGTGCCTTTAACCCCTCGTCAAAAGTCGGTGTTTCTGAAAAAACAACTCCTTCTGCTATGATATTATAATAACAGTTAAGTAAACATGCAAATTGTGCATTTATAAACCATCCCATGGACATATTCCCTTGAGGATAATACCTACATACTTGCTTTCCGAAATCTGAATTTGCATTATACCTTGAAAGTCGATTTATATTTGCTTCTTGATCGTAGTGTTCGATAATCCAAGGACGTTTTACATCAAAGCAGAGACTGCCTCTAGTCCCCATTATTTCAAAAGACGTTTCTTCTTCAAGCAATGATGCCACACGCGAAACTTCGACTGTTCCATATCCTGAGCCTTCAAGCTGCACTTGTACGATACCCCAATCTTCAACATCAACATCAACAAGTTCCTTGGAATCTTTACATTTTGGCCTTTTTTTGATTAACGTATCTCCATATGCAACAACCTCTTTTACTTCTCCCATTACAAATCGGATAGCATCAAATAAATGAATACCAAGATCTAAGATAGGCCCCCCTCCTGAGGTGCTTTTTCTTAAATTCCAAGCTGTAGGTCGTTTTTCATCTAGGTAGCTCGAATGTAATGCTCTAATACGAAAGTTTATTATCTCTCCAATTTCTCCATTTTGTATTATTTCTTTAATTCCAATCAAACCAGGCATAAAACGATAAATAAGCCCAATTTGATTTATGATATTCGCCTTTCTAGCCTCGTCAGCAATAATTTGTGCATCTTCATAACTCAACGCTAGTGGTTTTTCAAGATAAATTGCTTTATGGTTTTGTATAACCTCAATAGCAAATTCTTTATGTGTAAAGTTTGGGGTACAGACATCCACTAAATCAATGTCTAAGTCTTGCAAAATTTCGTTAAAGGATTGTACCTGTCGAGATGAAACAAAAGGTGTACTAACCTTATGACGTGAATATATTTTTTTTACATTTACGAAAAAGCCTTCTTGTTCTAATATAATTGGTGTTAATTGGTTTACTATATTATGTACTTTTCCAATCTTTCCATATCCAATAAGCCCAACATTTATTATCTTCATTACTAGTCCTCCTCTACTTTATAATATTGATAGCATATAATTCTATATAATATTATTCAAAGGCTACATAATCGAAGACTATCAGTTGTTGACAGCAACGAGTTTGTAAAATTAACTTGGGTGCAATAATCTCAAATACAAATGATAAGTTTAAATTTCAACAAGAATAAAGTTAATAATGAATTGAGTATTGAAAATCTTATAACTAATTTCAATGAAAACCACTAACATTTGTAAAGTCGATTTGTTCAAGTAGAAAAATTTCTTATATAGTTTAGATATCGGCTATCTCTTTAGAGATAGCCGATCATCAACTTAGATTATACATTTCTACATCTCTTGCAACTATAACTAGATTAGGCAAATAAAAACTATAGTAATAATTTGATATTGAATATCTATATACTAATATTTTTAATTTAATTATTTAACTTTAAAAATATGAAGTGTTTATAAATTAAAATATGAATCTTTACTATTAATTTCGATGTGACTAATTGTTCTTTATTTTCTACCATAATCATCATCAAGGCGCACAATATCATCTATTTCTGGTGTGGAAATCTCAATTATTTTCATATCTTCGAGGGCTCTTTCACGATGGATTTCATATGGTCTATGTTCTAACACGTCACCTGGCTTAATTATCCATGTTTGTACCTCTTCTCCTGGTCTTTGAAATGTATATTCAGCTGTTCCCTCTTCTATATAAAGAGTCTCTACCTTCTTTTCATGGTACTGTAGGCTTACTGACTCTCCTTTTCTAATATGAAGAATACGGCATATATAATGCTCATTTGATGCAATCCATGTCTCAGTTCCCCATGGTTTTTCGACTACCTTTAAGCTCATTATTGCTCATCCTCCTATTTCTAAGTAAAGTTAGGACTAATTTAATTTATGCATAAAATGTTATACAATATATTCTATTTATTTAGCTTACTTTACCCATAAGCTAAGTAATACTTAATAACTAAACATATTACGCTTATTTATACAATTTTCTTTTCATAAGTTCCATTTGCATTGAACTGCTTGCCAGAATATCCATGGCATGAATTAAAAGAATGTTAAAAGGAATTTCTTCCCCACTTAATTGTTTTGACATTAGGTCAATAAATTGAATTTCATGTGCGCGCTTAAGATGTAGATCTGCTTCTTCTAACAGTTTTTTGCTTTCTTCTATGTTCCCAGCCTCATAAGCATCCATTGATTCAAAAAGTTTTGATTTCCCCTCACCTGAACAGCTAATTATATTCATACAAATTTTTTCAAGATCAGTGTTTTGCACGATTTCACTACCTTTCTATATGTGTTTTTTATTTGTTTGGCTTCCATGAAAGTAGTCTTGCGATGTTTTCACCCATTATTAATCGTCTTGTCCTTTCATCATTAGTAGCTCTACGAACTAATTCCATAGATAATTCAAATCTCCCCCATGATGCATCTGTTCCCATTAGAATTTTTTCTGGGTCCAAATAGCGAATAGCTTTTTGCAAGGTATCTAAAATAATACCTGCGGTATCAACATAGATATTGTCATATCTTTGAGCTGCACGTATTGCAGAGTCTACCGCATCAGGTTCACCAATATGTGCTATTATAATGTTTACGTTTGGAAAACTTCTAGCCATTTCTTCAAACTTGCCAGGCATAGTAAAGAGGTCTGAGCCACCATGACAAAGCACAGGTACTTTATATTCCTCACAAATTTGGAATAATGGGTCAACTAATTCATGCCTATCTAAGGCAAAACCATGCCGAATAGGATTTAATTTCATACCTTTTAGATTTAATTCCCCCAGAGATCTGCGTAACTCATCTTCAGCGTCAAAATCCCACGGATTAACAACTGCAAATCCAATAATACGATTTGGATATTCTCTTTGGGCAGTAGCAACATAGTCATTATTGATTGCTTCTGGATGCGTTGTAACAACGCACGCATCAACTTTTGCATTATCTAGCCAATTGATTAAAGTCTCTATTGGAAAGTGTTCTCCTTTCCTTGTTCCGAGGTGGTTGTGTGAATCAATAATCATTATTTCCGCCCCCTTTATTAAGTATCATTTCAATTGTCTTATAGAATATCAATTTCTGTTTCTCTTCATTAGGTTCAACCAATTTAATTTTCTCTACCTCTAAGCGAAAGTCCCCATATGGACTATCTGTTCCAAAGATAATTTTTTCTAACATTTGCTCATTTAGCAGAGAAGTTATTCGCCGTGCAAACATAGATGATGTCTCTATATACACATTTGGTTGACGTTTTGCAACTTCAATTGCAGAACGTGTTTCATACATCTGCCCACCATGAGCAAGCAAAATATTTACATCTGGAAATGTCTTTGCCATTTCTTCAAACATATTAGGACTGCTTAATATATTTGCTCCTCCATATGCAATAATCGGCAAGTTATATTCAGAACACATCTTGAAAATTGGATCAAGAATAGTATGATTATCAAAAGAATACCCATGTTTAACAGGATGCAACTTTAAGCCCTTTAACCCAAGTATTTCAACAGCATATTTCAATTCATCCTCAGCATTTGTAAGCCATGGATTTATTGTTGCAAAACCAATCAAACGTTTAGAATACTTTTTTACGCTATCAGCAATATAATTATTATCGATTTGTTCTGGAAAACTAAATACTATTGCTTTATTAATATTTGCCTCGTCCATACGATTAATTAGCTCTTCAGCAGAAAAGCTCAATCCTTTTTTTTCACCTATATGATTATGAGCATCAATTATCATTATTTATCTCCTCCAATAGCCAGCCCATTAACATTGTGCAAGGTACAATTTGAACTAATGGAGCTAATTCTTCAGAGAGTTTTGGATGTTGTATTGTCAAAATGTTGTCACACTCCTCTGATTCTCCAGATGTAATAAGAATTACCTTCCCATGGTTTTCAATTACGAATTTTCTCATTGCTTCCTCAGAAGAATTGCTTAATTTAAGTGGATCAAAGATAACAACTACCGAACCTTCCTTCGTTAAAAGATTCCAGCCATGAGAATATTCTGCACACAATGATGAACCAGTTGCGTATTTCGGACCCTCTCGAAAAATTAAGCCTGCCTGAAATACACTACCTGCTGATGCACCATTACCTATAAAATCAAATATGCTTGTATTCCTAATAAAAGACATAACTTCTTTACGGTTTTCCTGCGCTGTTGATAGGTATTCTTGTACCCAATTTGCAATATCATACATTGTCTCTTTAAATTCAGGAGTGTTTTTTCCAACTAATGTAGCGGACATAATTTGCAATGTAGCAACTGTATTCAAATAACTTTTACTGGAGATAAATTCTTCATACCCGGCGTTAATGAATAATTGAATATCTGACTCTTTTGCGAGAATACTCTCTCTATTATTTACAACTGCAACAATATTTGCATGATTTTTCACTTTGTTAATAACGTCTATTACTTCAGCTGATTCTCCAGACTGTGATACAAGAACTAAAAGTGTATCATCTTGGACTAAATCCAACTGATTGTTAGCCAGTTCCGCAGCATTAATTACCACAGATGGAATACCGTTTTGTGTTAAGTATCCCGCAACTGTAAAAGGGGCATAATAGGAACTTCCCATGCCTGAAAAAATAATTCTTTTATATGATTTTTCTTTAAAAAATTTACGTAATTTTTCTAAGCTTTCATTTCCTTGAGAATAATAGTAATTTAAACAATCTTTTAATACTTCTCCTTGAGTACTAGCTTCAACTATAAATGGATGCATATTCTGTCCTCCTAATTAGTTTTTATCATTTCTAGAGCCTGATCTAGAATCTCCTTGCCTTTCATCAAGCCATATTCCTGCATACCAATTTGCATAACAGCGACATCATACTCCTTAACAAACTTTTTTACTTCTTCAATTTGATTTCGAACTTGTGGAGCCATTAAAATTATGTCTATTTCTGTATAATCTAGTTCCTTAAAGTTTGAACAGAAATAGCAGTTAATTTCAAGTTCTACTCCACTTTCTTTTGCTACATCTTTGATTTTTTGAACAAGAATACCTGAAGACATACCCATTGCACAAAGAACTAAAATTTTATACTTTTTCAATATAATCCCTCCTCCATTAGATTAATTGGAAAACAACAAAATATATTAAAATAATAGCCAAATATCCCTATAAAGATTTAATAATTATACCTAATATTATAAATATTTCGATTCACAGGATAATTGGCTAATTATTTTACAAGTAGATTTGATTTATATAATAGCTCTTATTACATACTAATTTATTTAGCCTTCCCTGCCTCAGCCTGTTCTAGATTAATACACGTTTTTTCCCAAGTCTTGGCAAACGGATACCAAACTAAAGCAACTACTACTAATAAAATAAGTTGAGCGATAACTGCGCGCCAATCACCACCAGTGGCTAAATAGGGTTGAATTAGGACTGGGGTTGTCCAAGGAACCTGAATAAATGGAGCATTCACCAATCCCAATCTTGTGATTATATATCCATACATCATGCCAAACGTAGTTGTTCCAAATACCATAGGTAAGAACATTATAGGATTCATAATCAAAGGTGCACCAAATAAAATAGGTTCATTAATATTAAAGAAACCAGGAATTAAGGATATTCTGCTAACCTCTTTCAATCTAGCTGATTTTGAACGTAGCCATAAAAGAATCAGTGGAAGCGTAATACCAATTCCTGTTGGCATTCCATAAGTAAATACAAATGGTTCAGAAAATACGTGAGGCATTGGTAGACCTGCTGCATGAGCTGCTGCGTTTGCTGAGATGTTGGAAAATAGAAATGCATACATGACACCTTGCACTGTCATTGAACCCCCGTGGATTCCAACGAACCATAATAAACACAAAATCAATGATGTTAGTAGTACCGCATACCATGTGTCAGCTAAAATTAGTATAGGACTAATTATTCTATTTATAAGTTCTGTAATTTCAAAGCCAATTACTATTCTAAGAAACCAGAAAAATACAAATAGAACTGCCATAGGTACTAACGATGAAAAACTTGCGCTAATATTTTCGGGGACTCCCCTAGGCATCTTAATGCCAATATTTTTATCTCTCATAAATCTCATTACTTCTGCTACAACAATACCGACTATAAATGATGTAAACATACCGGTGGAACCAAAAAATTTTATTGAGATTGTCCCATTTACGAGATCAACAGGAGATGCTGTAATTAGGAAACATACCAAAGTTACTACACTAACGGTTGTAACCTCCAACTTATACGTCCGTGCCATTTCTGCGCCAATACATATGGATAGGTAGAGCCCCATAAATCCGAAAGTCATATTGAATAGTGCATTCAAGGAATCGTTAAAAGGCATCATTGCATCTGCCCATGATTTAACTGGCAGGTTCGTTAAAATTAGTGGAAAAGAGCCAATAATAAGAAGTGGAATAATTCTAATAAGTCCCGCCCTTATAGCCAACATGTAGCGATTATTACCAAAACGGATTAATGGTGGTGAAATTTTTTGTTCTACAACATTACTCATTTTAACCATTACTGATTCAAACTTACTTACTTTTTCTGACATTTTTTCCCTCCTCTAAATTTACCTAATTCTATTAGTTGGTATTAAGCTATATGTTTACACCTCCTTTTGTTATTATTATAAGAATTACAACTTTAGTTGTAACAATTATCAGATCTCAGTATTTGGTAGTCACTTTATATATGTCAGCTTTTTTGCTCGTAGCTTTTTTAAAATCATGATCCCAACTTTTTGAATCAAAACCTATGTGTATGAGATAATGTTGAAATATTATTAAATAGTAAATTCTGTTATTTCACAAATTATTTTTTATTTTATGTAGTTGATGGTAGTAACTCATAATTCTTATATATAAATTTGCTCTAGAGAAAGATGCGTACCCGAATATTAGTTTCATTTAACTGCTTTGTAAAATATACAGCAATAGATTGACTTTTCAAAATTATCTGTCTATAAGACATAAAAAAAATTAAATTATATTTTTACTTTTAAACTAATAGCAAGTCTACCCCTGTTTTCCTTAAATCTTCAGCGTATTTAGTTGGAATACTGTCACATGTTACTATTGTATTAATTTGTTCAAGTGGAGCTATTGAAATTAATGTACTTTTACCTATTTTAGTAGAGTCTGCTACTACAATACGTTTTTTGGATACTTCAACTAAAGCTTTTTTAGTTAAAGCATCATCAATGTCAGGAGTTGATATACCTAGCTTTAATTCTATTCCCTCTACTCCAAGAAATACACAATCTAAACGAATTCTTGAGATAAAGTCAATTGCCATGGGCCCAATAAATCCCATTGATTTTTGTCTAAAAACTCCTGGTACCATAATTAACTTATTATTTGAAGATTGTGATAAAATATTAGCTGCTAATATTGAATTTGTAAATATAATTATGTCTTTAACATTTAAAAGTCCTACTGCAACTTCTTTTGGAGTTGTTCCGCAATCAATAAAAACTGCATCTCCAGGATTAACAGCTTTAGCTGCAGCTAACCCGATTTTTTGTTTCTCCCTTACCATCTGTTCTTGCTTAACGTAATAACTTTGCTCAATTGCCAAACCATCATTTAAAACTGCTCCCCCGTGTATAATCGTAATTGTCCCTTGTTCTTCAAGAATTTTAAAATCACGTCGAATTGTCATAGCAGATACATTGAATTTTTCCGCCATATCTATAAGGTCAACAGTCTTCTTTTCTTTCAGAATGTCTAAAATATATATTCTTCTTCCAGCTGCATTCATGTTATTCTCCTTAAATCTTATATATTTTTCTATCATAGTCTTTAAATTCAATAAAATTACAAGTAGTTTTTCTAAACTATTTAGTATGTTTATACTTCAGTATTTACTAGATTTTTTAAGTAACTATCTTTTATTGGTTTCCTTAATATTATTCAACTTATTAACAAAAGCTAACATTTATTTTTCTTATATTATCTTAATTAGTACAATATCACATCGTTTTCACAAAGTCAATCATAAATTAAGTTGTATTTTGTTAAAATTATGTTTTACTAATTATAGGAGTAAAATTCAGTCTCATAATTACAATTATAAAATAATACTTACATACCGGATCTTTGACAGCTAGATTAAAAAATTGTTGAAACTATTGAGAAAGCTATATTTATTGCAAATTTTTAGAAGCGATGCTTTTGTATTTTAATGTAATTTAATATAATATAGGAAGTTGGATGATTTTTGTTAATGGTACTTTACTTTATATGATAGAGGATGTCATTGAAAATAATAAACGAACTACTGAGATTGTAAAACTTGGGACTATTAAGAAGTTAGAAGAAAAGTTAAACGACAGGTGTTTATCGAATGAGCTAAAGAAGTATATTGAAGAGATTAACAAAAAGGAAAAGAGTAAAAACGGGATATCATTGTTAATTATTCTTTCTCGAAAACTATTGGAGAAAATGTACATTGTTATACAATTGAATTACATATTAATACACAGTCTGCAACAACAATTTTACTTTTAGGCACAAAGACGATCTATAATATCTTTAGGTTTTTGATTAGCAAATTCAATGAAATTTTTTACAGCTTTTTTAATTTTTCTAGCATTAGGATAGAAAACATTATTTATTATTTCGGATTTTAACCAATCCCACAAGCCCTTAATAAGATCTAGGTTTAGACTGTGGGATGGTAATCCTGTTCAAAGGCTTCTTCTTCTGGACATAAGCTTATTTAAGAGTATGGGCTAGCATAGAATGTTAATGATTTTTGCTGGTTAGTTTAACCATGTAATGTGTTTATTGCAATTTATATATACAAATAAGACATTTTGCAATATCTTACATTCTAATCTTTTTAGCCTTGTCTACAATTTTGTTATAAATTTCAATTAAATATGGCTCATTGGAATATTCAGCTAGTTTATTAACCTCAACCCATTTAACGCCACTGTTTTCATCTTTATTGATTACCAGCTTTTCATTTTCATCTGCTACTAAAATATACGAAATATTGAGGTGTAAATGAGATGATACATACTTTCCTTTTTTGAAGTGTCCGTACACTGGAATAATATCAATGGAAGCTATGCTATCTGATAAAGGTATTATTTTTGATACACCGGTCTCCTCCACAGCCTCTTTTAGAGCTACTTTAAGCATATCACCTTCACCATCTGCATGACCGCCAGTCCAAGCCCAGGTATTATATATGTTATGGTGAATCATGAGCATTTTATCTAAAGATTTATTTAAAATTAGTCCGGAGCTTGTCATATGTGCTATTTGATTTTCCCTAGTTAGGATATTTTTATAAAAATGGTCAATATAATTTAAGATGATTTCTTTATCGTTTGCTTCTTGTTCATTAATTGGTTGATACTTTAGTATCTCTTCTCTAAAATTCATTAGGTAAAACTTCCTTTCTATAGTTCAACTTCCCCAAACCTCTTTTAAGGTATATCTAAACAAATCATTCAGTACTAAGACATTTGCAGATTTTTTGTCGTTGAATGGAATCATTGCATAATATTAAACTAAAAATGTTTATTGTTAATGCATACTCAATTAGGTATATTTAACAATCCTTGCTCTTCAAGCCTGTTTTAAGAAAGAATAAATCTTCTTCCTTCATCTAAGTTAATTTATATTCTCTGATTTACCCCATAGGCTATTGTTTGATAATAGGCTAATATCTGTTTATTTATGGACTCTTTTTTCTTCATGCAATAGTTTGTGATAGCTTATATCCTATGAATATATCTAGTCTCTTTACTTCCGTTTCATACATTTTCTGCAATTTATAAAGATATTCTGTTCTCATTCTTGCTGCTGCCTACAAATCATAGCAATACGTGTATATGAAAGCTTTAAATTTGTTTTATTTTCTGCTTCCTGTTTTGATTGTTAATAACTTGTTTCTTCTTTTTTATATACTTTAATAAGCTTAATCCCCTTGTCAAAACCACCTCTTTCATTATTCTTTTTTATTCTTATACTTTCAACCTCATCAATTGAAATATCCCTTTGCTTGATAATTGAATAAATGACTTCTAGTATATCTGCTAATTCTTCGATATCACTGGACTCTAGATATTCATTAACTTCTTCTAATAGCTTTATATTTAGTAGTTCTATAAGTTCATTTTTATCTACTAATTCAACCTCACATTTTCTATTATCAGTTTCTATTATTTCTGGGATCTTATCTCTGACTAATTTATTGTAAATCTTCTCATTCATTTCAATCATCCTTTTCGATTTGTTTTATCATCTTAACAATTAGCTTAGGATTTTTTCTAAAGTCTTTTCTTGTAAATTCCACTGGCTTTCCATTTGATATAGCACGAATCATATCATCTATTATGTATATATCTTTATTCCCTAAACTAAATCCTCTAATTTTAGTGCTATTAGATATATTATTATCCTGAGCTACAGCTTTTATTTCTCTATCAAGCCTTTTTAACTCCATCCATAGTCTAAACTCTTCTTCATCTTGTATACATAGCTCTGATACTGTTTCAGAATTATGTAATAAATAATCTGTTGTATATAGAATTCTTATTACTTGAAAGCCTTCGACTCTTAATGGCCTATCTAGTTCCTTCCATTCCTCTATTTCAAATCTAATATATAATTCATCAGATTCTTTTGGTATCTCTTTAATTTCACTTCTTTTGACCAACTTAATATCTTTAACCTTCCCATAATGTTTAATTCCAGCATCATTTCCAAATAACCTTTTTGATTGACCTATGGCAATAGTTTTTATTAAGTGATTATTCAAGTCGACATTTTTTAACTTAGTATGATAAAATTTATTCTCTAAATTTATCTGTAATTGTTCTTTATTTGATAACGAGCCAACTAAAACCGATCTATCTGAGAAGTATTGATCTTTTAAGTAGTATTCTTGTCCAACTTGTTTTAAACTTCTTTCATATGTTGATAATGAAGATTCTTCAATTAACTCATCAAGGAATTCCTCCATTATCTTTGTAGAATTAGGTAAGAAAGGTACTCCTCCAACATTAACTAGCTCGATACTTTTATAAAACTTATGCTCTCGGTATTCTTGTTCATTGCTATAAGGAAATAATACAAAAGCACCAAATATATTTTTTTCTATATTAGATTCCCTACATCTTTGACATATGATAGCATCCCTATATCTATGCATTGTATTTATATCAGCTTCTTCAGGACCTGGCTCTTTATAGTATTCTCTATATCTACTGCCTGGATTAGCAAAATTAATACGATACTTGGCATCAAATACATAGTTATAAACAACATCATTTCTGTCTTTTTTTATACTAAACACATTATCAGGTTTTTGTGGTATAGTTTCTGATTTCATTAATGAATTATATGAAATTGTAAATACTTCTCCATTTTTAGTGTTTTGATAAGTTACCTGAGTTTCGCTTCCTTTCTTAAGAGTAACAAAAACTCCACTATTATTGATTTTTATTAAATCATTTCGTATTAGCTTATACTTTTTTCTCAATATACTATTTATCTTGATAAAGCACCAGTACTCATATAATGTGGCCATTTCTTTCATTGACATCTTAAATATATCACCGTACATAATTAAGCCTTTTTTTAACATTAGATAGTATTTATACACGTCTTTGTATCCTGGGGCCATTTTAAATACCAAGGAAAAGGATTCTCTTGGTTGATAACCACTTACTTTGTTTAAAAAAGAAATTTTAATATATGAATTTAGTCTCTTTATCATATCACTAACACTATTTAAAAAAACTTCATCATCTGCCCTGGATAATAATCTATATTTACGCTTTAGCTCTTCTAATCTTGCAATAGTCATCTCAATCATGTACTTAAGATATTGATTTTCATATGTATCTACTGTTACAGTTTTATTAGTATTTAGTGCTTTTATGGGAATATAACTATTATCTACTTTTACTAGACTTGTAGTATTCTTTTCAAGCCACCTAACAGTTTCACTAGATGTTTTCTTTAGTTTATGATAAGGCAAGATTCTTTCTTCTTTGACTAATGAGTGATGAGGTTGATTAACTATTACATTAACTGCCTTTATCAAATTATCATAAATATATTTAAATATACTAAAAAATTCGGTTAGGCTATTACCTTCCTTTTCACTTAAAGTCATATTTAAGTAAGTTCTCTTTAAGAAGTCAAAAGATAAATTATATATCTCTTCATTAACATCCAATAGAATATTTAAGTAATCTTTTCTATAATCAATTTTTGATGGAAATACTTCGATTCTTATAAATAAATGTATCTTATTATCTACTAATATTATAAACTCAGTCGTTCCTATATCGCTTTTAAAGTTAATACTGCCAGCCAAAACTCTATTACTCTTAGTTGTATAAGTAATTTGATCTCTAATTAGCTTGTTCTCATGATAAAACTCTATAGCATGATTACTCTTATCTTCAATTATAATTTGATAATCTTGATATTCCCAAAACATAACTTTTTCACTATATATATTGGTATTTATTAGCTCATCTTCTGGTGTACACTTACAGGAAAATATATCTTTAAAGACCTCTTCAGAATAATCAAAAGCTGTGTCATGGTATTTACCTTTGATAGTTAAGTATAGTTTTTCAGTTTCTATTGAAATTAGTTCTACTTGTTTATTCCCAGAAGGTTGTAAAGCCATCAACCTCATGCCTCCTAATCATACTGCATATTTTCTCTGCGCATAGAGGATATTTTACATTATTATTTTTAATATAATTATGCATTTTCTCGAAATTATCATTTGCATCAGGATTATACTGACTGCTTGTATTATTGATAAACATCTTAAATAGCNNCCTTTAATGCTTAAATTGCTTCCTTGAATTCTCGGAAGTATTTTTTGTTTAATAGCATAATCCATTGCCATGTCAAAGCTTAATAGGTTTTCTTTTATAGAGTATAAAGTATAAAAAATAATTTCATCTCTAATTCTATAGCCAAACTGTAATCCTACTTCTTCAAGCTTACTATTTATTTTTTCTAACATATATATAACTTCTTCTATGTGCTCTTTTTCATCAATGCAGTCCTTAAGCTTTACATATTCTGATGACAGCATATCATTTTTAAGTACTAATGGTTTCAATTCATCTATATGGTCTTCTAAGCTTTCAAAATCTACACTTAGCTTAACATTATTAAATTCAATAGTATTTGCTCTATCTAATACCTTCTTACTAAAAGGAAATGTAGTTTCATCCATATTAACAGTTCCAATAATATATAAGTTATCAGGTATATATAAATAGCTATATTTAGCCTTTGATTCCTCATCATTGCCAAAAAACTCTTCTTTTAATAATCTGTTAGTTATTATTCTTCCATTGCTTTTTCTAGTTTCAATGATTGATAAAATATCACTAAAATAATACTCTACTCTGGCTAAATTCATCTCATCTAAACATATAAAGTAAGGCAAGCCATCTGTATCATCTACAGCTTTCTTAACTATATTGGTTAAAGGACCAGGTTGAAAATGACCTTCGATGTTTCTATATCCAAATAAATCTGAGGGATCAGACCAGTCAGGGCGTACGGGTATGAGACTATATCTACCATTATCTACGTTTGCACCTATAGCCTCCGCATATAACTCAACCAATTTACTTTTTCCTGTACCTGAGATACCTGCAAGCAAAACAAAAGGCTTGGTTTTTAATGATAGATAGAAGTTCTTTATAGTATCTAGGCTATAAGTATATCCTTTTGAAGTTATGTATTGATGAATATACTGTATTATTTCTTCAGGATTCATTTCATTCAGCATTATGGATTCCTCACTCTTTTCTTCATCGTATATTCCTGTTTCATTATTTAAGTATTTTTCATAATACTCTACCATTTTTTTAAGGTCTTCTATCAGTTTTTCATCATCAGGTATTGATTCAACGTTATATTCAAAAGCTCCTATTGATCCCACCTCATACAGATCTCCAAGACTTCCACCTTCAAGCTTTATGTTTTGTGAAGCAATTGTAGCATTCACGCCTACTTTTTTTCTTATTTCTTCTGAACTTTCAACAAGTTTTTGCTTTGCTTCCTTTGTTCCTAATTCATTTTTAAGTTCTGTTACTCCTTGAATTAGTGTCAAATATAATCTTCTCATATCATTTGAAAACAGATATACAATGTAAACCCCACTCTGAATTGACGTTGTACTTTTTCTATTCATTAAAGCAACCCATGGAATATTTGCCCAGTTGCCTTGTCCGATAGAGCCAGTGGCAACATATTGATCTGAATCTATAAAATCTAATTTAGTAAAGTATTCAGGTAAGGTTCTTCTAAATATATTTCCTATCTCATGTCCTGCAAAAGGTTCATGATTTTTTGCTTCTAAATAATTATTCATTATTTTCTCTAAATATTGTTTTAGGATCATTGAATTCATTTCCTTTTCTACTCTAGTGGTATAGTAAGCGCGTAGTTTTCCTTTTAGATTCTCCTCTAGTAACTCTAAATCATTACTATTTAAGGATCGCCACAATTCTTGTTTGAATGCTATATACTCTCTCCTATCAATGCTTTTCTTGATAATGTACCCTTTATTATTAATAACTTTATATGCATTTTCATTCATGATAGTTTTTATAAGATTTAAAGATAATGACTCAACATCAGTTTGTATCTTGCTATCGTTTTGCTCAACTAATAAACCTTGCTCATATCTTTTTTTATAGAAATCCAAAATTTCTTTGCAAACTATATCATATTCAGCTTTTCCTTCATTATCTACATTGTTAATCAATGCTAAGAGTAATACTAATTTGTAAGATTTTTGATATAAACTATTATTTAGCGTACCTTTTTCACCTATGTAATTTAAAAAATTGGTCTTAATCTCACTATTGCAAACTAAGATTAGTCTGTACTCATATAGATTATCTGTTTTATAGAATTCAATATATTCAGCAATTTCATCTGGTACTACTATCTTTGGACTATTCCCCTGGTTTTTTATAATGTATTCATAGCTTGTTTGAAATTTATTTATCAGATATTCAATTAAATCTTTATTTGCATCATATCTTATCTGTAATGTATCTCCTGAACGTCCTTGAATGTTTATATTCCTCAACTCTACTTCTTCAGTCCTATCATCAAATATTAACTTTACTTTTTCACTACTTCCTAATTCAATAATATTAGCTGGAATTGTGCTTAAAAAATTTTTATGGTATTCTTTGGGGATATGTATCCCATACTTAAAAATAGATAAATCTACTTTTTTCTTTCCAAGAAAATTTTTATTATCTGATGCCTTAATCCAGCTCATATTTTCAGCAGGCATAATATCGCTCCTTATCTAAGTTTTCTTTTAGCTAATTAAGCATAATTAAGTCTCGTAAATAATAGTGTAAATCTATCACATATTATTTAGAATATTCGGCACTTTAACCTTTTTTCCTTCATATTTTCATCTAATTATTCATAATCCTCTTCCAATAGCCATCTTTCTTGCTTCTTGAAATATCATTAAACAAAAAACCCTGTTCAGAATACATATTCCAAACAGGATTTTTCATTTCTCAAAATTTCAGATTGTACCTTTATAAACCTGTAAAAAATCTTACTATCAAACCAGCTATCATTCCAACAAAAGGATCTGTAACTGAAGTGACGATAGTTGTAACACCTGCTACCATAGGAGCATCACTAAGAGCAGTGCTAGCATTGCCAGGGAATACTACTAATGCGCCTAAAACGAACAGGAATCCCGCAATAGATTCACTTGGCACATACTTAGCAACTTTAGGTAAAAACTTTATAAGAAGAATAACTGCCATAATAACCATCATCATAACGCCACTTCTTACAGGATTCGGTGCTGCTGCAGTACCACTGATTATAGCCTCTACAGGACCACCACCAAAGAAAGCGCTTGCAGAGTCAGCAAGACCAGAATATAGGGTGATTTTGTCAACATCTACTGCTGCTCCAGCAATGCTTCCTGTAACACTTGCATAAGCAATATTACCTCCTATTTGCAAAGTAACCAAAGCGAGAACACTACGAATAACATTATAATTAAACATGAACTTCAATGGTTCGAATTTTTCATTGCTCAAATCTAAATGACTTTCCTCGTTTTCAGTTTTTTGTGAGAAGCGTTTCACTAAAATATGCGCTAGGGTGCTGACAAATACACTGACAACAATAGTGTATATCAAATTGTTATCAGTTAAAAAATAAACCAAAATAGCGGAAACCATAGCAATACCACCTGCTATTTTGTTTTCCTTGCACATCATGATACCTGTTTTAGCAAGCATGATACCTACACCTGCCATCATACTGTTTAGGATAGCTGGACCGATAAAATCAATGGTAGGATTAAGGAGACCCAACCCGCCTATAATCGCCATTACAATACCTGTTAAAAATACTATATTCAATCTTTCATTTCTATTTTTGCCTAATGTGCCTGCCATAACTATAGATTCTGCTTGGAAAGAAATAGGGGCTACCTGTCCAAACACCAACATACCCACTGTTCCAATCAGAAAACCAGCTGCAGTTGGTAGCAGTCCAAAACCGTAACTAAGAGACAAAAGACCTTGAGGTAGTCCATTTACCACGACAGCTATTGCTGCCAATAAATCTTCAAAAAACATAATACTCACCCCTTGTATGTTTTTTTATTTCTCTACTTTGCGAAATGATTTATCAATTCTTCAGTTGTAACAACATCACCAAATACATAGTCAATGTTTTTCAGGTATGCATTATGCAGCTCAATGCTTGTACCCGCCACACAGTCAGACAACACAATGGCACGCATATCTCTTTGATGGGCATCTAAAACTGTTGCAAATACACAGACATTAGTTGCTGCACCAGTGATGATTAGTGCTTTTTTGTTTAGACCTTTCATAAGAATTTCAAGCTCTGTAAGATAAAAGCTAGAATATCTTCTCTTAATGATAACGTAATCTCTCTCGTTGGGAGTTAATTCATCAATGATTTTTACACCTTCTGTGCCTTCAACACAATGCTCTGGCTCGCTTCTCTCTAGCTCCATTCCAAAGTCAGTTCTCTTTTTATTGTGCATCTCTTGAGTATAAAAAACAGGTACGTCATTCTCATATGCCCATTCCTTTATCTTTAAAATATTAGGAACTAGCTCCCTACCCCCCGGGCATTCAATAGGTGCTCCCTCCGCTATGAAATCGTTTTGCATATCAATAATAATTAGTGCACAATCCTCCTTTTTTACTTTTGATAGATTATTAATAGCCATTTTCATCTCTCCTCTCTAAATATTTAGGCGTGATATATTTTGTAGACATCACCCTATTTTTATAATTTTCTGATTAATATAATTATAGCATTGCAAGGTTATAGAATAAAATATATAATATCTTATAAAATCAATAGGTTTATCCTATGATTAGCTGTCTTGAACTATTTTATTTATCAATAAACACTACCTATTATAAGGAGGCCAGAATATGAACTTTAACATACTTCGTTACATTATAACAGTAGCTGAAGAAGGTAACTTTACTAGAGCAGCTCAAAAGCTCTATATTGCTCAGCCTTCCTTGAGTCAAATAATCAAAAGTGAAGAAAAAAGACTAGGTGTTATGCTATTTGATAGAAGTCATAGCCCCATAACTCTCACAGACGCAGGCCATGAATATGTTCGTTGGGCTCGTCAAGTAGTATCCATACATGAAAACATGGAGCGGCACTTACAGGACTTTTCATCAAATGAGGTTTCAGTTCTTCGAATAGGTATACTTCCAGAATGTAGTGCTTTCATACTTCCTACTCCTCTAAAAGCTTTTCGAGAGACAAACCCCAAGAGATATGTTCAAATTCAAGAATTAAGCAGCAATGAGCTTCAAGAAAGCCTAGAAAATTCTGATTTGGATTTTATTGTGGGTCTTACTCATCCTAATGCATTTACTTATTGTAGCGAGCCCCTTTATGATGAAAAAATTGTCTTGGCGATAACTCCTGAATATTCTCCTGTTAATGAAGCTGTTGAAGAAGTGGATCTTGCTGATTTTGCGGATGCCCCCTTTATCATGATGGAAGAAGGACAATTTCTTTACAATGTAACTCATGAACTATGTAAAAGAAGTGGTTTTGTTCCCAAAACGGTTGTGGAGTGCTATAATCTTGAAACCGCCCTGCACATGGTGAAGGCAGGGGTGGGAATATCTATTATACCTGATTTGATGTCTAAGCTAGTAGGAGGGCTTAATTATTACAATATAAAGGGTTTGACCCCTCAGTCTCAAATATCCGTAGTCTATCGATGTGATCGCCATCTTACTCGAGAAGCCAAAGAATTGATAGAACTTATCAAAAGCAATATAAAAGAATAATTTAATAGCAATGTAAGTCAAAAATAGAGGATGCTGTGCAAGCATCCTCCAACTTTTTTAGGCAGGTAACTATTTAGTATACATGATCCTTGAATTGTTAAATTCATCTCTCAATGATTTGTCGTTGAAAGCAACATATAATGGACGATTAAAATTAAGCTTATTGAGCACCCTTACATTTTTATAGATATTTTCTTTGTTCAAATGACTATAAACACCTAAATCTACTACTCCAAATGCTGTAATACCATCATTTATGGATTTAACTAATTCATCTAGTGATTTAAAGAATATTTTATTATCTAAGTCTATTGAATCAATAACTTCTCCATATTGATAGTTTTCAATAACTCCCAATTTTAAGCTATCCTTGAATAGCTCATTAATATGGTTGCAATCCGTTACACTTGTTGATGTAATTATTGAAGTTACTGCATCTCTTAGTTTATCAGAAAAATAATAGTTTTTTTCTCTTTCAGGAGTTTTTTGTACTTGAAATACTATATCAATCTCCTTATTATGAAAAGCCTTTTCAACTAAAGACCACTCATCTATAATGAATTTAGCTTTGTAGCCCATCATGTCAATTACTGATTTTACGACTTCATAATCTAATCCTTGAATTTCTCCATTTTCATCAAAATATTGATAAGGTGGAAATGGATCAGCCCCTATGACTAGAGTTCTCATATTATTCTTTCCCTAATTTTTTTGCTAAAGCTTTTAATTCTGGATGAATGAATTTTCCATTATCCATTATTTGCTCATCATCAAGCCATACTGAGCACTCGATACAAATACCATCGACATGACTTTTTGCTACCCTTGGCTCACTACCAGAATAATTAGGTCCCTGATGTCCAAATCCCCATTCTGTGCTTCCCCATATTCTTTCGTCTTCAGTAGTACATCCTTCTAGTTTAGCATTAGGACTACAGCCATAACATACATGAGCTGCAAGATACATGTTAGGGTCATTTAAGGACTTAAAGTATTCCTCAGCCTGCTTCGCTAGTTTTCCTCCTACAAATTCAACTATTCTTCCTTTTTCAACGATATATGTTATAGTTTCACTTAGAACACCTAACTCTAAATCTCCTCCACCACTATATGCTCCATCAAATGTAATTCTGCCGTTTATAGTGTCCTCTTTTGGTGCCCATCCAATTTGTCCTATTAAAAAGTGTGCTCCTGGTACGCTATAGTCAATCTCATTATTTATAGGACGATTAGGATCATTTTCAAATGTAACATCTGTACCAGCCTTATTAGTGATTCTGACCTTTTTTGCCGCCTTTGTAAGATCTGTCAGCTTAGTCTGAAATTCTTTTTGTATTTCCATATCTACAAGGCCTATATTTCTTACTATCCTTTCAATTCCTAAACCACCTAACATTACTTGGCGTGTTCTACCATTTGTTACTGCTTTGTCCCATATAGGCGAATATAATAACCATTGATCATTTAATTCAATCCATACATCTGTTTGGTCTGCGCAGGCCTTAAGTGGATCTGGTAAATAGTCCATTGTTAAAGATCCATATCCTTTAGGTGTAGAATGCCATGCTAGCATAGCTTTTGCTCCTAAAGCATCTGCCATTTTTGTAATTTCCTCTGCTACTCTAAAATCACCAATAGAGTCAATTGTAACTAACACACTTTCACCCTTCTTAACCTTTACCATATCATGCATTAATTTGTACGCAGTCTTTGTTAACTCCATGTCTAAAAATTGTGCCATTACACTTCCTCCTTATTCTAATAACCTTTTATTTTTATTCATGCTCCATGTTAATTGGTCTAACCTTCATAATTATTACGTATGCCACCATAGCCACCATTAGTGAATTAAGTGATGCTATACCAGCTTTGATAGTAAATCCAACTATACAACCTATTATCCATGATATTATTGCATTCATATTCCACTTTGGAATTTGATTTTCGTCTTTAAATCTATAGTTTTGCTTTCTAATAATATAGTAATCTGCCATAATAATTCCAGCCATTGGAGGAACTCCTATACCAAGTATGCTTAACCAATTAGTAAAATAATTTGCAACTCCTATACCACCTAGAAGTGATCCAATAATACCTATTGTCAAAGTTATTTTTGACTTTTTCACTTTAAAAATATTTGATAAACCTAATGATGAAGTATATAAGTTATTATCATTAGTAGTCCATTGTGCAAGAATTAAAACAAGTAAAGCTGGAAATCCAAGTCCTAATTGTAACATTGCTTTAGGTAAATCTCCTATACCAGTAGCTAATGTGGATATATATCCTGCAATGACGATAAAAGTATTTGCTACTATATATCCAAATATTGTGGCTATCCACGCTGTTTTAGCATCTTTTGAGTATCTAGTTATATCAGCCTGTGCAGAAGCACCTGCTGCAAATGATCCTACAACCATTACGATCCCTGCACTTATTGTAGTAGTTCCTTGAGGTATAATCGCCATAGTACTTTGCAATCCACCTGCAGAGTTAATAGCAGCTACTGCACCTATTGTCGCAGTTATTGCAATTAAGGGGACTGCAATTTTGCTAAGCGCATCCAATCCCTTGTAGCCAAAATATGCTGTTAATAGCATTAGCATTCCACCCCAGAAACCTGCAAAGTTAGGATGAGTTATAAAGCCTGCATTTGGAAACATTGCGTTTATAGTATTACCAAATAAACCTGACTGGACAGAAAACCATCCTCCCATTGTAAGAGCTAAAACTAAACTAACAATTTTAAACCCTTCTCGCCCAAAACTATAAATTGCAAGTCTTGACGATGATAATCCTTCCTTTGCACCAGCTGCTCCAATGGCGCCACCGAAAAAAGAAAGGATTGTGTTCCCTACAAAAGCGGCTATAAGTGCTTCTTTAAAGTTCAAACCTGCGGCCATAGCAGCACCAGTAAATAAACCTGACATAGCTATACAAAATCCAGCTGCAACCATGGCAACACTAAATGTGCTTTTACGCTCATTAAGTGGTACTCTTTCAGTTGCATAGTCATTACTTGATACTTGAACTTTTGCAGTCTCTTCTGCCATAATAATTCCCCCTTTCAAATATTTGTTTTTTGCTTATCTATACTATAAAGGATAACGCTTTCATTTTCATTATGTATTACTCCAAAAATAAAAAGACTAATTGTTCAAATGAACAATCGCCTTTTAATCAAAATACTCTGATACAATATATACAAGAGTATTTAATAAATGTGGCATATTCCATGGTTCATAGCCTAAAATCTCTACTATTTTTTTCTTTCTATAGTTTATTGTATTTTTATGGAGATATAGCTCTTTTGCTGTTTTCTCCGTATTCATATCATTATAAATTAGAGATTTTAATGTTAAATATAAGTCTAATCTTTCCTCCTCATCATGTTTTATTAGCTTTTTTAACGTGTCAGTTTTAACAATTTTGAACTTGTCCATGCTACATATTTCTTTAAATATACCATAGAACCCAAGATCTCTTATATTAATTACTTTATTAGTTCCGAAAAAATGTCTTCCTATTTTAACAGCGTCCATTGCCTCAGTATATGCATTAGGTATGCTTCTATAGTGATTTATTTTCTCGCTAATCCCAATTGATACAGTGCCTGTGTAATTATCATTGCAGCATTTTAGTATTTTTTCTCCTAGGATTTTAGAGCGTTCGTATATTTCCCTATTATCCTTTTCGAGTAAAATTATAAAAATATCGCTTCTAACTCCTACAAGATTAAGCTCATTATCTGCCTTTACTATATCTTTGACTTTATTGTAGAGAACTTCATTTATAAATTTTTCAAAATCTTGAGTAGTTACATCAATGTTTTCCTGTATATTGTTTAAATTGATAATAAGCATAGTACATTTATTTAAGATGTTCCATTCAACATCCTGTCCCATTTTTATAGCCACTTCATCTGATCTAAAATTCCATGTAATTAAATCACTGATGTATTCTTGCTTCCTAATAATTTCTAACTCGCCAATTCTCGAACTTTTAGTTAATATTAATGTACATAGACTAGCAAAACTTTGTAAAACTTTAAGATTTTTATCTATATTCTCTTTTGGATACTCGGCTATAATTGTTCCATAATTTACCCCATTAGATTGTATCTCAACTATTATTCTTTTTCTTGAATTTGCATCAATAATACAGTGTCCTTTTCTTTTGCACTCTTCTTTGATTAAAGCTTGATTTTGTCTGACTAAGTTGACTATTTCATTTGAATTCTTGTCATATTTAGGATATAAAACCTTATTACTTACATCTAAAAAAAAGATTTTATTATCATATTCGTCTGCCATAGTTTTATAAACATAGTTTATATCTTTTTTGGTAGCTATGTTTTCAATAAGCTTATTTTGCATAGTAATTATACTGTTATATTCTGTATCCATGTTTCCTGAAAGTCTTAGTAAAATAGGGTTAATTATTTCTACATATGATCTCTCACTATTAGCAATAATAAGTGGAAACCTCAAATCATTGCATAATTTAATAACGTCTTCATGAATCTCCTTTAAAAACAAATCAATATGACATATAACGAGACCAGCAGATTTTCTTTCGTGTAATGCTAAGATTACTGATTTTTGTCTTTCTACATTTTGCATAATCGCATAAAATGATGTAATATACAATTGTTTCTCAAGTACCCAAGTTTTTATCTTTGTCTCAGCTACTTCTAATACACTTATACTTGTTACTTCATTTGTAATCCCCTCTAAACCAGCTATAACTTTAGCATCCTTTAATCCACCGAATTCAAAAAGGTCACTTATAATCATTAAATCACCTACCTCTCTACAATTTTCCCATTTTTTGCATTAAGTTAAAAGATAACTGCTATATTATTGACTAATTCGACAATTTCTAGTCAAACCCCTTTCAATTCTTGTTCGAATTCACAATAACCAAGTATATTTTTTATCTTTTAAATATTCATATACTTGTATTATTAATATAAAACATACTTATTAAACTAATCATTTCCACTCGTCTTTATCAAAAAAAATCAAAATAAAAGAATGTAGCTTTATGTCTACACCCTTAATTTCTAGGATTTTTAATATAATACCTTTCTGAAGATTAAAACATATTATTTCTCTTTTTTTAAAAAAACATATGTGTTTTTATCTGATAGATGGTCTGCAAAAACATAATTTAATCTATTGAAGCTTTTGATATCCTCTACGTCTTCAATCTTATTTTCCGCCATAAATCTTACCATTTCACCCCTTGCCATCTTTACTAGTGTCCCTTTTTCTATTACTTTTTCCCCAATCGTTTCACCAAAAACACAGGTAACAAATCGTATTTTCTCGTTTAAATAATCAGAAATACATTTACTATATTCCTTAGATGCCAAATTTACAATACAATTACTTTCTGAAAAAAGCTTATCCGCTAATTTGCTATTCCAAAATTCATAAAGTGAGTTTAATTTATCACCTTTTAACTTTGCCTGCATTTCCAGCCTATAAGGAGCAACCCCATCAAATGGACTCAGCATACCATAAAACCCTGATAGAATACGCAAATGTTTTTCAAGATATGCAAATTCATTGGTTTGAAACACCACTGGGGCCATATACTGATACTGAATACCTTCAAATGCAAGAATTGCTGGAGTCAAATTACGATACAACTCCATATTTTGTATCCGTTCATAATTAAGAACAGCTATTTTGTCACTACAATTCCATACTGATTTTACATCCTCATAGCTTAATCCTTTCAAATATTCTAGTAATATTTCAGTATCCTTTATGAATTCAGGAAGTTGATGATAATCTAAGGAGTCTGTATCTATCTTCATCTTCTTTGCTGGTGAAATAATAATTCTCATAATTTCCTCCCTTTATTGTATCTAGTTCCCTTCCTTAGGTAATATAGTTTTATTATATCAGATTTCTGGACTCGTTCTCCTAGAGTTTCAAGATTATTGTCGATTCAACAAAAAACACTGATTCTTTTATATATAAAACCAGTGTTTCTTCATTTTAATTATTATTTCCGCAAAATCTTATCCATGGCTTTTCCCTTTGCTAGCTCATCTATTAGCTTATCCAAGTAGCGAATTTCTTGCATAGTTGGTTCTTCGATGTCTTCCACTCGGACACCGCAGACCACACCTTTGATCAAAGTCCTCAAAGAATTCATCTGAGGAGCTTCTGCAAAGAAGGTCTCAAAGTTTGTCTGTTTTTCCAGTTGAGCTTCTAACTCTTCCTGGCTATATCCTGTCAACCAACGGATGATTTCATCAACTTCTGCTTTCATACGTCCTTTTTTCTCTGCCTTCGTAACATAATGGGGATAGACGCTTGCAAAACTCATTGTATAGATATGATGTTTGGTCATGATAAACCCTCCTTATATGGTTTCATTTATTGTACCACAAAAAAAGTCGGGTTCAAAGGAAAGTTACCTTTATTATTTTTTATTATCCATTATCAGAAAATTAATCTATTATAATCTTTCTTAAAGTCTCTTTGTGCTCTAATAGCATATTTCTAATACCTTTCTTATAGAATCACTATTCTCAAGATTCAATAAACATTCATATAGCTTTGCTGAGCGTTCTTTGCCTAGAATATTTACTGAGCAGTCCATGAACTTTTTCTTAATATCTTTATCTGACATAGGGTTAGTTAAATGTCCTACTGGAAAAGCTCTTTCTTTTGAATATATCTTTCCATCTTTAGTTTCTATATTAACCTGTGCAGGACCAACTCCCATATCAGCTGGAAGTCCGTCGAATCTAGGTTCATGGTACATACTAGTTTTCCTAATTACCTTCTGTACTCTCTCATCATCAACAATAGACTTGGTATATGACTTCGGTGTATTTGCTATATTCAGCATCAGTAATGCTATTTGGAATCCTATACTAAATTTAGCTTCATCTCCTGTAGTTGGATTTGGTGTCACCAGCTCCCTTAATGCAGAGTCACTTAACCCAATAGATATATTTTCTATATCATCATAATTAATATGGTTCTCTTGTATTATGTCAATAAATGCATCTATTGCTCTGTGAGTACTACTGCAAGAAGGATAGCGCTTTATTGTAAAACCAGGTGAGCAAATATCATAATCATTTCCCAATGTGTCAGCAAATTCTTTTTTAAAAGGCTCATAATTTTTTGCAGTATATAAACATAAATAGCCTTCTTTTCCGTCAAGAGCATTTATTGAAGACGTAAGTCCTTTTTCAGCTAAATAAGCTGCTAAAACTCCGTTTTCTGAGGTTTTCCCTATGTGTATAGACTTAGTAGGCGTGCCAAAGTTTTCCCGTATTCCTGATGCTAGTGATGCTGAGATACCTAAACAAGCTCGCATCTTCTCAGTGTCTAGCTTTAATAAAGCTCCACATCCAGCTGCTGCGCCTACCACTCCAGTAATACTAGAACAATGCCATCCTCGCCTATGCAATTCTCTTGCACATATTCTTCCTAGTTTACATTCAATTTCGGTAGCTATAACAAAGCTTTCTAGCAATTCCATCCCCGAGCAATTACGTTCCTCAGCAACAGCTAGCAAGGCTGGCAATACAGCAGCAGTGGGATGACCTAGATTTGAAGAGGATGTGTCGTCTAGCTCCAACTCGTGACTACTTATACCATTTATAAAAGCAGCGTCTTTTGCAGAATAACCATTGCCAAATCCAACTACTGTAGAATTGCCTTTTGAGCTGGCTAACCCTTCAACCTTTCTTACAATCTCTGTATCACTTCCTAAAATCATCGCTCCGAAACAATCTATTATTGAATTCTTAGATAAAGCTATAACCCTTTCGTTCAGATTAATATCACTATTGATAAAATCTGCAAATACCTTAATTAAGCTCATAATAATTCCTCCATATCATGAAACAATTTTATTAACTATCTCATGAAGAGTAATAGACTGTTTCTCTAATCTTGCTACTTCTTCTGCCCATTTATTCTCAATGCTACTTAATACATTATATCCTTCTTTTATCATTCGCCTAACTTCCTCAAATGCAGGTCCTCCTAATATGTTTCTACGATTGACATTTTCTATAGGGTCTAAAGCTTTTTTTATTTCCTCATTCTCCATATTAATTGTTCTGCCTAGTATTTCTAAGGAAGCCCTATCTAGCAGCTTACTATCTATTTTTTCACATGGTATGCTTTCTTCATGTGCAAGGGCAACTATTCTTCCTACAATTTTTTTTGCTGCCGAGAAGGATATTCCCTTATTTCTGACCATTTCGTCTGCCAGCTCAGTCATTGTACTGAAGCCTTCCTTTGCAAGCTGAAGTCCTCTTTCTTTATTCACCTCTAAGGTTCTTACTATTCCCTCAAATAAATACACACTATTTGTTATCCTTTCTGCAATTTCTATATAAAGGCTAGTAACAAACCCAGGCTCTCTTCCATTACCTGGTGTAAATGCTTTTAGTGTGTTAAACATTGTAGCTAAAGCTCCATACGTCCATTCACCTGAGTACCTTAGAGTTTCGAGGGCAACTGGATTTCTTTTTTGAGGCATAATTGTACTATAGGAGCAGTATTTTGCTGCTAGTCTTACTAAGCCAACCTCTCGCACATTCCAAATTAACAAGCTTTCAATAATACGTCCTACATTATTGATAAATATAGCCATACATGCAGCAGCCTCATATTGGAAATCTAGACTGGATGTTGCATCAATTGAATTTTCTACAGGGCTATTGAATGCTAATAAGTCTGATACTCTTTCTCTATTTAGTTTAAATCCACTGCCTGTCAGTGCTGCCCCTCCCATAGAACATATATTGGCATGATTATAGCTGCTATATGCTCTCTCTAAGTCCCTTTCAAAGACTTTAAAAGCTCCCATAAGGAAATGTCCCAATGTAGTAGGCTGAGCATGCTGTGAATGATGTGTATATCCTGGTATAATTGTTTCAACATGTTCTTCTGCTTGTTTTAATATAGTTTTCATCAGCATACAAACAGCTTGATTGAACTTAATCAGGCTCATTCTAGTATACATACGTTCTATAGTTAGATTCATATCATTTCTTGAACGTCCAGTGTGCAGCTTACCGCCTACTTCAAGCCCAACTTTATCTATAATCCACTCCTCTAAATTTGAGTAAAGATCTGTAAGACCTGTTCTTAATGGAATAATTGAAGGTCCTTTTTCTGAAACCTCAAGTAATGCTCCCAATATCTTAGCAGCTTCATCCTTTGAAATAATACCTTGTTCATAAAGCATTATCACATGAGCATAGTGAATTTCCATTTGCATATCAAAAGACTTTAAATCCTCAACAATGGTCTGATCAACATGTTCTCTCAGAATTTCTTCATCCTTATCTATTGTTTCAGCTAAATCATTAACTTGCATTTAAGTGCCTCCCGAAAATCATATTTTAGAATAAATGTTTTACTATTAATTTACCTTAGATCCTAGGCTATCGGCACTGTGCTTAGGAATGTTCTCTCCCCATATCTTACAAGCAATAAAGTAAAGCACAACTGTGGCTATTATAGCAATTGGAAGCGTAACTACCCAAACACCTCCCATAAAACCTGCAACTAAATATCCTATAAATGAGCCAAGCGCTGCTACTAACGCATATGGCAACTGTGTCTTAACATGTTCTACATGATCACATGCGCCAGACATTGAAGATAGAATTGTTGTATCAGAAATAGGCGAACAATGATCTCCAAACAATCCACCACTTAATACTGCAGCAATAGTAACATACATTGACACGTCGAAGCTATGTGCCATATTGATTCCAATAGGTAATAATATGGCAAATGTCCCCCAAGAAGTCCCTGTAGCAAAAGCTATTACAGCACCAATTACAAATATGAATGCTGGAATAAGATTTGGAGATAATATTCCTTTTGTTGATTCAACTATAAAACTAGATGTTCCTAAATTGCTACATACACTTCCTACTCCCCATGCTACTACAATAATAACTAATATATATGACATTTTTTGAATACCTTTCATGAAAGTATCAAAACATTCTTTAAATGTCATTACCTTGTCTTTAACGATTAGTATTATAGCTGTTATTGATGCCAGCAGATACCCTGATGTTAGAGCAACTCTAATCTTAGAACCTGGGATATTTTTAGTTGGGAATCCCCAGCTAATAAACATTGCAAATATAACTACAAACATTACTACTAAAGGTATTGCTATATTTCTTGTTTTCGCTTCTTTAGCTTTAGTTGATACTGGCTCATTTTCAGACGCTATTTCTTCCAATCCATCATTATACAATTTATTTTCATAAACAATACGCCTTTCCGCCTTAGCCATAGGTCCAAATTCTTTTCCAGCAAATGCAATTAACGGTACTAGTAATAATGCTGCTATTGCATAAAACTGAAAAGGTATTGCTTTCATGAAAACAGAGGCATCTGATTCTAATAAGCCTAGTACCTCATACTCTTGAGCAATGATACTCATTATATATACTCCCCATCCTGTGATAGGTACTAATATACAAACAGGTGCAGAAGTGGAATCAAGAATATAAGAGAGTTTTTCTCTTGATACTTTCAGTTTATCCATGATAGGCCTGAATATTGGTCCTAGTATTAAGCTATTGCCTGAGTCAGAGAAAAAGATTGCTAGACCTCCTATCCAACAAGAAACCTGAGCCTTTACTCTCGTATTAATAGATTTTGCTACTGCCTTTGCAAGTGCTTGAGCTCCTCCTGACTTTTCTATTAGTGCAACGAAGCCTCCTATTATAGACATCATTACTAGAGTTTGAGCGCTACTGCTGCCAGTCAAATCAACAAATAGGTAATCAGCAAACATAGATTGAAGAGCTGTCCAAGGATTGCCCCCAGTAATAATTAGAGTTCCAGTAAAAAGACTTATAATCAATGATAGCACTACATTTTTTGTTTTAAACGCTAGAACAATTGCCAAAATAGCAGGTATTAATGACAAAATTCCATAATTAACTTCCATTCAATATTCCCCCCATATTATTTTTGGATGTTAAGTTCAATTTAACTTTTGCAATAATTTGGCTGAGACTAAGCTAATTACATTTCATCGTTTTTGTCCTCATTTGAATTTTCAACTTAATTTCATTAGTTAAAGATAAGCTCACCTCCTTGGGAATTGTGTTCTTTCTGTTGGGGTCTTCAAAATTTATATGATTTTCGAGAAGGCGTCTATTATTCTATAAAGAAACCATCACGCAGATAATCTCTACTATCAAATACAAACTTGTGAAATGCTGTAATATATGCATTGCTTGTAATTTTAGTTGATATGTAGTCTATACCATTCTCTTTTCTGATTCCTGTAATTTTCGAAACAAAAACACCGCCAACTACACCCTCTTGGACAAAGCTCTCATTTACGTCTAATAATCCTTTAGAGTAAAGAGTAGCTAGCTTTGCACTTGTACCAGTTCCGCCAGGTGATCTATCTGGAGCTCCGCTGCCAGAACTATGAATACACTTAGTATCAATACCTTCTCTATTCGAAGGGTGGAACCACTGTACTAGGTTGATATTAATGTTTTTATCCTTCAACTGTTCACTAGTTACTCTTCTGATGGTTTTAGACCATTCTTTAATTTTTCTGATGTTTTCTGGTATGATATCTATATCAAAATCATCTGCCTTTACTATAGCAAAATAGTTTCCTCCATAAGAAACATCTACTTGTATTTTTCCTACTTCATCTAATTCAATTTCAATGTCATTTTGGATTATATAGCTATCTACGTTATATATAGAAGTTGACAGCACTTCTCCGTCATCTATCTCATTCTCAACTCTTACTAACCCAGCAGGAGTTTCCAATGTAATATTGCTAGAATTATTAGGGTGTACTAGACCTAGCTCTGCTAAAGCATTACCAACACCTATAGTAGCATGACCACACATGTCTAAATATTGGACATCATCAAAATAGAAAACTCCATAATCTGCGCTCTCATCCTCTGGCGGAATAAGAGCAGCGCACAGCATGCCTGCAAATCCCCTAGGCTCATAGGTTAACCTTTTTCTGATATAATCAAAATTTTCTTTGAAATAATCTCTCTTCTCTCTAACAGTCTTACCGTATAGTCGTGGTATTCCGCTTAATATTATACGTGTTGGTTCTCCACCAGTATGAGTATCAATTGCACTAATCATTTCATTAAATTTCATTTAAACCCCTCCCATGTTTTTGAAGTAGAACCTGTATTAAAATTTTTCTTGCAAAAGTCTTAATGCTTCTTTGACCACTTTAACTCTCTTTTCTCTTTCCTTTTCCTTAGTTTCAGTAGGGTCTCCAACAGGATAAGGTATAGCTATTGCTGGTACTATCCTAATTGCTCCCACTGTCTTAGATATAGGAGTAACTGTGCATATATGTGCCGCTGGTATTCCTGCTTTTTCTATTTCTTTAACAATCGTTGCTCCGCAACGAGTACATGTACCTCAGGTACTAGTAAGAATTGCACCTTGTACTCCTGCTTCCTTTAATTCCTTAGCTATTTCACCTCCCATTCTTGTAGCATCTGCTACTGATGTTGAATTACCAGTAGTTACATAATAATACTCGTATAAAGAACCTATATCTCCTATCCTTTCAGCCTCTCTTAATAAGTCTAATGGCAAAATAATATTTGGATTATAGTTAGCATATACAGGGTCATAGCCTGCATGAACAGATTCAAACTCTCCCTCATTAAATCTATCTATGTCATTTATAGGATATTTTTTATAAAACTTTGCTGTTGCAGCAGGTAAATGATCAGGATTATTGAAAGGTACAATACCACCTGTTGTAATCAATGCAATCTTTGCGCTTTTTAGCTCATCTATTGGATCAGACGGAATTATATTATCATACACAGGAATAGGTATCTCCGTATCAAACTCTAATCCCTTTATTTTATTTATTAACATGTCTAAAGCTCTTTCAGCACCAGTTTTATCTTTAAATACATTAACTCTAATACCTTTAGCTATGTATCCTTCTTCGTCTGGCAAGCCTATATTTTCATTTCTTATTAACTTATTTCCCAAGCTAATCATAGAAGAAACTGCTTTTCTAATAGAAGCAGACGATTTACCAGTCTCAACTATATATGTTTTATCTTTATAAATTTCTACTGCGGGGTTTTCAATATACATTCCTGTAAGAGTTTTTATGCCAAACTTCTCACTGGCAAATGTGCAGATATCACCACATGCAATACCAAATCTGCCTGCATTAAATGCTGGGCCTGCCACTAGAAAATCCGGTTTTAGTCTCTCTAATGCACTTGAAATAAATTCTCTTACAGAATCAGTATTCTCAGCGTAATAATTATCCCCACATATTAACGTCGCAACAATTTCACCATCTAGTTTGTCTTTAAAAAGATTGGCTGAGCCTATGGGGCCTTCAGCTATCTGGGGAGGAATATATGCTTTATCCTCTCCACCTATTTGGCCAAAGAATTGATTTGTATAAAACAGTATTCTTGTCATAATTCTCGCCTCCTAAATTGTAACTGCGGATAAATAGCTATATCCTTGGAGGTTATGGCTTCCTAGAATTCCATGAACCTCTATTATTAAGCTTCCATCATCTTGCCTAGACCCGACAAATCCACCAGTTATATGCTCTAATGCATTCATATCACCTAAAACCCTATCCATCTGAGGTATCCTAATAGTGGCATTAGAATTACCAGTTGATACTATTGCATTAGCCTCTACGACTCCATCAGGTAGAGACTCTGATTTTCCATCAGAGCCTGCATCTTCATTGCTGATGAGCACTGTTTTAATCCCTTTATTCTCTAACCTTTTACAAATCATCATTAAATCAGTAGTAGGATTTCCAAATCCCTCCTGAGATTGAATAGCACCATCTGCTCCTAGCATTTCAACTATTCTGGATGTTAAAATAGAGTTTCTTATCTTATCATCTAGTGCAATAGTCATTGGATTTAGTATTACTCCAATAAAATTAATCTCTTTTCCATGTCGCTTAAAGCATTCATTTATGATTGCATTATTTTGGTGATGATATGTAGTGGTCTTTGAACCAGCAGAAACACAGTTTCCGCTTATAATAGCTCCATCAAAGACTTCTAAAGGATTTATTAATGTAGGTGCCAATAGCTTAGTGTGCTTACCGTAAAAATAGGTATCATGTAAAAGTCCCTGACTCATACATTGATAAATATACACAATCCTAGGCAACTCTTTATATTCATCTAATTTTGTTCTCAAATCATCCCATTTATAAAACTCAGCTTCATCATATTCGTCACTTATACACTGCTTAGCTATAAAATGAGCTACCTTGATGCCTGATAGTCTAACTGCTTCCTCATGCTCATGAGGGGTAACCCCCTCCTTTTTCTTTATGGACAATACTATATTATTTAATTTGGAAAAAGGAGTATATTCAGTTAACGGTCCCGACATATCTATAATTCCTTCCTGAAAACCTACTATAGGACCAGTTGTAACAATAGCACATCCTTTAAGTGCATAAGTAATACCATTCCCTACTTCCTCAATGCTACCATCAATTCCTGGGAAATAATCTGCATTTAATTTGGCTCTAGGTTCAATTACATCCTTAACAGGTATAATTCTGATAGAGTCGCCAGGTCTTGCAATGTCAATAATTAAATCTTTAATTCTTTCATCATTAAGAACTAACTTTCTAATCTCATCTCTATTTATAACTAGTTCTTGAGCTCTTACAAAGGTACTATCTCCAAAGCTAATATTCCTAATGTTTTTCTTCCTAATTTCCAGCTCCATTCTTTTCCCTCCAATGAATATAATAGTATTCTGATAATAAGTTATATAGCAATTTTCATACCAAGTACAAGTGGCTAAATTTCGTGACAAAAAATAAACAAGGTGACAGTTTTTTGTCACCTTGTCAAAAATTTTTACACATTTAATTTATAGATAAACTAGTTCAAGATTGAAATTTAAAATGCTAAGTGAATTATTTGCAGGACATGGCTATAACTCCCAATTCATGTA
>DFOH01000002.1 GCA_002376545.1 Firmicutes bacterium UBA3546 | reverse complement strand
GACCCTCCTTGTCTTGATTGACTGTGCAATCTAATTTTATATATGTTAAAATTTATTAATCCCTTTGGCAAAGCTCTACTAACACACCTTTTGTACTTTTTGGATGCAGGAATGCTATTTTTGCCCCACCTGCTCCGTATCTAGGTTTTTCATCTATAAGTCTTATGCCCTTTTCTCGCATTTCTTGAAGTGCTTTTTCTATATCATCTACTCTATATGCAATATGCTGTATTCCTTCACCTTTTTTCTCAATAAATTTTGCAATAGGACCTTCTTTATCAGTTGATTCTAATAGCTCTATTTCTGTATCCCCTATTGGGAGAAATGCTACCTTTACTTTTTGCTCCTCTACTACTTCTATTCCTTGAAGCTTCATACCTAACACTTCCTCATAAAACTTTAAAGCTTCATCAAGACTCTCCACCGCTATACCTATATGATCTACCTTTTTCACCATCTTTTTCCCTCCTTAAATATTTTCTATATATTATTTGAAAATAATTTCATTATGGATTCAGAGGCACTAAAAGGATCTGTGTTTCTATCAACTACTTCTGAAGTTACTTTTTCTAATGCCTGATCACTTTGAGATTTTTGTAGAACCATCCTCATAACCTCTGTTTCAACTAGCTTTATGATTTCTGTTCTAATATTAGCTTTTCTTCTCTTTTTAAGCTCTCCTGAAGATTTTAGATATTCCATATGCTTTATAATTTCATCTAATAACACATCTACGTCTCTATTTAAGCTAGCTACAACCTGTACTATAGGAGGTCTTCTGTCCTTTCTAGGTCCCATATCAAGCATTGCTTTCACTTCCGCAGCAGTTCTAGCTGCTCCGTCTAAGTCACTTTTATTTATTGCAAATATATCTCCGATTTCCATTACTCCTGCCTTTATAGCCTGAATATCATCCCCAAGCCCTGGCACCATAACCATAACAACTGTATCTGCATTTTTTACTATATCTATTTCTGACTGGCCTACCCCTACTGTTTCTATAATTATGTAATCGGCTCCATATACGTCTAGTATCTTTACAGCACTTTGGGTAGCTTTTGATAATCCTCCTAAATGTCCTCTAGTTCCCATGCTTCTTATAAATACTCCTGAGTCAGTTGCCAAGTCCTGCATTCTTATTCTGTCGCCAAGTATGGCTCCTCCAGAAAATGGACTTGTAGGATCTATGGCCACTATTCCAACTGTTTTACCCTTTTTTCTAAGTTCTTTTGTAAGCTTATCAGTAAGGGTACTCTTGCCTCCGCCAGGAGGCCCAGTAATACCTATTACATGGGCATTGCCAGTATACTTATATATATTTTTAATAATATTTTTCGCTTCTTCCTCGTCATTCTCAATTATGGAGATTAGACGAGCACAGGTTCTCTTATCCCCATTTAGAAGCTTATCTAAATATTCCAATATCAACACCGCCTGAATATACTATTGTCTGTTAATATTTTCATTTATATAATCAATAACTGCTGTTGTAGGTGTTCCTGGAGTAAAAATTTCCTTTATTCCCGCTTCCTTGAGTCCTAAAATATCTTCATCTGGTATTACTCCTCCACCTAGTACAAGCATGTCATCTGCACCTTCTTGCTTTAGTAATTCTACTACTCTAGGAAGCAAGTGGTTGTGAGCTCCTGATAATATACTCATAGCTACTACATCTACGTCCTCTTGTATAGCAGCTGATACTATTTGCTCAGGAGTCTGTCTAAGTCCTGTGTATATAACTTCCATACCTGCATCTCTCAATGCTCTAGCGATTACTTTTGCCCCTCTATCATGTCCGTCCAGTCCTGGCTTAGCTATTAAAACTCTAATTGGTCTACTATTCACCTAGTTTTCCTCCCTTTACACTAATTCTAAAAATTTGTGCTTTTATATAATTACGGATTGTTGATACTCACCAAAAACTTCTCTCATTACTCCACAGATTTCCCCTAGGGTCGCATATGTCTTAACTGCTTCTAGAATATATGGCATTACATTTCCATCACTTTCACAAGCACATCTTAAAGCATCAAGCTTTTCTTTTACCAGCTCGTTGTCTCTTTCTGCCTTCAGGTTCGCAATTTTTTGCTTTTGAAGTACTCCCACAGCAGGGTCAACTCTTAGAAGTCCCTTTGGAGCCTCTTCTTCTATTTGGAACTTGTTCATGCCTACTACTATTCTTTCGCCTGTTTCTACTTCCTTTTGATACTTATATGCTGCATCCATTATTTCTTGTTGAATATATCCCATATCAATAGCTCTTGGTGCTCCACCAATCTCATCTATCTTTCTGATATATTCCATTGCTTTATCTTCTATTTCCTTAGTCTTAGCTTCTATATAATATGAACCTGCTAGAGGGTCAATAGTATCTGTAACTCCACTTTCATACCCAACTATCTGTTGAGTTCTAAGTGCTATTCTAACTGAGTCTTCTGTTGGGAGAGCGAGAGCCTCATCCCTTGAATTAGTGTGTAGAGACTGTGTGCCACCAAGTACTGCAGCCAAGGTTTGGATAGCAACACGTACAATGTTGTTATCAGGCTGCTGTGCAGTTAATGTAGAGCCTCCAGTTTGTGTATGGAATTTTAACATCATTGATTTAGGGTCTTTAGCACTAAATCTTTCTTTCATGATTTTCGCCCAAAGTCTTCTAGCCGCTCTATATTTAGATACCTCTTCTAATAAGTCATTGTGAGCATTGAAGAAGAATGATAGTCTAGGAGCAAAATCATCTACATCAAGACCAGCCTTTATTGCAGCTTCCACATAGGCAATACCATCAGCAAGTGTGAATCCCACTTCCTGAGCAGCTGTACAGCCTGCTTCTCTAATGTGATAGCCTGAAATACTTATTGTATTCCATTTTGGCACGAACTTTGAGCAATGTTCAAATATATTTGTAATTAGCCTCATGGATGGTTCTACTGGGAAAATATATGTTCCACGTGCTATATATTCTTTTAATATATCGTTTTGAATGGTACCTCTTAATTTATCAGGTGTGACACCTTGTTTTTCAGCTACTGCAATATACATTGCAAGCAAAACTGAGGCAGGCGCATTTATTGTCATAGAAGTACTTACTTTGTCAAGAGGAATGCCATCAAAAAGTGTCTCCATATCTTCTAATGAATCTATGGCTACACCAACTTTTCCAACTTCACCTTCCGCTAATGGATGGTCTGAATCATAACCAATTTGAGTAGGTAAGTCAAAGGCTACACTTAAGCCTGTTTGTCCTTGCTCTAGTAAATACTTGTATCTATTATTAGATTCCTCTGCTGTAGCGAATCCAGCGTACATTCTCATTGTCCAAAGCTTTCCTCTATACATAGTAGGCTGAACTCCTCTAGTAAAAGGATACTCCCCAGGATATCCTATATCTCTATTATAGTCTAGCCCCTCAATGTCTTCAGGAGTATAGAGTGGATTGACTACTTCGCCAGAAACTGTTGTAAATTTTTCTTTTCTTTCAGGAAACTTAGTCAATGTTTTCTTTAGTTGAGTTTCTTCCCATTCATTTTTTGCCTTTTTAATCTGGTCTAAGCTCTCGTTATCAAACATTTTATTCCCCCTAATTCTATAGATAGTTTATTCATTCTGTCACATTCTGAATAGTCTGTAAAATGCAATGATGCATGAAAGCGTTTACACTCATTTAGCGATAAAATAAACTCTACAAAAGTATTAGTCAACGCTTTGAATTTACATACATACATCCAAATATAAGACTATTACATGCGGCATGATTTTGCAATATTTATTTCATAATGTTAATTATTGTGAAATAAATATTTCATTATAAAGATTATTCTATATTAACTTCTTTATTCCTTTATTGCCATCGACATATATATTTATTTTTTCGTGGCTTTTCGGTCAAAATTGTAGGTAATCCTACAATTTTTATCATTACCCGGGAAATAATACTTTTTCTTGTCAAAGTCCTACTTTTTTCTCTATAAATATACTATTGGTTGATTTAAACAAGGAATTTTAACATAATGTTTGAAAATTGAGCTATTTCTTTATTTCTCTTGTATATATTTTATAACGATTTTTAATAGGACTTGTAAACAAAAATTCACTTAATTCTTGTATGTTAGTCATAGTTATTTAACAAATATGAATTTAGTTTCGTCGTTCTTGTACACTATAACTGTGTAAACCTATAGCTATCATAAATTAAACTATTCTTCTATCTTGTAAAACTTTCATAGTTCCTGTTTCCAAAAATCTTTTGTGCCATGACAAAGCTTCTCCTATTATAAGTGGCGTATGTCTGTGCTTACATTCTACTAAGGCTTTTTTATAATAATCCTTAAGCATTTCCCTATATTCTCCACTTGTGCAGTTTTGAATAATAGTTCTTGCTCTTTCCTTTGGACTCAATCCTCTTAAATCCGCAACCCCTTCTTCAGTTATTATTACTTGAACATCATGCTCTGTATGATCGCAATGTGATACCATCGGTACTATACAAGAAATATCTCCTTTTTTTGCTGTTGTTTGAGTTACAAATATTGATATATAAGAATTTCTTGCAAAATCCCCTGAACCGCCTATTCCATTCATAATTTTACTGCCCATAATGTTGCTAGAATTTACATTGCCATATAGATCTACTTCTATAGCTGTGTTAATACCTATTATTCCTAACCTCCTAATAACTTCAGGGTTATTACTTATCTCTTGTGGTCTTAATATTATCTTATTTCTATACTTTTCTATGTTTTTATAAAAATTGCACAATCTATCTTTTGACAATGTAAGAGAAGTAGCTGAAGCCATATTGACTTTCCCAAAATCAATTAAATCTAGGACTGAATCCTGTAATACTTCTGAATATACTGTCAAATTTTCATATCTAGTATTCTTTAGTCCAGCTAAGACTGCATTTGCGACACTCCCTACTCCTGATTGTAGGGGAAGAAGATTTCTAGGTAACCTATCATGCTTTACTTCACAATCCAGGAAGTCTATTAAGTTGCTTGCCATTCTTATCGAAACCTCATCGACTGGTGCTAATTCTATATCAGCATCTCTTACATCTGATATTACAATGCCTACTATCTTATCAGGATTACATGTAATATAATTTGTTCCTATTCTATCTCCAGTTTTGAAAATAGGTATTGGTTTTCTATGCGGAGGGTTATCAGAACTATATATATCATGTATTCCCTCTAGTTCTAGAGACTGACTAATATTTAATTCTACGATTACCTTTTCTGCTTTTTCAACATAAATATTTGAATTACCTACAGATGTAGATGGTACTATTCCTCCATTTTCGGTAATTGCTACAGCTTCAATTAATGCTATGTCGATGTCTCCTAAAAAACCATATTTAATCCAATGTGCAAAATTACTTAAATGCATATCACAATACTCTATTTCCTTATTGTTTATACAATTTCTCATCGATGTATTAGTCTGATATGGAAATCTTCTCTTTATTATTCCAGCTCTAGATAGAACACCATCAAGCTCATCTCCTACTGAAGCTCCTGTCATTAAAGTTATCTCTATTTTGTCGCCATTTTCAGCTCTCTTTCCTAAAGCTAATGGTACAGCTTTAGGATATCCTACAGGAGTAAAACCACTTGTCCCAACCTTCATCCCTGTTTTGAATAACATAGCAGCTTCATCTGCCGTAATAATTCTATCTCTTAGTTTTTTGCATCTTATTCTCTCTTCTAGCATTAGCTAACACCCCCAAGTTATAATCCAATTAAATATGTCACTTTCTTGACTAGTTATATTGATACAAACAAGAACCCCTGAATAAACAGAGGCCCTTGTTCTTCAATATTGTGGTTATAGCATTAATAGCTGCATTCATATACATAAGTTTCATCATAACCAACTATTACCTTGTAATAACCTTTTAATATTTTGTCTGTATTTTCATCTCCAGTATCTACTAATAGAGGCCTTCCTTTTAAATTAATTATTTTACTTGGAGTCGAAATGACAATTATGTTTTCTTTTTCTGATGCATTTATTATCTTAGGACTTAATTGTTGATTACCTCTACCAAATATATAACCTTGTCCTCCTATGGGTGATACAATTATTTTAAATTTTTTATCCTTTGTCATATTTAATATGTCCTCTTCATTCGCATCATTTAGCAATAACTTTTTATTTTTCACAATATCAATTCCCAGTAAAGTACAAGGCAGTTTCATTTGATCCAATATTTTTTTTGTTGTCGTTCCTGATCCTATGAGATAAATACAATCATCTTCCATGCTATCAATAATATAATCCGCTATACCTTCCAAGCATATATTGTCACTAAATACTCCTCCTGCTTTAAGAGATTGAACAAACTTTTTTTCATATGGCACTTTCATATATCCAAATAGCTTTGCTACTACTTTTCCCTCTCTGAATAGTTTTTCATCTATGTCCATGACCTCTGATTCTCTTAACTCAATGTTATTATTTTCAAAGAAGCTCTGAACAATTTTCCCTGCATTCAGTGGATTTGTGGCAAATACGGCAGAATGTATCTTTACACCAGCAGGAATTCCTATTACAGGAACTCTGTTTCCTACAACATTATAAATATTTCTAGCTGTCCCATCTCCCCCTGCAAACAAAATTAAATCAACTTCTTTTTTTACCATCATTAGAGCAGCTTCCTCAGTATCTTTATAGGTAGTTTTTTCGCTATCTAAATTTCCTATAACTATTGGAGTAATTCCTAAATTAATACATTCATTTTGTCCCATGTCTCCAGGATATGTTAATATATCTATTCCAGAAATATGTTGATTTATATAATCTAATGCTTTCTTAACTTTTTTTGGAGATTCTTTTATGGCTCCTAGTTCTAAAGCTTTATTTAAAGTTTCTTCTCCATCTGTTCCTTTTAGACCTACTCTTCCACCCATTCCTGCAATTGGATTTACAATAAGACCTAGTCTTTTTGTCATATATTCACCCCGGCTATTTTAACCCCTTTTTCCTCTTATAGACTCTCCATGATACAATTAGATCTTCTGGATTTGTAATTGTATCTGTTGGTATTAGAGATATCGGAGCATTATGTGGCGCTGTCTTTACAAGCTCTGGATTATCATAGGCTTCTTGCGAAACCTTTTTAAGAATATTTGCATATTCATCTATTTCTGCCTTTGAGTATGCTTCATTTGGCTCTGGAGTAAAGGGTTCTGCAACTAGATAAGGCGGATGACTTTGGTAATATTCTTGTAGTCCGTAGTCCATACTTCTTCTCTCAACTTCGTCTGTGCCTATTCCAGTCTCTTCTTTTAGTTTCTCCCAACTATAGCGAACTTGCTCCATCCTGAACATACCTTCTGAGTAAGGTGCAGATATTCCGCGCACCTCTGTAAGTAGTCTTTTCATTAAGTAATTATTATTAAGTATTGAAATCTCTGAAACTTCTTTTAAACCATCCGCTCCAATAGACATTATCCAAGAATAGGCTCTTAGCACTGCAGCTATTACCCCATAGAATTTTCTTACTTTTCCAATACTTTTTGGTCTATCATAGTCAAGATAGTATTTTTGACCGTCAAATTTAACTACTGGAACTGGTAGGTATTTTGATAGAGCCTCTCTAACCCCTTGCGCCCCACAACATGGCCCCATTGAGCCATGAGGTGATGAAAATGCTTTATGTAAATTATAATGGCACATGTCATAGCCAACTTCTTTAGCTCTCGATATACCAAATAAACCATTAGCATCTGCTATGTCTGCAATACATAGCCCGCCTGCCTCATGCACTAAATCCACCATTTCTTTTACGTGTACATTAAAGATTCCTGTATCTTCAGGGTTTGTAATGAATAATCCTGCTGTTCTATCTGAAACTACAGCTTTTAGCGCCTCTATGCTTGGATATCCTGTTTCTCTATCTGGCATTAATGTTATTACCTTAAATCCTTTAGTATGAGGTGCTGCTGCATTAACAGGATGAGAAAAGGTAGTTGTAATTATTTCATTTCGCTTTTCTCCTTCCCCTCTATCAGTATGATAGGCCTTTAATATTGAAGCGTTTGAAAAAACTGCTTGTCCCCCGCCACCAGGTTGAAAAACAAATGCATCCATTCCAGATAATTCTTTTAAGAATCCTTCCATTTTAAACATTATCTCAAGTATTCCTTGTGTAGTTTCTTCATCTTGTAGAGGATGAAGTTCTGAAAATTTTGGGTTTGCAACAAACTGTTCATTAATTTTAGGACTGTATTTCATAGTACAGGTTCCTAGTCCTATATCGATGTTTATATCCTGTCCTAGAGTCTCCTGAGACAATCTCAAAAAGTGTCTAAGAACTTGTGGTTGTGCAAGCTCAGGTAATTCGGGTTTTTTCCTTCTCTTTATACCCTTTGGAATTACTTTATTAATGTTTCCTACTTTATCAGTGACTCCATCGTCAACTTTAGGAAGTAATATTCCTCTTTGTCCGGGTGTGCTTAGTTCGAATATAATAGGTTCATCCCATTTTGCTTGATGAAAGTTTCTTAGTTTTACATCTTTACTCATCTACACCATTCCTTTCTTTGATGTATTAATTTTTAGGTTAATAATAAGTTTTATTTTAATATTTGTGATAATTCATTAGCTAGCCTATCTATATCAGATTTCTTAGTTAGTTCTGTCACACAATATAACGCGCTATGACCTAATTGTTTAAATTCTTTAGATAAATCTTTTCCTCCAAAAATACCTTTATTTAGCAACTTTTTATTTACTTCTTCTACGGTTTTATTTGATTCATCAAAGTTTAAAATAAATTCTTTAAAGTTTGTACTACCACCAAAGAGTATTTTTACGCCTTTTACTTCTGAAATTACTTTTGCTGCATATTGAGTTTTATACATGACATTTTCACCTAGATCATACATGCCCTCTGGTCCCATTAAAGATAAATATACTGCAGCAGTTATAGCCCATAAGCCAGTGTTTGTTCCTAGATATTCTACTGCTTTTTCCCTACTACCATAGCTAGTCCTTTGGTTTAATGAACGCGAAAATCCATATTCTCCTTTTTCATTTTCATATAGACTATAGAAATGATTAGGAAAGTTCATTATAAACTGTGGCTCATCTTTACTTGCTATATATCCTGATTGTCCACTACCGTATCCCATATGCATGCCTAAACCCTGTATGTCCCCACAAGTTATATCTGCTCCATAGTTTGCAGGCGCCTCTAATATACCTAGAGACGAAGGATCTGAGGATACTACAAATATTGCTCCATATTCATGAGCAATTTTACCTATTTCTTCTCCATGCTCTTCAATAAATCCTAAATAGGATGGGTTCTCAATAAATACACCTGCAGTATCTTTTGAGATTTTTCTCTTTAAATCATTTAAATCCATTTGTCCTGTCTTAGAATCATGGTTTACTGATTTAATAGTCATGAAATCACAAAAATTTCTTAGTTGTGATAGAATTTCTGGATTCATTGTACTAGGTACTAAGAGTTCTTTCCTACCTGTTATACGATATGTCATACGTAGCGATGTACATGTAGCTTGACCACCGTCATACGTAGCTAATCCTACAACATCCATATCTACTAATTCGCTCATAAGGCTTGTAAACTCGAAAATTGCTTGGCATTTACCATGGTCTGTATATGTTCCACCACAATAAGCGGTCAAAAACTCACTTCTTGTATTTACCTCATCACACACGGATGGTACATAGTGTCTATAGCAACCTGCACCTAAAAAACTTAAATATTCATTACATGAAATATTTTTCGATAATATTCCTTCTACATGCTCTTTTAATTCAATTTCAGAGAGTAAAGGCTCTGGTAAGTTTAACTTACCTTTCATTTTTAATTTTTCTGGTATATACGAATATAGTTCCTCAATGCTTTTTATCCCTAGTTCGTCCATCATTTCTTTCTTTATGCTTTCTACACTATTTGGCATATAGGGATAAACTATGCTTTGCTTTTTATCCATGTTAACCCTCCTCACATTTTATTTGTACTTTTTTAAATATATTTTCATAAAATAGGAATCTATTTAAATTCTCCTCAAAAAATCTTCAGGAGCAAATTTATTATCGTAGACTTCTTCATAGAGTCGAATTTTAGGAAGAACACTTTTATAAAGATGTTCTTCCTGATTAAATTATTATTATGGATGCAATATTATTTTTATCGCTTTTCTCTCATCAATCACTTCTAAAGCCTTGTCCATATCTTTTAAATCAAATATATGAGATATCATCGGTTCTATTCTTACCTTTCCTGCTTCTACTAGGTCAATACACTCTTTGTAATCTTGCCAAGTGTAGCATAAGCTACCTTTTATTTGAATTTCACGTCTTACTATTTGTGCTATATTAGCCGTAGCTGGTTCATGGAATATACCTATCATAACTACTGTTCCATGTTTTCTTGCTGAACTAAGCGCCATCTCAAAAACGCTAGGATGACCAGTAGCTTCGAATACAATGTCAGCCATTCTACCATGAGTAAATTTACTAATATCTTCTAGTAATTTTTCACTTGAAATAATAGTTTCGTCAGCTCCTAGTTTCTTTGCTAGCTCTAATCGATCTTCATCTCCCTTGACCCCCACACTTATAATCTTCTTTGCTCCTTCTGCCTTGGCAATTTGAATAGCATATAACCCAATAGGGCCTGGTCCAAAAACAACTACTATGTCTTCACTTCCAATAGAGGCCATTTTTACAGGATGGTAAGCCGATGCTATAGGGTCAATTGAAGCACCTTGTTCATAAGTCATATTATCTGGTAATCTATGAACAACTTTCTCAGGTACCGTTACATATTCAGCAAAGGCTCCATCTACATGAATACCTGTTTCTATGATATTGTCACATAAAGTTTCTAAACCTTTTCTACAAAAATAGCAATGACCACAACCAATTACTATAGCTGGTGTTACTCTGTCACCCACTTTAAAGTCTTTAACTTTACTTCCAACCTCAACTATATCTCCAGCAAATTCATGTCCCGGAATTAATGGAATTGGCACATCTCTAATTCCTTTAAGTATAGGCACATCTGTACCACAGATACCAACTGCCTTAATTTTAATTAACACTTCATCATCCTTTGGTCTAGGTATTTCTACTTCCTTAATTGTATAACCTAGACCTTTTTTGTCTTTAACGACTGCTAACATTGTAAAACCTCCTAAACATATATTAATGCTTCTAAAAAGGCAATATTTCTCTGAAATTAATATTATATTTAAATATCTATAGCTTTTTTTGCCCCTTTGCTACTAATTCCTTAGTTTCAACTAATGTCGTTCCACCATCAAATATTAAACAATGTCCTGTTATATATCTAGCTTCATCAGATAGTAAAAATGCAACTACACTGCCAGCTTCTTCAATAGTTCCTAGTCTTCCCATTGGTATTCCTTTAGAAAACTTATCCTTTATCTCCTGTGGATTAGATGGATTATATTTCGAAAGCATCTCTGTCCATACATAACCTGGTAAAATAGCATTGATGTTAATATTTCTATTAGCAAATTCAATCGCAAGTGATCTTGTTAAACCAGAAACAGCTCCTTTTGAAGCTGCATAGGCAGCCATTCCTGGATCTGACACTAAGTTCCCTGTAACAGATGAAAAGTTGACAATACTTCCACTACCATTGTTTAACATGTATGGTATAGCTACTCTACATGTATTCCATACTCCATTGAAATTAACATTCATTATTCTATCTTTAATCAAGTCGATCTCCTCTGAAAGAAAATCTACACTTGCCGATATTCCAGCAACATTTGCTAGTTTATGAATTGTACCGTGTTCACTTATTATCTTCTCAAAAATACACTTCACATTATCTATATTAGACACATCACAGACATATCCAAAAGCATTAACTTCTTTAGCAGTTAATTCCTTTGCAGCAGCTAACACATCTTCGTTTATGTCTAACATACAAACAGTAGCCCCTAGTTTACCTAAGATTTTAGCCACTCCATTTCCCATTCCACGACCTGCTCCTGTTACTACTACTATTTTGTCATCAAATCTAAACATAGCCTAACCTCCCTTATTGGCTCTAAAATAACGTTAGAAAAGTAAGTGCATTGTTATTGCTACAAGCGGCATAGCAATAAGTGTTCTCTCTACCCATATTACAATTAACTCCCAAAGTTTTACTGGTAATCCAAACCCAATGATTGGAAGTATGGTTTCTGTGATATACAACACTTGTACCATTGTAACCATAACAACAAAGTATCTTGTAGCTTCAATTGTAGTCCCTGCAGTAACTAGTATTGAAGGTACAAATAACTCTATCCCTCCTGTAAATACAGCTTTAGCAGCTAACACTGGCTCTGGTACCCTAAGTAAACTTATAATTGGTACGAGAGGTTTGCTAATAATATCAATTACAGGCGTGAATTCATATATTGCTAATCCAATACCTGCTATTGCAATCATGGTTGGAACTATAGTTGTCAAAACTAAAACCCCATCAAGAAATCCTTTTCCCATATCTTTTAGTAGCCCTTCGGAAGTATCTGCTTTCATAATGGCATTATTGAATCCTTTCTTAATTTGTTCTTTATTTAGTTTTATATTTTCGCTTCTCATTTCTTTTGTTTGAACAATACCATTTTTATATATGTCTTTATGCTTTGAAATTGGTGGTATACGTACTATAATTGCTGCTATAATATAGCAGATTATTAAATATAATATAAACATATTGCTAAATCTGGAGATTAACCCTACATAACCCACTAAAAAAGCACAATATCCAACAGAATTAAGACTAAATCCAGACGCAATACTTAAGGCTTCCCTATCTGTATATTGATTATCATGATATAAGGTTGTTGTTAAAAAAATTCCTACTACAGCTGCACCTACGATTGAAGCTAATGTATCAATAGCTGCCTTGCCTGGTAACTTTAAAACGGGTCTCATAACAGGCTCTAATATTGCTCCAACTAACTCAAGAATTCCATAAGCAGTTAAAAATGGTAATACCGCTCCTCCTATTGGAAGTATTGATATAGTAAAAGGTAGCACCTCCTTTATCATCATTCCTGCTGTTTTGTCACTGTAGAATATTGGAATACCCTTTTGAAATATAACCATTAAAGTAAATGTAAAAGCTATTAAATAAACTAAAATTTTTAGTTTCGAATCATTTTGAAATAATTTGTATATCCAAGTATCCTTTTTTGCTAATGTCTTTGCATATATATAACCAAAAAATCTAAATGACACTATGGCTAATATAATGTATATTACATTGTTTCCAAGTGGTTTCAATAAAAGTGTTTTATATAGAGTCTCAAATGGTAATACACCATTAATTGGTACAAAGAAAATAACTATACCTACAATAGCTCCAAATAGAAACAATAAAAAATTCCGATTAAATGAATGTTTCATATCTAGGGTCTTATCCATGTAAACAACCTCCCGTTAATATTGATTCTTTTTATGAATTTCTTTAAATCAATTATTACCTGCATTCTGTCTACACTATGAAGTTCGAATTAATATCTATCAGATAAAAAACCATACCATCTCCTCCTTTCATGGTTGCATTATAATAATTAGTCTCTTCCCCCTCTCATTGTTAGCTAATGATTATTTAGTTAATATTGATAGCATCAATATGATTCTGTTGCTTTATCATATCGTTTACTATAAATTACTATAAGCAAGAAATATGCCAATCATAAATGTGCATAAAATCAACATTATAGAGTAGTTCCCCAAAAAAAAATACATTAATTTGATTTGCTATTAAATCAAATTAATGTAAATTTTCTCCTTCATAGTATTTGCAAGCATTATATTTGATACATAAACGTATCATAGATATTTGATAATGTATCATCATGATTTTATATTATACTTATTAGCTTTTCTCACTATTGTTGGCTGGCTAACCCCTAGAGCCTCAGCAGCCTTCCTAGTACTCCTATAGCTTCTTAGTGCTTTATATATAAGTTGTTTTTCTAAATTTGATACAGCCTGCTCTAATGTAATATTGTCATCTAAGGTATAGTTATTAATTAAGTTGCCATTACCTAGTATACTATTAATATATATTTCATCTATTATTTCTGTCGGGCATATTAATACGATTCTTTCTATTAAGTTTTTGAGCTGCCGGACATTGCCTGACCAGTAATATGATTTCAATACTTCATATGCCTTATAATTTAAGCTTTTATTCTTCTTATATTTCAAATTAAACTCTTCTAAAAAATGAAAAGCAAAAAATACTATATCCTCATTTCTTTCTCTAAGTGGTGGAATAGTTAAAGGTACAACGTTTAATCTATAGTATAAGTCCTCTCTAAATTTTCCCTCTTCTACAAGCGCCTTCAGGTCTTTATTGGTAGCCGCAATAATTCTAACATCAATATTTTTCGATGTAGTCCCTCCAAGCCTCATTATTTGTTTTTCTTGTAAAACTCTTAGTAATTTTGTCTGGGATGCTAGGGAAACTTCTCCGATTTCATCTAGCAGAATAGTTCCTTGGTCTGCCAACTCAAATAACCCTGGTTTCCCATTACTCATAGCTCCAGTAAATGCTCCTTTTTCATAACCGAATAGCTCTGACTCAAATAACGTATCTGGAATTGAAGCACAGTTAACCTTAATAAATGGTCCGTTATTTCTTAAACTTCTTTTATGAATCTCCTTAGCTATTACCTCTTTACCTACTCCTGTTTCTCCCAATATCAATACTGTCGTATCCACTTCTGATATTCTTTCTATAGTCTCATAAACTAATTTCATCGATTTACTATTTCCTATAATATTATCTCTATTTATGTTTTCCTTTCTTAGTTCATTTATTTCACAGGAATATTTATTATTTAATTCTTCTGTCATTTCGAGCTTAGCCTGAAGGTCATAAAGCTCTGTCATATATCTTAAATTTGTTATAATTAGCAATATATTTCCTTTTTTATCATAAACAGGACTGCTAGTCGCTAAACATCTTCTCCCACCATCGAAATAATCTATTATAGACATAGGTTTATTTTCTCTTAATGCCTTTAAGCTAGCGGAATCTTTAAAATAACCATGAGATATTAAATCTATCATATGTTTACCTATGATTTGTTCTTTTTTTAGTCCACTAATCCTCAAATAAGCATCATTAATAAAAAGTGTATAGCCGTCCTTATCAGTTATGTATATTCCATCTTGCATAGAATTAAGGATAGATTTTGTTGCCTCATTTAAATATCTTTCTGCATTTTCATTTTCCTTTAATTGATTATTCGAGTGTGAAATAATATCAACTGATTTTCTAACGTTTTTAGTAATCATAACCCTATTTCTTCCCCCTTGCGATTATTCTATCTGAGTAGGATAACTTTATTAGCATATCGCACTATTTTTTCTAATCGTATTAATTAAAAAATACTAGGCAAATATAGAAAATTTAATTTTAGTATATCACATTTTTGTTTAAATAGAATAATAATTCACTCTATTTGAATAATTAAGAAAATTATGCAATATAGACTATCCTCCTAAAATGAATTAAGTGGCCTTGAGCCACATGTGATAAAATCTTATGAAACTTTGAGTAATTTAGCAAGATAAGTCTTCACAAAAGTATTAAAAATATGCCAGTCTAAAACTCTCCTTATTTAAAAATGGCAATAGTAAATGTATAGACAATAAAAAATATATGTATTCAAAAGCTAATTTTTAAAACAAAAAACTTATAAAATAAATTCCTTAAAATGTTAGTTAGCTAATAACAAAGAATCTAGATTATTAACAAGTACACTATAATTTCATCGACAAATAATCCTCACCGCCTTAAATTAGTTCAAAAAATAATAAAAGAGCAGGATTACAAGTAATCCCACCCGATTATTTATTAAAAACTTCATTTTTAATATTATTCTTCTACAAATAGCTCTTCAAATTCCCTTGCATCCAATGTTTCTTTTTCAAGTAATGCTTCTGCTACTTTGTGAAGTTTATCTATATTCTCTTTTAGAAGTGTTTCTGCTTCAGTATAGGCCTTATCTATGATTCCTCTCATTTCTTTGTCTATAGCTGCAGCAACTTCTTCACTATAATTTCTACTTCTTGCTAAATCTCTACCTATAAAAACTTCATCATCATCAGAGCCATATGTCATCGGTCCAAGATTCTCACTCATTCCATAATGAGTGACCATGTTTCTAGCTATCTTAGTTACTCTATCTAAGTCATTTTGTGCGCCAGTACTTATATCTTCTAATACTAGCTGTTCTGCAACTCTCCCGCCTAGCATATGCACTAGTATACGTTCCATTTCAGACTTTGTAGCATAGTTTTTATCTTCTTCAGGAAGATACATAGTAAATCCTCCAGCCCTGCCTCTTGGTATTATAGTAACCATATGAACTGGGTCTGAGCCTGGAAGAAGTCTTGCTGCTACTGCATGACCTGCTTCATGATATGCAGTAAGCTTTCTTTCCCTCTCACTGACAACCTTGCTCTTTTTCTCAGGTCCTGCTACTACTTTAGTTGATGCTTCTTCAACAATAGACATAGGTATCTTGTTTAGATTCTGTCTAGCTGTAAGCAGTGCTGCCTCGTTAACTAAATTCTCTAGGTCAGCTGGTGTAAATCCAGGTGTCCTTCTTGCAACTACCTTTAAATCTACATCTTCAGCTAGAGGTTTGCCCCTAGTATGAATCTTAAGGATTTCCTCTCTGCCTTTAATATCTGGAACTCCAACATATACCTGTCTGTCAAATCTACCAGGTCTAAGTAATGCTGGGTCTAGTATATCCGGTCTATTTGTAGCTGCTATCATGATTATGCCTTCATTTTCGCCAAAGCCATCCATCTCTACTAGCAATTGATTCAAGGTTTGCTCCCTTTCATCATGTCCGCCGCCAAGACCTGCTCCTCTTCTTCTTCCTACTGCATCAATCTCATCTATGAAAATAATACATGGGGAATTTTTCTTAGCCTGCTCGAATAAATCTCTTACACGAGAAGCACCTACCCCTACGAACATTTCAACAAAGTCTGAACCGCTTATGCTAAAGAAAGGAACTCCTGCTTCTCCAGCTACAGCCTTTGTCAAATATGTTTTTCCTGTTCCTGGAGGCCCTACCATTAGGACTCCTTTAGGAATTCTAGCACCTAATTCTATATACTTTCTAGGATTTTTAAGAAAATCAACTATTTCCTTAAGCTCCTCTTTTTCCTCCTGTAAGCCTGCAACATCAGCAAAGGTAATTTTCTTGCCTTCATCCTTATGCATTTTAGCTCTGCTCTTACCAAATGACATTACACGATTTCCACCGCCCTGTGATTGCTGCATAAACACAAACCAAAATACAACAAATACAAGAACCATAAATATAGTTGGAAGAGCTGTCAAAAAGAATGGTGTTTGTGGTTGAGGTTCACCACTAAAATTCTTAATCCTGCCCTCATCTATAGGTGTTTTCAAATGTTCCAAATAGAATGTATCTGGATCAATAGGCAAGGTTAGGGCAAATGTTGTATTATCTCTTAGCCTACCTTTTACAGTATCTTCATTTTTGACTATTACAATGCTTTCAACATTGTCGTTATTTATTTCTTCAATAAGCGTGGTATAGTCCATTTGCTTTGTTTCTTCAACGTTTTTCGTCAGCAACTGTACTGCAAATACTAGTATTATGAATATAAGCAAATAAAAGCTTATACCGCGAAAATATTTTTTCAAAAATAGTCCTCCCTTCAAACTAAGATGTTAGTTATCATTTTATTCTAACATAGCAATAATAAAAAGACAATAATGGTCAAATTTTATTTTTTAAATATATGGCTATACGCTTCTTCTTTTAGTACGCATATATCTGGAAGGTTTCTATAGCCTTCTGCAAAGTCTATTCCGTAACCTACAACAAATTCATCAGGTATATCAAAACCTTTGTATGCTAATTCTAAATCAACTAGTCTTCTCTCTGGCTTATCAAGAAGAGTACAAATTTTTACACTGGAGGCTCCTCTAGACCTTAAGTTGTTAACAAGATAGTTTAGAGTAAGTCCAGTGTCAATAATATCTTCTACTAATAATATATCTTTACCCTCTATACTGCCCTCTAAATCCTTAAGAATTCTCACTACACCAGAAGATTCTGTAGAGTTTCCGTAGCTAGAAACAGCCATAAAATCTATAGTAAGTGGTATTTCTATATTCTTGGCAAGATCCCCTAAAAACATAAATGCTCCCTTTAGTACACCCACAAGCATCAGGTCCTTGCCATTATAATCTCTTGTAATCTCCTTCCCTATTTCTCTAACTTTTTTCTGAATATCCTCATATGAAACAAGTATTTCCTTTACATTGTTCTTCATCTAGTATCCTCCTCTAAATATCTTAATGTTTTTTATAATTTATAGGAAAGTCCTCATTTTCCTTAATATAAACTTTCCATAAAAAGGCGTTAAAAAGGCTATCTTAATGTTCTAATACATCAATAGGAGCTTTCTTATATTCTAATACTAATACCCTTGTAGTGCTGCTGCTTATCTTATGTTCTTCACTTATTCTATATCCTATTACCCAAATTATCCTTTCATTATCTTGAATAATTGGAATGCTGTCTCGTTTATCCCTAGGTATCTTTTCATCAATAAAAAAATCCTTAAGCTTTTTAGTGCCACTCATCCCTAATGGAGTAAATCTGTCTCCGTCCTTTCTATTTCTTATGTAAAGTCCACCTTTAATTTTATCATAGTCAAAGAACTTTATAAACCTATTACTTTGTTTAATATCTATTTCTGCTATTGATACTACCTTAGAAGTAATAGTAGCATCTAGCTCATTAACATTTATAGTATCTCCAATGTCAAATGAGTACTTGAAATACTCTAAATTATATTTATTTTCTTTCTGAATTATTAAATTTCCATAGCTGGTTTTAATAACAATATTATTAGTTATAGTTATGCTTTTTCCTGTTATATCTTCATCTATTAAAGTAATTATATTATTAATATGCTTTTCCTCTATGCCCTTTAAGCTTCCATTTATCTTTTCAATACTCTTCCTGATTATTCTTGATTTAATAGAATAATGCTCATTTTTTAGCTTATCTATATATAATACTATACTATTTTGGGATTCTTCTACAACTAAATTCTTAAATTTTTCTTCTACAATTTCTAATATAAACTCGCTATCCATTTGCATCAACTTAGCAGTCCTGTTTAAAGTATCAACAATGCCCTTATTATAGTTTTTGATTATATACGGAATAACCTCTAATCTAGTTCTATTCCTGCCATATATAGGTTCTAAGTTTGTCCTATCAATTCTAACTGGTATATTATTATCCCTGCAAAACTTTTCTATATCCTCCCTGCTAATATTTAGAAGAGGTCTTACTATATTCATATTTTTGTATGCCATGCCTTTTAAGCCTTCTAAACCTGTTCCTCTAAAAAATCTCATTAGCAAAGTCTCAGCCTGATCATTTTTATTATGAGCTACGGCAATCTTTCCTCCACCAATATCATTTAGAATTTTATTGAAAAAGTCGTACCTTATAGTTCTTCCTGCTTCTTCAGATGTAAGCTTGTTCTCAACAGCATATTGGTCCATGTTTACCTTAATTGAATAAAAAGGAAGTGAATATTTTAGACAAGTATTTTTAACAAACTCCTCATCAGCATCTGCTTCTTCTTTTCTGATACCATGATTGATATGAGCAACATAAATGTTAAAATTAAGCTCCTCTTTTATATCATTAAGAATATATAGTAAAGCCATAGAATCTGGTCCGCCTGAAACACCTACTACTACTCTGTCGTTTTCTTCTATTAGCTTATATTCTTTTATTACCGTCATAACTTTTCCATTCATAAGTGTCATCACCTAAAATCCTTTAACAAATTTAACAAAATTTCTATAATTATATCTGTCATCCTCTCAAAAAATAAATATTAATGCCTATAGCTGTTACGAATACAAAAAATCCTATGCTGAATATAAAGAAAGCATCTATAATAAAATCCGACTTTCTATTACCTTTTATTTTGCAGCTCATATTTTTATTGACTTCTGAAAATAACGTACTTTCTTTGAGAAGCTTTTTAAGGTCATCTCTAAAGGTATGTATATGGTTAATCTCTCCCCTAAGTGCTCTTATTAAACATTTTTTTACTCTATTATCCAGAGCAAGGAGCTTAATATTTGATATTACATTCTCTAAATTATGTACCAGTGGATTAAATTCTCTTTCTAGAAGCATGGACGTAATTACCATCGCGACACTAAATATTATATTAGTCATGTAATCATTACTAGTCCCTATATCCCAAGAAAAATTACTATAGGCTGGGGTGAATTCTTTAATACCTTGACCTATTTCAATAACGCCTCCAAAATCTATAAAACTAATCTTTTTCTTTTTCTTGTCTATCATAATATTATCTGGCTTTAGGTCTGCGTATACATATCCTATTTTATATATTTTTTCAATATTATTCAATAAGATTATTCCAATTCCTATTATATCTTTTACTTTCAACTTGCCATGTTTAATTATTTCTTTAATATTGTACCCTTCTATAAAATCCATAACAAAAAAATAATACACATTTCCATTTTTATTATAATCATCTATCTCATATGCCTTAGGAATGTTATTTATCTGTTTTAGCTTAGTTATCATATTAAATTCTCTAGTTATAGAGTTAATTTCCTTGCTGATTTTTAATGCTCTTAAATTTCCTTTCTCGTCTCTTACCTTATATACTGCTCCTATTCCTCCTTCTCCAAGCTTAGATAGTACAGTATACTTATTATTGTTCCATTTTCCCATGACTGTTTCTGAAATATAAAGCATATATATCCCTCTCTTACCCTCTAGGTTTTAAAAAATGAGACCCTTCGTTACGCTCAGGATGACAGAGCGCTATCATCCTAAGCGTAGACCGAAGGGTGCTACTATTTTATACAATCATACTCTTAAAAACCAATTCCTCTCTCTCTTCATTAAAGCTGCTACTCAGAAGCTGTACAGCACTTTTTATTGCAGGTCCTGTAGGTGTATTGCCTCCTATGAGTATCTTCTTAAGTGAATCTTCAAGTAGAGCCACATCCTCTGTGAAGTGGCAGAGTATGTCATATTGATCTTGATTTTTGCCAGGATAGCTGATTAATGCCATTTCAGTCTTTCCTTTTCTTTGACTTAACACTCTTAAAAGATTTAATATGCTTTTCTTTGCCATATCTATTTTATTAGCCATGCTGCTGCTTGCATCTATGACTATGCAGCATTTAATGTTTATCTCATCCCCCAGCCTGTCTATCATGTCAGTAACCTTAATTCTAGATTCTGGAGGCATATCATTAAGGCCTGCTCCAATTATATCCTTCAATTCCTTATTTACTGCCTCTTCTATGGTTTTATAAACAGACTTTACTGTCACCATGCTTAGAGCCATTGAGAGATTTTGAATATTGGTCAATTCCCATACTCCTCCACCTGCTTCTGCTATATTCTTTATTTCTGATAAAGGTCTTTCATCATTAGTTTTGTCTGTTATTCCAATAGTACTTATGGTAACCCCTTTACTATGTCCCTCTCTTGCAGCGGTTATAGGATCTATTCCTTCATTAGATTCTCCATCAGTTATAAGCATCACCTGTCTAAACTCAATAATCTTATCCATAACAATAATCCTCCTAAGCTTTTTTTGTAATTATTGCCACGCTCCTAATTTATATACATTATTGGTCTTAGGCTGTATTTTGTATTTATTATATAGATATGCTAGTCCATCAATTTTAGACTAAATAATATAAGGCATGTAGTTTACCCTACATGCCTTATATTACCTTATCTTCTTTTCCATATCTTTGTCACTAATACTGTCATATCATCGTTGGCCGTACCGTCACAAGCCTCTAGGGCAGTAGTCATTATACTGTCTGCAATGGCCTGAGGATTTACACTCTCTATTTTATGGATAACATTAGCCAGCCACTTTTCCTTATTATCTTCGTCGTAGTTTGCATCTAAAATGCCATCTGATACCATTATAATAAAGTCTCCGTCTTCTAAGTCCTCCTCATACACTTGAATATCAACATCCTTAAGAATTCCAACTGGAAGAGAATGAGAATTGATTATTTGCACCCTATTTCTTCTCTTTATAAAGGTTGGAGCTGAGCCAATTTTCACAAACTGAGTTCTTCCACTATATAAATCAACAATTGACATATCTATAGTAGCTAGCATCTCCTCTGAGGACTTTAGCACTAATACTGAGTTAATAGTCTTTAATGCCAGCTCTTTATCGAACCCAGCCTCTAAAAACTTTTCAAGCAGTGAGATAGTGATATCACTTTCTTGCCTTGCCTTATGTCCAACTCCCATGCCATCACTGATAACTGCAAAATAATTGTTCTTTCTCTCTCCAAATGTATAATTATCTCCAGACACATTGTTGAATCCTTTATCTACTCTAGATACCTTCGTAATTGCCCCAAATCGATTTGCTTTTATAAGCTTAAACTTGATTCTCTTATCTTCATATTTAGTACTTGAGGAGTATTTGTTACTAGTAAGCTCAATGCCTACTATTTCAGATACAATTGTAGTTGCCTTATCTATGATATCATCACCATTACGTGTTTTTATTTCTAAATATATTTCAAAACCGTCCTCCTTGTCTTCTGTTACTATTACTTTGTCAGCACTTAACTTGTTTCTTCTTAAACCTGCATATATTTCTTTTTCAACATCTCTTTTAAACCTTACATCATTATATATCTCACTTGCCAAATCTTTAATTACCTTTGACATTCCCTCTAGCTGTTGAGATACAAGCTGCCTGCTTTCCAATATCTTATTTTCCCACTTATAATCAAGTCTATAAATATCAAATATGTAGTTGATTCTCTGTGCAATTTCATCAGTTTTAGTGCATCTTTTTTTGAATATCTCTGGCATCATACTAGGTATAATGCTGCCCTTTGTCTCAATAGTACCTAAAATCTCAAACATTGACTGATAGGTTGAATAAAAGTCGCTTTCCCAGCAAAATCTGCAAAGAGAGCACTTACTGCAAACTTCATTGGCTACATCATCAATGAGCTTAGATATATCCTTTTGCTCAACAACCTTTTTCCTATCCGATACTCTTCTAAAGGTTTGTCCAAGCTCCTCAAAAACCTGAGATATTTCGGTAAGTCTTTTATATGTCATGTCCTTGACTCTATTTGAGTATGCTTCCTCTATCTGTGTTCTGTCTGATACACCAATGACAACTTTGCTGCCTAATCCTTTTGTCAATTTAGTTACTAATAAAAATATCCCAATAGATATTGCAATTTCCTTATTTTTCAGTATTGTTTCCATAGAGCTGTCTATATAAAATGACATTATAATGTTTCCCAAAAGAAATCCTAGGCAGCTGCCAATCTTGCCTACCTCTTTAAATAGTCCAGACAAAAGTCCTGCAAATCCATATATGGATATGACAAATGGAAGACTAATCTGTGACATTGATGTAATCACACCAATAGTAATACCTACGGCAGTGCCTATTGAAGGTCCCTTATTGAATGCAAAAAATATGACTATAGCTATTCCAACTACATTCTTTATAGATATCCCAAATATACTAATACTGTCTAATCCTGATACGGCTAGAGCAAGCATTATGGCTCCACAAATAATCTCTTCACTTGAAAACACCCTATTAAATGTAGTATCTATGGTAGGAATACTATGGGCAAATATGTACGTAAGAGTAAATACAACCACTCCTTCAAAAGCCGTTAGCATTAAATCATAAGTGTAATGGTCGTTAATAACTAAATATAGGCTTTTCAGCAGTAAAAGGGACAATGCTGAAAATATAGATGTTTTAATTATACTATCCTTGAATTTCGGATTTAATATTTTAAATGTGAAGAATATAAACCATATAACTGAAATATACTGATAACTATCTACTCCATGAACTGTTAAGATTCCTAGGGACGCAAATAATGGAATTAGATATGAACTGCCATATTTTATAAAATAAGCTGAAATAAATGCTATGCCAAAGGGAGTCAACCCTTCCATTATAGTTGATTTGCTTATGAGGTAAGCTAGAACACTTATTATAATAGTCCTAGTGTCAATTCCTCTAATAGCTTCTTTTAAATTCTTGAAATCAATAGTTTTACCATTCCATCTACTCTGTTTATCTGTAGGGAATGTCTCCATTCTACTTATCATTTTATTCCCCTCCACCCAATCTTTGTTTATGCCATTGTAGCAGAGGAAATTCAAAATATTTGTCAATCTAGGGTATAGAGTTTTAATAAGTTTTTGACAATATTGAATATACTTTTATCATTTTTTTGATAGTATACAAGGTTAAGGTATTTAAAGAAAATATAATGTTAATTTAAGAGAATTAGTTTTATATAGGCTGAAGTCCTGTTAAAATCTACTGTCTGCAAACATCGACAAAAATATTATGTTTTTTACCACAAAAATAAATAAAATCAAACTAATGTATTTTCCTGTAATATATCTGCAAACAGAGTGAATAACTATAAGATAGCTTAATATTTATGATATAGATTAACTATATGTAGAGCTTTTTTGTTAAAAACAAAACCTAATTTTGTCTAAAGAAACTTGTCGCAGTCTCGCAACACAAATTTATTTGCTCGCTTCGCTCACATAAATTTGGTGCTCGCCTAAGTTTGACCTACCTACGATTCTTTCGGAAAAGCATCCGAAACAATCGGGTTAGGTCATAAAAAAACCGGGGAATCCCCGGTTATATCCTATGCTTTACGATTTTTTGAACCAAAACCTTTTTTAGTTTCTTTTCTCTTAATTTGTTCTTGTTTTTCGGTACTATCTTTTAAGAACTTTGCCACTTTATCTTCAAAAGACATAAATTTTTGTTTGTCATCAGTTTTATTCCAATCAATCTCAACTGGCTTTGTTTTAGATTTTTTAGGTTCAGCTTGTCTTATTGATAAGCTAATTTTTCCTTCATCACTAATTGATAAAATCTTTACCTTAACAGCTTGATCTTTTTTTAAATAATCACTAACATTGCTAACATAATCATGAGATATTTCAGATATATGAACTAGTCCAGTCTTTCCTTCTGGAAGTTGAATGAAAGCACCAAAATTTGTAATTCCTGTGACTGTGCCTTCAACTACATTACCTACTAAAACGGGCATAAATTAAATACTCCTCCTTTAGAAATATTAAATACATCAACTTATCTTAGTATATATTATAAAATTTGATATGTCAATCTGTTAAAATCAGTTATCTATGCCCTTATTAGACTTATCCTTGCTTTTATTTGTATCAATGATTATTATTTCATCTGGCTTAACCATTTTTAACTCTTCTCTCGCCATTTTTTCAATATATTCTAATGAATCAGTATACTTTAATTTTTCCTCTATGTCTTCTATTTCACTATTCAGCTTTTCTATTTCTTGTTGTTTTTGCAGCTTTTCTTTTTCAAGAGTTTTAATTGCACTTTGCTGATTGATGAATGTTATTCCTAAATAAACAACAAGAGCTAAAATAAACAAATGACCAATTTTAATTTTTTTTCTTGTCTTTCTTTTTTCCATTAAAATCATCCTTCTTATTTCCGCTTTAGTATAATATTTCTACAAAGCTTTTAAAAATCCTTTGTATAATTATATTTTATACCTATTTTTTACTAAACATAGTCTTAATGTTTTTCTTTAAGCCTTTAAGTAATGTAAAAGGTAGCTTTAAGTATCTCTTAATTCTTTTACTTAACCTATTTACTCTAGATTTAGCCCTATTATATGGGTTATGCAGCTTAGAACCTATCAATCTAAATGGGAAAAAAATAAACTTAAGTATATACTTTAATATTTTTATGATGCCGTTTACAATCCATACTATTGCAGTAATTATAATCTTGCTTAGAAACCTTGAATATAAAAAAGCTCCAATAAAGAACCCAAGAAAAATATATCCCCTTATTTCTCCCCAGTTAGTGTATAAAATTACTGTTACAAATATGACGGAGATAATAATCCAGAAAATAAAATCCTCAATAAAGGTAGCTACTTTCTTTGGCTTTAAATAATATCTAAAAATTCTATATAAGTCATATATAAACCCCATTACTATGCCGCCATATAAGGTTGCGAAGAATATATAGGCTTGATTTTGAACGAAACTATCCACCCTACCACCTCATGTCAGTACTAAGATTACTTAAACATCTTTCCTAATAGTCCACCACTTCCTTTGCCACTTGATATTTCCTTATTAGTATATACTATGCTATTTATGACACCCTGTATGGTTACGTTTCCATCATCTAGATTTAGTTTGCTTATGTTTAGTGAAGCACCCTTTATATTTATGCCCCCCTTAGATGTTGCGAGGATAATTGTATTGTCATTAAAGCTTTCTACGAATTCAACACCTGAAATTGCAAGCTTTTCTCTATCTTCAAGTATTATGTTATTGCTTTTAGAAGTAGGCTTTTTTTCTGTCATCTAATCTCCTCCTTTATTTATACTTATGTTAATAAATATGTTCTTAATACTTTGTTTATGCTAGGTATAGAAGAGATTATCTCTACATTACCTGCAAAAAAAAGACGCCACATCGGCGCCCCTACTAGACTGCCTGTGGCAGTCTCTACATGTTTTGCAGTTAATTAATCCTCATATTCGATAATCACCTTTTTGCATTCTTTACAAGCATATGCAACCGGTGCTTCCCATTCTAACCAAGGTAATTCGCATAGTATTATTCCATTATGCTTTGTAATGCTTTTTTTAGTATTTAAAAAAAAATTTGTTCCTTCAGGTAGCCAGAGCATTCTATATCTTCTGCTATCACTAATATAGCCCTTCTCCATTTCTTTATTGCAGTATGGGCAATTCATTATTATATATTCCTATACATTTCTTCTGCATTTTCTTTTGTAACATGCTCGAGTAATTGAAGAACTTCTATCTTCATGGTATTAGAGCCAAAGTTTATCTCTATTTTATCTCCAATGCTTAACTCAGTTCCCGGTTTTGCTTCTCTTCCATTTACAAATACTCTTCCTTGTTCACAGGCTTCTTTTGCTATGGTTCTTCTTTTAATGATTCTTGCATTTTTTAAGAATTTATCTATTCTCATTTATTTCACCCCTACTCCTATAAAAAAATCAGGTCACTGACCTGATTCTCTTATTTGTTTACTGCTTCTTTTAAAGTTTTGCCAGCTTTGAACACTGGAGCTGAAGATGCTGGTATTTTTATAACTTCTTCAGGATTTCTTGGATTTCTACCTTCTCTAGCTTTTCTTTCTCTAACTTCGAAAGTACCAAAACCTACTAATTGCACCTTTTCTCCACCTGCTAATGCTTCTTCAACGCTTTTCATAAATGCATTTAAAGCGCTTTCTGCATCCTTTTTAGTCAAATTACTTTTTTCTGCCATGCTAGCTACTAATTCAGCTTTATTCACAATATAACCTCCCTTTAGTTATTAATTTGGTTACGTATTACGTATAGCATATTCTATGTTTTTTAGCAAAATCCTTCTTTTCTGTACTATTTTTTATCATTTTTTTTATTTTTATGTATTTTTGCCTTATTCCACATAAAATCCATATCTTTGAGAGACATTCCCTTCAAATCTAGACCCATTTTTTTGCTTTCTACTTCAATAAACTCAAATCTTTCGACAAACTTCTCTATGGTTCTATTTATAGCGTTCTCAGGATTTATGTTCACAAATCTACATACATTCACTACTGCAAATATTAAATCTCCTATTTCACTTTCTAGGCTGTCTTTATTATTGCTTTTAATCTCTGCCATGACCTCTTCTAGCTCTTCATATAGCTTTTCAATTGCTCCATTTACATCATTCCAGTCAAATCCCACATCAGCTGCTCTCTGCCCCACCTTGTAGCTTCTCATAAGTGAAGGAAGACTCTTAGGTATATCTCTAAGTCTGCCTGCGTAGCTTTCAATGTTTTTTTCTTCAGCCTTCATATCGTTCCAGCTTTTTAAAGCCTCAGATACATTGTTAGCTGTCTTATCTAAGAATACATGAGGATGTCTATGAATAAGCTTGCTGCAAATGTTCGTTGTCACATCCCATAAGTTAAAGTAACCTTCCTCCTTGGCAATTTGACTATGAAACACTACTTGAAGCAGTAAATCCCCTAGCTCATCTGCTAAAGCATCCATGTCATCATTATTAATAGTATCTACTACTTCATAAGCTTCTTCAATTACATATTCCCTTAAAGAGATATGGGTTTGTTCTGAATCCCAAGGGCATCCTTCCTTTCCTCTCAGCCTTTCCATGATTCTCATTAAATCATGGATATCATATCTGGCTTTATTCTTTAATTTAGGCACATAGACGCTTGTTAAAAAACCTATGTCATCTATCCTATCTATCTCATATAGAGGAATTCTGAGGACATTCTCTTCATGTTTAATACCAGCAGAGTTAATAACATATATCTCATGCTCATCTCCGTATATTTCCATGAAAGCAAGCTTAAGCTCTGATGCCCTCATTTTATCATACACTTGAGTTATTAAACAGTCAACATTTATATCGGCATTTGTCTCATGAATGTTTAGTCCATCTATTACTTTAAGCCCATTTATGGGGTCATGCCCTACCGCTAATATTACAGGTTCTATAAAGCTTAGACCAGGTATTATTTCTATTTCAATAGCTCCTCTTTTTTCAAGCTCCATTAGCATCTCAACCGTTTTCTCTGCAACTAATGGATGACCAGGTACACAATAAGTAATGTTATCAAATTCTTGGGACTTTTTTACTAAATCTTCGGCTATAAACTCATAGACTTTTTCAAAGCTCTGCTGAGCCTCATATGCATAGTCATATGAATTATATTGTATTTCTTTTTCATCTAGATACTTTACGGTAGGATGGTTCTCTGTCCTCAGAAAAACTTTGTTTCCATTGCTTATCTGCTCTATGGCACCTAATGTAAGTGAGCCTATATCCCCTGGCCCTAGTCCTACTATTGTAATTTTCCCCATGGTTTCCCTCCATATTTACTCTTATCATTGACAAATACTGTTTTCTTTATACATGTGCAATTCTAGCTTTTTAAAAGTCCTACAGATTTTAATTTTCTGGCTAACTTTTCTCCCTTAGGTAAAAGCTCAAAATCCTCTGTGGTTAAAGTGCCGCTTAGAAGTAGTGAGATTACATATGCAATACCACCTGTGCCAATTGAAAGTATGGTTGATATCTTGCTTCCTAGCGGTATATTAGTATATCTATAAGTGACCCATGCCACTCCTGTCATTATAAGTGCAGATATTAAAGGCTTTAAAGCTATATCTATAAATCTGAACTTAACCTTAGTATGCTTTTTAACCTCTATAAAGTTTAGTATGGCTGCCACTAAATAAGTCACCACTGTACTAAAGGCTGCACCTTTTACATTTATAGAAGGTATGCCTGTTAAAATATACGTCAAAATAACTTTTACCACTGCACCTATAGCAAGGTTTCGTACAGGTATCATTATCTTTCCCAATCCTTGAAGTATAGCTGTAAGTGATTGAATCAATGTCAAAAATACTAAGCTTATTGCTAAAATCTGAAGTATGGCTCCAGTGCTTTGTTTTTCTGCAATACTATAGTTATAGTATAGAAGGTCAATAATAGGTGTGGACAATATAAACAATCCTAATGCAGAAGGTAATCCTATAAGAAGAGTTACCCTAACACCTGATTTAGTAGTAGTTCTTATATCTTCATAGTCTTTTCTTGCAAATGCACTAGATACTGCTGGAACTAAGCTCATGGCTATAGCCATGGAAAGCACCTGCGGTAAATTAATCAAGGTTTGTGCATTTCCTGTAAGTTGTCCAAATAGCTCCGTAGCTTGTTTCTGAGTGAAGCCTGTTTCCTGAAGCCTTCTCATAATAAGAGCTGCATCTATAGTATTTATTATTGGTAATATAGACGCTCCAATAGTAATTGGTATAGCTATAATTAAAATATCCTTCACTATTTTGCTTACACTTTCTAGTTTAGCAGTACTGCTATTTTTAATCTCTTCAGCTATTTTTCCTTTTTCTTTTATATAAATAATTACTATGAGAATTGTACCTGCAATGGCTCCAGCAGAGGCTCCAAATGAGGCTCCTCCTGCTGCTTCTGGAAGTCCCACTCCTACTAGCTGATATGCTAGAAATAAGCCTATGGCCACACGAAATAGCTGCTCAATTAGTTGTGACATAGCAGTTGGTGCCATAGTCTGTCTTCCTTGAAAGTACCCCCTAAAGGCAGACATAATAGGTACAAAAAATAGTGCAGGTGTCATAGCTATAAGTGAGTAATAAGCTTTGCTATTCCCTACTGCATTTACAATAGGTCTTGCAGTAAAAAATACAAATAGAGAGGTAATTATCCCTGCGGCTAAGAAGCCCGCGAAGGATATTCTGAATACTCTATGAGCTCCTCTAAAATCATATAATGCTCTTTTTTCGGCAACTATTTTTGCAATTGCAGTAGGGAAACCTGATGTTGATATTGCTACAAGTAATGTATAAAGTGGGTATGCTGTTTGATAGTATCCCATTCCTTCTGGTCCTATCATGTTTGAAAGGGGGATTCTATAAAAAGCACCCAGAATTTTTACTATTAAACCTGCTATGCCTAATATTGCAGCTCCCTTCAAAAAATTGTTTCTAGCCATAAACCTGCCTCCAATCTTGAAATTCTACAATTTAATACAGTTCGATAAGATTTTAATAAAATACTAAGCAAACTTCAGATTTTATACTATAATTCTTAGCGAATGTAGATAAAAAATCCGTTAAGCAATTATATTAAGGTAAGGTCAGCATACGCTGACATAAGGAGTTACGACGAAATCAAAGATTTCTATAACTCCATTAACCGAAGCGAGTTTGCAAGTTGTAGGATTTTTTAGCGAAATGAGCTATATATCAAGGTCGCTCAGCCAACACTGAGTAAGGAGCTACAACGAAATCAAAGATTTCTGTAACTCCATTAAATCCGAAACCGTGAGTGTGTATTTTATTAAAATCCTAAACCATACAGTTATAATTCGCAAATACTATTATATCAGAACTAGGCTAGATAATGAATAGAAATATTTAAGCCTACCATTGTTGGTAGGCTATGTACATGTATTATTGTTCCATTTGTTTTGATAAAAATGCGGCTGAAGTCTCAGCAAGCTTAATTTCAATATCTCCCATCTTTACATTTGGTTCCTTAGTTACTAATACTACTGCACCAATTGGGTCTCCCTGTGATACTATAGGTGCAATAATTTGATTAAGATACTTTTCAGGATTTAATTCATCTGAGGCTAACCTAATAGGCTTATTTGCACCAGTAGCTACATAGGTTTCTTTACTCTCCATTATTTTTTCTAATTCAGGACTTACTCTTTTATCTAGGTATTCTTTTTTAGAACCTCCAGATATGGCAACTATAGTATCCCTATCACAAATAACTGAAGTATGACTTATGTTCTCGTATAGTGATTCAGCAAATTCAGTAGCAAATTCATTTAGTTCCCCAATAGGAGAATATTTTTTTAATATTACCTCTCCTTCTCTATCCGTAAATATTTCTAAAGGATCGCCTTCTCTTATTCTAAGTGTACGTCTAATTTCTTTAGGTATTACTACTCTGCCTAAATCATCTATTCTTCTTACGATTCCAGTAGCTTTCACTTATTTCCCTCCTTAATAATAAAAGTAAATATATAGCTTTGTTTACTTATTATTTTACTATTAAGATTTTTTTATGCATATGTGGAAATTTTATAGCAAAGACATTTTTGTCACAGTTTTGAATAATAAATTTATTTGCTCGCTACCCTTCATAAATCTGGCTCTCGCCTAAGTTTAACCTACCATCGATTTCCTGATAGAAGCGTTCAGGAAATCGGGTTAGGTCATTTTCCGCAGTCTCGAATCACAAATTTATCTGCTCGCTACCCTTCATAAATTTGGTTCTCATTGCGTTTGACCTACCATCTCCTGATAGAGGCATTCAGGAAATCAGGTTAGGTCATAAAAAGAAGACTGTTTTAGCAGTCTTCTAGTTTCCTTCTTTATTCTCTATATTATCCTGAGCTTTGTTTTCATCATTATTTTGTTCATCACTCTTCTGTGGCTCAATGTCTATAAGAATCTCTATATTTGCTTTGTCTCTTAGCTCTTGAACTTTTTCGTCAAATTTAGTAGCTTCCTTGCTTTGTAAGTCAGCTAATACATTATCCTTTACATCTTCAAATGCTTCTTTTCTATCAGTAAGCTTTATGACATGGTATCCGAATTCTGATTTTACAACATCACTTATTTCACCAGGCTTTAGCTCAAATGCAGCTTCTCCAAACTCAGGAACCATTTCTCCTCTAGTAAAATAACCCAAATCGCCTTTTCTTTCTGCTGCTCCTGACTCAGTTGACAGGCTAGTTAAGTCTTCAAAGCTTTTTCCTTCACTAATTTGTTTTAATATATCCTTAGCCTCTTCTTCTGTCTTTACCAGTATATGACTAGCTCTAATTAAAACATATTCTTCCTTATTTTCTTCGTATTGTTTCTTAACATCTTCTTCAGAAATGATTGATTCAAAGAAAAGATTTTTATATTTATCTATAATCATTTCCGTTTTCATTCTTTTTTTCATAAAATCTTCTGTCATATTGTTTTGTTTAAGAAACCCTTTTAGTTTCTCTTGTCCACCTACTGATACAACAAATTGGTTTATAGCATCTTCTACTTCCTTATCTTTTACTGTAATCTTTTGCTTCTCTGCATCTTGTAGTATTATTTTCTCAACTATAAGATTATCTAGTACTACTTGCTTTAGCTCTTCTTCGAAGGTCTTTCCTTGTCCTATATCCTTTGACATAATATCTGTTCCTAATTGATTCTCGTACATCTTTTTGTTTATATCAAAATTAATTCCAAATTCAGATTTTGATATAGCGTCTCCATTAACTATTGCTACTGAATCCTCCTTTGATGTACCACATCCATTCAGCACCATAGATAATATAAAAATAGTTACTATAACTAAGATAAGTTTTCTATTTATTCTAAATTGCAATCTTTACCCTCCTAACTATAAGCCTAACATATATATATTATATATTATTTATGGTCCCATGAAAACTACTAATTTTTTCAATTACCTTTTCAAGCTCATTTAGTATACTGTCCTGAGTCTTGCCCGTAAGCTTATACTTGAAATTTGGTGTTTTAGATAAATCGAATGTCATTCTCCTGCCATATGATAGAACTAGTTCATTTACTAAATCAGGGGTAATGCTTTCTATTGATTTAAAATCTAGCTTTATGACTTGATCATTTTGAGATACGGAAATAATTTTTGCCTTACTGCAAAGAGATTTAATATATGATATCTTCAATAGGTTAGTCACTTCTTTCGGTATCTCACCAAATCTGTCCATTATCTCTTCTAAAACATCTGAATAGTCCTGTTTATTCATAATAGACGCAATTCTCTTATATATTTCAACCTTTTGTTCTTCTTTTTCAATGTATTTTTTAGGTATATATCCATCTACATTAAGCTCTATGGTTGTTTCAATTATTTCTTCCTCTTGTTCTCCCTTTAGTTTCTTTATAGATTCTTCTAGGAATTTCACATATAAATCATAGCCTATAGCAGCCATTTGTCCATGCTGCTCAGAACCCAATAGATTTCCAGCACCTCTAATCTCCAAGTCTCTCATAGCTATCTTAAAGCCAGAGCCAAATTCAGTAAATTCCTTTATTGCTTTCAATCTCTTTTCTGCAACCTCTGTCAGAACCTTATCCTTTTCGTAGGTGAAATAAGCAGATGCTACTCTATTAGAGCGTCCTACCCTGCCTCTTAACTGATATAGCTGAGAAAGACCCATTTTATCAGCATCATTAATTATTATTGTATTTACATTAGGTATGTCAAGACCTGTTTCAATAATAGTTGTACATACTAAAGCATCTGTCTCTCTGCTAAGAAAGTCCATCATTACTCTTTCCAGCTCTCTCTCACTCATCTGTCCATGTCCAATAGCCACCTTTGCATCAGGAATTAAGTTTTTTACTCTTGAAGCAAACTGCTGAATATTTTGAACTCTATTATATAAATAATAAATCTGCCCCTCTCTATTGAGCTCTCTAATAATAGCATCTTTTATTAGCTGTTCATTGTATTCAACAACATATGTCTGTACAGGATACCTTTCCTCTGGTGGCTCTTCAATAACGCTCATGTCTCTAATACCAATTAAAGACATATGAAGAGTTCTTGGAATAGGAGTCGCAGTTAATGTAAGGACGTCAATGCTCTGCTTGATTATCTTAATGGCTTCCTTGTGCTTAACTCCAAATCTTTGCTCCTCATCTATAATCAATAGCCCTAAGTCTTTAAATTTAACATCCTTTGATAAAAGCCTATGGGTTCCCACTACAATATCAAGGTTGCCACTCTTTAAATCATTAATAATTTTCTTTTGCTGATTTGGTGTTCTAAACCTGCTTAGCATTTCAGCTTTTACAGGGAATTGATTAAATCTCTCCACTATTGTATTATAATGCTGTTGAGCTAATATGGTTGTAGGTACTAAAATAGCCACCTGTTTACCATCCATTATTGCTTTAAATGCAGCTCTTAGGGCTACTTCTGTCTTCCCATAGCCTACATCTCCACATAGCAATCTGTCCATAGGTCTGTCTTTTTCCATGTCCTTTTTAATTTCTTCTATGCATCTCAATTGGTCATCAGTTTCTTCATATGCAAAGGCATCTTCAAATTGCTTCTGCCATGGAGTATCAGAAGAAAATCTATATCCCTTTACAGTCTGTCTAGCAGCATAGAGCTTTATCAAATCTGCAGCCATATCTTCTATAGCCTTCTTAACCTTTGTCTTAGTTTTCGCCCACTCACTACTACCCAGCTTGTTTACTTTAGGTTCTACTGTATCCGAACCAATATATTTCTGGATTAAATTCATCTGATCAATCGGCACATAAAGCCTATCCTCACCTGAATACTTGACTGATAAATAATCCTTTTTTACTCCTTGTACTGTTAATTGTTCTACACCAATATATTTTCCAATTCCATGGGTTTCATGCACTACATAATCCCCTACATTTAAATCTGTAAAGGATGCTATTTTAGCAGTATCTTTCCTTGTCTTTACAGGTCTTGCCTTTTTATAGCTTCCGAATACCTCTTTGTCACTTATAATGGCAAACTTCAGATTTGAGTACTCAAATCCCCTGCTTATGCTTCCAGCAGTAATAAATACCTGTCCTGACTTTATTTCTCTAGAGACATCATCTACATAGCTACATTCAATATTATTTTCTAAAAGATTCTGTACTAATCTAATTCCTCTTTCCTTAGTACCTGAAAGAATAATAGTCTTATATCCTCTATACTTAAAATGCTTAAGCTCTTCTACTAAAATCTCAATTTTATTATGAAATGACTGCATACTCTTAATGCTGAAGTTTATAATAGCCTTTGGCTTAAACCTAGGATTGTTTTTTAAAAGATTTGTTGTGGTGATACACGTCAATTTAGATATATCATCTAAAATAGTATCATAGGCATGGTATATATCCTGATGCCTTGATAATACTTCACCTCTTTCAAACTGATCAGTATACCTATTTATGAAGTCCTGCCTGAGACCCTTTACGCTTTCCTCTATTCTTTGAGGTTCATCAGCTATGACTATAGAGTCACTTTTGAAGTATTCTATAATATTTGAAATATCTTGCTTCAAATAAGGAACTAATAAATCAAGATTTCCTATACTCATTTTATTTGACAATCTATCTATATAGGCCCTAAATTTTTCTGTCAAAGCATCTATTATTTCTGTCTCACCTTTTTTCTGAAGCTTTTTAGTAGATGTGTTTAAGTCACTTTCAATTCCATCTATGACATGATTAATCTCTTCCTCTAAAATAAGAACCTCTTTAATTGGTGGAATATGAATGCTAGTTAAATTTTCAATTGACCTTTGAGTTTTTAAATCAAATATTCTTATGGAGTCTATTTCATCATCAAACAGCTCAATCCTAAAGGGATTAAATGAATTGACTGAAAAAAGGTCAATAATGCCTCCACGTATACTGAACTGTCCTACACCTTCTACCATGTCCACTCTCTCGTAGCCTTGAGCAACAAAGGTATTAGACAGTTGATTTAAATCAATAGTCTGTCCCATTTCAATATCAAGGGTGTATTTTTTAATTAAAGTCTTTGTCATTATCTTATTCATTATGGATTGAATAGAAGACACAACTATTATGCTTTCTCCTCGAATAAGTCTGTCCATGACCCTTACCCTATGGTTTGATACCTCATGGCTATGGGCAGCAATATCATAAAAGACTACTTCTCTAGTAGGAAATAATTCACTATTTTCTTCACTAAAAAATTCTAAATCCTCTGCTATTTTTTTTGCTCTTAGTTCATCATAGGTTATTATAAGAATCTGCTTATCTAGATGTTGATTTAACCCATATGAAATATGAGCTATATTCTCCTCAGATAACCCGTGTAAAGCAATTGGCGAAGTCTTTTTATTAATTTCATTTGTTAATTGCCCATATGAAGACAGATTCTTCAGACTGTCTATAAACATATTTAATTCCACAAAACCAGCTCCTTAGCTAGAACGCCTATAGCCCAGGTTTTAGATACCTGGGCTCTCAATATTCATATTAAACTCATTCATTGCAGCACTTATGCCGCTTGTGATAATCTTTTCAACTGCTTTTGCAGCTTGCTCTATAGTGTTATCTATAGTTGTCCTATCGTCCTTTGAAAAGCCATCTAGGACAAAGTCTGCTAAATCTTGATGCTCATTTGGTTTACCTACTCCAATTTTAACTCTAGGAAAGTCATCACTTTGTAGTAAATATATGATAGATTTCATTCCATTATGAGTACCTGCACTTCCCTTTGCTCTTATCCTTAGTGTTCCAAATTTTATATCTACATCATCTACTATGACAATAATATTTTCTATTGGTATCTTATAAAAATTATATATTTCTAATACACTTTCCCCACTTCTATTCATATAGGTCTGAGGCTTTACTAACAGTACCTTTTCCCCGCCTATTTGAGCCTCTCCATATACTGATTTAAATTTAATCTTAGTAATCTTCGCATTATTCCTTTGGGCAAGACAATCTATAGTATTAAAGCCGACATTGTGTCTAGTTCCCTTATATTTAGTGCCAGGATTCCCTAATCCTATTACTGCATACAAACAACCAACTCCTTTAAAGCTAATCGAATATTCTGCTAACAGACTCATTTTTGTATATTCTTCTTATTGCCTCTGCTATAATAGGTGCTACTGATACTACTTCGATTTTATCTATTTTCTTTTCCTCTATCAGAGGAATTGTATCTGTAACTACTAGTTTCTCTATAACAGAATTTTGTATTCTCTCAATAGCAGGTCCTGATAATACAGCATGAGTGCAGCATGCAAAAACTCTCTTGGCTCCAAAGTCCTTTAGCACACTTGCTGCCTTAGTCATAGAACCAGCTGTATCAATGATATCGTCAACTATTATAGCATCTTTTCCCTCAATATCTCCTATTACGTTCATAACCTCTGATACATTTGCCTTAGGTCTTCTTTTCTCAATTATAGCAATAGGTAAATCTAAAATACTAGCAAAGTTCCTTGCTCTTTGAACTCCACCAACATCAGGTGAAACTATTACTGTTTCATTAGCTAGATTCTTTTTAAAGTGCTGTGCAAGTATTGGTCCACCAAGTAAATGGTCAACTGGTATGTCAAAATATCCCTGTATCTGAGCAGCATGTAAATCCATAGTTATTATTCTGTCTGGTCCAGATACTTCAAGAAGATCTGCGACAAGCTTTGCTGTTATAGGGTCTCTTGCTTTTGCTTTTCTATCTTGTCTTGCATAGCCATAATAAGGAACTACAGCATTTATTCTTCCTGCAGAAGCTCTTTTTAATGCGTCAATCATTATTAGAAGCTCCATTAAATTGTTATTAACAGGCGGACATGTAGGTTGAATCACGAATACATCATATCCTCTTACGGTTTCACCAATATTCACAGATATCTCGCCATCACTGAATACACCAACCTCACTATTCCCCAGTGTCTCTCCTAGCTCTACACAAATTTTTTCTGCTAGCTCTTTATTTGCATTTCCAGCAAAAATCTTCAGGTCTCTTCCACTAATGTTCATTTGTAAGCCTCCTTTATTTTTTAAAGCCTTTTTTTTCAACCCAGCCTTCCTTGTTCACTTGTCTGGCTCTCGCTATAGAAAGACTATCCTTTGGTACCCTTTCTGTAATAGTTGAACCTGCTGCAATATATGCTCCTTCTTCCACTTCTACTGGCGATACAAGATTAGTATTGCAGCCTATAAATACATTATCCTGTACTATTGTCTTGTGTTTTTTCATACCGTCATAGTTTACAAATACGGTTCCACATCCTATATTGACGCCTTTTCCTACAATAGCATCTCCAATATATGAAAGATGAGAAGCTTTTGAGTTTTCACCTATTTTAGAATTCTTAACTTCTACAAAGTCTCCAATTTTAACATTTTTTCCAATATCGCTGTTTGGTCTTAAGTATGCATATGGACCAATATGCGCATTATCATCTACTTTGCTCTCTAGAATTGTTGATATTTGAATCTCTACATTATTGCCAATAGCGCTATCTACAATTCTGCTGTTTTGTCCTATTATGGAGTCTTCTCCAATGCTGGTCTTGCCCTCAATAATGACACCAGGGTATATTATAGTATCTCTTTCTATTCTCACATCTGCATCAATATAAGTATTGTCAGGAGCTATTATAGTAACCCCATTGGCCATATGATAATTGTTAATTCTTTTTCTCATCACTTTTTCAGCTTCTGCAAGCTGCTGTCTTGAATTGATGCCAAAAATCTCTTCATTGTCTAAGATTTTATATCCTCCAACCCTTAGTTCTAAATCATTAAGTATTTTTATAGCATCAGTGATATAGTATTCATTCTGCACATTATTATTATTTAATCTATCTAATGCTAATTTTAGGCTTTTGCCATTAAAGCAATAGATACCTGAGTTAATCTCTTTTATATTTCTCTGTAGGTCGCTAGCATCCTTATGCTCAACTATGGATTCTACATTCCCATTTGTGTCTCTTATTATTCTTCCATAGCCTGTAGGGTCATCAAAATCAGCACTTAAAACAGTTGCCTCATAATTTCCGTCCTTATGAAATTCTATAAGGCTATTTATTGTCTCACTGGTAATTAGAGGAGTATCTCCATATAAAATAAGAACATGACTATCATCTTCTATGAAATCCTTGGCCTGCATTACAGCAAATCCAGTTCCATAAGGTACTCCTTCGCCCATAGGCTGCTCTACAAAAATCACCTCTTCTATGGTATTTCTTACAAGGTCACTTCTGTTGCCTATTATCACTATGTTTTTGTCTATACCAGAGGATTTAGCAGTATTTATTACATGGCTGAGTAAGGGCTTCCCGCATATCTTATGTAAAACCTTTGGAAGCTTTGACTTCATTCTTGTACCTTCACCTGCTGCAAGTATAATTGAAAATATCATTTTACACACCCCTCTTACTCTATTATACAATCTATTACTATATAGATAATATTTAGCTTTTTTATGACTTTTAATGCATTTATTTAAATGAATTTGATCATAAGCCACCAATATTAATATACTCTTTTACATATAAAAAAACAAGATAATACATAAAATTTGTATACAGTATTATAACAAAAGCTTCTATTGAAGCTTTGAAAGGAAGCTTTTGCTGAAACTCATTACGAAAAGTTCTTAAAATAAATATAAAAAAAAGTAGAGCCTTCCTATTCGTTATAAAAAAGATTTAATCTACAAAAAAGTAAAAAGGGTCTTTTGACCCTTTAGTTTACTCATTCATTGCTTTTTCATACTCAGCAAAAACTGCTTCTTGTATTACATTTCTCGTTTCTGAATTGATAGGATGAGCTATATCTCTAAACTCTCCATCTGCCATCTTTCTGCTTGGCATAGCAATAAATAATCCGTTTTGTCCTTCAATAATTTTGATGTCGTGTACTACAAATTCATCATCGAATGTAACTGAAACTATCGCTTTCATCTTTCCTTCGTTGTTAACCTTTCTGACTCTTACGTCTGTTACCTTCATGAATTCACCACCTTCCCACGAGGTCTCTCAACTTTGATTTTGTAATTAACCTTTATATTCTCTATATTTTTGGTAATTCCTTCTTTTAAAACAAAAAATAATTATTTTTTGTATGTTTATACCCATATACTAATAATTTACTGTTTTTTTTGATTCTTTATCCCCTGCTATTATGTTATATTTGATAATAGGAAAAATATTTAATGATATGTTTATTTATTAACACAATATTGCCAAATGATATCCCTATTTCCACATTATGCCTGTTTAACACGAATATTATACCACCTTGCGGATTTCATTATTCACACAATCATTAAATAATTAATATTATAAATTATTTCCTTCTTTAAAAGTTATTGATATGGTATAATCATCACTGTATCAAGAGGAATTACCTTAGAATATGATAATAATAGTATAATTGTTGGCAATAATATGAATAATCATGTTATTCCTTGTCAGGAGGTTATATAATGTTTTCTTTCAATATACATAATCATAGCTTTTCTCATGTCCATTTTATTGGAATTGGTGGAATAAGTATGAGTGGGTTAGCTGAAATACTTTTAGAAAACGGATACAGAGTCTCAGGTTCTGATATGAAATCATCTACTATTCTAAAAAAGTTAGAAAATAAGGGTGCTGTAGTAAGTATAGGTCATAGTAAAGACAACATTGGAGATGCTGATTTAATAGTATATACTGATGCAATAAGCAAAGATAATCCTGAATTATTAGAAGCTTATGAAAAGAATATAACTACTGTTGATAGAGGAACTTTTTTAGGTCAATTGATGAAGCTATATAAGAACTCCATTGCTGTATCTGGTACTCATGGAAAAACTACTACTACTGGAATGATGTCTGTAATTTTTAATAACTCATCTTTAGATCCTACAATTCTATTAGGCGGAGAATTAGACCAAATAGGCGGAAATGTTAAAATAGGCAATGGTGAAGTGCTACTTACAGAAGCATGTGAGTATAAGGGAAATATATTGAAGTTTTATGCTACAATTGGAGTTATATTAAATATTGATGAAGACCATCTGGACTATTACCAGGACTTAAATCATATTATTAACACATTTTCAGATTTTGTAAAGCTAATACCTGAGGAAGGACACATCGTTGCAAACAGTGATGATGAAAATGTTAAAAAAGCTGTGGAAAACTCCAGATGCAAAGTAATCACATTTGGAATTGATAATGAAGCTGATTATAAGGCTACTCATATCACTTTTAATGAAAGAGGGCTTCCTTCTTTTAAATTAATAGTAAATAATAGAGAAGTCTATGATATTTCGTTAAGTACGATAGGAATTCATAATGTATATAATGCGCTTGCTGCAATAGCTGTAGCCAATATTTGTGGTGTTTCAATGGATTGTATTATTGATTCAATAGCTAAATATACTGGAACCCATAGAAGACAAGAGTACAAGGGAACCCTAGAAGGAGCCACAGTTATAGATGACTATGCTCATCATCCAACCGCAGTTAAGGCTACACTAGCTGCATTAAGAAATTCTTCTAACGGCAGAATAATTTGTGCATTCCAACCGCATACTTATACAAGAACTAAAGCATTACTTAAGGAATTTGCTGATTCCTTTTATGATGCTGACAAGGTTATAATTGCAGATATATATGCAGCCAGAGAGAAAGACACAGGTGTAATTCATTCAAGAGACTTAGCTAATGAGCTAGTCAAAAATGGAGTCGATGCTGAGTATTTAGGAACCTTCGAGGAAATAGGCAACTACATTAAGGATAATGCATCTGAAGGCGATATAATAGTTACTATGGGAGCAGGAGATATATATACGGTTGGAGAAATGCTTCTTGCAAATAAGTAGGTGAAATTCAATCAGATTTTCTAAAAATAATACAAAAAAAGTCTGCAATTTGCAGGCTTTTTTATATATAAGTAAATTAATTTTTCCAATGCCCTCCAAGCTAAAGGTCGTTATCTGCTAATCATCAGTTTTATTTTCCTCAATGACCTCTTCTTCTACATTATAAATATCCATCATTAGCTCTTTTATCTTTTCAGAATCATGTATAAAGTAGGATAGTCTTTGCTTCCCATATGTTCTATATTCATCTGCTCCAGGCAATGTAGTCATAGATATATTATCCATATCAAAACCAATAAGACCTGCAGCATAGCTTAATGCTTCCGTTAATTTAACATCTGTCTTTACATGATCAAAGGCTGTATTTACAACGTTTATAAACTTAAGACTTAAGGATTTCTTTATGGCTGATTTTAAAAACTCCTGTTGAGCTCTTATTCTTCCCAAATCCCCATCTGGGTAGCCTACTGTTTTATCGTTATTATGTCTAAATCTTAAAAACTTAACTGCCTGCTCACCTTTTAATGTCTGTTTTCCTTTTGGTATATCTATACGTAAAGGCGGCTTGTCAGTTGGGTCATAATACTCCATATGAAAAGGCACATTTACTTCTACTCCTCCAATGGAATCTACAACCTTGGCTACACCATTATAGTCTATCATAATGTAATGGTGAACAGGAACTTGTCCTAGAATTTCCCCTACTGCTTTTTTGACTCCTTCGGTTTTACTTCTTCCATATACAGCGTTCATTTTTCTAAGTTCAGCATCATCATAGCCATTAGTGTGATAATACGTATCTCTTGGAACTGATATCATATCCACATTTTTTTCTTTAGGGTCATAGCTTGCAAATATCAATGTATCAGACCTAGGACCTTCCATCCCCATAAGTAGAAAGTTTACTCTCTTGCTTTTAGCTATGGCTCTTTGTAAAGGGTCCTTGGGTTCGTCTTTCTTTGCTAAATCTTCGTCATCGTTCTTATCAGTATCTTCATCATCAGTGATGCCTGGCTCCTCTTCTGACGGTACATATATTTTGGAATATGTATACACGCCTGCACCAACAGCTAGTAAAAAACATATAAAAGCGATGGAAAAAACCTTTAAAAAATATTTCAATATGCACACCTACTTTCAAATTTATGAAATGTAAATTTTATTCAAGTCGATGGTATCAAAAAAATTTACAGTGATTTATCAAAATTATAACATATTAAGAAATATTAAAAAGTTAAAATTGTATTACAATAACAAGAAATATCCACAAGTCTAATTGTTTTTCCTATAGATATCCACAAAACTCATTATTTATGTTTGCCTATGTGTAAAACTTTTATAACAATCATTAGAGCCTGCTGCATCTATTTTCTTTCTTTCAGTAAATCTCTAATTTCAGTAAGTAATATTTCCTCCTTAGTTGGACCAACAGGCTTTGGTTTTTCTTCTTCTTTTTTCTTAAAGGTATTGATAGCTTTAATAAAAAGAAATATTGAAAATGATATAATCAAGAAGTCTATTACCGATTGAAGAAACTGTCCATAATTTAGATAAATCGCCTCTTTTGCTCCTGTTGCAGCCCTTAATAACAGTTTGTCCTCTGCAAAGTTAATACCTCCTAATAAAAGTCCCAATAGTGGCATAACTACATCGTTTACAAGGGAGGTTACGATTTTACCGAAAGCACCCCCAATAATAACCCCTACTGCTAAATCAACTACATTTCCTCTCATTGCAAATTTTTTAAACTCTCCAAGCATTAGCTTTCCTCCTCATAACTAACTCATAACACAGCATTTATAATTTATCTATGTATGTTTGCTATTTTTACCTAATTATATCATAGCTTAACAAAAAGAAAAGAGAGTTTTAGCTCTCCTTTTCACCATTGATTAGTATTTTAATTTTATTTACTTTGATATCTTTTTTTGCTTTTCTTACTGCTTCATTTACAGCCATAACTATACCATTACAGCACGGAACCTCCATATGGGCTACTGTAATTCCTGTTATGTCATTATATGAAATAATATTAGTTAGCTTTTCAATATAAAAATTTACATCGTCTAGCTTTGGGCAGCCAATAGCTACTGATCTATTTTTAAGCAAATCTAAATGGTAGTTGGGATATGCTATGGGAACACAGTCAGCAGTCACTAGTAGCTCCTTACCATCAAAGTATGAAGCCTTTTCCGGCACTAACTTTAGTTGAACAGGCCATTGTGATAATTGAGGTTTTATCTTTAGTTCAATGTCTCCTGTAGATATGGAGCTTGAAGCTCCACCTGCTTCATTTCTTTGTATAGCCATAGCTCTGCTTCCGGGACATCCCCCTCCGTGATTATGTCCTATAGGAGCCTGACTTTTGTTTAGACTTTCTAAATGCTTTGCTGCCACTTCTTCATCAAATACATCTGCTTCTCTTTCAATTATTTCTATAGCACCCATTGGACAATGTCCAATACATTTTCCTAGACCATCACATAGATTCTCTGATATTAGCTTTGCCTTGCCATTGACTATTTTTATAGCACTTTCTGCGCATCCCTTTGTACATAATCCGCATCCAATACACTTTTCTTCATCTATATGCATTATTTTTCTTAAAGCCATCTTCAACGCCCCTTCATGTTATTATATTTTCATTATAACTCAACATATATAATAATACATGAAAAGACGCACAAAAATCTGTGATGTTTATCACAACAAAATGAATCACTGATCAAATATAGGCTTATAATATAAAATCTGACATGGTGTCTTAGCCTCTTTCCCTGTTAGGTAAGAAATATTAGGAAAAACCCTTCTCAAATCCTCTAGACTGATTTTATTTTCTAAATAGTTAATAGCTGATTTTATCATGTTTAAGCTATCTTTCACAGCCATATCATATATATCATAAAAGCTATCAATGTATTTTTCAGATTTATCACAGGGGTGGTTCCAAGGATTACGTTTTACATTCATAAAATCATATCTGTAGTCAATTTCTCTTGGATATATGAGAGTGCTGTATTCTATGTCATCCTTTACAATTTTATCAATTATCTTTACCAGACCCTTTTTAACTCCTGATGGGTCATATGCAAGCTTAAGAACAGCTCTCATGTCCTTATATGAATCGTTAATAAAATTTATAATCTCTTTAGGAGCATATGTCTTGCTCAATGTATAGACATAGTACTCGACTATACTTTTAGGCAGAAATGGTCCTACATCTATCTCTTCGTGTGCTCTGTGTCTAAAGCTTTCTAGATTATTTCTTTCTTTTAGCAATATAGTATCTATGATTAACTCAAGTCTTTTATGATATCCACCATATTTACGTGTTTCAGGCTTGTCACTTTCATGCTTTCCTGAAAAATAATATATGTAGGGATGTGCTTTTCTATCTAATCCAAAGTGGCATATAAGTCCGCTTACATAGGTAATTAATGAATTAAAATCTGAGCTAGCTGTTGTCTTTTCTTTAATATACTTTATACTTTCTATTAGAAAATCTCCTGTCTTTTCCCTATGCATCATTTTCCCAAACTTAGGACCCCTCTTTCCTTTCATAGTAGGAATAAAATCATTATAAAAGAACATATCTGGTCCCTGACATCCTAAATTAAAAAGCTTTTCCTTTTCTAATATAGTTTTTTGGGTGTTTTTATCCAATGACTTTATTACATCATGACCACACAATATGTGAGTGAGTACATCTGGCATATATAATCTCTCCTATAATCTCATTATATTATCTAATATATTTTAAACAAACAATTGTGTTATTATTTATGATCTACACCGATTTTCTGAATGTTTTTATATAGCTTAACCCGATTTGCTAAACGCTTTTTTCAGGGAATCAAAAAAAGCTAAAAAATAGAAAAAGCAGGCTTTACCTGCTTAACTCAATCCCCTCTACTGCAATCTCTTTATTTGGCAAATCAGAGAATTGCTCTGACATCGTCACTTTTATATTATCTGCTATCTTTGCACCTTTATATAAGTACACGTTAATATTTTCTATTTTAAACAAATCATAATCCTCAGTCGCCTCCGGCTCCCTAGTCCCCACAAAAATTTCAGGTCTTGGGCTTCAGCAGCTCCCTACTATTTCTGTATATATTGTAATTGTTCTTTTGCCTAAGGCTCTCATATACTGCTTTACTTTATCATCAATAATTATTTCCATAATAAAGTTCCTCCTAAATAAAATTTCTCAATTTAAAATGCTTCATATCATTTCATATTTACGTTTACTAATATACCCATTCCTCATTAAGATTATCTTCAATCAAAAAATACATTAATAACAATTTCTTTTTTTCATCAAAAAGGTTATTATATTATTATAACTAGATATTCTAGGAGGAATTGATTTGAAAAATTTAAAAGGTATGTTAGCTATATTTTTAGTTTGTGCACTTTTAGGAATAATCCTTTCTATACAGTTTAAAACTACCCAAAATGTTACAGGGGGTGATAACCCCGTTATTAAATCTAAAACCCTGTTGGCGGAGTTAAACAAGCTAGAAGCTCAAAGGGCAGAGGCTAAAAAAGATTTATCGGAGGTTGAAGGTAAGATTCAGAGACTTGAGGAGGATGAAGCTAACAAAAATTATTATCTAAGAAGTCTATATAATGAACTAGAAAAATACAATATGTTTTTAGGGTATAAAGAAGCACAAGGTTCTGGTATCATAATAGAAATTGCCGAACCTGAAGAAGAGGCTATTTTTGATGATGGTACTAGTATAATAGCCTATAACTATGATTATCTCTTACAGATAATTAGCTTTCTTAATGCTGCCAACGCTGAAGCCATCTCAATAAATGATATAAGATATACTTCCTATTCAACACTTGAGACAGAAAATAACTCATTAATATTTGATGACCACGTTATAAGCACTCCTATTGTAATCAAGGCTATTGGTGAGCCTAAGGAATTAGAAGCAAATTTAACCTTTAGAGGTAGCATATTAGAAATTATGAAAAGACAATTGCGCCTTAAAGTCAATGTTTCTAAAAAGGATGACGTTGTAATACCTAGCCTTAACAAAAAAATAGAATTAAAATACGTAAGGCCTATTGACAACTTAAACAACTAAGCTCAAGAACAAGGCTTGTTCCTAGGATAAAATTAAAATATCTTAGAAACAAGCCTTTAACTTTTCTATATTCTTTCTTCAAGCTCTTTTCGCAAATCCTCATATCCTGGCTTACCAAGTAAGGCAAACATATTTTTCTTATACGCCTCAACTCCAGGCTGATCAAATGGATTTATTCCTAGTAAGTATCCACTTATGGCACATGCTTTTTCAAAAAAATATATCAACTTTCCATAATAAAATTCATTTAGGTTTGGTACAGTTATAATTAAATTAGGCACTTCTCCATCTACATGAGCAATTACTGTGCCCTTAAATGCCATTTTATTTACATAATCTATAGTTTTTCCTGTAAGATAATTCAGTCCATCGACATCAGACTCTTCTCTGCTAATTTTTATTTCTCTTTCTAGATTCTCAATATTAATTATAGTTTCAAATAAAAATCTTTTACCATCCTGTATATATTGGCCTAATGAGTGAAGATCTGTAGAAAATTCCGCCGAAGCAGGAAATATTCCTTTTCTCTCTTTTCCTTCGCTTTCTCCATAAAGCTGTTTCCACCATTCAGCAGTGAAATGCAAGGAAGGCTCATAGCTAGCTAATATCTCAATATTCTTTCCTTTTCTATAGAGCATATTTCTAAGAGCAGCATACATATAGCAATGGTTATTCTCTAGCTCTCTATGACGATACTCTTCTCTTGCAGCTCTCGCTCCTTCCATTAACAAGTCAATATCTATGCCAGCAGTAGCAATGGGAAGTAATCCTACAGGAGTCAGTACGGAAAATCTACCACCAATATCATCAGGTATGGTGAAGGCTTCATATCCTTCATCTTCTGCAAGCTTTTTCAATGCTCCATTTTCCTTATCTGTTGTTACGTATATTCTTTTTGCTGCCTCATACTTGCCATATTTTTGTTCCATATATTCTTTAAATATTCTAAATGTAATAGCAGGTTCCGTTGTAGTCCCAGACTTGGATATTACATTTATACTTATATCTTTGTCCTTAACAATATCTAATAAATCTACTATGTATTTCGTACTAATGCTGTTTCCAGCAAAATAAATTTCTGGTGTTTTTCTTTCACTATGAGGAAGCAAATTATAAAATGAATGGCTTAGGGCTTCTATAGCAGCTCTAGCACCTAAATATGAACCTCCTATTCCAATTACAATCAGCACCTGAGAATCGCTCTTTATCTTGGTTGCTGCTTTCTTTATTCTTTCAAATTCTTCTGTATCATACTTTATAGGATAATCCAGCCAACCTAAAAACTCTTTTCCCAAGCCTGTCCTATTATGTAGTACATCATGAGCGGTATATACCTGCTCTCTTATACTATTAATTTCTGTTAAAGATATCATCGAATTTGAATAATCTAGAAAAATATCTCGCACTCTAATCCCCCTTTTTGCTTGATATGATTATATAAGCAAATTTTCAAGCTATGCTCTAATGTTATTCGTTTGACCTACCATCGATTTCCCGATAAAAGCATTCGGGAAATCGGGTTAGGTCATTTTCACAGTCTCGCAACTCAAATCTATTTGCTCGCTATCGCTCACATAGATTTGGTGCTTGTTGCGTTTGACCTACCATCGATTTCCCGATAAAAGCGTTCGGGAAATCGGGTTAGGTCATAAAAAGCTGGTCACCCAGCTTGCTTAATCTATTAGTTCAACGGTTAACAATGCAAAATCATCGTCTATATCTTTATATTTAAATTCATTCAGGCTCTTTTCTATGGCATTTAGCAGATTATCTCTGTTTTTATTTGTTATATCTATCAATCTATCAAAGCCAAATAACTCTCCCTTTTCGTTTCTGGTTTCAATTACTCCATCAGTATAAAATAAAATTTTGTCTCCTTTTTCAAGCTTAACAGACTTTTCTTCATATTTTATATTATCGAATAAGCAAGTTATTGGGTAGCCTTTGGCCTCTAAAGATTGTATTCCATCACTATTTATATGTAATGGAATACAATTATGTCCTCCGTTAACATATTTAAAGCTCCTATCTCTTTTATCAAAAATACCATAAAATATGGAGAAATATTTATCTGTGTCAAGGTTTAAATCTAAAAACCTCTGATGCAATTCACTAATAGCTTCACTTGGGTTTACGTAGTCATATTTTATTGATTTCATAGCCTGCCTAATAAACATGGTCATTATAGATGCTGTAATTCCGTGTCCTACTACATCACTTATATATATACCTATAAGATTTTCATTAATCTTATTAATATCAAAAATATCGCCGCTTAACATTTCTGAAGGAAAATACAAGTAATCTATATTAAGAGGTCCTAACACTCCTTGTTTAGGTAATATCTTTTTCTGAATAGTTCTAGCAAAGGACAAGTCCTTACTCATCTTTTCGTTCTTCTTAATTATTTCCTTCTCCAGCTTTCTTTCCTTAGTCACATCTCTAAACACTTCTACAGCTGCATATATATTACCATTTAGGTCTTTAACTGGTGAGCTCTTTACGGAAAATATTCTCTCTCCAATTATCTCTTCTTTCTCTACTATCTCACCTGTATTTACTGTAGTTTCTGAAATACATCTGCTGCAAGCACATCCTTTTCCAAGAACAGAATAGCACTTCTTCCCTACTATGCCCTTACCCAAGGCTTCCTCCATTGACTTATTGGCAAAGATAATAACTCCATTTCCGTCTACAACACGTACCCAGTCTACCATACCATCTAGAACTTCATAAGAAATGACACTATCTCTTTTAATTATTTCACTTACAATGATTTTCCTAGGTTCTTGAATCAAATGCTCCCCCCCTCTATGTGCCAAGTACACTATAGCAACTAATTATTATTTGAGCTTTATTTTACACTATACTATATAATCTATGCTAAAATTCGTTTTAATGAATATATTTAATTGACTTATTTATTAGTATTATATCACAACTTAAATGTTTTTCTATATTCATATCTTATATATTTATTGTAAAGAATAGGAGCACATTGTTGCAATATTGTTTAATTTCTAGCATAATATTATATATAGTTTGTATTAAATATTAGAAAAGGGAGGTAAAGCTAGTGGATAACTTTAATCAAGCTTCATATGCTACTCCAGACAGAAGTATATTAGAGACATTAAGTAAATGGTCTGGATTCGTAGGTATAATGAATATAATAACAGGTGCTCTTACATGCCTAGGAGCAATTGGTACATTTGGTATTTCTTTAATTCCTGGAATTATTCAAATCATACTTGGAGTAAAGCTAAGAAATGCTAAAACATCTGTTGACAGGTATCTATCAGGAGATGCAGTAGAAATAAACGGTATCTTTGAAAACTTAGGTTCGTACATGAAGCTTCAAGGCATTTTAATGATTGTAGGTCTTGCTATCGCAGCTATAGGTATAATTATAGTTGTTATAGGTGGAATCGCCTTATTTAGTCAGTTTGGTAGTTATTATTAAAAAAGCTTACCCAGTTTGACCTACCATCGATTTCCTGACAGAGACGTTTAGGAAATCGGGTTAGGTCATTTTCGCAGTTTCGAAACACAAATTTGCTCACTCCCATTCGGTCGTGCAAATTTGGTTCTCATTGCGTTTGACCTACCATCGATTTCCTGATAGAGACGTTCAGGAAATCGGGTTAGGTCATAAAAAGCAGGTCTATCTCAGTTATAGACCTGCTTCATTTATTTTAATGGAAATTTACCTCCTCATAGTCATCTTCTGTACATCTTGACAGTATATATATTAAATCTGACAATCTATTTATATATTTAATTAAATGAAGATTTATATTTGCTTCCTTTGAAAGGGAAATCATCCTTCTTTCAGCTCTTCTGCAAACAGTTCTCGCTACATGTAAAATTGCTGATGTTTTGCCTGCTCCTGGTATTACAAAATGATCTGGTTTTTTTATTCTCTCTGTATATTTATCAATTTCTTTCTCAAGAAAAATCACTTCCTCTTCTCCTATTGTAACTGGTCTCTTCTTCTCATCCTCTGTAGCTAACTCAGCTCCAACATCAAATAGTTTTCTTTGAATCTGATGAATAAGCTGGTACATGTCGTTTTCTTCAATGAAATTTTTAGATAAGCCTAATAATGTATTCAGCTCATCTATGGTGCCATAGCTCTCTACTCTCAAGTCGTCCTTATCTACTCTTTTGTTATCAAACAAGCTAGTTTGACCTTTATCACCTGTCTTAGTATATACACTCATGAATCGCACCCCTTTTCTATTTTATAAGCAAATTATACCCAATATATTAGTCTTTATTATTACAGATAAACAAGTTCAAGATTGAAATTTAAAATGCTAAGTGAATTATTTGCAGGACATGGCTATGATTCCCAATTCATGTAGAAGAAAAATTCGTTTAGAAATCAAATCAAGGTAAGGTCAGCATACGCTGACATAAGGAGTTACTACGAAATCAAAGATTTCTGTAACTCCATTAACCGAAGCGAGTTTGCAAATTTTAGGATTTTTCTTTGGAATGAATTGATGGAGTTATCCATGTCCGAAACAAATGAACGTGTATTTTAATTTTCAATCTTGTTTATCTATATTTTGTGACATATATCACAGTTTCTTTTGATACCAGTCACGGTTTTACAATACGAATTCCCTTATTATATATTTATAGAACTTTGCTCATATAATTTTTATATAAATATTTTTATAAAGGGAGGATTTTTTAATGAGTATGTTTTGTTTTCAATGTCAAGAAACAGCAAAAGGAACAGGCTGTACACTCAGAGGAGTATGTGGTAAACCAGCTGAAGTAGCTAATCTACAGGACTTACTTATCTACTCACTTAAAGGAATTTCATTTTACAACAACAAAGCTAGAGAATTAAAATTAGACACAAAAAAAGCAGACCATTTTATTATCGAAGGCCTTTTCATGACTATAACTAATGCAAACTTTGACAAAGCACGTTTTGTAGCTAAAATAGAAGAGGCATTGAGTCTTAGAGATGAAATAAAAGAAGCAGTTGTAAAAGCTGGAGGAAATATTGAAGATATTACACATGATTCTGCAACTTGGTATTCTGACTCTGAGGAAATATTTGATGAAAAATCAAAATATGTGGGAATTCTAGCTACAGAAAATGAAGATGTAAGATCATTAAGAGAATTATTGACATATGGACTTAAGGGAATGGCTGCATATGCAGAGCACGCTCTTAACCTAGGCTATGAGGATGATGGCGTATATTCATTTATAGGAAAGGCTTTAGTAGCTACTACAGATAATAGCCTATCAGCAGATGAATTAGTTGCTCTTGTAATGGAATGCGGTAAGTTTGGTGTAGATGTGATGGCTTTATTAGATAAAGCTAATACTAGCACTTATGGACATCCTGAAATAACTAAAGTTGATATAGGAGTAAAAAATAACCCGGCTATACTAGTAAGCGGACACGACTTAAAAGACTTTGAAGAAATTCTAAAGCAAACTGAAGGAACTGGAGTAGATGTATACACTCATGGTGAAATGCTGCCTGCTCACTATTATCCAGCATTTAAAAAATATCCTCATTTTGCAGGTAACTACGGAAATGCTTGGTGGAAGCAAGATAAAGAATTTGATAGCTTCAATGGACCTGTTATATTGACTACAAACTGTCTAGTTCCACCAAAGGATTCATACAAGGATAGAATTTATACTACAGGTGCAGTTGGATTTGATGGACTTACACATATAACACCAGATGTAAATGGTAAAAAAGACTTTTCTCAAGTAATTGAGCATGCTAAGAGATGTTCATCACCTACAGAAATAGAAACAGGTGAAATAGTTGGTGGATTTGCTCACAATACTGTACTAAGTCTTGCTGATAAAGTTGTAGATGCTGTTAAATCAGGGGCTATAAAGAGATTCTTTGTCATGGCAGGCTGTGATGGAAGAATGAAATCAAGAGATTACTATGCTGAATTTGCAGCAGCTTTACCAAAGGATACTGTAATCCTTACAGCTGGCTGTGCAAAATATAAATATAACAAGCTTGAGCTAGGAGATATAGGTGGAATTCCAAGAGTATTAGATGCAGGACAATGTAATGACTCTTATTCACTAGCTGTAATTGCTCTTAAATTAAAGGAAGTATTTGAATTAAACGATGTAAATGAACTTCCAATATCATACAACATTGCATGGTATGAGCAAAAAGCTGTGATTGTACTATTAGCACTTCTATATCTAGGAGTTAAAAATATTCACTTAGGGCCAACTCTACCAGCATTCCTATCACCAAATGTAGCTAAAGTGTTAGTTGAAACATTTGGAATTGGTGGAATCACTAATGTAGAAGATGACATGAAAATGTTCATGGGAGCTTAAGTAGATAATCAGAATATACAGCAGCTAAATAAAGAACCGTTCGATATGATTTTAAATACTCATATCAAACGGTTTTTTCTATAATAACACGAGCTCCTTCGCTACGCTCAGTATGACAAAAAAGGCTCAGGATGACAAAATATTCAGAATGATAAAACCTTCAAGATGTTAGTTCGCTTGTCATCCTAAAGGAAATGAAGGGTCTCCTTATTCTATTTATGTCCTTCTTCAGGTACTATGCAAATAAATTCAAATTTTTCACTTCCAACATTTGAGAATTGATGTTCTGTGTCCAATGGCACATATGCAAATGAGCCAGCTTCTACATCTATGTCCTTCCCATCTAAATGAAGTCTTCCCTTGCCACTAATTATATAATTTATATGCGGCCAAGGATGACTGTGTTTTGGAGTATAGCCTCCTGCCTCAACCTCCAAAATACGCATTACATAACCTTCCCATCCTTCTGTAGGTGACACCAGCACTTTCATAGCTGCTTCTTTTGCCTGCGGGTTTTCAATTTTTACTGCCTTTACATCATTTTTGTGTGATACTATCACAATAAAACCCCCTTTTTAATATAGGACCACTCGAAAAATCTAATTTTATCTGTAATTCTGAGACTTAGTGGAAAATCTCCTGCTTATAGCAATAGTTAAATATCAGCTAAACTATTGCTAATCAAGAACTTCTTCTCTAATACTCAAAATGATATAAAGAGATTTTTTAGCAGTCTTTTTTATATTTAATTCTTTTATACAGGTCTCGGTCCATAATACTGATAATAGTCTACCTTTATCCTGCCATTAAACAATTTTCTTTTCTTGTCTGCTTTTTTTCCATAGAGTTTTTCAAAATCCTCGTTTGATGTAATCACATAAATAGACCAAGTATCCAATTTTTTAAATTTCATGCCCATTTCTGTATAGAGCTCTTCGACCTCAGCTTTTTCCCCTAATCTTTCACCATAGGGCGGATTGCATATAATAACTCCATAATCATCTTTTACATTTATTTTAGACATGTCTTTGACTTCAAAATCTATACATTCATCTACTCCTGCTTCGTAGGCATTTTCCTTAGCAGCCTCTACTGCCTTAGGATTGATATCAGAGGCATATATTTTAATGTTTAGCTCCTGATTTATAGCTCTAAAAGCTTCTTTTCTTGCCTCTTTCCATAATGCTTCTCCTATTCTAGGCCACCTTTCTGATGCAAAGCTTCTCTGCAATCCTGGAGCTATGTTTTTACCTATCATCGCCGCTTCTATAGGTATAGTTCCTGAGCCGCAAAAAGGGTCTAATAATATTCTCCCAGAATTCCAATAGCTCAAACTGATAATTGCAGCTGCCAGCGTCTCTTTAATAGGTGCTTCTACATTATGTATCCGATAGCCTCTTTTATGCAATCCTTCGCCGCTAGTATCTATCGTAAGTGTGGCTACATCTTTAAGAATAGAAACCTGAATAGTAAATTTAGGTCCATCTTCCTTAAACCATTCTGTATTATATTTTTCTTTTAATTTCTCAACTACAGCCTTCTTAACTATTGCCTGACAATCAGAAACGCTAAAAAGCCTAGAATTCACTGATTTTCCTGTAACAGTAAATTCACCATCCTCTGTTATCCATTCATCCCAAGGAAGTGCTTTAGTCTGTTGAAAAAGCTCTTCAAATGTCAAGGCCTTAAATTCTCCTAATTTCAGTAAAACTCTATCCGCAGCTCTAAGCCATAGATTAGCCTTAGGTATGCCGGACTCATCACAATTAAAGGTAACCTTCCCATTTTCTACTGCTATATCCTTAAATCCAAGCTGTTCTACCTCTCTCTTGACTATTGCCTCAAGTCCAAATGTTGATGTTGCGATTAATTGTATATTTGTCATTCTATCTCTCCTATATAGTATCTATAATTATATATTACCAAAAAGAAGAGCTTTTTACTAATTTAATATTTGTTCATAAATTTAATTTTCATTTAGGGAAAAATGACTATTACATTCTTTTTACCAAAAAGGAGACAGCTGTCTGTCTCCTTAAGTTCTTTACTTCATTGCATTGACTAGGAACATTGTGACCTGTGGAATATATGTTACAATAGCCATTGCAGCTAAGGATAACCATATGAATGGCATAGTGCCTTTTATAATAGTACCTAAAGGCTTCTTTGCAATACCTGAGGATACAAATAAATTAAGTCCAAATGGTGGTGTAGACATACCTATGGCACCATTAACAACCATAATAATACCTAGATGAACAGGGTCTATTCCATAATTTATTGCCACTGGTAAAAACAGCGGTGATAAAATTGTTTGTATTGATGCTGCATCTATAAACATTCCTGCAATTATAAGAATAATATTTATCATAAGCAATATGGAAATCTTAGAGTTAGTGATTCCCATAAGTCCTTCTGCAAGAGCCTGAGGAACTTGCTGTCTAGTTAATATCCATGAGAATATTGAGGCAGCAGCTAATAATACCATGATTTGTGCAGTTCCAACAGCAGAATCTATGGTTTCGTTCATTAATTCTTTAATGCTCAATTCTTTATAAATAAATACTGAAACAATTATTGCATATATTGCTGCAACAACTGAGGATTCTGTTGGAGTAAATATTCCTCCATATATTCCTCCGATTATTATAACTGGAACACCTAAAGCCCATCCAGCGTCTTTTATAGCTGTCAATAGCTCCTTAAATGTTGCTCTTTTTTTCACTGGAACCTTGTGTTTCTTTGCATAAATATAGCAATATGCTATGGTAATAAATGCCCACACAAGTCCAGGACCAACTCCGCCTATAAATAGGTCTCCGATAGATACTCCAGTAACAGTACCATATATAATCATTCCGATACTTGGCGGAATAATTACTGCAATCGCAGGAGTAGATGTAATTAGTCCAAGAGAGAACTTTTCTCCATAGTTAGCATTAAGCAATTCAGGTAATAAAAGTCCTCCAATTGCTATTACTGTTGCAGGACTTGAGCCTGATAATGCTCCAAAGAAAGCACAGGATATTACAGTTGCCATTGCAAGACCACCGCTTAAATGTCCTACTAGCTTGTCTGCAACATTTATTATACGTTTTGACATACCGCCGCCTTTCATTATGTTAGCAGCTAATATAAAGAAAGGTACAGCCATTAAAGAAAATTTATCTATTCCTGAAAACATTCTCTGTGCAACTACCTCTAAAGGTATAGGTGAATATAAGGATAATGAAACTACACTAGCTGAACACATTGCAATAAATACAGGCATTGCACTTAATAAAAATATAAATAGTAAAATAAACAGTACAGCTATCATTTATTATCACCTACCTTAATCAAGGAAATAAATTCTTGGATATACCTTATTGACATAAGAAGTCCCCCTACAGGCATTGCTGCATATACAATATACATTGGAATTCCCATTGTAGAGCTGGCTTGGCCTGTACCATGAACATTCATTGTAATTTTAAATGCATAATAAGTGAACAACACTGAAAAAGCAAGTGAAAATAAAGCCAGTACTAAAGATAATATTTTCTTCGGCTTCTCACCTAGTACATTCATTATTACATCTACGCCAATATGAGCGCCTTTATAGACGCACACACTGGCCCCAACAAAGGTTATCCATACTATGGCATAACGAGCAAGCTCTTCTGCCCATAGTATAGATGTATTAAAGAGTCTAAGAACTACATTTATAAACAAAATAACTGCAATAACTAACAATAATATCGCAATAAAATACTGTTCGAGTTTTGATAGCGCTTTATTTGCTGATTTCATCTTTTCCTCCTATTCTAAAAGAGAACTACTGATATTTTTTTATTTCAGCATATGTTTTTTCTAAGATTTCACTTCCAAATTGTTTAGAATACTCATCGTGAACTGATTTTGTTGCTTCTTTCAATTCATTTTTTTGCTCATCTGTTAATTCAACTACAGTTGTGCCAGCATCTCTAATTGTTTGTATATATTTTATCTCTTCATCTTGAACTGCTTGTCTTTGCCATTGTGCTATTTCTCTGCCTTTTTCATAGAGAATCTCTTGAATATCCTCAGGTAATTTGCTGAACCAATCATTACTGAATATTAAAACGTGAGCTAGATAAGCATGTTCACTAAGTGTTAAGTGGCTTTGTACCTCATAGAATTTATTGCTTTCAATTGTAACTAATGGGTTTTCTTGTCCTTCTACAACACCTAATTGTAATGAGTTATATAATTCACCAAAATCAATCGGTACAGGAACAGCTCCCAATGCTTTGAATTGGCTTATGATAATTGGGCTTTCCATTGTTCTGAATTTGACCCCTTTAAAATCGTTTACTGTTGCTACAGCTTTATTCGCTGTGAAGTGCTTGTATCCATCTTCATAAAATGCTACACCTTTTACTCCTTGCTGTGATAATTTATCAAGTAATTCAGTTCCAACCTCTCCGTCCATTACCTTGTATCCCGTCTCTCTATCTGGGAACAAGAATGGAAGGTCAAACAATTGAAGTTCAGGAGCAAATCCGCTTATTCTAGCTGTTGGTACAAGAGCTATCTCTTGTGTTCCCATTTGCAATCCTTCAAACATTTCTCTAGCACTTCCCAACTGTCCTGAAGGGAAAACGGTAACCTTAACTCTGCCATCAGTTGCTTTCTCTACTTCCTCCTTAAACTTAATAGCTGATTGATGATGAGGTGTATCAGGCATAAATCCATGACCATATGAAATCTCAATTACTTTATCTGTCCCACCAGTGGCACTTTCTTTGGCACCATTACTGCAACCAACTGCTATTATGCTTAGTAATAGCACACAAGCTAATAGCAATGACATTTTTTTAGACTTTAACATAAATATTACCTCCTATTTATATCTGTTTTTTTGTTTTATTGCTTAGTGCAATCGCTAAGTAATATTGCAATTACTGTGCCAAGCATAAAATAAAATATCATTAAGCTGATAAACCCCTAAAAACACCTGCTTTGTCGTGCAAAACTTACTTTTTAATTTGCCCTAAAAACAAATAGTCTTGTAAAGTAGATTCAATAAGCCTCCTGCAAATTTTGCACTAAAGTGCATTTTTTGCAGGAGGCTTATTTCTTAAATACCATATTCCTTAATTTTATATTGAAGATTGCGTATGCTTATTTGCAAGCTCTCTGCTGTCATTTGTCGATTTCCATTATAGCAAGCTAGTGTCTTTAGTATTACTTCTTTTTCCGTGTCCTTTAAGCTAGTCCCCACCTGAATGCAAATATGATTTTCTCCAATATTATCATCGCTATTAGATAAACACTCCTTTAGTAAATATTTCTTTGGTAAATCTTCTTTTGTAATAATATTCTTATCTGATAATGCTATTAGCATCTCAACTAAATTCTCTAGCTCTCTAATATTGCCAGGAAAGCTATACTCCTTTAAAATTCTGACTACATCCTCCCTATATCCACTAATATCCTTTTTCAGTTTTTTATTGTATTTATCCAAAAAATGGTTAAGTAAAATAGGTATATCATCCTTACGTTCTCTGAGGGGAGGTACTTCTATTTTAATAACATTAAGTCTATAGAATAAATCCTCTCTGAAGTTTCCTTTCTTAACCTCTTCTTCTAGATTTTTATTTGTAGCAGCCACTATCCTAACATTGATTTTAGTAGGTGTATTTCCTCCTAACGGTGTAACATTCATATCTTCAACAGTTCTCAATATTTTAGCCTGAAGCTGTAGATCCATTTCTGCTATTTCATCTAAAAACAGAGTACCATTGTGAGCCAGCTGAATCTTACCCACTTTTTTCTTATCGGCTCCTGTAAAGGCTCCTCTTTCATATCCAAATAGTTCACTTTCAAGAAGATTATCAGGTATGGCAGCGCAATTCACTACTATGAAATTTCCATCTTTCCTGCTACTCTGGAAATGAAGTGCCTTAGCTATTAAATCTTTTCCAGTTCCACTTTCACCAATTATGAGAACCGTTGAATCAATATCAATTACCTTCTCAACTCTTTTTAGCATTAATTTTAATTCCTCTGAGTTCCCAACTATTTCCTTGAAGCTATATCTTTCATTTACTAACTTTTTTAGATTATTAAGTGAGAAATTTAAACTTTTATAGTCTATTGCCTTCTCAACATATAAATGCAATTCTTCCATGTCCAAGGGCTTAGTTAAATAGTGAAAAGCACCTTCTTTTATTGCATTAATAGATGATTGAATGGTGCCAAAGGCTGTTATTACAATAACCTGTACCTCACTTCTATTATTTTTTATTTCCTTTAATACTTGTATTCCGTCATCCTTTCCTATTTTCAAATCTAGCAAAACTACACTAATATCTTCGTTGCTTAATATTTCCATAGCCTGCTCCACACTTTGAGAAGTGTAGACATGATAATTGTCTTCAAGAGCAAATTCTAATGAATCACAAATATATTTCTCATCATCTAAAATCAATATCTTTTCCATTTTGATTTTCTCCTTCCTTAGATGCCTACTAGTGAAGAAAAGATTAGTTCTACCTTCGTCCATTCACCACACTTACTAGTAATGTTAATGCTTGCATCATTTTCTTTAGCGTATTGATAGCTTATGGCCAAGCCTAGGCCTGTCCCATAATGCTTTGTAGTAAAAAATGGGTTAAATAGATTATTAATATCCTCTTCCTTTATTCCTATTCCATTATCTAGTATGCTTAATATAATATGCTCTTGAGAGTCATCAATATCAATGATTATGCTCCCACTTTCTTCTATTGCATCTATACTGTTAAGCAAAATATTAATAATTACTTGCATAACTTGCTGCTTATCAGCATACAAAAGCTTTTCTGTATCAGCTAAATAATTAAATGATATTTTCTTCTTTCTCATCTGAGCTGCAAATATATCTACTACATGGTTTACTAGCTGTACTAAATCAAACTTTTCTTTCTTTAGCTTTCTTGGTTTAGAAAAGTTTATCAAATCGGAAAGCAAGTCATTAAGTCTAGTTATCTCTGCTGGTACCTGTGTAGTTATCTTTTCCCTAAACTCACTATTATCGTATTTAAGCGGCAGAAGGTCAATATATGTCTTTATTGTTGTAAGTGGATTCCTTATTTCATGAGATATTCCCGATACAACAATTCCTAAAGAATCCATCTTATCATTTTCCGCCAGCTTTTTTCTAAGAATATTAAGCTCTGTAATATCATTAAATGTCATTACAGCACCTATATTTTCATTATTTAAGTTAAATAAAGGTCTTAAAATATATGATAATATAACCTCTTTATTGTTTAATAAAAGCTTCTTTTCCTGATAATTAAAATGCTTCTCAGATTCTATGCAATCCTTAATCTTATAAGTATCAAAGTACCTATCTATATTTGTGTTATCAATATGTTTCCCAATGAAATCTCTCCCATCTATACTTAGCAGCTCCTCGCAGCTTTTGTTTACTGTTGTAATAAATCCTCTATTATCAAATGTAATAAGTCCATTACCAATTCCATTTAATATTTGTTCCTTATATTTATCGCTTTCTTTTATGAGCTGCTGATTTCGCTTTAGCTTAGAATTTGCTACGGTAATCTCAAGAGTCCTTTGCTCTACCTCTTTCTTTAAAGCGTTATTTATTCTAGTAAATAGAATAACTATTAGAAATATTGCAAGTGAAACAATAGAAATTGTGTAAGCTATGTACTTGATGTATTTCCCCATTGGGTTTAAATCCTGCCCAAACCATTTTTCATAGATTTTATTGTATGTCCCCTGTTTCTTTATGTTATTTAGTGCTTTATTAAATTCATTAACTAGCTCATCATTACCTTTTTTAAATGCCATTCCATAGGATGTAAAATTAATTTCATTCCCTACAATTTTAACTCTTTTCCCATTACTGTTACGAAGTATATATTGTGCAGTTAGTTTGTTCCCTAAAACCGCATCCACTTCTTTATTTAAAAGCGTATCAAATGCTTCTTCTAGGTCAGAGAAAAAAACAACTTCTATCTCTCCAATGTCTGCCAATGCATATGCTGCAAAATCACTTCTTTGGACAGCTACTCTATACCCTTTTAAATTATCAATCCCGAATATTTGTGATTCTTCTTTTCTCACAAAGCAAGCAAGAGAATTCACTAAATACTCATCAGAAAAATCATACATTGCCCGTCTAGCTTCGTTATAATTCATGCCTTGTATGGCATCTATGGTTCCATCCTGTAAGGCAATATGTGCATTTACCCAATCCATTGGCATAAATTTTATCTCTACACCCATTTCTAGGGAAAGCGCCTTCATTAAATCTACGTTAAATCCTCTGTATTCACCATCTTCATCAACAAATTCAAGTGGAGGTGAGTTAATCTCCCCGCCAATAGTTAAAACTTTCTTATCTATAGTGCTATGTGAAATAGAACTAAAAAACAAAAAAACAATCAATATGAAAAGCACAGTTTTTGTTTTCAATTAATACTTCTCCCCTACTGGTTTTTTATAGTAAAAAAATTAAAAAACACATTTTATTCACATATATAACAAATAATCATGTTAATTTTGCTTATATTATAACATAAATCTGCTGCTCAATATACCTGTGACGCTAACCTACGTTTAATTTTTCACTTTAATTTTGTTTCATTTTAAGAAATACGGGTATATTGTAATTGGGTTAATAATAATTATTATTGAATATTAAAAATGTTCCATTTATCTTTTTAAGGCTATACTATAAATTAATAAACACTTTTTATAAATATAATATAATAAATCAAGGAGGTAGTTTTATGCAAGGCTTAGGTCAATTTTTACAATCTGGTGACTGGAAAGGTGAAAAGCATGTTCCAGTAATACATATTCCTGAGAGTGTTAAAGCAGGAGAAGAATTTGAGGTTAAGGTTCTAGTAGGTGAAGAAATTCGTCATCCTAACACTCAAGAACACTATATTTCTTGGATTAAAGTATTTTTCATGCCTGAAGGTGGAAAGTTCCCTGTAGAAGTAGGCGACTTTAATTTCACTGCCCATGGTGAAGGTGAAATATTCACTGAGCCTGTAGCAATTACTAAAATAAAGGTTAATAAGTCAGGCACAATACATGCCATGAGCTACTGCAATATTCACGGCTTATGGGAGAATTCTGAAAAATTAATAGTAGAATAAAAAATATTTTTATTGATACTTGACAATAATAAGTAAAAAGCTTAATATATATGTCAAATCCTATATGTTGAAGGCAATGAAAGATTTAGTAGTACTTTATGGTTACAATCAGAGAGTAGGCTGGCAGGTGAAAAGTCTATAGTACATAAAGTATGAATTACGCTCTGGAGTCTCAATATGAAAGTATTGCGTATGTCATACGATATAATGACTATAAGGCATTTTTTGATGTGAATTAAGGTGGTACCACGGGTTTTCTCGTCCTTACAGGAATGAGAAAGCCCTTTTTATTTTTTTATAAATCATTTAAAAGGAGGTTTTAAAAGTGAATATATTTGATGCGTTAATGGAAAGAGGATATATAGCACAAACAACTCATGAGGAAGAAATAAGAGAGCTTTTAGGCAAGGAACCCGTTACATTTTATATTGGATTTGACCCTACTGCTGACAGTCTACATGTGGGACATTTTGTCACTATGATGTTTATGGCTCATATGCAAAGAGGAGGTCATAGACCTATAGCTTTAGTTGGTGGCGGTACTGCCATGATAGGTGACCCTTCAGGGAGAACCGATATGAGACAAATGCTTACTAAGGAAAACATTGAGCATAACGTAAGCCGTATAAAAAGTCAGCTTGAAAAGTTCATAGACTTTAGTGATGACAAAGCCATACTAGAAAATAATGCTAACTGGCTGCTAGACTTGAATTATGTTGACTTCTTAAGGGAGGTCGGAACTCACTTTTCTGTCAATAGAATGTTAACTGCTGAATGCTTCAAGCAAAGGCTAGAAAAAGGGCTTTCTTTTCTAGAGTTTAACTATATGCTGATGCAGGGATATGATTTCTATGTATTAAATGAAAAGTATGGTTGCAAAATGCAATTAGGCGGAAACGACCAATGGTCAAACATGATTGCAGGTATGGAGCTAATAAGGAGAAAATCCAGCAAACAGGCATATGCAATGACATGTACTCTCCTTACAAATAGCGAGGGCAACAAAATGGGTAAAACTGCAAAAGGAGCAGTATGGCTTGATCCAGAGAAAACTTCTCCATATGAGTTCTACCAATACTGGCGAAATGTAGACGATGCCGAGGTTGACCAATGCTTGAGACTTTTAACCTTCATACCAATGGATGAGGTTAGGAGACTTTCTGCTCTTGAAGGAGCTGAAATAAATGAGGCAAAGAGAGTATTAGCCTTTGAAGTTACTAAGCTTGTTCACGGTGAAGAAGAGGTGAAAAAGGCTGAGGAAGCAACAAAAGCCCTATTTGGCGGAGGAGGAGATTCAGGCTCTATGCCTACCACAGAGCTAGAAGCCTCTCTATTTGAGGAAGGAGTAGGGCTCTTAAATCTGTTAACCCAAATTGGACTTACAAAATCTAATGGTGAAGCAAGGAGATTAATCACTCAAGGTGGAATCTCTATTAAAGATGCTCAAATAAATGATCCGAGCTTTATGGTAACATTAAGTGATTTTGAGAACAGTAAGCTTATTGTTAGGAAAGGTAAAAAAGTATATCATCAGATTAAGCTAGTATAAAAAGGTGACAGAGGAAGGCTATATAGCCAATCTTCTGTCACCTTATTTTTTACATTTTAATTTGAGAAATACTATTATGAAGCTTCTCTGCCAATCTAGCTAAATCATTACTAGTTGAAGCTATTTCTTCCATAGAAGCAGTTTGTTCCTCTGTAGCTGCTGATACGCTTTGAATTTCATCTGCTACTTCTTTACTGATGCTCTCAACTTGAGAGGATGATGCAACTACATGCTCACTTCCCTTAGCTATCTGACTTATTGATTCAGCTATGATCCCAATTTGATTATTGACCCTATTAACTAGGTTCGCAATATTTTCAAAGGATTGTTCAGTAGTATTAACTATGTCCATTCCCTTACTAACATTATTCATGCCTTCTTCCATTACAGTGTTTGCCTTATTAATAATTTCATCATTATTTTCAATTAATTGATGTATGTCGTCAGTTGCTTTTCGAGATTCTTCTGCTAGCTTTCTGACCTCCTCAGCAACTACAGTAAAGCCTCTGCCGTGTTCTCCTGCACGAGCCGCCTCTATTGCTGCATTTAATGCTAAAAGATTTGTTTGTTCAGCAATACTCTGAATTAAGCTAGTCATATGATCCATCTGCTTTGAGCTATTTGTAACTTCATGTAATGATTCTTTAACCCGAGATGTGCTCTTGGCAATATCATTCATTTGAAGAATGACTTCTTTTATGTATTTCTTCCCAGCATTTGTTTGTTCAAAAGCATCATTGCTTAAACCGCTGATTTCCTCAGCATTGCCATAAACCTCTTGTATACTTGCAGATATTTGCTCCATAGATGCAGTAATACTCAGAATTTCTCTTAATTGCTTTTCTGAGCTATGTGCGACCTCTGTTGATGAAACAGCAATACTTTCGGCAGCCATTGCAGACTGCTCAGAAGTTGCAGTTAGCTCTTCAGAAGAAGCTGCAACCTGTTCAGATAGGAGCATGACATCAGCCACAAATCCCCTAAAGCTCTCCAGTATAGCTTGAAAGGCTAAAGAAATCACTCCAGTCTCATCTTTTCGTTTTAGGAACTTTTCCTCAATATTTCTGCTAATATCTAATTTTGCAATTTCTTCAGCACGTTTAGTTATTATTTCTATAGGCTTTGATATAAGTCCACTTATTATTGATGAAACTATTATAGATGAAATAGCTACTATAATGATTGTTATAGTAGTTGAGGATTTTAAATTATTTAACTCTGCTAGCACCTCATCTTCCGAGGCAGTTACTGCAATAGACCATCCCGTTTCTCCTATAGGAGCATAACCATTTAGCTTGTTAGTGCCTTGAAAAGTATATGAAAAATATCCCGTTTTTCCTGACATCATTTTTTCGAACAGAGCTACCAAAGATTCATATTGAGGATCATTTTTCAGCTTATCGTATGTAAAATTACCTGATGCAACTATATTGGGGTCATAATGGGCTAAAGTGTTACCTTCCTTGTCTATGATAAAAGCATAGCCTGTTTGCAAATATCCTATATTTTTAGCTATGAGATTTAATTCATCTGTATCTTTTGAGGCAGCCTGTTCTGCATAATATGCAGCATTTTTTGCCAATTGAATTAAACTATTATTTGTGTTGTTTAGCAAAGCTTCTCTTGCATTCATATAGGCTGGTAAACTTAGTCCAATACATATAACTAACGACAATAGCGTTAGTACTATAGTCATTTTAATGCGCAGACTATTAATATTAATTGATTTTTTGTCCTTGATTTTTTCTTGTCCCATGTAAATTCCCCCTATTATTTGTTTCTCTGATTAAGTTGTATTAAAATTTAGTTGTTTTGAAATCTAGATAGATTAATACCCCCTAGAAAAATGTTCTAACACACCTTAATAAAATATATAGAATAAAAAAACTCCTTAGTGGAAGCCTTTATTGCATACACTATTACAAGTAATAATTTTGATAGCGAAAATTTTGTAGTTTTATGGTACTAAATATATAATCTAACTAAGCACAAATTCATGTTACCATATAAAGCAACTAATTTCCATGAATTATTGATAAAAAGATAACGACTATTGACATATTAACAGAAAATAAATAGAATTTTAATGATTGAAGCATTTAAGAAATAACTGTATAGGAGGCAAAAATGGACAGAGCAAAATTATTAGGTGAAGAAAAAATAGGAAAGTTACTGATTAAATTTTCTATTCCAGCTATTGTAGGTATGGTAGTAAACGCTTTATATAACATAGTAGATAGAATTTTCATAGGAAACTTTGTTGATTCTTTAGGCTTGGCTGGAGTTACTATAGCTTTTCCAATTATGATTATTCAAATGGCCTTTGCTATGCTAGTAGGTGTAGGTGCTACATCTCTAATATCTATAAGGCTTGGTGAAGGAAAAAAGAAAGAAGCAGAATTAATATTAGGCAATGCAATGGTCCTATTAGTTATTTTTTCTGTCTTAGTTTCTATTGTTGGTTTGACATTTTTAGACCCTATACTTAAGCTTTTTGGAGCAAGCTCACAGGTTATGCCTTATTCTAAAGCATATTTAAGCATTATACTACTTGGTGCAGTTTTTCAAACAATAGGATTTGGGATGAATAACTTTATACGTGCAGAAGGTAATCCCCATAGAGCTATGTCTACTATGCTAATCGGAGCCATACTTAACACAATACTAGACCCAATATTTATTATTGTATTTAATATGGGAATCAGAGGAGCCGCTTTAGCCACTATTATTTCTCAGGCAGTTTCAGCAGCATGGGTATTAAGCTACTTTTTTGGAGGTAAAAGCTCTCTCGAAGTAAGAAAAGAAAATTGGAGACTAGACTTATCTATTGTCAAAGGCATACTTGCTATTGGTTCTGCTCCCTTTGCAATGCAGGTTGCTGCCAGTGCAATTACTACACTCTTAAATCATAGACTCAGAGCTTACGGAGGAGATTTAGCTATTTCAGCATATGGAGCAATTAATAGCTTTTCGACCATCTTACTCATGCCTATATTTGGGATTAATCAAGGTGTACAGCCAATTATCGGATTTAATTATGGAGCTAAGAAATATGACAGAGTAAAAAGGGCTTTATTTCTTGCGATGATAGCCGCTACATCTTTTACTGTAATTGGTTTCATCGTAACGAGAATATTCCCAGCCCAGCTTGTAGCATTATTTAATAGCAAAGATAAGGAGCTTATAGCTATAGGAGCTAATGGAATGAAAATTTTCTTTACAATGCTTCCTGTTATAGGATTCCAAATTGTAAGCTCAAATTACTTCCAAGCCACAGGTAAACCTAAGCAAGCAATGCTTCTTAGTTTATCTAGACAAGTTTTATTGCTTATTCCAGCTATATTAATATTGCCTCATTTTTTTGATTTAAATGGAGTATGGATGGCTGGTCCAACAGCTGACTTTTTCTCTTCATTACTAACAGGAGCCTTTATTCTATATGAGATGAGAAATTTACAGGCTAGGCATGATGATAGTCTAAAATAAAGCAAAAGCACATAGTCACAGCTACAAGCTTATATTGTACTGTCATTGCTTCTTTTCATGTTTATAATATCCACAAAATTCTTCATAAACCTAGCAGTTAAGCCCCATATTACATAGTCCTCATAAACATAAAAATATACGGCTTGACTGCTCTTATTCCAATTATAATCCCTTCCATTTTGTATTAAATGATAAGGGAAATTCTCCTCAGGAGTAACTTCAAGCTTGGTATAATGTATTTCTGGTTCGTTGTTTAGAAAAAAGTCTAATGGTACAGTAAATACATGGTCCACTTCTTTTTCATTGTACTCAATAAGCTCCACATCTAAATCCTCTAGAATTCCTGCATAGCCATATACTACGCTTTTTCCAGATGATACATAGTCTAGCTCTCCCAGTAGAGTTATATTCTCCCTCTTAATATTTAACTCCTCACAGGTTTCTCTAATAGCCCCTTCCTCAAATGTCTCTTTTCCCTCTATCCCTCCACCTGGAAAGGATATCTCATTAGGCTGTCTATCTAGCTTTTCTGAACGAACCTCAAATAAAACATGCCATTTTTCATCTATATTTATTAAAGGCAAAAGTACAGCATAGTTATGAATTAACTCCATAGGACTTCCTTTTCGTTCCTTAAATATTTGCTCAAGATATAGAGCATCCATTTTATCACCTCATTATAATATTATCATATATTTAATTTTATCCCAATGACATAAGAGATAAAAGTGCATAAAAAAATCGGACGCCCAATGGACGCCCCTACAATGCTATATTATAATAATTCGTCTCCTTCATTCCAATCTATAGGACATAGGCCACCAGTTTGCAATGCTTTTAATACTCTTATGGTTTCATCTACGCTTCTGCCTATTCCTAAATCATGAACTACTGAATATCTCACTGATCCTTCTGGATCAATAATAAATAGTCCTCTAAGTGCAATTCCTTCATCCTCTATCAGGACTCCATAATCTCTTGAAGCAGCTCTTGTTCTGTCTGAGGCTAGGGGAAATTTTAGCTTACCCAAATCACCCTTTATCCAAGCCCTATGGGAGTGCTCACTGTCTGTACTTATGGCCAAAACATCTGCTCCTGCTTTCTCAAACTCTTCATACCTATCACTATAGGCTCTTATCTCTGTAGGTCAGACGAATGTAAAGTCTAAAGGATAAAAGAACATTACTAGCCATTTTCCTTTATAGTCGCTAAGCTTCACTTCCCCAAAATCTTCACCGTTAGGCATAACTGCATTTAGTTTAAATTCTAATGCTGGTTTTCCAACTATTCTTTCCATTTGATTTCCTCCTAGGTTTAAAAATTGTGTATATCAATATATTTATATCCTATTGATAAATTTTTAAACCCAGAGTATATAAAATCAAACAGCTTCTTGTTCCTTGATTCTCTTTTTTATTCTATCATGAATTTTTTCATTTCTTTTCTTAATATTTTTATAATATTTCTCCATATTGCCATCAAAGGGGAGCATCTCTCCAAAGGCTATGAACTCTAAAGCCTGTCTCACCTTATTAACTACATAATTTCCATCAGCATTATATCCATATCTATTCAAATGAGATATGGTAAGTGCTAGGGCCTCTACTACTTTTCCTTGTTCAAAATTTTTACTATTATACTTTGGTAGCTCATCCCACTCTGAAGGCAGTATGAATACTCCTTCCTCAGTTGCAGCCTTTAGTGCTTTTTTAGTAAACCCAATAAGACATTTATTCCCTGCACAGGTTCCACAATTAGATTCCCCAAGACATATATTCTCTACTGCACTCTTAATCTCATTTGCTTGAATATATAAAGTAGCAGCTGCTTCCTGCATTGGGAGCTTTATTCCTGATTTTCTTGCATTTAAAGTCGGCTTCAGCAATAGATAGACAAAGACAGATAAAAGCATAAAATAAATGATAATATTTAGTCCAGTTATATACCTTGGAGCAACTGTCTGAAACAGCTTTAAAGTACCAAAGAATAAGAAAATCCCAGATGAGATAAGCTTTATTGCAAATTCAGGAACCTTATCTCCAATAATACTCCCTACAAATATCCCGAGGCTACTTGTAGCCAACATTCCCAGCACTGTCCCAAACAATATGAAAATAGGATAATTTGCATCTGTGCCTAATGTCATGGCTGTAAGCTGTGTTTTATCACCTAGCTCTCCCAAAAAAAATGCTATAGCTACAGTTATTACTGGTCCAAAGCTTTTTTTATTACTCTTTTCCTCTTCCTCATTATCACTTTTCAATGTCCATAGTCCGAATACAACAAACATTAGTCCAGCAACTAATTGTATCTTGTCTAGTGGGATTACACTTGATAGATAGGAGCCTAAGGCTATGGCTATACCATGATTTAGTGCAGAGCCGATCAGAACTCCTAATAAAACCTTTTGCACCTTATACTGCGTTGCAAATGTCATAGCCAATATTTGAGTCTTGTCTCCAATCTCTGCCGCAAAAATAAAGAAAAAAGCTCTTAATAATTCCTTTATCATTAGTATCCCTCCACGACCAAACCATTTAATCGTTAATATTCACAAAAAAGAATCCTTTTCCAATAAGGATTCGCTCTGTAGTTATATTATTATAAAAAAACTCATCAAGGTCAAGCTTTATTTAAAAAGCTTAAAAAGTGGAACCTTTCTATTTTTTATAAAAAGGTTTCTATCATTTTAATATGCTCTTCCTCTTCTTCAATTATTCTTGTCAACGCTTTATAGCTGTTAGTTTGTGCGTCTTCCATTTTTCTAACTAATAGACCCTGTATACTAATGATAAGAGCTATCTTCTTCTGTTCAAAAGCCAAAGCATTGATTAAAAGCTCTTTTACTTCCTGAGCCTCATAAACTTCTAAACCTCTCTTGAATTCTAAAATAAGCTTTGATACTGAATCATAAATATCAAATTCAATATTTATATCTTCAAAATTCGATATCTCATTTTTAATATCTTCATATATATTTATATGTCTCTCTTCTTCTCTTGCAAATACACCTGCAGCTAGTCTTACACGTTGATTTACATTAGAATTGTTCTTTAGTAATCTATACAGTTCCAGGGATTTTTTTTCGATTTCAATTAATTTGACTATTATATCTATTATTGTGTACATCTATAGTTTCCCTTCTATAATCTATTTAATCTATTTGATTATAGCATAGGTTTTTTACATTTTTCAACAATGATAAATTTTTGCCAAGGTCTTATGGAATCTAAAAGATGTAGTTCTTCTTCAGAAACTCTGCCTACTACACTTGTTTTACCGCTATTTTTCATTGGCTTTAATGCTATTTGAAGCTCTCCTGCGTATCTATCATATAAACTGCTTTCTATCAGAACGTCTCCTTTCTCTATATCTCTAGCATTAAACACCTGAAAATAATTACCTGCATACTTTACTCTGCTTTGAGTAGAACGTATCATATATTCTGATATATCTCCTCTATTAAAGTGAACTTCCTCTAATATAATTTTTCTTTCCAATTCTGGAACATCCTCATATAAATAAATATTTAATGATAAAAGCTCTTTACTCATTTTGCCAAGCATCCTAAGTTCATCTTCAGAAGCAAAGCAATTTGCAATTATTACATTATCAATTAACTCTGTATTGAACAGCTCCTTAGCTTGTACTTCTATTGGAAGCTCTCTGTGCTCTTCTAAAGTACAGAGCCCCTCATTAATTGGCCATGGACCAAAGGCTGCATTTTTTGAAGATATAAAAGCTGCTGTTTCTATACCGTATTCTTCATATCTTCTGGAACAATCAATAAAATGACTCCTAGAAAGACCAGTATATCTATGGGGATAGAAATTATGACATCCAATAAGGTTATCTTTATTAGGCACATAGGACAGAATATTGTCTAAATACTTAGTTCCATTACTCATATTTATCTCTATCTTTAATCCATAGGGATTAAAAGTCATTATACTCTCTTCAATTCCGGTAAATCCCAAATCTAGTCTTATTCCCCTGAGCCCTAACTCAGAGAAAAATCTTAACTCCTTATAGTCAATATTAAAATCATGAAATATAGAAGGAGATACATCTGCTATTACTTCCATTCCTAGGAATTTGGCATAATTCATGATTTCACTAAATTCTTTAATGGATTCTTCTTTATTGCCCTTCATTGAGATAAGACAAGTAAACACTCTAGTAAAGCCATATTTAGCGGCAAGCTCTAAGTATCTCTTATTTTCTTCTAATGAGGCATTTTGAGGATATATAGAAATCCCTAATCTACGCATCTAAATATCCTCCACATGTTATTTTATTCATCTTAGAATATAGCTCAACAAATTCAGCTGCCATATCTTTTATAGTTATGGCATTCATAAGATGATCCTGCGCATGTATCAGCAATAAAGATATATTAAATTTATCTCCCTGTGCCTCAGAATGAATTAAGCTTGTTTGAAATTTATGAGCTAAGGATATTTTTTGTTCAGCTTCTTCTATGCTCTGCCTTGCTTTTAATAGTTCTCCATCTTTGGCATATTGTATTGCCTCCATGCTAGAGCTTCTAGCTTCTCCACTATAATTTAATAGGTTCATAATAATCATTTCAAATTCCATGTCTCTCTCTCCTCGTTTAATGTCTATAAAACTGTGTTAAATATTCTTTATTTGCAGCTAATATATCCTTTAATACATCCTTGGCTAAATCATATGATGAAACTAGAGGATTGGCAATTAGGGCCATTAAAGCCTTTTCGTAGTCACCATTAACAGCAGCTTCTACAGTGAGTAATTCATAATCCTTAATGGCTTGCACTAAGCCATGTATACCTACCGGCAGCTCTCCTACACATATGGGGCTAGCGCCTGACCTGTCTATAACTGCATTAACCTCTACTACAACATCTTCTAATAGATTTGAAATAGCTCCCTGATTTTTTATATTCACTGTGTGTATTTCTTTTTTGTCATTATATATGGCACTGATTAAGGATACTGCTGCATCTGAGTAGTAAGCTCCTCCTCTTTGCTCCAGCTCCTTAGGCTTTTCATTCAGTCTTTCATCTTCATATATTTTAAAAAGCTCTTTTTCAATCTCCATGACTTTTGTTGCCCTTGTGGTTTTATGAGCATAATAGCTCTCTTTTTGTTCCTTTAGCATCTCTTCTCTTAAATAAAAGTATCTATGATATGGACAAGGAAGAACTCCTAATACTTTAATTAATTCCTTATCCCAAACCAAATCTGGAATATTCTTCATAGTGAAGGAAGCTTCGATGCATAATTTTTCTAAAACCTCCTGAGTCACATCTTCGCCATCCAGAAAAATTTTTTTGCCATATATCATATGATTTAATCCCATAAAATCTATTTTAATTCTACTATTTTTCACATTAAGTATTTTAGATACATTGTTAAGCATTCCAATAGGTACATTACACAGACCTATGGCTTTAACTCTTGAATATCTATTTATAACTTCAGTTATAATCCCTGAGGGATTTGTAAAATTGATTAACCAAGCATCAGGTGACAATTCTTCAATATCTCTGCAAATGTCCAGTATAATTGGGATAGTTCTTAATGCCTTTGCAAATCCGCCTGCTCCTGTGGTCTCCTGCCCTATTAAATTATATTTTAGCGGTATTTCTTCATCTAGGGCTCTGCATTTCAGACCTCCAGCTCTAAATTGCGTAATTACAAAATCTGCTTCTTTTATGGCAATACGCCTATCATAGGTTTTGTGTATTTCTATATTAAGTCCAGCTTTTTTAGCCATTCTCTTTAGTAAGCCTGTTATTATATCTAATTTATCCTTGCCTGCTTCTACGTCTACTAAATAAATCTCCTTTATCGGAAGCTCATCATATCTTTTTATAAAGCCTTCCATAAGCTCAGGTGTATAGCTGCTTCCACCGCCAATTACTGCTATTTTTAGTTCTCCATACATAAATACACCTCATTTATATAATTATATCTATTTATCAAGGTTTACAAGCTAAGGGCAAAAAGCCCTTAGCTTGTAAAAATAATTTTAAGCCTTTGCCTTATCTTTGTCTCCTCTAGCCTGTCTTTCAGCAAGTGCTACGAATGGTAGATAGATTATTGTGGCTATACCTAGATTTATCAAGGCCACAACTCCTGCCATCACACTCTTTAAGGTTCCTCCTGTTGCCAAAAAAGCTCCTATTCCAGGTGGTGTTATCCAAGGTATAGCAACATAGGTTGGCGGAATTAATCCTGATACTGTTGCAAGGTATGCTACAAACGTAAGTATAGGTGGTATGATTAAGAATGGAATGAACAATATTGGGTTAAGAACTATTGGAAGTCCAAACATTACCGATTCATTGATTTGAAATACTCCCAATGGCGCAGATAATTTAGCAACAGCTTTATACTCTTCTCTCTTTCGACAAATAATAAATATGGCAATAATTAGGGCTAGAGTCGCTCCAGAGCCACCTAGATGTACATAAGAATCGAAAAATACCCTAGTAATAGCATTTGGTGCTACCTGCCCTAATGCAACTGCACTTGCATTTGCTTCAAGTGCTGGTAAGTATAATGAATTCATTACAGGGTCTAGTATATTTGCTCCATGAAGTCCAAAAAACCAGAATAGATTTATTAATGCTGTTAAAAACATAGCTGATCCTACACCTTGACTAAATCCTTGTAATGGCTTTTGAATTCCATTGTATATCATATCGTATAAGCTTCCTAGACCTGCTAAGGAGATTAATAAAGTAATAATACCAAATACTGTTAAAGTTATTACTCCTGGAAGCACTGCTGCAAAAGCCTTACCTACTGCTGGTGGTACACTGTCTGGCATACTGATAATAATCTTTTTCTTTGTAAGTTTTACGAATATCTCTGTTGCAATTAAGGCTACTAAAAGTCCTGTAAATAGTCCCGTTGCATTCAAATATCCCCAGTGAATGTATCCCCAGCCTGCATCTCCATGAGCCTGAGGAAGGGTTGCAACATATGATGCCACTGATATAAGCCCTGCTGCAAGCCCATCTTCTCCATATCCCTTTGCTAAATTATAGCCTATACTAAATACTACTACTAAAGTCATAATAGCTAGTGTTCCCCACCATATACTATCGCATATTGGAATTAAAGCAGATAGTCCTGGTATCCAAGCAAACAATGTGTTTTTAAATAGTACTGCAAATGAACCTGCTAATATTAAAGGCATAATTGCTACAAAACCGTCTCTAATAGCTACAAGATGTCTTTGTGCACCTATTTTAGCTGCAATAGGAACAAAACGTCTTTCCATGAAACTAATGAAACTATTCATCCTTTATCCCCCTTATAATTTTTTACTCCCCTTTTGCCATCTCCATTAGTCCTAATGCCTGGTTTAATACTTTTTCTCCGTTCATCATTCCATAATCTATGCCGTTAATCACATCTACGGGTATTCCCTTTGGCTCTAGAAGCTCCTTCATTTTACCTAAAAGGAATCTTACCTGTGGACCTAGTAACACAACATCTACGTCGTCAAAATGTTTTTTTGCATCTGCCTCTGCGACAGCAAATATGTTTGCCTCCAAGTTATTTTTCACTGCTGCAGCACTCATCTTTGTTACTAGTAAGCTGGTTGACATACCTGCAGAACAAACAAGCATAATTTTAGTCATTATATTGTCTCTCCTTCCACTAATGTGATGTCCTTCTACCCTCCTTTAGATATATTTATGTACTATGGCACACTAATATATAATGCATAAACCTTGCCAATTATCTTAATAGTCAGAATTTTTTATTTATATCTCTTAGGCATAGATTTTTACCTGCATTAAGGTAAAAGAACTTTTTCTTAATATGAAATTTTAATACTTTTCACTGCACACTAAAAGCAAATAGTGTGTAATTTATTCACACACTATTTCACACTAATATCATTCATCAAAAATAGCTTAACTATATGAGCTAGTTCACTATCGTCAATATTGATGCCATAGGTCTTTTCCAGAGGCTCCATGGATTTTTTTATCTGAATTAATTCTTTTCTGTGTGCATTTTTGTATTCATTTAGATTTTCAAAGCTTTTAGGTTCAGCTCCATTTAAAATATTGTCTATTAAAAAACTTATATGTAATGCAATGCCCATCTTAACATCATCGGATATTTTAATATTTAGTTCTTTTTCAATATTTCTCATTACAGACTTTACATTATCAGCTATTTCTTCTCCTTCAACGATAACCATATGGTCATTTAAGGATTTTCCTATTTTGAAAAATATATCTTCCTCTTTAAGTATTTCTTTAATTTTGTTTATTCCGCATCCATCTAGTATTTCAATTGCAGGAATAAAAGGAATATAACCTGTGTTCATGTCTATTGTACTCACTATAGCTAGAATATTATATCTTTTTTTAAATTCATCTAACCTTTTCATAAAGCTTGTACTATCTAAAATATTTATAGGGATTAGCTTGGCTTGTTCTTCACTTTTAATCTGTTCCTCTATTATTTTAATTAAGCGCTTTGATGAGCCTTCACCTGTGAAACAAGCAGCTATTATTACATTATTTTTTTTATTATGCTTTTTCTCCATTTTTTCATCAGCTCGAAGACTCCTCTCCATAATAGAGTTATGAATCTCGCTTAATTCATATCCCATAATGGCTTTCCTGCAAATATCAATGACTAGTGGAGTACTTACCATATCAATAGTTTTACATTCTATTCCTGTATCCTCCATAATCATATCCCCAAAGCTATTGGGAGAACCCATATCTACAAGCAATATTACTCCCTTGCCTTCGTCTATTTCTAACACCTTTCTTTTTGCCATATCATACATGACTTCAGGCTTCATGCTGAGCGGCATATCTAAAGCCTCTGCATATTCTTCACCAATAAGACTATTAGCAACGTCTACCATACTGCTGGCAGTTGCTTTTCCATGCATTATTACAAGGACTCTCACCTTTCCTGATTCCTCAACATTGCTCATAAATGAAGATGCAGAGAAAAACATTGCTAAATATCCAATCTCATCAATAGGAGTTTCAACACTAAATTTATTATCTATTAGCTTAGCTATTTTAGTAGCAAATAGAAACTCATCTTCATAGTTTACTCTAATAAAATTCAATTTTGGATTGTATATTTTTTCCCCCTTTCTAATTCTCTCTATACTTCTTTCTAAGTGTAATGCCAAGCCTGAATATATTTTCTCATCGAATTCCTTTTGTAAGCTTTGTTGTGCTAATAGCAATATTTCTTCTACTATTTCTAAAACCTTTAAGTCAACTATTTTTGAGAGCTCTTCCTTTCTGAACTTGTCTGATATATTCCCAATGTATTTTTGAAAGCGAGTTTCTATATCTATGTTCAATATTTCATTAGCTTCTTTTTCGTCAATACCAATGCTTTTTAAGGACTCAAGCTTTTTCTCAATAGAATTATAAAAGTCCTCATCACTATTGTGTTCATCGCTAATATATATTCTATCCTTTTTATCTTGACTAAACTTTAAGATATCGTCTGTAGAGCTTAAAATTTGCTCAACTTCTTTTCTATGGTATTTTATTTTCATTAAGCCCCTTATTACATGATTGGGCAAATCAGATTGGCTTATAAGTATATAATTATCCTTATTTGACTTATAATTTAGGAAGGCTTTTGCACATGCCAATTGTATATCACTTTTCAATTGTCCAATATTATTGGGACAATCGTAGAGTAAATATGCAATAAGTGAGTTTTTGTTCACATATATGCTTTTGTTTACTCTTAAAGACTCTTCCTTAATAAAAGTCTCTATAAGAGAATATCGTTCCATTGTGCTTCTATCTCTCAATGAAGGCAGACTTATGACCATAGGTATTCTTCTGGTAAAGGTCTTTAGCAAATAGGACTGAGGAGCTTCAGTAGTAGCAGCAATTATTCTTACACTGACATATTCAGCAGTATTTGTTGCCCCTAAAGGTCTAAAAAAACCTTTGTCTATATATGTGAACAGCATTTCTTGCCCTTGAGGAGATAGTCTATGTACCTCATCAAGAAATAAAAAACCCTCATGTGCTCTTTTTAAAAGACCATCTCTATTAGCATCTGCACCTGTATATGCACCTTTTTTTACGCCAAATATTTGAGCAGTTAGAAGATTAGGATTATCAGCGTAGTCTGCACAATTAAATCTTATAAATGGAGCCTCCTCTTTTAGCACCATAGATTCAATTCCAAATCTATACATTAGCTCTGCAAACATTGATTTGCCAACACCTGTTTCTCCAAGAATTAAAGTATGCAGTCCTCTAGGTGGGTATAGTATGGAGGCCTTGGCTTTTTGTATAGAAACTGCTAGGCTTGAATTCGCTCCAACCATTTTATCTAAGCTGTATGTATCAGATTCCAATTTGTGAGATGAGTTCTTGGAAATTGTTCTATATAAAACAGGTCTGCCTAGAATCTTTTCCAGTTTGTTTTCCTTATATAAGATGTTTAAATATCTGCTGGCATTAGAACGATTGATGTTAAGGGCTGTACAAATATCATATGCAGAAACGCCTTCACCTGTAGCTTCCTCTAACTTACAAAGTATCTTATATACTTTATCAATAACATTCATGTTCCTCACCTCTTGTAGTACAATCTAATATAATAATATATTATTTTCCTAAAATTATCCATTGATATTTTAATAACTTTCTGAAAAAATTATAGGTAAACAAGATTGAAAATTAAAATACACGTTCATTTGTTTCGGACATGGATAACTCCATCAATTCATNNAAAATTTGCAAACTCGCTTCGCTCAAACAAGCAAATTTCTTAACGGATTTTTCTTATACATGAATTGGGAGTTATAGCCATGTCCTGCAAATAATTCACTTAGCATTTTAAATTTCAATCTTGAACTTGTTTATCTATAGTATAAGTACATAGAGCGAGGGGAAATCAAATGAAAATAAATGTATTATTTCAAGATAAAAGCATAATAGTAGTTGAAAAGCCGCCTAAATTACCCTGTCAAAGTGATAAGACTCAGGATGAGAATTTAATGAGCCTATTATCAGAGCAATTAATATTAGATGGTGCAAAAAAACCATATTTAGGGTTGGTACATAGACTTGACCGACCAGTAGGTGGAGTGTTAGTTTTAGCTAAAACTCAGGAAGCAAACAGAGCTTTATCAAAGCAAATATCAGAGCATGGCTTCACTAAGGAATATCTTGCAGTCGTCTGTGGTGTACCTGATTATCCACAGGGCGAGTTAAGAGACTATTTGAAAAAGCTTGTTACTATTAATATGAGTAAGGTAGTTCCAGAAGGCACAAAGAATTCAAAGGAAGCTATTTTAAATTATAGTCTTTTGGGTACTAGCAAAACCGAAGAGCATGGAGAGATTAGTCTTCTTAAGGTAAGCTTGAAAACAGGGCGTCATCACCAAATAAGAGTTCAGCTATCTAATGCAGGATTTCCTATATGGGGAGATAATAAATATAATAAAGTCTTTGTCAAAAAGAAGGAATGGACTCAAATTTCTCTTTGGGCACATAGGTTAGCTTTTAAGCATCCAATAAATAATACTCCTGTTTCTTTCACTAGCTTCCCCTATGATGAATATCCTTGGAATGTCTTTAAAGAATAAAAAAGGCATTCTATCCTGTTATTGAGTAAAAGCTAAGCATATTATTGACTCAATGGGTCAATAATATGCTTAGCAGGTATTTAGCTTAATAGTACTATTGACTAATTTAAACATAATACTACATTGATTCTAATACCTAATTATTATCCTAAAGAAATAGAATACACAAAATTATTTGCACCGCTTATTGCTTTTCTTCATATCTGACTCTATTGCCATTGTAAATATCTTTATTATACCTTACAACAACAGGCTCAAGAAATTGCAATCCTTCTATTGCAGAATACTTTTCATCGCTATCTAATAGTTCAATATCTACTCTTTTTACAGTATACTTTTTCTTTAAGCTATCTATTTCTTCCTTTAGTACAAAAATATAATGTCCATTTGAATCCTTTTTGACTGAAGAGTTATCCACAAGAATATCATATATTTCACTACTATTTTCAATTGTAATCTTACATGATTGTCCCGAAAGCTTCTGTTCAGATACAATTCCAATCCTTACCTCAAACATATCTGTGCCATCAATTTTATCTATGGATAAAATTTCCCCTTTGATTTCTGAGCTAACTCCTATACTCCTTATCTTCACTATACTTTCTTGATTTATTTTTTCTCTCTCCTTTCTACCTATATTTAGCTCACAAACATAATTATCAGATATTATCCCAATTTCACCAATTGCAAAAGCTACTGAAACCATACCTCCCTTTTCTAGCTTGCTCAAGTTGATTATGCCGCTGTAATCAGCATATATAACATTATCCTTATAATTACTCATATCTTTTTTTAAGGATTCCAGCTCCAGCTTTGCAACATTTAATGATAGCTCAGCTTCCTTTATCAATAATAAAATGTCTTTTCTCTTCAATCCTAGATTATCTAATGCTTCATTTATAGAGAGCATTTCTCTTTCAATATATATAGCATACTCAGTTTTTAAAGCTTCAATTAAGTTCTTTTGAGCTAAAAGCTTGCTATGAGGTTCTGCACCTATTTCATATAATTTTTTTATTTTTTCATATTCTTCTTCGGCATTTTCCATTTTATCTTTGTGTAGCTTTGCTTCCCCTTTTGTTTGAAGATTTAGTTCTCCCATTTTTGAGTTTAAAGCTTCCATTTCTTCAATATGTTTCTTATCATCTTCATATAATCTATCTAATTTAAGATTTGCTAAAAAAATCTCATTTTCCTTTCTCATTATATCTTGCTCTAAATTATTAACCTTTGATTCGTCGGGTATAATTTTCATAATAGGCTCACCTTTATTTACAAATTGATTCCTACTGACATATATTTCAGCAGCTCTGCCTTCTATATGTGAGTAAATCTTATAAGAATCCTCATATGAAATTTCTGAATTTCCTGTTACCCTATGAACAAGCTTACCCTTACCCGGCATTATTACAGTAACCAAAGGCAAATTATAATTATAGATTGTATTGGAAAAGAAGGTCAATATTAAAGCAACAAAGAAAAATATGCTTAATGATATGGTAAGCTTTTTTGTTTTATCCATAATTCCTTCACTCCTTTAAGCCGGATATTTCAATTCCATTTTTAAGATAATCATGGCAATAAAAAAGTACTATTAAAATAGGGAGCACATAAAAACTAGATGCTGCAAAGGAAATCCCCAATTGAGATTCTCCCATACCGGCTAAAAACAGTGAAAGGGGCTGTTTACTCCTATCCGTTATAAAAATTATTCCTTGATCAATCAGATTCCAATATTCAATAAATGTTAGTGTTGCAAGTGAAGCTATACCTCCTGTGACATTGGGCAAAACCACTTTAAGAAATATACTAAAATGATCTGCACCATCCATTTGTGCTGCTTCTAGATAAGAGCTTGGAATAAGCTTCATATGTTGGTAAAGTAAAAAAACACCTAGAGGATTGAAAATAGCAGGAAAAATAATTGCCAAATAGCTTTCCTTTATATGAAATAAATCAGCTACTATATAATTAGGCAATAAAGTAACCTGCAACGGAAGCAGCATTACAACAATGTACATAAAAAATAATATTTTTTTTAACCTAAATTCCAAAACAGTAAATCCGTATGCTCCAAATGCCGATACAATTACTTGACCAATTATAATAGGCAAAGCAATTGTTACAGAATTCCAAAAAGCCTTGAGATAGGTAGGTGTCTCAATCAATAATTTTCTGTATTGTTCCAAGCTTACAGGATTGGGTATTAGTCTTAAATCAACATATCCCTTATCTGATTCAAAAATTGTTTTAACCAAGGCAAAATTTTCATTGATTTCCCTTTGGGTCATAAAAGAATTTAAAATAGTAATAATTAGGGGTAAAATATAAATTAAAGTAGCCATAACAAAAACAACAGCTATCATTAAATTTATTACTTTTCTTATACTAATTTTCATCATCCTTTTTACTCCTATTCAGATAGATTTTTCGAAACCCTACCTTCAAATATAAATATTACAGTAATCAAGCTTACTATAACTGTAATAAGAACTGATATTGAACTAACTAGTTTAGGATAATTGAGAGACATAAACATATTGTTCATATAATGCTGCAATATGTATATATTTTCATGTGGATTGTCTCCAGTTAAAATATAAATTTCTTTAAAAACCTTAAATGAATTTATGAATGTCAGGATAAATACTAAAAAAAATGTGGGAATAAGATAGATTAATGTTATCCTCCTAAGCTTCTGTACTCTGCTGGCTCCCTCTAGCTCAGCAAATTCATAATAGGATTTTGGAATATTGTTTAAGCCTGAAATAAAAAGTATCATATTATAGCCAATATTCTTCCAGAGAAAAATAAATACTATTATATACATGCTATATTTGCTATACAACCAATCAACAGGCTCAAAGCTTAATACACTTAAAAGCTTATTCAAGACCCCATTTAAAGAAAAAACTTGCTTCCAAAAAAATGCCGTTGTTGCAGATGGTATTGTCAGAGGAACTAAAAAGATTAGATTCAAATATCTAGAGAAAAACTTAATTTTATTTAATATCATAGCTAGTGCAAGGGAAATTATGATATTAAGAGGAATAGATATGGATATAAAAGTAACCGTATTTTTTAGTCCTCTTAAAAAGTATTTATTGCTAAACAATTGTCTATAATTATTTAGTCCAACAAAATTCCTGCTTAAAGGATTATCTATAAAAGCATAAAACATGGAGATAAGGAAAGGAATGATATAGAAAAGCATAAACCCAAATAGACTTATAAAAAGCATCAAATATGCTATCTTATTTCTTCTCATCCGAATCTTTCCTCCATTCCTTTAACAATCACTCATTAAAATATTTATCAATTCTGTTTTGTATATTTTTACCTGTCTCTTCGGCAGTGGCTAAGCCTTTAAAATATTTATCTATTTCTTCAGATATAAGTCCTTTCAAGTAGTTGTCTGTAAAGTCACTTGCCTCTATTTGATTATACCAATCCCTTAGAAGTTTTATATAATCCGATACTTCAAAATAATTTTCATCAGAAATCATCATTTTTGCGTATCTTTCAGAGGCAACATCAAAGGCATATTTATTTATACCTGTCATATGAAATGAAGGCATGCTTTGCACTTCCTCACTCATAAGAAAGTGAATAAATTCCCATGCTAAATTCTTATTTGAGGATTGACTGTTGATTCCAAAGGTATAGGACATCCTTCCCAATGCCTTTCCATTTTTATCACAGATAGGCATAGACTGATGTCTTATGCTATCATCATATAAAGTAAACGCAGCAGCTTGGTTTGGAAAATCAATATCATAGGCAAAATGGTATTCCATATTATAAAAATCAATGGTTCCTTTGTTAAAATATCCTTCTTCATCTAGTTTTTTTGCATATTTTAAAATATCTATAAATTCTTTTGAATCAAATTTTGATTCCTTTTTATTAAAGTCAATAAATTTATCAATCTCTTCCATCGTCAATTGATATGCTACTCGGTATCCATCTCCTATTGAAAGATATGTATTTTCTCTATTGGTATTGTCCACTAGTGCTATCCCTATTTCAAGGGCATCTGAATAGGAAATAGTCTTTAAATTCTCATTAGGTTTTATCCCTGAGTCTAAAACCAACTCCTTATCAAAGGAAATAACATCAAAGAACACACCTAAAGGAATTTCAAATTGTCCTTTTTCACTTTTCCCAAGATTTATTATATTCATAAAATAATTTTTATCATCCATTCCTTTTTCCTTTATATAAGGGGTTAAGTCCTCAAATGCATCCATTTCAATATATTTTGTCATTGGTAATGGAGATGTTAAAATCACATCCGCAGCTTTTCCTGAAATAATCTTTGTATTTAGCTGCTGAAGATAATTTTCAGTTGAAAACTCCTCAGATGGTGCAACAGACATAACAGCTCCATCAGCAGTCTCAATAAGTTCAGTTTCTCTAAATGTTTCGACCTTTATATTGGTATTAGGATACTTTTCCATAAACATTTCAGCTGCAATATTAACAAATTCTATTTCATCTAAGAGGGAAACTGTGATTTCTCCTTCAATTATTTTATCTGCCTTATTTGTAGATGTAGGCTGCTCTTCATCTATGTCACCTTTATCACCATTTAAATTTTGTGAACATCCTGAAAACACGATTAAGCTTAAAATCAATATCCATATAATTTTTTTCATATAAATAACCTCCTATTTCCATCTATATATATTATAGAATAGAAATAGGAGGTTATTTCTTAGAAATTTCTTAGATTATTCCATTGGTAAAATAACTATGGCTTTAAATAAATCCCCGTCACTTTTAAGTAGGATATCTCCACCATGTAATACGGCTATTCCCTTAGCAATGGCCAAGCCAAGCCCTGAGCCTTCAGTAGTCCTTGACTTGTCCCCTCGCTTCAATCTTAAAAATAGCTCATTTAGATCAAAATCCAATTTATATGATGATACATTTTTAATCTCTACTTTAATCTCATTATCAGAAAAATTAGCTTCAATATATATTCGAGTATTGGGCAATGAGTACTTAATAGCATTATCCATTAAATTGTTAAATAGTCTGGAAATACTAAGATTGTCGCAGAAATATTCAATCTTGCTTAAAGAGGATAATAGCACAATCTCCTTTTTCTCTTTTTTACAAATAATATTATATTCGTATGCAACTTGTTTTAACAATAATATTAAATCTATATTGCTCTTTGTAAGTTTTATATTCCCGCTTTCCATTTTTGATAACTCAAATAAATCTTCAATCAGCAAGTGTAGCATCCTAGAATTTGATTCTGCGGCCTCTATATATCTTTTCAGTTTTTCTTCCGATACTAGTGTCTTAGATAAATCCAGATAGTTTATAATAGAAGTAAGGGGTGATCTTAAATCATGAGAAATATTTGTTATCAATTCATACTTTAATCTTTCACTCTTTTTTTGTTCTTCGATTGCCTTTATATACTCTTTTTTTATTAAATTCACATTTTGAGCTATATCAGATATCTTGTCATTTCCTATAACAGCTATGTCTTTTTTTAAATTTCCTTCTGCTATCTCTTTTATTTCTGACAATACTAGATTTGTATATAGATTTTTAGCCTTCATTATTCTTGAAATGACAATAGATAATGTTATCATGATTAAAAAATGTATGGTTAAAATTAATATGTTTTCTTTTATAAAGATATATCTACTAAAGGATACCATCATACTGAAGCTGCTTAATATTGCAACATATAATATAATTAGAAATAAAAATATACTTAAAGCTGAAGGTATATTTCTAAAATACCTATTATCCCATTTAGCTTTTAATTCTATATAATTATTTCTATTTACTATTATTATAAATAATATATCCAATAGAAAAATTGTTCCTAATACGGTTAAAACAGTTGCTAGACTAAAAAATATTATCCTTCTTCTTAAAAAAGAAAAAATTTTAAAGGTATTTACATATGCAGGTAAAAATAACAATAAAAGTATGATTAAAAATATAAATGATATACACTTTATATCTATAGGGATAAATTCCAATTTACCAGATATATGCCCTTGTCCCAATTTAAAATTCTTAAAGAATAAAACCAATCCAACAGATATAAAAACAATAAAAGCAGCAAAATCAAAATATAATAAGGATTGAAGTTTCAAATCGCATCTAATGGAAAATTGGAGGCAACCTAATAAGTTCTTAGACATATCAATATATACATATCCCTCTACAAAGATTTCATCGGCTTTATCATGGGGTCTATTTTGAATAGAGTATTCAATATCGGATTCTTTAAGATAGTATTTTCCATTTATATTTTCCTTCACATATACGGAGATAATTTTTTCATCTTCAATAACACTGTTGTCATCTGGTAAATTTGTATACCATTTACCATCAATAAAAAAATTATAATATACAAAGGAATAATTTGATAATTCTTTATTGGTGAAGTCATCATTTTTAATTGCCTCATATATTAATTTCACATAATAGTTGTAATCAGTCTTAGAATATACATGCTCATCAAAAAAAAGATTCCTATTATTCCAAATTGATATGGAAAGCATTATGCTCATACTTATTAAAAGTATAGAAATAATATATAGAATTATTCTGGTTGTTCTCTTATCATTCATTTTATTCCACCATATATCCTTGTCCCCAGACTACCTTCAAATAAATTGGTCTTTTTACATCAATTTCAAGCTTTGCTCTTAAATTGCTTATATGAAACATAACTGTATTTTCCGAATTTAAAAATTCTTGTTCCCATACACTTTCGTAAATTGTCTTTATAGACAATATCTTTCCTTGGTTTCGTGCCAGCAAATACAATATTTTAAACTCTGTTGGGGTCAAATTAATAATTTCATCATTTAAAGTTACAGATTTACTATCATAGTCAATTTTCAATCCTCTAATGAGAATTTCAGAAGCTCTTGAGGGCATTTTGTTCAAATTTTTATATCTGCGTAATTGAGCCTTAACTCTTGCAATCAACTCATCCTTGCTAAATGGCTTAGTAATATAGTCATCTGCACCTGAGTCCAAGCCTTCAACTTTATCTTCTTCTTGGGACTTTGCTGATAAAAGTATTATAGGAATATTGTCCCTATATCTTATTTCTTTAGTGGCACTTATTCCATCTTTTTCAGGCATCATAATATCCATTATTATCAAATCTATCTTATGTAAACGCAAGCTCTCAATGGCACATCTCCCATTTTCTGCATGAAAAACTTGAAATCCTGCATTTTCTAAATAAATTGAGATGGTTTCCGTTAATTGAATATTATCATCTACAACAAGTATCTTCTCCACTTGTGTTTTTCACTCCCTTTTGCTGACACTATTCTAATATTATATATATTATACATTATCCAAAATAAATAGAAAAGTAAGTATACCTAAGGCTCTTCTGCTGACTCCTAGGCAAAAGTCATCACTACCAGACCGCGTCAACTAGTTTGCCGCCTTGGATACATAAAAATGATGGACAAAGGTCCATCATTTTTATGTAAAAAGTTTTTCAAATTCATCAGCTGGTACTGGCTTGCTATAATAATATCCCTGAGCATTATTGCAGCCATTTTCCTTTAAAAAATCTAGCTGTTCTCTAGTCTCTACACCCTCTGCAATCACTTTTAAATTTAGCTCATTAGCAAGTATTATAATAGTTTTTGCTATTTTTTCATTTTTAATATCTAAATTTATATCCTGAATAAAAGACCTATCAATTTTAAGCTCATCTACATTCATTTCTTTTAATTTATATAGGCTTGAGTAGCCTGTTCCAAAATCATCTATAGATGTATATACCCCTAGTTCCTTTAATTTCTTTAGCATTTCAAGAGTATATTCTATGTTCATAATTGCTGTTGACTCTGTAATCTCTAAGACTAAATAGCTAGGATCAATTCCAGTTTCCTTGATTATTTTCAAAACTGTTTCTACAAAATTATGTTGCTGAAACTGCCTTCCAGAAATATTTACAGAAACTCTTATAGGCTTATATCCTTTATTTATCCAAGCCTTTTGTTGCATACAAGCAGTTCTAATCACCCATTCACCTATGGAAACTATTAATCCCGTCTCCTCTGCTAGTGGTATAAACCTTGCGGGGCTAATAATACCCTCTCCTGACTTTTCCCATCTTATCAAAGCCTCTGTTCCTACCATATCACCAGTATTTATATCTATTATAGGCTGGTAAAATAATCTAAGCTCATTATTTCTCTCTGCTTGCCTCAATTGGTTAATTAAAATTAAGTTATCCATTTCCCTTTCGCTTAGTTCCTTTGAATAGATAAAGTAGTCATTGCCACCATTATCTTTAGCCCTGTACATAGCTATGTCAGCATTTTTCATTATAGATTGACTTGTATCTCCGGCTTCTGGATAGCTAGCTATTCCAATACTTGTAGTTAAATAAAGGTCATAGGTTTTTACAACAAATGGCTTTTTAAAGTCTTCAATAATTCTGTTAGCTAGGAGCACTGCCTCATTTTCATTTTTTATATCTGACATTAGAACAACAAATTCATCTCCACCAATTCTGGCTAATACATCAGACTTTCTTATTATTTGAGCTATTCTCTTCCCCACTAGGTCCAATACCATATCACCAAAATCATGCCCTAATGTGTCATTAATCTGTTTAAATCTATCTAAATCAAAATAAAGAATTGCAAAAATAATATTTTCCTTAGCGGCCTTGTCAAGAGCTTCATTTAGCACTTCTATTAGAAAAAGTCTATTAGGTAAAGATGTTACACTGTCGTAGTACGCTAGGCTATGAATTTTCTTTTGATGCAAAAGTAAGTCCTTATTAGCTAATTGTAACTCTTTTGTTCTCTTATTCACTTCTGTTTTTAATCTCTTATTGACTATTATGAATAATATGATTACTAATAAAACTATACCAGCTATTATAGCGACTTCCTCAAAATATGCTCTAATAATATCCTTTTTATTTATAATCTCTTCACCAAACCATTTTCTATATATTTTATCGTATGTACCATTCTTCTTTAGACTTTCTAATCCTTCGTTAACCATAATAACCAAGCTTTCATTGCCTAAATGTGTAGCCGGACCATATTCTGTCACTTCCATAGGCTCTCCTACTATTTTAACCAAGTGAGACTTCCTTATTTTTTGCAGATAGTATGTACCCGTAAGCTTATTTCCAACAAAAGCATCCACTTCATTATTTAATAAGGCATCCATGGCTTGTCTCTGATTGCTTTTAGTTTCTATAATGACATCTTGAAAGCCACTAATAATCTCATAATTTATATCCCCTTCCTGAAGAGCTACTCGTGCTCCAGAAAAGTCTTCTATCCCTGTAATAATGCCTGTTTCTTTCATTACAAAGATAGCTTGGGAATTTACAACTGTAGGCAAAGCAAATAAATACCTTCCTTCCCTTGCCTTTGTTTTAGATATACCTTGTATGAGGTCTACTTCTTTCCTTTCAAGTGCCTCCAGTGCCTTGCTCCATTCCATAGGTATAAGCTCTATATCTATTCCTATCTCTATAGACAATGCATTCATAATGTCAACATTAAATCCCTTATACATTCCATTTTCATCTATATATTCATAGGGTGGATGGTTATTATCTCCTGCAATGCGTAGAATAATAGGCTCCTCATTAATAGCTTTTTGAGAAGTTGTATTCGTTATTATAAAAAGCAATATAACACTCATACAGAAACATAGCAACGGTATTTTCCTTTTCATATAGTAGCCTCACCTCCTAAATAAAAGCATAGCGATTTATACTATATTTCTACAAATTTTTACATATTCCTTCTAAATGCGTCATTTACAATATGATAAAAATAGAAAATAATATAAAGACAACATATATAAGAGAATGCTCCAATAATTAGTTAAGACCTGCCATTCTAAGCATTATACCTTGAGAAGGCCATGTTAAATTCACTTGTGATAAGCTATGATTAATAAAAAAAATAGGACTTTTGTATGAATAAAAAAAGAAATTTAATTTGTTTTGATCCATGACAAAATAAATTTCTTCTTATATTATTTGATTATAGAATGTGTATATTATTAGATTCAGCTCTTAATTCCCTTGAATTTTTGTTTCTCTACGAGATAATAGAGTAAAAAGTCCTCCAAATAGTAAATTGAAATAAAAAGTTATAATCCTCCACACTAGTACTGCTGTACCGACGATTTTCTTACCATAGAACATACTAAAAAACATATAGAAGCTTCCTTCAGCTCCTCCACTAGCTCCAGGTATAGGGATAAAGGAAGTTATCATAACCACCAATGCTTTAGCAGCAATCATATTCCCCAAGGAATCTCCCATTAAGCCAAAGGCTCTATAGATAAAATAGGGTATAATAAAAAAGGCTAATAGCTGAAATATAGTAATTACAGAGGTTTTAAAAATCATCCAAGGATTGTTTTTGATAATTATAAAACTGCTACGAAATAATACTATTTGTTTTTCTATTTTCTCAGCTAGCTTATTTGAATTCTTTATAATTCTTAATTTCTCTAATACCCTTAAAAAAAGTCCTAAAACAAAATTTGCAAAACTTGTATATGAAGAAATCAATAACAAAAATACTATTACAGCAGTATTTACAATAAAGCCTATAGTAGCAAGATGAGTAAAATTAGATAATCTAGCTTTGAAAAAGCTTAACTTAAAAATAAGTACTACAAAGGAATAAAGAGTCAAAACAGATTGATATATTATAAATTTTCCTGTTAAAATAGAACCAACCATTCCTATTTTTATTCCCTTTTGAGACATTTGGTATGCTTGAGCTGGTTGTCCTCCAGTAGCAAATGGTGTTATAGAGTTGAAAAATTGCCCTGTCATAGTTACCCTAAAAGAATCCCTAAAGCTGATATTTGCATTTAGGGATTTCGATATACTATGAAGCACCTGAGCCTCTAAGAGCCAGTACATTGCCATAGATAAAATAGCAAGGGTAATCCAAAAAGGATTTAGTGTCAGCAGTTGGCTCTTTAATTTATCAAAGCCATTAGCCAGAATGATATAAGTTAATATGCCTATACTAAAAATCAATCCTAAAATAATCTTAAATAGATTCTTTTTCATACATTTTTCCTCGAAAACGTCTTGTTTTTAGATCCTTGCTTATACTGTCATAAAATTCTCTCCAAAGACACAATACATGCTCCTTTGAGTAATATAAGCTTCCCTCTACGGAACTCTTTCTAGCCATACCAAAACTATTCTCGTCATTTTTTAGATTGTACAATATTTCCTCAAACTCCTTATTATCATCAGCCTTTAAATAATAGTCAAATAGTATATTTTTATAGATGTCTGTATCTCTCAAAACTATTGGTAAATGACAATTCATAGCTTCTAATATGGACATGGGAAACAGTTCATTATATGATGGCAGAAAGAAAACATCACATAAATTGTATATCGAATTCATGTCATCTCGCTCAACTATGCCAATAAATTTGACATTCTCAGGCGGTGAATCTACTATCTCCTTTAACTCCTTATAGCCGCTAGTAATTCTGCCAAAGGAAAAACCGCCAGCCCATATGAACTGAACGTCGGGCATATTTTTTGCAATTTCAACAAAATCAAGAACCCCTTTTCTCGTCTGCACTTGACCTACTCCTAATACTACAAACGCATCAGGAGCTATGCCATATTTTTCTCTTGCCTCTTTCTTTTTATTTGAATCATATGGGTAAAAGTCCTTTGTTGAAACAAAATTAGGTATATAGGTTATTTTTTTTCTATCTATTCCATATTCACAAAGCTTATCTATAAAATATGGATTTACAGTTACTAGGTAGTCCATCTTGTTATAAAATGCTATCATATATTTATAAAATACCTTCTTAAAAAGTATAGGCATATCTAAGCTCTCCTCTATGGTCTCAGGAAGAAAGTGTACATAACCCACTGTTTTTCCTGAAATCTTTGTAAAGGGTAAGCTTAAAAAATGCTTTAAATCCACAGTATGATAATGGGTAATATCAGAAAGCTTGAATTTATTTACTTCAACCTTGTATTTGTCTGACAAGCCACTTTTAACAAGATTCACCTGTTCTAAATATGCAGAAGCCACACCCTGTCCCTTAACTTTTTCGGCAGATGACAGCATATTTATAGTAGTCATAAACATCACTCCATAAAAAATATTATATAAAATTAGTCGCTAAAACTTTTAAAAGTACTTCAATGTCATTTCTTGTGAAAACTGTAACTAATTTAGATTATAACCTATGGATATTAAATTTAGTATACTATATGTATTAAGAATTTATTAAGGATGAGAAAATCAGAGAATCTCTACAAAATTCTCTGATTTTTCCTTGTTTGTTCTATTCACTATAAATGAGTAATTTCACCGAAAACTAAATTCCAAGATTTATTTAGCCTAACATAATCAGACAAAGCCTTAAGAGTAATTTTGCATGCAAAGAGCTAGACATATCCTACCCAATTTTTAAGGCTCGAAAAATTTGCTCTAAAAAGGTCCCTTCTTAGGCTTGCTTATAAATCCAATCTATTTACCTGCTGTCATCTCAGTAATTCACATGATATACACAAAAAATTCCCTCTCATTAATTCTAATGAGAGGGAATTTTTACAGTCCTTCGTTATTCATTATATTCCTGAACAGATCTAAACTCGGTAGGCGTCATACTCATATTGCGTTTAAAAACAGTAGAAAAATGCCCTGAGTTAACAAAACCGCACTGCCGTGCAACTTCCTCCATGGAATTTTCTTTATTTTTCAATAATTCTTTTGCTTTCTCCATACGTATCCCTATCAGGTACTGATAAGGTGTCTGCCCTGTATAATCTTTAAATACCCTTTGGAAATGGCATGGGCTTAAGTAAATAAGATTGCAGATATCATTTATGCTGATATTGGCACAGTAATATTCCTGCATGAATTGTATAGCTTTGTTTATATACTTGTTATCTTTACTTATCCTTCCCAAATTTGCCACAGTATCAGCATTCAGGTCTCGGAGCAGCTGAAACACAATCTGCGTACAGATGCTTTCAACCATCAGAGGAAAGGATTCTCCATGATCCATCATTTCGCGCTGGAAGTTGCCAACCAAATCCATTAGTTGCTTGCTGTAAAGACTTTGAATCCGTTTGAATTTGAAGGTTTCACCGCCTGCTACTTCAGCAGCTATCTTCTTGAAAAAATCTTTTTTTACAGCGATGTGCATGTATTTTCCACTTTCTCTGCTTTCACAGGGTACGCCGTAAACCTCTTCCCATGGCTGAACAACTACCATATCGCCTTTTTTTAATTGATATTCAATATTATTAATCCTAGTCACAGGGGCAGGAGAAAAAAACAGAATAAAGTGATAATCATCTACACACAACACCTCTCCAACATCATATTCCTCAGGTTCAAAAATAGCTATGTTCTGGCAAATATAAGTTTTGGTTCTTGAATACATTTCCTTCGGTATGACTTCAATAAAGTAGCTGAAATCCGTCTTCATATATTTTCCCCTCCCTACTTTAATTCATCATAACATAAAATAGACCATACTGGTATCCAGATTTTACTTTTAATAGTCAAGCTCTCTTTTGAGAACTATTGGAACATCAGACTATCCCCCTATGTGAAGTGAAGGATCTCAGGTGGCTTTAAATGCAGTTTCTTCGCTACGTTTAGAATGACAAAAAGTAAATTTTTACTCAGCCTATTGTGGATGTATTCGCTGAAGAAGCCAAGAAAATGCTGAACAACAACAAAGGCAGACAGCTTAATATGCTGTCTGCCTTACCCTATGTGAATGCACCGAAAGTCCTCTGCATTTTTATAAAGCTATAAAAGAGATTTACTTGTTTATTATTTTGAATAAAGCTCAATAATATAAGAATCTGTTACTTCTATTGGCACCTCATCTCTTTTAGGGATATATAATAATTTCCCTGAAAAGCTGTCAAGGTCTTTTTCTAAATAGTTTAGACTGAGTTCCTGTGTGTTGAAGTTCTCTACATATATTTCATTCTTTCTTGACTTCTCTCTCAATGAAATAATATCTCCAGTCTCTACTTTATATGATGGTATATCAACCTTCTTGCCATTTACAAGCATATGTCCATGAGCTACCATCTGTCTAGCCTGTCTTAAGGTGGAGCTAAAGCCAAGTCTATAGACAATATTATCTAAGCGACATTCTAGCCTTTGAACTAGTCTTTCTCCTGGATTTCCTGTGGAAGAAAGAGCCTCATCAACATATATTTTAAATTGCTTCTCTAACATTCCATAATATGCTTTTAGCTTTTGCTTTTCCATAAGCTGCTTTCCATAATCAGATTGCTTGCCTATTTTTTTTGCTCCTCTTTTGAGGGCCTTTGGATGATTAAATACATTAACACCAAGGCGTCTTGCTACCTTAAACCTTGGACCCATTGGTCTTGCCAAATAAAATTCCTCCTCTAATTCATTTATTTTTATCCAGCAGCCAATAATATTATACTATTTCTGATAAATATTTTCAAGTGATATTTATTCTCAACTACAATAGTTTAACTCCATTTTTTATAATTTCTATCTTTCTCTCTTTTAATAATCTGCCAATAACCTTCTTATAGGCACTTTTGCTCATATTAAGCTGCTCTTTTATTTCCTCTGGTGAGCTATCGTCATTTAGCATTAATACTCCGCCATTTTTAATTATCTTTGTTAAGACACGTATTACATCCTCATCAGTTTGTACTTGACCTTTTTCTCTGAGGCTTAGAGCAAGCTTACCGTCTTCCCTTACTTTAGTCACCCTAGCTTCTATTTTATCTCCAATTCTATAGGTCCAATAAAGCTCATGCTTAGGTATCATTGCATCATATTTATTATCTACTGCTACAAAAACTCCCATGTCCTTGTTTATCCTATAAATTATGCCCTGAATTTTATCGTCTACTTTATACGGAGAGTCGCTGCTTAAAATTCTATTGACTTTCATAGTTGCACAGAGTCTGTCGCTTCTATCTACATAGAGTCCTACTAAATACTCCCTGCCTCTTTCTACCTTTCCTATTTGCTCCTTAAAGGGCAATAACAAATCTTTGTCTAGACCCCAATCTAGAAATGCACCTATTCTAGTAGTTTCAACTACCTTAAGTACTCCCACCTCACCAACCACAAGCTTAGGCTTCTTTGTAGTGGCTATTATTCTATCTTCTGAATCTTTGTAAATAAACACTTCTATTTCATCACCTATGCTAATACCCTCTGGCACCTGCTTAATTGGCAACAATATATCAGTTTCAGATTTATGCTCCTTTGAATTTAAATATAAGCCAAATTCTGCATTTCTGATAACCTGTAATTTTTGAAACTTACCTAATTCTATCATCAAATAACCTCCTCGACTTAAAAACATTAATCCTAATTATAATCTAATCTAACAATAAATACTACCTTTATTTTACACCTAAAAATATATACTATTCATACCCTTGGCTTAAACAGAAAATCTGCCTCTAATGAAAAAGACAGATTTTTAATTTAGTTTAAACTGTTCTAATAACTTTTCTTTGCCATTGCCCTCTTTTATAAATCGCGAGTCCGTATATGCAAACTATCAGGTTGCTAAAGCTCATAGAAAACCATATTCCTGTAGGTCCTATATTAGTAAAGTGCTTGAACATCAATATCATAGGTAATCTGACAAGCCATAATCTTCCCACTTCCATTGCCATTGAATATTTAGTATGCCCTGAGCCTTGGAATACTCCTTGAAATACGCTAAACATTCCCATAAGCGGCATTGAGAAGGAAATAAATCTGAGGAAGCTTATTCCTTGAGAAATTACTTCTAAATCATCTTTAGACTGCATGAAAAAGTTTACTATTTCCTTGTCCAGCAATAATAATAAAATAAGCCCTGCTACAGAAAAGCTTATTGTAAATATTGAGGACTTTTTGAAGGCCTCTCTCACTCTATCTATTTGTCCCGAGCCTAGATTTTGACCCACAATTGATGTTAGCGCAGCCCCAATCCCCATGGCTGGTTGCATTATCAATGATGTTACTCTATTTATCATACCAAAAGCAGCCATAGTAGCAGTGCCATATGATGCAATAAAGCCATTAAGCACCATAAATCCTAGTGCTGAGCCTGTTTGCCCAATAGACGAAGGCACCCCAACGCTTACAAGCTTACTAATAATGTCCTTGTCAAATTTAAACCCCTTCAATTTAAGCTTAATCATAGTAGGAGTTTTATACAATATGTATATCCCCGCAAAAGAAAGTAAAGCCTTTGAAATCAATGTTGCAATAGCAGCTCCTGCAATGCCCATATTGAATGTAAATATAAATATAGGGTCTAATATAACATTTAATATGGCACTTATTCCACTTAATACAGTTGGAAGCATAGTATTCCCCTGCGCATTCATAATTGAATTAAAATTAAAAAACAAAAACATAAAAGGCATATCTAAAAAGGTGATTCTTAAATAAATGTTGCTATAATCGGCAAGGTCTCCCGTAGCTCCCATTAGCTTGATTATATGGGGACTAACTAAATATCCTATTATAGTAAAGCATACAGAAAATATTAATGATAGTACAATGAGCTGACTTGAATATCTATTAGCTTCTTCATAATCTCCCGCTCCGATTAGCTGTGATAATAAGGAAGTACCTGCTATAGATACTCCAATTCCTAAGGAAATAAAAAGGAAATTCACAGGCCAAACAAAGGCTGTAGCAGCAAAATAAACAGAACCCAGCTTGCTGACCCAAACTCCATCTGCTAGATTATAAAGAGTTTGAATCAGATTGTTTATCATTATTGGTATAGATAATGTGATAATTACCTTATAAATACTTCCATTAAGTATAAGGTCTCTTCTTTGTTTTGTATCCATATACGTCCCCCATTATACTGAATTTTAAACCAACTATAATGATTATATCATTACAGAAGATTATTTGAGTACAATTATTTTAATTTCATAGAAATAATAAATAAGATAATAATGTGTGGCTTATCAAATACATAAACAGAGAAAAAATTACCATACTAATATTAAGTAAATTTGTCTAGGGGGATTTTTAAAAGTGAAATTTTACAAGAAATTTTTTAAATACGAAAAACAAACTGAAATTGATAATATAGAATATAGTCAATTTAGTATTTCAAATGATTTACATGTTAATAGGCAAAACCTAGAAAAAACATTCAGTAATTGTGATGACATCATATATCGCACATTTATATTAAATGCTAATAGAACTACCAGTGAAATATTACTAGTCTATTTAAGCGATTTAGTAGATTTAAATAGCCTTAATGAGAATATTATTAAACCACTTAATCTTTACATAGGAAATAAAAATATTGAAACTGAAAAGAACCAGACTACAGTGGACGTTGTTAGTAAAATTGTTAATATTGATAGAATGAAAAGAATTTATAAATGGCAGGAAGGCATTGAAGGTATTCTATCAGGAAATACCCTAATATTGATTAATCATCACCATAATGGATTAATATTGAACACTAAAGGCGGAGCAGATAGAGATATAACCGAATCACCAGTTGAAGGCGTGATTAGGGGACCCAGAGATAGCTTCATTGAAAATATTGACGTCAATATAGGGCTTATTAGAAGCAAAATTAAGAGTCCTTTGCTAAAGGTAGAAAAACTCGTAGTTGGCAACGAAAATCATACTGTTATTTCTATTATATATATGGATAACACAGTTAACAAGCAGCTCTTATCTAATATTATTAATGAGATTAAAAGTATTAAGACAGATGCCATCTTCGGAAGCGGCTATATAGAACAGTATTTAGAAAACAAACCCTATTCGCCTTTTCCTCAAATGCAAATAACAGAAAGACCTGATAAGGTCTGTGGAAATCTAATAGAAGGAAGAATCACTATTTTAGTTGATGGCAGTCCTGTGGCCTTGATACTGCCTATCACATTTTTTCAGCTTTTCCAATCTTCTGAGGATTACAATGAAAGGATTCTTTCTAGTAACTTTTTAAGAGGCTTAAGATTTCTAAGTTTTTTTATTGCAACTTCTTTGCCCTCTATTTATGTCGCTTTAATATCTTTTCATCATGAAATGATACCAATGAGCTTGATAGTTGATTTGTCTAGAACTAGAGCTAACGTTGCTTTTCCACCTGTAATAGAAGCTATATTAATGGAGCTTACCATTGAACTCCTAAGAGAGGCTAGTATTCGTCTCCCAAAAAGCATTGGTCAGACTATAGGAGTAGTGGGTGCAATTGTCATTGGCGAAGCAGCTATTCAGTCTAATTTGGCTAGCCCAGCTATGGTTATCGTCGTTTCTATTACGGCTATCAGCAGCTATGTATTTCCACACTACAGTACTTCTTATGCTTTACGTCTAATACGTTTCCCAATAATATTTATGGCAGCTACCTTTGGAGCCTTTGGTATTATTATAGCTTGGTGTTGGATTATTGTACATTTATGCAGTCTAGAGTCCTTTGGTTACCCATATCTCTCTCCGCTGTCACCTTTAGATAAAAGTATAATCAAGGATGGAGTGACTATAGATAGGAGGTGAGTAATTTGTATAACAAAAACAGTAATGGTGAAATTTCTGCTATGCAGTCCTTTTCCATACTTATTAATATGATTGTTGGTACTGGTATCTTAGGTCTTTCTAGATCAGTTGCAGAAATTTCTCAACAAGACGCTTGGCTTTCTGTTCTTATCAACGGTATTTTTATTACCTTTATCGTTGTTATTATAGTTTATACTATTAGTAAATTTCCCAAATATAATTTTCTACAGTATTCCTGCTATTTACTTAGTAAGCCCTTAGGATATATTTTCGTCTTTTGCTATGCAATTTACGGAATAGCTCTCACAGTCACAGTTATATCCTTTTTATCGGAAATGATATCTACATGGCTCTTATTTAACACACCAAGCTATATAATAAAGCTACTTATTGTGTTAACAGTCGTATATATGACTAAAAATGGACTAACTATCTTAGCAAGATTTAATGAATGTATTATATTCCTGCTAATTCCCCTTGCATTGTTAATATTTGTAGGGTTGCCAGAAGCATCACTTGTAAATTTGAAGCCTATTGGAGGTTCCGGCTTAAGCAACATTTTAAAAGGAGCTCTACCCTCTTTCTATGCTTTTGCCGGATATGAAACACTATTAGTCTATTATCCTTATATTTCAAACAAACAAAAACCTATTATGAAATATTCTGTCATAGCTATTATAAGCGTAACACTACTTTATACAGCTATGGTTATGACACAAATTGCCTTATATGGACCTGATGAAATTCTAACTGTTCTTTATCCTTCTATAAATTATTTGACTAGTGTAACTACTCCTGTATTTGAAAGAACAGAGTTGTTTTTTACTGTATTTTGGATATTTACCGTTATCGCAACCTCAGGGATACAGTATTTATCATCAGCAATACTGTTTCAAAATATTTTTAAAACAAAAAAAATTAACTTCTTCGTATATGCTTTTGCACCAATCATATATGTGTTATCCTTGCTTCCTCAAAATGTGGCAGTGGTAACAGATTTAGGTGAAAAAATGGGCAATGCTAATATAGTCTTTGGTTTTTTGCTACCAATTTTATTATTCATAATGCTTTTAATTAAGAGGAGAAATCATAATGGTGAAAAAAATAACTAGACTCTTGATAATACTATCATTAGTCTTTTGTCTAGCAGGTTGTTGGGACTCTATAGATTTAGAGGATTTGCTAATAGTTTACAGTCTTGGAATCGATGTTAGCGAGACAAATACTAACGACTATTCCTTTACTATTGGATTTCCTACTATTATAGAGGAAGCTCCTGAAAAGAAAATGTCTATTTCTGTAGACGCTCCTTCACTAGGCAATGGAAAAACTAAACTACAGCAAAAAGTGTATAGAGAGCTCTCTTATGACGCTATTAAGGTAATTATATTTAGCGAGGAAATAGCAAGAAGAGGAATATTATTTCACATTGATTCGATGCTAAGAGAGCCCCTTTTCCGTGGGACAACAAGATTCGCTGTTACAAAAGATAAAGCTTCTGATTTAATTGAATTGACTCCTCCTGTGGCTTTGTTTATAAGCGACTTTATATTTGACTCTATTCAGCAAAACTATGAGGCTACAACGGTTCCTATTTCCACAATACGAAATTTTAGTAATCAATACTATACGTTTGGAATCGAGCCTTCTATGCCTTTTATATCCTGCGAGCCTGAAAATAATAGGATTTCTCTGGATAGCGTTGCCTTATTCAAAGGAGATAAAATGATATATGAGTTAAAGGGAAATAACAGTAGAGCATTTATGCTGTTAAAGGGAGACATTCATAAAGGTATATTTACTTTTAATTACGGCATAAATGAATATCCTGAAAAAGAGTTTATCTCTATTAATTTCAATGGTGGAACATCCAAAATAAGAACTGAATTAATAGATTCACAGCTTCATATTTTTCATGATATTTCTATAAACTGCGACCTAGGAGAATATACACCAAAGCAATCAATACTCTCAAAAGATAAAATTAGTGAGCTAAATAGCTTTTTGTCAGAAAAAATTAAGGAAGAACTAGAAAGTACAATAGAAATATTGCAAAAGAAATTAAAAAACGACAATATTGGTTATGGTCTATACGTTAAGGCTAATCATCCATCCTACTTTGATAAGGAGAATTGGAATGCCCAGTTTTCTAAGGCAACTATTCATGTAAATTCAAAGGTAAAAATAAGAACAATAGGAGTTAGCCGTTAGAGAATATGCTCTCTTGTGTTTTTTTAGTAATGTAAGGCTGCTTATGAGTCTAATTTATTGAACAATAAAATTGAAGTTCAGAATATATTTTAGAAAGGAAAGTGAATTATGGATATAAACAAATATTTAGTGTGCCCTGAATGCAAAGGTGTGCATTTTGAAATGAAAAGGGAAGCTACTTTTTTATATAGCTATAAGCTAGATACACCTCTCACAAATGAATGGAGCAAGGAAGAAGACGGATTGCCTTTTTTATTTGATTACAGAGAGCTAATGGATAGCAAGGAATATCTTGAATGTAAAAGCTGCGGAGTTAAGTATTCTCATAAGCTTGAAAAGGGTAGCCCTAAAATTCATCTTACAATACTGCAAAAGGCAATACGAAGTGATCAGCAGGGAACTCCTCAGTATTTAAGATAATAATAACTCCCTCCAAAGGAAATAATAGTTAAGAGTTTAATTTTGAGCACAAATTATAGCTAATGGAGTGAATTAACATGGAAAAACTCACTGGAAATTTAACCATAGACTTAGACGCTTTTAAAAAAATATTTTTTTTCCCTAAGAACAAGGATTTTATTATTCGTCCTATCCACATAAAGGCTTATGATGTGGATGGAGTAATAGTTTACATAAGCGGTACAGCCTGCATAAACACATTGACTAAGGATATTATAGCTCCTCTAATAGAAGAAAAGGCTGTTGATATAACAGGGGATATTACTTCTGACATTATTAAAAAAATAGCAACTATGAAGGATGCTGCTAAAGTATCTAACATTCAAGAAATTACTAAGGCTATGGTTAAAGGAAATTCATTACTACTTATTGAAGGATGTGCAGAGGGAATCTCCATCGATACATCAGAGTTTGAGCATCGTCCCATAGATAAGCCAGAAGTGGAAAATGTACTCAAAGGTCCAAAGGAATCATTTATAGAATCTACTTTAGTAAATCGCTCTCTTATACGTAAGCACTTAAAATATGAAAATCTGATAACTGAAACCATTGAAGTTGGTGAAAAGGGTAAAAGCGATGTTTATATGATGTATATTGAAGGAATTGCAGACCCTCAGTTGGTTGAAAATGTTAAGACTAGAATTGAGAGCATTGAGACAGATTTTGTCCTAACTATCTCTATACTTGAACAGTTTATTGAAGAGAGAAGCTATTCCCTAATCTCTACTGTTCTAAGCACTGAGCGTCCTGATAGAGCAGCATCTTTTTTAAATGAGGGACATATTATTTTACTCATGGATGGCTCTTCTTTATGCTTAGTCGTGCCAGTAACATTTTGGTCCTTTTTCCATACAAGTGAAGACCAATACTTACGATGGAGCTATGGAAATTTCACTAGGCTTGTTAGGCTTTTAGCTATATTTGTATCAGTATTGACTCCTGGCATGTATATTGCTATGACTAATTATCATGTGGAAATGATCCCTACTGATCTTGCAATATCAATTGCAGCAGCTAGGACACTAATTCCTTTTCCAGTTATAATAGAAGTCTTTTTTATGGAAGTATCATTTGAACTAATAAGGGAGGCAGGGATACGGTCACCTACTACCTTAGGCAACACTATCGGAATCGTAGGAGCTTTGATACTTGGGCAAGCTGCTGTGGCTGCAAATATAGTTAGCCCGATTTTAGTGATTATAGTCTCAATCACAGGGCTTTCTTCTTTTGCAGTACCTGATATTAATCTAAATTTTACTACAAGAATACTTAGATTTGCCTTGTTAGTAGCAGGTGGACTAATGGGTTTTTTAGGAGTAGCTCTCTTATTGACAGTTTTCCTTATCTATGTCATTAGCATTACTTCCTTTGGAGTTCCTTATTTATCTCCTCTTGCACCCCATTACCCTTCGTCTGGTAATACTTATACTAGACCTCCTGCTAAGAAGCAATGGCTAAGACCCTTTAATATATCTACCCTTGATCCTATAAGAAGAAAACCTAAGGGAAAAGAGTGAGAATAGTGATAAAAAAGTATGATGGAAAAATGGGCTTCCGTGAATTTTTTATAATAATATTTCTTAGCATAAGCTTGATGACCACTGATACAACCCCAACTCTCATTGTAAAAGATGGCTTAAACGCTGGATGGATACTCCCTATTATTATAGGTTTGATTATGCTGCTTCCTATTTCATGTCTTTTATCGCTATTAAAGCTTTATAAGAATAAGAGCTTAATAGATATTATTTTCCATCTAACGGGGAAGTTTGTTGGCTATATCATTATAATAATGCTTCTATTGCTAGCATTCGAGTATACAGTCATATGCACTAGAGAATACGCAGACATTCTTAGTACAATGTTTTATTTAAATACTCCAATGTATTTTCTATTATTTCTGCTAATTACAAGCAGCACTTATATAGCTAGTAAGGGAATCAGTATGATAGGAAGCCTAGCATGGTTTATAGCTCCCTTTTCATTGGGAAGTGCGTTTATACTTATTCCAGTTGCATTGAAGGAGGCTAACTTCAGCTATCTATTTCCACTAGGCGGGCCAGGGATTCCCATGCTTTTGAAAAAAGGTATTATGGATACAACTATTTTAGATATTTTATTGATTTCTGCTATCTTTTTCCCAAAGATAAGATCCTACAAGGAATATAAATCTGCTGTTATATGGGGGCTTGGCATGTCTGTCTTACTAATTTCATTATTTATGACAACTTATATTGTAGTCTTTGGATACCCTACATTAACTACTGTAAATTATCCATATCAGCAATTGACTCGATTAGTTAGATTAGGCCGTTTTGCAACAAATACAGAGTCCCTGTATCTATGGTTCTGGGCTATCACCTCTACGGTACGCTTCGCAGTTTTTTACTATGCTGATGCCACAATAGCTGCTTCTATCTTTAAAATAGAGAATCCAAAGCCCATAATTCCTATAATTGGAGTAATAATTTTTATCATTGCAATGATTCCAGAAAACTACACAAAATATATTCTTGTCTTTAGATCTGCTGCTATTGACTATCTGTGGATGTATGTTATTGGTCTACCGCTTTTATTATGGGTTATTGCTAGAATAAAAGGAGAATTCAAAAATGAGAAAGCTTAAAATTATCTTATTAATAGCGCTCATAGCTCTACTTACTGGTTGTTGGGATAAGGTGGAAATGGAGGAAATAGGATATGTATCAGCAATCGGGGTAGATATAGCAGAAAATAATAAGCTCAAAGTGACCTTTCAAATTACAAATCCTACAGCCACTGCTTCACAAGAAGAAAACCCTAATGAGGAAAGAGATGAGGTTATTACTATATTGGCAAATGACCTTGTTTCAGTAAGGGATTTGGCTAATATATCAATTGCTAGAAATTTGACCTACAATCATGCAAAAGCAATAATAATCAGTGAAGAGTTCGCAAAAACAGATAAATTTTTTTCCCTAATAGCCGCAACACAAAGAGATAGAGATATTAGACGGGAGCTTGATATGATAGTATGCAAGGAAAATGCAGCTGATTTTATAAGAAATAATAACCCGCCATTTACAAAACGAGCAGGTAAATATTTTGAATTCATGGCATCAGGATGGGAGGATTTAGGTTTTTCACCTCTATCCAATATACATAAATACCTCCAGCGCACTGTAGATGGCAATGACTTATTTTTGATAACCTATGCTACGACAATATCAGAAGATCCAAAGACACCAGCAGAAACTGTAGGAGACTATATAGCAGGTCAGGTATATATTAAAGACACTAATCCCACACAAATGATGGGCTCTGCTGTTATAAAAAACGGCAGGATGATTGGACTAATGACTGGAACAGAAACTAGACTTACACTACTTATGAGACCTAAAAAAATAACAGATAATATTCTTGTGATTTTCCTAGATCCCTTAAAAAGTAATGAAAGCATATCAGCCAAGCTGATGAGAGGAAGAACTAAAATTGACGTTAATATAGATAAAGAGTATCCTATTATCAATGTAACTGTACCAGTTAGGTTAAGTATATCTGCTATTTCAAGCCTTATTGACTACATTGATAATCAAAAAAATCAGGAAATACTGCGTAATTCTATTAAAGAATTTCTAGAAGATGAGGCAATGAAATTAGTTAAAAAAACCCAGAAAGAATTTGGTGGTGATCCATTTTTATGGTCAACAGCTGCTAGAAATAAGTTTTGGCTTTATGAAGATTTTAAGAAGTATAATTGGATGGAAAAATACCCAAAAGCTAATGTCAATGTAAGCTTCGATGTACGAATTGAAGACTTTGGCAAGGCCTCTGCTCCTTCTAAGATTGGTGAAATTAGGCAATAATATAAGATACTTGCCCAGAGACACAGAGGGACAAACCGGACTGTCTCCCTGTGTTTTATTTATCCCTCTAGGTATGCCTTCTTCACTTTTTCGTCTTGTAAAAGATTTTCTGCATTTCCCTCTATCTCTATTTCTCCATTTCTTATGATATAAGCTCTATCCGCAGCATTTAATGCCATGTATGCATTTTGCTCTACAAGCAATACTGTTGTCCCTGCCTTGTTTATATCCTTTATAATTGAGAAGATTTCCTTTACTACTATTGGCGCAAGTCCCATAGAAGGCTCATCTAATAATAAAAGCCTCGGTCTTGACATAAGAGCACGTCCAATGGCAAGCATCTGCTGTTCCCCTCCAGACAAGGTCCCTGCCATTTGTTCTTTTCTTTCTTGAAGTCTTGGAAACAAAGAAAATATTTTATCATAATCCTTGCTAATCTCTAATTTATCTTTTCTTGTGAATGCCCCCATTTCAAGGTTTTCCATAACACTCATTTTAGAAAAAATTCTTCTTCCTTCAGGCACATGAGATATACCCATCTTAACAATGTTTGGTGCACTTAAAGAATTTACTTTTTTATTATCAAACTTTATCTCTCCATTGCTTGGTTTCTTTAGTCCTGATATTACTTTTAAGGTTGTGCTTTTCCCCGCACCATTAGCTCCGATAAGAGTAACTACTTCCCCATCTAAGACTTTAAGGCTTATGTCTTTTAATGCATGAATACCCCCATAATATACATTTGTATTTGTTAGCTCTAGCATTATTATTCCTCCTCACCTAAATAAGCCTTTATTACTCTTTCATTACCTTGTATTTCCAGTGGCGAGCCACTGGCAATTAGAGTTCCATAATCAAAGACAAATATTCTTTCACACAATTCCATAACTAATGACATGTCGTGCTCTATAACTATAATAGTAAGGTCAAAGCTTTCTCTAATCCATTTAATAAGCTCTTTAAGCTCCTTTGTTTCCTTTGGATTCATACCTGCTGCCGGCTCATCTAAAAGCAGAAGCTTAGGCTTTGCCGCCAATGCTCTTGCTATTTCAAGCCTTCTCTGATCTCCATATGAAAGATTCTTTGCTAGCTCATCCTTTTTATCTAATAGATTGAACTTTTCGAGCAGCTGAATTGCTTTCTCAAAAGTATTTTTTTCGTTTCTATAGTATGAGGGCAGTTTCAATAAAGCTGACGCTACTCCATATTTTAAGCTATGGTGAAAACCAATAAGCACATTATCTACTACTGACATATTCTGAAAAAGTCTTATATTTTGAAATGTTCTCGCTACACCAAAGTGTATTATTTTATGAGGCCTTAAGTCTTTGGTTACAGCCTTCTTATTTAAATCATATAAAATCTCTCCTGAAGTAGGAGTATATATTCCCGTTAACAAATTGAAGAAGGTAGTCTTACCTGCTCCATTCGGTCCAATTAATCCAATGATTTCTCCTTTTTCTATGTTTAGGCTTACATTGGAAACTGCTTTTATTCCTCCAAAGGATTTTGATAAGTTATTTACCTTCAACACCGGCATTAGGGTTATCCCCCTTTCTAAATAGCTTGAATTCCTGATTTCCCATGAGACCCGTTGGTCTATAAACCATTATTGCAAAAAGTATTAGAGAATAGATTACCATTCTTAGCTCAGGTATGCTTTGAAGAAATAGTGAAATTATCGATAATGCTATTGCTCCAACTATTGAGCCAGCAATACTTCCCATGCCTCCAAATACAACTATAACTAATATATCAATGGATTTCATGAAACCAAATGAGTCAGGCTTTATAAAATAAAAGTAGTTGGCATACAAAGCTCCAGCAATACCTGCGAAAAATGCTCCAATGGCAAATGCTAATACCTTATAATATGTTGTGTTTACTCCCATGGCTTCTGCAGCTATCTCATCTTCTCTAATAGAAATACAGGCTCTTCCATGATATGAGTTAATAAAATGCCTGATTAAAACAACTGTAGCCACTGTCATACCAAAGCTCCAAGTCCAATTTGTATATTGGGGAATATCATTAAATCCTCTTGCTCCTCCTATATAATCAATATTTAAAGCTACTATCTTTATAATCTCACCAAATCCAAGTGTAGCTATGGCTAGATAGTCACCTTTTAATCTAAGGGTAGGGATTCCAATGAGAACTCCTGCTATTGCCGCAGCTATACCTGATATTATCATTGAAACTATAAAAGGCTGTCCAAATTTAGCTGTAAGAATTGCAGAGGTATATGCACCTATCGCCATAAAAGCTGCATGTCCTAGGGAAAACTGACCTGTAAAGCCTGTTATAAGATTTAGACTAACTGCTAATATGATGTTTATTCCCACTAATATTATGTTTAATTGAAGGTAGGAGTCGATGAGTCCCATATTTATGAATATTTGAATTATAAAATAAGATATTATTATTGCAGTATAGCTTATAATACTACCTTTGCTAAATTTTTTCATATTCTCCTGCCTCCTAAACTTTTTCCTTTGTAGCTTTACCCAATAGTCCATTTGGTCTTACAATTAAGACTAAAATGAGGATTCCAAAAGCAACTGCATCCTTGAAAATTGATCCTCCATAGGCACTTACTATGGTTTCAGTCATACCAAGGAAAAACCCGCCAAATACAGCTCCTGGAATTATTCCTATTCCCCCTAATACAGCAGCAACAAAAGCTTTTAATCCAGGAGTTGCCCCCATTAATGGATTTATTGTACTGTAGTAAACACCTACAAGTACACCTGCTGCTCCTGCCAATGCTGAGCCTATTGCAAAAGTATATGATATTATCTTATTCGCATCTATTCCCATAAGCTCTGCAGCTTCTTTATCAAGAGAAACTGCTCTCATAGCCTTACCCACTTTAGTATTACGAATAATATATTGAAGTGCAACCATCAATACAATGGTAATGACAATTATATATATGTTTTTAAAATCAAGTATTATATTTCCATTAAAGAAGGTTATGCTTTTTCTTTCCAGCACCTCTGGGAATGTCCTTGTTTGTGGCCCCACAAAATACATCATAGCATATTGTAAAAACAAGGATACACTAATAGCGGTAATAAGAGCTGATATCCTCGTAGATTTCCGAATAGGCTTGTATGCGACCTTTTCAACAACCATTCCAAGTATACTGCATATTACCATTGAAATTAGTAAAGAAGGTAAAAATCCTAAATGAAAGAAAGTCGTTAAGGCAAAGCCTACATATGCTCCAACCATATAGATTTCGCCGTGTGCAAAGTTAATAAGATTTATTATTCCATATACCATAGTATAGCCAAGAGCTATTAACGCATATATACTTCCAAGTGATATTCCGTTTATTAGTTGTTGAAATACTTGTTCCATCATTACACCTCCATTTCTAAGTTTTCCTTAGAGTTCCTTTGTAAATAATACTTATCTAGCTAGCCTCAGGGTGACATATTAGGCTGGCATAAAGACCAGCCACTACACTAGCTTCAAATTCTTCGCCTATGCTCAGAATGACCCTGACTCTGTCATCCTGAGTGTACATTTTTAATGGTTTAAAATGGTCATTGGCACGTTTCCTACATAATTCTCAATCTTCAACTCTCAATTAATCTACTGTGGATCTAACTTCTTTAAGAATGTCGGCTCTCCATCTTTTATTTCTATAATAGTTACAGACTTGACTGAATTATGTTTCTCATCTATTGATAATGTTCCTGTAATACCTGAGAAGTTCTCAGTTGAAGCAAGAGCATCCTTTATTTTTTCAGAATTATCTTCTCCAGCTCTTTCTAGTGCATCTGCTAAAAAATATGCTAGGTCATATCCCAAAGCATTAAATGCATCAGGATCTTTTCCGTATTCTGCCTTGTAGGCTTCCTTAAATTTGAATACATTTTCTGCATTGTCCATTGGAGAATAGTGGCTTGAATAGAAAATATTATTTAAAGCATCTTCTCCTGCTATTTTAATTAGCTTTGGTGATTCGTATCCGTCTCCACCTAGTATAGGTATATTTATTCCTAATTCTCTTGCCTGTCTAATAATCAATCCTACTTCCTCATAATACCCTGGTACAAATAATACTTCTGGATTTTTACCTTTAATATTTGTTAAAACAGCTTTAAAATCTGTATCCTTTGTTTGATAAGCTTCTTCACTTAGCACTGCTCCACCTAATTCCTTAAAAGTTTCATTAAATGCCTTTGAAAGACCCTGAGCATAGTCACTAGTTGTATCAGCTAAAATAGCTGCGTTTTTCAAGTCTAAATCATTATAAGCAAATTCTGCCATCATAACTCCTTGGAAAGAGTCATTGAAGCAAGTTTTGAATACATACTCCTTTACATTTCCATTGCTATCAACTGTCACATCATCTGCAGTTGCAGAAGACGATATTAGCGGAATTTTATTTTGCATTGCTGCTGGAATTGCTGCCTTTGTGCTTCCTGATGTATCTGAACCTAGTATGGCCACAACCTTTTCTCTAGTAGCTAATTTTGTGGTAATGTTAGCTGACTCTGTAGCATCGGATTTATTGTCAAACTTAACAGGCTCTAATTGTTTTCCAAGTACACCGCCTTTTTTATTTATCTCTTCAATAGCTAATTCAATGCCTTCAGTAATGCCTTGACCATATGTTGCTGCCCCACCTGAATACGCGTAATTCAATCCTACCCTAATTTTATCTGAGCTATCTCCTTTGCTATTAGTTGTTCCAGAGGAACATCCTGTAAATAAGCTTAATGCAAGAATTGATGAAACTAACACTGATAATTTTTTATTCATACAAGCACCCCATTATAATTTTTGTTGTAGAAATCTATTGCTAATAATATCATCCTCGTCTTGACTCAATTGAAATTCCTCCTTTGTAAAAAATTTGTATAATAATAGCCTCTACATGTATATATATACATGTAGAGGCTATTCATGCGGTACCACTCTACTTTATAATTATCTCACGATAATTAACTCAACAGGTTCAATTCAAACCGTAGCCTTCTAACGGGGCTAACCGCTATAGCTTACTAATTTCAGCTATATAACTCCGAAGTGATGCTCCCTATGAAATCTATGCTAGCTCTCAGCTCTTCTAGCTCTCTGTAATAGATTTTTATATAGTTCGCTCTTCATCATTGTTTTTGTATTATTATTAATTTCATTGTTCTTTTGTTTATAATAATGAATAATATAACACGTAAAAAAAATGCTGTCAATATGTTTTTGCAATTTTCAAAAAACAATATTTCAAAATATTTACTATTTCAAAGATTAAATTATATTGATTTTATTAGCATCAGATATACAATAGCATAATCTACTTGTATTTGAGTCAATTGTTAGGAGCTTTATATATTAAGCAAACCTTTTTCCGCATTAGTTTTGCAATATTAGTTTTCCTAAATTGCATTTTTCATGCAATTATTTATTTTTTCCCATAATTGATGTTGCCAAAAAACCCCTAGGTTTCATAATAATGTATATGTTTAATAATTTGCTAGAAACATGAACTTATTGAATATTTTATGTTTCAATGGCAAAAAATAGATTTATAGAAAATTATATCAATACGTGGAGGAATATTATGAATATAGACAAGCAAAAATATTTTAAAGAGCTTCCTCAATCTTATTGGATAGCCTCTACCCCAAAAACAAATTATCCAACTCTTAATGAAGATATAAATGTAGATGTAGCAATAGTTGGCGGAGGGTTAGCAGGCATTTCATGTGCCTATCTATTAAAAAAAGAGGGACTTAAAGTAGCAGTTCTTGAAGCAGGACATATCGCTAAGGGAACCACAGGACATACAACAGCAAAGCTCACATCACAGCACGAGCTTATTTATAGCAAATTAATAAATCAAATGGGTGGAGAATTAGCACAGCAATATGCTGATGCCAATGAAACTGCAATCCATGAAATAAAGAGGATAGCAGAGGATAATAATATAGATTGTGATTACACTATTCAAGCTGCAATTGCCTATACACAGCAAAATGAATATATTCAAAAGATTAGCGATGAAGTAAAGGCTGCTTCTAGTTTGGGGATTAAGGCTTCTTATATTGAAGACATACCTTTTCCTATACCTATTAAAGCAGCTATTCGCTTTGATAATCAAGCTCAATTCCATCCGCTTAAATATTTGCTTGCTCTCTCAAAGACTATTCCTAATAATGATTGCCATATATTTGAGCAAACTAGGGCGGTAGATATTGAAGAAGGGGATAATTATATTATTACTACTGCTCAAGGAAAAAAGGTAACTGCCAAGAAAGTTATTATTGCATCTCATTATCCATTTTATAACAAGCACGGAATGTACTTTACTAGAATATATCCAGAAAGGTCTTATATCGTCGCAATTAGAGCAAAAGAAAAATACCCTGGAGGAATGTACATAAATACAGAAGACCCAGCCCGTTCTCTACGACATCAGCAAACTGAAAACGGAGAGCTTATACTTGTAGTTGGTGATAGTCATAAGACAGGACAGGGCATTGACACAGTTAAGCATTATGAAGCGCTAATAGACTTTGCTAGGGATGTATTTACAGTGGAGGATATACCATATAGATGGTCTACCCAAGATTGTATGACTTTAGATGGAATTCCTTATATAGGTCATTATACTTCTAACACCCCCAACCTCTACATAGCTACTGGCTTTCAAAAATGGGGCATGACTAATAGTATGGTTTCTGCTATGCTTCTTAGAGATTTAATAGTAAAGGGAAAAAGTTCTTGGCAGGATGTATATAACCCATCTCGTCAGACCATTCTAGCCTCTGCTAAAAGCTTTGTTGTAGAAAACTTTAATGTTGCTGAACAGCTTATAGATGGTAAGCTGGATTCACCACCAGAAGACATAGATATTAGACCAGGTGAAGGAAAGGTCCTAAAAATTAATGGAAAAAGAGCAGGAGCATATATGGATGAAGAAGGCAAGCTTCATATTGTGAATACCACCTGTACACATATGGGATGCGAACTAAACTGGAACTCTGCAGAAAGATCTTGGGACTGTCCTTGTCACGGCTCAAGGTTTTCATATGAGGGGAAAATAATAGAAGGTCCAGCAAGCCAGCCTTTAAGCATGGCTAATGATGTAAATACTATTGAAAAATTGTTCAAGGATGATTATTAAATAAAACGGCAGGATGCGTAAAAGCTACACAAGGGAAGCTACACAAAGGGACGGTTCTTCCGTGTCATTCAAAATGACACAGGAGAACCGTCCGACTGTATAAAAACTCACTTTTTGTCATTCTGAACATAGTGAAAACCCTGTATTTAAAGCCACCCGAAACCCATTCGCTTCGCTCAGGGTGACAGTTTTCACACACCGTCCCTTGTATTATTGCCTTTAAAAAAATGAGCTAGTTTCTTTTAGAATAGCTTCTAGTCTTTCCTTTTCATGTATTATCTTGGCACTTTCTTCGTCATAAGCATATAATGCACCACTTACCATTCTGGTTTTAAGCTCTCCTTTTGCTATACTATTGCCTTTTAGCTGAGGAGCATCAAGTATGCCTAGTTTTACTGCTTTAACTAGTGTATCTGGGTCTGTTAGAGGATCGTCTATTTCTGGACTAAGAGATTTTATACTGTCTATAATAAGCTTCGCCTCTTCAATAAGCTCAGTTTTTCTTCTCTGAACATTTACATCCTTGCTCAAATCTATAGAGCCTAGAAATTCATTTTTAATTATTCCTCTTACTATCTTACAGGATTCTATAACATCCTCAGCCTCTGCTGCATGATGCGCTTCACAGAAGCCAACTACATGATAAATGTGAGGTTTTATAGCCATAGCTAAATATGCAGATGCAGCCAATTGACCCTTTGCCTGATTTAAATCAGCAGGGAAGCTTGCCAATCCTGCTCTGGCTTGACGATATACTTTAAAGCTCTCATCTACTAAGCTCTCTATTAACTCTATCTTTGCTAGCATTTTGCCTAAGTCATTTTCAGCTGAAATATATGCTGGCACATTGAACATAAATTGAGCAATGTAGTCTTTTACTCCCATTTTCTTTGCGTTAAGTGCAGCTAAATACGCAGCAGCCACTCCTATGGCATCATGGGCATCTCTTAGACTCCAATGATGAGAATCATTTACTTCAACAGGAATATTCCTTTCCCCATGCCAAGCCATTACCTGTTGATTTTCTATGATGGCCTCTCTTAGAGTTCTTGGACCCCTTTTATCTAATTCCGAGTACCAGAAAAGAGGTACTGCACACCAAGCATTATTTATATTTTTCTTTAAGACATCTGCAAATCTGATTATATTTTTTGTTCCGCTATATGACCTTAGTAGAGGATAATTTCCTCGTTGTCCAGCATTAAATAATGTACGCAAATCCTCTTCAGTCCTTATAGGCACCCCGCCAGCTCCACTCAAGTTCTCATCCATATTTTCTTGGTCAAAGAAAAATTCTTGAGCATTTTGATCAGGGGCAATAGATATTATGTCTAGGACTTTGGCTTCTGCAATCTTTTGTATTGCTTCTACGGTTTTCTCTATGGAAGTAAGACCTAAGTGATGTCTAAGCACAGGATAAGGGTACTTAGACTTTATTCTATCTGTGAGCTTTTTTGGATATACTTCCTCTTCTAGATTTTCTTGTCCTTTAAGATAAGCTATTACCTCATCAATATCCTCATTGCCATAGAATATCTTTTGGAATATATTATAATTCTCGGCTAGCAAAGCTGTTGGTTCTGTGCCTCCAAAGAACCAAACTATATTCTTTAGGTCATTATTTTCATCAATTTTTTCTTTCAATTCTTCTAATATCTTATTTAATGGCTCTGGTGAAAGCCTATATGATAGTCCTACTATATCAGGTCTTTTATCTTCAATTATCTTAATTAACTCACTGACACTTATTCCTATGCCTACGAATTCCGTTTTATAATTTTCTTTTTCTGCTAGGCTTAAGAAATTCATTGTGCCTGCTACATGGACACAGTTTCCTAGTGTTAGTCCTATAATTTTTTTCATTAAACCACCTCTTCTAATCTTCTCTTAACTATTGTTCCTCTTCTTGCCAGCATATGCATTTCGGTAATGGTTAATCCTTCTAGTCCAAGTCTATCTGCAGTTCTGCCCTCTAATCTAAAATCGATGTTTGTCAGTAATTGCGCAACATTAATTATTGAGGATATGGCCGGAGTCTTTATTCCTAAGCTATGAGCAATTGATTCTAAAGGCACCAAACTGTAGGGAACATCTTCGTAAATATATCTAATATGTAAACCCTGTGGTGCTTGTAATCCTTTGTATGCAGGATTATTTTGAACTGCTTCGAAAATAGTCTTTCCCTTTGAATTGTATGTTTCTCTTAGCCACTCAGTTGCAGATAATGTTTCTACTTGAAGCATTCTTCCTAGCTCCATTCTCTCCTTGTCTATCTTCTCTAGAAAATTCCCTATTGATGGTGTTATTCCCTCAGTATAATATTCAAATGGTGCTCCTCTTTCAATATGACCACTGTTTAGAAGTGTTGGTGCTGGATGGAATATTGCTCCATAGTTGTTGATACTAGTTTCCAAAACATCTTTCGCAGGGATAAACTGAGGGTATGCCTCGTTGATAAACTCTAATACGTAGTTGGTTTTTATAGCTGGTATTGCGGCTAAGGTTACTTCTTTTTTCGATTTGAAGATATGTGCATGATTAAATTTAGTGGATCTACATGCATAAATAAAGGTTTGAGCTTCTGCTACTATAACATTATTCTTCTTTCTTTCTCTTAATAGAGTTTCATATACCTCTAAAGCCCCACCAGTCCGTCCTGGATTTAGTACTATTATCTGGCCACTTTTCAAATAGGGAGCCATTTCCTTAGCAATATTATAATGTCCCATGGCTGGAATAGTTACCATTATTATGTCAACGTCTTTAATAGCCTCTTCAATATTGTTTGTCACTTTGTTTAATACTCCATACCCATTCTCTTCACCTGTAAGATAGATAATTCGTTCCTTCATTAAAGGAAAAATCTTTTCTAATGTCCTATTATACAGGTTTACCTTGTATCCTATCATAGCAAGGTAGCCTGCCATTGCAATTCCTCCATTGCCCGCACCGATAATACAATACCTAAGTTTTCTATCCATACGCTCATCCTCCCAAAATTATATTTTCGAATTATGTTAACTAAAATTTTGGGGTCAAAAAAAACCATGGGCTTCCATAGTTTTTACATCAGTACACTATATACTGCCCCCTTCTACGCTTACGAGGTTAGCTGTCGGATTAGGGCTAAAGGGTAGCCCTTCCTAGATAGGATTCACCCCTAAAAATTGGTTCCCCCGCTTCTCTAAGGAATTCAGCGATATTATATTAATTTTAGTTATAATTATTATGAAAATTATAGCATACACTTCATTTTTTTACAATAGAAATATTTTTATCTACTTATATACTATTTTCATGTCCCAAAAATTAGTACTATTTATTTTATTCTGTTTATTTTTAAATTTTCTTAACCTTTAAAGGGTTTTTAGTAGAAAAATTGAATATTATCAGTATATTTTTAATACGTAGTAATTAACTTGCTCTATTACTAGTTCTACTTTCTTTACTAGTTCTACTTTTGATATCATTACTTTTCATAATTTAATATATAAAACTATTTTTAGGGGGCATATATTATGGATAGAGAAAAATTAGAAGCTATGGGTTTTGGGACAAAAGCTATACATGGCGGACACAAAGCAGATGCTGCAACTGGTGCATTAGTTACTCCTATTTATCAAACTTCAACCTTTGTGTTTGATTCAGCTGAACAGGGCGGGAAAAGGTTTGCCTTAGAGGAGGATGGATACATATATACTAGATTAGGTAATCCAACAAACTCTCAGGTTGAAGAAAAGGTTGCAATTTTAGAGGGTGCAGAGGCCTGTGTATCTACTGGTTCAGGCATGGGAGCTGTGTCTTCAGTTTTGTGGACAGCTTTAAAGGCTGGAGATCATATGATTGCTGCTGAAACACTTTATGGCTGTACTTTTGCCTATATAAATCATGGACTGACTAGGTTTGGAGTTGAGGTTACTTTTGTAGATACTAGAGATCCTGAAAATGTAAGAAATGCAATGAGGGACAATACTAAGGTGGTATATCTTGAAACTCCTGCAAATCCAACACTATTGATTACAGACATTAAAGCAATATCTGATATAGCTCATGAAAAAGAAGGTTGCTTGGTAATAGTAGATAATACCTTCGCCACTCCTTATATCCAAAAGCCTATAGAGCTGGGAGCTGATGTTGTTGTTCATTCAGCTACAAAGTATCTAAATGGTCATGGAGATGTAATTGCTGGCTTTGTGGTAGGAAAGCAAGAATTTATGAATGAAGTTCGTTTTGTAGGCATTAAGGATATGACTGGCTCATGCCTAAGCCCGTTTGATGCCTTCTTAATTATGCGAGGCATGAAAACTCTTGAGATAAGAATGGAGAAGCACTGTCAAAATGCTATGGAGATTGCTAAATTCCTAGAAGCTCATCCCGCAGTTGAAAAAGTGTATTATCCCGGATTAGAAAGCTTTGAACAATATAAGCTTGCTAAAAAACAAATGAAGCTGCCTGGAGCAATTATTGCCTTTGAGCTTAAAGGCGGAATTGAAGAAGGTAAGAAGGTCATAAACAATACTCATCTTTGCAAAACAGCAGTAAGCTTAGGAGATACAGAAACATTGATACAGCATCCTGCTTCTATGACTCATTCCCCATATACTCCTGAAGAAAGAGCTGCTGCTGGTATCAGTGAAGGTCTAGTTAGATTGTCTGTTGGTCTTGAAACATGTAGTGATATAATCGAAGACCTAAATAATGCATTGAATTTAATATTATAAGTCTAAATGTGAAAGATAGCTTCTCAAACTCAAATGAGCAGCTATCTTTCATTAAATATTATCAATGTCCTAGACAATAGTCTTCATTTGTATATCTTGCGGCTTAAAATGCAACTTTTCTAATTCATATACTTGCTTCCTAAGACACTTTCCTTTCTAGCTCAAGTTTTATTCTATATATTTCAATTAGCTCTCTTTCTGTCACGTCTCTGCTTGACTTATCTAGAACTATTTCTCCTTTATCAAGCATTATTATTCTATCTGAATACTCTATTGCATCTCTCATATTGTGAGAAATCATTATAGTTGTTATTGAGTGCTTTTTTATAAGCTCCTTAGTTTTTTTCATTATTACATTAGATGTTTTTGGATCTAATGCTGCTGTATGTTCATCTAGTAGCAGTAAATCAGGATGCTTCATAGTTGCCATTATCAGAGAAAGGGATTGTCTTTGTCCCCCTGAAAGAAACTTTACTTTTGTGTTTAATTTGTTTTCTAAGCCTAAATCTAGAGTTTTTAACAGCTCTATATATCTACCTATGGAATTCTTTCTTATAAGCCTTCTTAGAGTAAACCTCTCCCCTTTTTTATCTGCTAGCGACAGATTTTCTAATATAGTAAGTGAAGGAGATACCCCCATAGACGGATCCTGATAAACCCTTCCTACATAAGCTGCTCTTTTTTCTTCCCTCATCTTAGATATATCTGTACCCTTTAGAATAATTTGACCTTGTTCTGTTGGTATACTGCCGCTTATCATATTAAGGAGAGTACTTTTCCCACAGCCATTAGAGCCAATTATTACTGTACATTTATTTTCCTCAATTTCTAAATTCAATTTATTGAATATATTAATCTCATTATCTGTTCCTGTATTAAAACTCTTTGATAAATTTACTATTCTTAGCACGGCTCTCGCCTCCCCTTTTATTTCTTATACCTAAATAATCAGCTGTCAGATTGTTATATGCTATAAAGATTACTACTATTAATGCACTTATAGCTTTCAAATCAGTAGGTTCTAAGCCTAATTCTATTGCAGCTCCGCCAATAATCTTATAAGCCAATGCACCTAATATTGCTCTTGTTGTATTTTTTATTTTGCTTGAATTCTTTCCTATAGTATCACCTATTATAATCGAGGCAAGTGCAATGACTATAATTGAACTGCCCATTGTAATATCAGCAAATCCCTGAATTTGTGCCATTAAAGCTCCACTCAACCCTACAAACCCATTTGCTACCATAAGTCCTATTATCTTATATTTGCTGCTATTGGCTCCAAGAGCTCTTACGAGAGTCTCATTATCTCCCGTTGCTACTAATAAATATCCTGTTTCTGTTTTTAGAAATAAATCTAATATTATTTTTATTAGTAATACTATCACTATTAAAACTGCTAGAGCTGGTCCTATATCAAATATTGAGCTATAGCTGAAAAGTGGAATATTAGCCTTTCCATTTATTCTAAGGTTAATTGAATATAATACAGTCATGGTTAATATCCCAGCTAATAGTGGCTTTATCTTTAGCTTTATATAAAGAATTCCTGTTAGCAATCCAGCTAAGGTGCCAAAGCCAAAAGACAATAAAGTGCTCACTATAGGACTAGCTCCCATAGTAATGAATTTGGCAAATACAAAGGCTCCCATGGGGAAAGTTCCTTCTACAGACAGGTCTGCTATATCTAATACCTTATATGTTAGAAACACTCCCATAGCCAATACCGCAAAGATAAGACCTTGTTCCAAGGATGTTATAATCATTATAATTAATGAATACATAATTAACTCCCCCAATCTCCTATAATCATTTTAACTTAAATACCTATTTCCCAATTTTTACAGCGTCTTTGAATAGAGGTAGAGCTTCATCTAATCCTAGAGCCTCTAAGGTTTTCTGGTTTACAGTTATTATAGTTTTTTCAGCTACAAAAACAGGAATTGCTGAGATATCCTTTTTATCAACTAGTATTTCTTTAGCCATTAAAGCTGTTTGCTTACCTAATTCATAATAGTTAAGACCATTTGTTACTAGTATGCCACCTCTTACCTGAGTTTCCTCCGCTGATACAGATATCATATTGTTTTCTATTAATGCTTTTGAAACTAATTCTATTGATGAAGCTACCATATTGTCGCTTATTATATATAGGGCATCTACTTTTTTCATTATTGAATCTACAGCCTGAGGGAGTTCATTTACACTACTTACTCCAACCGTTACTACCTCTAAACCCTCATCAGGTGCTAGACTCTTCACTTCTTCTATTTGAATTTCAGAATTAGATTCACTTGTGTTATATAAAATCCCTATTTTTCTTATACTAGGGTCTATGATCTTAAACATTTTTAATTGAGAGGCTGTTGGCGCCATATCAGATGTTCCAGTTACGTTACCCCCTACATTTTCCCAATCATTAACTATGCCTGCTTTTACTGGATCTGTTACTGCACTAAACAATACAGGAATCTCTGTTGACGCTTGTTTTGCACTTTGAGCCGATGGTGTCGCTATGGCAAATATTAAATCTACTTTATCTCTTACAAATTTTTGTGCTATGCTTGTTGTATTTGGTATGTCACCTTGAGCATTTTTCAAATCAATCTCTGCACTTACGCCTAATTCCTTCAGGCCATCTTCAAATCCTCTTCTTGCATCATCTAGTGCAGGGTGTTCTCTTAATTGACTAATTCCTATTCTATATTCAGCTTCACTTCCACTTCTTCCACATCCTGTTAATACTAGCACTCCAACTACTATTAATGCCATCAACCTACTAATCATACTTTTTTTCATTTCCTTTTCCTTCCTAAATATTTTTGTGTTTTTGAAAATAAAAAAATCTTTCGCTCCTACAAATACAGCCAAAAGCTATATTTATAGGGACGAAAGATTATATTTCCGTGGTACCACCCTAATTATGACAAAGTCATCACTCATCAGACCTAACAGTCCTATCCCCTATAACGATGGGCCTTCGGATTCGTCTACTTGAACGCTCGTTTAACGAATCTGCTTAGGAGTGAATATTACATATCTTCTTATTGCTGGCTCTCACCTTCCCCAACTCTCTGTAAATAAGCTTCGATATCTTTCTCTCCGTCATAGCATTTATTATTATCTATATATGATATTAGTTTCATTTAAAAATGTCAACTGTTTTTTTGAACTTTTCTAAAAATTAAGATAACACTATGGTTCTTAAAACAAGTGCATTATTCCTTTAAAGCCACTTTTTCTTTTTCATGAATACATATAGCCCAATACTTACAACAGCCATAGCTCCAATGATTATAGGATACCCGTATTTCCAGTGTATTTCAGGCATATAGGGGAAGTTCATTCCATATATGCCTGTTATTACAGTTAATGGGGCAAAAAAAGTTGCTATGATTGTTAATCTTTCGCTTATTTTATTTCTTTCTGTGGATAGTGCACTGTCATATAGGTATTGAAGGTGATTAATCATTTCAGTCAAATCTATTACAAAATCATATAGTTTATTTAGACGTATGTCTATATTCTTAAAGTACTTAAGATATCCCTTTGCAACAAATTCGTTTTCATTAACTACTATCTGGTCCCCAATATATAGAAGGGGACGAAGATTTCTTTTCATAGTACTGACTATTAAACGATAATAATTGATTCTTGCTAGCTTTTTTTGATTTGCCTCCTGTATGATTAAATGCTCTAATATCTGTATCTCACTTTCCATTTCCTCAAGAGTTGTGAACAAATCCGTCAGCAGTCTATCAAATATTAGGTAGTATGCTCTACTAAGTCTATCCTCTATCTTCAGTGTTTTTTCAATTTTTTGAAATATATTATCCATTATGCTTTTTTTGAAGACGCTTTTTGTATTCAGCACTAATACAAGATAATTCTTTCCTAAGTATAGATTAAATTCTTCAAATTTCAAATTTTCTTCATACAAATAAAAGTAATTCAAATTTATATAGTCATAATTATCATAGCTTTCCATCCTAACTAAATCATCAAAATGAATACACTGGTCAATAGTCTCTGGGGCAAAATCGAATATACTTTGAATACTAAGTATTTCTTCTCCTGAACACACTATGAAATAATTGTTGTCCTCATTAAACCAGTCTTCAGCTAAATCTTGCTGCTCAATTATTTCCTTAGAAAGATTGAATATTTCCATGCTACGACTCCTTGCTTTGCTCTAATGTGCTCCTTTATCTTCTGTTATAAGCCTTCTACTCTTTCTACAGTCTCCATATAATGAGAAATTAGAACCTTCATGTAGCCATTAAACATTTTATTTACTTCCTCATTGCCTGTATCTACTAGAAGAGGTCGTCCTTTCAATGACATGAGCTTGTTTTTAGTTGCAATAATACGAATATTTTCCTTTCCTACCTTCTTAATGACCTCTGCACTGATTTGTTGATTGCCTCTTCCAAATATATAGCCTTGACCACCTATGACAGTAACTATTATTTTAGCCCTATTGCCATCTATTATATCTAGTATTTCCTTTTCGTTTACATCAGATGCTATTAACTCTTTGTTTTTTACAATATCTATTCCCAATAGGGTATTAGGCAGCCCTAGCCGTTCCATAATAGGCCTAGTAGATGTTCCAGAGCCAATTATGTAAAATACGTCAGGTTCCATCTCGTCAACTATCTTTTCTGCAACTCCCTCTAAGGCATCCTCCTCAGAACCTATTCCACTAGATTTACTTGTTTGAACAAGCTCAGGCTCCAGAGGAATTCTCATATATCCATATAGCCTTGCAGTTACTACACCTTCTCTAAATGCCTCTTCATCTATATCCATTACCTCTACCTCTTTAGTTTTCATATCTTCATTCTGAAAATACTTCAAAACTATCTCTCCTGCTGCTCTAGGATGGCTTGCATATACCGCTGAATGAATCTTAACTCCTGCTGGTATTCCAATAACAGGTACCTGTGTTCCTATAGCATTGTAAATATTGCGAGCTGTGCCATCTCCACCTGCAAAAAGTATAATATCCACATTTTCGTCTAGCATCTTTTTCGCTGCTTCTTCTGTGTCTTCAGGTCCAAAACTATCCTTTTCTTCGTTTAAAACCACTGCTTCAAAGCCTAATTGGATAGCCTCATCTTCTCCCATGCTGCCAGAGTAGGTAAAGATTTGAAGCTTATCTTTAATTGGAAGCAAGGATTCTAAGGCTTTTTTTGCTTTATCTGGAGATTCAGGTATTGCTCCTAGACTACGAGCTTTTTCTAGAACTTCTTTACCATCTGTTCCCTTGAGACCTACTCTTCCACCCATACCTGCAATAGGGTTGACTATAAAACCTAATTTCATATGATGCACCTCTTGAATTTTATTTTTTATTTATATTCTTACCCTTAATATATTATAATAGCACATGTTATTTAATTTGCTTTTATGGATAATATTAAATCACTCCTTAAAGATAATATATTTATACCCTTAAAGAGTGATTTTTATTAGATGCAGTAGGGATATGAAAGAGCCTTACCTATGCAGCAAATTGGCTGTTATAAAGCTCTGCATAGAATCCATTCCTTGACAGAAGCTCTGCATGACTGCCTTGTTCTACTATATCTCCATCTTTCATAACTAGTATTAAGTCAGCATCTCTTATAGTTGAAAGCCTGTGAGCAATTATAAAGGAGGTTCTTCCCTTCATTAGGTTTTCCATAGCTCTCTGTATTAGTATTTCTGTTCTAGTATCTACAGAGGACGTAGCTTCATCCAATATGAGTATCTTAGGATCTGAAAGAATAGCTCTAGCTATGGTTAGAAGCTGTTTTTGCCCTTGTGATATATTATTAGCTTCCTCATTTATGAGCATGTTATATCCTTCTGGCAAAGTATGAATAAATCTATCTGCATGAGCTGACTTTGCAGCTTCTATTACCTCTTCATCTGTAGCATCTAGTCTTCCATATCTTATATTCTCCATTATACTTCCAGAGAAAAGCCATGTGTCTTGGAGAACCATACCAAAATTATCTCTTAAATCCTCCCTTGTAAGCTCATTGATATCATGACCATCTATTAAAATTCTGCCTTCATTTAAATCATAAAACCTCATAAGAAGCTTAACTATAGTTGTTTTGCCCGCTCCTGTAGGCCCTACTATGGCTACCTTTTGCCCTGGTTTTATATCTGCTGAAAAATTATTGATTATAGTCTTATCTTTGTTGTATCCGAATTTTACATTTTCGAAGGTCACTCTTCCTTCTATTTCTTCTAGCTTTACAGGTGCTTCAGATTCTTTAACTTCTTCCTCTTCATCTAAAAATTCAAACACCCTCTCAGCCGCAGCAACAGTTGATTGAAGTACATTGCTTATCTGAGCCACCTGTGCTATTGGTTGAGTAAAGCTTCTTATATATTGTATAAATGAAAGTATATCTCCTACTTCTATGGTCTTCTTTATGGCATACCATCCACCTAGAATTGAAACTGCTACATATCCAATGTTTCCAATAAACATCATAATAGGCATCATCATTCCAGAAAGAAACTGAGCTTTCCAAGCAGAGTTATATAGCTCTCCGTTAATCTGCCTAAATTTCACTACAGCTCCCTCTTCTGCATTGAAGGCTTTCATTATATTGTGACCACTATAAACCTCTTCTATATGACCGTTAACACGACCAAGTGATTCTTGCTGCGCCTTAAAAAACTTCTGAGATTTTTTAACTATTCCCATGACTAAAACCATTGAAATAGGCAATATCAAAATAGCAACAATTGTCATCTGCCAGCTTATAGACAGCATCATTATGAGTACTCCTATAAGTGTGGTAGCAGATGTAATTATCTGACTCATGCTTTGATTTAATGTCTGGCTAACAGTATCCACATCATTTGTGACTCTTGACAATACATCTCCATGAGACACCGAATCAAAGTATTTAAGTGGAAGCTTATTTGTCTTTTCTGATATTTCTTTTCTTAGATTATAGGACACCTTCTGTGAAACCCCAGTAACTATAATTCCTTGTATGAAGGAAAATAATGCTGACGCTACATAAAGTCCTATTAAGATAAAAATTATATTCAATATATACTGAAAATCAATTCCTCCGCTAGTTGCTCCTGATACCTTGGACACTAGCCCTTCAAATATTTTAGTTGTAGCTTTTCCTAGTATTTTAGGTGCTCTTATAGTAAATATTGTGCTTCCTATGGCAAATAGCATGACTATAATTAGTTTTAATCTATAGGGTCTTAGGTACCTGAGAAGCTTAGAAAAGGTTCCTTTAAAATCTTTAGGCTTTTCAATTCTTCCTCCCATTCCTCCCATAGGACCATGACCTCTTCTTGGCTGTGGTTGCTTTACATTGTTTTTGCTCATATTGCAAGTTCCTCCTCTGATAGTTGTGACAGAGCTATTTGCTTATAAACATTACAATCCTTTAAAAGCTCTTTATGAGTACCAACTCCAACTATTTTTCCTTCATCTAAAACTATGATTTTTTCAGCATTCATTATGGTACTTATTCTCTGTGCAACTATTAGTAAAGTTTTATCCTTTATTTCTGTTTCTATGGCCTTTCTTAAAGCAGCATCTGTTTTAAAGTCAAGTGCTGAAAAGCTATCATCAAAAATGAGAACCTCTGGTTCTTTAGCTAATGCCCTAGCGATAGAGAGTCTTTGTCTTTGACCCCCTGAGACATTAGTTCCTCCTTGGGCTATTTCACATAAAATTCCATTTTCTTTTTGATCTATAAACTCCTTAGCTTGAGCTATTTCTATGACCTTTAATACATCTTCATGGCTAGCATCAGCATTTTTACCGTATTTAATATTGCTTTCTATAGTTCCAGTAAATAGTATACCTTTTTGCGGAACGTAGCCAATTTTCTCCCTCAGGTCATGAAGTTTTATATCTCTTATATCTGTACCATCTAAAAGCACTTGCCCCTCTGTCACATCATAAAATCTTGGAATTAAGTTAATAAGTGTTGATTTACCACTTCCTGTACTACCTATAAAAGCTGTAGTTTCTCCTGGTTTTGCAGTAAATGATATATTTTCTAGAACATTTTCCTCTGCTCCTGGGTATTTAAAGCCAACATTTTTAAACTCCAATAATCCTCTTATGTCCTTTTTAAGCTCCTTAGGAGCTATTGGATCTTCTATACTCAACTTTTTATTCAGAATTTCAGAAATTCTTCCAGCTGATACAGACGCTCTTGGAAGCATTATTGATATCATTGATATCATAAGGAATGACATGATTATCTGCATTGTATACTGCATAAATGCCATCATATCTCCTACTTGTATTGCTCCTTTCTCTATTTCATGAGCACCTACCCATATAACTAATAATGTAACTCCATTCATGATTAACATCATAGTTGGCATCATTATAGTCATTATTCTAGATACAAAAAGATTAGTTCTTGTTAATTCATTATTTGCATCATCAAATTTCTTTTCTTCATGCTTCTGAGTGTTAAAGGCTCTAATCACTAGCATTCCAATAAGAGACTCTCTCATTACACGATTAACCTTATCAACTAGCTTTTGCAGCTTCTTAAATTTGGGCATGGCTACAGCAAAAAGAACTATAATCAAGGTAAGTATTGCAATGACTCCTACTGCAACTATCCACGCCATTGATGTATTTGTTCTTAGGGCTCTGATAACTCCACCTGCCCCTAATATAGGAGCGTAAAACACCATCCTTAACATCATCACCGCAAACATCTGTACCTGTTGTATATCGTTTGTGCTTCTCGTTATTAAGGATGCCGTTGAAAAATCATCAAATTCCCCATTTGAAAAGGCTGTCACTTTCTTAAAGACCTTATCTCTTAGATTTCTACCAAGCCCTGAAGAAACTCTTGCAGACAGAAATCCAACTGATATTGATGCAGCCATACTTATAAGTGAAATAAGTATCATAATTCCGCCTATATAAAATATATAGTTGGACTGTGTTTTGTTAATGTCTACTCCCATATCTTCGTATTGGGTCTTAATATAATTTACTGCGGACTGATTTACTATTGTCTCAGGCAGGCCTTTAAATTGTTTATCTATTTCCGCCTTTAAAGCATCTATTTGCTCCTTTGGTGCATTTACCAGCATCGTAAAAGGATCTACTCCCTCAGGCAAGCTGGCAAAAGGGTTACTTTGCATATTCTCTGCCGATACTCCTTGAGGAGTTCCATTTTCTATGCCTGCTACAATTAGTAGAGCCTTACCCAAAAAGGAATTCATCTTTTCAATATCCTCTTTTGAATCTGTGCTCAAAATATACAGCTCTTCATTTTCTAAAATCGAATACTTCTTAAGATATTTTTCGTATTCCTTTTCAGTCAAATTTTCTTTATTTATTAGCCTATAGCTATTATTTATCAAATCAATTTCATCTTGATTTAAAAATATTTTTATTTTTTCCATAGTATCTATTCTCATTACTTCAGGTACTGCATTTTCTATACCATTCTGTTGAATTCCTACGTTAACTATATTTGACATATAGTCAGGAAGAGCAAGTTCTGTACTAGCCTGTAGGAAAAGTAATACTATAATGATTAGTATGGATATAATAAACGGCTTGAATTCTTTAAATAGTCTTAGCATAGTGCCCTCCTTTGTTAACTGATTATTATTATATTTCTTTTTTGAATTCCTTACATCTAATTGTAGTTATTTCCTTATCATTTACTATAGTTAGATTCTGTCGTATCTGCATAAATAATCTTCTTAAAATCACCTTCTCCTCCACCGAAAAGTTTCCAAAGCATTCTTCTTCAATCTTTTTCATAATTCTCATAGACTTAGCGCAGATTTCCTGACCTTCATCCGTAAGATATACTCTAGATACTCTTTGATCCTCAGTATCCTGCCTTCGCTCTACTAGATTTGCCTTCTCCATTCTCTTAAGCATAACTGCTATGGTTGAAGGCTTTACATCTAATTTAGTTGCTATTTCTGTTTGACTTAGGCCATCTTCCTTACTTAAAATAAATAGTAAAGGCGGCTGCCCTGGATATACTCCAATTCCGTCCAGAAGTACGTGGGTACGATAATAATGGAGTCTAAGTATCTCTAAAAACATATAATATAAAGAATCTTTATCTAGCTTCTCCATAATAATATCCCTCCAATTTAGTTAGTCGTCTAACTATATTTTCTATAATAGCATTGTTATATCTGCAAGTCAACACTTATTTACAGCAACTAAGGTTATCTATCTAATAGTTTTTTACTAGTAATTTTAGATTAGCCGACTAACTAATATCCGAAAAACAAGCTAATCTAGACTATTTTAATCTTGATTAGCTTGTTTTTAACTGTTCAGTTATTGAAAATGCATCTCACTGTATTTAGAAAAACCCCCTTATTATCATCGTGAACCCTAGAATTGCTAAGGGAACACCGAGAATAGCACCTATAACAGTTAGACTCAGTACTACACCTATGACTATGAAAACAACACCTAAAATAACAGCGACTAGTCTTCCAGTCATTTTTATAATACTTTCAACCAGCTTCGCCAATGCTATGAAAGGAAGTAATAATATCTTCATGTAACCGCCCCTTTATATTTAATTAAATCTTTCTCAATTAATTAAATTCTACTTTAGATTTATTGTTATTATACCATGTTTAACTAGCTAAAACCATTTCAATCCTTATCTTATAATTATATGAAAGCCGTCTTAGTTTTGGTAAACTTATGATTTATTAGGGGTATAGGAGGGTAATTATTCTTAAATAGAATGTTATTTCAAAAAACAAAAAATTTGAAGCTATTTTTTAGCCTAAGGAGTTGCTATTATGAGAAAAAAATCAAAATGGCTATTTGCTTTACTTTTACTGTTGATTTTATTTGTGAGCTTTAGAATTTTTATATATACTCATCTTTATAATAAAGTTGAAAATGATGCTAAAGCCATTAATGAATTAGGAATTATTAGGGGCTCTATTCAAAGGTTGGTAAAGCTAGAGCTTGAAAACCGTAGTAATAGTGATTTAGAGGCTAACATTGATAACATTCTAAATTATTATATAGAGTATAATGAGGATTTAGAGACAACAAAATTAACGGAGTTAAAAGCATCATGGAGTCAATTAAAAGTGCTGTTAAAAGAATATAACAGCAATCCCTCTGAAAAAGGCAGGCTTAAAGTAATTCAGAAAAGTGAAGAATGCTGGGAACTAGCAGATAGCATTGTTTTAAGAAGCCAACATGAGTCTGAAAAAAACTTGAGCATATAAGATTTTTAACTACTAGCTTCATACTTGATATTTCCATTATTTTAGCCTTCTCATTCATATCAAAAAGATATGTCCACGATAACCTTGAAGTGTCAGTATTATTTGATCCTTTAACAAAAGCTTATAATAGAAGATACTTTACTGAAGTTATTAACTATGAAATTGAAAAAGCTCATAGAAGCAGAGGAACATTCTCCTTAATAATACTAGACATTGACCACTTTAAACAAGTAAATGATATTCATGGACATTCAGTAGGCGATTATGTTCTTAAGGAAATTGTATTAGTGATAAAAAAGAATATTAGAAAATATGATATTCTATGTCGTATAGGTGGAGAAGAGTTTACTATTATGCTGCCAAATACGGAAATTAAATGTTCGTATAACCTAGCAGAAAGACTTCGTGAGATTATAGAAAAATATACATTCATTGATGCTCACAAAATTACAATTAGCTTAGGCTTAACTCAATATGAAAATGGAGATACATTGGACACTATTCTGAAAAGAGCTGACGAAGCGTTATATACGTCCAAAAATAGTGGTAGAAATAGGACAAGCATCAGCTCAAATGTTGACAATTACCATAATTCGTAGCTTAATACTTATTCAATATTGATTAAGAATGGCTTGAGCATTAAAAAAATGAACCCACAGAAGGTACTAATATAACTACCAGCTGCGGGTATCTTTATATGAATATGATTTTCTATTTTTCTTTTTATTTTTCTTTTTATTTTTCTTTAAGATAATTAGTTATTTCATATTCGTTTAGCTTTTCTTGGTACCATGTCTGGTATGCTTGAGGAAGTTTTTCATCTAATAGTATGTCTTTTATCATATCCTTGCTTTCTTCATAATTTGCTTCCTTTGCTTCCTTCTTATCTTCTACTTTAATTATATGAAATCCATGAACTGATTCAACAGGTTCACTAACTTTACCTATTTCTAAATTAAAGGCTGCTTCTTCGAAGTCCGATACCATTTCTCCTCTACTAAAATAACCCAAATCTCCTCCTAGTCCCTTGCTGCCTTCATCTGTTGAATACTCTTTTGCTAATTCTGCAAAATCTCCTCCTGCTGAAAGCTTTTCAATAACTTCATTGGCCTTCTCTTCTGTTTCAAGCAATATATGACTAGCTTTCACTTGCTCTTGTTGTTCAAACATTTCCTTATTTTCTTCAAAGTAATTTTTCATTTCTTCCTCTGAAATTGAAATACTAGATTCAAGAAGTTTTTTTATCTGAGTATTGGTAGTAATATTTTTCTTTATATCATCTATTGAATAGCCATAGTACTCCATAGCCTGGTTAAATACTTCTTCTCCGCCGTAATTTTCTATAATTTTATTAATTTCTGCTTCTACATCTTTTTCTGAAACATTAATTTTTTGTTTCTCGGCTTCAATAGCTACAATTTTTTCAGAAATTAAAGCATCTAATACTTGAGCACCATTTTGCCCAACTAATAAATCATATAGCTCGTCCTTAGTAATGACATGGTCATTTATCTTAGCTACAATCTCTGAATCTGCAGCTTGTTTATTTTGGCATCCAGTCATGCTAAAGACAAGTATTAAAGAAACTCCCAATAATATATGCTTCCACGTTCTTTTGTTAGTTAATTTTTTAGCCATATTTACCTCCATAGTTTAGATTTACAGAAAGGAATTTATACAAGTACAACCTATATAGGGTCCCAATCCATATAATATAATTCTTTTATATCATAAAAATGATAAAAAGTCTTGTTTTATCTATTATACAATGAAAATGTGAAATAATTGTGAAATAATTGTGAATAAAATAGCTGAAGAATAAATCTTAAAATTCTATTCCTCAGCCTAGAAATTAGGCATATATACGTTATAGTTAGATTACTTCAATTGCTGTAGTTTACTACATTCCTTAAGCTTCTCTACAAAATATATATCCGCAGGCGAAAAACCATAGTTGTCTAGCTTATCTATTGTTACCCATTCTACTTTTTCATGCTCTAAAATCTTTAAATCACCTGACACCCATTTTGCATTAAAAGCAATCAGCTTTATGCTACCAGCTGGATATTCGAATATATTTTCTCCAAATTTCTCTCTAACCTCAATATCTATATTTAATTCCTCTTTGATTTCTCTTACAAGGCTTTCTTTGGCTGTTTCATCGGCTTCAACCTTTCCACCTGGAAATTCCCATTTAAGACCTTGAGATTTATTTCTATTTCTTTGGGCAATTAATACTTTCCCTTCCTTCTTGATAATTGCTGCACTTACTTCTAGCATTTTATCACCACTTTTTTAGATAATATGTAGGATTCATTTTCTTATATTAGGTTCTTTTAATAATTGAATTCTTGCACTTTGGACAGGTTATTTTAACTTTACCCTTACCTTTTGGAACACGAAGCTGTTGTCCACATTCAGTACATTTATAAAAGCGATATGTCTTATGCTCCTTTAAACGATTAAGATTTCTATTTACTTTAATACTTATTGGATTTAGCCATTGTAGGAATTTCATGTTCTCTTGATGCCTTTTATTGGTGTCTCTTGAAAGTATTCTAATGTAAGCAAGAGCTAATACAATAACTGCAAGTGCATTGATAATATCTAACCCTGTAATTAAGCTAATTATTAGCAAAATAAATGTCAGTATCAGCATAGCCTTTGAAAGCTGATCTAATCCATATCGTCCTATCATCATCCTTTGAAACCAATTCATATCACTCACTCCTCGCATTATTCTATTATAATTATTATTAGATATGAAATCTTTAAATAGTATGTTATATTTTATTACCTGCTTTGTCAATTAGTTTTGCCCCTTAAAAAGACTATTAACCCTATACTAGCTTAATTAGAAAATAGCAAAGGTATCTTCCTAAATCTGAAGATACCTTTGTCTGGCAATATTGCAGTTCACTTTTTATCTATTTCTTCTGTGTACATACAAGCGCCTTATTCAAACAGCCCAAGTATAAATATTCCTATCATAACAACAGCAATGACTAAATATTGCTTGAATGTTAGCTTTTCCTTGAGGAATATTCTTCCTAAAATAACCGAAACTATACTATATGACGCAATCATTGGTGCAACTACAACTGAATTTGTATTTAATGCATAGACATAGAAAAATTGTCCCGCAGTCTCAAATATTGCAGCTAATGCCCTATCCTTTTCTTTAAAAATCTCAAATTTTTGTTTCTTTATAGCTAAGATATAAATTAGTGCTAGAATTCCACAAATAAGAAAGGTTAGCTCATAAGAAATTAACGCTTCCTCAGGACTCATAAGATTGCTAAGGTATACATCATCAAGAAAAGTTCCTAGTGCATCAATTACTGCATAAAGTATAGGGAATATAAGTGCCAAAGCACCTAGCTTATATTTCCTGTCTATTATTACCTTATTATTTTTCATTTCTTCTTCAGCTAATTTTCTTTGGATAATAGAAATAGAAATTAGTCCAATTGTTATCATTGATACTGCAATAAGCTGCAATGTATTCATTGTTTTGCCTAGAACGACAAAGGCAAGTATTCCAGCTATAGCACCTGAAGTATTACTTACAGGTGAATTAATCGAAACCTCAAGATATCTAAGTCCAATATAGCCTAATGCCATTGACAAGATATACATAGAAGAAACAGGTAAGTATTTTATGATGTTGAATAAATCGAATTGCCAATCCATTTTGTTTAACTCAAACATAGATTGTATTCCCATGACTAAAGCCACCATGATAACTATTCTTAGATGACTGTATTTGTCTTTAGGATCAGTGCCCTTCTTATAGAAAAGATCAGCAATCCCCCAAAAAACTATTGTAAACATTGCAGATATATACCACGAAAAAAACATAATTACCTCCTTGTTATGAAATTTTGGTTTAGCAATATTATTTTAGAGGCATTCCTACACATTGTCAACAAAAAAGATTGAACCCAATAAAAATCATATAATGAGCTAAAACACATCGCATAAGTATATAGCATAATATAAAGTATAGCCAATGAAAGGAGCAATGTCTATGAATAATTATTATAGTCCATATCCATGTCCTTATTACAATATTATATCAATGCATGACCCAAATATATATAATCCCTATGAAATGTATCCATATTATAACTGGTTCAATATACCAATAAATAGCTCAGACTTTTGGGGACAGTTTGTCAACTTAAGAGATTATGGACCTGAGCCCTTTGTAGTCAACATTGAAGAGGCTACTGAGCAAAATAATACTTTCCGTACTGCTTTATGGACAGGGAAGCACTTGCAGCTAACCTTAATGAGCATAGGTGTTGGAGAAGACATAGGTTTAGAGGTTCACCCAGAGCTTGATCAGTTTATACGTATCGAAGAAGGTCAAGGACTTGTTAAAATGGGCGATAGAAGTGATAGGTTAAGTTTTCAAGCAAGAGTATATGAAGATTTTGCAATCATTATACCTGCTGGTAAATGGCACAATCTAATAAATACTGGTAGCAAGCCACTAAAATTGTACTCTATTTATGCACCTCCCGCCCATCCACATGGCACGATTCACGAAACTAAAGCCGATGCTGAAGAGCATCATAGACACTAAAAAGCTTCTAAGACGTAGCTTTTCTATTTATTACAAAAAACTCCTTCTAAATAGAGTCCTAGGCTCTTATTCTGAAGGAGTTTGAGTCTTCTTAGAAAAGCTATCATCAATATATTTCAAAAAACAAAGTGCCATATTTAACGGCACTTTGATAAATTAAGTAAAACATATATTATAATCCTTTACTGCACTTACTTTTACCTGAGCAGCTACTTCCACAGCTGCATTTTTTGTTTTTAGCATCGCTTACTACCTTTGTCAATGCAAATATTACTATAGCAGCAAATATCAAACCAACGATTATATTTCCTAACATTATACCTCAACTCCTAATTTTCCAGACGTAGAGCCTCTCTTATTAATAGTTATAACAAGGTAAAGCACAGTCACAATAGTTATTATTATAGCTGGTACAAACCCAACTGCAGGTTGACCATATACTATAAGCGACCCAACTTGAGTTACTAGCATAGCTAAAATATATCCAACAGAAAATTGGAAAGCTAGAGCTTTAAATAGCCATTTTTTAGAGCCTAGCTCTGAATTCATAGCACCAATTGCTGCAAAGCATGGTGGAGTAAATAAATTAAACACAAGATAAGCAAATGCTGTAACTGGTGTAAATAATTCAGTTAGTGCACCTCCAGGTAAATGCAATGCATCTTCTGATGCCACAGCTAAAAGTACTGCCATTGTAGCAACAACATTTTCTTTAGCAATAAAACCAGTTATTGCTGCAGCTGCAAGCTGCCATCCTATAAATCCTAAAGGAATTAAAATCGGAGCTATAAGTGAACCAAGTGAAGCAAGTATACTTAAGCTTTGATCCTCTACAGGTTTTAGCCCCCAGCTATATGCTTGTGCAAACCATACAAAAGTATTACATACTAGTATAATTGTTGTAGCTTTATAAATAAAGCCTTTAGCTTTATCGAGCATTTGTAAAAATGCATATTTTAAACTAGGTAATTTGTATTCAGGAATTTCCATGATAAATTGAGATGAACTTTCCCATACAAAAATTCTTTTTAACAGTAATCCTCCAATAACAATCATTGTAATAGCAATCAGATACATACTAGGTCCAACCCATATATTATCTGGAAAAAATACTGCTGCAAAAAGAGCTATTATTGGAAGCTTGGCTCCACAAGGCACAAAAGGAGTAAGAATTGTAGTCATTCTCTTCTCGTTAATATCTTCAATTGTTCTCGTTGCCATAACTCCTGGAATAGCACAACCAGAGCCAACAATCATAGGTATAATGGATTTACCAGATAATCCAATTTTTTTGAAGAATCGGTCCATCAATACTGCAACCCTAGCCATGTATCCACAATCTTCTAGCAATGCTAAACAAAAAAACAGTACCATGACTAAAGGTAAGAATCCTATAACTGCTCCAACCCCAGCAATTGCTCCATCTACAATAAGTGCTTGAAGCAACGAACTAACTCCTAATCCCTCCAAAAAGGCATTAGCTGCATTTGGGACTATTTCTCCAAATAGAGTTTCATTAAAATATTCAGATACATATCCTCCTAACCCTTCTATTGAAAAGGAGAAGACCGCCCACATTACTAAAAAGAATATTGGTAACCCTAACCATTTGTGAGCTACAATTCTATCAATTTTATCTGAAAGGTTTATTTTTGTAGCATCTCTTTTCTTAACTTGACACTTCTCAATAATTGTATCTACATACTTTTGTCTTGCAGTATCAGAATCCTTTGAATTCTTGCCGGGAAAATTCGGCTCAATTTGAATCTTCTTTTCTTTGCCTAGTTGAATAGTTTCATTAATTAGATTTATGAGTCCATCTTCTGATGTTGCACTAGTAGCGATAATCTTACAATTTAGCTCCTTGCTTAAAAAATCAATATTTACAATATCTCCTCTTTTAGATATAATATCCATCTTATTAAGAGCGATAATAACTGGTACCCCTAACTCTAATAGCTGAGTTGTAAAGAACAAGCTTCTGCTGATATTAGCTCCATCTACTATGTTAATAATTACATCAGGATTTTCATCTAAAATAAAATCTCTAGTAATTGCTTCTTCACTAGTAAATGGTGAAATAGAATATGTGCCTGGAAGGTCAACGATTTTTACGTCGAGTTCTTTAGGACTATACTTTTTCTTTAGTTGCGCTTCTTTTTTTGCCACAGTAACACCGGACCAGTTTCCTACAGACTCAGTTTTTCCTGTTATTGCATTATACAACGTGGTTTTCCCGCAATTAGGATTACCTGCTAATGCTATTTTCATAATAACCCCCCTATGATAAATGCCATTAATAATATTGATATTCATTATCATTAAGACTTTAAAATATTAATGCCACAAAATGTTATAGCATTTTTAAACACAGTATTATATACTAAATAAGTACATCAATTATGCTTCTAATATAATTGATTTTGCCATACTCTCATCAAGTGCATATCTACTATCTTTAATATTAACTATATAATTTCCTGCAAGTTTTGAAATAAGTGTAATTTCTTCTCCTTCAAAACACCCTAAAGTGAAAAGAAACTTTTTTACTTTTTCTTTGCCTTCAACTCTTTCTATTTTAAAAGTTTGACCAATTGCTGCTTTTGATAATTGCATAACAATCTCTCCTGCCATTATGTTTGAATTTTAAAACATTCCTTCTTGATAGAGAATATCATTATCAGCATTAATTGTCAATACCTTTATAAGCCATATAAAATAGCTGATATTGCTAATATGGTTAAATAAATTACTGAACTGTCTATTAGCTCTAAAATACATAAGGACAGACAAAATCTTTGAATGGCTTTTACAATCAAAGAAATTATCTGTCCAATATCTATCCAGCATCAATATTTAACTTTTATTTTAGAAGATAACAGGTACGTCTTATTTTAGCAAATAGCCAAAGTGGTTCTGATTTTTGTAAAAAATAAAATTTATTTTTTAAGTTGCTTATCTATATATATCATAAAATTATTTTTCACTTTGTCCTCTTAAAAGTTCATAGTCTACACAAATAGGATAGCTCCCATTTTCACTTAATTGTAATTTAACATCTATTCCGTAAATCTCCTTTAAGCTTTCTCTAGTTATAACTTCCTTAGGAACTCCCTGACAAATAATCCTGCCTTGTTTTAGCCCAATGATATTTCCTGCGAATCTACAGGCGTTATTTAGTTCATGCAGTACTATGACAACTGTAATTTTCTTTTGTTTATTTAGTTTTTCTAATACTTCTAATACTTCCAATTGATAAGACATATCCAAATAGGTTGTGGGTTCGTCTAGCATAATTATATTTGTCTCCTGTGCTAAGGTCATTGCAATCCAGGCTCTTTGCCTCTGTCCTCCTGATAGATTCTCTATTTCTTTATCTGAAAAATCCTTAAGATCTGTTGCCTCAATTGCCCATTCTATAATTTCTTTGTCGTGGCTATTAAGACCACCTATGATTTTTTGGTGGGGAAACCTTCCGTAGGCAACTAATTCCTTTACAGTAATTCCACTTGGACAAATAGGCCCCTGAGGTAAAAAGGCAATTTGTGTTGCTATATGTTTTTCTTTTTGAGCTTTGATATTTGCTCCGTTTATAAAAATTTCACCGCTTTTAGGCTTTATAACCCTTGCTATGGTCTTTAGCAAAGTGGATTTCCCGCAACCATTAGCACCTATAATAATACTTATTTGCCCTTTTGGAATTGAAAGATTCATATTATCTATTATTAAATTGTCTTCATAGGCTACAAATAATTTTTTTACACTAATAGCTTCCATCTACTTCTCCTTCATCATTAAGTAAATAAAATATGGTACTCCAAATATTGAGATTGTAATTCCAACTGGTATCTCTATTGGAGAAAATAAATTTCTTGAAACTGCATCTGCAAATAAAATAATAACTGTACTTATAATGGCAGATATGACTAGAAAGCTTTTATGATATGGTCCAACCAGCTTTCTCGCTATGTGAGGAGATATAAGGCCGATGAACCCCACATTACCTGCAAAGGCTGTAGCCCCACCAGCAAGAATAACAACATAGCTTAAGAGTTTCTTTCTTTCCTTATTTAGATTTAAACCGAGAGCAATTGCATGTTCATCAGATAGATTAAGCACATCTAACTTTTTATAATTTATTAATACTAAAATAAACATCAAAGCTACTAATGGAATTATTATCTTTACATAACTCCAGCCTGCTCCCCAGAGACTTCCAGAAGTCCAAACCAGTACTCTGTTGTATTCACTGATTCCTCCTCTAAAGGTAAGGAAGGTAATAAAAGCATTTAGTCCTGCATTTATCCCAATTCCTATAAGCAGCAATCTCTTTGGTCTGATTCTACCTCTGCTAGATAGGAAGTAAATCATAGCTGCTGAAGCTCCTGCACCTAAAATAGCCATAAAAGGCAGTACATACACCGACAGAGTTCCAAGCTCACTATAATAATTTGCAGTTTGCAATGAAATAAAGATAACTGCTGCTACTGCCGCCCCTGCATTAATGCCGATGATTCCCGAATCCGCTAATTCATTTTTTGTTATAGTCTGTAGCAAGGCACCAGCTGTAGATAAAGCTATGCCAACAGATATTCCAACCAGCATTCTGGGGATTCTAATGCTTATAAGTGCTGTCCTTTGAAGCTTTGTTCCTTGTCCTAGTAAGGTTTTTATAATATCAGAGGGCGATATTTTATAGGTTCCCCAACTTAAATATAGAATGAAAGATGCTAGCAGCAAGCTAAGTAATATTAACAAGATTATCTTTGAGTTTCTTTTATTCATGCTAACCCCTCTCCTTTCTTGCCACAACTATAAAGAATGGAACTCCAATTAAGGCTGTAAATATTCCGATTGGTATTTCATAGGGGTTAAAAACCATCCTTGCAGCAATGTCAGAATAGGTTAAAAGCACTGCACCTAATAAAAATGAAGCAGGTATATTTCTCCTATAATCCTCTCCTAATATTCTTCTTACAATTTGGGGTATTATAAGTCCAACAAAACCAATATTCTTACCAACAGCAACAGCCGCGGCAGACATTGGTATCATAACGAGCAGAGTTATCAATCTTATTCTTTCAGGGTTTTGACCTAGGCTTATGGCCACATCATCTCCTAGGCTCAATACATTTATTTTCTTGGAAAGTAAAATTGCTATTATAAAGCCACATATTCCAACTACTGCTACTAATTTTAAGTCCGACCAAGTAGCATTTCTGAAACCTCCTGCTACCCAAAAGGCAATAAGCTGTGACCTATTTGATAAAAGTCCTACAATAGTTGTCAGTGAAATAAAAAAGGTACTCATAGCAGTACCAGCTAAGAGTATTTTAGTAATTGAGCTGTTATTTGCTTTTCTTGATATAAATCCTATTACTATAATTCCACTGAATATTGCTCCAATCAAGGCAGCCACCATAACATTTGTAGTATTTATTGAAATTCCAGTTGCATAGAATATTGCAACAACTAATGTTGCTCCTTGGCTTACACCAAGAAGTGAAGGCTCTGCTATGGGATTTCTTGTAGCCCCTTGAATCATAGCTCCTGTCACTCCTAATATTCCTCCAGTTAGGAGTACACTAAGTGCTCTGGGGATACGAACATCTCTAATTAACAGAAGCTCTAGCTTTTCACTGAAATTAAAAATACTGTCCCATATTTCAGAAATTCCAATGCGAGCCGCTCCTAGACTTATTGCTAGGAACAACCCAATTATCAGAATAAAAATACTACAAACTATAAAAGCTATTGTATTTTTATTGTTCTTTTCCATTCAACATCTCCACTATTTCATCTAAAAGTTTTTCTCTACCAATAGAGCTATATCCTTGTGTGAAGTAAGGTGATGAAGGAAGTATAGTAACTTTCCCTTCTTTTACAGCAGGTAAGCTATTCCATATTGCATTTGCTTCAAGAGTCTGTAAATCCTCATCTGTTGCAATAACAAATATGTGATCTGCTTTTATTTCTGCTAATCCTTCATAGGTTACAACTGGTAAGCTTATATCACTTTGCTTTGGCATACCTTCTGGCTTATTTAATCCCATATCTTCATATAGAACGCTCCCAAACCCTGCTCCATCAAATATAAAAAATTGACCAGCACTAGCTAAGAAAGATAAGTAAGTTGTGTCTTTACTCTGAGCCTCTTTAACTATTTCTCCTGCTGCTATTGATTTCTTATCATAGTTTTCTAACCAAGAGTTTGCAATTTCTTCTTTATTGAAAACTTTTGCTACAGCCTTAACATCTTCTTTCCAGTTTAGCGCTTCTAATTTAATCATAACTGTTGGAGCTATTTCTGTTAATTGGTCATACATTTTCTCTTGTACTGTTGAAATTACGATTAAGTCTGGAGCTAAATTCATTATTGCTTCAACATCCATAGTATCTTGCATACTATAGCCCAATATTGTGGCACCTTTTAATGTATCTTCTAAGTATGTTGGAAATTTTGTATAGTCATATGCATCACTGTTTGCAGTTCCTATGACCTTATATCCTAAAATTGATAATATATCGCTGTTACCGCTTAAGTCTACTATTCTTTCAGGAGCTGCTGGGATTTCAACCTCTCCTCTGACATCAGTTACTTTAACAGTATTCTTTTCTTCTTGTACTGTAGAATTATTTGGACTTGCACATCCTACAATGAGCATTGATGCCATGCAAACAACTAAAAGCTTTTTAAAAATTGATCTTTTTTTCATGTGTATCTTCTCCTCAAGCTAAATTATTTTATGTTATCTACAAAGCTAATTGTACATGATTTTCATTCTCAATTCAATATTTACACCTAATATGATTACTTTTACATCCTTTATAATTATTTTTCTTGTATAATTGCTAATTGTTTAATATAATTTTATTTATTCTATTACTTATTCTTTCAAGGTCCTAGAGTAATTGTCATCTAGTAAGCTAGTATTTGAAGTTCAACACCATAATCGGAGGTATTATATGATTGTTAAATCTAGTGAAGAATTCAAAGCTGTAGTTTTAAAAAAATTAGACTTTAGTAAATTTGAAAACGAAAACTATACCTTTTACACAAATAAAAGCAGACCTGAGTTAGGCTACTTAATCAGCTACTCACGAGCTGGTTACTATAATTTAGGCATTGCGGACTATACAATTCCTGAGAACTTCTCTTTATCCTTTGATAATCCTGAGCTTTTAATGCGTTTTGGTCTAGTTTATAAAGGAGTTACAGAATTTAAAATTGAAGATAGTCCTGTAGCCTCTTTTACTCCCTCTTCCTTCTTTGTTATTGAAAAAGACCTAAAGGGACATCAAAACTGGAAAAAAGGCCAGCATTATCATGGAACTGAGATAACCATATACGAAAGATATTTTACTGAGATAATAAAGCCTAGCTTTCCAAATATAATAGATTTTGATGCTTTTATTAAAAATTATACTTACATTTATCTTCCCTTAGATATAGTAGGAATTATTCATCAACTACAAAGCTTAGCCGACCAAAATTCCTTAAATAATATTTATCTAGAAGCTAAAATATTAGAATGCATAGCCATATTAACAAATGAAGTTACTAAATCTCCTGAAAATGCTTTTACTAATCAAATTAACTATGGAAATATTAATATTGGCAATAGAAGAATAATCAAACTAACCGCCTCTGATATTCATGCTATACAAAAAGCTCATGATATTTTATCAAAGAATTATAGTAATCCTCCTAATATAGAAGCTTTAAGCAAGATGGTATTTTTAAATGAGCAAAAGCTAAAGGCAGGGTTTTCAAAGCTCTACCATATGTCCATTGGCGAATATACAAATCATATTAAAATGACTGTTGCTGCAAACCTTTTATCCACTACAGATTTAAGTATTGAAGACATAGCTCGTAAAGTTGGATATAGCTACTCTGCAAATTTCTCTAAGATGTTTAAAAAGATTTATGGAAAAACACCATTAAAGTTCAGAAAAACAAAATGAAAAAAGATTTTAGAACAGTCAATAACTGTCTAAAATCTTTTTTACCTTAGAATCTGTTTGAGGCTGGATGCTTCTTCTACTACAGTATTTCACGAGACTCTAAATTTGTCAGTCAAAGCTACAGTACTATCTGCACAATAACACTTTTAACTATTATTCTGATTTAGTACATTTTTATTGCTACGCTGATACAATATCCCTACCAAAGCTAAAAGTCCTCCAGATACAATCAAGATAAGTTCCACTGATACAATATCCGCCAATGGTCCGAAAAGTAATATGGCTAAAGGCATAGCACTGGCAGAGATAATCTGTACTATGGAAAACACTCGTCCTAGCATAGTAGGCTGAGTATTTTCCTGAATAAATACTGTTTCTGTTGTGGCAATAACTGGCATAAAGAAACCAGCAGTTCCCATGATAATCAAATATACAATGAAATTTCCTACTGCACCTAGTAGACCAAACGTTACACCAAAGGCTACAAGACATATAGCAATAGTACGAACCTTGTCTTTAAAATCACCATATACAGAGACAAACACTCCTCCAATTAGCGAACCGATTGTCCAAACTATCTCATTAGCAGTCAGCCTCCATACTTCATTACCAAAACTTCTTTCGATTAGAAGTGGTGTTAGCACTGCTGCAGGAGTGATTAGAAAAAATGAAAATGCATAGCAGATTATGATTCCACGCAACAAAGGATGATGAAAAGCATAATCAATGCCTTGCTTAAGCTCAGTAAGCATTGACACCATGTTATCAGTTCGTTCTATTTTTTCTACCTTGATAAAACTAATAATCAATACGGCAAGTGCTGCTGTGATCACATCCAGCATAAAAGCCCATGCAATATCCATGGAACCAAGCACTACACCTCCTACAGCAGGAGCCAATAACATTAATACTGAATTCAAAGTCTGGTTGATTCCCTGTATTCTAGTAAGTTTATCTTGGGTAACAAGCTGCGGATAAATAGCATTTACAGCAGGTGTTTGAATCCCAGCACCAATTGAACGTACTACTGATACTGCCAAGAGCAATGTCATACTCTGAAATCCTGACCAAAAAGCAATGGCTAATCCAAGTGTTGACAGAGCAATGAAAGAATCTGCTATCATAATTAGATATTTACGATTATACCTGTCTGCCCAAACACCACCCCACAGAGAGATTACTACCTGCGGAAGCATAGAGCAAATAGTAGACAAGGTTAACCACATCCCTGAAGAGGTTTTTAGAGTAATATACCATACAATGGCAAAACCCACAACAGAGGAGCCAAATAACGATATGTTTTGGCTTATAAGAAATAAAATGATTTTTTTATTGAATAAGGGAGTCCCTTTATGATTATTATTTATATTCATAATTTACTAATCATCCTTCCGTGAACTATAATTTGAGTCGCTTCTATTTTATGAAAACAAAAAACACAGGCTGACCACCTGTGTATTGAGTAAAGGGAAAATGTATAAAAGAATAGAAACCCTTGCCTATTACCATAATAATAAGCAATTCTCGTCAATTTAATATATTCTATCTTAAGAAAACTTTTAAGAAACCTCTTAATCAGTATTAATTAAAACCATAATCTTAAGCCTATACTCAATAACTAGCATATCAAGGGTAGAATCACAGTTTTATTATTAATATTAAAAGGATATCTTATTTCTCCACATATTTATGTTCTATTTTTAGGCACACAAAAAGAGGGTAGATTTGTCCCTCCTTTTTAACGCATCTAATTTATAGACATTATTGGTTCATCGTTAATGAGGCTTTCTTAAAAATAGGCAGACCAATCCCGATTACTCTACACAAGCAGAGCCTTTACGCACTATTCAATTAGTCACATAAAGTATAAAATCGAGATCTAAATATTCCACACATTTTTAAGCAACCCTCCATTCATTTTGATTAAAGATATGATACCATATATATTTAACTTTTGCAAGTATAATGTCTACCAGCCTACTAGCGCTCCGGCGGGTAAATTTTTTATAAATATAATTTTCAGGTTAACTGCAATAATAATTACTCAAAATATTACTTAACGAAAATGTGAATTCCACATTATTATGAATTTAGGATATTCCATTCATCTTCTTTAAACGCAACTAAAACAGTATCTTCATTCACCAAAATCGGTCTCTTTACAAGCATACCATCAGATGCAAGTAGTTTTATTAGTTCTTCTTCAGTCATAGTCTTTAGCTTTTCCTTAACATTTAGCTCTCTATATAGGCTTCCACTAGTATTGAAAAACCTCTGTATTGGATAATTACTCCTTGAAATCCATTCAGTTAGTTCAGCTTCATTAGGATTCTTTTCCTTTATATTTCTTTCTTCATACTGAATGTTGTTTTTATCAAGCCAATCCTTAGCTTTTTTACACGTTGTTCATCTTGGATAGCATAAAAGTAAATATTTCATTATCTTCACTCCTCTTAAAAATATATTTGCGCGAGCTTATACATTTATTGCAAATTTGGTCCCACTTCCTTCAAAAATTCATCTATTAATAAATTCACCATTTTAGTCTAATTTCCTCTTCCCTTATTCAAAGAAACTATCAATTGATTTTATTGCCTTCATAAATGTTTCAGACGTAATATCCTCTGCTATGTGCTTATTTTTTGATAAACTGTATACAAACAAAAAACATCTTTAAAATAATTATTATATATATCCTCGAACTCCGTCACTTTTTCACCTCCTCGCTTATAAGGCGCATTTAATTTGATTATCTTATAATAATTTTGAAAAAATCTCAAAGTTAGATACAGCTTTGAGATTTTCAAGCATTATAATATTTAGATATAATTTCATCAACAAAGAATAATAATAAACTTTACCTGAAATTTTATTAATTCCTTTTAAATCATACCTTCTTCGTAAAGCCAGAGAACCTCATCTCGAATTGTTTCTGTAAAAGGACGAAAATGATAATTCAATTCCTTGACAGCCTTTTCACTGTTGAAATTATTGTTTCGGGTCAGGTTGTATATGGTGAACCTTGTCAATATGGTAGGCTTTCGAGTCAGCTTGCTCACTGTCTCTGCAGTGGCTGCTAGGAGCTTAGCCAGCCCTGAAGGTAGAATTATTTTGATTCTCTTGCAGCCGCTGGCTTCTGCAACAGCGTCAAACAGCTCCTTCATAGTGACGGTCTGATTTCCCATTATGTAGCCTTCTCCCTTTCTCCCTTTGTTGCAGCAGGAAAACACACCTTCTGCAAGATCACGCACATCAGCACAATTGAAGGTACCTGCAATTCCACAGGGGATTTTACCTTGAACTATATTGATAATATTGCTGGTAATCAAACCGAACCCATAATCATAAGGTCCAAAAATCCCTGTTGGAAACACGATAGAAGCATTTAAGTCATATTTCTCCACTGCATCCAAAACTAGTTGAGTGGCTGTAGCCTTAGATTTGCTGTAATAGCCAATAACAGAATCAGGCTCGAAATGATTCACTTCAATAATAGGCTGATTGTCTGGTGGCTCTGGAATCGCACCTGTAGAGCTGATATAGACCAGCTTTTTGACATTGTGCTTCACACATTGGTCAATTATATTCTGGGTGCCAGTAATGTTGACATCATGAACCATCTGGTCATAATTCGGATCAAGGGCTACAACGCTAGCACAGTGAATCACATAAATATCAGTATCTTCTTCTACTAAGAAGAACCTTTTCAAGGACGATACATCCAGAACATCCCCTTGGCTAATCTCCACCTCTCTGTGCACACGCGCTTTGTCAGGATTTCGAACTAGAGCTCGAACTGTTTCCCCGGCAGATATCAGTACACGGCAAATATTGCTGCCTAATTTTCCTGTTGCGCCAGTTAGTAAATATATCTTCTTTCTCATAATTTTTCGCCTGCCCTATGTTTTCGTATCATATCCCATCCATTGTATAGCAGGTAGCAAGCAACTATAATACAGCCTAAAGCGTCTATATACTTTGTTACTGGATGATATGGAGCGACAGCTACTGAAGTCAGTGCGATAACAACGCATAAATCTACACAGAACTTTGCTCTGTATAGCTTCTGCTGGCCTGCAATCACAGGGTCGAATTTTTCCCGTGTCATACTTCTATAACGCCACCAGAACCATGAGTTTGTCAGTACACCTAAGACTGCTATAATAAGACCCATGATTACATTTCCACTTGCTTCATAGACAAATAAACGGGCCACCCCTACAACAAGCATGGCAATCCCAGAACAAATCATGGCCCCTGCAACAGTCAAATTGGCTGTACGTTCCATTCGAGCACGATAGGTATCATCAGATACTGCGTCTCTCTGAAGTTTGCGAAAAATCCACCATGAAACAAATAAAGCTACTAATTCCGCAGTACGCCTTAGAAAATCCGCTATTTGTGTTGCAGAATGGCTAGCTAAAGCAGGAACCCCTGTTACAATGGGACCTGGTGCACTGAGCAGAAGTGACATCAGCATTGTCTTTTCACGTTTAGACGATTGTTTTTTATTTAAGTCAGTCATGCTATACCCCCATAAAAGAAAACAGTATAATAAGAGAGAATATTGGAATTGCCGTTGCAAAGGGTACAGTAATGGTATCCAAGCCACGGTGAGATATTAGCTCTGCCACAGCACTTATTGGTGCCACAAGTAAGGCGCCAATCAGACATAAATACCAAGGCAACGAAGAATAAACTAAAAGACTGACAAGTATTACAACCGCAGATACAAGATACATTGCAATGGTACCCTCCTTTGTCTTAGTTCCTTCTACCAAGCGATGCTTTATTGGATTGCGCCCAAAGGCTTTACCTACTAATGCTGCCGCTGCATCACCAAATCCCCAAGCCATAACTGAAACAATAACTATGTACTTCCACTCTTCTCCTAACCATCCCCAAAATATGGAGATAAGTATTGCCATCATAAAAAAGACAATTATCAAGCTAGATTTTATTTCACCGTTTTTACGCTGAATTAACATCTCCATTATCTTGGGAAATCTTTCAATATAAGTTATTACTGGATATAAAATCAGCGCAAAAACTATAGCAGTAAGCATTGCCAGATACCATGTGTCAAATGCGTACAAAAGCACTAGCACTGACATAAAACAAGCCACATGAAGCAATTTTCGAAATAGCTCCTTTGGAGGCTTAAAGGATGCTCTAATGATTAACAGCGACGAGGCTGCAATTATATAATAGCCCAAAAATAGTCCTAACCCAGCTAAAAATTCACGCAGCATTTATACTCCCTCCCCTTTTTATTTCAGAGTTAAAGACTATCTTCATATAAGTCTTGCTGGTCTTTATGCCTTAATATGGCATTAACGTCGGACCCAATTACTAAAAGCACTATGTAACTATAAATTAAAGCAACACAGTGTTGAATAATAGCCATAATTGAATTATAATATACATGATTATGTATTACAACCAACAGATTTCTTCATATTGTGTATTTCACTACATAATTTGTAAATGTGATGATTATTAACAAAGAATTAATAAATGATAAGGAGTAATCATGAAAGGTGAAAAAATAGACCGTAGAGTAAAGCATACAAAAATGCTTCTAAAGAAAAGCCTCGTGGAGTTAATGCAGGAAAATCCAATCTCTAAAATATCTGTGAAACTGTTATGTGAAACTGCTGATATTAACAGGAGCACCTTTTATGCGCATTATAAAGACCAATTCGATTTACTAAAGCAGCTAGAGCAAGAAGTAATTGCAGAATTAAAAAAATACATTACAAAAGATGCTTTTTCTAAACATACTGCTCAAACTCTCCAATCCATGAATCAAATACTAGATTATATATCAGAGAATGCTGATATTTTCAAGATTTTGCTTAGTGAAAACGGAAATTCTACTTTTCATAAGGAAATCATGACTCTTGCACAGGAAAAAATAATCTCAGACATCTTGAATAATCCAGATATTGATGAAAAAACCTCAGAGTACCTACAGTGCTTCGCTGTTACAGGTGCCTTGAGCATAGTACAAAAATGGCTACAGGATGGTACTGTAGAATCAACAGAAAGAATGTCTGATCTAGCTTCAAAGCTTCTTTACAATGGAGTTTCAGCTTTTTATTCGTAAATCCACATAAAAAACACGGCTCCCTTTTCAGGGAAACCGTGTTTTTTATATAAATAGTCAATAAAGGGCTTATTATTGTGCTTTTTCAGGAGTATCAGATAATAGTCCGACATGCTCCCATCCAAAATCAGTAACTACATTTATATCCCAATGACTAACTCTATTGTTAAGTGCTGTAATAGCAACTCTATAGTGAGTTGGTGCTACTATAACTTGCTCACATGCATAAGCTTGCCAGTCATCGTAAGCCTTGATTAGATAGTCATTGTCAATGCCATCAGCGCCAAAGGCTTTTTCAGAAGCAATAGCAGCTAATAGCTTATCGTGCTCCTCTGTTGCAAATCTTGGATAGTTAAAGAATGAGTCTCTTCCATATAAGCCGGATGGGTCTGGATTAGAGCCAACACCCCAAGCTGCCATGTAGATATCAATACCTTCATTGTCCTCCTCAACCATATCATAGAATGCATTCATTTCTATCAATCTACCATTCAATAGTACGACATCAAGACCCACATCATTCCAGCATTGGATATAGAACTGAGCCAATGGTTCTGCTATATCTCCGCCAGCCATTGAAAGGAAGTTGATTTGCAGTTTGTTACCATTTGGATCTTCTCTCTTTCCATCTCCATCTATGTCAAGGTATCCAGCTTCATCAAGAATCTGCATTGCTTTTTCTGGATTATGGTAGTATCCTTCTTGCTCATCATTCCAGAAAGTAGCATGTGCTGGAGTGATTAAAGAATTTGCAGGTATTCTTAAATCGTTATAAAATACTTCTGCTACCTGTTCATTATCCATAGCATAGGCCATAGCCTGCCTTAATTTCACATCAGACATCTTTTTATTTGGATCCATTACAACTTGCCCAGCTTCTGAATCCCATGTTCCATGCTTAAATCCTATATATCCAATAGCATTGTCTATGTTGGATAGTAATGTGATATTGCTTAAATCCTTATACTCATCATAGCTATTAACGTTGACTTGACTTATAACATCGAAGGTTCCAGCTCTTAATGCTTCTACAACGGAATCAGTACCTGTTCTTCTGTAAATAATTCTGTCAACCTTTGGTTTGTCTCCAAACCAGTGTGGGTTAGGAACATACTCTACAGATTCACCTGGAACTATATTAGATATTACAAATGGGCCACAAGATAAAGGCTTCAGTCTAACCTTGTCATGAGATTCCATATCTGCTAGCGGAACGTCTTCTAGATAGTGTTTTGGCTCAACATTATAAGTAAGCCCTGCCCCCCATAGAATACCAGGATAAAATTCCTTGAAGCTTACTTCTAGTGTTTTGTCATCTATCTTCTTAAGTCCTGAGATGGCATCAGCTGTACCCATATTATATTCTTCCATGCCTACTACATTTTTATAATCGCTGTCATATCTTACACCTGTATAATCTTTATGTCCAATACTTTCATACACGAAGATTAAATCATCAGCAGTTACAGGAACTCCATCACTCCAGGTTAAGTCTTTGTGTATTTTGTAGGTTGCTGTTTTAGCTTCCCTATCAAATTCTACGTCACAGTAACCACCATCAATAATTTCACGGTTTGGACCAGCTTTCATGAAATTACCCCAAATTGGTCCGCATAATAGAGAGTCTGCATTGTTTTCATACAAGAATGAGTTAAAGATACCTTCAAAAGGTGTATCTGCAACTAATGCTACATTAAGTGTTCCTCCCACTGTTTCTCCATCCTTTTTTATAACCTGGGGATGTGGGAATTCAATTTCAACTTTTTTAGTTGTACTGCTCTCTCCATCTGATTGAGTAGCATTTTCATTAGAACTATTTTGCTGACTATTCTCTTCCCCTGATTGATCTAGCTCCTTTGATACTTCTGGACTATTGCCAGTACATGCTACTAGCAGCATAGCTAGCACCAAAAGCAATGGAATAAAAATCTTAAGACCTTTCTTCATTTTTCAATTCCTCCCTTTCTATCCTAATCTTTGTTTTGCGTCGGAGGCTCTTCTTACTGCCTGACCGACATAATTTATACACAGCATCATTACTAATATAAATAATAATGCAGGTAGCCATAGCCATAATTTATTTGACATCGCACCTGGAGTTCTTGCATAACTAACTAGAGTTCCCAGAGATGGTGTTGAAGGTGGTAATCCAAAGCCTAAAAAAGATAAACCAGTTTCAATTCCGATATTTCCTGCAAAGGATAAAACTAAGTCAACAATAATAATTGAGCTTATATTAGGTAAAATACCTGTGAACATTATTTTCAAATCACTTGTTCCCATTGTCCTAGAAGCATTTACGTAATCCTTTTTATTTTCTGATAGAGCTTTACTCCTTACTAATCTGGTCATTCCTATCCAGAAAAATATACTCATAATGAATATGAAATGCCACATGGAATATTTAGGAATGACAACTACAAAGGTTATTATAAGCAAAGTAGTAGGCAGTACCTGGATGAAGTCGCATATTCTCATAATTACCAAGTCAATCTTGCCTCCGTAGAAGCCTGTGATTAATCCAACAATTATTCCTATTCCAGATGTCAGTACAGTAACAGCAAAGCCTATTAAAATAGAATTTCTTCCGCCTATTAACAGCTGTCCTGCAATAGACCTGCCGCCAATATCTGTTCCTAAAATAAACTCTTTTCCTGGTGGTAAGTACTTATTTCTTAGGTTTATTCTCATAACTTGCTCTTGGTCTAAAACATACGAACCAATTAACACAGTTGCGAAAATAATAATCAATATAATTAAACAGGTTGTTGCAAGCTTATCAGCCTTAAATTCTCTCTTTATTACCTTCCAAAATGATGGAACCTCGCTAATTGCCTTTAGTGCATCTTCATCTATTTCAGAGGTAACAGTTTTTAAATTGATTCCACTATCACTCATATTTGCTACCTCCTATTCTATCCTTATTCTTGGATCAACTATGGACATAAAGATATCAGACAGTAAGCTTCCTGTTAGTGTTAGCACTCCAAACAGTAAAACCAAAGAGTTGATTACTGAGTAGTCTCTGCTGTTAATTGAACTAATAAACAACTCTCCCATACCTGGATAAGCAAATATTGTTTCAATAAATACAGTTCCACTTAAAAGTCCAGTAATAGTAAATCCAAAGAATGCAGCTATTGGAAGTAAGGAATTTCTAAATATATGGTGCGTATAGACTTTTTTTATGGGAACTCCCTTGCTTCTAGCTGTTTTTATATAGTCTTGAGTTTTAGCATCAATAACTTCGTTCCTAAGATACTGAATAGTGCCAGTAGTCCTTAAAATAGCTGCTGTAATGGCAGGTAAAATCATATGATGCAATTTGCTGCCTATATATGCAAGAGTTCCTTTTTCAATCCCTATTTCTACAGAGCCTGTTGTAGGTACCCACCCCAATTTATATCCAAATACTAATAAGAGTAGTAAGGCTACAACAAATGAAGGCATGGCAAAGCTTATGAAGTTATATGCTATTACTGCCCTATCAAGAGGCGAATTCTGGTACCTTCCTGCATATATGCCTAAGGGTATTGCTATTAAATATGTCAACAATAAGGTTAGTAATGATAGCCATATGGTATTCTGTGCTCTATCCCCAATTAGTTTTGTAACATCCATTTTGTATGTGTAGGACTTGCCAAAGTCTCCATCCTTCATAATTCTTAAAATCCAGTTTTTATATTGAATAGGTATAGGGTCGTTCAATCCTGCTCTTTCTCTTAACTCTTCGATTTTAGAAGGGTCTGTGTCACCAGAAATCAAGCCCGTAAAGGGATCCCCCGGCATCATCTTGCCTAATGTGAAGACAATTACACTCAATATGAGAAGCTGAGGTATCATCAGCAATACTCTACGTAATACTGTTTTCCACATTTTTTAAAGCCTCCTTTTCCCTTATTGCAACGTAATGGGTATTTGAAATTTGAACTAGGTCGAACACTCTCCCATTTTCGTCGTAGAATAAATGTTCTTTTTCACGATATTCCTGCTCAACTTTAATTCTATTGATGCGTAATTCTTCTCTTTTTTCTGCATCTACCTCTGGAATAGCAGCAACCAATCTCTTAGTGTAAATATGCTGAGGATTATTATAAATATCGTCCCTTGTGCCTGCTTCAACAAATTTACCTCTATGCATGATATAGATATAATCACACATATGCTTTACTACACCTAAATCATGAGATATGAAGAGATAGCTTAGCTTAAAATCTTCTTGTATTTTCTTTAGGAAGTTCAATATCTGTGCCTGAACAGACAAGTCAAGTGCAGAAACAGGTTCGTCTGCAACAATAAGCTTAGGATTTAAAGCTACAGCTCTTGCTACACCTATCCTTTGTCTTTGCCCTCCTGAAAATTCATGTGGATATTTATATAAAGAGTCTGGTGGCATTCCAACTATATTTAATAGCTTTAATATTCTCCCCAGTTCTTCATCCTTAGTTAGTTTTTCATAGTTTCTAATTGGTTCAACAATAATGTCCTTAACTCTCTTTTTAGGATCTAAACTGGATAACACATCTTGGAATATCATTTGAACTTCCTTATTGTATCCCGCCTTCTTGCGAAGTCTTTTTGTATTTACCATTTTCCCATTATATAGGATGCTCCCACTAGTTGGCTTTTCTAGACCTACTATAGCTTTCCCAATAGTAGTTTTTCCGGAGCCTGATTCCCCAATAAGACCATAGGTCTTCCCTTCATCAATAGAAAAAGAAACTCCATCTACTGCACAAACATAGTCTTTTATTGTATTGAAAAAGCCTCCGCGTATTGGAAAATGAACTTTTAAGCTATTAATCTCTAAAAAACTCATATTAGCAGCTCCCTTCATTTTCAAAGTGGAAGTTTTTCCAACAGGTACATCTTACATAATGGTCATTTGCAAGCTTATGAAGCACGGGATCTTTTTCATGCTCAGTTTCAAGAATCCATGGTATTCTTGGTGCAAAGCGACATCCTTCTCTTGGCAAGTTTTTCAAAGAGGGAACCATACCTTGAATAACATGCAACTCTGCTCCAGCTGAATCAGACTGAGGTATTGATTGCAGCAATGATTTTGTGTAAGGATGAAGAGGATTATTAAAAAGCTCTTTTGCTTCGGCAATCTCAACAATTTGCCCAGCATACATTACAGCAACTCTATCTGCCATTTGAGCAACTACCCCTAAATCGTGAGTAATTAGAATGATTCCCGCATTAATCTGCCTTTGTAATTCAGTTAAAAGATCTAGTATCTGTGCCTGTATTGTCACGTCCAAAGCAGTAGTCGGTTCATCTGCGATAATGATGTTAGGCTTGCATGAAAGTGCGATAGCAATCAACACTCTTTGCCGCATTCCACCAGATAATTGATGGGGAAATTGATTAGCTATTCTTTTTGGATTAATAATACCAACTTGGTCTAGAAGCTCTAGTACCCTTTCATACCTTTGCTTTTTGTCAAGATCAGTATGATAGAGCAGTGCTTCTTCTATCTGCTTTCCAATCTTCTGTAATGGGTTTAATGATGCTAATGGATCTTGAAAAATAAAACCAATTTCCTTTCCCCTAATTTTGTTGAGCTGTTCTTCTGAATATTTTAGTATGTTATTTCTATCATAAATTATCTCTCCGCTGACTCTAGTAAAATTGGGGTCATGTAAGCCTACTATGGAATTAGCAATTGTACTTTTTCCGCAACCGGATTCTCCCACTATTGCTAGCAGCTCATTTCTGTGTAATGATAATGAAACTCCATCAACTGCATCAAAATACTCATCCTGAAATCTAAAAGCAGTGTGTAAATCTTTGATTTCTAGTATTTTTTCATCTTTCATATTAATTTCCTTTCTTAAGATATTTATTTAGCAATGTTTTGCTTAAGATGCCATATTATTAATTCTAGGGTTTTTAATAAATGTTTCAAACTCTTAACATTTTTAGAATATTAAATATATTCTGAAAATTTATAAGTTTAATTAATCTCCAAAAGTATTCTTATAGAAAGATATAGTTCTATTTTTTATATAATTGCTTGGAGCCTTGCTATGTAATTAACTACGGGATATGATGTTTCAATTGAAAGTAGCTTATTTCTGCGTGCACACTCATTGATGACAGGTTGAAAAACTGAAAGAATATAGGATTGTTTAATAAAACTAATAAACATGTTAGCTGAAGCTGATAAACTCAGGATATTAATTCTCTTTTGGTCTTGTATTTTTCATCACTCATTCAAGCTCATTCATGTCAAATTTAATCTGCTATTTTGTAAGCTGCTGATAAATAGTTTCAAGGCTTCTTTTATGCAGGTAATTCAGTCTCAATTCATATAGATAAGATGTATCTTCAATGCAATCTGTAAGCTTTATATCATCTAAATCAGACATTTCCCCACCATTTTGGATCACTTCCTCAACCTTGCTCTTAGCATTATTGAGGTATTCAAATTGCCGCTTAAATAGCAGTTCATTTTCAACTACTTCTCCATGTCCGGGAATAATTACAGAATAATTCTTTTTCTCAAGGATTTTTAGAGTTTTCAGTAGCTCATCAATCTCTCCACCAGCTGCAATAGGAGGTATGATGTTGTTGCATATTACATCGCCTGCAATCAGAACATTTTCATCTTCAATCTCCACGCTGATATGCCCCTGAGCCTTGTAATGTCCCTCAGTAAATATTATCCTAAGGTTTTTATTCCCTACCTTTATAACTTGATTATTTTCTGCATTTTCAGGTGTTATAGGAACTATGTCCTCGGTTTTAAATTTCTCCAAATTTGTCACATGATCTTCATGCATATGAGTTATTATTATGTTTTTAAGCTTTAATTCTTTATCATTCATAAAATCCATGACATTTCGATATTCTGTTTCATACATTCCTGTATCTATTAAAACGGCATCCTTTCCAGATGTAACTAATACCATGTTAACTAGGTAGAAATCTCCTGTGAAAACAAAAATATCTTTTCCGATCTCTGTCCATTTTTCTTTTTTGACAACCTCAAGTATGTTTCCTTTGACTGATTCATCCAAGTTACTACAGCCTACCACAAAGCTCAGAGTAAAAGCTATGACAGCAGCCAATAAAAAAGGAACTCTTTTTTTAAGGATACTCTTGACCATACAACCCCACCCCTAATAATATAATTTTTAATTTTCAGTTTTGGATACGCTTAAGCTCTTCAATGCATTCCTTTGCCCAATTTATCTCAGCCCTAGAAAAGGAGAGTCCTCTTCTTACCGTAAGTCTCTGATAAAAGATATCGCCTTTACAGTCCTTCATAAGTTTTTCATTAAGCATTCTTTCTATTGACTCGTATATCTTCATTTCCTCATCCAATTCTTTAATATAAGCTTCAAAGTGTGAAATCAATTCTTCCTTGTGGAGCTTTGAACTAAAGAAAATTCTCACTAAAAATTCATTTCTTGAAGGAGTACTTAATGTATTAGGAAAATCCTTTAGCCATTTAATAAAAGCTTCGCTACCTTCCTGTGTAATACTATAAATCTTTTTATCTGGACGTCCCTCCTGACGCTCTGTTTTATAGCTTATGTATCCCAGCTTTTCTAATCTTGAAAGTTCTCTGTATATTTGGCTCAGCTCCGCAGACCAGAAAAAGTTAATGGATCTGTCTAAGAAAGCCTTTAATTCATATCCTGTCATAGACGTGTCGCTCAGAAGCCCTAAAATAATAAATCCTAGAGTCAATAGATTTCATCTCCTTTTATTCTACTATTTTATATATAACAAGTTATATATAACTTGTTATATATAAAATACCACACTCTATTTATGTTGTAAATAGTTTGAAAACTTTATTAAGAAAAATTCATAATTATATGATCTACACACTCATTTAATAATAAAAAAAGCTCCATGAGTAATAGTAAACCCCTCTTCTAAGAATACTAAGATTTCAAAGAGAGTGTCTAAACTCATTGGAGCTATCATCATAAGCAGTTAAGCAATCGTAAGTAATATTAAATTTTCTAAGCACTGCTCTAAATACATATACTACATTTCTCTAGTTTTTTCTGTTCCCAAGATAGCCATAGCTTCTTTATATGTTGGAAAAATCTTGCCCACTAAACGCCAAAAGGAACGGTCGTGATTCATATGGACCAAATGACAAAGCTCATGTACAACAACATAATCGATAGCATTTAAGGGAAACATGAGCAGTTTCCAATGGAAAGTTAAATGTCTTTTTGAATTACAGCTTCCCCATTTATTTGGGTGACTTTCTATGGAAAAAGATTTGTATTTTGCTTTAAGGAATTGTTGGTATAGCTCTAACCTTTCTTCAATTAGTTTTTTACTAGCTTTTGTATAAAAAGCTTGAAGAGCAGCAGTTATATCAATTTCTCCCTCTTGTGGGCTAGTGCATATAAAGGCTTCTCCATCCCAATGAATAGTGCTCTTCTTTATTGATAAATCTACTTTTATATATAAAGGATAAGGCTTCCCTAAATAGTACAAGTTTATTTTAGTTTGTTTTTCCATATAGATAACTCCTTACTTTGACTTAGTCATTGATTTGAACTTCCATTATAATATACAAACATATTAAAAGCTTCTAAGGAGGTAGAGCTTTTCTTGAAACTTATTAAGGTCAGATTCTTTTATATAAGAATTATAGCAGAATTTTTTATTCATTGTAATAAATCACTCCGATGTGATTTATCTTTAATTCCTACTAATAAAATTTATTACTATTATTTTAAGCCTTTTTTCCTATTAGACAATCAAATATTTACCCATTCTTCCAGCAATGCATCTAGTTCCTTTGTTAGCTCCTCCTTATTAACATATAATCTGCTCAGCTCTTCAAAGTCTGTACTATTGACCTCCATGCAAGCCTCGATGTCTTTTATTTGATTTTCAATGGAGTTAATTCTTTCTTCCATTTTAGACCTTTTTGAATCTTTATTTGATATATTATTTTCTTTATTAATAAAATTTTCTTTATTGGCTTTTTTAGAGCTACAATTCTTTTCTTTATCTTTTACAGAAGAAGTATTTAAGTCTTGTTGATTTATTGTATCTTTTAATTCCTTTTCGTGTTTATAATAATCATAGTTTCCTAGGTAGCTTACAAATGCATTATCTTCTATGGTAATTACTCTTTCACAGGTTTTGTTGATGAAATATCTATCATGGGAAATGAAAAATATGGTCCCCTTAAACTGAGATAATGCAGTCTCAATGCTTTCTATTGAACCTATATCCAAATGGTTAGTTGGTTCGTCAAGAATTAGTAAATTTACATTATTAAAAAGAAGCTTGCTTAGCTTTAGACGAACTCTCTCTCCTCCAGATAAGAGTTTTATCTTTTTAAAAACATTGCCTCCATAAAACATGAATTTTGCCAGATGCTCTCTTGCCTTTTCCTCTATGACAGAATTACCCTCTTGAAAATAATCTAGAACTGTTAATTCCTCATTTTCAAAAATAATATTCTGAGGTAAATATGACATCATCACATTTGCCCCTAATACTACTTCTCCACTATCTGGCAGTACTTCTCCTAGGAGTATTTTAAGAAAAGTAGTTTTGCCACAACCATTAGGACCGATGAGAGCTACTCTTTCACCGTATCGAATTAATAGCTCAGCTTGTTTGAAAATAGTCTTATTTTCATAGCTTTTTGATAGTTCTAAAGCTTTTATTACTATATTTCCTGAGCGCTCACTTGTTTTAATATTCATCTCTATATGGCGCTTGTTTAAAATCGGCTTTCCAACCCTTTCCATTTTATCAAGCTTTATTTGCATGCTTGCTGCTCTTTTGAAAAATTTATTATTATCTGTTTTCATAGCCCAGCCTCTTAATTCCTTAATAGACTGTTCTATGCTATTAATTTTCTTTTTTTGCTCTTTATAATTATTATATTGAATTACAACGTTCTCTTCTTTTTGTCTTATATATTCAGAATAATTGCCTAAATAAGTCTTACTTTTCTTATTTTCAATCTCGATAATCTTTGTAGAAACATGATCTAAAAAGTATCTGTCATGAGATACAACAACAACTATTCCTTTATAGCTATTGATATAGTCCTGTAGCCATTCTACAGAATCCATATCAAGATGATTCGTCGGTTCATCAAGTAGTAATACATCAGGTGCATCAATGAGAAGTTTACCGAGAATTACTGTGGTTTTTTCTCCACCACTTAGCAAATTGAAGCTCTGCATTAAAAAGCTTTCATCAAACTTCAAGCCCTTGCATATCTTGCTTAATTTTTCTTCTATATCATATCCACCCTTGAATTCATATAGCTGAATGAGTTCGCCGTACCTTGTCAAAGCTTTTTCTAATTCAATGCCTTCTAAGTTCTGCATATCTTTTTCTAGCTCACGCATTTTCATTTCTATTTGGAGTACTTCATCAAAGCTTAAGTTTAAGACATCTATAACCTTCATATCATTATATCGTGGTATTTGCTCAAGATAAGCACATGTGGTATACTTAGAAACATTTACCCAACCCTCATCATATCCAGGAGGAACTGGAGCATATGGATATCCAGCACAATGATTGAGCTTTAATATGCCCGCTATTAATTTAAGGACTGTGGTTTTACCGCATCCATTCTCACCTATAATACCTACCTTTTCTCCCTCTGTAATCTGAAGGGAAACATTTTTAAATAAAAGGGTTGTGCCTATATATTTTTTTACACCATCTAAGGATATTTCATGCATTTTAATCCCTTCTCCCAATTCTAAAATCTGTTGAAACATATAGCTTTTTCTAGTCTACTTGTTTCTTAATATAGAATATATCATGGGAGCCCCTAATCTTAATACCTCAAACATGTATGATAAAAATACTTGAGACAAAAAAGTAGCTATCCTCTGACTAATTAGCAGGATAGCAAAAAAGTTTAGTTTCTATCTTCAATCTTTTTTCTAGCTGATACAATCAGCATCATAGGGCGGCGCATTTCATCTTTCATGCCTGGAATATCCATCATGCTTTCTGGAGGCTGTGGCTCTACAATCTGATTTAACACAAAGCTATTTGCAAGCAATGTATTGAGATAGGTGGTTAAGGTCCTATGATATTTTGTAACCTTTTCTCCCAAAAACACAGCTGTTCGTTTGCCTTCATAATAATAATTGTCCACTGGGAAATGAAGAATCTTCCCTTGTTCATCATAATGCCAGTCTTGTGTGCCGTGTGCAGTGAAAGTGGGATGCTCAACTGTAAAAACAAGTGTGCCATCTGGCTTTAGCATTTTATGCAAGCTTTTAATTAGGCTCTCATAGTCTTCTATATAATGAAATGCCAATGAACTAAGTATTATATCAAAGCTATCTTTTGGGAAATCCACATCCTCTATGGCACAGCATTTATATTCTACCTGTGGAAAACCTGTCTTTTCTTTTGCTACCTCCAGCATTTTATGAGAAATATCAACTCCTACAACAGAAGATGCACCGTTCTCCATGGCATATATGCAGTGCCACCCGTATCCACATCCCAAATCAAGCACTTGCTTGCCCATAAAATCGGGTAACAACTTTTTCAATGTTCCCCATTCTCCTGCACCATCTAGGCCATGCTGTGAGCGACTCATTTGACTGTATTTTTGAAAAAATATATTGTCGTCATATTTATTTTCTTTCATGTATGCCCTCCTCTCATGAAATATTAATCATTATCCTATATAACTCTCAAGAATTTGTCAATTTTTCTTTTTTGTTTTTGCTAAATTCTAAAGTCATCAGCCTGAGCTAAATTTCTCCTAAAAACCATACGATTCCATCTCATAATCTGATTATTATGCAGTTCATCATACTTATTCATAATTTTTGCCCATTGCAGTGTTATACGAACGCCATCACCATCCATGTCGTCACCTTTTACAAATTCAAATAACTTTGTTTTTTCAAAATGCCAACGCCACCAATCTAAAGAATGAAAATAGTAAAAATCAGGCCATCAACTTTTTTCCATATCATCTGGCACTTTTCCATTGAACTCTTTATTCGGTCCCCAAACTACTAATCCAAACTCTCCACCATCTCTAAGCAAGTGCGACATATAATCACTTAGATATGTATCTGCTGTTCCATAAAATTGAAAAGAATTTACACATATAATTGCATCAAAAAAGTTTTTTGCATAAGGCAGGTTATGGGCTTCTCCCATAATTGGAAACACAAGATTTTCAACTCCAGCTTCACTTATTCGCTTCCAATTTTCATCTGGACTAATCCAAAAATCATTGGCGAAAACTGTAACTCCAAATTCTTTAGCCAGAAAAATTGATGTCAAAGCCTTTCCACAACCCATATCAAGTACTCTCATTCCAGGTTTCAATGTCATAATTCGTGTTAATGACTCTACCAACCAAAGGCATTGACTGCCCATCTTATTTTCATATATCCATTCAGGATCATACTTAGCAGATAAAGGATATTTATAATCAATCATTAGTTTCATCTTTTCATCATATGTTATCATTCCTTATTCTCCCTTCTGTCAAGTCTGACAGCAAAAGTGCATTGTTCATCACCAGATAATACTGTCTTAATGGGCTCAATTAGTATATTTTCACCAAATAAAGGGGCAAACATAGGTCTATAAAACTCAGCTGCACATTTACAATAATACTTAGGATAATACTCCTTAGATCTGTTATAGTAATGGCAATGGCAACGTCTACCAATTAGGCTATCATTTTCCGAACAGCCTCCACCGCTATCACAGGCAAATATCTTTGTGATATAAATTGTATATTCCTTTTCGTCATACCAAATCCTTTTCCCTATAACTCGATGCTTCTCCATTTCATCAACGAATGCTGCTATATTAGGCATCATTTCAAAAATAACGACTGCTTGCTCTACTGAATACTCTTCAATTTTACACGGACATGCTTTGTTTAAAGTATAATAATGATTATTCAACATATTAACCCCTCCTCATATTTATAGATTAAATTAAGTATAAAAAATTAAGTATGACAGGTAAATGTCATACTTAATTTTTTACTTAATCTTTTTTATAAATATTAATCATTTCAATAGCTTTTTGTCTTATGAGTCTTCTTAAGCAAAGTGGTTCTATTACTTCAACCTGACTACCAAAACCAAGTATCAGTTCAAATAGCCAATCGTCCTCTGGAAATGTAAAATTTACATTCGTTGTACCATCTTCATTAAACTGTATCTGTTCTTCATTAAAGTAATCAACAACTCTTGTTTTTACATTTGAAGTGAATTTCAAAATAATATTATGGACAGGTTTATCATTATACCATTTCTCATTATAATCCAATACTTCTAAAGGAGATTCCTTTCGTGTAAATAAATCTACAGTTATATTTAGTTTATGCATTCTTTTGATTTTGAATATCCTGTAATCTTCTTTAATACGGCAATATCCATGCAAATACCATGCAAAATCCTTAAGTAGTAAAGATAAAGGCTCGACTATTCGATGAGTGTACTCTCCTTTTGTATTTATATAATCAAAATTAATTATTCTTTTTTCATCAATAGCCATGTTAAGAGTCTTAAGCTTGTCCTTATCCGTATTATTGCTACTCCAACTATTATAATCTATATTAATCGAAAACTTATTTCTATAATTACTACCTTTTTCTTTTAGAGGTATCATATTCTCTAATTTCTCTAAGGTATAGCAAATTTTTCTACTATTTACGGTATTATTTATATTTCTCAAGGCTGTGATTATGGAGTTTATTTCAATTTCATCTAAAAAATTCGTATCAATTTTATAATTCTCCATAATTCCAAAGCCACCTTCAGCACCCATATATGAAACTATGGGTATACCAGCTTGATTAATAGTGTCAATATCCCTATAAATGGTTCTCCGTGACACTTCAAAATATTCTGCAAGTTCTTTTGCATTAATATGCTTACGATTAAGCAAAAGCATAATTATGGCAAGCAACCTCTCAAGCTTCACAAAATCACCTCTATAGTTATTTTCTCATTTTACTTTCGTTATCTTATTACCTTTTAATATTACTATAACATTATTTTTTACATCTTTATACAACTTATTATGGTCAAATTTAACAAGCTTTTCTGACATTTTCACCTTGTCTTTACACATTTCTTCTGTGGATTCTCTATAGTATCCTCCATCACATCCACTTCTAGATTGTGGATATAATACCTGTTTATCATATCAAAGGGTTGGATTTCAAGTTACTCAATTTGTAGGGTATCCCCTAAAATTATTCATTCTAAGAAATCTAATTTGAAAATGTCGTAATCGTTACAATTATTTAAGAACTAAAAAACAATGAAAGGAGGTTTATGTATGACAATTATAAAGTCTAAGAGGGAAATCGAAATTATGAGCGAAGCTGGTCGAATTGTGGCAGAATACCATGCTATGTTAGAAGAAATAATAAAACCAGGTGTGACTACACTAGAGCTAGGTCGTTTAGTGGAGAAAAAAATCCTTTTAAATGGTATTGGAAAGGAATTATAGGAAGGACCAGAAGTCCCACACTATAGAATTAAAAATAGAGGGAAGATCTTAAGAAATGGAATGGTATTAACCATAGAACCAATGCTGACTTTATGCGGATGCGTTCTTATATTGAAGAAGATGGATGGACAGCACGTACGGCTGATCATTCAATCTGTGTTCAATATGAACACACTGTTGCCATTACTGAAAATGGACTAGAGATATTAACAAAATTATAGACAAATTTAAAGGGAGCTGACCCAAAACAACCTGTCAAAACATATTGCACAAGAATAGCGCTTTCTAGGGTTTTTACAGCCATCAGAAAGCGCTATTTCTATTGTTTACTGCTTTTTTCATGAACTCGTTATTCCCTAAGTGTAGATATCTCTGACTAGTTCTTATCAAAATGGTTCATATACCAAAAAACTCTCATTAACCTCTCAGCTCTAAAAGCTTAGTTTTCAACTCTGCCTCAATTCTGTTCAATTCTATTTCTGCTTCCTTCCTCTTCTGATGACCTTCTGTTTGAATACGCATAACTTCGTCAAGGGTCGATATTAATGATTCATTAGTAATGCGAAGAGTCTCAATATCCACAATTCCCCTTTCTGATTCCTTTGCTGTTTCAATAGTTGCCATTTTAAGCGTTTCAGCATTTTTTCTTAGCAGCTCATTGGTCATATTCGTTACTTCCCTTTGAGCCTTTGCAGCCTGACCTGAATGAGTAACTCCCAAAGCTAGAACCATCTGACTTTTCCATAGTGGAATTGTGTTTACAATCGTGGATTGAATCTTCTCAGCCATCATGGTATCGCTTCCTTGAATTAGACGAATCTGAGGTGCCATTTGAATTGAAATCATTCTGGTTAATTCCAAATCATGAATCTTTTTCTCAAAACGGTTGCAGATAGCAGTCAGGTCATTAACAGCCTGGGCATCCTCTGGAAGACCACTGGCAGCAGCCCTCTCAATCAGTACAGGTAATTCTTCAGCTTGAACCTTAGCCAGCTTCTTTTTACCTGCTAGAATATACATTGAAAGCTCTTTAAAATATGTCTTATTAAGTTCATACATTTTATCAAGCATTGCTATATCTTTCAGTAACTGCATCTGATTCTTTTCCAATGCCTCACAGATTTTATTTATATTAACTTCTGCCTTATCATATTTTGCCTTCATAGCAGTAAGCTTATTTGATGACTTTTTGAAGAACCCTAAAAATCCTTTTTCTCCTTCCTCTACATCAAAGCTTTTCAATTCTGTTACAACGCCAGAAAGCATCTCGCCAATTTCGCCTAAGTCTTTAGTTTTCACATTATTTAAAGCGGTCTCAGAAAAGTCTGCTATCTTCTTTTGGGCTCCTACTCCATATTGAAGAATTTGATTAGATTTATTTAAATCAATCTGATTTGCAAAATCGTCGACCATCTTTTTCTCTTCAGGTGAAAGAATACTTTCATCAAATACTGGTTTATCAATCTGCTTGTTATCTTCATTTAGTATGTCTTTGCCTAGTCCCTCTTGAGTCGATATCTCATCACTAAAGGGCTCAAAGGTTAGTGTAGGTAATCCGTTATTCATTGTTTACCCTCCATAGTTTTATTTTTGATATTAATATTCTTCTCTGTTAATCCTTCCTGTGCAAACATAGTTTCTAGTACAGATATATCCGTTGATATATCCATTGCCGCCTCCTCAAACAGACCATCCAATAAATTTTCAAATGCCAGATTAATAGTATCCATTGTTTCTTCTATCTCTTTTTTTGCACTTGAAATATTCTCACCTTGTACAGGCTGATAGTCAAATTCTCTGTAAGCCGCCACCAGCTTTAATGTTGTAGGCAGGAAATATTCCGCAAATTTCTTTATTTCAGGGAATTTTTCAGGGTGGATTTCTACATAATCGTAAATTTTTCCTGTTACTTCCTCTAATCTGTCTAATTTACGTGAAATTTCTTCTCCAAGAATTGCAATATTTGCATTTTTGATTTCTAGGACAAATTTTCGTCCTTCATCAATTGCTTTTCTAATTTCTGGTTTTAGTGCATCATTTTTATTATTTTTTTCTTCCTTGACAAATTCTTGGTTTGCCTTCTGCTCCTTCTGCTTCGCCTGTTCCTCCAGATTTTTCATTTTCATATTTTCCTGTAGCTTAAGATACTGTCCATAGCATTCGTTGTTTAACATAAAACAGGTCTTTTTATCATCAATATGTCCCTCTGGGAACATGCCAATAGCAATCATTTTTCTCAAATCTCTCACCGTAGCCTTATTGCTCAATCCTGTTACAGAAGAAAGATCATTAATCAAGCAGTAATTGCGGCCATGCAGCTGTGAAGTATACCTATGGAATCTTTTTAATCTTTTACGGATCCTGCTTCCATTCATGCACAGAATTATAGATACGACAAAGCAAGGCAATAGTCCCATAGCAATAGTATGAAACACTCCCTTAATCCCTATTAAATATCCTAATACAGCTAATACGATTAGAGCTATTCCTGATGCGGTGCTTCCTATGGCCCCAAATACAGTAAACAATACGCCTGATACTCGTCCGATTGGAACGGTGAACTTGGCTGGCTTTGGAGCGGGTTTATACTGACCGTATCTCTGCATGTAAGCATTGTTGTGATTATTCATATTATTATAGTTAGCTCCTTGTTGTTTAGGTTCTTGTCCCTTCCACGCTTGTGAGGCTTTTTCATGTCTATACTGATAATCATTAGACTTACCTGTCTGATTGTTATGGGTTTGATTGTTCCAGTTATGATTATTCCCCTGTTTCCAATCAATTGACCTTCTAACCTCATCAAGTGCACCTTTAACAACATTCTCAATATCGCGATTTAATCTATTAAAATTTCTGGTATTCAATGCATCTTGTACTATATTTTTAATTTCATCACCTAAATTTAAATTACCCCACTTATTCATATCTGCCTCCAAGTAATTAACTTTAGAATGTTTTTTCTATTATAACACCTAATCCATTTTTTATCATTTTGTAAATCATATCATATCTGATTTTTGAAATCAACTATCATTGAAAGGGTATTTATAAGGAAATGAGTGTCAATAAAGACCAGACTGCTTTCAATTAAAGGCAATCTGGTCTTTATAAAATAATTATTTATCTAGTTTGTCTTCTAAATATTTTTTTATACCTTGAAAGGTATCATCACTGATAATATGTTCAATTCTACAAGCATCCTCTTCAGCTATTTCAGGAGATATTTTGATTATATCTACTAAAAATGTTGTTAAAACCTTATGCTTCTCGTATATGTCCTTAGCTTTTTCCTTGCCTTTCTCCGTTAATTCAATATACCCATTAGTATCTACTAATATAAAATCCTCATCCTTTAGTATTCCTACTGCGCGACTCACACTAGGTTTACTAACCTTTAGCTCTCTTGCTATATCTATTGATCTGACCTGTCCATTACGTTTCCTTAAAATTAGAATAGTCTCTAAATACATCTCTCCTGATTCGTACATATTTGTACCTCCAAACCACTAAGATATATTTATCATATCAAATTTCTAAGAAAACTGCTAGCTTTAACCTGCTGTCTAGTGATTACTGGAGCAGGATGAAGTACTGCAATTGTCACAGCTACATCCACAGCCAGATTTTCCTGTTTTTTTTCTCTTTCTAGAGTAGACTATGCTAAGTACTACACAAGCTACTATAGCTCCAATAATAATAATATCTATCATCTTATATCCCTCCCAAATAGACTAAGCTATTAAAGTACCTACTGTATACACGATAAATGCCACTACATATGCAGTTAACATCTGAATAGCAACTGCTCCTCCAGTATTTTTCCAAGACTTTAATTCTCTCTTCATAGCTCCTACTGCTGCGAAGCAAGGCATACATAATAGATTAAATACCATATATGCATAAGCTGCTGCTTTTGTCTTTATATCTTCCTTCATGGATACTAGTGCATTTTCATCTGCTCCTTCCCATAGAATACCCTCTGCATAAATATCAAAGGCTGCTTCTTCATCATATATACCTTCTTCAAATCCTAGCTCTTCCAGTTCATCTGCGTCATATTGTGAGAAAAATTCTTCTAAATACTCAGGGCTTATGTCATCGTTATATAGTTGTGCCATTGTTACTACTACCATTTCCTTAGCAATCCAGCCAGTAGCAACACCAACTGTAGGTCTCCATTCACCAAAGCCTAATGGCTTAAAGACCGGTGCTACAGCAGTTCCAACAGATGCAAGAAAGCTTTCGTCCATCTCGCTCATTATACTTCCATCATCATTATTTGCTGTATTTACGCCATTAAATGAATTGATATTAAAGTTACTTAAAGCCCATATTATAATAGTTGATATAAATATGACTGTTCCAGCCTTGACAGCAAAGCCTTTTACCTTCTCCCAGCCATGAATACCGATGCTCTTTATAGTTGGTATACGATATCTTGGCAGCTCCATAACGAAGTTTGATGCCTTGGACTTGTATACAAGCTTGTTTAACACTAAAGATACAACGATTGCTACTATAATACTTAGCATATATAAAGAATAGGTAACTAAGGTCTTGTTGCCACCTGCAAAGAATGTGGAAACAAACATTGCAAATATGGGAAGCTTTGCTCCACAAGGCATAAACCCAGTAATAATGGTAGTAATTTTACGATCTTTTTCAGTATCAAGAGTTCTTGTTGCCATTACAGCAGGAACACCACAGCCAAAGCCCATTAGCAATGGAATAAATGAACGTCCTGACAATCCAAATCTACGGAATATTCTATCCATGACGAATGCAATACGTGCCATATATCCACAATCCTCTAAAAATGATATAAGTATATAAAGCACCCATACTAATGGAATGAAGCCAATAATTGCTCCTAGTCCTTCAATTATACCGTCCATTATAAGGGATTGCAGTACTGGAGAAGCGTTAGCTATTAATCCTCCAATCACATCAGCAAAAGCAGTCCATATACCCTCTGCTAAACCTGCCAGCCACATTCCAGGACTTAAAAGACCTTCTATGAATAAAAAGTTTTCACTAAATGTAATAGCAAATAATAAGTACATTATAATTGCAAAAATAGGGAGTGCCAGAACACGATTAGTTAATATCTTATCTAATTTATCTGATTTAGTTTCTACATGTGTTTTTTTATTCTTCTTAACTGTTTCACTTACAAGCTTACTTATGAACTGATATCTTAAGTCAGCAACTCTTGCTTCTAAATCTCCATCTGCATGTTTTTCAGCCTTCTCAATAATTGCTTTAATCTCTGCTTTCTGACTTTCAGATAATGTATCAAGTATTATCTCATCATTCTCAACTAATTTGATAGCTCTCCATTTTAATTCTGTGGAAACAGTAGCTGTCTTTGCAAAGCCATTATCACTTTGGGAATCATTTAATGCTTCATAGATGGAATTTATAGCCGCAAGTATATTTTCGTCAAATATATCTAGCTCCTTGGCTGACGTTTCATTTTTTGCAGCCTCAATAGCCCTATCCATCAATTCATCTATTCCTTTACCGCTTCTAGCTACAATTGGCACAACTGGAACCCCAAGAATTTTCGATAATTTATTGCAGTCAATTTTATCTCCTTGAGCTTCGACCTCATCCATCATATTTATTGCAACGACCATTGGAATCTTAGTTTCAGCTATTTGTAATGTAAGATATAGATTTCTTTCAATATTAGTTCCATCCACAATATCTATTACAACATCAGGCTTGTCTTTTACTATATAATCTCTTGCAATGACTTCCTCTGCTGAATAGGGTGACAATGAATATGTGCCTGGTAAATCTAAAATATTTATTTCCTTATTCTTCTTGTATATACCTTCTTTTTTATCAACTGTAACGCCAGGCCAGTTTCCCACATGCTGTCTAGCACCAGTAAGTTCATTAAAAAGCGTTGTTTTCCCACTGTTAGGGTTGCCTGCTAAAGCAATTGTATATGCCATAGTTAATCCTCCTCAATCTTTAGTTAGTCTAAGCTAACTTAAAAATAAAATAAAAAAGCAAAATTCCTAAACAATATTTTAACAATTGTTTGTAAAAATACTACATTTGTATCTGAATATTTTCAGCTTCAGATTTTCTAAGACTTAACTCATATCCTCTAATATTTACTTCAATAGGATCTCCTAAAGGTGCTACTTTAACAACTTTTACCGTTATACCGGGGGTAACTCCCATATCCATAATCCTTCTTCTCATTGGTCCTCTTTCTCCTATAGATATAACTTTACCTTCTTGACCTGGTTTTAAATCCTTTAATGTCATCAGTATTCCACCTCCAATAGCAATTAATTTACAATAATCATTGAAGCTAAGCCACGATTCAGTGCAATTTTAGTACCTTTTACTAATAATATGAGACCAGATGGGTTTTCACCTATTACCTGTACCTCCTGTCCCTTTACAAATCCTAAATCCTGAAGACGGCGTTTCATTTCGTCCTTACCCCTAAACATAGAAATAATTTTTGTTTCTCCTAAAGGTACCATATTAAGTGACATATTCACATCTCCTCCTCGTCTCTTCTACTTGATAACGATTATCGTTCTATTTATATAGTAAGCATACCCTAACTAGATAAGAAAGTCAATATGTTTTATTGCATCTGAGAAAAAATTAAGGGAGCTTTACTTGAAGCCCCCTATGCTATTTCTCAAAAAAGTTCATCTAGCAATATATAATATTTTATTTTCTCTTTATCAGGCTCTATCCCCAGCTCTTCAAAAAAGATATCATACATTGACGAGTATAATTCTTCTTTACCAATATCCTCAAGATTGTGTCTAATGGAGCGAACTGCTAAAGCTATGTCCTGCCATCTATCTCCTATCCCACTATAACCAAGGTCTAAATAACCGGTTACATCGTTGTTTTCAAAAAATACATTTGGTAGACAATAATCACCATGAATAAAAACTTCCTCTTCTTCTGGTCTGTTGTCTCTTAAATACTCATATAGCTCCATGGCATTTGAAAAGCCATTTGCTCCAAAGGTCCCTGGCTCTGCATCATCAATATCTACCATGCTGTTTTTGACACTGAACAATGCCCTATCCAGCTTATAATCAAGATTTATTATTCTTGGGCAGCCTTTGATATCAACCTGCCAAAGCCTCTCCAATCCCTTTGCCATTAGCCTTGCCATATTTTCTAAGTCTTTTATAATAGCTGAGTCACAGGCCATTTTCCCCTTTAATTTCGTCATTAAAAGATAATTGGTTTTACCATCTGTATAAAAGTCTACTATATGAGGCACTGGGAGCTTTCCCTGAAGCCATTTCATCATCTGATATTCACCGTCAGATTCATCTCTTTTATGCTCCACCTTTAATACAAGATCATTATTAAAGACAAATATATGAGAACCAGAACAACCAATAGAATCTACTTCAAAAGTATGCTCCTGTATCAATGCTTTCATAGTATCTGGTACACATGGAAATATATTTTCATAAAAAAACTGTTCATTCACAAGACTTTCCATTACTTTTGTATCTCTAATCACCCATGGGCAAGCATCAATATCGGTTATCTGCTTGTTCTTTTCAATTGCTTCTGGCAACGTCATCCACACTACCTCATAATCATATTCCTCTTCATATTCATCTAGGCTTCTGTTGCCAGCCTCAGATTCAACTTCACAAAAATAATAGTGTGAATCCATTACCATAATATTCCCCTTTTCACCTTTTCTTCTTTCAAGGACTTTTCCATACTTCTTTATAGAGTCTCTAACTACACGATATCCAGTCTCTTCCTGAACTTCTCGAATCACTGTAGCTTCAATCTCTTCTCCTTCTTCTTTTCCACCACCGGGAAACTTGTAGTCTCCATACTTGCTGAAAATAAGCAAATACTTATCTCCATCAGCAATTATTGCTCTTGAGGCTGTCCTCTTAAATATAGGATTTTCACTATCATAGTTTTTCAAATCAATTGTTATGTCCACACAATCACTCCCCTGCCTTAGGTTTGTTTATCATTAACTATCTATCTTGTCCCCTCAACCCCTACAAAAATAGTAGCTATATTTTCTATTATCTCAGCTTCTATCAGTTACAGACTCATTTCTATTCTTCCAATAGATAATTATTTTCATCATTAGCTGGCTCCAGTGTTCTAATTTCAAAGGATTTACATCCTGAAGCAATGAAAGGATCTGATTTTGCAATATTTGTAGCTTCATCCAAATCTTCAGCTAATAAGATTACCATTCCTCCTGGAAAATCTGTAAACGGTCCGCAAAGAACGAGTTTATCTTTGCTCTTTAATTCTTTTAGATACTCTACATGATTTTTTATAATTTCCTTATTTAAAGGCTTTATATTTTTCATAAAATATACATACATTATTGTTCGCCCCCTTTGTGTAAATTTTTAAGGCTTATAACACATGATCCTCAATTACATGCCCTATACCCACCCAGCAAAGACTAATTCATACTCAACATTTTAATAGCTTGGTTTTCGTCTGGCAAGAAAAATATATCTTTTCCTTTATTACACTCATAAATAAAATCTTTCAAGCTCTTACTTGTATAGACAGAAAAATCACCTATGATAGCAAGTTTTACATGATAAGTAATAAATTTTTGCAGTATTTCACCTGCCAGTTTTGTGCTCAAGTGAAAAAAGTCATCACATATTGCTGACTTGTTCATAATAATACGGTTAGATCCTGTTTCATATTGAACTGTCATCATAAAATCTAACGCTGACTGAACATCTGTTATCAGTATCTCATTGCTATTTACAACAGCGATTTCAATATTATTCTCTTTTACAGTGGTTAATTTCATTATAATCCTCCTCGTATTGTATTATTAACTTTAGTTGTGAAAAAAGTTACAATCGATTTCAATGTCATTTGTTACCATATATTTAGTTTTTTCCTTAAAATCTTAATTTGTCATTCTGTGGGCAACCAATCAAAATTAATATATTCATACCAACTATTTTTTAAAGAAATCTTTTAATATTTTAAGGATTTTTGTAAGCTTTCTGCCGTTATTGTTGTCCCGTTTTTCAGCATTTCAGAGGGTGTCCCTGTATACACAACCTGTCCTCCATTTAGTCCTCCCTCTGGTCCAAGGTCTATTATCCAGTCGGAAGCTTTAATGACCTGCTGATTGTGCTCAACTACAATTACTGTGTTTCCGGAATCCACAATGCGATTCAAAAGTATAAGAAAGTTTTCAACATCTATTGGATGTAGTCCTGTTGTTGGCTCATCCATCAGATATAGACTATGCTTTCCTGTATTGCTAATCAATTCTTTTGCAAGCTTTAAGCGCTGTCCTTCACCGCCAGACAAGGTCGTCAATGATTGACCAAGTTCTAGATAGCCTAACCCCACGTCCTGAAGCAGTCTCAGTATTCTTTCGATTTTTAGATGCTCTCTAAAGACACATAGGGCATCTTCTACAGACATTTGCAGGATATCCTTTATCGTATACCCCTTATATTTTACAGATAAGACTTTTTCATTAAACTGCTTTCCACCACAGATCGGGCATGTTATCTCTATATCCTTGAAAAAAAGCATATTGCTGACAACATATCCTAGTCCTTGGCAATTTTCACAGCGACCTCCTGGTATATTAAAGGAAAAATGTTTGGCGGATAATCCTTTATCTATGGCTTCTTCTAGACCACCGAAAATTTTACGAATCTCTGTATATACCTCAGAATAGGTAGCAACATTTGAGCGTTTCATTTTAGTAATTGCGGACTGCTCTATAGTAACAATCTGTTCAAATTGGTCGATCCCCAATACTATATTTCTGGTTGTATGCTTTTTGCCCATTGCTCCTGCAAGTACTTCAAATACTAATGTGGATTTTCCTGAACCTGAAACACCTGTAACAGAAACTAAGCATCCAACTGGAAAAGCTACATCAATGTTCTTTAAGTTGTGTAAATTAGCATTTGTAACTTTGATTGCATCTCCAGTTCCTTTTCTAGTTCCTTCACTGAAGTTTTTTCTTTCTTGCTTCATTTTCTTTAAATATGACCCTGTTATAGAAGCTTCTTGCTGCTTGAGTGCTTCTAATGTCCCTGTTCCAATAATTTCACCGCCATGCTTTCCAGAGCCTGGTCCTATATCTACAATATAATCGGCTTCATGCATAATATCTGGATCATGTTCAATGACGATAACAGTATTGCCTAAGTCTCGAAGCTTTTTCAATATAGCAAGCATTCCTTCTGTATCTTTGGGATGGAGGCCAATGGTCGGCTCGTCCAAAATATAAATGATTCCTGTCAAATCTGAATCTAAAGCCGCAGCTAATTTTAGTCTTTGCAGTTCTCCTCCAGATAAGGTAATGGTCTGGCGATCAAGAGAGAGGTACCCTAATCCAACATTTAAAATTCTCTGAATTTTCGTTTTTAAATCCAGTAAATATGATTCTACGAGATTGCGGTTATGCTCGGTTAAAGAGTTTTCTATTTTTTGTATCCATGTATATAATTCTTCTAAAGACAGTAAAGACAATTCTGGAAGGCGTATATTTTCAACAGTTACACTACGACTTAATTTTCCCAGACGTTCACCCATACAATCTGTGCATATGTCTAAATCAAAATATGTATTCAATTGTTTTGAGTCGCCATCTTTATCTGACAATCGCCTCCATAGTGTTGGGAAAATGCCCTCAAACTTACCTGCTGCAACTGTCTTAGGAGGACGAACATTAGGAAAGTTTTCTTTAACGTAATCATCTTCCACTCCATAGAAAAGAATGGAGTTCTGTATATCATTAAAATCTTCTACAAGGGTATTTTCAGGAACTGGAATGTTATAATGGCGAAAAGCATTGTATAAAGACTGAATTTGATATTCTTTGTACTTCTGCTCCCAAAAGTCAACTGCCCCATCTTCTAATGACAAAAATTTGTGAATAGTACGAGCTTTATTAATGGTCAGAACCTTCCCAAATCCTTCACAAGTTTTACAGGCTCCTTCTCTGGTATTATAAGAGAAGTGCGTCCTCGTCAGCTTTTCCATTCTATAGTTGCAATGGTTGCAGTACATAAATACTTTAAAGTTCCCATCTATCTTTTCAACTTCTTCTTTACATTCTGCAGCCGATATCACTATGTTGCAATTTGGACAGACCCGTACTCCCAGCTTTTCGTATACCATCCGTAGATCTGTATAAATATCGGTCAGTGTTCCAACTGTAGACCTGGGATTTTTATTTGCTTCAGTTTGTGTAATCATTATTGCTGGTGACACGTTGCGAATAAAATCAATTTTGGGTTTATTGATTCCTTGAAGTCCCATTGCCTCTAAATACTGCCTCTGACACTCCTGAAAAACAACGTCAATTGCCAATGTAGATTTTCCTGAGCCTGAAAGACCAGTAAAAACGATTAGCTTATCACGGGGTATCTCTAGTGAGATGTTTTTTAAATTTCCCTCTCTGACGCCACTAATGAAAATATTAGACATCAAAAAACCTCCTTTCCTCCCGGATTATTGTATAATACAAGTGCTTTTTTACATATTTTTGTTCCATATTTTGAAATCTTATTTTTTATTTTTTCCCCTTTTTATCTTATTCTCCAATTTCCCTTTTTTAGTATATACTGATTTATTCTTTCCCCATTCATTTTCATTTGAAAGCTGACAATATGTTTTCCATCTCTCTCTGGAAAGTGACCCCTCTTCAATTGCTTGATTTACTGCACATCCTGGTTCCTTGGCATGGCTACAGTTACGATATTTACATTTGGCAAAAATCTGAATTACATCTGAAAATGTGTCATTTATACCATTTTCAACATCCCACATTCCAAGTTCCCTAATTCCTGGAGTATCAATAACAATTATCCCTGAAGCAAGCTCAATCAACTGTCTATGGGTTGTAGTATGTCTCCCCTTAGAATCATTTTCACGCATTCCACTTACCTCCATAATTTCTTTCCCTGCAATTGCATTTACAAGTGTCGATTTCCCTACACCAGAAGACCCTAAAAAGACTATAGTTTTCCCTGCCTGCATATACGCATTTAATTGTTTCATTCCATATCCAGTTTTAGCACTAATGGCAAAAACATCAACCTTTTCTGATATGCTTTTCACCTGCGCTATATAAGCCTCTGGATTATCACATTCATCTGCTTTTGTCAAAATCACTATGGGTTTTCCACCACTTTGTAAAGCTACACTAATATATCTTGTTATTCTACTTGAATTAAAATCATGATTCAATGATGAAAGAATAAATACATAATCAAAATTAGCTGCTATTACCTGCTCTTTCACTGTTTTAACATATCCAGCAGCATGACCTGAAAAATCTGTTCTAGAAAAAGAACTCTTTCGTTCACATATTTTCTCAATTAAAGAATTTCCATTTTCATTATATTTCAGAAGTACGTAGTCTCCTACTACAGGATACTCTTTATTCATTTTATCTTTATAAAAAGTACCTTTTAATTTTGCATTTGTTTCTCCATATTTACATAGCACTTTGAATAATTCTCTCTGTACTTCGCTAACACGTCCTATGATTAAATTATCTTTTTCTCTTGTTAGAATGGTTTCATTCTTATAATTTTCCTCAAATCTCACTATATTACCTCCAATTTTTTGCACAAAAAAACTTGCCCATCGACAAGTTCTGTTTATACAGCATTTTCAAAAGGGTTAATTTTTTGTAGAGTACACGAAAAAACCACAGCTTCAACGCACACTCAAGTATTAAATTATTGATTAATCACCATATTCATATTTGCCATAATTAAATCAACCCCTTTCGAAATTAAATTGAAAGCTATATTACTCCTACATTGTACTAAAATATAATGAAAAATACAACTGAAATTTCCAATTACATAAATATAATCCATTTCAGAGAGCAGCATATCTGTTCGAGACCACTGAAAAGTCTCTATCTGTCATCCTAAGCATGGGCAAAGAGTCTTTAGCATAATGAAAACACTATAAAGACTCTGAAAGCTCTGATATGGAGGTTTCTATATCATAATACTTTCGTAAACTCTGTGATATAAATATCTTTACTAATTTCAATGTCCTTTGTCTTTTTATAACCATTTTTCAGATATAAATTAACGGCTGGTAAATTCTCTTTTCCAGTACATACAACTATCTTATTTATATTGTTTTCAAGTCCTTCTATAAAGTTAATCAGCTTATTTGCCACACCCATCCTAAAAAATTGGGGATGGACTGCAAGTCTGTGTATATCTAAGACATTTTCAATAATCTTAAAGGAAACTATCCCTGCTAAAACTTCATTAACATGATACCCATAAAAAACTTCATCACATGCCTCTAAGCTTTCTATTGTATCTTTTAAAGGCGGTATATCATAAAACCCTATAATCTCAGCTTCAATTCTATATGAAGCCATTTGTAATTCCAGCACTTTATTTGCTATCTCTATGTCATTTAAATTAAGCTTTTTAATCATTTCTAAATTCTCCTTTTATTGAGTTATATAAAAAAATGTGAACTATTTATAAAACTTAAATCTTGATAAATACATTAGAATCATTGTCAATTCTTTCATTACTTTTTTTGGAGTTGTCCTATCTATTTTATTCCCTTTATCAACAATGCTCAAGCTTGTAGTTTATCAATGGACCTAATTTTATTATTTTACCATATATTATTCCACATATTCTCCTACCATCCTTCTTATCCTCTTAAATAACGAAAAAGTAAAAAGATAGACATATAGCCTATCTTTTAATAACTCGTATAGTTTTCCTGATACATTAATAAATCTTTATATTGTAAGCTTCCTTTTACAATTTTATAAATTTCTCCATCAACTTTGAAGAAAAGATTATTGTCTGCTCCTTCATAGATTTCAAGCTTCTTAGAGCTTTCTTCTGATTCTCCGAGATTAACAGTCACCACTAGATTGCCGTCTGAATCAGAGGATGATTTATCTACGCTATAATAGTTTAACATTGAGTAAAAAACTTCCCCTGACCATTGTGGAGCTGGACTTATTATTTTATCTCCTGTAGCATGATTTACAAATTGAAAATATCCTAGTTCGTTTAGTTCATATCCAATTATATCAGTAATTTTTGAGAACTCATTTCCCAGTCTGTATAGTTCCTCAAGCTTATCGGCTAACTCCTCAGATATATTTATATAGCCTCCAAAAATATAAGCGATATTGGTTTCAGGATATACCTGCATATGAATTACTGCTCCGTCTTCAAACATAAGGTTAATTGGGATTCTATAGCCGGACTCACCATCTGGTCCTTTCATTTCTTCATGATTTAATATATCCTTATCCCTAATCTCCGAGTTCAATAAATTAAGAAGCCTGCCATCATGACTTGTTCTCATCCATGAGCCATCTATTTCATTTCTTAACTCCACAGAGCTTATAACAGGAGCATCAGATATCATATTAAATACTTCTTCTACTGTTAATCCAATTGGTTCACTCACACTTGCTACTGCCTTCCTTGATCTATATAATATATGATTCATTTCTCTAGATACCATTAGCACTGCATTTTCTCTTTTAACTCCTTTTACTTCATATATTTCAGTACCTAATCCATAGGTGCTCGAAAAATCAGGTGGTGTTCCCTCATATGTCTTTCCCTTTAAATCAAGGGTGACCTCCCCTATTTTTTCACCCTTTATTTCGTCCATATTCTCTAAATTCTCATTAATAGAATAAGAGCTCCAGCCCGAAGCTTCATAAGAGTACCCATCCAAATACAGTACCAAAATATAACCCATCTGGTTATTTGGATCTGATTCTCCTGTAATCTTAAACTCATCTGCAATATCTTTATCCACTGGGTTTCTTAATAAAGTAGTTAAATATACTGAAGACATAACTAATACAAATATTGCAGCAACTGCTATCATCTTATTAATATTAATCCTATTTTTTCTTGTTCTTCCTGATGTTACTGATGTCATTATTTTATTTTTTAGTTCATCACTTGCCTTTACCTTATCCATTGCTTTGTTATAATTATCCTTATTCATAATCAAAATCCTCCTTCAATTTTGATTTTAACTGTGCTCTTGCCCTTTGAAGCTGTGATGAAATAGTTGATTCCTTAATATCTAGAATATTAGAAATCTCCCTTATGCTATATCCCTCGTGATAATACAGCAGTATAACACTACGATATTTTGATGGCAGCTCCATGACAGCATTCATAACAAATTTCTCTTCATCTGAAAAGCTTAAAGTTGTATCATATATTGGTTCTGTTTTTCTAAACCATGCTGATTTTAATCTGTTTTTACATAGGTTTATAGTCACTCTAATTAGCCATGCCTTTTTGTGTTCATCGCTTTCAAAGGATGGATGGTCTTGGACTAGCTTCAGAAATGCTTCTTGAACCATATCCTCAGCATCACTTATATTCTTCATATACGTAAAAGCAACTCTAAGAAGCAAATCAGAATATTTTTCTACTGCCTCTGCAATTTTTTCATATTCTGGGTATAATGAGCTCATTTTATTTCCTCCTCACCTATAATACAACTTAAATAATTAAAATAATGCATCACTAATAAAAAAACGATATCTATTTTTAATGTCTTAATTATGTCAATTATTCTTTCCTTCTTTATAGTTTTATCTTAGCAAATTATAGTAGCCATTTACGAGGTAAAATGAAATGTTTCTATAAGAAAATACGTCAACTCTTTCTATTTTTGAGCATAAAAAAGGCGAGCTCTATCAAGCATAAAGTTGCCCGAAGACCTCGCCGATTATACTCCTGTTACATACTACATTGTTTTTTCTCTACAGGAATCCATATTTCACAGAAACAATTAGAATTATTATTTTCTGGATATAATTCAAAATCTGTATCATCCAGCATATTGTAATCTGAACTTGGTAAAAATTCTTTAAATATTCTATCCCATGTTTCTCCTATACATTCTTCATCATCCCCTATGCATTCAAACACTGCCCATAAGGTTGGTTTCACATGCCATAATTTATATCCCTCTGGAATATCCCCGCCATCATATTTCATAGCTATACCATAATCGAAATTGGTGCTTTCTTTCGATATAGGAGCACATACTCCATAAATATCATGGTCTGTAGTATGTTTGACCAGCACATCAAATACTCCATTCTGTCTACATTGCTTCCAAAAATCTGGTATCTCTGTATTGCCTTCTTCTGAAATGGATTCATTTCTAAATGTCTTGACTTTAGCCAACAGTTTAAATTCCTCTTTCTCTACGATTTTGTATTTCATAACCGTACCACCTTCCAATTTAATTTTGATTACAAGGCGATTAAATAATTTTAACTGCATTCCAGAACGTTTTGCGACAATAGGCGTTACTCCATGAAATCTTGAAAAGGCTTTAGTAAAGCTTTCAGGAGAATCATATCCATATTTCATCGCAATATCAATTACTTTCTTATCTGACATTATCAATTCCTGACCTGCCATTGAAAACTTTCGATTTCGAATATATTCGTTCGCTGTTATTCCGGTAATCATACTAAAGGTCCTGTGAAAATGATAATTTGACATGTATACCTGCCTTGCCACGTCTTCATAATTAATATTTTCTAGAATATGTTCTTCCATATACTCTATTGCCTTTTGTATGCTTTGAATACAGTCCATTTATTATCACCTCTTAATTAAATTGTAAAGGTATTCTTAAAATATTTCCTGTTCATGTTTGCTCATCTTTGTCCGAAGGTTCAGTTTACTTTATTCTCTGAATCTCTATTCCCTTTCTTTAAGCAATTCGATAATATCGTCATATTCCTTACCTCTAGCAGTAGGAGTTGCTTGAATCACAAATATTTGATTCTGCTCCGGCATCACAGTAATATTCTGTCCTCCGAATCCTCTGCAACCATAGTAATCCTTTCCTAACCACCATAGATATCCATAGTCAGGGTTGCATTTTGACGGCAAAGTCGCTTCCTTAACATATTTTTCCGAAACAATTCGTTTATCCTCATATATACCCTTTTGAAGGAAAAGCTGACCTATGCTTAACATTTCACGTGCTGTCAGATTGGAAGGTCTCTCGTTCGGTCCTCCATTCCCTTCCCCTGCTTCTGCACAGCTGTAGGCAATACCGCATCTGCTCCTCCACCATGGACCACTTTTTATATGCAGCGGTATGTACAAATTTTCATTGATAAATGAAAAAATATCACTGCTAACCGCCTTCTCCAAAACAGCAGTGAGCAAAATCACATCGAACTCGCTATAATTAAATCTAGCTCCCGGCACATGCGTCATATCTGTTTCTGCAATATGCTCCGCCCAGTTCGGGCTTTTACGAAGAACAGAGAGCTGTGGGCAATGATAGTGAACACCTCCTACCCAATGAATACCAGAGGTCATCGTCAAAAGATTCCTAATTGTAATCCCCCCATGATATGGATGGATTCCCTGATTAAAGTCATCCAAATATTTGCACACTGGTTCATCCAGACTTTTGATAAAACCTTTATCAAGGCAGATCCCTGCTGCAATGGAAAGAATGCTTTTTACTACTGAACGAATCACGTTCCTGCTATCTTTTGTAAATCCATTGTAGTATCTCTCCAGAACTACCCTGCCATCCTTCCACATCAATACACTGTTGACTAGTCTGTATTGCTTTGCTTTAATATATTCATCTAATTCCCGTTCTTTTATCATGGCAGATACCTTCCTATCAATGAGCAGCTGTTTTCTTTCAGCTCTTTTGGTGTGCCAGTGGCAATAATCTCTCCACCTTCTCTTCCGCCGCCTTTTCCCATCTCTATCAGATAATCACAATTTGCTAGCATATGTACGTCATGCTCTGTAATGATGACAGAATTCCCACATTCTACTAGCTTATTAAGAAGTATCAGCAATCTTTCCGTATCATATAGAGACAGTCCAGTTGTCGGCTCATCGAGGATGTAAAGAGAGCCTTTTTTATTCTTTTTCGTAGCTTTCTTCCCCTTAGAAAGTTCTTTTGCAAGCTTGATTCTTTGACTCTCTCCTCCTGAAATTGTCGGTATAGATTGTCCAAGAGTAATGTATCCCATACCGACTTCCTGTAGAATTTGAAGAATGCCACATATCTCTTCATCCTTATCCTTGAAAAACTCTTCTGCTTCATCCACGCTCATATTCATAACATCAACGATATTCTTACCATCTAGCAGGATAGCTCTAGTCTTATCTACATATCCTGTCCCCTCACAGTCATCACATACTAGGTCAATAAAGCTTCCATACCCTACATAATGATGTAGGATACCTTCTCCCTTGCACCTAGGGCAGCCTCCATCTGAATTCCTAGTAAACATAGAAACCGTACAGCCTTTTTCCTTTGCTCCATCTGTTGCTGCAAAGAGAACACGTATTCTATCCATAATGCCTGTATATGTGGCTGGACATGAGGTCTTGTTTCTTCCTATAGGTCTCTGGTCTATGATAAAGCAATCCTTAATATGCTCTGTTCCTGTAAGAAGTGCATTAGATATCTCTTCATCCTCATCATCTGCTTCTGCTATCACACAATTACTTTTAAGCAACCCCTTAAGCCTAGGAACTAAAGTATCTGAAATCAGGCTTGATTTCCCACTGCCAGATACTCCTGCAACACCAACCATTACACCTAATGGGATAGAGATACTTACGTTCTTCAAGTTATGCAGGCTGGCATTCTCAATATGTAACATATTTTTATCCTCTATACTTCTATATTCCCGTTTGATGGGAAAAGCAGCTTCCTTTGTAAGATACGGTGCAGTTCTTGAACCTTGGCACTTCAAGAAATCTTCATAGCTTCCTTCAAAAATCTTTTTTCCACCATTTATCCCTGCACCTGGTCCCATATCAACAATATAATCAGCATTACGCATAAAGCCTTCATCATGTTCTACTGCAACAACTGTATTTCCTTCTTGGACTAATCTCTTTAAAAGCCTAATCAAGCTTTCCTTCTCCACTTCGTGAAGTCCTATGGTAGGCTCATCAAATACAAAAATAATGGAATCCATGGCCGCCATAATATAAGAAGCCAAGAAAACTCTTTGCAGTTCTCCTCCTGACAGCGTAGGAATTTTCCTAGAAAGAGAAAGATGGCTTAGGCCTACTTCAGAAAGTCCCTCTAATCTCTTCATAATTTTATCCACTAACTGATTCCTTCCGCCTCCATATGCCTTTAGGAAGTCGTATATATCTCCAATATACATCTCTTCGATTTCCGTTATGGTCTTCCCACCAATTCTTGTATGCAGGGCATAAGTTCCCAGCCCAACCCCCTGACATTTAGGACAGGTCTTCATGCCTACACTGGAAAGACCTGTAATCCAATTATCCCTTCCACGTCCCTTAATATACTTATAGCTTTCCATGAGCCATGGAATGACCCCCATAAATCCAGTAGATTCAGCAAAGCCTCCACCATCACCATACTTGAACAAGCGAAGCTCCTCTTCACTTAATGACCTTAAGGCTCTTTTTCTGCTTATACCATAAATTTTGTCAAATCTCATACACAAATGGATATAGTGAGTCTGGTTTCCGTCAAAAAGATTTTCAATGGTTACGTCCATATCATGAAATATTGCTTCCTCATCGACAGTAAAAATGGCCCCTGCTCCCCGACATCTGGTACACATTCCTTTGGGTGAACCCTTCTGAAAGTTTGCAATTTCAAGAGGGGTACCATCATCATACCGGGCATCTATTTCTCCATAATGGGCAAAAAGAGCTGCAAGCATGGCGTCAAGATTAATTCTAGTGGCGACTGTGCTCCTTGGATTTGACTGACGGATAATCCTCTGTTCTACTGCAACTGTAGGTGAAAGCCCAGTAATACTGTCGAATATCTCTTTCTTATCAACAATAAACTGTGAGCCTGAAAAAGTCAGATATCTCTTTTTTCCCTCCTCATACAATGTGTCAAAAGCAAGGCTTGACTTTCCACTTCCAGATACACCAGTAATGACAGTAAGCTTATTTTTTGGTATCCTTACATCCACTCCGCGTAAATTGTTAATTCTTGCATTCTTTATCTCAATAAAGTCCTTCACTTGATAGGTCACCCCTTGATTCTAAACGTTCTTTTATCATTTTCCAGTACTTTGTTTCCATTCATCAGCTTCTTCAATAAGAAAACCTGTAGAAAATTATAGGAGCATCATATAATATTTGCATCCTTCGCTATATTTATGGCAGTCACGTCAAGGACTTCACATTAACATAACATCATCACTTAAAATTTTGATTTATCATAGTTATATGGAATACTTGTGCCAACAACTACATCTTCGATTTTTTCAATAATAAGCCAATCATCCATATTGCCCTGATGTTCGAAATCAAGAGGCTTTATTTCACTCACATTCTCAAACTCTATCAAGCACATACATTTTTTATGCCAACGTTCTTGCTGTTTTTTAGACAAATTCAACTTCCCTTGATTATCAGCAAGTACCTTTACTATCTCATCTTCTGATAACTTAATATAATTTTGAACTGATTTAACAGTTGCAGTTGCGGAAATTTTTGCTGTGCCTTTTTTCATAAAGTAAAGCATTTCGTCATTGAATACTCTACTATGAGGAATCTTTCTCCCTGCTGCTGCTCTGATAATCATTGTTTTAGAGCCGTCTAATATTTTTTCTAATACATTTTCTTTGTCATCACAATATACCAAGTGTACCATATTACCTCTCCTTTCTAACAATCGGAATCCATACTTCATACTTTGCATTTTCAGGATCTGGGTTTATATACACTTCAATGTCTGGTGCATTCCCATATTCATAGCCCGAGGTTGGAAGCCACTCTATTACTATGCGCCTCTCTAATTCTTGAATAGACAAATTACTGCCTTCTCCTGAAAATACGGCCCATGTTGATGCTGGAACAATATATTCTTCTAGGTCAGAATCAATAGCTTGGGTGCTTGCTACAGCTATGTAATATCTCCAATCTTCTAGTTCATTACAAGCGCTTACACCAAGTAATCCATGGGGACTTATATTCATCATAGATGCAAGCCTTGATATTGTTCCATTCATCGCCGCAGTATTCCACATTTCGGGTACAACTTCAAAGTTCTTTTCAATTTCTTTCTCTAATGGCTCTGATATTCCGACAATTCGAAAAGCTTCTTTCTTTTCAATCCTGTAATTCAACATACTACCTCCCTTTATAGAAATTTTAAAGCTAATAGGAGGAAATGATTTTAAGAGAATACCCTCTTCTTTTATCATGGAAGGTGCAATTCCATGAACACTTTTAAAGGCTCTATTGAACGCTGTAGGCGAATCATATCCATATTTCACTGATATGTCTAATACTTTATTTTCACTACTTTGTAAATCAACTGCCGCTAGCGACATACGTCTCCGACGTATATATTCTGATAATGGTATATCAGCCATATATGAAAACATTCTTTGAAAATGGTAGGTCGAACAGCAAGCTATTTTAGCCACTTCTTCTATGTTGATTTTATCACATATATTCTCCTCAATATAATTTATCGCACTATTCAGTCGTTCTATCCATTCCAACTCATCATCTCCAATCAATAGAATATTATATTTTTCATAATGCTTCCTCTCTTTTTCTGCCATATAAAGAGAGCATCTGTGAGATTCAACTAATAGTCATGAATATCTATCTATAATACTTTTTTCTTAATTATATCACGAATTTTTTTATTACTATATCAAATAAACCGTTTTAACATAATAATAAAAGCTCATTATACTATATCATCATTACATTATACCTTTTCCAAATAATAACCTTTTTTACGAATTCATTTACCCATGTGCCAAAAAAATAAAGACCCCTATCCCTCTTAACGGAAGAATAGAGGATCATAACGGTCTTAATATGGATTGAGGATATAAAAAGATACCTGCGCTGCTACATCTATAGCATTATCTTCTAGATATATTTTTTTCAATCGGTTTCACTTTCACTTTAATGAATTCTAATACTTCTGATATATCTTCTTCACTAATGACTCGATAATTAATCCAGCCTCCATGCTCACCACAGGGATAGCGTTTAGACCATATTTCTTTTGCTTTATCTGATGAAAGCACTAATCTGTTCTCCATTTCAAAAACCTGTTTATCACCAATCTGAGTGAATATTGTAAATCCTCCTTGCTCAAAAAACAAATAACATAGATGTTTGCTTTTATGACTGTATTTATATCCCCAGCCATAATTCTTACCAAATGGAAATTTTAACTCTTTACTCAAATCATATAATTTCATCAATAAGGATTCAAATTGAATTAATTTATCTATGGATGCCGCTCCGATTGTCTCATGAATTGCTTCTATTGTTGGAATATTAGTTTTGTCTAGCATTCTTTCATACATAAAGCCCACCTCACAAAAGCTATTTTAGAATTTCTTCTTTTTTCTGATTAAGAGCAATAATTTAAATTCATCCCAAGAATAATTTTTCAAAAAATTCATAGCATCCTTAATCGTCTAGTCTATATAGTCAAGCGTAAAGTTGTCAAAATGAAATTTCTATTCAAGCTCAAAAAGCACTTTTTCATAATCCTTAACATAATATTTAATGTTCTTTTTGCCCTTTTGAAGTATAGTATGTCCTTCTGCTTCCAGTTTCTCTTTTTGAGACTCAACACCGCCTGGATATTTGGAATTAAGTTCACCGTTTGCTTTTAGAGTTCTCCAATATGGTGTTTCGTCTTCGTTACGCTGATAACTCGCCCATGCTGCAATAGATGTAAAAATCCCTGCTGTAATAGGTTCTGTAAAATCTGCACCACTTGTCTTTGCAAAGTATTTACGAATTTCCCCAGCTGTAATTACTTTACCCCAAGGAACTAATTTCATTATTTTGTCATAGTCAATTGGTGGAGCAAAATACATTCTGTCTCCACCATATTTTTCAATACTTCTCTGGTCTGTAATAGTTTGAAACTTTGGCATATCCTTGTTGTCATGCAGCATTGCGTTAAAATCTTTCTTATCTTCATTCGCCACGTATAACACCTCCTAATTAAAGCATAATTCTTTAATTTTCTTTATGCAATGAGGTTGTTAAAAAAATTCTGTTTTCTCATAGGCTTCTTATTTCCAATTTTGTAGTCCTCTGAGTGTTCAAGTATGCGGAGAAAAGCGCTCCTAAGGCTGCTGTTTCGTTAAACAAAGGATTTCTACATATCTACCCATTGTGTCAACACATATCTTGATTATGCAAAAAGACTCCAGTGAGCCTAATGGAGTCTTAGTAGATATGATATTTTGTGACCTTTTCACCTAACTATTTATTTTTTCTCTAATTTTTTCAAGCCAATTTGTGACCTCTTCCGATTGGGCAGTACCGTTTACAGCAATACCGGGTAGAATTATAGATTTTGAGCACTCTTTCGCAATATGGTTTTCAATTTGTCCAAACCCACCGCCTCCATGAGTACAAAAAGGAATTACTGTTTTGCCTTCAAAATTATGTTGCCTAAGGAAACTCATAACTGGTGGTGCTAATGTTTTAAACCAGTTAGGTGTACCTATAAATATTGTTTCATAATCATCTATTGACTCATTCCCAGATACTAACTTAGGACAAAATCCTCGAGAAATTTGATTCCTCACTTCTTTACACGCCGTATTATAGTCAAAGGAATAATTCTTGTCAGGAATTAATTCTCTTATAGTACCATTAGTCTGGATTGCTATTTCTAATGCTAAATTTGCTGTGTTCTGAAAAAGCGAATAATAAACAATCAGTGTATTGTTCATATATGTTATTCCTTTCGTAAAATTTCCACATATCCTATTGTTATATAAAATATTATCTACATTCTATCACATGATTTTTCTAGTTACTATGTGAGAATAATAAGAAAATTGATCTTGCACTTTGCCATCATAGATTATCTCAATATACTAATAAACCATGTTTAATGCAATAAACATATAGTTTGCCGCCGGCAGTTATTGGAATTCTACAGGTTGGACTTTGTTCTGGATACAAACGATTCAAAAATACTCTGTCGCTTTTAACACTGGCAACAAAAGAAAGATAATGTTCTTTGGTCATAGGATGGTCGAAGGTAATAAAATATTCAGTATCTATTTCCTCTACTGTGATTTTGGGTACAGTAGATGTATCCGTAGGCAAGACATATTCTAATTTTCTTCCACAACAAAAGATAGATGCACTTCCTGTGCTAACCAGAATATTTCCACAGGAAGGGCAAACATAAAAACGCACTTTGTCGATATTACCGCTATCTGGCTTGTTCGGTATAATGTCACCCTCCATCATCTGTTTCATATCAACTCCCAAAATAGCAGATAGTTCCGACCACAGCGACAAATCAGGGCAGCCTAAACCACATTCCCACTTGGAAACTGTTTTATTTTGAATACCCAACGCATCTGCAATATTTTTCTGTGTAAGGTTTTTTTCCTTTCTCAGCTTGGCAATCAATTTTCCTATTTTCACACAATCCATGTCTCTACCTCCATTTCTGCCTAGTATAACATACTTACAGAAACTTTGCGATTATTTGTACCAATCTCGCTGGAAGCTGCTTCAAATCAGTTATATCCAATGTATTTTCAGCTCCGTAAAGCTCACGGATAGCCTCTTTATCCTGCCCAATAGCTGCTGCAAGGAACTGAATGCCTTTACGCCTAAATTCCTGTAAAGTATCTTTCATATCATAGGCTGCTTTTTCACCTGTGTAATCAGGCATAGCCTTAGGCTGCCCGTCACTAATGCTGATTATTAATTTGGTTTTTTGTGGTGCATTAATCAATCTATCAGAAATAATGCGTAATGCCATACCATCCCGGTTATTGCTGCGAGCCTGAATGTTCATAAGGGCATATTTTTCGTCTGCATCTTTACTTTCAAAGTCTACATATGCATAAATGGACATTTGCTCTAGCTTAGAGCGGTCTGCTGTATCCCCGTAAACCATTATCGGAACACCACACCCAGTGCAAAATTCATATAAAGCAACGGCTGCCTGTTTTGCTGCATCTAAGCGACCGAAGGCTGACATAGACGCTGATTCATCAATCCTGAGAGCAACTGCAAGAGAGGGTTCTTCCGCGGGTGGGCGCTTACGGGCAAATACGCGAAAATCCAAAGAAGCAGCTTGGTCCGCACAGAATTTTGTGCCATAAAGCTGAGATTTAGCAAATTCAGCAGAAACCTCATGCTCTAAAAGTGGGTTTGTTTTGCGGATTAGTTCCCGAATGACTGGCAGCAAGGTAGCAGCCATGTTGTGATATTCTTCCCTGTTTTGAGCAGTAACTTCTGGGCGGTGGACAATAAGCTTGATTGCTTCATGGAAGCTGCCTTGAACACTTTGCCGTGCTTCCATGTTCAACTGTTTACGAAATTCTTTTTTTTGTAATTCGCTTGTAACAGATTTATCAAGCTCATGGTAAAATGGAGTGCCATTTTCTCCATTATCATTACTTGAAACATCAGTATTTTCATCACTGCTCATATCTGAATGTCCCTCGCTGTCTGCCGATTTTCTTAGACGGATTGTATTTTTATCAGCTTTATCTGTTTCTGTAGAATATTCGCCGCTCTCGGAAATGTTAAGTTCCATAATTTCCATATTCTCTCCATCTGAATGGGAATGACAGACAGTATTAAGTTCTGCAAGCTTGTCTGTCAAGCCATGGCTTGCCAATGCCTGTTCTAAAATGGCAAGCTCCTGTGGGTCAGTGGTAATCTTATAGAGCACCTTATGATATAGAGTATTTTGTATTGATGCACCACTTTGAGCAGCATCAACCCAAAAGATATAGGATCGCATTCCTGCCACACCTTTGATTGCATTAGCCCGGGCAGTTTCATCCAGCAATATGATAGTCTCGGCTAAAAGAGAAAGAACATTTTTATAATGGTAGCCAGTCTTAGCTTCGGCTCGTTCCATCATAACTTCCTTGGATGGTAAATCTAGTTTCTCGGCGTGTTGTACCCTATCACGCAAGGCTTCATTCAAAGGACGGTATCCATTGTATCCACGGTTTGTTGTAATAACAGCAATAAAATCAGGATGCCTGCGTACGATACGAGTTGGTAGGTTTAGACTGCCATCTGGTTCTAATGCGGAATTTAGAGCCATTAAAACAGCGGCGTCCCGGATAACTGTTGGCTCTTGAATTTCCAAAAGCCATCCATTTTCATAAGCACGAACGATTTCTGACGGATAATACTGATATTCAATTGTACCTGATTTATCGTCTTTTTCAGGCAATACTGGAAGAATAGAACCTAGCACATCGGACTTATCCATATCAGCAAAACAAGTTACTTTCGTATAAGGCAGGTTAAAATCAGCAGAGAGGGCTTTGGCAAGCTGGGTTTTTCCCGAACCCGCATCGCCCTCAAGTAAAATTGTACTGATTTTCATTTCACCACGATCCCAATTTCTTACTACTTCTTGATATATACGTTTTTCTGCTTCACTTTCAATATGTGAGAGCGGTTTTTGCCAGACAAGGGATTGTTCCTCTTCAGTCAACTGTCTGGCAGGTGACAGAATACAATTCTGTTTCATATTAATAACACTCCAATTCTTCTAAAATGCGGTTAAGTACCCGCTGACGTTCTCCAATTAATTCTCCTAAGTCATTCAAACTCTGGGCAAATGCTTTGATGTCTTCATTGATATTTTGATTTTCAGTACAAATCTCTACGGGCAATACTCCGCCTTGTACCCCTATACGTTCTACGGTAGGCTTTTCTGGATCATATAAGAGGGGAAGACGGTAAGCCTCCTTGAAGTAAAGTAATGTTCTGGACAAAAAGATTATCAAATCAAATACTTGATGGATAGGCAGCTCCTGCGCTAAAATCAATTCGCCGTCTTTATCAATTTTCCAAATCTGTGCAGCAATTTGCATTTTTTTATTTTCTTCCAGCATAGGTGCACCTAAGGTTAAACGCTTGATATCTGACTGATAAGCGTTTCTGCCGTCTATACGGTCATAACCGTTTGATACAATAACAGTTTTTTCATTCATCGCCATAGCCTCCTTGCATTTGGATTGGATGCAAGACACTGCTCTCTTAAGCTTTCTAATTTCGCTGTATGATCTTCATTTGGATCATCATACTTTAACACTTCTATAACTGATAGCTCAAAGCCCTCCGATCCATATTTGTTCCAAAGCTCCTGTAATCGTTTATTGGGATGCCAGCTGGCTGACAATCTTACATTGATACTGTTAAAGTCCGCTTTTGTATCTTTAGAAATGCCTAAGAATACTTCGCCAGTTTCTTTACAACAGTAAGAAATTACACCCATTTCCGGATGCCTGTTTTTATAGATTTCCAAAAGCTCTTTTTTTCTTTTCATATCCATTGTGTTCACCTCAACTTTAGTATACACTCAAATACTCAAAAAAATAATCCACGCTCCGTAGACCATAGATAATTATATACACATAACAAAAATAGGGCCTAATGCAACATTTTACACATTTTCTGGCCAAGTTGGAGCAGATTTATATGGTAATTTTCCTGAAGAATTCAATCAACAGGTAAACAATATATTTTTAAATATATCAAATCTATTAAAAAGTATAGATGTAACACCAGATAATGTTATCAAGGTTAATATAGGAAGGGCAATGATAATCAACGCTGAAACAACAGAAATCAAAATAAAAATTGCACTGCCAGTAGCAACAGACTGCCAGGCAGCAGTCTATCGCCCACCAAACTAAGTGATTTGAATTGATTTCTATTCGGTTCTAAGCGCCTCGACAGGATCTTTCTTAGCCGCTATTCTGGACGGGAACAGTCCTGCTATAACAGTCAAAAGCATACTGATTATAATCAATCCAACTCCACCGTAAACTGGCAGAGATGCAATCCCTGAAACACCAGTAAGTCTTTTAATTATGAAATTGATTGGAATATTTATTAGCAGTGTAATGATAATACCCAGTGCACCAGCTACAAATCCAACAATAACAGTTTCTGCATTAAACACCCTTGAAATATCTCTCTTTGATGCACCGATACTACGTAAAATTCCAATTTCCTTTGTACGCTCCAATACTGATATATAGGTTATGATTCCAATCATAAGGGATGACACAACAAGTGATATTGCTACAAATGCAATTAGCACATAGGTGATAATGTTTACGATGGAAGTCACGGAAGACATCATAAGCGCCATCATATCGGAATAGCTGATAGCATATTCCTCATGACCTGTACCCTTCTGCATAGTATTATAGTCTTCGATATATGCAGCAACACTTTCTTTTGATTCGTAGTCTTTCGGATAAATATTAATTGAGCTTGGATTGTTTAAATCAACCACACCGAAAAGAGCAAGATTATCTTCATAGGTTGCAGCTTTACCAGCATCAGCTTTCATTTTTTCAACGAACATAGCAAGCACTTGCTCCTCTGGCATTGCTTGGAGCATACCATACATTTGTTTTTGCTCCTCTTCGGGTAGTGTTTTTATATATTCCTTGACATCATCCATAGTCAAACTTTCTGTATAATCGTCAATATTAAACGGTAATCCAGTCATCACATTCCTATCAGGATTAGCTTTTTGTTCCTTGACAATTTCGGTGTTGTTAATCTTGTCAATTACATATCTTGTAAGATCCGATTTATAGGCAATAGACCCACTGATTGATGAAGCCGTTACTTCCTCATTTGGTCTAAGGATACCTACAATTTTAACATCCAGAGCTTTTTCTATGATAGATTTCATAAAGGTTTCCTTATCTCTTTTGTCAGCCCATAATCCGTCTTCCTTTTCATAATAATCCGTATTCAAAATTAATTTAAAGGATAGGTTTAAAAGTTCCTCAAAGGTATAACTAGTTATTTCGGTTGTAGCATCGACAACAATTTCACCTTTTTGAATTTTTTCCATCATATTCTTGAGCTTTGCCTGATCTAAGAGTCCTAAAGAATACAGTACTGTATCACTAATTTCATTATTTTCATCCACCACAAGGACAACCTCGTTGTATGCGGATGGCCAAGAACCTGCTAGAACCTTATACTGTTTTTCCAGCAATGTCTGATTTCCAATCATTTCTGTCCAGACATCTGAGTTCATCATGGGCATACCACCCATTGAACCGCTACCCATAGGACCACTACTCATTGGACTACCACCGCCCATCATTTGAGAAAAGATATCACTTGGATTCACTTTTAAAACACCATCAGAAGTATCAGACTTAAAAATCTGCAAGTCAAGGTCATACCCATACTGAATTGCATTTGTTAAATCTCGGATTTGTTTACCATCATCACTGTCTAGATAGGATTTGAACTGTTTTAAATCGTTTTTTGCAACCTGCGCAGACATGGATTTTATCATATCAGTCATAATATTGCTGGAATATACCTTATCTAGATCGTGTAGACTATTATTGTTGTTTCTATTAGCTTGCATCATAGCACTCATCATGCCGCTCATATCCATGGACTGGCTAGTAATCTGAATCGGATAAGTTGATAAAGTATCTTCCTGCATATTACTGATATATGCCTGCATACCACTTGAAAGAGATAGAATAAGGGCAATACCGATAATACCGATACTTCCAGCAAAAGCAGTTAAAAAGGTGCGCGTTTTCTTTGTCATCAGATTATTAAGACTTAATGACAAAGCTGTAAAAAAAGACATGGATATCTTTTTCCTTTTCTTTGTACTTGATTCATCTGCCTGCTGTTCTTCCTCGTCATAAGGATTGGTATCATCTATGACTTTGCCATCTAAGAGACGGATAATCCTTGTAGAATAGTCGTTAGCAAGCTCAGGATTGTGAGTAACCATTATAATAAGTCTCTCCTTGGCAATTTCTTTGAGGATTTCCATAATCTGAACGCTGGTTTCAGAGTCCAGTGCACCAGTGGGCTCATCGGCCAGTAGAATATCAGGGTTATTGACAAGAGCACGTGCAATGGCCACACGTTGCATCTGACCACCTGACAATTGATTTGGTTTTTTATGAATCTGATCCCCAAGTCCAACCTTGACAAGAGCTTCCGTTGCCTTCTTTTTTCGCTCAGATTTTGAAATACCTGCCAACGTCATGGCAAGCTCCACGTTAGAAAGTACGCTTTGGTGCGGAATAAGGTTGTAGTTTTGAAAAACAAAACCTATCGAGTTGTTTCGATATATATCCCAATCAACATCTTTGAATTTTTTAGTGGATACACCGTTTACCAAAAGATCACCGCTTGTATATCTATCAAGCCCGCCGATGATATTTAGCAGTGTTGTTTTACCGCAACCTGACGGACCGAGAATGGATACAAACTCATTCTTACGGAATTTGAGATCGATCCCTCTTAAGGCTTCTATGGACATATCACCCACGAGGTACTGTTTAACAATGTTCTTTAACTGAAGCATATAATTAAATCTCCTTTCAATAACTAGCGTTTTTTAGCTGTACATGCATAATAACATAACTCTATCAACTGAATATAAATTAAATATCAACTGAATATTAATGCACTTTTCTATAAAAAGGCTTCCCTGTTTATACTCAGTTTATATTGTCGTATTATAATGATGATGAAAAAAATTTTCTCACTATATTAAATTTATTAAGAAATGATATAATAAAAAAATATGGGAGTGAGTTGTATGATCAATATTCTTGTTGTGGAAGATGATATAAAGCTAAATAAGTTATTCTGTACTGTATTAAACCGAAACGATTACCACACTTTTTCTGCCACTGACGGAGAAGAAGCACTCAAAATTCTGGATAAAGAGTATATTGATTTGGTTATTTCTGATATCATGATGCCAAACATGGACGGTTATGAGCTAACCAAAGCACTACGAGACGCGGAATTCAATTTACCTGTTCTTATGATTACTGCGAAAGAAGACTTTAAAGATAAACAAAAAGGGTTCTTGGTGGGAACAGATGATTATATGGTAAAGCCCATTAATGTAAATGAAATGGTACTCAGGGTGGGTGCTTTACTTCGTCGTGCTAAAATCATAAATGCCCGAAAAATCGAATTCGGTAACACTGTGCTGGATTATGATTCCCTGACGGTTATTGTCGGTGACAATGAAACCCTCTTGCCACAAAAAGAATTCAATTTGCTTTATAAATTGCTTTCATATCCAAATAAAATATTTACCCGGCAGCAGTTGATGGATGAAATTTGGGGTATGGATTCTGAAACCGACGAACGAACTGTAGATGTTCATATCAATCGGCTTAGGGATCGGTTTAAAGGTTGTGACGATTTTCAGATTATTACGGTCAGGGGACTAGGTTATAAGGCGGTGAAACGGATATGAAAAGAAAGTACCGTTCCAGACTATGGGTTTATTTAGCGTTAATTGTTTTTATCATCATGCTTGCTACCGCTGTAATCGTATCATTTTTTGCATATTTTCTTTTTCAGATGGGATATCTTAATCAACACGATAAAAATCCACTTACACCAGTTATCTTTCTGTTGTTCATGAGTGTGATGATTGGTACCAGCATTTCTCTTTTTGTAGCAAAAAAAATACTAAAACCCATTACAAGGTTTAGCAAAGCAACTGATGAGGTTGCAAAAGGCAACTTCAATATAAGAATGACTGAAACTGGACATATTGAGGAAATACGGGATTTAACACGGAAATTTAATATGATGGTGCACGAATTGTCAAGTATTGAAACCTTACGAAACGATTTTGTTGTTAATGTATCACATGAATTCAAGACACCCATTGCTGCGATTGAAGGATATGCTATGCTCTTGCAAGACGGAAATTTGTCTGAAACTGAACGCAACGAATATACACAGATGATCATCGGTAGCTCAAGACAGCTTGCCTCATTATCCCATAACATATTGAGCCTTTCAAAGCTTGAAAACCAAGAGATTATATTAGAAAAGGAATTATACCGTCTCGACGAACAGATACGGTATGTGATATTGATGCTCGAACCTGAATGGAGCTCAAAAGAACTTGACTTGCAGATTGATCTTGTTAAAACAAATTATTATGGAAATGAAGGATTATTGATGCAGGTGTGGATGAACATAATCGGAAACGCAATTAAATTCACACCACATAGAGGAGTAATCGGCATCCGTCTGTTTGAAAAGGAAGCCTCCCTTGTCTTTCAAGTCTCCGATACTGGAATTGGAATGGATGATTCAATAATAAAGCATATCTTTGATAAATTCTATCAGGGTGATGCTGCGAGGAAAACTGATGGCAATGGTCTAGGGCTTGCCCTCGCAAAACGTATTGTTGACTTGTGTAATGGAAGTATTATGGTAGAAAGCAAAGTTGGTAAAGAAACGATTTTTACGGTGACATTGCCATTAACATAGGTTCTTGAAATAATTTTAAGAAGCATAGACTCACACATTCGTTTTGACATAATAAAAGAGCTATCTTTTGAATAACTCCTGATTAACAATATAATAATGTAATTAATATCAAGATGATTTTTCAACTGTATGTTTTTTCCCAATTGCAAAGTAAAGAATAAACGCAATCACAACGGATAATACAGACCAGAGAAACATTCGACTATAGCCAAATGTTGAAGATACAGTCCCTAAAGCAATTGACCCAAACCCAATTCCACAATCAAATCCAGTAAAGAATGTAGCATTTGCGACTCCTAAACGGTCAATAACTCTTCCAAAGCTCGGTCTGGAAATCAACATAGAAATTGCATAGACTGTGAAAAATACCCCTATATTCTCTATTCCTCTCTCAAGAGCATAAAGTGCCAAAAAGCTAGTTATTGCGCCATAAGTTACTGTTACAAAAAAGATAACAACCGCAGGACGGACAGATGTTTTTTCATATAACGCAATTTTTTCTTTTGGCTGATCCTGTTTGTCAATTTCTCTATATTTAATAGTAAAAGCCATCGTAAAACCTATTATAACTAAACCTGTGGATAACAGAGATACTACCTGAAAATTAAATTTTGAGATGATAAACAACCCAACTGCGGGTGCAGTAGCCATAGCTAAACTGCTTGCTAAACTATAATAACCCATTCCTTCACCAAATCTTTTTTAGGAATAATATCTGACGCAATTGTACTTGAAGCAGTACTGGATGCTCCCCACCCAAAGCCATGAATGAACCGAAATAATAGAATTAATCCGATAGTCGAAAGCCAGCTATATGCTGCTGCGACAATAATAAATAAGCTCAGGCCTGATAAAAATATTCCTTTTCTTCCTAGCTTATCAAGTGCTACACCAATAAATGGGCGGATAATTAGTGCTGATATTGTAAAAATCCCAGTTATCCAACCAATGGCTTTGTCTGCTGCACAACAAGCTTTTGATGTTTCTTCGGATACTAAAAATTCGGGCAAAATTACAAACGAAACTTTATCCAATCAATTTGGCACTTTTTCTAAAGTGTCCCAAATATCGCACCCGATTTCATCGCAATAGGAAAAATAGTCGGTGGATAAAATTCCACGTTTTATAATCAGCTTGCAGGCGGGTTTTGTGATGAAAGTAGCCGTAACTGTTCTTGCTTCACTCATAGTATTCATTCCTTTTGAACGTAGTAGTAGGTAGTGATAACTCATAGGAGCTAGAGCTGAATAGTTAGGACAACATCTTAATATCAAGACGTTAGTCTTATGAATTCAACTGAATATAGTATTTTTCATATTTTAGTTTTCCAATAATATTTTTTCTTCCTTCAATCAAATCTATATGCTTAATCTAATAAACTCTATATTTCTTACCCCTTTAACTAACTCTATATCTGTAGAAAAACTCCTTCCTTATAAGAAACTTATTTTCTAATTTGAAAAGAGTTCCGTTTCAATATTCATTTAAGCAACCCTAAAATACAAAAACTTTACTCATTTTTCAATAAAAAACTTTCCATCCTATCACAATATTCTTGATTATAATCTATCCACATCTCACAGTGTTGGCTATCCTCCACTGTCCAAATATCTTTATTACTTCCTTGGATGGCATCATATATATCCTTTCCCATAAAATAAGGTGTCAATGAGTCCAGTTTACTATTGATTATCAGAACAGGAGTTTTCACATCTTTCATTGCATTGGCTACATCAGCATCCTCATAGGTAAAGCCTAATTTAAATTTATTTATGATACTTCCACACCATGTCATATAGGATATGGGGATACCAACTTCCATGTTCTTCATTTCCTTCTCTACCATCCACTCCATGCTACTCACTGGGCAGTCCAAAATCAGAAAATCCACCTTTTCATCTATATCTTCATACCCTAGTGCCAGCCCTGCTGTTGCTCCTCCATAAGAAGCACCCCATATACCTATTTTTCGTCCTGGAGCTTGTTCTTCAACATATTTCACCCAATCAATAAGATCGTATTTCTCCCAATATCCAAAGGTTGTATACTTAGCAGTATTCTCGTTTGAACTCCGCTGGTCATAAGTTATAACGTTGTATCCTTTTTTTAGAAAAAACTCAGCCAGTGGGTAATTAGAATATCGATTGTCCCCTAATCCATGAACCAATATAACTGTCTGATGATTTTTACTGTTCTGTGATTCTATAGCATAGATATAATCCGCAGGTATAATGTGTTCATCATAAGAAGAAGTAATTTTTAACTCCTCCACATCATATGTGTTGCAAAAACTCTCATAATTCATACCATATTTGCCCCAAAAGGTATCTGGAACTCCTCTTGTTTCATCGTTCGTTACAAGCTGAGTTGAACCTGCAAATACCTGTAAACCTATAAAGCTAGATGCTCCAATGAATAAAACTGTGAATACCAATACAATAACTGTCAGTATTACCTTTATTCTTTTTTTCATTTTTTTCACCTTCTAATTTGTTATTTACTTCGCTTTTTTAAAGCGAAAAATGATAAAAGTATCATAATAATATATACTACTGCAAAGGCAAAACCACTATAAATATCTGTTGGATACGGAGCAACACCTCGTTTGAAAAAAAATGTAACAATCAAAGAAATTGGCATAAACAACGCTATGATAATATTAAGCCAGTTAATAATAAATGGCGCCTTTGATTGGGAAATGAGTTTGCCTATAAAGTAAGCTACTACTCCAACTACTTGAATTATCATTGACCCCCAGATGCTTTCTGCAGATTGCTCTGAGTACCAGCCTCCAAAAGCACATAACAGTCCGATAGCTAAAAAAGCTGTTGATGCAATATACAATATTTGACCCGTATTAAAGTTTTTGTTCCCTAATTGTTTTGATGGTTCAATCCCCTTCAGCATATAATCCGTTGTAACACCAAAGTACTCACTCATAATAATGACCTTATCTAAGTCTGGTATACTTTGTTCGTTTTCCCATTTAGATACCGCCTGGCGAGAAACACCTATTTTATCTGCTAGTTCCTCTTGTGAAATTCCTTTCATTTTTCTTAAGCTCTGTATTCTGTCTGCAATATTCATAACAACACTCCTCTCTTTTGATAGTGTCATAATAACATTAATGCTGGTTGCGTAGCTACCAAACACACTTGGTTTCTTGTCAACTGGCAGTTGCAAAACTTATTTTTACTGTTTTTAGTCAAAAATTTTGTTGCAAAAGCAAAGCTAACTTTTGTTAATCTTTCTATTTGTCTTATCAATAATCCTCTTATTTTTATTTCCTTGATTATTTTTTTTCTTTGTTTTCTTTCCATAAAAAATCACCTCAGGTTTAGATTATCTTGAACCAGAAGTGATATTAATACTTAATAATTCGCAGACTGTGTTATATTATATATGCAAAGAGTCCTAATTACATGGAAAACAAAACTTCCCATTGGCACCTTTGGCATATATCTTATTTAATTTTCAAGATGCAATGGATTGACTTTTCTAATTAAAACCTTTTAACCAGATTGTTTAAATCTGCTGTTTTATATATTTTTTAGTCTGATTTTAGGTTAAATTAATTTGACTTTGTAAGAGTGAAATAATTTGCTGCGTAACACTTACATCGTAATGATTCTTACTTAGAAGAACAATTGCCCTGAGTTTTGACCTTTTGGTAATATCCCTAATTATAACATTTTCTTAATTATAACTGAATCCAATAACGTTCTATCCTATCATCATCTACCATTATTTCTTTTTCAAATATACCGCCATTAGCAATTATTGCTCTTTTACTTGCAATATTATCAAAATCACAAGTTATAAGAACTTTCTCTAAACCATATTGTTTACAATTTATAAGATCTTGCCTAAGCATTTCTGTTGCATAACCCTTTCTTCTTTCTGAAGGTCGTACAGAATAACCAATATGTCCCCCCCAAACACTCAGAATCGGGTGATCAATGTGATGCCTGAAGTCAATTATACCAACAATTTTATTATCACTTAGCCTTATTGCTAAGTAGGTATTTGAACACACCCTATCTTCCGGGCAAGTATCAGTATTTTCAAGCATGTTCAACTCATGAATCCATTCTTCGGCTGAAGAACATGTACGTAAGCTGCCGCAACCAGCTAGACTATCCCCTGAGTCCAGAAATTCTTGTCTATATTCCATAATATCCTTAGCATATTCCAAAGTAGGTTTGATTAGTTTAATTTGAGACATGTATAACTCCTCCTTAACTATAATTTATATAATAGGATACTTTATTGCATTTTTCTTAGCTTTATCATCAATAGCTTTAACTAAATTAATTAGAATGAAAAATTTCCATATGTTCAAAAGCTTCAACTGACAATGCTATTACCAAATCCTTAGCATTCTCTTCTTTATGCCATCCACGTTCTTTTGAAAAAAAGTAATTTTTTTCTTTATCTCATCTATTGTCATTTTGCTATTATCCATTTAATGCGCCTCTTTTATCTAGATGCATCTCCCAAAATACATTGTTTTTCTTATTGTATCATTTCAAAATTTATCTGTGTATTTTTTCTTATGATTTCATATGTTTTTGTTGTGATTCGTTACACAGTTAAGTTTTTCACTATGAAATGCCTTCTGCTTTCTATTACATTTCAAAGTGAATCACTTTCGATGCTTCTTCAAGCTGCAACCTGATTTCCTCAGGCAACAATTTCTTAAATGTTTGCAATGCATAATATATTTTTAATTCACTCTCATCGTACAAAAAATCCTCATTGGGGTATCGTTTATTCAATGCAGCTATTACCACATATGGAGTCTTTTGAAAAACATTAATCAATTCGTCCTGCATCAAATCCGCATCCCGCAAAATTTCCAGCAAATCACCAAAGGAGGAGATTTTATTGCAAATGATTTCTGCTTTTCCATTAACGCTGTTGCACTGAAGAAGAGTATTAAGTATTTCAGTATAGGATTTGTCATCCATCCGTTCTCCATAAGATAACACGATTTTTTGATTATCTTCTGGATAGAAGGGAAGCAAGAACACCTTGTCCAAACAATTATGATATGCTGCATTTTTGATGGATACCGCAATTTTTGTGATACTATTTTTTAAATAATCTCTTAAATCGAAGGAACAATCCAATTCGGCTATCAATTTGTCTAATGCACTTTTTATCAATTGCTTAACTTCATTGATGTCTTTCCCAGAAAACATATTCGCTAAAGTGTCGATATCATTGCGATTTAGATTTAAATCATATCCTGCATGATAAGTTAAAATACATCCAAGAGAAGTGATTAATACTGGCTCATAGATATTCATCAAAATCTTCTGATTGTTTTCATCCAATCCGCATAGTAGGTGATGAACTGTATTTTCGGAAAAGTATGAGCAAAATCTATTTTCATGGGTAATGTTTTGCAAATACTTTTCTATAAACTCTATGCCATCAAGGTCATACACGCCATTAAAAGTTGGATAATCTGCTGTAATATGGATTTCTTGTGCTGAAAACCTTGGGTTATATAACTTAAAAAAGCCATTAATGCCATCAACTACCGTTAAACGATAAAACACATTTTGAGTTTTAAATAAGCATTTTTTCAACCTCAAATGTACCTGCTTCGCAATCATAATCTTCCAGTTGATTTTTTTTAACCCAGAATAGAACAAGTGGTCTAATTTCTCAGTTTTTAAAGCATTAATAGCATCTTCAGGAGAAGCATAGGATTTTAACTGAACCCCCACTGTGTATAATATAGATGCTAATAACTCCTGTGCTTTTTCGATTGGTATGGAACTGCTGGCACCGTTATTAAAAAGTTCTGTCTGTTTGCCTAATAGTGTTAGACTTTCAATTTGTATGCGCTCTATCTCTATGTCTGAGAGCAATTTGCATAACTGCCCCTGTTTAATTAATGAAACAAAATAATTTTTTCCGCTCAATGCGGATCTATTAACTAAATGTATTCGATTAATATCCGCCATCTATTTCCTCCGTGAGGTCTTTCACATAAATACAGTTCAACTTGTGAGCAAGTTCCGGCAATTCTCTTCCGGACAATAAATCCAATGAGCCGCAGCAAGTACCATTAAAAGACCTTTGCATAAAGGCAATTAAATAGTTATCACTAATCCTGTCTAATGTTTCATTTTTGAAAGAGTAGAATATATCCACCAATTCATGCAGTGAATCTTCGTAGTTTTGCTGAGTAATATAAGGAGAATCACAAAAAGCTAAAATCAGCTTATCTATTACACCACCGCTAAATTCAATTCTGCCAGTGCTTTTAAGTGAATCGGACCTTGTATTGACTAAAGCAACTGCCTGCTGCTCTGTCAAGGTTAGACCATATTTTGCTGTTTCTTCATTCATCTTCAGGATTTTGCTTATAGCCTGTTTTTGAATGAGGCTGCCGTTAAATAACTCTAATTCAAAGCTCAAGTAACCCCCTCCTCGTACAAATGATATTCATGACCCTATATGTGTTCTTTCAATAGAGAATTAATAATTTGTGTGAAACCGTAATCAAGAAATTTACTATCTGTCATACCGAGCTGTTTTTTAATAACATCTTCTTTTGTTTCAGCTAGTAACAGTAGTGATGAAATGTTCGACCACATGATATACACAGTCGCCATTGGATTGATATCTTCTCGTACCACTTTCTGTTTTATCCCATCTTCTATAAATCTTGCTAGAGCTTGGTTAATTTCATCCCCTAAAGAAAATATTCTAATAATTACATCTGGAACATCCTTTTCGTTAAAGCCTGTTGGCTTTGCTTTTATCACACTGTCCATAGAACTAGGGGAATCATATTGATACGACTTGAAAGCAGCACAAATCATATGATACCTACTAAGAAAATCTTTGCTTTTACTGAGTGCAGCATTAATATTAGCTCTCAGGGAAAGTAATCCCTTTTCGATAATATGATAAAGGATATCATCCTTACTTTTATAATACGAGTAAATTGTTCTTCGACTGTATTCAGCAGCCTTTGAAATGTCGTCAATTGTAGTTTGAGCAAAGCCTTTTTCCAAGAACAATCTTTCAGCTGATATCATTATTTGTTCCCTATGCAAAGCAGCGACTACTTCTTTTTTGTTTTCTCTGCCCATTGTATCAGACCACCATTCTATTTAGTATACTATTAGTATACTGTTTTTCTGTTAGCTTGTCAATATTTCTTTAACAAGCATCGATGTTTGCTAAATTTAGATATGCATGTCTGTAATTTTGTGGGAGAGCGATACAACAGTTTCAACGTGCCTTGAGAGGATAATAATGATGTCGCAGGTATATAACATCCCCTTGGTGATAAGATACTTTAAATCCATTTTCCCTCTGACTTGTCCTATTTAAGAAATAATTCTACTTCGTAAATCATATTTTCAAATGGCTTACCAATAAAATCTATTATAAATTCAATAACGGTATCAAAATCTAATTCTAATTTTATTATGCTTTTTGCAAATACGTTCCAGCCTATTGTTAACTAGTCATCTTTCTTCAATAGTCTTATTTTATTTAAAGTATCTATTTTATATATTCTTCCACGATTAGTTAAGGTTTCAAAAATTGCCTCTTGAAGTTTTCTTCCCTCAAAATCATAATTCTTTCCTAAATAATAAATGTCATAGAAATCTTTAATTCTACTATCAAAAGTGTCCACACATAATATTATGTGTGGGCACTTCTGATATTGTAATAAAAATAGCTACTAACGACTATATCGTTTTTCCGTAGTTGAAAATTTGACACAAGGTGAACAAAATATAAAGAATGTCCATCAATACTTAGTTATTGTTTTTATCTACAAAGATTCTTAGTGAACCCAAAACAAATATCAATATACCAATTAGCATAAATGAATGTATAAGCCCATTTAAAACGAATAAGTTGGTTATCCTTCCTGCCTACAGATTATTGGCTTCTACACTTTTCTTATAATAATCTGTATGGGTATATATTTCTTCCTTTAATGGGTTCTTTTTACCCTTAATCATTGTATAAATCATAAAAGCAAAAACACCGATATTGAATATGAAAGAAAAGACACTAAGTCCCGTTAATAATCCTTCATTATATGTTGGGAAGACTTTAAAATATGAAGCTTGCTGAAAATCAACAGACAAAGAGAACATGGCATAAATAGATAATATTTGCGCCCTATGTTGTAACCAAGCACCTCTTTTGAATACATATTCAGCAATTAAAGCTGCAAGTAAAATAACGAATCCAGCATACATTGACCTTGTAGAAATGCAATTGTAAACATAAGCGTAATTCCATAGAGTGTAGCCTATAATATACATCCATGTCATGTCTGGCCATATCATATCTCTCGTTTTATCTTTTGATACACGTATACCAGCAAATCCTGTTAATGTAAGAATACATAGAATACCTGCAATTCCATTAAAAATATTCCAAACACCACCAAGGATCAAAATCCCACCTGGATCAACCATTAGTGTTTTATAGGTTGCAAATACTTCAAACTCTCTATACACTGCCTCAGCAATATTCAAGGATAAAATTGTAACTGGAAATATCGCTGCAAATTTTCTCTCTCCAAGCTTAGTAAATCGAATCAACATAAAACCATAAACCCCTGCTAATGCAGATACGACCTTAACCCATCCAAACCAGGTTTTCCCCGTTGGAGATCCTAAAATACCCATAAACACACCGACTGCCAATACAACTGGAAGTACGCAAAACACTAAAATTGATGTAGTTTTCGACCTTCTTGTTATTTCGTTAACAAACAATATTGCTCCAAGAAATATAGCAAGTGTAATAAAGCTTCCAAATGTTAACCCCTCATATAAAAAACCCATTATTAATCCCCCTTAAATAATTTCATTTTTTATTTAAAATTTTAATTAATAGGCTACAATCTCTTTAATATTAAATTCTTGCCCTGAAATCAAAGTAAAATCTTCACCATTACACTTTGGACATATTTTCCTATAATCAATTATGTTATAAATCTCTTTGCATGATTTGCATTTACCATTGGCTGGTAAGGAAATAATCTCAAGCTTTGTGTCTTCATAGGCTGTGTCGCTTACAGCAGCAGGATAACAACTTTCAATAAATCTTGGGATTGCTTGAGATAATTGTCCAATTTCTAAAACTATCTTATCCACCTTTGCAATATTGTTTTCTTTAACAAAATTATCTACAATCTTTATGACCTCGTATACAATTCCCAACTCATGCATGACATAATACCTCATTTTCTCATATTGGTTTCTAGCTTGATATCAATAAATTCTAAGGCCTGCCGCCTTTTTATATCGGAGAATATCAACAACTATCTAGTTTCCGAAAAAGGATTCACTTTGTTTAAAGTAATTTTAACCTTTCTAGCAATGGCTTTTTTCATTACTTCTTTTGGCAAGCTATCTATTTCGTATCCTATAACGTCATGAACTCTTTCTAGCTTTATTGCATCAAATTTACATCTTAAAGTACAGGCACCACAACCAACACATAAGTATTCATCAGTCTTCGTAGCACCACAGCTTAAACATCTAGCTGTTTCCTTATGTATTTCCTCTTCTGTTAAAACTCCTCTTAAATCTTTAAAGGTGGTTTTAGATACACTGCCATCAATATGTTTGATTTTTTGGCGTTCAGTTCCATCATAATCAATTATGTCATCTAAGTTATCCTTATCAAGCATTTTATAGGAATGAGTATCCCTTCCTAATATTAATGATTGGCCTTTTTGTACGAATCTATGGATAGAAACTGCAGCTTCTTTACCAGCAGCTATGGCGTCTATCGCCAATCTTGGACCACTGACCACATCACCGCCTGAGAAAATATCATTTTTTGAAGACTGTAATGTTATTGGGTCTACTTTTATAGTGTTTCTATTAGTTAAAGTTACATTTTCACCTTTGAATAAATTGCCATAATCAAATGTTTGCCCTACTGACAATAAAACATAGTCACAAGGAACTACTTTTTTATCAGATTCATCAAATTGAGGATTAAATACTCCATCTTTATCAAAGGTTGATAAGCAGCGTTTAAATTCAACAGCTGTTACCCTGCCATTTTCAGTTATAATTCTTGTAGGTCCCCATGAATTATTGATTCCTACTCCCTCTTCTAAAGCTTCTTCTACTTCCTCTTTATGGGCAGGCATATTATCTCTAGCTTCAAGGCAATATATATCCGTTTGAAGGACATCTTTAAGTCTAACTGAAGTTCTAGCAACATCTATTGCAACATTACCACCGCCAATTACAACCACTTTGCCTTGTAGGTTAGTTTCTTCACCTAAATTAATTCTTTTAAGGAACTCTACTCCGCTAAGCACTTCTTTTGAGTCTTCTCCTTCTAGACCCAATCTTCTACCTGACTGGGCGCCAATAGCTACATAAAATGCATTAAATCCTTCTTTTCTTAGTTCTTCAATAGTAATATCTTTTCCAACCTCTACTCCTGTTTTAAATTTTACTCCCATTGCTCTAATAACATCGATTTCTGCCTCTATAATATTTTTTTCTAGTCTGTAGGAGGGAATACCTAAAGTCAACATGCCACCTAGCTTTTTCTCTTTTTCAAAGATTGTAATATCGTATCCGTCAATAGCAAGATCATAGGCACATGTAAGTCCTGAAGGACCGGAACCAATAATTGCAACCTTCTTATCCCCATAGTTATTTCTCTTTTTAGGAATATATCTGGTTTCAGTTTCTAGGTCCTTCTCTGCTATAAACTTTTTAATATCATCAACAGCTACAGCCTCATCTAAATCACCACGGGTACAGTCTTCCTCACAAAGTCTTGGACATATACGACCACATACAGCAGGAAGTGGATTATGCTTCTTTATTAGCTCGAGGGCATCTGTGTACTTTCCTTGTGATGCTAATTTAATATAGCCTTGAACTGGTATGTGGGCAGGACAATTAGTAATACAAGGGGCTGTACCGGAGTCTAATGTATTTTTCCTATTTACTCTGTAGTCGGTATTCCATTTATCTTCCAACCACATAGTATTTCTAGGAGTTATTTTTGTAATGGTTTCATCTATTGGATTCTTCGAGCAAAGCTTTTGACCAAGTCTTAAGGCATTTGTTGGACATACGTCAATACACTCACCACAGGCTACACATTTAGATTCATCTACTACAGATTTATAATTGGACCTTACAATATCATTATTTAAATACTCATTTGCTAATCTCATTGCATAACAACTACATCCACAGCAATTACAAATAGCGTGGGTATGCCCTAGTCCGTCTAAATTAGGAATAGAGTGCATCAATCCATTGTCTTCTGCTTTTTTAATAATTTCAAATGCCTCTTCTCTTGTTATTTCTCTACCTCGACCAGTTTTTATATAATACTCAGCGGCGTGATCTAATTGGATACACATATCTTCCTTTAGATGTCCACAGCCTTCTCCCATAGCTTCCCTTGAAGTTCTACAAGAACAATCTGAAACAGAGAAAATATCGGCTTCATTTAGATATCGCGATAGTTCCTCATAGGTTGCTCTTCTTGTATTAGCATCAATAGATCTTTCAATAGGTAATACCCTCATAGGACCGCCACCAATGGGCATAATTCCAGCTGCCATAGGTCCTCTTTTGCTGCCAAAATAATAAAAGGCTTCAGCAACTTCTGGGTACTTCTCAACAATTTCTTTGTTGTTGTTAATCATTTCAAGATGACCCGGCACAAAAATATCCTGCCAGTACATATCTACACCATCTACTGTATTAACAAATGCAACACCAGCCCAAGCAATATGATCTAGTGCAGCTTTAACCTTTTCATAGGGTTCTCCTGATTTTTTTGCAACATCCTGGGCACTTAGTTTTTTGCGAAATTCTAGATGCATTGCTATTTTAGCTTGATAAGAATCAAGAATCGGTTCAAGGGCATAATACTCTGGTCCAAATGGAATAGCTTCTCTACTGCTTCCAGCTTTGGTTCTGCCAATTTTATTTGCTAAATCTAGAATTTCTTGTCTATATGGCCTTCCATCAACATCTGCCCATGTTAAAGCAAAATTAAAACGCTCAGACTTATTAAAATTAGTTTTTTCCTGTTTCTTTGCCATACCTTACCTCCTCTTCATCTCTTCTCTAATCCAATTAACCCAAAGGTCTACACCTTCTCCAGTTTTAGCTGAAATAGGGATAATTATTATATCCTTATTCAATCTTCGAACTCGTTCTTCTAATAGTTCTATATTAAAATCAAAATGTTCCATAACATCAATTTTGTTGACAATAAGTACATCAACCTTACCAAAGATCATTGGGTATTTTAATGGTTTATCATCTCCCTCTGGAACACTTAATATGGCTATGTTTTTCATGGCACCAGTGTCATAACCAACAGGACAAATTAAATTACCTATATTCTCTAGAAAAACTAAATCTAAATCTTCAACCCCTAACTCATCAATTCCCGTCCTTGTCATCGTTGCGTCTAGATGACATAAGCCTCCTGTATGCATTTGAACTGCCCTGGCTCCAGCCCCTTGAACGGTTCTAGCATCTACATCAGAATCTACATCAGCTTCAATTACCCCAATTTTCAATTCTTCCTTTAGAGCATTTATTGTACTTACTAGGGTGGTTGTTTTTCCGCTACCCGGTGAAGACATAACATTTATAAGAAATGTATTATGCCCCCTTAAAGCTTCCCTTGTTTCATTAGCTACCTTTGCATTATCTTCGTGGATATTTTTCTTGATTGAAAAAACCTTCAATTCATTCATTCTTTATATCTCCTCCCCATTTTAACTTGATTATAACAAGATTCAAAACACCCAACAACCGAGACTTATTTTAAAAAATAGAAGCAGTTTTTACTTTACATTTGTGTTGACAGTTTGTTTGAATTAATGTGCATCATAATTGTCTGATAATTTATATAATTTTTTTAGCTTAATTGTAAACAAAAACCTAAAGTAAAATATTTTTGAATGCTTTTAAAATTCCAGAAGTTCCAAGCGTTTATTAGCTTAAAGGAAAAGAGTCTAAACCACTTGTTTCCTACAATAATCCTTGACGGAAGGCGCTTCTATAAATAATCATGAAATAAGCTGATATTGTAGAGATATCCTTTCTATGTTAAAATTTTGTTAATATATTAAAATAATACTAACCTAATAACTATTTCCTTGGTTTAAAATAAAACTACTTTAGGTGGAGATTATGGATAGACATGTAAAATTTAATATAATTTCGGAAGGTCAAAAATTTGGTGTAAGCTCAACCTGTAAAAAATATAACGTTTCTAGGACCCTTTACTACCGTTGGTTAAAAAGATATAAAACTCTTGGTATTAAAGGCTTAGATGATGTTGTAAAAAATTTTATTCCTGTTAATAAAACTAAGCCAGAAGTTGCTTCTACTATTTTAAATTTAATAAAAAAGCACCCTAATTATGGTCCAAGGGAAATCAAATACCTTGTAGAAGAGATTGGTCATAATATTAGCGAATCGGCTGTCTATAATGTTATGAAGAGAAATAATCTAACAACAAGAGGCAAAAGAATAAAGTTTTCAAATAAAAAAACCAAGGAAATAAATAGAAATTATCCTAATTTTGATAGCCTGACAAGTGGTGAATGTTGGATGTGTTGGACAACATCCTATGGTGTTTTTGAAAATATTGGGCCAATCTATGAATATACTATTTTTGATTACAAAAGTAAAATTGCTTGTTCCAGATTATATACTCAATTGTCTATGGAAAATTTTGAAGATATTTTAACAGCTTTAGCAATTCCTGTTGCCCATGGCTTAAATTTAGATGTAAAACATTTGTGTTTTTTTGAAGATAGCAAAATTATATTCAAACATAAGGGTTCTTTTTTATCCCATACCATTCTGCACAATAATGGACATGATATCGATATTCATATCTTAAAAGAAGGCGATAATTTGGCTAAAACTGAGGAGTTAAGAAAGGATTATACCCATAACTGCTTATCCTTTCTAATGCCTCTTATTCATAAGGGATTATCCTTTAGCGAACTAAAAATATATTTGCAAAAATATATTAGAGACTACAATATTAACAATCAGTTATCCTACAATGGTGATTTTTACTCACCGGTTGAATATCATATTAACTCTACAAATTCCAAAATGATTTTGCCCCTTTGGGCTTATATAGAAAGACGATATTAAGAGGTGGTTAAGATGCGTATTGCCATAATAGGAGCAGGTTTTAGCGGAATGTTAGCAGCATATATGCTGGAGAAAAAAGGTGTAGATGTTACCATATATGAGAAGCAAGAGCATATCGGGGGCCACTGTAGAACTATTGTAAACAGAGATATCTACATTGAGCTTGGTACCGTATTTTCCTTTGCCCAGCATATTAAAGAGCTTTTAATAGAGCTTGATGTGGAATATACTGAGAGCTTTACCTACAGGAATTTTTTAGATGAGAGTTTTTCTAAGGTGGAGCATATACCTCGAGACAATGTAGCAGCACTGATGGAGGAGTTAAAAAAATTAGATTATATATTAAAAGCCTATTTCCCATCAGTAAATGATATTAATTATGGCTATATTCCTAAAGAATTAATGGTACCCTTATATGATTTTCTTAAAATAAACAAGTTAGATACTATTAGTGAAGTGGTCGCTCCTCATTTATCCTCCTTTGGTTTTGGGAGTATACATAATATTCAAGCATACTATGCATTTAATATCTTTAATATGGAGACTATTTATTCATTTATTCATGGAAACAAGCTTCTATTTATCAATAAAGGAATGTCTGAAGTAATAAGTAAGCTTAGTCAGAATATATCAGATATTCGATACTCCATCGAAGTAAAAAATATTGAAACCTTGGGCAGCAAAGTTAAAGTTGAAACGGAATATGGCTTTGATATATATGATAAAGCTTTTATCACTACTAAACTACCCAAGGATGTAATCAAAGATGATTTATATAATCAGTTGATGAATAAAATTGATACAAACCCTTATATAACCTGTGCTTATGAGGTTGATAATAAAAATATAGTCACAACCTATTATAAAGCAAATTTAGGCCAAAAGGGAAAGATACAATTTTTCCATACCTTTAAGCAAAACAATAAAAATATTCTGGTGGCATATGCCTATGGTTACGTAAATAAAGATCTTGTTAATAGTATTACACACGACATAATAAAATCAGGTATAGGTGTAAAACACTTAATTACTGCGAAGCAATGGTATATATTTCCCCACTTAAAAGAAAAAAACTTAACACAGAGCTTTTACAAAGATATTTTAGAAAGACAAAAGATGAGCAATATATGCCTTATCGGTTCTTTAGTTTCAAAGCCGGTAATATCAAACTTATATGCATCAATTAAGCAGTTTATATGGTAGGGATGATATAAGTCCCCATACTTTATTTGTAAATACTCTTTAGATGAAAAATGGATAAATCTACAGAACTTCAAACCTTTTATCCTTATCCAGACATAGCTTACTGTATTATTATGCTATTCTTTGGCTTCCACAATATATAAGCTATGGGTAATGTTAATATTTCTGCAATTGGCACCGATATCCATATACCATTATCTCCTAAAAACTTAGGCACTACTAGCAATAATGGAAGTAATAAAATTAGAGATCTGCATAATGATATAACTACTGACTCCTTCCAATATCCTGTGGATTGCATATAAGATGCCAAAAGAATGTTTATACCTGATGCAAATAGAGCAGGGAAATAATAAATAATTGCATTGGCAGCAGCATTAACAAGTTCCATGTCATTATCGGCAAATATATTTACTGGGACTTCTGTATATTTAAATAACAATAAATATGCTACTATTCCTATTATTATGGATATATACAGACTAATTTTTAAAATTGTTTTCATGTTTCCATCTTCGTTAGCTCCGTGGTAAAAACTTATTAATGGCTGTGAGCCTTCGGCTATACCTAAAAATACTGATAAAACTATTAGAGCTATATATCCCACTATACCAAATGCCGCAAATCCTAAAGCTCCCATGTGTATTCCAATTGCAATATTAACACATAATGTCGTTATACCCAATGCAAATTCCATTGTAAATGATGGAATACCTTTTAATAACATATCAGAAACGGCTTTAAAATTCATCTTTATCTTCTCAAGGTACAAATTACCCTTTTTTGATATAAAATGTGGCAACATTATTATCATACTGAATACAGGACCTAATCCAGTAGCTAAGGCAGCTCCACCGATTCCCATTTTTAAATGTCCCATCAAATACCAATCAAGAAATACATTAGATAATGCTCCAACAATCTGAGCAAGCATTGCAAGCTTAGGTTGTGAATCATTTCTTAGCCATGTGCACATAGCATAGCTAAACATAAATGCAGGACTGAATGCAAAGAAATATGTCATATACTCAACTACTAAATCCATTATGTCAGGAGTCGCGCCTAGCATCTTTGCAATAGGACGTATAAATATTAAGGCACCTACTGCTAGTAATGTAGATACTATAGCCAATAATCTAACTGATATGTTAAAAATACCTCTTGCTTCTTTATATTCTCCTTTACCATTTTTACTAGAAATCAGTACACCTGCTCCTACTGATATAAGCATACTTAAGGCCAGTAATATTTCTACAACAGGGACACCAACAGTTACTGCAGCTAGCGGCTCTCTTCCAAGCATTCTCGCAACGAAAAGACCGTCAACAACAATATATAAGGAATTAAATAGAAGCCCTGCTATTCCAGGTATAATATACGCCAGTAATAAACTAAACATGTTTTTTGATTGAGTTTTAATTGATACTTGACTATCCATAATTTCTCCTCCTTTTAAATAAAAAAAATCGCATCTATAGACCTGACGCATCCTCAGGCCTAACGATGCGATTTTGCATGTTCTCATTACAGAGGTATTATACTCCGGCGAGTATAATACCATGAGATGTATTCACTTTATTTTCAGTACATAGTATCAAAATGCATTTTCTTTGTCAAGCTATTTATAATAACAAATTATAATCTGTATATTTGCTAATTTGTTTATAAATAGTTGTCCTTAGACTATAATTACCGATTTATATTATATAAGATTCGCTATTATATACCATTACTCCACCTTTTAAATCCCATTCTCCCCTTGTCATAACTCTAATTATCTAATGTCATCTATGTTTTACCCTATTTTCAAGAGTTAAAAAACAGTGTTTTTTACTAATTTTCAACCTAAATTTTTTCCTTCAACCACTATATGTTGTTGTCAAACTCTATCCATTGCCCCTTGAACCACAATTCTGCATCAGAATCACGCATTCCACATGCCTTGGGAAGTCAATAATGATGCCATAGGTGTCCAGTACCCCCTTGGTAGAAGGGTATACTTAACTATATTATATTCAGAAATATAGGCAAAATAATTCTAATCTTTAAGCCAATCTTCTAGTACTGGTAGATTTAGGACCAATAGTTTCATTTTCTCCATCTTCTTAAGTTTGGAAAAGTCTTCATCATTTGGCTTCTTGCAGTTTCCGCGTTTGGGTAGTCAGTATCATTAACTCTAAAGGGAATACAGCTTTCTATCGTTTCTTCCATCGTTTCATTCTTGCCAAATTGACCATCAATATAGCAATATTTGCAATAATCATTGTTAATACTTCCATCAGCATTTTTTCCATGTCCACTGGACTCCATTATCATTCCACAACTTTGACATATTTCATTCATTCTTATTATCTCCCTTTAGCTCATTATAACCACCTGTAATTTCAATAACGTTATTATCTTTATCCAAAATGTGAAAATAGTAATATTTTTCATGCACTTTGTTAATCTCTGTCATTTTGCCTATATTGAGATTTTTTAATCGATTATATTCTTTTCTTAAATCCTCAACCCAAAAGTTAAGAACAAATTTGTAGTCGCTTTCTCCATAATGATGACCTATAAGATTTGCTTCATTCATTAAGGCCACACACTTGTTATCAAAAAAGAATTCAGCAAATTTATCTCCACAATTTCTTGTTGAAACAGGCATAGAAAGTAATTTTTCATAAAAAGTAATAGCCCTTTCGAAGTCTCTTACTATCAGATAAATCGAACCTAAATGTAGTTGTTGCGGTTTGAGCTTTTTGATCTCATCACTATCGAGTAATATATCATCGGTACTTACTGAAAACAATTTACTCATAGTAATAACTTTATCTGTTTCTGGGATAGATTGTTCCATTTCCCATTTTGAAACAGATTGTCTTGATACCTTCAAAGTTTCAGCTAGTTGCTCCTGAGTCAATCCATTATTAATCCTCAATTGAAAAATACGATTTCCAATACTCATAACAACCTCCTATTTCTGATATTTTATATAATCAGTATAACAGTATACTACAAGTATTTCTATCAACCAAACTTTGAAATTGTGCAACTGTTAGTTGCTATTTAAGTAAAATGTAAATTTCCTTTTTTCTTATTTTTCTACTTTACAAACCACTTCACAGTGCCTTGAGGAATCAGTAAAGATGTCGTAGGGAGATAGTATCCCCTTGGTGGAATTATATATTTCTGATTACTTTCATTATTTGCTTTTATTTTTTATTGTCTTCCCTATCAACTGTTGCGGATTAACCCATTAATATTGGACAAAAACTCACGAATACTTTCTTTTTCTTAGATTATCTATATTTTAATATTTCTTGCTTCTTTTATTATACATAAATATTTATCCTCTAGTAATCTATGGAAAGATTCTATACGGACATTTTTATTTGGGGTTTTAAATGGTATTCTACTATGTTTCTATCATATATATCTAGAAAAGAGGCTATAAAAAAATCTCTCTTCACCATGGATGTAACCATATTCAATATCTACTTCCCAAAGGGAATTAGAGTTTGTAATGTCTCTATTTTGAACTATTTTCCTTGGATACTTAGGTTTAACAATCCTTTGGAGTCTTGGCACATTTAATTCTTTACATAATCTATATACCTTCTTTTTATTGAAGCCGCTCCAAACCATGTATCATATCTCTCATAAGTATAATGTATCCGTGTAGGATGACCCGGCGCGGATATATGATACTTATGATAAATAAACCCAATCGGCTCACAAATAAAAGACATAGCAATTCTCATCGGATTTTGTTATACTGTTTGTGAACTATATTGTACCATTCTTTTATACGAACTCGAGGGAAATAGGCATAGCACGGTATTATTTATATTAAACAACCTTGGCTATATTTAAGAAAGGAGGATTCTTTTGGTAGAATTAAGAACGATTAACGAAGATAATTATGAAGAGTGTTTGAATTTGAGTGCATCTGTTGCCAATGCAGACTTTGTAGACCCTGTCGCGTGGTCTTTGGCCGAGGCGTGGGTGTTTTATGATGATTCGCGCCCCTTTGCAATTTATGCCGATGATGTGATGGTGGGCTATGTTTTAATGTATATTGGCGAAGAGAACCATCAAATCATAAATTTCATGATAGATAGCCGTTTTCAGAAAAGAGGCTATGGAGTGGCAGCAGCTAGGCTTTGTGTTGAATATTTGTGTAAAGAGTGCAACGCGAGTAAAATTTCTTTACCAGTTGAGCCAGAAAATATAGCTGCACAAAGATTATGGAGTAGCGTAGGCTTTGAAATGACAGACGATATGGAGAACGGTTATCTTTTTATGCGGTTATGCATACCAAAATATTAAGTTTGCAGTTAGGTGTCGTTCCTAATAAGCATAACACAACTCACCCGCCAAACCGCCATACCCCTTCATTATCGCCACTATCTAGCACCTTTTACCAACAGCGTAGAAAAATACGGAGCTGCACCAAACCATGTATCATATACCTCCGTAGGATGACCTGGTGCAGGTATATATTTTGCCACAAACATGACACATATGATACCTAGGGTAGATAAATTCGGTCGGCTCCACAAATCTTAATCCAGCGGAAATTTCTCGTCGATATCATCCCCACGCAGATTTGCCTCACGCGACAGCGCATCTATCCTCGTTTCCATCATCAGCCAATAACCCTAATTCATCCATCGATTTATCAACTAAAATTTCTATTTTTCCTATGCGAACCTCTTTTTTACACTATGTCCTCTATAAATCACCCTAAAAACAGGGGGTAAAAATCGGTGTTTTCCCGCTTATTTTATGCTCTAAAACCATCCCCAAACCACTATATGTTGTGGCCAAACTCTACTATCCCCTTTTCTGCATCAATACCACACACTCCGCCGTAGCTTGCTTCCAATCAGTCTTCTTTACGCTCGCCTTCTTGGGCAATCCCAACATAAGACGTACCTCTACTTACAACTCGTTTCACTCCTTGTAAACGGGGTTACGACTTCAACATGGATTGAGAGTACAATAAAGATGTCACAGCTTGATATTACCCGCTTAGTTGCACATTTGTTAATCTATACAATAATATTATTTCTGATAAAGATGATTTTTTCCAAGCTTTTATTTCAGCCGTTGAGAAAGTCATACAAAAAGGAAAAAGCAAAGGCAAGTATGCCCAAGAATTATTCAAATCATTAATTGAAAAAGTAATTATAAAAAGCTCTATCACATTTACTTTCACTCTAATCAATGGTCTTGAAATTTCTGTTTATGCTACTGAGTAAGTGATGGAAGGAAGTTTAAAGAAAGAGCTTTTTAGAGCAGGAGAAAAGTCGCCACTAAAGGCGACTGTTTCTTATAAAAATTATCCCAAATCAAATTTTAAAATTATTGGTTAATTCTACAAAACTGATTTTGTATATATGTAATATAATCTCCTTTAGTAAAAAGTCTTTCGCTACTAAGGTTTCCACAGAAATTAACCATTTCTCCAATCGGTATAGAATTAATTAAGTGCTGGGCTTTTGATTTATTACTTATATAGTTGTCTATAATTTTCTTTGCACCGTCTAATTTTAAATTACCCAAACACCACCATGTTGTTGGTTGTGTTTCATTAGGAAAAACATCAAAATTTGCATCAATATAAAAGATGGGAGATGAGGATACTATTGATATTGTTGACTTATCTCCAGATAATTCTTCTATTAAAACTCTTTCCGTTTTTCCAAACACCTCATTCAATGTACATTTCCTAGAATGCCTTAATGTAAACATTGCTAGCTTTTCAGGAATTTTATTTAAATCATCTTCAGTAATTCGTATATCATATAATTTTTCATTTTCTCCATCACATGACCCCTGATGTATGAACAACTGAAATTCCTGACCGATTTCCTTACAACGGTTTTCCAAATCTAAACTGTATATTAGTTCTTCAATAAAATATAATTCATTAATATTATCTTTATTAATAAATACTTGTATTCTGGGTGCAATACTATGTTCTAATAAAATGTCTATAGACTTAATTATTTCACGATATGCACCTTTTCTACCAACATAATAATCTGTGGTTTTTTCGGAGCCAAATAAAGTTAGCTGACATTTACGTACACCAAGAGAATATAACCATCCAGCATAATCTTTATCTCTTACCATTCTCCAATAACTCATCAGTTCAAAATGTGGTGTCTTAACATCTGACAATTGGCATTCTAAATCCCATAATTCTCTATAATCTTTTCGAAAATCTGGCTCTCTATACCAACTTACAATCTCCAATTGGTTTGTAAATGGTCTAAATGCATTTGCGGCAAATAGCAAATCTTCCTTCTCCATTTTCCCATTTGGAGTTACTCCTAACCAGCAGTGCTTACATCTATTGGGGCATCCTGCCATATCTACACAAACAATTACTTTATTTAATTTATTCATATAACTTATACTCTCCTTTTCGATTAAATTAAAATTTACGAAAAGCAGTGCAGTTAACTGACAACAAATTAAATTTTCTCGATACAATCTGTTATCAGATTAATTAAACTGCACCGAGTTGCTTATGTGTCTCATTAGAAACCGTTTCATAACATACCTCCTAAATGTTCCTATATTATATACTTCAATATAATACTAACTAAACTATACTATAAAACTGTATAATTCTCAATATTTTACATTTTCAAACCTTTCTATGTGCAACAAAATATACCAGAAACTCGGCTGAACCTGTTACCCCTTAGAGTCAAAATATACTTTTTAATCAAAACATCTATATTACTTCAAAAACAAACTCACAGGGTTTTGAACCATTTGTGTTAATTGGAGAAGATTTTATTTCTTTCAATTTCAACTTAACCTGCAAGGCATTTTGATAATGATATAAAAAGTGTCCGGCGCAGCATCCGCAATATGTAGAAGTAACTGAAACAGGCTTTTTCAACTTCTTAATTGACGGGCAGGCACAATTGTATACACCGTCTTGAAACCAAAAAATACCCGTTGTAATAGTACCATCTTCATTAAGTTTTGGGTTTCCCATATATTGAATTGAGGAAAGTAGTTCGATTTTTTCATCAAGTGGTCTGCCCATATTTTGCTTGCCAAGTTTTTTACATTCCTTGTCCCTTTGCCCACCTTTACAGCAGCCTTGTTTTTCCATTACTGATAAGCATTGCTCAGGTGAGAGCATGTAATCCATTTGATTTATTACCGCAATGACAGGTAGTGGATTATTACCGCCTGAGTCTGTAAAATCGATTTTAGATATTATCTCCTCAGATATCCTTTCTTCAATCATGGCTTGCTTTATTTTCTTTATATCTGGCATTATAGAGTTCCTCCTTTTCTTTTACCGTTCGCAGTTTAACAGGTACAAATATGTCAAGCTGCTTATATCCAAGTCCACGGTTCATTTTCTCGCCTACAATCATATGGCACATTGCCATGTGTCCTTCACGCTCGTCAAGTTCAAATCCACTATTGTCAATCCAAGCTTTAATTCCGGTATATACCCTGCCATTGATATCATCATCACCATCGATGGATACTGCATTTGCGTACAGACCACCTTCAAAATCAATTATTTCGTAGCCGTTTGTATCTTTTTCCGTTACCCAGTCTTCAACGGCAAATAGCCACATTCCTCTACCATCCAGTTCAAAAAACATAAAATCAAGCGGTGAAAATGATATACCTTTTCGTTTTTTGTCATACTCGCAGAACCATTTGTCAAAGCTTCCTATAACCTCACTTAAATCATTAAAATAACCTGATGAAGCCATTCTGCACTTTGGTATTTCTACAATTCTGACTTCTGGTGCTTTTTTAAGCTTTTCGGTAATATTCAAAAGGTTGTTAACGCGCGCAGGATTTCCTTCATACTCCACATTAATTATCTGCTGCTCAACTTCCTTTGCTTTCTCATATAAAAGTTTTACATCAGAATCCTTCTGAAAATCACTTCTATGAATTTGCATAATAAATTCTAAAACTATTTTTTTAAGCTCATGCAGAAGAGCGACTTCATCATCAATATCAGAAACTTTTTTGCCTAGAACTTCTAAAACTATCTCGGAACTGGCTGATCGAAAAATTCTCTGAATATCTTTAATGCTAATGTTCAATTTACGAAGTATAAGAATCTGCTCCAATCGTTTTATTGAGGATTTATCGTACATTCTATACGCATAATCATCACTTCTTTGACTGTTTATTAATCCCATATCTTCATAATAGCGAAGAGTGCGGACAGTCACTTCATATCGACCTGATACTTCTTTGATTTTTAATAAATCCGCCATAGTGTGTTTCCTCCTTTTCACTTTATAAACTATATAATAGTTGCTTCCCCAACGGAAGAGTCAAGAGGAAAAAGAAGAAAAAGTGAATATCACTAAACTCGTTTCGCATTCTTTCTTTTAATTTTAAACTTACCACCCTCTTGCTAATTTGTCAAACCTGTTTTGTAGATGAATACTAATTTATGTGGGTCAATAATTCTATCTTCTTCAACTCCATCCATTATGACTTTTTCAACAATACTTTCAAATACATATCTATTAAATTCATCTAGTATTTGATTCTGCTCTAAAGTATTTCTAAAATCTTTCAATTTTCTTTTTACCGTATGTTCATTTTCAAGGGATTCTTCCAAAACTTCTTTTTCTTTAATTAATGTATCAAGCTTCATTGAAATTTCAGCATACTTAAACCCATTACATATAGATACGATATTAAAGGTTATTAAGATTAGAGAACAAAAGAGCCAATAACATGAAGTTTATTTACTCCATAATTATTGGCTCTGCGTCTTGACGTCTGGCTCTTTGATAGCTGCATAGTCATGCTCTTTATCATTGCCAGCCCACCACAAATATCCATATGGCAGATTGAGTTTTTCCCATCGGCTATGTTCCTTTGTACTCTCGTCTATCCATCTTGTCGATACAATTTGTTTTCCATTCCACATTCCGCCGCCTAAGTATAATTGACCTATTTTTGCCATATCTGTAGGAGAGAGAGTAAGACCCCATCCCCCTGTATTTATTCCAGTTGAGTCAGCAACCCAGCCGCTGATATTTTTAGCTTTATTAAATGCGAGTTGTTCCTCTTCTTCTTTCAACGTATTCTATACGATTACCTTTATCTTACACCTTACCCTAAGGGTAAAGTCAATATGATAAATAAGACTTACTTGTATTGGTATAACCATAATAAGCAATCTTAGATAGCTTATCCTTTCTAGTGTCAACATAGGTTTCTGGAATATAACCAGCTCCACTAGTAGTCCGATGATTGGATCTATCTAGGTGGTAAATAAAGCTTTGCTTAGAATCTTCCTATTGCTATCTGAACACCTATGGATACAAAAACTACTAGAGTATCTACAATAAATCCGAGAATCATTGGCTTAAACCCAATATCTCTGATATCTCTGAAGCTTGTTTTAAGACCAATAGCTGATAAAGCCATCACCATGCAAAATTTTGAGGTTTTTGAAAGAGCAGATACTAAAGCATTAGGTATAATACCTGTACTACGAAGGGCTACAACAACAAGAAATAATATAATAAAATAAGGGAAAATTTTCTTAAAGTTAATAGATATGCGCCCATATGCAACCTCTGATTTTGCTTCAAGCCTTTCTGTTATAATAGAGAATATTAATACGTATGGAATTATAAACAATGTCCTAGTGAGTTTTACTATAACTGCTGTATTTCCTGCAAATTCAGAAAAAGCATAGCCTGCTGCTACTACTGATGATGTATCATTAACAGCTGTACCTACCCACAAACCATAACCCATACTAGACATACCAAGGGCAATACCAATCCATGGAATCACGACAACCGTAAGAATATCAAATATGAATGTTGAAGAAATTGCATATGCTACATCTTCATCTTTTGCTTTGATAACGGGTCCCACTGCTGCAACAGCAGAACCACCACATATTGCTGTACTGACTGACAATAGATTGGTAAGTTTCCAATTCATTCCGAACATTTTACCTATTAAGTTCCCAGCACCAAATGCAGTTGCCATAGTAAATATCATTACAAAAAGTGAGTATTTCCCTACATTTAAAACTTCAGAGAAATTCATATTAACACCCATAAGTATGATACCAATACGAAGAACAATCTTTCCTGTATAACTTACCCCAGCATTGAATTGCTTATAACTATTTAATACGGGATTCAATGCCATACCTACCAGAAGAGCCATAACAGTAGCCCCTATAATATCACCTGGAATTAGACTACTTAAAAACATTGCAACAATTGCAACACAAGCACTAAGCAGCAATCCAGGTGCTATGTTGTTTAATTTCTTAAACATAATACACCTCCAAGTTAATAAATTCTAACTTGAATATACCATTTTATTTATATAAAATGAAATTATAATATTTTATATTTATATAACTCAAACTTATAGGAGGGCCAGATGTTAGATAATAGATTACAGACATTCCTTACACTTTGTGAAACTTGTAATTATACAAAGACTGCTCAAAAATTAAACATGACACAACCCGCTGTTTCACAACACATCCAGTTTTTAGAGAACTATTACCAGGTAATATTGATTGCAGGAAAAGGAAAGAACTTTTCTCTTACTGAAGAAGGCAAAGCATTGTGGCAACATGTAAGAACACTTAATGCTAATTCGGAACGAATTTTACCCTTATTACACCGCATTAAAAATCAAGTTAAATCATTGAATTTCGGAGCAACATTGACTATTGGTGAATATACGGTTCCACCTATTTTATATCAAATATTTAAAGAAGACCCTGAAACTAATATTTTAATGTTTGTTGAAAATACTCATATTCTTCAGAAAATGCTTTGGGAGGGGAAAATAGACTTCGCCTTGCTAGAAGGCCATTTTAACCAAAATCAATTTGAATTTAAAATAATATCCAATGAAATATTTATTGGTGTCTGTTCTCCAGAAAACAAAATAGCATCTAAAACTATTAATCTAGGAGAATTATTAGAGCAAAATCTTATTCTGAGGGAGCCCGGCAGTGGAACTCGTGATATACTAGAACAAGCATTGTACAATCAAAATCTTAGTATTAAAGATTTCAAAAGAAAAATTGAAATTGGTAATATGAATATTATAAAAGAATTGTGTCATAAAAACGTTGGCATCACTTTTATGTACCGAGAAGCCATAAAAAAGGAAATATCTCAAGGATATCTTAAAGAAATTTCAATACGAGATTTTAATATTAGTCATCCTTTCAATTTTGTTTATTTAAAAGATTGTCCTGACAAATCTCAAATAGAATATTGGTTTGAAAGAATAATCTATTTGAGGAATATTTAACACATCTATTTTTCTGCCATAGTGGATTTGATATAAAACGAGCACATATCTACTTTTACAGATTGGGATGGCATTGAAACCATCCCTATTTAGCAAGCAGTACTACCGTCTCCAAATGGATTGGAGCAGAAAGATGATACTAATACGCAAAGATATTTCAAACTATAATTGATGACTAATACAATCCAAATAACCTTAGTAACTTCTGCCAGAAATTAAGTGATTCTTCTACAGTTACAGGCTTACTTATAATCTCCGTTTTTTCAATTGCGTCTGTCTTAATTACAAACTGTACCGATTTTATATTAGCATTCTTTTCTGAAGTGAATGATTTTATCTCTGTTCTCTCACCTTGAACACTTGAAATCATTTCATTAATTTTATCCTCAATCTGAGTATCTAAATCAGATGTCTTGGAACGAAGCTCTGTTGTTCCATCGGTAAGCTCTATCGTTCCTTCATAAAGTTCATTCATACTATCAGCAAATTCACTCACACCATTTAGAACATCACCAGCGCTGGCTTTCAAGTTTTTGCTTCCGTTCGAAAGCTCTAGTATGCCCTGTGTGACCTCTGTGTATCCTTCAACTAGAGCTTTTACACCATTTGTGTATTCTATAATACCACTGTCTAATTGCGAGTATTGTGTGACAAGTTTATTTATGCCCTCAGCCAAATTAGTCATGTTATACACCATATCACTAAATGAAGCTGAAAGACTCTGAATTCCCGCATCAAATTCAGTATATTTTGTTTGAAGTTCTGATATTCCAGAAGAAAGCTGTTCGATCGCTATTTCTAAACTATTTAAATAGTTTTCTGTTCCACTAATTGAACCATTATTTGCAGTAAGCAACTGAACAATACCCTTAAGCTGTTTTATTTGCTCTTTAAGTTGTGCCACATTTGCTTCTTGCCCCTGGACACCTTCTATAGATTTAAGTTTCCCATGTAGATCACTAATTTGTTGATTGAGGCTATCAATTGTTGCAGTGTTATTTGCTTTTAAGGCCTCAATATCAAGGCCGTTCTTTGACATAACAACTTTATATTGTGCATAGCCAATACTCTGATGTAGCTGAACCGTACTGCTGTATAGCTCGTCTATACCTTCCTTAATTTGAGTGGAAGCAGTGGTAAGTCGACTGATATCAGCTGTAGTTGAAGACACCTGCAATAATGCATTTTGAATTTCATTAAGACCAGCTTTAACTTGCGCTGAGCCTGTAGTCAAGTTTGTAGATTTTTCATTCAGTGTATTTATTCCATCTTGAATTTTTTCGGTACCCTCTTTAAGTTTAACTAAACCATCATCTAAGGAAACAGCACCATTATTTAAAGCAGATGCTCCATCTTTTAGCTTTGAACCTCCATCCTTAAGTTTAAGTGTACTGTCTTTCAGTTCATTAGCACCATTATCTAGTTCTACTATACCGTCTTGAAGTTCGTTAACCTCTCCTGTCATATCAGAAGTATCAACATCAATATTCAAATTCAGTTTTATCCCATTTATTGCTACAGACTCCATTTCAAAATCAACTACATCTGCTGATATTTCCGTCTCCAGTCCTTTGCCTGGAAGCACAGTATAAAGAAGCTGTTTGTTCTTACCAATATTAGCTTGTGTTGATCCATCTGCAATTATATTGCTGGCTTTTTCTGTGTCAAGCAGAAAGGTTGTCTGTAATGCAAAATCATCATAAAATATGCCCTTATAATTCTCATTCCTGCTTATAGAAAGCTTAATTTGAAGCTTTCCACTTTTTCCAGCGACTTCATCATGAGAATATTCCTTATCATCTATATAGTAGCGGATTGAAATATTCCAAGGTATTTTGTTGTCTGACATGGTACCCTGATAATAAACCTTATCAGCTAAACTTGAAAATGTAACATTATCGCCATTCACTTTGATTTCATCATTTGTAGTGAGCATTTTGACATCTGAATAGCTTCCGTAGTCTGTAATTTCTCCTCCATTAAAAATATTAACCACGTAAACATGTTTAATAGAACCATCTGCCTTTGCCATAATATAAATTACTTCTTCTTTTGCTGAACTGTTTTCGGAAGCAAAAACCATTGCAATACTTGAAAAGATAATCATTGCTGCTAGAACTCCAGAAAGAAGCTTTTTTGTTTGTTTCATATAAAGTTACCTCCTTTAACTCTTTAAAAAGTTAGAATTTTTTGTTGTTCTCCCAATAATACCATCAAAAATATAAAGCAAACCAGGAAGTACAAAGAATACAATTGCCATTGAGGTCAAAGTACCCTTACCAAGGAAGAATCCAAGCTGTGAAAGAAGTCCATGGCTAGATATATATCCAAGTAAAAATCCAACGGCTGTAAGAACGCTTCCTGAAGTAAGAATCGAAATTGTTACTGCTGATACGGTACTGATGATAGCTTGTTTTTTGTACATGGTTACTCTATATTCCTTATATCTTTCCGTAAAAAGTATGGCATAGTCAACAGTTGCGCCAAGCTGAATTGAGCTTATTATCAAATATGCAATATAGAAAATTACAGAATCCTTGAAGTATGGTATGGCAAGATTTATCCAAACTGCCGTTTCAATACCTAAAACAAGAATAACTGGGATACTAATTGACTTCATTGACAATAAGAGAACAATAAATACAGAGCCTATAGCTATCATATTTACCTTCACCATATCACTTGTAATAATATTCATAAGATCATAAGTGCTGACACCCTCGCCCGCAAGATAATAGGTATCAGGATAGTATTGTTGTACAATCTTTTCAATTTCTTTAATAAGCGAAACCGTTTCTTCCCCTTCAAAACCAGACTCAACTGAAATAACCATTCTTCTATAATTCTCTGATTCAAGCTTAGAAAGCAAATCACCCTCGAGATAAGCTGACGGAATTTCAGCCCCCGCACTGTCAACATATGAAATAACACCTGAAACCTGCGGAATCTCTTTAAGTTCACTTGAAAGTTCCTTTTCCGTTGCCGTGCTTCCCTTAGGAATAAGCAACACATAAGTATCTCTTTTTCCATATATATTTTCAACTTCTAGTGTATCCGCACCAAGCTTCGTATTCTCATCGAAAATTCTTGATGCGCCGTAATAAAAATTGTTTGAATTTGAAGCAAGATATGACGGAATTATTACTATCGCAAAAATACAAGCCATAGGAACCATAATATTTGTTACAAACCTGCCGAAACTCTCAAAGCTTGGAAGGAATGGTTTATGTTCTGTCTTCTCAAGCCATTTATATGTTGAAAGTATCAACGGTGGCATAAAAACAAATACGCTGATTAAGCTGATTGTAATACCTTTGGCCAATGCAAGACCTAAATCTGGACCTATTCTAAACTGCATGAGGACTAGTGCCAAAAACCCAATTACGGTTGTTAGTCCACTTGCTAAAATTGAACTTGTGGATTTTATAAGCGCCATGACCATAGCTTCTTTTGCATCTGAAGTTTCTTTTCGGCATTCCATAAAACGATGAATGAGAAATATTGAGTAATCTAATGAAACCGCAAGTTGAAGTATATTACCAGCAGCATTGGTTACAAATGAAATCTCTCCGAAAACCAGATTGCTTCCTGCATTGATTATAATGGCTACTCCAAGTCCAATTAGTACAATAACTGGCTCTAGCCAAGAACTCGTTGTGAATATCAATACAATAAGAACAAATAATACTGCAATGGAAGCTATTTTTGATATTTTTGCTACCGTGCTTTCTGTAGCCATTGCCGTTGATACCGCAGAGCCTGTCATTGCGTTGTCATCACCAATTAAATCTCGTATAGAATTAACAGCTTCTATTCTACTATTTTCATTAATAGTAACAGTAAATAAAGCTGTACTGTCTTTATAATAATTTTCAATTGTACCAGAATCCATTGTTTCTAATGGTATAGAAATATCAATAGCATCATCAAGCCATATTACCTCCGTTACTCCTTGAATTTTTTCTATCTTTTCCTTATATTCAAGAGCTTTAGGGATTGTAACATTTTTTATCATTACTCTTGCATTTGGAATTCCTCCATCAAACTCTTTTTCCATTACTTCTAGGGAAACAGTAGATGGACTATCTTCGGGTAAATAGTCATTCATGTCATAGTTAACTAAAACAAATGGCTTTAATGCTAGACATATTAAGAAAATCACTGCAAAAGTAATCATAATTTTCTTAGGGTTATTAACTATTTTCTCATAAAACTTATGCATACTAATCTCCTTCTTTCAAATTTCTTAAGGCTGTGCCCCTAATGGTGAAAACATCCTGCCTTCCATGCAAAGTAAGGCTAATTTTTTCCTTATTGATATATCCTTCAGCGGTATATTTGAATGTACTTACGATTGTTTCTATGGAACCATTTAAATTGCATTTACCACCAATGTCAATTTCTCCAGTAAATACATTTTCTTTTCCGAGAATATTTAAAGTTCCATAAATCCTATTAATATTAACGTTCAAATTTACAACACCCTTTTTTTTGCCAAGTGGGGTCTGCATCATAATATCATAAGTATATTCCGCCAATATAATCACCTCTTTCTTTTTGTTATCTCCTATAATTTTATCTAAAATGTAAATCTAAACAACGGTCAATACACTAGTAGTTGTGTGCATTTCGGACAATTACGCACCATTTGATGGTCAAATTGTTCGATTTGGTGGTTTTAATTTTGATGGACACGTGTATAATAGAATTGGGAGGTGAGTATTTGAAACATGAAATCACTGCTTTAAACACCAAAAGAACTCTTGCAGCTTCATTGAAAAAATTTATGAGCAAAAAACCACTTTCAAAGATAACCATAACCGAAATTGTTGCCGACTGTGGCTTGAACAGAAAAACATTTTATTATCATTTTGAAGATATTTATGCACTACTTAAATGGATGCTTGAAGAAGAAGCAATCGAAGTCGTTAAGCAATTTGATTTGCTGGTTGATTATAAGGATGCAATAATATTTGTCATGGATTATGTTGACGCAAATAAGCATATCTTAAACTGTGCTTTTGATACCATGGGCCGTGAAGAAATGAAACGCTTTTTCTACAATGATTTCATCAACATAATGTATTCAATAGTTGATTCTCTGGAAAGCAATATGGGAATAAGCGTTACGAAGGATTATAAGGATTTTATTTGTGATTTATACACCGAAGCTCTGGCTGGATTGCTAATTAACTGGTTTAGAGATAGAAAAGAACATGACCGTGAAAAGACAATTAACTACATTTCATTGATATTTCGCTCATCATTGCCTGAAGTCTTAAAATCTGATCCTAAGCTTGGAAAAAAGGTATTTTAATATGTTATTTACTCAAACTTCGCACATG
>DFOH01000003.1 GCA_002376545.1 Firmicutes bacterium UBA3546 | reverse complement strand
AGTTTTGGACTGAGTTTTTTTATTTCTAGGCAATACATTGCAGTCTCGAAACACAAATTTATTAGCTCGTTACGCTTACATAAATTTGGTTCTCATTGCGTTTGACCTACTAGCAATTTTTCGGAAAAGCATTCGAGAAATTGGGTTAGGTCATAATCGCAGTCTCGAAATACAAATTTGTTCACTTCCTATGGTCGTACAAATTTGGTTCTTGTTGCGTTTGACCTACTAGCAATTTCTCAAAAAAGCATTCAAGATCGGATTACGTCATAAAAAAACTGGCTATAAATTAAGCCAGTTTTTAATATATATGCTATTCTACATTAAGTTTTTTCTCAGATTCCTTAGCATCTTTTCTAAGTGCTTTTAATAAGGAGAAGCATGCGAATACCATAACAATAGCAAATGGGAATGCCGCAGCTATTGAGGCCGTTTGAAGCATATTTAGACCTCCTGCAATCATTAGTGCAGCTGCCATAAGGGATTGAATAACTCCCCATACTACTTTTCTTTTCGTAGTAGGATTTAGGTCTCCTTCCATTGACATCATACCAAGAACGAATGTTGCAGAGTCAGCAGATGTAACAAAGAAAGTACAAAGCAATATAACTGCTATAAAGGATATAATACTTCCTAAAGGAATATGATTCATTACCACGAAGAAAGCTGTTTCAGTAACTTTTACTGCTTCAGCTGCAACCTCTGTACCTAGAGATAATCCCGTTCCACCAAATATAGCAAACCAAATGAATGAACCTAGTGCAGGAATCAAAGTTGAGCCAAGGATAAACTCTCTAATAGTCCTTCCTCTAGATATACGTGCTATGAACACCCCTACGAATGGAGCCCAAGCTATCCACCAAGCCCAATAGAATATTCTCCATCCATTAAGCCACCCATTGTCACCGAAGGCTTGTATTGCAAGGCTGTCACCTATAATATTATTTAGATACATACCTAATCCATTTGTAAATGAGTTTATTATAGTTAGTGTTGGACCAAGTATTAGAGTGAGCACCATAAGTACTCCTGCTATCGCAACATTTGTATTAGATAATATTTTTATACCTTTATCAAGACCAGATATAGCCGAAGCCATGAACATTCCAGTAACTATTACAATTATAGACATCTGAACAAAAGTAGTCATAGGTAATCCGAATAAATAATTCAGACCACTATTAATTTGAAGAGTACCTAGTCCTAAAGAAGTTGCAACACCAGCAACTGTTGCAAATATAGCTAAAATATCTATTACTTTCCCGATAGGACCTTGAACTCTTTCTTCTCCAATAAGAGGAATAAATATACTACTTATCAGACCAGGCTTATTTTTTCTAAATTGCATATAAGCAAGAGAAAGTGCAATAACAGCATAATTCGCCCATGGATGTATTCCCCAGTGCATAAAAGAAGCAAACATTGCAAAGTCTGCTGCTTCAGCAGTTCCAGGTATTATACCAGCCTTAGGAGCTAAGAAATGATTTAAAGGCTCTGCAACCCCCCAGAATACTAAACCTACTCCCATACCAGCTGAGAAGAGCATTGCAAACCATGATATATTACTATATTCAGGCTTTGAATCATCAGGACCTAATTTTATTTTTCCAAACTTACTAAATGCAAGTCCTAGAATAAATACGACAAAGAAAAACATTGCCACAAGATAAAACCATCCGAACTTTACTGTTAAGAAGTTAAAGAGATTATTTGCCATGTTTCCAAAGTTATCAGGTAATATTATTCCCCAAAGACATATTAGAAGAACAACCACCAAAGAAATGTAAAAAACTGAATTGTTACTTTTCTTTTCCGTCAAGAGAATTCCTCCTTATTATTATTTTTAATGATAAAGATAATAACGGTAGGTTATCAAATTAACAATATCAGTAAGGTGTTGTTAAGAAATGTTAACTATAGAAGGGTGATAGTTAATATCACTCTTCTATAGGAAATTACTTATTAAGATTCACCTTAACCTATTATGTAAGGACTAATCTAATGCTAAAACAATAGCGACATTTGAGGTTCTATTGTTAAGTGATAACTTGTTGATATCAAATAACTCTGTTAATTCCTCCTTTCTGTTTAAAAAAGCTATATATTCAAGGCTAAAACTTAACCTTAAACACTGTTTGTTCTTTGATATCAATAGTTAAAGCATCTAAAGCCACTCCAACTCTGTGATATCTTAGTTTCCATTGCTCTTCTTTTGTAGTACTTGGATCTCCAAGTGGGTATGGTATTGATATTGTTGGAACCATTCTGTTTGAACCAACAGTTTTTGCAACAGGAATTAAGTTAGCCATTTGTACTACTGTCATACCTGTCTTTTCAATTTCTTTTACCATCGTTGCACCGCAACGTGTACAGGTACCTCAGGTAGATGTTAATATAACTGCATCTACTCCTTGCTCTGCTAAATCCTTAACTATTTCTCTACCCATTCTAGCTGCTTCACCTTGTGTTGTTCCTGTACCAACAGTAGAGTAGAAGTATTTATGAACAGACCCGATCTTTCCTTCTTTTTCATATGCTCTTAATGCATCTAGTGGAACTATTACATCTGGATCTGCATCTGCTGCTGCAGGGTCAAAGCCAGCATGTACAGTTTTAAATACTCCACCTTCTAAATTGTCCATACCTGTAACATCATATTTACCCCATCTAGTAGCTGAAGCTGATTGAATTCTGTCTGGGTTATCTACAGGAACTATACCACCTGTAGTTACTATGGCAATCTTAGCCTTAGATAAGTCCTTTACAGGCTCAGCTATAGGTACTAAATCTTGAGCAGGTATTGGAAGCTCAGATACGAAAGGCTCTCCATGTACTTTTTTAAGTAACATATCTATAACTCTATCAGTGGCATTTACAGGAGGATTTAACCATACTTGATGTCTTACCCCTCTTCCATAGTAGCCTTCTTCATCTGCTGGAAATAGTTCTTCTCCATTTAATAATTTCTTAGCAAATGGAACCATACTACCTATATCTTTTCTCATGGCAGCTGCACTTGCTCCACCCTTGAATACATATAGATCTTTTCTAAACATTTCTACTCCAGGGTTCTCATCATTCATAGATGTGATTACAGGAACATTAAACTTTTCCTTAACAGCTTTTCCTATATGACCACATGCAACCCCATATCTTCCAGCTCTAAATGCAGGACCTGCAAAGAATATGTCAAATTCCTTATCTGCTAAAAATCCTAATATGGTATTTATAGCTTCTTCTGTTCTTGAACCCATGAAGTTGTCTCCACAAATGATTGTATGAGTCACCTTTACATCATCGCCTAATTGCTTTTGAAGCTCCATAGCTGGACCAACAAGACCTTCTCTTATTTCAGGTGCAAAATCAGCCATGTCTTCTCCACCGATTTGTCCAAAGAATTGATTTATATAAAGTATAGCCTTTTTCAATGTTTACACCTCCTTAAAATTCTTTCATAGTTTTAGTAGACCAACCAACTACTTGGTCTCCACAGAACATAGCATTGTTTTCCATGATAATTGAGCCGTCTTCTCTAACTGATGGACCTAGTAGCTCGTCGCCTTCCCATCCACCTGACAAACCATCTCGTCCAAGTGATGCAAGCTCACCAAGTACAGTTTCCATTGGAGGAAGCTTGATTAATTGAGATACATTACCACAGGATACAATTGCATCTGCCTTAGAATCTAATGTAACTAGAGGCTGAGAAGCACCATCTCTACCAGTACATTCATTAGTTAAACCAATTGTCTTAACTCCCGCATTTTCAAGTGCAACTATACATGCTATAAAGTCTGCATCAGGGTTACCATATCCTTCTTCAGCAACTATTGCACTATCTGCTCCTAGAGACTTAGCCATTTGAGCTACGAATAAAGCAGCTCTATCTTTTTGCTCTAATGCAACATTTAGATTAGACATAATAATTCCTAAGAAGTTTAATGTCTTTCCATGCTCTTCATAAAGTCTTCTTATCATAGGGAAGTTTTGGAAGTCATAAGTAGACCACTTAGATGAACAAGGCATGAAGCTTCCTGAAATGATAGCACCATCAAGCACTTCATTTGGATGCATAAATGTAGGAAGCATTCTGTTTGCATCCCAACCATAAACTAAATCATTATATCCAAGCTCTTCCATCTGTGATTGAGGTTGTAATACTAAAACAACGCTTGGAAGGTCATTTACTTCTTTAGAACGCTTAGTTACAGCTTCTAGTTCATAAGTTTCAACTTTTTCAGGTTGAAGCTCTTTAACACAGTTTCCAATATATTCAGCAAGTCTCATTCCAGCCCATCTTAAAGCTTTGTTTTTCTTTTGCTGTTCACGTTTTTCAAAATCCTCATCAGTGTCAGCAACTAAAACAATATTTTTTAATTGGGAGTAGTAAGTATATTTAGCACCTTCACCACTCATGTCGATAAGACCATCCTGGAAACCTCCCCAGTGCTTTCCTACAACAAGAACACTACAGTCCTTTAGAGCTAGAGTTCTTCCGTTTCCAGCCTGCATTAAGTCACCAGTAACTCCAGGGAAAATAGGACCTCCCTCTACTCTACATCTTGGCTCAATAGCTTCCTTAACAGGAACTAATCTAACATTGTCTCCTGGCTTGACAATAAACAAATCAGCTTCAGTGATGTGTTCATCTTCTCTAACTACAGCCAGTGCTTCTTC